>JBDWQI010000229.1:0-4068 GCA_039986635.1 Sulfitobacter sp.
CTCGGGGTCGCACATCGGTTGAGGGGAAACAGCGCGATATACCTGCAGCCGCCAGGAGAATCGGTCAGACGTTGCCTCAACTGCTGCTGGCCAAGGTCAAGATTGTTATCGGTAAGCGGACCCATGATGCCACGCATAGAAGGTTACACCTGCAATGGTTTTATTAGGATCTTCATATTATTTTGGAGACTATACGTGGCACCTACAAATGGCTTTACAAGAAAAGATGTCGACGCTTGACTCAATTAGAAGCCTCATGGCTTATTAGACTAACAGTTACATAGTCACTGTCAGAGCTGTATATATCGGGATGACCTTCGGTCTTGCAGCCCCATTCAACTATCGTTCATGAAAACTTGGGAAAAAACCCACGAATATCATCGCCCGAAACGTGAACATGTCTATTTATGTGTTTTGTGAATGTGTTTGCTTCGGTTCACTCATTCTACCTCCCCACTGCGATTCTCACACATTGCTGTCCCGTACGCCTTATGTCAAGGTTGTTTATCGTTTAGTTTACAGGGTACCAGAAGACCTTCGTCAGGTTCACTCCTTAATTGGGTACCTGGTAAATAGCATGTACCGCATTGAAAACCCTCAGTTGTACTTTGCGGGATAATAACACATCAAGCGGACAAGGCCGTCCACTGAAGCCGTTGTACCGCCCCGCATGTGGCATTGTCTTCTAATTCATCTCAGATGTTACTACGGTGTATGTTAACACTTCACGAGCATGCAGCTGGCGCCAAAATTTGCGGCTTACTGGATGGTAGACGCAACCTAACGCGATCACTCCGTTGTTTTCTATTGGCTCGGTGTACGGCCGACATCGGACGCAGCAGGCCACTCGAACGAGATGTCCATTTTTGTTCGGACACAATCAAGAATATACACTTGCTCCAGCTCAAACATGTTCCACCAATGGAGGCGTGTCGGAGTGTCCATGCCAAAGAAACTGTGTGTTCCGGTTTGCTCCGATGTCATACGTTTTGAAATGTTCCTGTGTTCTCCATACGTCGTGATGGAAGCCATTGCCATACGTGCACTTTGGTTCCACCACTCCCCCCACCCCCATGGTTTCCTCGCTGCCGGTTGCCACTCAACACGCATGTGGTTATGGCCTTCTCGCGGTTCTATCTGGGTCGCCTGCTGCCCGTGTCGAAACCAGTGGTGTGGCAAATATCAGTCGCGGTAAGTCGCGAAAGTGTTCATCGTTCAGCGGTCTAACGCGTGCATTCACGCCGATCGGCTTTTGCTAGTAGTGTGTCTTTTATGCGAGTGTGCAGGAACAAGGGGACGCGTGCGACTCTTACAGTGGCATGGTTGGGTTCCCCACATCAGGAGCTACTCCATATAGAAGGAACACCTCTCATGTTGTACTGAAAATTCGATTCATAGCGAAAGCGATCGTGGTGAACACTCCTTTGTTCTGCAAGTCAGGGTTTGAGTGAAGCATAGAACTTACAACGTCATCATCCACACCGCAGGCTTAGCACCAGAAGAAAAACGGTGCACTGTATGACTCGTGTCGGAGTATGGCCGCTTGAGTTGACACCGTCTGGGGTGTCTTGAGTTTCTTATGTGCGACGATAGTTCGAGATCAGCGTTGCATTCGACATATTCATATGGATACCTGTGCGGTCACCCACCCTTCACGCCTATCTACCCGGTGTCATGATCCCGCTGGTATATGGCTGTTTATCGCCGCTACACGTCTCGGTCTGGGTGCTTGGCCAATTTGCTTCCACGGCACAACACGCTGGCCACCTGGCGTGAAGTTCGCGAACGTCACAAACGCAGTGTTCCCGCCGATCTACGAAAAGTAGTTATCTGTGATTGGGATATTCTCCCTGGATCTGGGATGGATGCTCTCTGCGGCCTGCCTGGCCACAGGCCTCACGTTTTACGGCAAACTGCTGTGAGTCGAGCGGGCCACCCGAGGGGTTGTTACGTACACGATGCACGAGTGCAGCATGTTTGTGTTTCTCGTCCATATGTACCTTAAGCGGTTATTGCTGTCTTCAACGCCTCAGGTGGAGTCACTTCATATCGCCATTTTTTATATGTAGCGTTCGAGGTTATTCGCGGCCGGTCCGTGCTTCCTAGCGCTGTCAACTGTTTATCGTGGTGGGGGTGGGTTTCAACTGCGCTTGGAGGCAGTTGTTTGTTTATTGAATTGAGGAACCTCAAATGTTTCAGCCGCTGCATTCCCGACCACCGAAGAACAAGTCGATTATTGAGGGACGATCAGAGCTCACCGCATGTATATATGACACACATAGCCTGTGTGACTCTCTTATACTACTTATGACCAAAAATGCTGTAGTTCGCGTGTCGTCACTATGGTTCATGGATTAACGCTTGAGCGCACCCCACGAGGCAAGGACTGGGCCTCAATTCGTGCGGCGTGTGCAAGCACTTTACGTTATGGAACTCCCGACATCAATGCGTATAATTAATAGTGTAGCTAAAACAGCCTGTTTCGGGTGGCGTCAAACAAAATCTTCGCCCGAAGTACAACTAACCGGTCAAACCGGACGTGATTTTGAAGCACCAACGGGGGCCTAGCTCATCTACACGATCGAAGCAAACGTCTGATGATAGATAGCGCACCGATCTCACCGGTGCGTCACTGCTAACATTCGAGAGGGGTTCATGGCGCGAGCGGAACGAGGGCGACAGATCGTCAATCTATGAAACTTCGTTGGCTGTGCTCAACACGACGGCTATTCGTTGGTCGACGGTGCCGTTGATCGGATACCGCACCGTCTAACGACCTTATTTGCCGCTCTCTGATTGTGGAATTCACCAAGTGCCTGCTGGATCGACGCCGTTGATCCGATGCAGAAAACGTATCATGAAGCATCCCATCGGATGTTTGACTGAGTTGAACTGTTCGCTGCTTGCGTAGGCGCAGTTAGACATGTACACAGCAAGGCGATTAGGTACATATGTTCGTGCCGTCTTTTATCCCGTTCCCCATCCTTTCAAAACCGGCTATAGCCCTTGCAGTTGTTCGATTGTAATATGACGGTCTTCGTACGCACGTGAATTCCGTTGTGCATGGTTCGCTGAAGGATCGTCACTGTCGCACCGATGGTGCTCCTGGGTTTCCTGGCGACCACATTTTATGTGGGTCTGAGACCTGAAAAACCCCGCGCTCAAAACAACCCGATGCGCATACGCAATGAAAATGCGTGCACCGCAGCATATTCACGAGCATGTTATGAGCAGGGGGACAGCTTCAGGACCCGCACAAACCCGGACGCCGTATCGACGTCCTCAAGCGACATGGTCCCTTCAGACCCTGGAGCAGTGCCGGGTTTAGCTCTCGCGGCGTCCCCCACGGGGGTTACGGGTAGTGGATCTGGAGGCGACAATTCGGCCGAAGCATCACATGCCGGCCAAGCAAGTTCGACGCCAGCCGTTGTGGACGAGAGCACCGCGGAGCCGGGGCGAAATGCTCCAGTGTCCCATAGGCCTGTGGGACAAGCCATGCTGGACTCTGCACAGTCGTGTCTGAGAAGATGTAGAGCTGGGCCAGGAAACGGGGAGAACCCTGCAAAGGTGAATCGAGGGGACGTGGTACCGGACAGCGCTGTACCATTCTTACGCGTTTGTCCTTTTCCACCGAAATGCTGATATCTGACGGTGTCCGCGTCTCGTCCCAAAAACAAGGCGAGTGTGTTGAGATGCCGGTTGTGCTTGGCGGGTGTTAGTGTTAAACGCATGCTACAGGTAGGGGCAAACTTGACATATTTTTGTAACCGCTACTTTCGCAAGGAGCACTACATAACATCGGAAAATGGGAGAAGAAAGGTACGCTCAACCCGGCGATACATTGCATTGCATATGTTTATATGAATAGATACAGAGTAAACGTGTAATCGATGTTGGGTACTTTCTCCGCTGAGAATACCCGTTTGTCTCAACCAATATTGACTAAATATGCTAGAGGCCTTGCCTTTATCGTAGGTCCCATCGTTGAATCTAGACGTATGAGTTGTCTCATTTGTGGCCGACCGTTTTTTGTTGTTCTCTGCAAGATAAGGTTGGAAATTTACCGAT
>JBDWQI010000230.1:0-3339 GCA_039986635.1 Sulfitobacter sp.
TCTATAACTCGTGTTGCACAGTATTCTGTTCTGGGTGCATTGCCCTTCCCTTCAAGTTCTGAAATGCACTCAATAGGTCCAGGAAGTAGTCCCACCCTCAGTCGATTCTCTCCGTCGCGTACTGTTGGTGATATCCCATACCAGTGGGCAGTGTGCGAGTGTCTGCGTTGAGGAGTGTTGAATACTTATCTCGTGCATAAATTAAGCAGTGTGTTTAAGAACTACAGTAGGCCACGCACTCTCATCTTTTTCATGTGAACAGGAGAGGAGGTGATTACAGTGGATGTGTGTACTGTAGTTTTGTTGTATGTGTAGCCCTCAAATCCGTATCTCGAAGCAAAAGCGAGAGATGCACACCCAATCTAGAACTACAAGCCATGCCTGTACGTTGACGTTAGGTCTCAAACGAAATGCATTTAGGTACAGGGGTAAAACACAGAAACTCTGAATACGTTCCATGTTCTCGTTCCCTATCTAGCGGTCATAAATCGTCAATGGATGACTCACCTCGATTCCAGTCGTTTCGCACCTCAGTTGATGTATTGTTCCGGCCACGTTTTAATTACTGCTAGTGTTCGGGGTAAGAGATGTACAAATATCGAACTATGTGGCTGGACGATATTTCAGGTGGCGGGTGTCATTTTTTCAGACGATATGTAGGAGCGTGGCCAATGACTTAAACCGTATACATACCGTGTAAGTGTGAGCCCCGCCTCCAAACTAGTTGATCAATATTTTCCACGTCCGATGTTATTCTCACCAACACCAACGCTTTTGCGCAATGGCCGGGGGTCTCCCGTTCTCCATCGGGACGGCCAGGAGCGATCGCTTGGAATCAACGAGTTCGTGTCGAGCTCACTCACTGTCCTTCGGGGAATCTCTAATGAAGGGGAGTTGAGAACAGCCAATTCCCTACATGTGTTGCGACAAATGTTTTGCACACACGCCGCAGGACGTACAGTGTTCATCTCTCGGAAAAATCGATTGGTTCAGCAATTGAAAGAAATGGAGCTCAAGCCAGTGTGCGTATTCCTGGAGGGAGATGTTCTCAGCAAACATGATGGGCCCTGGTTTCCTCCCTACCCGGGAATGTGATACGACTTGCTGTGGAAACATAAAGGACACCAGAGTCCGCCACCCCGTCTCCCGGTTGGACGTGCTCTGCCTCTGCTGTGAACAATATAACAAACATTTTCGTGCTTGTAGCTCAATCGAAGGCCTCAAGTGATATTTGAAGATCCGTCCCCCGCACGGAGCGCCTGTCGTGGGACCTACCGGCGAGGTCGGCTTCACTATACGTAGAAAGCCTTTACGCTGAAAGCTCACATCGTCGCCCGCGCACCTAAGTCAATCCCCACCCCCTGATCCCGCGAAAGTATGATATTGTTTTCGTGACTACCTTCCAGAGCTTTGGTACCGGGTTTTGAGAGTAGCTCGTCACAGCACACACAACATTCCACATGTCCGGCTTCGTGTAAATTCACAGACATATCCGGAATACTCATCGGAAACGGATTTTTTTGCAGACACAAACGGGACGGGGATTTCAATACTGCAGGTATTTTACAGCGGTAGGCGATTTTTTGTTTGGGCGCTACCACGTTCAGCAGTTCACGGTACTACCTAAATATTCCAGTTAATCTCCGGCGGTAATGCAATATGGCGGTAAGACGAAAGTTTAGGGGCACACCGCCGTCGGCAATACAATTCGGTAAGAACCCTGCGGATAGGTTTTACGGGGGTAACATACAGGTAAACACAAACCTTGGAGGTATTTGCTGTTCCTTTCACGGGGGACCATATTAAAGAGGACCTACGGTACACACAAACACCTCTATATTTCAATTTGTTTTCTAGCAACATTTGGTCCTATCCATTATAGTCCCCCCGTAATAGCTACATTTGCTTGGCGCCCCGACAGTGTGAACCTTGTATATACCTGCACCTTTCGAACGTGTGGTTTTGTGATTTCAACCGAGATCGATCATGAAGGGAGAAACCCAGCATTCAAAAGTCAAATCTGTGATCATCACCCATAATGTCGATTAAATAAATAAATGTACATATTCGGAGAATAAACGATTATATATAAATTAGACGACCTCATGCAAAGGAAACGATAAGAGAGCCAGAGTGCGCTGAAACAAACCAATCGCCGGATCCCCTTAACAATTAAACCATGAGAACCTACAAACCCATGTAAAACGGCAACAAACCACAGACCGGCAGGATTTTCCTGCACAAGGCAATCCATGATTGCGTCTATTTTATAAGCTAAGGTTAGTCGACATGTTCGACGTCTCCTCCTGCGCAGCCCGGATTGCTGTGCACTCTAGGCTACCCAAGTCGAAACTAAGGTCAATCGACTTGTTTGTTGTCTCCTCCTGTGCAGCCACCACTTGCTGTCCACTCGTGGTGGCCATAGGCCGTGCCTGCGTTACAGCCGCGTCAAACTCGTGAACCTCGTCAACCACATGCTGGTTCAACCGAATGGACATGATGCGCTTGACCCTCCGCGCAAGCATGTTGCAGCGCTGGTCTTCAATGAGGTGTGCGAGCCCTGTACGTTTGCGCTTGGCATGACAGCTGGTGGCCTCGATCCGGAAGGTACAACCGAGTGGTCAACAATAGGTATTGCATGTCGACCCCAGATGTGACCTTGCCCGTTGCCGTGCATAGGCTCTGAGTTACGCTCCAATCCGGAAACCCCAGACATTACGTAACCATTATTGGCGACCCTTTCCTTGTCGGACAAGTACGGCAACCCCTCTAGCTCGATCAGCACGCACCGGCCCGTACGAGGAACCACGTACAACTGCCACCACCTCCACCACACTGGCTTCCGCCACACTTGCAATGAGCTCTACCTCGTGTCTTGAGAGCAGCATATTTTTCCTCAGAGCAGACTCCATGGGTTCGACGTCGACCATTGGCGCCGGGACAGGCGCGGACAGCTGAAAATCTGGCCTGTACTCGGCCATAACCGCCTTCAAGATCGATTGCGCGCATAGACGCCCCACCGAATGCAAAACCTTCTGAGCCCTCTTTTATGCCATCGCCTCCAGCAGCAATTCTCGCGCGTCCTGCGCCTCCAGGATACGGTCAACAACTTGGGTCCGCTTCATGGGAATGCCGACCGGCGGGGGCATGTCTGACGGTGGCCTTCCGCATATGGATTGGGCCGGAGTCTGCTTTCAACGTCACTATTACCTATTACCTCCTGTACGATGAGAATCGCCTGGCAGGCGTGCATGTCCCCGTTCCCTTCCATCCGCTCCTTGCGTACGCCCCTTGCATAGAAATTGTGGCCTCAGGGACATCGCCCAGGAGATCGGAAAC
>JBDWQI010000231.1:0-4020 GCA_039986635.1 Sulfitobacter sp.
AACTATGGCCCCCCGTAATAGTTGGTACTTTCTTTTTTGCCTTTCTCACTGCAAAGCATTATAACGTTCCCTGTTGGTGAAGTAGATGTTCTTGTGTATGCATCTCTTGCTTAGTTGCCGAGTAATATTTTTGTCCCTGCACACGTCTGATTCGTCCCGTACTCGAAGTCTTGGTTTGCTTGATCAACCACGTTTATGCATTTTATTTTCCTTTCTTTTCGTTTGCCATATTCTCCTCATCTCACCGTAGTTGTTTGCTGATGTAGATAGTGCGTGTGACTTGCCCCGTTCTCTTGTAGCCTGGCTCAAATCCTCATCCGACACTACTACTGCTGCTGTGTTTCACCCTCTATCATCGTTTTTCCTTTTGTTTTTGTGCTGTGGTCTCTAACCAATTGCGCCCAAATTTTGTCATCTCAGCTCCTGCATTGTCAGTATCGTCGGAAAGCTAGCAGCATAGTCACATGGCACTCTACGCCAGCCTGGCTCACGACAATTATAGACTAAGAGGAGCCAATGAGACACGCATATTATAGGTAATATGTTCAAATATGTCCGAAATATTCGCCTACGGTCGTCTTCCGCCGGTCATTCGGGAGGGGACCTGCGCCCACCCCCCCTTGCGAGGGGCTAACCTCCGTCTCGTGGTGTGCTACGCCCAACTAGCACTAGATAGAGTACATGTTATATGAACTTATTACAACCTTGATGGTATTTCGTGTTTTTGTTTCGCCATCCCTTTTATTATCCCGGCCATTCGTTTCTCTCTCTTCCACAGATAAAACTCAAATCCAGGGTCACGGGGCAGGGCTTTCTCTCTCCACCCAACTACGTTGATTGCCTTGCATTTTTATCTCGTGGAGAATTGAACCCTTTCCTCCCTAGCCAACTCGCATCGGACTGTACTCACTCACGCTACTAGGCGCTCCCAGCAGCTGATTCCGTCTTTCTTTATAGATAAGAAACAAAAAACGTTCGGCCCACTTAGGATTCGAACACGAGCATGAACTCATACCAGTATTTGAGGCTCCCACTACCCCACCTGGGCGACCAGTACTGCTGCAAAATCTTTACGTTTCTGCTGAACGTAAGTACCCCCGAAACGGATAACAGGGGCGCCCGGAGCAGGCATTGTTTCGATACCACTTGAGAGTTTAGAATGAACCGAGAATAGAAAACGAACCTGTGCGCTGAATGTGATCACAAAGCGAATGAACATATATAAATTCATGAATCCTTTTTTTGTTTTTTAAAACGATCGGCGTGGGAAACCACCCGTTCTTCGACAGGGGGGCAAAAAGATTCGGAGAGATAGTGGGCGTGTGTCCCTCCGACCATGAGAACCAAAAAACGTTTTAGAAGAACTACAAAACAAGCATTCTTCGAACACAACAGCAGTAGTGGTCATTTGTGATCCTATTGTGATTATTGTTTCATGTTTATGACTATTTCTCCATGTGAGGTGTACAAAAAAGTGCTCCGGGCGCCCTTGTGTCAACCCAAGGAGTACATTGAACAGGACAAAAATATCAAAGAAGAAATTGAAATCCAAATAAAAAATGAAAAACTTTGATTGAGCGAATTATATAAAAATGAGGAGCCAAGACAAAACAACAGAGCCCAACGGCAACAAAGACGGATACGTATACTACGTACATACGTAGAAGAAAAAATGCTCCGCGCCTGAAGCAAGATGGAAAACAAAGCGCCACGAAAAGATATCAACATCAAGAATGGATGGGTATGTGGTGTCGTTCGTGCTCCCTCGGCAGTGACTGATGTTAATAGTATCGCTCTCGTGTCGTGTGTCGTGCCCCCTAAACAATGAGATATAATGGATGGTGGAAACATGTGTGGAATACCCCGAGTGAAAATGAACTTACTCTGTGAATGTGTATGCGGACGAGTTGGAAAGTATATGCGTGTTCTGGAAGGTATATGCGGGCGTTTGGTCCCGGTGTTCGGTTTGATGGCAGGCAGCTGTCAGAACATGACAATACGCAATACGCCTGATGGACATCATTACGATGGGTGGCTCCAAGTGTTTTTAGTTTGGCGCAGGAACGCCAAATATACACACAGCACCGCGGAACCACTCGACACCGCCTACCGCCCAGTCTTGCTCCATCGTTGTTTAGGTGCAACGTTAATAGCCTACATCTTCGGACACGTCCGTTCTACGAGAGAGAGGGCAGCACCGACCGCAAGATCACCGCAATATCGCCAAAAAAGATTATTCGCGCGTGAGTGGGAAATTGGAAGCTACCTGGAAAACGTGTGTCTATTTTGTTGCTCACTGATCAAAATTTTCTTGAAGTAAGTTTCACAGGTTTTTCAAACCCTGGGCCAGCCTGCGGTGCGAGAACAATCCTCTGCACAACATATTTAGCCCGCAGTGCGCCGTCGATAAACAACTCTAGACTCGAGAAATTATTGAACGGTTGTAGTGGCACCAACATTCGGTGTGCCCATCGCTCGTTCGCAACGAAAGGTCACACAGAATATACCCGGCTGTTCCATTCATTTCTTTATCCCAAACCCTGCTGTGCTTCGTTCGTGTGTATTTGCACGATCCCACCTGACAATGATAAGGTTCTCGATCGATTGTGTCCAATGCTGTAGGGTATGTAGATGCAGCCCTTTCGAGGGGGAAATTCGGTTGGTACTTATTTATGACGATTAATTACTATTTATTAGTAAAATGATAGTTAATGAGGCACTTCGTGATAGCGGGGTGATCGATGTAGACTGAAACCAAAGCTACAATGCATGGAGTGGCGCTCGGCAGGGCACTTGTCCATACCCGTCTGGGCGCGTACGCTGCTCCCAGAAAGTGCTTCACATCAAATATTTCGTTCTTTTGTGTCTATGACATCGTTAGACTTGCGTATAGATGCTTACAGCAGTAGACTGATATCGTTGTATGTTTCATATCACCGTATAAGTGCTGTGTGGCGCCCTCATCAGGTTCACCCTCTCGTCACGGAAGCAAATCAAGGTGCTCTGCCGGGTAGGAGGCGCGTCGCGGATCATAGCTTTGTTGACTTCACGAGACGGCGAATGAATAAGACACTACGTGGGTCTCACGGCACGGTGTCGACAACGCTGACAACAGCCGTCGGCTGCTGCTTGCGTTGGTAGGAAGTCGAATATAGGAACACGCAGCCAGTGGCACCCATACACACATATAATGTATTCGCCTGACAGCTTTTTCGGTGGGCGTTGCTGTACCAAACATTAAAATCAACCGTATCGTTCGCGGCGACGATCGCCACAACACACAAAATCCAATCTATTGCGTAGCTCATGCTCCAGACTTTCAAAGTGTGGTTGTGTGTTAGATCGGGTGCTATTGGTTGGCCACACCGTACCGTCGTGTACAATAACAGCCACGCAGCGACAGTTGTAGATTTTTTCCCTCAAGGAGCGTGGGCTGGATTTCGTTTTGGCACACCTGTTGCCTACTGATGTCACAATGGAGGTCCGCTCGATTTAATCTGCGGTTCACCACTAAAGGAGCAGGATCAAGGCACTAACTTGAACCGAGGACAGAAAAAAATCGCAAGTGCAACACGATATTCAGGGCGATGGCGTCTGTATTTTACGTAATTTTTTTTCGTTTCGGTCATGTCATACTTGTTTACGGCAGTCACATATGTCACGTTGTCTCTTATTTTCTCTGTCCATCCTAGAAATACCTCATACCCGGGGTCGAATTGTACATCTAGTAGGCCCGTATCCCCTCTCCCGAGTACGGTTCGCAATTTATGTTTGAAACGCGGAACGACCAAGGCGTTTGCGTATCTCGTCGTCTACTCGAGTCGAGTTGCGCATGTATCGAGACGTTGTAAAACCTCACGAATACGTGATATGCCAGCAATATTGGGTAGTACTTCTGGTCAAGCGCTCCGTCGGGGAAACGGTGCTAGTGTTGTGGTGAGTGACTGATGACCATATCTGAGCACGCGTCTTTTTTTCGCTGCAACTACTCCACCGTAGCTGTTGCTGCTGCTGGTGATG
>JBDWQI010000232.1:0-3252 GCA_039986635.1 Sulfitobacter sp.
CCAGAGGTATATAGATTCAGCAAGGAGCTGTCTCACGAATGCCGATTTGTTTTCCCTGTTTGTCACCGCCCTTTCGTGAACTGCGTGGAGTACATTGCCGGAAGTTTCACTGAACATGGGATATTTGTTGCTGCACCTTGCAATAAACAGGTCGGTTTGAGCAGGTGTCGAATGCCTATATAATTCGGGGCTAATAACCTCTTGCGATGCGATTTGTGAGCTAGCACTCGTATCGGAGTTGGACCAAACTGATTTGCCCGAACAAGTATAACTACCGCACGCAAAATGCACGAACAAAAAAAACATGAGATATTTATGAGATCGTCGAACAGTTTGTACCTGGGTCGATAGGCCGATTTATGTTCAGCTCTGCACGAAAGGGACACGGAGGGGATTTAATAAATATTAGCCATATAGTATTTTCTGTTTTGATTCGTCTATGTTTCTCACTATTAACAAAACGTTTTTCATATTAATAGACGTGAAATCAGTTTGAGGATACGTCCAACGCCTACACTAGACGAAATATCGAACACCCCTGTCATTATCTCTTGATAGTTCTTTCAACTTGGGTTTAATGGTCTCGACATGGTATGGATTGTACAACAAGGCCCAAATATCGGCTCAGCTCACTTGGAAGGCGTGCTCCGTTCGGGTTAAACCAGAACGTTTCTGAGGCCTCCTGTATAAAGTTATATGGTGCACTGAACGAAATTATTTTAAAGCCCGCGTCGTATCCATTCCTACCAACCAGTTCCTCCCACGGGAAGCCCCGAAGATGGTACACGTCTGGGCGCAGCAGTGCAGCCGGTTGCTTTGCTGTGTACGGTTAATATGCTTAACCACCTATCTCGCCTACAGACCTCAAGGGGGCGTGAAAGATATCCCACACCTCCGTCCGAAAATACTCAACGACCAGTGTTTGTCTGGCGCAAGAATATGAGGATTGCGAGGTAGCCATGGTGGAGATATTATTGTCACGTTCATCAGCTGCCCTTGAAGCACAAGCCCCGTTAGTGGTCCTGACAACCGCTTTCGTATATCATGACCCCTTACGCGACTTGAAGGGCTCTCGGAATGTATTTCACATTTCTTTCGCACGATAGTGCCGACCAGTGTGCGTCGGGCGCACAGTTATAAGGATTAAAGGTAACCATGGCAGATGGATTCTTAACGTCGATCACCTGCTTAAC
The DNA here is from genome assembly GCA_039986635.1 of Sulfitobacter sp. Taxonomy (GTDB): domain Bacteria; phylum Pseudomonadota; class Alphaproteobacteria; order Rhodobacterales; family Rhodobacteraceae; genus Sulfitobacter. The sequence goes on from JBDWQI010000232.1 coordinate 1,194, forward strand.
GCAAACCGTTCTATTTACAAAAATAAGCTCCGGTGCAACTTTGTAGGCGTGTCTCCATAATCAGACCCAAATGCTACGCGAGTACCGACAACGGTAAACGCATGGATGGGTCAGCAGCGTGAATGGACATTTCACAAGTCCGACGATCCTTGACGTCAGCAGATGTTCGAGACCACAGTTACCAGCCGGTCTTACCGTGGTAAGGCTCTTAATCCGTTTGTTCTGCAACATTTTTCCGTTGAACACTGGCACATTATTTCGAATCGATCGTACGATCCAAACCAATCCCGGTAGTCTCCGTGAGGACTCCCACCTTGGTGCTGATCGACCGTATTCATATTGTATTCCATCTTCAACGGGAGCGGTGTAAGGTCAGGATATTGGGTATCCTGTGTAGCCGGGCATCGCAGTGCAAGGAAGACGCAAGAAAACGGCCAGACGGGGAGGTGCGGGATTGATTTTTATTACAGCGCCAAACAAAGGGATACATCGCCGCCATCGTACAACCGTACCTAGTCGGGTTCACGATGTCGGTTGACAGCTGTTTCCATTTTGATGTAAACGGTTGGACGAAGTGCACATGCAGCAGTAAACATAATCTTCACGCATCTTCGCATACGCACGACCTATGGGTACGAAAGATAAATGAGACCGCGAGCGATGAATAGCACTTTTCTTTGCCTCCTTATATTACTATTTCCACGAGCGACAGCATGGACATCGTACAATGGAAGGAAGTAGATTGACAAGCCAGGGAATGAATGCTTTCGGTTCATATGTTGCTACTGTAGGAAGCCTTGTGCACGAGGGGTAGACACGCTCGACATGTGATGCCATCGTCGTTGGGTCGTCGGAGGAGGTGCGCGTGCGCTCGGTGGGGGTTTGTGTTTATCGTTTTGAAATCAAACCCAGCTCCAAATAATTTGTGTCGTTGTCTACTCGCCTGCGACGCCCGAACCACTCAACCCCGATTCCTCGTTGAGCACTTCGTCCATTCCCTCCCTCGTCGTCTGCACAATTCAAGGTGGCCACTGCAGCGATCGTGATTGCTGCTTCCGTTTTGTTTCATAGTCCAATCGGAGATGCTCGACGAAAACCCACGCACGCGACTAACACGTACATGATTCTCCCTACTAATCTGTGTACCACACAACACACTAATGGTCCAGCACAACCTCGTCGTCGGCATTCTGACGAGGATCCACAGAATCGAGTGCACACGCTGCATTTGAAAGGTAGTGCATCAGATCGAAGAAGACACACGTGGTGCTTGTCTGGATGGCTTGGCCCGTTTACTCCTTAATCAATGCCATCGGATCGTTTCGGCATAGTTCAGCCTGGCATTTGTATATTTAGTCAGGACTACATTTCCGCTGTCATTGCTTGAGTACAACTCATTCTCAGGCATATGCTCAACTGGGTCAAGGCGACACCATACATCTGCCCCTGAAAGGCACGTTTCGTGAGTGGCGAGACAACATTTTCGAGATATCTCCTGCTGTGCCACCCGCGGGCTGGTCAGGAGTTCTCTCCAGGCCATGCACTGATCGAGCTGAAAGACAGAAGGTATCGAATAAATATATTATCGTCCCGTAGACGAACGGGTGGCCGTGCAGATGGGCACATAGCGTAATGAACAACCGGGCATGTTACGTGGTCTATATGAGGTGTCCACCGGAGGAATATGCCTGTGGTCTCTACGTATATGACTATTTCCGTTATATACTGTAGATGCAGCCGACAATCCAGCACGAGACTTTGCTTAACCCCCCCCCTGCTCTCACGCTTGATAGGCGGGATAGGAAAGCACCGTCCACCATACCACGGTGGTCCAAGCCGATGTCACCCAACACTCAAATTCATGTTATCATATAACATAAACCAAGTACCCAAAAAACCGAAATCTGAGATCTGAAATAAGATTTCCAATGTCAAATTTCCAAACAATACCCGTTTAAACTTCAGCATCGACCCGTTAGTCAACACTCTGCCTTCTGATAGCGGTTGGTCCAACGGGCAACCGTAGCGTGAACTAGGGTCAAAACAGGATTTCCCTTCG
>JBDWQI010000233.1:0-4310 GCA_039986635.1 Sulfitobacter sp.
CCCCCAGAACTATTTCGAGCATGACACTTGCCCGAACAAATTGAAATGCGCCACGACGAGGGTGTGCCACTCTACCTGCTGTTCGTTGCCCGCCGGCGCTTGGTTGTCAATAGTCGAGGAAAGGGGTCCTCCCTCATGAGCTCTTCCACCTTCCTAATCTGGCCGCCTTTTCATTCCAGCCTCCTGTAATCCATCACCCTGCAATCCACCGCCCACACCGCCCCGGTCCTATTGTGATTCGCCTCCGCCCATACCGCACCCACCCCATTGTCATCCGCCTCTGCCCGTACCGCCCCCACCACGTTGGGGTTGGCCTCCACTCATACCTTCCCCGTCCACCAGCATCACCGTGCTTAATTAGGCCGCCTTGTTGCTGTAACAAGGCTCCAGATTGCCGCACGCCGCTGAGAGTCCGGAGGGTCTTGCGAAGATGCCGTAACAATTTTTTCATAGATAAATACGGGCGTGCTCGGCAATGCGTCTCTGCTGACCGTGTAACTGTGAGCGCCAAACGTACCTCACCCCCCCCCCCAAAGCGTCCAGTGCCCTGAAAATTGTAAACATATGTTCGAGGACACCACACGGCTCGCACTTGTACACCCTGCCCATGACCGCTACCGCAGACTGGGAGGACTCCCGTTGGTACCGCCTACATCCGGTGTTGACAACCCAACCAATGTCCCCCGGCGTCCGCTGGTGCTGACGATGTTGCTGCTGCTGCTGCCGATGTTGTTGCTGCTGTTGAGGTTGGTACTGCTGCTGGTATCGTTGACGTCCACGCTCGAAATCATTCTGGTTTGCCTTAAAGCTATACTGCTTGCTGCTGAGGCTGTTGCTGCCTGGTACCTCCACACTGGCGCTTCAGCTGCCATCGCTGTCCGGCGTCTGCATACCGCCGCTGCTGCTGCAGCTGCCGGACGCCTCTATACTAACGCTGCCGCTCGTGAGGCTCGGGACGTGAACGTGTAACCACGCGACATACCCTAATGACGTAGGGAACAATGGAATCGCCCCGCCGCTCCGAACGCACACACCAGGCGGGCCGTTACCTTTACGTCCGAGATCCCGTCAAGCCCTCCTCTCAGATATTAGGGGGGAGAACCTTGCTATCAAACCCCGGACCGTACTGGGAATATATGAGACTATCTAGCGAGGAAAATCATCCTTTTTGCCAGCAAGACACAGTCATCCCATATTAGGTCTAGCAACATGATACGAAACACCAGAACATATACGAAACCTTGGAATACTCCCAGAAAAGTATTTCCATGATTTTGGTTTGTCATTATTTTTTAACACACAAGGCCGATCCAAGTGTGACGCCGCGCTGCGTCTCTTACGTGATAGATTATAGTAATATGACAAGGCTGAGAGGGCAAAGCGACGGAGGTCGTCGTTGCCTCAAGGCCAAAAGAAATCCTTCACTGCATGATGCTTACTAGCTTCGGCGTTTTAGTATGTTTGCCTGTCCGGATGTATGTCAAATGTTTCTAGGGGGTATATATCACTGATATCCAGAGCTGTCACCGGGATACGTAAAATGGTGCGAGGCTGGCCTCACTCGAGGGCATTGGTTTATTGCATGCTACCTTGGGATACCCATGGTTGCCTTGACTCTGTATTTTTGGTGGTGTTAACTGAAGGCGGCGCGATATCGATAGCCCTCCCCCATCGGAGCAACCACAGCCGTACGTGTCTGGTTCATATTTGACCCTGGTTGCGCGGAGGCAAGGAAACTTGTTCAGAGGGAGGCATGTGCAAGTTCTATCGTGTGTAAGAATTCCTTAAAGTTCATATTCGACTCAGTCGATTCGAGGACCGCGAAAAACTCAGTACATGTTTCGACATGACGCAATTATCCCTTTTGAGCTTCATGTCGCGATTCGGGTTATGCTACGACAGCAGCTAGAATTAGCCGTGGAATGTAAACTGCATGCTGATCTTGTAGACACACCTTTTTTGTGCGAAACTGATTCCGCCGCCTTGCATTTCACGAGTGCAACATCAATACTTTCTCTAAACAGAGCTCAATTTATGGGCCCTATGTTTGACCGGGGTTCATGGCAGGGAAACAATGAGGACTGTTCTCGAAGCTGCTAGGAATGACACAACCGTTGTCTTTGGAGGCTCTTCGGCTGGGGGCGTAGGCGCGTTTAACGCCGTCCGCTGGCTGTCGGACAACTTTGATCAGGTTGGTTGTGTCGTTTGACTTTTTCGTAAATCGAAATGGAGTAGTGACTCATGCACAATACAGGTTCGTTTGTTTGGAGACAATGACGTAGAGTACGCGTCACCAATGCGTTCGGTAGAACTTCAGTATATTCATGCAGGACGCGGATATAAGCAGGTGCATATATGAACAATAGTCCGACATGTGTTTGGACAATCATCCTGTGGACTCTCGCACTTGGGAACAACCGCCAAACAGAAAGATGGTGAGGCTATACCCGACCCGTGGCACGGTGGGGTGACAGAGTGTACGCGCAGCTTCTAAATACGAGTTCAGACGAAATAATCGATTCCACGGCTTAGAGAGTGAAATAGACTTGCAGGGTTTTGCCCCTGTAGGTCCATACCGGTTCGCGGATCCCGTACTCGATTTGATGCCGCTCTGTCTGGGCGGTTTCCCCGCACAGGTGGCGGAGATCAGCGTGATTCTGGAAAGCGCGTTGTTCTTTGATGTTCACGGTTACTTGGAGCCGCTTCTCAAGTATGTTCAAGAGGACCCATCCATCGCCTACTCTCCGCACTGCGCCGAGGTGGGATCCTCGTGTCTCGAAGAACGTTTCTGAAATTGTTGTGGATATCCAGAGCAGTATGCGTAGTGTCTCTGGGGGACACCTGCCAAATACGGACAATACCATAGTGCTTGCGCTGAGGTTAGTGCTGGCGCTGACGTTCGACGACACGGCCTTCGAACTCCATCATCCGTGTGGTACGTACACAGCATGGCGTTCAATATTTTTCTGCGGTGTTTTTCGATATTACACTCGTTATCCGTTACCTTCAGACCGATATTGCAATTGATCTACAGCGGCAATTGGTACTTTCACCCAACAGACTCTTTGTTCCCGACTACCATAACTGATGAGGGCACGGAACGAGTCTATAGGTTTGGTCGAGATTCGCTCATTACGCCAGAGTGTGTCAGCACGCCCAGCAGCTCCCTACTATAGGTCCCTACGGCCACGGGATGCCGTACCTTAGACTAATAGTTCACACGATCTAGGTCAACAATGCTTCTAGGCCGACACTGTATAACGATTTGTGCAAACCTTGTGACCCCTCCTGTGCTCCGGGGTTAATATCACATTCAAACTTTAAGTCGGAGCTACGTGTCAACCTAACAAGTCACGCTACATCTTTCCACTCCTGCCAAATCGCGACCGAGACCTGACAATATAGACAGCGGCATGCCCAACGAGTGTTGTCTTACCCCTACAAGTAAATAGCCCGTTTCTAACGGAAACGTTATCCTTTCGCAACAGCCTACCGCTGGTGTTGGTGGTACCGTGCAAAATGGCCCGAACGTGCAGAAGGTTAAGGGTTTGATCTTCCTTGGGCGACACGGTTCCGACCAAGACGATTATGTTCTGCATTTATGGGTCAGTTGTGCGGTATACATTTGACCAATCGGCCTCGTCACTTGGATCGGTACGAGTGCCCAGGTCCTCGTCTATGACAATGACATGACACCACGCGGCTCAAGACAAGTACCTATATGTTTTACGATACGCTCCAGCCAACCACGCTACGCCATAGAATAACCGGGCGCCATAGCAGGGGTCGCACCGTATACTCGAAGAGGTCCTCATTGATGCAGCTGTACCCCTCACTTCCGTGGGTTTAAATATCACCGAGTGCGCATACCTGTAAGTACTTTCTCGTTCAGACGGATTCGATCAGCGGAAAGCGCGAGGGCGCGAGCTAACAACCTTCGATGAACATCGACGACCCGTGGGAATGCTTGACCCTCTGCACGATATCAATGGTGACTCGCACCGTGGGGGGAACACGATACATCACCTGTGACCACGGCTTGTGAAAAGATGGAAGGTAAACGTGATGATAAAAACTACGAAAATAACACCCAACAACCGAGTGTGATGACCAACGACACGTGAAGAGCAGTGCCGCGAGGCAGGGGGGTTTGCCTTAATATATGAGCGCCCTAAATGAGGAGCTCAATATATCACCTCTGGGAACACTTTCGAATGTACCGCCTGTGGAAATATTTTTTCGTTTAATAGCTGTTCCCGCAACCCCAACCGAGATCCTAATGCGCTTCGTAGTGCTAAGAAACAAAACAC
>JBDWQI010000234.1:0-3711 GCA_039986635.1 Sulfitobacter sp.
TGAAACTGACGACACAGATCCTGTACAAAGTATTCTGCAGGATGCACCTGCACATAGCGCACGCCGTCTGACATGCGCTGCTCGATGGAGTTCGCAAAATAATCAGGCAATGGTATTCCACGAGTACCCACTCTCCATCGAGCAAACAATTTTGTGGATGGAAGACAAGCCGGACAAGCCAAGCATCGACTACAACGCCATCGACTGGACTAACACCAAATATTGTTTGGTTCTCCTCAAGAAATTGGCGACGGCTGTCACCGTCTTCCAGGGGGATACCTTATTGCGAACAGCATGATGCCCATGATGTCGTCAATTCTCCACTCCACTATTGAGCTCCAGGCCGCCGACCTCGAGCTGTCTCTCCACATGAGGCAGGCGACGAACGCCATGTTCGAAAACTTTGGCAACCCCCACGAACGCCCGAAAGATCGCCGCATTGTGCGACCTTCGTACAAAAAAGCTGAAAGGGCGCGACGACTCGGAGAAACTAAACTATCGTCGGCTGACTTGCGCCGCAACGGTGGACGTCATCACTCACTCCCTGCCCATCATAGACGGCGTCATGTCAGACACCGAGGGCAAACAGGCCAGCGCGGCTACCACAGACAGCGCGGCCAGCGCGCCGGGTCCGAGGTTTCTTTTAGTGGACCGCCGAAAGAAGAAGGTGAATAATTCGAGGAGGCCGTTCGCCCAAATGGTTTTGAACGCCGAGGACTCCTCCGACAAAGAAGAAAAAGAGGAAACATTGGGTGGGGTTTAATCGCAGGAGAGGGCCTTGATTCACCGGGAAACGCAGAAGGCGGAGGACAACATTTCGCGCTACTGTGTAGAAACCCCCCTCAAAGGCGAAGCATCATCGACATACGCTTGGAACTGGTGGCTTCAGAACGAACGTAGATACCCTACGCTGTACAACGTGGCGTGCATCTACCTAGCGGTACCCGCCACATCCGTTTGTTCGGAGAAAAGGTTTTCCTCGGCAGGAGACATGGTTACTTAAAAATAAATACAGGCTCTCCTGAATCAGTGAACAACTTGCTTGGTGTTTTTGCACGGATGCCGTAGGTTAGGGTGGAAAATGAGGGAGGTTTGAAATAGACTGAGATCGTGCTGCAGCCAGTAGCCAGCGTTACGCTCGGTACTTCACTTATAACAACATAATAAAGTGTTTTGAAGACCGAGGAAAACCTAAAGCAGTCTCCACCTCTGTTTTCCAGTTTTCGAGATTATTGCGGGGTCCGTAGCCCGTCGGGATGATAATACAGGAGAAACTCAGAGCTTTTAAGTCAGGCCATGTAAGGCCGTGACAGACCGCGTAAAAGTGTGATATTTGTTGCAGTTGCATTGAAACCAACGTTGATTACTGTATCGAGCCCTGTTCGTGGTCTGCCTTGCTTTCCGCAGCGTTCGTTGTTAGTTTGTTTTTTTCGTTTTAGTAGTTCCCATTTTGCTTTCTCGAATTACACGCTTTTCCGCCTTGTGAAGAAGTCGTGTTGTCGTGTACCGGTAAAAAAGTAATTTCAATTTTTCTTTCCCGCTCCATGACTTTCTTTTATTTTCTACCACAGGTACTACTTCAGTTTAGTTCGTGTCCAGCTTTTCTATTCCCCTCCTTTGTCGACTAACATATATATAATAGAGTAATAAAAAAAAAGACAGCTGTAAAAGCGAGGATATTTATCGAAACTCATCATCTTTGCAAGCTGCGTGAGATACTGTGATCGTGCATCCTAGGGTCTTCAGGGGAACCAAAGCTGACAGCTGTGAAACTCAGAGGATGTACAGATACACGGTACACGGTATGCTTCCTGGAGGTGTTGTGCAGAAGGCTAGCAGAGATTCAGTCCAAGCCCGATGCTCTCGCGCTGCTCATTTGATGCACGTTTACTTAATATACATATTCCTTCTCTGGGATATAGAAGTAGCACGTACACTGCGTGTGCTGGGTGCTGGGTACATACGAGTATAAAACGAGTTTAATGTGAAGAACATAAAGCTGTACACAGCTGCAGAACGGTGAAGCGTGAGCGATCGTCCTGAATACACAAATAATACCAAGACTACTCCGGTATCTGTACCGGTATCAATGTTCTGGATAACCGAGAAAAACCGAAACAAAATACCGGTATTAGATTTTGTGCAATATCGGAAAATGCCGCGAAAAATACCGTACTTGTTGTTGATCAACGGTGAGTTGAAAAACACAGACCGTCCGTTTTTCGAAGTCGGTGTCCAACACTGGCTATATGCTGGCACATGTTCGTCGAAATGAAAGAAGTCTTGTTTCGTGAGTGGATGTGGATTGCTCTTTTTCACTGCATGCCCGCGATACGTCGCTCTAACAGCACGCGAGACACCAAGGCAAGGGTGCTCCTCTCGGTGTGTACGACTACGGTGCCGTTCGTACGGTGCAGGCAGCACTCCAGACAGCAACCGCTGTTGTAGTCAGTAATCACGAGTTGTCACATGTGAGAACGGGGAGAACTCTATGTATGCTCTAGTTGGGTGAATACCCCGAGCCATCCTTCATACCGGGGAGTTTTCGTTTGACATATTTTCCATATTTTTTCGGCGCGATGATTAATCTTTCACATTTTCCTATTACGGGGGTACATAGTTAATAAGACCTATGGTATACATAAAAACCTATATATTTACCTATTTTTACAAAAATAACAATATTTGGTCCCGTCAACTATGGACCCCCGTAATAAACAAAATACCAAATAAATAATATATGTATGTGAAATAGAAGTTTTCGGGGTTTTCTTTTGCTTCTGGAGATTTTCACGTATAGTGACAAAACGCCTCCGTATCCTGAGACATCATACTATCTCCAATCATTATTATACTATTATTTTCCTTACCATCCGACGATGTGCAGCATGAGCTTGAACGTTGCTCACTCAAAACATTCCTGAAAGAGGACATCCCCGGAAACATCGGAAACCTGTGCACACGGTCCATCTGCCTTCGATATTTTGTCTACTTTCTATAATTTCACAACTACTTTGGAAACTATGGCCTCCCGACAAGGATGGATTGTTGGTTCTGTTGTTTTAATTTTTTGTACGACTTTTTCGTCTCGTGTACGTTTAGGTAGAAAGTGCGCCCTTTTCAGCCGACTTCTGGTTTTGTATCGTTTCGCGGATCTTCCTTTTTATAGGGCTCCAGCACCTTTATTTTGTGTGACCATGGTTTCCCAACCTGATCAACACCAACGAGGTGATGATTACAACAACAGAGCATAACATCTACAAGTTATTGAAGTGGTCAACATCACTAATTGACTACAGACAGTCAATACTACTGATTATGTGGTGGATGTGTTCGGATGCCGGCGATGCCGTAGCACGTGTACGTGTTCACATGCGTTACCGTCCTTTCGGCCGTCGTGACACATGCATGACGACCAGACACTACTGCTGTAGCGCAGTGAACAGGTACTGGTATTGAATTACTGCCCATATTTACGAAACTCTGCATTTATATACCAATCTAGATACAGATTTATCCCATTTTTTTCGATATTATATACTCGCTATTGAAATCACACATCGCGCAGCCAATGCAACCAAGGACGGCCAACTCGGAGCCTTCACAAGCGAAAGAGCTTACACAAACTAGTGAGACTTCTCGGATGAAAAGGTGTCACAGGGTGGTCGAGGTCTGGCTTTCGTATCCAGACTGCAGGCAGTGATGCAAACG
>JBDWQI010000235.1:0-4791 GCA_039986635.1 Sulfitobacter sp.
GGTGCTTGTCACCGTTACGAGTAGCACTTTCGTACTCGCGAGTTTTTGGGGCCCGATAATTGTTTGGCATTTAGTATACCATACTAAAATCCATTTAGTATACTTGCAGTATACTAAAATCAATATGTGTATATTAGCACGACATTTTGTTAATAGTATAGTCATGCTAAAATCCATACGATTTATAGTGGATAAACTCAAAACCATGCACTTCGTTTGTATGGCGTTTTTGTCATGCCATTCTTGAAAGCCATCAAAAATAGAGTGGAAATACTCGAGAGTACACTGATAATTGTTTCCCAGATATGGCGAGTACTCGTTGGCCGCGAGTACTCGCAGGGGTACAACTCTACATACTCGTAGTGTTATACAACAATCCCTAGTATCGGAGCCGGGCCTTACAAGCATCGCCCGCTGTTGGAAAAGCCCGCGTTCCATTCGTGTGACCGATGTTACAATCGTCAACTTTGTCGTGGTCAAAAGTTCCCCTCGAAAGTCTCTAAAGGGTTGAGGTGCTTCTGGAGAGCTACAGTACGCGTTTTTTTTTGCTTTGGGGTCAGGAGTGCCTCTTTTACGTCTATCCTGTCTATTGTAGATTTCGGGGTGCGGCGAGGTAGATATTTTAGCTTCGAGTCCGCACGATTCAACGTGTGGCGTCTCTCGTGTGACATGTATGTAGGTTGGTGTAAACCGGATACAGGTACCAGGAACAGTAGTGGTCCCGCGTAATGTGTAGTGCAGCACCCTTCAGTGCGGGGCCCTACTTTATAGCGGTGAAAATCTATCGTCGCGACCTCGTCCAACAGAGTACCGAAATATCCCGGCATTGTTCGAGATCCCACTTTAGTGCGGGTGGTGTCGCCTGGCAAGGCACCGCACCAACGAGGGGCCACGGCTGTAGCGGCTTCTATTGTGCGTGAGGTTTTTACGATATACATGGCTTGTGGGGGCGAGGTGCACTGATGTAATGCGTATCCGTAGTTTCATGGCCATAGACCCTCGCATCCCTTCAATGTCGACACAGAGCACGTTGGGTTTTCACCGACCAGGCAGACATTTGTTGTGCGCCATGCGCAAAGTAGCGAGAGGTGTTCGGCGAGTGGTATAAAGGGTGAGCTGTATCCTACTAAGGACCGCTTATTGAGGGGGACTTTTATGCATATTGATGACAGCGTCTTGTCGAGGAGAGTAATATTAATAGCCAATATATTGATGTGTTGTTGGCCTTTTTTCCGTGTTCCTTTTGCTGTCCCACAACGATCTTGGGTGTCATGACGCGGTGTGTGATACGGCTTTCCGTGTCTGAGCCTTCCGAGTACCTGTCCGTCGGCAGTTTGTTTTATATATTTTTAGTCCAAACGCTCCGCATTACCTTGTTGCCTATTTTTTGTAGTCAAGACAGGCATATATTGTGTATATATACATGGCCGACTGCGGAAAATTGGCCCGATTTTTCTTGTGTTACACTTGGAGGTGTATACGCCGAACATGTTTGTGGTTCGACTGGGACTCTGGATTCTAAAAGAACTTTATCTCGCCAGAAACCAATTTCCCTAGGTGTTCCGTATATTTACCTATGGTTATCTAGGAGCGTAATTTTTTATAAATTTTGAAATACGTCAGCTGTGAGTTCGACTAATTAAATAGTTGATACTCCACTTTGCAAGTTGCTTAATACGTCTACTCTACATTCCATTTTTGATGAATTTTACAAGTGTTATACTATGCCGAACGCGCGTATTCTATATTAAGATAAAGCCCATGCTCGATATTATCTGAGGATACTGTGACATCGAGGTTTTATGGCTTGCTCAGAGTATGTGTTTCTGTATGACGAGCCTCACGCCTGCAAGCATCTATGTGTCCACAATCTATCTTCGTCGGACATGATGAGCACTCAAAAGGTTAATGAGGCGGCTGACTATCTGTATTTCGTGCCCACAGTGCCTCGCCACAACATGCTGGTTGTGGTTTATGTTTGTGAAGTGGGAGGCAAATAAACAAGACGACATCACTCGGGGTACAAATCAAAATGGTAGCAAACAACATTTCTGAGTATGCTGTAGTTGTACCGGACACCAAACATGAAACAGGAAAGCTGGTCAAGGCTACATTTGATACTTGAGATTGGGTGCGTTCTACACGAACCTCGGTATAGCGGCTTCATCCCTTGTTTTCTTTCTGCAGATCTCACACTGCCTTTTTCAAAGCTCATTTATTATATAAGATGTCCTAAACGTCGCTGTACAACAATAAAAACACCGACAGAGCTGCCAGTACAAAACATCAGAATCACTCAAATTTGGCGTGATGAAGATCGAGATGTCGTTCGAGATTGAAACTGCCTCTTTTCGCCGAGATTGCCGAAACAATCTAGACTGCCGTAATTGGGGCATTGTTCAACAAGGATTGTGTGGCACTATCTCCGGAGACCATCTGAATTACTGCTAAGTATCGTGCACAACACTCTACCAGAGTTTTAATACTTGCAGAATCGATTTCCACCACAAGTGGGGGTTGAGTTTCCTAACCATGCGGAAAGGTATCGACCCGCGGGGTCACCGTTTTTGTCCCACATTTTGGAGTGCAATTATTTCTGATGAGAAGATGAGGCCATGGATTCCCCGGGTGGAGTTGGAACCATGAAACCAAGCGAATGCGCAATCACCCAGTGGAGTTGGAGTTAACACACTGTGCGCGGCGGTATCGACCCAGGCGACCACCATTTTCGTGCCCTGATTGTTGAATCTGTAGGTATACGGAAACGTTTACGATGTGAGGACGGGGAATTATCCCCCCCGGGTGGTCTAGCCTCGCAAACATGACCCAATCGTAGCGACCACCCGCTGGGGTTTGGACTTTTACGTTGTGCGGCCGGTGTCGACCCGGGGGGTCGACGATTTCATGCCCGCCTTCATAGAGCTTGAGATCCGAGAGTGAGATGCGAAGTACCAGGTACCTTTCAAGAACCGACTAGTGATCCGCGAAAGGGAACTTATGTGTACGATTCGTTCGTGTAAACTAAGTCCTTGTTTGTTAATTGTGCTCAACTACACCCAGCACATCCTGTCCCTAAAGTGGCCGGCTACAAGTGCGTAAAGACGTATGGAACCCAATTCCATATTGCAATAGGGAGCGCACGTCGCAGATTTGGGATATACGCATACCTGGCAATATATAGTGGATCCTTACAATGCAAGGGCAAACGTGGCATCGCACCATTTTCATGGCGGTCGATCACAAGGGATATACCCTCGCCTGCTTTCGACAAGCGGAAGGGGGTAGGTCAACTGCAAGACATCCGCCGGAAATGCCCGCGCGTGCCCTGACCCGTGCTAATATCAAAATTTAACGTGCTGCCAAGGCGCTGAAAGCCCGTTCGGATCAACCGCGCGCTACGAGTTTCTCCTGCCCACGTGGTTGGGGCTGACTGCACTTTCTGCCGCTGCCGGGTTGAGCGATATCCCCGTTTTGACTGAAAGATGGAGGGGTATGACCCCGCAGTTGAACTGTACCTACGGTGTGCACCTGGAACAACAGTATGTGCAAAGTACTGGCCCATTTGTCGCCCATTGATCTCCCGCAGGTTCTAAGATGATGCCCATGGATCACCCAAGGGTATTGATGAGACCCCCGTGGATATCTTGTTCGTCTTTGTTGAGAAACAATTGAACTGCCCGTGAAATACCCGTACTTTGCATGGCCGATAGAATAGAGCGAACTGACCCATGTAGCGCGTGATCGGCCACACACTGAGCAGTGATCTCCTTCGTACGACAATGACAAGGACGGCCAAATCGGTGGTAGCGCGAGGGGGTTAGAGCGTCGGCCTCGAAAACAAGATGTGTACTTTCGCAAACCTTCTACTACCCGCCTATCGTGGCAAACCCGTCTTTGCCCTTCCCCGTGGCAGCTGCCATCCCGAGGAGCACGGCTGTATTGGCGCGCGACTGGCGAAACCGGTGCCGCGTACTTGCCATTGACTCAGTACATATGTATGCGAGGCGTTGTGACGGCCCGAAACTTCCGTTAAGTGAGCCAAAGAGGGAGTGTTGGTACACTGTGCACCGAGCGAACACAAGGACGACTATTTCCACATAGAAGTACTCGGTCGTCTCGCCTCTACACCCCTTTGTTGGTGCACTCAAAGGATTCAATAAATCTGCGTGCAGTAGGCTGATCGCTTCGTGTGTACGCAGCAAATGTTCGTGCACCATCCCCTCGAAGCAGGCCTTGTCGAATGCACTCAGCAGCAACCGTTCGACAAGGCTGCGCCTCCGGGATATACCTCCAGAAAAATGTCACTTCTAATATGTGCGGACGGACCGGGTCGGCCGTGAATGCCCGGTATAGCACCACCAGCCGGCATGCGGTGGCCTTTTCACTCCTCCATTGCCACTCACAGTGATGGCGTGCAGTGTCCCTTCGTCTGCTTCCTTCGATTAGGACTGCTGCAACCCCTCTTGCACTCATTTCATCAACCACTCGGTCGCGGAAACCTTACGCGCTTCGATTTGGGTAAATATACCGTCTATCGTCGGCATCTTGACCTAGTCGGAAAACAAGAGTTCGTCATACGTACCTATACGATCGCCTGGGACGTCCTACAACAACTTCCTGCCCAGCAGCTTCATGTGCTCCAAACCGCGGCGGTGATGCGTCAAGCCCGAGTTGAAAGGGCGGTCTGGCGTGAGCGCCCAGACCTCACCGTTCGTCGTCCTGGGCACCTTCTCTAGATTGTCTTGAAACAGGACCGCGGTATTGCTAATCGACAGCGCCTCCTGGGACGCC
>JBDWQI010000236.1:0-1706 GCA_039986635.1 Sulfitobacter sp.
TCCACGTCGACCCAGGTCCTGTCACTCGCCTCGACCAGGGCTGAAATGGCGATGGTGATGAACAAGGTACGGGTAGTTCGGCATGGGGGCAGAAAATTAAAAGTCTTTTCGTACGTGCTGAATCGAACCTTTGACTCCTGTCTGTACTGGTCGGGGTTCCGAGGGAAACACATGTCGTGAATTAGATTCCTATTAATCCCTTCACGTGCCTCTCTTTTGGCCGTGAAGAGATCAGTCATATGTGTAAGCATTTTACCGTGCACGATGATGTGCACTCAAACCTACCATTCGCGTTCGGCACGCACTAAACATGAAGCACTGAACCGTATTGCTCAGCAAGGAGCGAATAACTTGCTCATAAAATCGATGGACTCGTCAAAATTATCGATCGTGCGGGAATTGTCAGCACACACGTTTGTTTCTCCGTATATCGCGCACACCGCTTTTAGCAGTTACGTCGGAAGTATTGGACGGTGTTTGAAGGCGACTGGGGTGGCCACTGCGACCGCTACCGGCGACTATTCTTCTTCACGCGTCTCCAACGATACCATGGTAGCCGAAAACCACCAAACAATGGTCCGTCGAATATAGTTGAACACACTCCGCGTTCGTTCCTTTCTTGCAAGCAGATAGGTCAATGTATATCCAAGATGCTGCAGTAATCAGTTGTCACCTGACACGTTGTTTGTTACGGGCCGAAGCGTACACGTACTGGATGCCATCGATATACTCAACAGTTTCATCAATAGTTCTGAGTGATTCGGATCTATCGGGCCTAACACCACACATAATGTCTCCAAACGATGTACGACATTCTTTACTTCCGGCAAACATGGAACATACGAATGTACCGCATCCGCAAACGGTTAACTTCGCATTCAAGATGTGAAGACGCAAACTTGAAATAAAACCTGTCGAGCTTACGAACTACTTGACAGGATTCGCGCCATAATACTGACATTCCCAACTGCGTTCGATAGCAGCGTCCTCACCGCACTCCCAGACCCGCTACCACAGTACATATCTATAGATAAGGTAAATATTTTATTTGTATGTTTTTTTTCTCGTCTGGCTGTATTAACTTAAACACATTCATTGTGTCTGAGCTATTACTTCTGAATAAATACCTGAGGTTGTGCCGACTGTGGCAGCGTAAATGGTGGCCAGGATAGCGAAAGCACGCATGATGAAAGAGCCTTGGGTAGGAGAATGTAGGACGAGGTATTTGAAGAGGTGGATTGGAGGTGAAAAGTGAGGAGTGGGAAGATGGGCACCCTGAGCTCCTTGCTGACGGTGGGTAAACTTGAGTTCAACGTTTCAGCGACCACAACTTCGTTTGCATGGCATTGTGACACCCGGGCTTTAATGAGCTCTCGGACTAGATGTTTTCCTTTCTCGGGGCAATAGATTGTGGCAGTTGTCTGAATCTTCGGGTGATCAAATGCCGCTTGTAACGTGTTCGGACCAACTAGTGAAGCAAGCGCAAATACAAATGTTGCTTACATGTCGTCGTGGTGGTCTATGGCGTGACGAGGCACACCCGCCGCAAGCATGTCTGTGCCTCCAAATCCAACCGCCCTGTGCCCGCAACGGAAGTGCAGTCAGTAACGCCCGAATAGATTCAAGGTTCGTCGATCCCCATCCAGCCTTGTACGAAATACATGGTGCAGGTCCATCGCTCTTCTTGTGGCCATGTGTGGTACGGA
>JBDWQI010000237.1:0-4778 GCA_039986635.1 Sulfitobacter sp.
CTGCCTTGCTGACTCCTTCTGTTAGGCCCCTGCATGACTATCGGGTCGCTAGTCTCCACGCAAGACTATTGTCGCAGGTGTTTGTGACAGCCCATGACAAAAATAGTTTCAACCATTCAAAGTGACTTCCCTCCTTACTGCTGTCAAGGTTCGGTGAGGGCTTACCAAAGCCAAGTAGGAACGTGCCTGGCTGATCATGTGGCTCCGGCGGGTGAATTCCTCTTCCGGGGCACTGCTGTAGGCTCTCCATCATCGTTCGTTCCTCCTCTCTGATATCTAGCCGGAGCGACATCTCGGCTATCTCTTGTTTCAGGCAGGCGATCTCATATTCGCGACCTACGGGTCCGCCCTCCGGCGAAGCCTCGTCTCTTCCGCCCGTTTGTTGCCCGCTCTCTGACGGACGAGTTCCACCCTCTGGTGGAACAGGGCTTCGTGTTCTTTCCCCACTAGTCATTTCCACGGCTCCTGCCGCGGCGATGCTGACTGCTCTGCTGTCGCTGCAATCGACACTATTGCAGCCGTAACGCAATATATCCACCGGCAAACAGCCCTAGCAAATGTGTCCCGTCCTTTCCCACCCATGCAAATACATCGCCATACGGTTCGCTAAGAGGTGGCGTGTAAGGATGCCAACAAAACGTCAAGCTTTCCCCCTGCCCCGCGTGGAAGGCGCGAGCACGACCACCGTTCACTTGTTCACAAGCTTGGTTATATCTCTGGAGATGCACAGGTATTATACACCGAACTCGCCTCTGCAACCGTGCCCGATGTTCGGTCCGAGCGATATCGAGCTGCCTTTACTGAACCGACCAAGTAGTACCATGATAAGATTCTGATCGGGTCGGGTGTCGGCACAAGCTTATCGACTAGACGAAACATCGAGTTCTAGGAGCCTGTGTCCCGTCTTTTGCTATTTATACACCTATTTTGTAGAAATTGTCGCTTAAAGGTGACGTATAAGGATGCCGAGAAACGTCAAGTTATCTCCGCACCCCACACAGAAGGCACGCGCACGAACGCATTTGCCTGTCTGGGAATGCAGCCACATGTGATCCACCACGCGCGACGACGAGCAGCTCAATTCTAGTCGTGAACAGCTCTATGTATCACCCCGAAACCAGATATTGATAAAAGCTGAAAGTGCAACTCGATGAAGGAGTCTTATACGTTCACATGGCACAATAGATATGTCACGAAACACACTGTAATGTAAACAACTTGAAAAAACTACTGCAGACCTCACGGTATTCCAACGATATTTCGGTGAGGAGCCCGACCAGTCCAAAATACTTTCGCCACCAAATGTTACCCAAGAGCGTACATAATATAGGATGAACGACAGTACGGGTTTGTGCAGGTAGTTTCTTCCTCGGCGTTCTCGAAACTGCAGAGAACCTATATCGTTTGTTCTGTACCGTTACGCTATACCTCCTGTCGAACGCAGCAACAAGAGTAGAATGGAAGGCACATAGAGCCACATAGACTCATCCATGCTCGGGCTATTTTCCGTAAACTCCACGTCAAGACAAGGTGTCGAGTGGTGGGGTGAAATTACTGTACAGAATATGATGCCTATATACCTGATGTATACCAGTTTGTACAGCACATCAGCGCCAATCTCGTCGTCGGTCACTCGTAGTAAACGATTTCGTGCGCACTTGAATCAGTCACAAGCCTCAACGGGCTGAGCATGCTCGTATGTGTAAAATGTGCACATGTTTGTAAGGTTGTTGGTACTTTGCCGCGATAGTTGACACACATTGTTGCTCCATCGGCGTAACGTATGTTGTACCGAGCGTCGACGAAATAGTCTGCTGTACCGTAGTCTCCATATCATTAGGCTTGATCACGACGCCAGTCTCCTGCTCTTACCTTCTACTAATGTTCTGATGTGCCTGATACCGGTACGCGCTGTGTGATATATCCAGTACGAGCACAAGGAATCGTACCAGTGTGGGATTTTGACCGTGATGATACCCAAGCAGGATTTGTTCTTCTATGTTGGAAAACAGAGACCTTACTTTTCTGTCCCGCCAGCGCCGACCATGCTTGGTCTCGTGAGTGGCTTTTCTTTACCAAACCCTTTTTGGTAAATTTGGTAGACACAAGTTCGTACGGAATGCAGTAGGTATCTCGCCCCTACTGACTTTAGGGAGGTATCCCTTCGTCAACTACGGTAAAACGCACGAACGGACAGGGCGAGCAGTAAGTTATTTACCGTACTATACTCTTTCTGTACCTTGAACCATACAGCGAGTAAACGAGCCGCACTCGAACGATTGTTACCTAGATTGTAATGGTAGTGGGAAAAGAGCACAATATATTACCCGGTTAAACGTGTAGAGAGCTTTGAAAGCCCTGTGCGCTCTGAAAGAACCCAAATGTAGACCATGATTACCATATTTCAAGTATCAGCCACCGTTATTAAACAGATCAAAGGCCACGTCGTCTGACCCTCGTGAGGTCACATCATGGAACGTGGCCACCAGTCACCAAACCGCCTCGCCTGCCTTATCTTTTCGAAGAAGAGGTGGACACAAAGTTGTATACGGAAAGAACACATGCAGAAAACACTAGACAGACGGTGTGTCGTTCGAACGTGATATTTCGTGTTGTAGCGCAGTGGTGGTATCGGCGCGGCGGGGCAATAGCTTGCAGGTCAAATATTTTGGTAGCATTCTGAAATCAGGATCGGCGATGCGTCGAATGAAATCAAACATCAACAAGACACTGGCATAATGACACTTCCAGCAGTACTTGCATCAGACATGACTTTGACAACCAAACACGAATACATGCTGACATCCGTCGTAGGCAAGTGTGCTCCCGTCGACGATGTCGAGATATTTTACAGTTATCTACTCTTTGAGTTGAGACGCATCGCAAGTTTACAGCAGGTGATAAGAGTTGCATACGATTTTGCATGTCGGCTCCACTCATTGAATTGATGTTTCATTAGAGCCAATGGCCTGGTTATGAAAAAGCCACACATCCCAGTGTAGCTTAGACTATTACACCCACAATAGTGCATTGATGCGGTCCAGTGTATTCCACCACGTGCTTGGCTTGGTGGCTCGGGCAAGATGATGCTTCGAGTGTGTAGAGTCACGAATACAGCGATGGGTCAGGCAAAACGAGCAGCTTCCGCCAACCAAGACCGTACAAGTTGTGGCCAGACATATATCGGCTGTTCAGTCGCAAGAACTGACTTCGACAGAAACAGGGCCGTGCTTTCGAGAACACGACACTCACGAACCGAGATGGACAGCGGGGCGTGTGTGTCCGGCATTACTATGAAATCGAATCGCCGATTCCTTGGTAAGCGCTGCTCCGGCAAAACAATTCATTTGTTGCCCGGGTCGGAGAAAATTCATAGACTCACACAAATACATACGTACATCGGTAGGACTTGCCAGTCCCGGTTTCGCGATCGCTGGGCGGTCCACGTTTTATGCGATAGGAGGCCTGTGTTACTTAGCACCAGGGTAGTTCATGAATTACACGGGCAAGGTTGAACCGACGTACTCCCGTTATCTTCTGAGCGTACAGACAACTAAAGCTGAAACGTAGTGAGTATTTTCAGACGAAACGTTGTGGGTACTGTTGTTTTGCATTCGACTAGGCTTACAGCAATTTACGAGGAAGTGAGTCCTTTCGAACACACGTTTCTGATGCACACCACTGAACACCTAGGAGCCGTGCGACAAAGACGGGAAGTATGCTTGGCCCCATGCTTCCTGACTGACAGGTCTCGCCGACTCAGGAACTATCAAGCGTATGGGTGGTTTCAATATTTTTCTACTCGTGCAATATCCATCCTGCAGTACGTCTATCGACATGCAATACCGAGATAAGGGCCAATGGTGATGCGTAGATGTTGGCCAGTAAGTAACAGACCGCATGGTCATAAAGCCTGGTTTGAATCTCGTTCTACGAACGTTGACGAGGGTGGTACATCGCAGTGGATGAGTAGTGATTCAGTTGAGGGTAAGCTATACTCGATTTCAAAGCGAGACCAGACCCAGCCTTATTCATCTGAAACCCGTACGCACGTAATAACTCTCGGACAACTACCTCAATCCGTATTACACCTGTTGGGTGACTTATGATAGCAAGATAGTGTTCGGCATACCCGTATGCGGAAACCGATCGACTTTTCGGGTCCGACGTTTCGGCGTTAGACTACACTGGTATAATATTATCCTACTTACCTGGTACTGTATACCTTAAGTGTGGATTCGACCGACTGAGTTGTTGTTAGTCCCCTCTGCAAACGATATTGCTGCCGTGGTTTCACGACAGTAAGACCGAGGGATACCCGGTTGAAAACTGGTGTTTTTCTTGTTGACTCATTGCCTCTCGCCAGGCTTTGGAGAGCGTCTCTACTACAACTTAGGGTTGACAATATATCGCAGGTGCTACAGAAGGTTTTAACATGGTGACTGTAGATACGGTATCAACATCATAACAACGTCTTTACTCGCTGTGTGTATGCTTACACGGTAGCCACACTGGACTGGTTAGACTTTTTTACTGCAAATACGGACAGTGCGAAGGAACTCGTACTGTGCACTAGGGCGGACCAAGGTGCTTTTCATCGTGGTTCAACAAGCGGTCACGAAGGCCACATACTCTAGCATGTCCGTGTAATTGTCGACGGATACGAAGCGAAATCAATGCTGTAATGAACAAACAGCTGTTTAACCAGTACCGGAAGAATTCGTCCTCTACACGCACGGCGGAACAAATCTATCGAGTCCCTTCTGTACTCTAAATTC
>JBDWQI010000238.1:0-1680 GCA_039986635.1 Sulfitobacter sp.
CCCCCATTGCCGCCGGTGTTTAACGGGCTATACATCGCGCCTCGTAAACATGATCGTCTCGGTCGCGTGTTGAGGCCCGCTCTGAGTTGGCCCTTTCCGCCGCGTTGGCCGGTAGCACAGCGGTCGCGGCCGGACCAGACACCCTGGTCTCGAATCTCGCCCCTCTTGAACGGGATGCGTTGCGACGACTCTCCCCGTGAAAGCTCCTCACCAAGTCACCATTTCTAGACGCGGCATATACATGCTCCTTGCTCGGGCGGTTGTGCGATCCCACGCCAGCCCGAATGTGGGCAAACCTGTGCTCGAGAATGTCCTGCATAAAGAAGAGGAATTAAACAGAAATACAAAAAAACACCACGTACAATCGTCAAAATCTTGACAAGTTGTATATACTTACGACATCTTCATAATACGTGTATACACTCAATACTTTTCCATATTCAACATAGATTTACAACATATTGCGTCCAACTTATAACTGATCCTGCGAGTGAAACCCCCTTATATTTCCCTGGTTACATTTACTATTAGGTTTAAGACTAACTACAGCACCTTCACCTGGCTAAACATTCGAGGGTTAAGGTACCGTCTTCGCCCGTCACTTTCCAGGACCAGGGCCTCATCCGAGAATACGTAGCGACACATTGAGACGAAGCCTAATATGGTGAGTCGCATGTCGAACCATGATTGCTCCGTGATGAAGTGGTTCTTCCATTCGACAGTAGCGCTCGTAAGCTCGAGACTGCTTCTCCATTCGTCGAACCACTCGAGAATCTCCAAAAGCTTCTGAAGGTGGATGCTATCGTACGTCGTGATAAAACCCTTGTCTGGGTTAAGTCCTTGCTTGCGCTCGATCAGGTTGCGGCCGAAAACACCTTGATTCGCCAGTAAGGGTTGAAAATATCGACTTTGGGTGAGACTAGGGTCAGCACAGAGTGACGCATATACCTTCTACAATATCCTACGTAATAAAAAAAAAAAAAAAATGGGATTGAGAAGAATTGGATGGCGAAAATGATTGTGATTTGTACACGAAAACACACACCCGTCGATCTTTATACTACAGTGCTATGCGAGGCTAGCTTTTTCATGGCGTTATCATCAAGAGTATAGATTCTGCGTACATTACACAAACAAAGAAGGACGCCAAAGCGGGACCCAATGCAGATGACTACGGATGTGATGTTGGGCGTAGGAATCCCCATAGAAGATATTTATATATATATGTACAGCAAACTCAGAGAAATTAACACACTACGGCAAATGCTCGCCGTTCATGACGTCGGTGAAGGCGTTCATATGAAGCGCCATGTCGGAGTAGCAAGCAATACTGCCGTTGGGACCTGCGCCCTTCGCCATAAGCTTCTGCTGGGCGCTGGCACAAGCCAGGACGGCGCTGTTGGACAAGCACTGAGAAAAAATCCAACATGATATTACAGCATCGCACAGAGGGTGGAACGAACATAACAGGGGTTAGTTTATTAAAGTTCGACTTCCGCTAGGTCGTGCGGCATCCATACTATCGAATCATAAACGTATCCGTAAGCCACCTCACCTTCGCCGACAACGGAACGCTCATACAGCTGTGGCTGGTCCTGTGAAACTGCTCGAGGCTGAGGCTGCGAAATCGCGTCAAGCTAGCTACCTGCTCTTCAGGCGTTCGCAACCCCCCCCCCCAAC
>JBDWQI010000239.1:0-27642 GCA_039986635.1 Sulfitobacter sp.
CCGTTGTTTCCCTATTCGACGTCGTCAGGTGGTTACGGTTTCGACGCAGCCACCACATAATTAAAGCGGGAATGCCGATCGGATATACCACTACCATTATGCCAGCGTATATCATGAAGACCCAGTGCAGTAAGCTGTCGCACGGAATTCTATGATCTGCCACGAGCGACCTGCCCCCGGGCAACTTTTCATCACAAACAAACGCCTGAAATATGATGGATGATACCGAGGAGTAGACGAAAAAAGCAACCAGTAGAGCCACTGAAAGGTGCCTTTGCCAGAGCGTGATTATGCACTGGGTGGAAGTTAGGTATCTAATCTTGGCGAAAGAGTACCCGTACGCCAGTATCGCGAGGACTCCCAATGGTGTGGCGGTGGCGAGCACCAGACGACCGTGGTACCCGGGAGAGACCAGACACGAGTAAGATACTAAGAGGCCGATGTCTAAGTTGACGAAGCTGATGTAGGATAGGAACTTCTCGTATTCCTCTGGAAACACGTCCTGAGCAAATGCAGAGAACTGAGGGGGGCAGGAGTCGAGAGTACACGTGTCAGCAAGGGATGGGGTTACTCATCAATGAAACAAAAAAACTACAACGTATCGTGAAGTACATCTCAAACACGTAACCTGCTAAACGGTTACGGTTCACGTGCGTAACCGTAATGGACGGCATTTAATCTAGCGGTGGGCACCATTAAATTACCTCAGATGCGATGTGCTTGTGTCATGCAACCCAACGGAGATTGGTGTTACGATACCGAGGATTGTGTTCGAGTCATTTTGTTCAAGCCGCTGAGAGATATTCTGCCCAATGCCTATTTGTTCATTGCCAGTCCCAACGTCCTATCCTTTCGTTTTGACGATGTTCACTACCATGGGATTGTTGGCAACTCCGCTCACATATACATGTGTGATTCTTGTCATGAGTGAGGAAACAAAACCACTGTCCCAAGATGCGTCAACACTGCCGTAAGATAAGGCCCCCCCTCTTATCGTAGCTCCTGTCCGTTTTCGTTAGAGGATGCGCTTGCATCAACAGAATAGCACCGTGAGGTTGATGAACAATAGAACAAGACGACGTACCGATCATCATCTCGAAGACGAAATTTCGGCCGGTCAAAAATTAATAGGACATGGTTTCCCCGACAGTTGGAATAATTCGGCTTCAGAACGTTGCGGCACGGTTTTCGAGGTGTGGAACACATGTTTTTACCGTGTTTTGCTTGACGGAATGGTGAAGCACATGAGGACCGGCCTTTATTTTTTTATCTTAATGGGTTATTTCGACCCTTTGTTCCGAACTATAGCAAACGATACCGTTCCTAAATACACAGATATGACTAAACCATGAGGCTCGACATTTTAAACATCATCATTCAGAACGATCATGACGAATAATATTTCTCCAAGTATCACAATCATGGAGACGTCATTTTGTATACAGATGTAGCACAAACATGTGTTTATTCGTTATTCAAATGTTGGGAACTGGTAACTTTGTGCAGAAAAGGTGAAAAATGAACCTAGACCCGGCCGGACGTAGGCCTCGTTAACTTATACGTTTCTCGGTTAGCTGACATCGTTATGTCTAGTTAAGTAATAAATGCGTTGCACCACCAACGACAAGCTTCAAATCGTCCTGATCTATGTAAAAAATCCTGAAGTTTGTAACGGTTTGGTTTTCCCCCTGATGAAAAATCTCGACTTTCAGACAAGTGTGAACATATTTCGAACTATATATATACTTCTTCAGAACCTCTCCACCGATGCGTTTTCCATGATGAGGAACATACCATGTATCGCTTCCGTGGTGTATACTGAGCGCCAACAAATGTTTCAAAACCAAACTGATGTTCAAACCTGAAAGATGATCTGCCACACGACCACGACGATCTTGATCGCCGTTAGCGGTAGAACTTTCGTCACCATGACCTTGACCGAAATGAGTTTACGCTCGACGAATCCTAAAGGTCCAGACGGTCGTTGCGTTGCCTCGATGTCTCCTACTCTTCCCATGTGCCTCAAAAGCAATAGAGCCGCAAGGAGAACAGCGGCGAAAACGGCAGTCGCTACAACTATGATCCTTGTGGAGTCCTCTCCAGAACAGTCCAGGCAGCTGTAGTCGAGTCCTTGCATATATTCTTGCGAACATATCGAGCAATCTACATTTGACACAGGGAGATGGGACGAACGAACGCCCGGGAGTAACGGTACACGTGCAAATGGGTCACAAATTGGATTTGGGTCCTGTTGTGTCACAAGTCGTGGGCAAACGTGTGGGTGTCCTAGTTGATACTATCTGACAAATAGTCATCGGTGTTACACTGGGACAGACTAAGTGTCTTTGCACTCTGCCACACCATATATACTTTGTAAGTGCACGTACGGTATACTGACGCAGCTTGACACTATCGTTTCGGAACATTGTTTAATGCGCTAGTTCCTCCTCAGTTCGAGGATAGTTCCGCCTTGTCTGTCCTCACTGTGGACACCATACACAAGATGCCAGGTGTGCCGGCACAACTTGTCCTCGCGGTTAAATGTGTTCTTCGAGAGGCGCACCCATTGAGACGGATGTACTACTATCCATATTCGACGTATTGCAAAACCATATTCGTTTACCAATGTGATGATGGGATGGCTTCGGCAGACTGCGAACAGTCCGTCGCAATCTTCTGTGCGAAGGCGTGAAACAGTCATCATCGACCACGTACTCCATCCGTCACCTGCTCACTGCTCACTATATTAATCGGAATCCGCACGTCGTAGTTTGCTTACAGCGCGCAATTCTGTACTGGACCCACCCAGAAATGTGGGGCCACTTGCATCGAGCAGGATCCGGCGGTATATATATACAACTGTGTCGTGTACCAGCTGTGTGATGCCGACGGCGAAGATAATGCTGCCTGCCTTTGATCGCTGCCGAACAAATATTTTTGCAGAATATATGAAACGCAAAACCCGGCATATTGCTCAGCATATGATATTGTGACCACGCCGAACAAGTTGATTAACACAACAACATTAATAGTTCACAACAGCCGCGTTTGTAACATCGTTTTTAAAACGGATACTAAAACTTGTATTTTGACGGAATAATTGAAACTACCGAGTTTCAATGACGCTATAAACACAGTCACGGTGCTGACGTTACGTCAGCAGCAGCATAACCGCACCATGGTCCAGTTGAACAATATCTCCCGCGCTGCGTGCCGTGGGCACGTTGGCAGCCACGATACTGTTTTCGATGAAATAATAACTCGTGAACACAGTACACGTCCGATCACATATTCAATAGGTTGTCTAACTTTCAACGTACAACACCTGTCACATATCAAATTAGCCACATTAGAAAATACAAGCCAGAGTAGATGTCGAAATGCAAGGTTTCAATACATAAAGGCACTCATCTCTTCCGACCGCGGCTCTTTTCTGTGGACGACGGGCTGTTGTCAGGGGGGAGCTATCCACAATACGGTGGACGTCAGCGTCTGATCCAGGCGTAGCGGCGGTTGCCGTGGCTGTTAAACACTACGCGCGGAGGATCTTTCGAAAATATGGCGTTGGGATAACTGGAGCCGGTCACGACTATCGAAACCCATCAACAGCACTTATATGGCTTTTCTGCGGCTTTTCTGTCCCTCCAGCGTTCTACGCCCATACGTTGCGGCAACCACCGTACGTGAACAGTCGCAAAGAAGAATCTTCCCGTCGTGAGGGGGACGAAAGGTGCTCTATAAGGTGTAAATGTGTGCAAATATTCAGGTCGCCTCATATTGAAAACAGAGTTCACTCATGATACGATGCAATCAACACTGAGTGTTCACGTGCAAGTTGTACGGAACACACACATCGTTGATAATCATTCTGTCATAGTTTTGGTAACATATACATGGACGCATGTAATAATGATGGTATTCCTGTCCGTCAATGTGGACAACAAGTCAACCATAGGTGAACCTTCCATTGAGTGGGATATAGTGTACCGAATGAATCTTCACAAATCCTCTGTATATCTCCAGCACCCATGCTCCCGGAAAGGGAAAAGGGGATTATGTAAAAGTACACGACGCGTCAACATGATGGTTTTCGGACACTCCTTTGTGAATTTATCTCGCCGCCGACAACCTTTAAGCGCGGTTTGTGCGACTGGCTGCGCACTGTCCGCGTATCCCCCGAATGATGCTGCTGACCAACATGATCCACCCACAAGCGTCTCGTGCCAGGCCTCGAAGAGGGGTTACGCCGAAGGATGCTTCCCTGTCAGTCCTCTGCGCGTTTTGTGAGGCCTACTGAAAAACTCATACTCTATTATCGGTGAATAGTTCCCTGGCTGCTCACCGACAAAAGCTATGACGCGAGCGTGGGCGCCACTGCAGGCGTTCATCAGGGCGGGGGGCGTGTGGGGTTCCGTTCTAGCACAGGAATCACAGCCCCGCCAGAAACTTGCACGTTGTTCCCCCATAACGGAACACATGGGTGTTTATATTTTGGCTGGGACTAAACGCGAAACGAAGTACGGCGAGTGTTCAGGCTAGAGATCACTTGGACAGTGTATTCTACAGGGGACGTTGTGGATGGGTACATGCCTCTGTTTGTCCTTTAGGGTAGCAACATCGATGAGTGCAGCAGGGTTCACACCATTGTCGGTTTTAACGGGTTGACGGCCTACATGCGTACCACATACAGGTTACCAGGGGCATCTTGTTGATGGGGACGTTCTGACCGGAGGTCATAGAGGCGTTTCGCAACCGAATAAAACGTGCCAGTCGCCCCGGAGCGAAACAACACAGTAGAGAGCATTGTTGCCTGTGTCACGATCTAGGCAACGTCCATCGACACCGTTGACGGCGTGCAGGAGTGCAGCTGACACGCCGCATTAATGTTTGCGGTGCTCAAAGTGCTGTACCTATTATTAATTTGACCGTCCTCGTGATATTCATGAAGTAGACGTGTTCGTACATACAATAAAAATTAGGGGGTACGTGGGTATTTACTTCGTCGTACACGGAAAAGCGCGAGGATTTACATGTGCTCAAACCGGCAGTCCAAACAATAAGCAGCAACAGCGGTAGTGCGAACGGCGCGTGCAGCAAGAGGGGCAGGAGTTGAGACAGCATCAACGGACGCTCTCTGTGGCCTTGTTTTTTTCCTGACTTTGGCGGGCGTGAACCACTGTTAACAGTCAGTGTCAACCTTCGTAGCCTGCAGCAGTCGTTTCAAGCTGTGGAATTATTGCCGTTTTATGCTTCCGTGTGTCAAGCACGTAGAGCTCACCACAAATGAGCAGCTGGGCAGCAGTAGACACATGTTTGTAAACAAAATGTGACCGAACGTCGTACAGGATCTCTTACTCTAAATTTTCCGAGGTATGTCACTGCGGATACTTTTCGTACTCCCATACCTCGAGGTAATAAGGTCTACTGTACTGCTCGTACTATTAATACTCCTATTATTCGGACGCCAGCACTACAATACTCCCGGCACCCGCAGAGTATGCTGGGAGCACCTGTGCGAAATTGCTACGGGTACGTACGTCATCTGTGATTCCGACCGATTGAGCGGTTGATACTTCACTTTGTGACCTGTGTGACCTGTGAAGCCCTCGTGTCGGAGATTTGCACGGCGTAATTGCCAAGGAAGAGAGTTTATAATGCCTCCTGCAACACCCCAACGTGCCATCCATTAGTTCATCAATCTATGGATTAATCTACTGTAGGAATAACGCAATGTTTCCAACGTGGCGTTGATATGCATGCAACTAGTGAGTATGATGTGGGTACAGTAACCGACTTCAGCGGCAGTCTATCTGCAGTACAATGCCCATGGTGGCGGCACAAACAAAAACAATTCGTGACCAACCAAAAGCGTTTCGGTCGGTACAGCCAATACCAAACCATGCCTGCACCAGCCTCTACAGAGAAATAGTTTTCTGCTTTGGGTTTCCGTCAACAAACTTGGTAGCGTATACCAGTCGTATATAGATACATACTACATGTAAATTTAAGGGATTGTGATAGTATGCGGCAGCTTTGAAGCCGTTACTCGCATCCTGCATAGGCAGTTTGTAAAGTGTTCCCAACTCTTGGTATTGCAGCTGATCTTCATCCTTCGCCACAACGCTACTTCACAATGCTCTGAGCATCCCTGAAACCGGCGAAATGCCTTGCGAACATCAATCATATAACCGTAGGAAGACACGGGGTTTCAGACAATGCACATTAGTTAAACCTGACGTAAGAGCGGTTGTATGCGACCACGAAGCACAATGTCAGTTATTCCACGATGAACTCATATTGACTACCTGGTCGATCGACAGAGTGACTTGCGTGAAGCGCATCCCCAGCATAAAAAGCCCGCTTTGTTGTCAATGATGACTTTGTTTCCAAATTGTGTCAAAAAAAGCGATCAAACAGGAACACCGAAGTAACGCCAACTATTATGCGAAATTATTTCGGAGCTCTCAGAAGTGGGGTTTTTGGCCGAATGTACCTGGGCGGGAAAGCAAAAAACACCGATAGACTCCTCAAAACGCTCCCCGTAGTTTTTAGCAGGTTTTGAGGAACAATACCCCGTTTCTCCAGAGTCCTGATTTTAATTTGAGAGCAGTCCATCACTTTTCTCTGCAGGGTCAGGTATAAGGCTGTTGGTCAGAACCGGGACCAAAAATAGTTGATCTTCGAGGATTTTTAATGAAAAATCAAGATGTCCTCGAACTGAAAATATGGACGAACAGTCCAACTACGACTCTGGGGAAACGGAAAAGTGCTTGAGAAACCTCTCGCAGAACTAAGGGGAGCATCCTCAGTAGTACACCGGTGTTTTTGACAGACCCGTGAATTAGATCCGGGGTTTTCGGCAAAAACGTTCTGAGACCCCCTCAAACATTTCCCATAACAGTTGGTCTAAAATCGTGACCCAATCCAAACAACCAATCATTGGTACAACGATATGAATCTAGGATTTGTTCGATTTACTCAGAGTCAGAACGAACGAAGCGAGCAGTCTGTCGAAGCCTAGCCTACCCTGCGAGCACAGGATAGGCACATTAATCATACAGATGATTTATTCCAGGTCTCGCCCATCACCTAGCAGCGCCCTAGCGCTGGCCCAGGTGGCGCCCGCGACCACGGCGACGTCCTCTCTCCGCCTCGGGATCGGAGCTCGGCCAACTTCTACTTTAAGCAACACGAACCAACCCCGTCTACCACACTTTCACACCCCTCGAAGAGCCATACTCGTAGCGGCGAGGTGGTTTGTGTCAGGACCGGGCGGGGCGCATGACGACCGAGGCCTCGGCCATGGTCAACGTTTCTTGCTGCAGCGCGCCAACAACGAGGTATGCAACAGGGAGCGTTCTGCGGTTTGTGGGTTGATATAATCCATATACATGTGTTGCGAATTAAAAGCGCAGCATAGGAACACAGCACACCGTTGTAGCTGTAAGAAGCACGGGCAGATCGGTGAGCTACCAGGTATATCGGCACCGCCATAAGCGGAGTCTACTTAACAGTGGCTGCTAGATAAAAACAGCAGCACACCGCAGCAAGCAGACGGGTAGCATCGGCATGAGCAGCGGCGATCTTAACCGTTTCGGCCACGTATCGCTGGCCAGTTCGGCCGACGCGGCCCCTGCTCCGCTGGGGTTCCGGTTAATGGGAAGGCCTGTGATGAGACTTTGGAACAGATCGAGATACATTCCGTGTTTTGTTGTGAACGGGCGAATTGCGAACTTAAAAGTTGAAACATTCTATGATTCATGAGCGAAAAACACATACTACTTGTATATCCTCGAGGAGGTCAGGGACTAGCCGAAACGAAACTAAGCCTAGGAGGTTAAGCGGACGTCAAAAGGTAACGACGCATTTGATACGAGTCTAAGATTTAAATACCTTGTTGGTGTGTTGTAAAAAGTGGGAATCGAGAGTTCACCATTAGCCGCTCGACGGGAAAAACGAAATGTTTGGGTTATCATCAACATGTTGGAACATACGCCGTCAGATCAGAAGTCGTGTGGTTGCGGATCGGTGAGGTCTCCTGCTGCAGTCAGCCAGAGTCTCGCACCCTGGGCTACTGCACCCGTGATGATTCGGCTGTATCGAACGCGGCACCTCCTCGAAGATATTAGCTACCACCGAGAGATAAATATAACTACAACAAAATGTGGCTTTGGCGTGTCTCAAGCCAAGTGATAGGCGTGTGAAATGGTGTGCTGATTCTACAACTCCTATTTTGACATATGTTTGATGTTGTACGGTTGCTGACAACGAGGTTTATTATCGTACTTCCATATAGGTACGAGATTAAACGCTCTCCTCATCAGGGGGCGCCTTCATTCCGTCCCACGCGTTCGGTTCGTCGTCTGTTTTTATTCACAGTACAAAATATATCAGTTATCTCAAAGCAAGTCACTCCCGAGGTAGTACGGGTACGCGATTCGGAAGCACAATCGATACTAGCAGTGAGAGTACGGCAACGTGCCATCCGTCGGAGAAAGGGTATGGGCAACGCAAACACCCGTCGGCTGGGGTGAGAGTCGGGGCGCGACACAACCACAGCGCAGGGGTCGAATCTCAAAAAGAGTGCAGTGGTGAGATATCGGGGCTAGCGGTTTCATTTAATATACTTTTTCTAGTACATACATTTTCTTCAGGCGCAAGCAAGCGCTGAACCAATGACGGTACGAGGGCGAGTCGGGTCGGGACCAAATCTCAGTGCAAGGGTATGCGGCAGCGAGAAAAGTCGATATACGCCTACGATGGTAGTAGCGATGAGCAAAATCGGTTACCAGTGAGTCGAGGCGTGACGAAATCTCAGCAGTGCAAGGGCCATATGTCAACCATGGCGCAGGCGTTAGATGGCCCGGCCAGCGGTTCTAATCATATTCTTCAATCTGTATTATTTGGCTTGTTTTATTCGTGCAAGGGTATGCGGCTGCCTGGTTTACACTTATGATGGTAGTGGTCATGAGGAAAATTGGCTACCAATGAGGCGGGGCACGACCAAAACCGCGGCAGTACATAAGCCACATCTCAACCACGGTGTAGTGGTTAGATGGCGCGGCCAGTGGTTTTGTTTTTCTTAAACAAAATATATTTTGCTTGGTTTACTCGTGCAATTGTCTACGGCTAAACATTTATGATGGTAATGGCGACGAGCGAAATCGGTTACCAGCGAGTCGGGGCGCGACGAAACCTCAGCAGTACAGGGGCCACATCTTAACCGTGGTGCAGTGGTTAGATGGCGGGGCCAGCGGCTTTCAATTTTATTCCTAGTTTAATTTTTTTTCGCTTGGTTCATTCGTCAGTGTGTACACAGTCTTGAGCAAGAGGGGCAGAAACCGCGTGGGGAGCGCTTAGCATTGGGGGAGGGGTGACAGATCAGGGTGGCGTAACGTGTGTTAAGGACGATGCGCCGTCGGGGTCGGGTGAGGACAGCATCGTGATATGGGAAGGGCGATATCCTGGCCGCACTGGTTGCTCCTCGAACGTTGATCCGACAATCAGAGGCTACATTGGGTTGACACAGGGCGCTTTTCGCGCGTGCCGCTGCCCGCAACAGCCAGGTCGTGTTCGAAAAGTGATGGCTGACACAGTAGTGCCCTACGTGCGACTTGAGAGGGGATCACTAACCTCGGTGTAGCAGTGGCGAACAAGCATCCAAAGCCGCGTTGCACGGGAATAGCATGTAGGCGCGGGATGTATGTATATATATATATTCATATATACATGCATAAACGACTGTTCAGGATTCGCCGCTTAGAGCTGAATCAGAACTCACGAATGCGTGGCCCAGCGAGCGACCGCTGTCAAGGTGCAAGCCACGGCCCTGTCTGTTCGCATGTCTTACTAGTCTGCCAGAACTGCTCCTTGCTGTATCCACTTGGTATTCCCACAAGAGCCATCAACCAAACAATGCCAGCTGATTCTGTTGAAGTGAGCTGCGCCCTACTGATGTTTATTCAGCCAAATAATAGGAACCATAACGCCTTATTCTCTCTACAACAACAAAGTGCAGATAATTATCATACAGGTTCCCAATCCCCAAAAGTGTTTTACGTGTAACACACACGTCGGTCAACCGGTGCCGAGTACGAGCCTCTGAGCAAACGAAAGAGTCGGGGTTAGCCAATACTCGCTGAGCGCACTACGCAGCAGCACGAATATAGCAATACGCTGAGCGCCTTATCATCGCGTACATTATTGTTATTTTTCTTCTTACTTTGTATATTCTTTTTTTCTGGAATGCAACGGGTAGACGCAATGTACTGTATAGTTAGGGCAAGTGCGATGATCAAGCGCGGTGCATAAACCACCGAGCCACTCACTCAGCGATGGATAAGCGGTGATCCGGCCGCGAACGCCTTGGCTGAGACCGCAATGCATTCCGTTTATGGGTATTATTGGGACAATCTGAGAAAAACTTCTCTGGAGGTGCACCACGTCGGAATTAGCCGCAGGAAGATGAAGGGAGAAACGCTTGATGTTTGCCGCGTTTTCAAGTATCGTTTCGAACCTCTGTCCAGAAACCGCGGGGAAACCGGTAACTTAGCCACCATCCCCCTCTTCACGAGTCCGGAGAGTCTTGGAGGTGTTTTCGTGCAGTAGTTGGTTTATGATAAGCATTTTTGTTTCATTACTACTGCACGTCGGTGCAAACCGCTGTAGACACCGCGATGCCTGATTTATGGGAGGGACAATTATGCTTTGTCGGCAGAGCCGCTGAATTTTACCTTTCTACGGTACGCCCGGAGCCCAAACTCACCACGTTAACTTTCGCCTTTCCTAGGCGAGAGGCCACCGCTCGTCGGATTTTGTGTGTATGTTTGTTGTTGGTTCGCTTATCATATGGGGAAATGGGGAACCGGCTTTCCCAACAACACTGCTGTGTCTGAACAAGAAATAGTGAAGTGCGAGTGCGCGTATGATAGCGAACGAGAGGCAGCCAAACAGCAAGAAAGCAGCACAACTCACAGCAAGCAGCAGCAACAACACACGAACCATGCAAACGCTGCAACTTCGTGACGCGGTGTCTTGTTTTGAAGCAACAGCCGCATTGCCGCAGCAAACTTAGTCTGCGTTGTACGAGTCAATGACGCGGGCATACCGGGCATGACTTAAACTACTGCGCAGCACCCACTAAAGCGTTCATCCATTCTATAATTAATTGTGAAGTATACAGACCTGAACTGGGGGATACCAGATGAACCCGAGCACATAATTAATTCCGATACGTCGGGTACACCTGCGAACAGCTGCGTGCATAGCATCGTCAGAGAGAGGTGTACGGATCCTCAACATATTCGCATTCGAAGCGTGCATGCAGCGGAGTTAGCTGCGTCATGTGCATGAATACCACTTGTACATCTCCGTTACAAACTGGTGTTGCCCGTAGCAGCAAGCTGCAAAGAAGGTGGCTCTAGTACATACAAATCGCTGTTAACCCCAGTGAGGGTCGGAATGATCCGACGATTATATATATGAAAATATTACAAATACGTCCAGTGTGAATTCGATCGATTAAATGGGGTTTACTCAACTAAATCCGCTGGTCATACTCTATTCCGTTTATAGAGAGGTGTTCGTGCATTGGAGTTACTATGTACTACTAATGTTGGGGCGGTTCATGCTCCTTTTACAAATGCTGGGGTGGGCCGGTCGCGTGCCCTTCTAAATTTGAGTCCTCGTTAACGATATACAGTAGTTCCGTGACTCCCCTGGACGCCAACCGGATCAACACGACTTTACTGTAACGGTTAACGTCCGATACCATACTGGGCACAGATATATATCAGTACCATATAGATCGAATGAAGGTCAAAATGAGACGATACTGTCACATGGTACAGACGGCACACGGATACAAACAATGAACAACTGCTGGTACAAATAAAAGGAGGATTGTATGAAAATATCCCACTTGCACATTCACTGTTAGGCCACACGACGCAGTCCGGACGGCTGGGGTAGTGGGTATTTACGATGCGTCTTGCAGAGACATTTAGAGCAGGCGCGGACGCGTGCAACAATAAGGGTAACTAAGCAGCGAGCAGCGCAGAAGTAGATTACTCTCATATTCTTGACAAGCGACGGTTATAACCCCTCATGGTCAGATGGTCATACCAGGTATACCCTCGCACATCTCTACGTAGTGGTCAACCGTTCAGTGGAGATATACCAGCAACGGCGTGGAAATTCCCTCAGCGGGGCGTACATTCCAACCAAAGGAACAGAGGGGGCAGTGTCGAAGAGGCAACAAAGTTGGCCTTCAGGTGCGTGGATATCTCTTCACTCCCTCGTTGTAGTGTTCTACCGGTCTTCTTTGTATATTGTTCACGGTCGAACAGCCGCAGGGGATGTTACGAACCCAATCGACTACAAGAGTACCAGTAGCATCCACAGAGGTATACACAGCGGCATAGGGAGTTCATACAAAGGTACCTCTGCTTCACGACAGAAACCCACACCTGCAAGCAACGCCGCATATCGCTCTCATGTGTACCGCTTTCAACCCCATAATTTTTCAACAGGGAAGAGGTGTAGAACATGTACCGTATTGATCTTCATATATTTGACCATTATCGGTCGTCCACATGACGCAGGCCGAATATTTGGGCACAGGGACCTTGACCAAGCGCCACGTGAGAGATTTGCGTTCGCAGCAGAATGGTGCTAATGTACCGGGGCACGTCCTCCACGGAAGGATGATGATTGCACTGCTCGCGGTTTAAGTCGCTACTCGTACGTAGCTTTACCGAGTTCCATATACGAGGGTGGATGCAGTGATGCGGTTGCGCTCCAAACGTGGGTGAAAAATGACACCGGGTGTTTGCATACTTGGTTCTGCTTGGAGTTTGAAAGCACATTTGATGTCGCCCGTTTTGGCACGATTACGTGCGTGCGACATAGGTGTGGCTCAACGGGCAAAAATATTTTATATTGCTTACCTGGTAGGCCGTTTTGTATTTAGATTCAGACGGTATCGGCCTGGCCGCAGCAACAACGACTAACAGCCACAACAGCAGATCATGGTGCAGGTGGGGTTGTTAACAGTTTGCAGCCGCAGCAGCGGCTCGCTGCAGCAGCAACAGCAGCAAGGGTCCCACATGGACCGCGACGGGTCAAGACTGCAACGTGCATCAGAAATGCGAAGCAACTGTGGTGCCTCCCGCGTTCACTCCACAATATTCGACGTTGGTAGTTCAACATGGTGTAAATTTTGTGCCATATTTTTTGATGCCAAAGCAAATACCTCGTTCGCGATGGATGAATTAAATACAGGTTGCCGACGGCACATCGTATACAGCATCAGAGTTACATCGGTAGCACAGTAGGTCGTCTTATTGGGGCCTGCGCGGACACTTGACGTTTGTCCGAGGGTAGGGTAGGGCTAGAAGCGTCGCTTTTACCCTATCGCACTACTCCATCTAGGTAACAGGGCACACATGAGTCAGACAAAAAAACAAATAACGCTGTGTATTGACTTTCAAGCTTGACCGGAGGACGGAGGACGGGAAGTACCGGGTAATCTGTTGCAAGCGCAGTAAGTATATTCGAGGTGGTTGATACACGTACTTGGTATGCGTACTTATTGCCGGAAGGTACGTTGCGGTGTACGTATATTTTTTTTCTTTCCTCTTCAATTAATAGAGTAAGTTCCAACCCGAGAAGCATCTTCTTCTCGCAGCTATACCAGCGGCGGGGAACCGCAGCATCAACCACCGACAGAGGTTTTATAAGAATGGCGGCCAGCTGACAAAGGCAGCGCACAGCAGCAGTGCGAAGCAGCAGCAAAACCTATATTGGGTCACGCGTTTACAGACGGCACGCAATGTTTTACACTTATCAATCACTACAATACTCATTTGGGTGCAAAGATTGAAATTTCTCACGAGGAAAGGAGCAAAACACCGACTACGCGTTATATCTGCGGTGCATCGATACGCGACATCCCGGTGCCTTGCGGCGAGCGCAAGCACTGACCAACGGGGACAACGAGGCGGAGTTGAGGGGTGTCTGTGAGCGGTGGGGATGCCAGACCACCATGGAGCCCCTTTCCACGTCCCGGAGAGCAAGCCATCGGCGGGTAGGAGCGTTGACGAGATCCAGAAGATCGGGAGGTGTAAGTCGGAGAACGAAGCGAATTCCTACATCGGATCGACCACTTGCACTCAGGTCCTGAAGAGGGAACGGGACCACTAAAACCCGATCACGAGCGAGCTGACACTGTCTCCAGCTGTTGAATCAGTCTTCTCTGCGTGAGCGCCCACGCACGGATAATATATTCCAGTACGAAGCAAGTTTGGACGAGACAACACAGCGCCTGGTAGGTGGCTAATCACGAACAAAGAATCACAAGGAAGGTTGGGTAGGACCACCAACCACGGCAAGAGGCCTCATTCGATCCAATACTTTCATTGAAAGATCGTTGGCAGCGTGATAGAATACTTTAGTAATACCGTGACCCAATCCAAGGAACCAACCCTTAGCACAACGATATTAATGCAGGATGTGATGGATTTACTCGGAGTTAGAGCGCACAAAGTCATCAGTCTGTCGAAGGCTAGCCTACACGCGAGAAGAGGGTGATAGGCACAGGAATAATACAGACTTTCCCACACATCCTACAGGCTTAGTAGTATTGTTTTCAACACCATCATTACAATCCCAGGAATACGCGACGCGCTGAGAGCACACTCACCGCGGGGTTTATCTCCATTGAACGCACGAAGTCATCAGTCTGTGGAAGCCTAGCTACCCTGCGAGAACAATGTCATAGACACAGGAAACCTAAAGACCTTCCCACCCACCCTACAGGCTTAGTAGTATTTTGTTCGACACGATCATTTCAATCCCGGGCATAGGCGCCGCGCTGAGAGCGCACTCACCGCGGGGTTAATCCCGG
The DNA here is from genome assembly GCA_039986635.1 of Sulfitobacter sp. Classification (GTDB taxonomy): domain Bacteria; phylum Pseudomonadota; class Alphaproteobacteria; order Rhodobacterales; family Rhodobacteraceae; genus Sulfitobacter. Next base: position 14,906 of record JBDWQI010000239.1, read on the forward strand.
GCGATGTCCTCCTGCTCGGGGTCAGGAGGCCTCATCCAATACAATACTAACATTGAATGATCGTTTGCAGCGTGAAAGAATACTGTAGGAACCATTGATGAAGACGATTCCGATTTGGTGCTGGTTGAAAGCTGGTTGCGCTCCGACGCTTGGGAGCGCCTAGAATGCCTCTACAATCGAGAAACATGATACCGCGCGCGATGGTGGCGCAATAAGGAATGTACAGTAGATCTTGGTGAGAGTTGTAATTGCTATCCAATGCCGAAGTGGGTTACGTTTCGGCCGATCATTGCTTCTTCCGAACACAGAGTCGATTATGATATTTAAGTCGTTTCTTGTGTAGTAGTTTGGCGGAAAATAGATATGAAGTGCGTTTTTATATATGGTTTGAAGCACGCTACCACGGAACGTGTGGTGACCAAAGTTAAAAAATACTATCTCGTGGTTTGTTGCGATATCTACGGTTGCGATGGACGATCCAGCTACGCTGGTCACCACCGTTCGATTGAGATATTTTCAGACCTTATCGCGCTGACAATGATCGGTATCTCTTATGAACACATGCTGAAGGTTTTCCTCGATTCATATATACTACTCGGGCATCAGGTACTACAGCATCCGGTTGTCTTAATATCTCACGAGGTGACGCAAGAAAACATAAAGATCTCCACGAGGCGCCTAGACCCTTTTTCACACTGTTCAAGGGCGCCCACACGTTTCCTCCAACGGCTTAGATATGAGTGAACGCCATTTTCAAAGACAGCTACACATTTCCAGACTTGGTCTGGGCAGGTTTAGAACGCGATGGGCGGGCCCACGGGTCGAGCACGTGGGCGCAGTAACGCATACCCCGCTCACGGTCTGTCAGCGATCGACCTCATTATGGCTTTTTCATCGGGTTGGTTTCGCGGAGATGGGTGCCCTACGAAGATGAACCAGCTACAATTACGTAGCAATACCTGCCATCGTATTTACAACCAATGTCTTTGGTTTGTGGTATCAATATTTTCGTGTAACGTTTTCAGAGTAAAACGAGTCGATTACGTACAGCACATCACGCACGGCAAAATTTGCCTCGTAGATCGGAAGTATATGTGCCAAATTGATTCGGTGAACATGTACTATTTTTGCACCGGCACGTGAATGCGCCAGGTTCCTGATCGGGACGCCTGTCCATCCTCTGAGTACCGGCACATGTTGTGGATATAGTATTTGATCGTGCGATGAACACTCGCCCCATATGTTTGAGAGGGTATTTGCCCATGGAACGGATACGACTTGCCGCACAAACCAAACGTGAAGGCAAGCCACACAAAATTCACGAATATTGAATATATTCATATTTGCACGCATGCGCAGTGTGGCCAAAAGTAGCAAAACACAATGTGACATACTGGTGGCTTCGGCAACGGCTGAAAAAGAGTGATGTGGATCAGTCGTAAGACCATCAGGCCAAATATTGTTCGGTTGAGCAGGAAAATCAGGGAATTGGGCAGCTCGTCGAAAGTTGGGATGTTTGTATCGCGGATGATTTGCACCTCACGCAAGACGGTTCCAGCGAGAGCAAAACTGTTTCTGCTCCATATTTCAGCGCAGTGATTAAACAAGAGTTGCGAAAGTGAATTTGGCAGGGTTGTTCGTCATACCCGTACGAGACAATGCTATGATGGTATTGCTTCGAATGGTGCTTAGGATTGTTAAAAAATGTATCGATAAACGCTTGTTCTTGTTTTTTAAGGGAACATCGAGCCGTAAAGCGGCCGAACTCAAATCCATAAAATATAAAGCCGTCCTCATATATTGGGTTTGATCACAAACAACGGACTGTCCAAGCTTCGTTTTCTGAATCTTCTTTAATCAGCTCCCACAAGTGATCTCCGGGGAAGTAAGCAGTTCCTCGAGGGTTTGCAAAGAGTTCAACACGATAGTAGATTTTTCGTATTGCAGCCTTGGTCGCCTCGCTGAACCAAAGCTGTCTCGGACGTTTTTCCCACATTGTTTTTGCGTTCAGGTCCACAGGTGTAAAGTCAACTTATCCTACCTATTATTTGATCAGTGGCGCAGCGAGGAATCACACCGGTGCGAGCATCGACCGCTCGAATCAGTACCAGGTTTGCAACAACGCTGCCGCAAGTAATGCGAACAACTCAAGTGGGTGACGAACTGCTGCCCTTCACTAGTGTTTTCGCCAAATTAGCGCGGCTATGTCGATGTGCTATGCGTCGTGAGTTTCAGTATAGCTCGGCTTGCTTAGTGTTGCGAGTAGAAGCATATCCAATGTATTATTCAGCAGAGGACGATTTGACGAAGGAATTACCCGGGATTCCACACTTTGAACACGAAAGAACGGACTGATAACTCAGGAATTATGGTGTCGAAGTTCGGATCAAATATGGTCTATTGCGTGCAAGTGCCCGGTCGAAAATACTACTGTTTTACAGTGTAAAGAGCTAGGTATGGGCGAGGCTGGTGTTCATGATGCCAAACGTGAACCCCGTCCGCGGTTGGTTCAGACTTTCCACACAATGTTTCTCACAGTGCTTTGACCGTTTGAACAGGTTCACAAACGTTCCTCCGAAACGCGAAAAAAGTATTGCAAGTGTGTACAATCGACACGATTTCCTCACATGCACCCTCATAGCCCGTGGCGCAATAGTCGTCAGCATCGTCACCTCCGACACAGGCGTCATGTCTGTAGCACTTGAAGATTTCTTCACTTTCATCGGAGTCGCGGTAGAGCCCCTCTCCTAGGGTGAGAGTGCGTGTTGTAGTGCCTTTTCGCTCAGCAGAGGTGCCCGTGGGTGGATTCTCGCAGACGAGAACCACCCACGTGCTGCTGTCACGCACACCGGCTGGAACACTGTTTGGGACATGCGAGCATCCGTTGCACACCCTATGAAAGTCATGTGCATCAGCCTGTTGGGTTGGCCAGCCAAAGACAGTATTTGGAGATAGGTATCAGGTGTGTTGTCCAAGGCACAGTCGCCCCAAACATCGATAAACGTTTTCGACGAGAGTTTCACGGCATGTGCAAGGAGGATATTCGGGAAGGAGAGGTGCACAGGACTAGAGTACAAATCATATACACAAGTGGTTTAGGCGTCTCGCTTGGTTACATGGTTCCTGAAGAAACTAGAACCCATGACATTTTTACCCGTGCGGCAGACCAGACACTATCGCAAAGCATGTATATCATGCTCGGCGTGTAGCACTTGTATTTAACTTCGGCGTCGTGTCCATTTTTTTTTGTGCCATCGCAGATAGCCTGTTAATCTCACCTTGGAAACAAAGCTTTGATATAGATCGATCGGGCAATATAAACCGTTCTCAGCGAAGTACACATTCTCCAACCGCACCGACGACGGCCTGCACATGGAACTTCCAATAGCAAGTCCGTCTTCGTCTGCTATGTTGCCTCTGAATGTCGACTGAACGAGGGTAAGACTCCCGGCGAAGAAGATCGCCCCTCCCCGAATACCTGCCATGAGGACGCCAAATTCAGATAGGCTTGAAACACATGTCTATATATAGCATATTGAATGATTTACAATTTTCGCACCTACTACACCAAGGCACCCATACCCGAAAAAAAGATCCGATTTTGTGACTTAGGAATGTGCTATAGAAAGCCATCTGTAGCTGACACAAACGATGTGGTTGTTCATCACGCCACACCCGGCAGATGACCTGAGAGGGTTCTTACTACGGTCGTGGGGTTTACAGGCCAACACGGCTGCACGAACTCTTTTGTCTCGAAGTGAAGCACAAAGTGAGGTCTTCTGTGTTGCTAATGAGATGGTATATCCCAACCATCCCGACCGATCTTTTTCTACGCTTGAAAATACCGCCTTTCACGCACGTTCACTCGCCGGTTCGGTTCCAAATCTACAGCCAACGATCTCAAGGTGTACACAGAGTGAGGTTGAATATATATAGAAGGAGGTCTCACTTGCTTGGTTGTAGACGAAGTGGGCATTCCTAACGACAACGTTCCCTTCTTGAGCTTCGACGCAGATTGCTTCCCCACTCGCGGCGTTGTTCGTGTAGAAGTCGGAGTGTTCGGACACCAAGCCGCTGATATTTTTCAAACAACCCACGTATATAGCCCCTGCACGGTTGTCAGCGATATTCCACCATTACAGCACCTACGATATCTGCGACGGGGGCAATAGTCGCCATTGCCCCTCGGTAATCGCCTACATGGCTACCGTGTGATCGATGTTTACTATCTTCAACAACGAACTGCCTCTCGAGAAGCACACAGCAACTCCAGCCTCGTGGCGGATCGAAAGCAAGTACACGGCGATGAACAGAGCAGCAGCAAAGTAACAGCACACGAATACTGGGCCCGTGCGACCTACACACATTACACCGATAAATCGATGTTCGGTCGGTAACGCCTATTTATATATGAAAATTCATACCGTATTTACCCGAAATTTAGAACCATAGCCCCCGCGGCAACTGCCGTTCGGGTTATCCTTTGTGGCCGGTCATATTCGTACTTGTATTATAACGGAGGCCAAGGGTCGTGAGCACGACCCGATGCAAATACTTCACTACACTCGCTGAAGCAGTAGCAGCAATAATGGAAAAATGTACACAGGTCAATATGGGGACACAATGGAGGTCTTAATATGCACCTTAATGTTCGCCGGAGATGCGTATCCCCATTAACGGGGACATCATACACTGTTTTTGCTCTTTCGCAACACACGGTCACTTTCCCAGTGAGATTTATGGACGACCTTTGAGCCCCTGCTTGAGGCTTCAGTTTCGGAAGCGATTTCGGTGTCATGGTTCATACTACCACGTGCGATATGTTGTTCCACACAGCGAACCACATTATAATTTTACGTCTATAACCCTGCACTGAAGGAATGAAGGAAGTTACGATTTTACGGAGCACCATCCATAGACACGTTCACCTTGAGTTTATCCTACGGCTACAGTGTTACTAAAGTATGCATACTTACCCCCTGAATCCATAGCAGAATTTCTCAGAAACCAGCTCTTGCCTGTGATATCAACCTCCGACTCGTTGGCATACACAGCAACTGCAGGGACGTAAACTGTGTCAGTCCATAAGTCAGGCTTGGTTGCAGCCAGCCCCAAACATACCTGGTGTAGACGGTGCTATTGGTGGTGTCGACAAGATCGCCACAAGAGGATTAAAGGCCAACAGCATACTCTTGGAACGTTGCTACGATGCTTTGCAAGGTCCTGTTCATACAGACCAGCCTGAGGGACGGTGAACGTCTATCTGGCGTACTCGTGTACCACATACCGGTACAGTAGATATGTGTATTCACGTCCGCTGAAGATACTCCATTCCACTACACAATATCTGAATAGGCGAGGCAATACACGCGCAAACATGGTGATTGGCCCCTGTACCGTGCTTCACGTTCGCTGGTTTGCCCGATTTCCGTTTGAAATTATGTCGTCGCGTCGCGTTACCGTTACAGGCGGGTATTTCGAACTGCGTTCTATAATTTATTTCCCGACAGTCACTGCATTGCGCCGTTGCCGTTGAAATGGATACTCAACGGAGTACCAAAGCTTCATCACGTGTGACATAAACCCATGACGAAAATAAGTCATTTTTGTTCACGCTAAACATGTATCCATATCCCTCGTGTATGAAGAAACCTAGCCGTCGAATATTCACAGGTCAAGTGCACATCGAAGATCCTCAACTCAACTAAATAACTGTTTGAGAAGGAGAATGGCCTCTACAGCAGCCTCTGTGGCAGCTATGGCTCCGTATGACATGTCATTTTAGTACCTCTACAGAAAAACAAACATAATATCTTACTAGAAGAGCTGGCGCAAACCCTACACAAACCAATAACCGCATAGTACGCAAACAACCACTAAACAAAACGTGGCGGAAAAGTGGACCAATGTTCGGGCCGTTAGCAACAGTACTAAATCACACAGAGCTGTGGCTTAGTGAGACTGCACTTCTAAACTAGCAGTCGGTACGCACATAAAGCGACTAGATGCTGTGTGTGCCATCGCCTGAAGCTTCGTTTTCTAAGGCGATGACGGTGTCGTAAATGCGACCGGTCTGATCTCGGTTTATTACACAACATATCTACACGACCACAAACACACACAGACCAAGCTACATGGTGCTCGGCGTGATGGAACGACAAACATAAACAGTTGATGATACAGGTTCAGTAGTACCCCCATGACCAGCATGTTTCGTTCTTTTCCGCACCTCCAAAAGCAGATACCGTGTTAGTATAGAAACTGACGAAGTCACTGATTCCAACCCCCGAAACATACATGGCACATGCGGTGACACCACGGGTGCCAATACATGGACCATATTCAGGATCGGACCCAAACAACGATGCCGCGACAGCAGGTACAAACTGTTTCGTCGTGAACACCAAATAAAATGACGAGGCCCTTGAAAATATATGCAACACAGTGGACGTCAGTTGGCAACTGATGGCAACCGTTGGATGCATTCAGGGATGGTGACCGTAGGTGCAGGAAAAAATATGCCAATTCAAGCACGCACAACAGCCCAATAGGTACGTCATACCTTTAACTTCGGAGTTGATGAGCTTAGACGACGCGGTCAATTGATTTATTTGGGTCGGCTACCTCTCGTGGCTCATTAGATTTGAACTTAAGGATATATACATTTTTTAAAACGAAGCGTATTGTGTTAGCGACGGCCCGAATGTAACACCGTGGCGACCTTCTTGGTCGAGGGGCTTTGCAAAGGCCGCTGTAGAGCGAGCGTTCGAGCTGAGCTCGAAAATTCCTTACTTCATTCATGAAAGATCGCTCTCTGGTGGCGGCAATGAGAAAGACAACCACAGAAAGCAGAGCGTAAATCTGGACGTACCAAGGCTAGCCTGATAACTCTCGTAGACTACATGAACACAAAACGTGGTTTTCAGTTCGAGGCACACTACGGGTAACCGTACCGGCCCAAAAACGGAATGTTCCCGTAACAATGATGGCACAGATTGATGAGCATGACCACAATCGAAACTTGCGAAAGAGACTGCATCAAAAGCTTGTTGCAGACTAAAATACAGCGTTGTATATCAGGTTTCACGGGAAAATCATGCTTCACGATCTTGCCTGTTGCACGCACCTGGGGGGTGAAAGGTATATTTTTGCACAATTGGGTGGGAGCGGGGTGACACCAATGGTCCGGGTGATACTGTTCGGGTGTCAACAGGTCAAGTGAGTGTCTCTGGTTTTCAATAACCACGTGTATCCCTTCTGACATGGCTACGCAAACGCTAGGATGCGGTCAGCTGTACATAAACTTCGTGTGCAGGAAGAAACACGGTGTTGTTGGCGTTATCACTACGATCGGCACCTCAAGATCACAGACTAAGACCGTTTTCTGTCACGGTGTTGCAGTTCAAATATATCATGCCCCATACATATGACATACGTAACGAGACGGCGAAATGAAGTCTGCCGTGCTTGCGTACCACAATGATAAGTTCCTTCACCTACCATAAAATTACCCATTCCACTGCTTCATCAAGCAAGCGTTGGAATACCCGCACAAGAATGGTGATGGCCGCGTGCAATGTGTTTGCGTTTTACTGCCAACTATTGACTGTCTTAATTTTGCGGTTTTCCTATGGCACTTATATTCTTCGTCGTGTCGTGTAACCGTTACGGGAGACTATCGTTTACAGCGGTCCTTCAGTTCGGTCTCGATCACCACGGCAGTAAGCCGTTGCCGTCAGCAGGTAAAGGACATCGTCGCTGCATATAAGTATATCTGGGTTGCTGCCAGTGTAGGTCCTGTGTGTGTCGGCCTGTCAAGGAGGCATTGAAGAAATATTACTGGAGTTGACACGCAAAACGCAGCTGAGTCGCCGAACAATACAGCACAATAGGTTGACCATATGACCGAATTTGTTTTGGACATCGGATTGATAAATCTATGGATCGAACGCACCCTTAACACTCAATTCAAACGACATACCGATATATCTGCCCAATTTTGGGCAGGTCGGGGGTTGTTTGGTTCTTATTGAGAGCTAGAGGGGCTTGCTACTTACATACCGCAAAACATTCCAGTATACGAAATGTACTTCATGGCATGCTGGTGCCGGTTTGTACGGATACATCTTAGACGACTGGAACACTTTCAGCAAAACCTGTTGAACGGCTGTGACATGGGTAGTGGAATGGTGAACCCATGGTTGCACTCTTTATGGTACGTCCACATTCATTATTTCGATTGGTCAACACACGTTTCACGAAGAGTCCGTTGCGGCGACATCTTGGACGCTGTCACAATACTGTAGTTTTCAGCCCTTTATGTTGTCTGTTTTTCAGTGCCTCTATATTCTGAATTATGCAAGCTACTGACCGCACGGTCGAGCAACCTTAAAACAAAAAAACGTTTCAAACATATATCCAGTCGCCACCCGCCTACGACGCGGTATACGCTAGAGGTAATACGGGGTTCCGAAACCAAAGATTGTCCGAATGCCAACCTTGAGTCGAACGATGACTTGTTCTTGTACATGAGGCCTTGGGAGTACCAATCGGGATGCAATCGAAGTCAGGTGTCGGATTATACGGAGCTCCTCAGGTGAGAAGCCTCTCAAAGAAAATGGTCCACCTCTATCGCAGCATGCGTATGTTGTCTCAAGTTCGGGAACTCATTGGCGGGTCGAACAATGGCACACACCCAGAGAGGTCAAATGGAGCTCGTACAGTGCCGAGGCATATACGAACTGTCATACCACTATCCGCCACTGCAAATGTGCCCATCTACTTCAAGGCTGACAATACAAGGTAAGGGTATCTGGGAAATCTCTGTCAGCGACGAGGGTAGTTGAATTGTAAATTGTTCGGTATTTACAGCTCCATAGGGTAGTCCATGATCAGAGCTGTGTGGGTATCTGCTCAGTACTTGATCCCTGACGGTATCAGCGATGGCATTCACGGTTGATGCTCATTTTACGAAATGTAGACCACGATAGTATCTGCGTTTTCGGGGAGGGATCGAGTGTCTGAATGCTCTCCAAACATCGTGGCCGGAGTACGATATATAGGTCATGCCACGGCGGGCCTGTGCATTCCGGGGGACTGCCATAAACCAACACGACCAAGTATGTAAGTACCTTGATGTTATGATATGCGACCCACAAGAACACACTCCGCCTCCAGAAAAAATATCAACGGTATCTAGACGGCACTGCATTCGTAGCCAGAGACACAGAAAAGAGGCCGTCACAACTGTACGTACCGTTTGAGGACCCAGTTGCCACACATGGTGTTAACTAATCGAGAAGAAGCCACGACAGCAATCACCACAGATGGTACAGCCTACCAGGAGCGACAAACGTTTCAAACCCACCACTTGGTAGAGTCTCATCTACGCAATGTACTCTGGTTGCTGACAAGAAAATGTTTGGCATTTTACGTGATTGCAAGGGCATCCTCGAAACGTCGTCAGACGTCCAGCGTCATGTGTAGTTTTGTTTTTACGCGTACCGTCGTCTCCCAACCTAATATTATGAATTTTACGATTCGCGCTGTCAGTGATATTCTATCGTTTCAGGACTTTGATATTTCTCACCCTAGTCTCCTAAGTTGTCCTCGATTTTCGTCCGTTTATAGAGTAAGTCTTCTGCACATGAATCGTTCGTAAACATTGCTGCATACAATAGTCTCAATTCGGTTAACAATTGATATATGAAGCAAAACTCTATTTTAGTCGGCCGAACCCGTGCAACAATCGGTAAATGCTTTCGGGTTCGAGTGTGTAGATCGAAATTGGTCAAATCTTTACTTCGCTACGGAGCCTTTTGCCCGCCAAACTTCAGACTTCATCGACAATGTCAGTCTTCTGAAGAAAACCAAGCATATCTCAGGCATCGAAATCGCTCGGTCCGTACGTATGTTCATGGTGTACATAGAGAGTTACGGGTCCTCATACATTGGACACTTTTGGCCAAGCTGTCTGTTTCACGGACGAGTGCGACTTACATCGGGCAACATCTTGCACTCATTCAGATCTACAGGTCAAATTCAAACCTCCGGTCAAAATGTTGGACAAGCAAAATCTCGATGTGTTCCCGCAACATAGCAAATGGCAGCCGCCGTGCGGCCGGGTACATTCCAACCTTACATCGTCTTCGCATGTTGGTGCTACTGCGCTGCTCGCTTGAGTAAGAAGACTGGGATGCTTCTGTTGGGGACCAAGTTATCCACCGACACCAATATTCTTGCGGCATCAGGAAAATGTTTTCGCTCTGTTCCCCATCAGCTAAAACAAACGCTACAACGTTCGAGCAATTGCCGGAAAAGAAATGAAAACAAAATGGTGATGTTGGCTCGGGTGGCATGAGGCCAGTTGGCAGGAGGAAGCTCGGATTGTTTTAAGTCGCACAGACACACCACGGGGCGCGGGGTTACGACAGAGTAGAGACAAGCGATGAACATTCATTGTCGATCACACTGAGCCGCGTCTTTGTGAACCCCTATTGAGGTGCTCCGACGGTGTTGTTCCCTCGGAGAATGTAGTGTACACTCTGTCGATTATCGATGGTTTTTAGAACCCTTCTTGTATACATAAGGCGGCAGCCGTACAGTTGTCGTCCGAAACAAGCATAAACATGTCAAAACCTCGGAAATACCGTAGTACCTGTCATCCAGGCTTCGAATGTCTGAAATGTCCACTTTTCGGTGTTATGTGCGGTACACAACGTTCAACGTGGATTTTTGGAGACACAGTACCACCACGAACTATTGTTACCGCGCCTTCGACGACACGCCCACGAAGAAACATTTGGCGATGTTTGGTACGGATGAACGAGCAGAGGACTTGACTTGGTTGTGCTATTACTGGTGATACAACAGTTGCTGTTGAGACAACAGAGACAAAGCATTTCTGAAATTTCAACTAGACATCGTCTTTTCCCTGACGCAATCTCCTACGCCATAGCCGCTCAAATCAGGGGCGCCCCGCTCTACTTTTTGCTATTGGGTACAGATTTATACAGTATCCGTGATGACGTAAACAACGCACGAAATCTGCCGGACATCAGGTCGTATGCACGCACAATGATTCACACTTCGTTGGCTTTCGAAACAAAAGTAAAATTCATTGTAGGAAAGAAGTGGCAATGTGCACAACGAGGACAAGAGAAAAATCGAAGGTATGGGTATACTTCAGCAGGTATGATTACTCCGAAAATAAACGTGGATAGCATGCCACCGATGTGTGTATGCTAACTGGTAACATTTTTCGCTCGACAATGTTTATACCTATCATGCCCGCATATCTTGATACTCCCCACCCCTCCACGTTCCCGTGCTCATCTTGGTGTCCGACGTTCGAACACATTGTTTTGCTTTGATCATCAACTTGCGTCGAGTGGTTCCACTCAAATAATTATTCTCGCAAGTGAACGTTACTCCCGGGAAACATCAGCGCGCAACATCGACCTCAGCAATTGTGATTTCACAACGACACTACACGCGCGTCAATATTGCGTGCGCAGTTGCCAACATTAGAACGAATGAAGCAGAGGGAATCGCACGTATGTTTGACATTGAGTACCGTTTGTTCAAGTATGGTGGGATAATGTCACACTTTCACTCACCTACGGGGTCTTAAAAAAAACATCGAAACAAGGTAAACATGGTTTGTACCCGTCTCATAATGGCAACGAACGTCAATCATTGTGAGCGCCAGCATGAGGTGGCTGCGATTGTTGTCGAATATTGACCTAGAGGTAGGGCACAGCATGTACCTCAGTTCCAACATTATGTTCTGTTTTGCATTCTATATTGTAATATGTATGTTTCCGGTCGGTATTATACCCACTTTCACGCGGATTCTGAAACACAAGGGCTCGCTCGATTTCCCACGACGTACGAAAAATGTTTGGTGAGTCGAGCGGAGTGGATCAAGAATCATGCAAATTGGAATACACTTCTACCTGCGAGTACCCAAACGGGATGCTATGTGTCCGGTTTCGGCAAGAAATCATATTGAAAATTGGCCAAGAGTTCGGTTTGAGCAGGAATTCTACGAGTTCGACGTCGGGCATTGCGTCCAAATTGCAGACGCCGCGCCGGCTAATACCCGCCTACAAATAATACCGCCTTCATGATTGCAAAAAGTATTGTTGTTCACGTGCAGCGGAGGCGTACGGTACTAGCGCGAAAATCGGAGACAACAGCGTATTGTCCCATGATAGGTAAAACTCTATTGCTCATTTTCGTTATACTTTAAAACCGGTTGATCGCATTGGACTGGAGTAGAGAAATTTGGGAAAACACTCTCATAGGAGGTCAGGTTAAAGCGTTCACAGCAATAGGACACCCAGAGAATGAAATTGGAGACATGACCAATCCACTAAATTTTACCACATTGTGTCTTATCATCTCTAGGGTTAGGGCGACTGGCACCATCGCCGCTGTCGATGTTTACTTCTAAACCGCAGACAGGCACACGATGGGCGACTACGGAATACCGGGCGCATACATAAGGTGGCAGTACTAGCTGGTGCGAATCAGAACCGCACGGAACCAACCATTTCCTGAAGAGGAAACGTGTTGTCCTTGTGTACCTTTAACGACTGATACAAAGCGATTGGCACAAAAATGATGAACATTCCGATCGCACGCGATGTCAACTGTAATCTAGCATGCGATGGGTACAACAGTGATCGTGGACCCAATGAGTGAAGAATAGTGAACTCAAGTACCACTATGCC
>JBDWQI010000240.1:0-3774 GCA_039986635.1 Sulfitobacter sp.
GCTGCCATCTTAATTCATGCGATGTACCGTTATTCCAACCGTTATCGCACCAGCCTTTCAATCTGGAAGACGGCCAGTAAAAAAATCAGACGCTCAATATCAGTTTTGTTGTCTTTCCCTACTGCCCTCAACAAACATGTATCACGTTTATATGATGTAGACGTACACCGAGCGACTTTGAAAAATCTCGGGCTGCCCTCTTCTATCGATAAGATGCCGACAGTAGTATCACGTCTTGCCGTACATCCGCTTGCCGCGGAATCTCGTGGTTTTCGAATACTACGAACACCGTTTCCAAGGAAATGTGCAAGCAGTTCTCAAGCATTATGGTGTTTCCCCAAAATTGTGCTGCCAATATGTCCATTTTCCAAGACGTTACCGTGGTTTTTAGCTGCGACGGTACTGCTGCCAAACAAACATCCATCTACCCGTATAGTACCGCAGACACGTTCATCTTAAAGCGAGTATCAAATGGGCACTATGGTTTCAATACAATACGTACTACTAGGTTTGGTACCAGGCATTAGAAATATTTAGCCGAAATATGTTCGAAATATATACGTTACACCAGGCATCGTGTATGAGAGGTTTACGCTAGTGTCCAATGTTTTGCTCGGGAGGGGGGGTCGGCGATTGCAAGTGGTCATTCATGGTATGACCTCAAATGCTGCACGGGTGGTCTATGTCCTTGATTTCGCGGGCCTTTGTTTTGACCTTGAGCCATTTTTTCAATGGGTTTGATTTCGACGAAATCGTCGATAATTCTAGTCCCGGATCCGCCGCTTCGGGTTCTCTAAAGAGGCTACTTCTCTGTTAGGTGCCGTCATTTATATGTCTGTACGATGATCTCGTTGCTGTCTATTGGATTGTCTATTGCCAAAACGTTTCATGCAATTTTGGAAACTGTACATCTATTGCTCCTGTTGTGTATGGGTGGAGTTATCGTGTGTTGTGTTGATATCCTCTACTTGGTCTATGGCAATGCCGTACGAGTTTTGTTTATCTGTTTCGCTCTCCTCTTTTTAGCGGATCGTTCGAATCCGGAGACCATTAGTATGCCGTCAGGCAGATAACTCTATCTGAGCGAAAGCCGCGTCGAAAAACTGCAAGTAATCGGATATGAAGGGGGCGATCATCGTAGATTTTCCATCCTGGGTAGAAATAATGCGTCTTTCACAAAGTGCCGTGCTGGATGCTTATCGTAAAATGGTTACAACGTTGGTGCAGTCTTAGCCGACTGAGGTGGAAGCTTAACCACCATAAAACCACGTGTTATGATGGCGGTTCCAATCAAACAGTCGTGGTCATTTTCCCGGAAAACACCTTCTGCAAAGTATGCGTTCGATATTTGATCCTGGGTGGCACTCCGTGGCGGCTGATGCACTCGAACGCTTAACCGTGCAATACCGCGATCGTGACGTATCCGTGGGTTTTCTACTGTACAGTACAAATATCCCGAGGGCATCCCTGAAAAGGATAACATGGAGAGCCTTTTAGCCCGTCGGTGACGAGTTGGGTGCGCCCGGTCATCTGAAATAAAGTAAATGTTTCCAAAGACAAGATATTATTTTATGCAATGAACAAAGGTTGGGTGTCGGATCTGACATGTGAATTATCAAGTGTGGTTAATTATCTCTCAACAACAATAGCTATTCGTATATTGAGAGGGAAGCCCTGTCCCCCGCGATTGTGCGATGAATTGCCTCGATAAGAACACCCACCGAACTTACGAGAACACATAAGTCGGGGGCAGTGGTTCATCCGGAGATGGTCGCAAGAGTTGGGCGGGAGTGGGTCGTCATAGTCGCACATGATTGATGCAAGTACATTACGGCGGCCTGTATCTGGGCAAGACTGCCTACGTGTCTGGCCTGCTCAGCTCTGTGTTGTGGATGACACGATCAATATTTTGTTACATGCAACGCCAACGGCCACATAGCTTTGTAGCAGGTCTGTGGTTGCGTTTTACCCAACATCTGTTTGGATGAGTGGAAATGTCGGAACATACTAAGGGTCATCCACTACCACCCTAGATCATTCTACAACGGTGTTAGCCTACTGGGAAATAAAGGAGCAGCGAAAACAAATGTGCCCAAAAACATTCAGCGAGTACTATGAGCCTGACAAAAAGTATGATCCTGACTGTTGTTGCGCCGCAGTTGAACATGAGGCGTGAATCAAAAAGATGGCTGGATTTGCAAAACGCATCATAGACCACACCTGAAGACGCGAAGAGCTTTCGGGCAACGAATCTGATACTGGATGTATCGAAACAGGCATGTCAAAGAGACGTGAGCGCGGTTATCCCGATGTATGCGGTTCAACTGTCCTGGAACGTTTCGTTTTATGGCCAGAAAAGTATTGTTTGTCATACGCTACGGACCACGATATCAATACGTGACCAATGTCGGGCTTGTCACCCACATCTTATGTCATTCCGTGAGGTAGATCCCTTATTCCGACCGCATAACGCCTACTGCAAGATGGTTCATCGGTCTCGGTCAACTGCGCCACCCTGAATCATTCTTCAGGATCTCATCCTACACAGCCATCCTCAACCTCGGTGAGAACAATCAGCAACAAATATATACAGTAGTAGCGATATCTGCCAACACTATTTCCTGGCTCTATGCCAAGTAGTCTTGTGTGGGGGGCCCAATGTTGTGCTATATATTCTTATGGGGTTCGTTCGTTCAGAGCGTACGTGAGACAAGACACATGTACAACGCACGGTAAAACAAAGCGTGTGCACTGCAACAGTGGCTTACGTATGAAACGAATGCAGGGCATGTGTAAAAGTTGTTGTCGAACCGCGGCGAAGAAGGTATAAAAGGAGACAGTAGTTGCTGACGCGTCTAGTGGGATGGGCAGTGGGCTGGCAAGGCGCATTTGATGCACCTGCACTGAAACCTCAAGTAAGCCTAGAACCGCCTTTCGCGTTAAGAGCTCGCTACGTCGCCAGATATATACACTCTACCGTTCAACCTGGGCCTTGTATCGATTAGTGGCTGGTTGCAGTGGTAGAGCTGACTGTTCGTTATTGTTTAGGTGTCTGACAAATGATGGGCTCATATCAGAGTTATCATAATCACCCTGAGGCCACTATCGCCTATGTTACACACGGCGGCCTGTTCGTCGGGGTGTCCCACCGGACAAATGGTGTAACCTATCGGTCGCAATTAGGTATTTGATGTGTTTTTGTTTATGCGCCTGCTTCGGTTCCGGGTTGTCGCCCTCTCAAGTCTTGTTTCCCTAAGTTTAGAACGAGGTTTAATTGTCCATCAACTTGAATCTCCAATTTAACCTTCCAGTCTGTCGGGCAAAGTATGTGATGCCATTGCTGTTTGAGAGTATGCCCTAGGTCGTCATGCGTTCATCTTAATTATGTGACGGCCCTGTTAAGCTTCGTTTGATTCGTAAAGCTAACAACATAATGGCCTGCTTTCTATCGCCTTGAAATTTTTCTCCACAATACATATTTTGTGTAACTGGAAGGTTATCTTGCCAGACATTGAGAGAAAATTGTCGACAAGCTCTTTTCGCTGTACGATGTTGCAACCTTAACCTCTACGTCTGAGTTAATCAAACCCCACCAACCATTTCAGTAATGTTGTGCAATTTGTTTTCGTAGCAGTGTTTGCAAATGACTTTAGTCATTAAGGGTTGAGCTCCATGAAACTGGCCCTTGAAACAAACTCCGCCGTTCATGTCAAACAGGTTTACTAGTCGTTAGAGACTACGGCGTAGTTCGTCCGATACTATCAACTCAATGCT
>JBDWQI010000241.1:0-2563 GCA_039986635.1 Sulfitobacter sp.
GGAGAATACGTAGACGACACAAGACTCGCCTGCGGCAGGAGCCCCGCATTATGGTCATGTGACCTGACCAGGCGGTTCACGAGGGCAACACTAGGGGGCGGACGAGACTCTGGTGATATGGATGGTTCGAACCAAAAAGCCGACTTCGTATGCACAGAAACTCGAGGAGTCCTCGTCGAGCCGCGGCGGCGATATCAAACCTATTACCTGTGGATTTGTCCCGAGGCATGCCTTTTGAACTACAAACGCGTGTGAATATATCCCATGTGGAAGTGTATCCACTGCCACCGTGACGGTACCCCTGTCGTAGAGTCAAGCTGCAAGGTCCCGCCGCAGAAACCAGTTGGGGGATGTCTTGTTCAGCCTGTGTGGGGTCGATTGCCCAGAATTCAACAAACCCCTTGACATGGCTTGGAATGGAACGAACGACCACGAACTATCTCGTTAAATTCCAGTCAGTCGAACCGGTCGAATCAGTCAAGAAATACGCAGTACGTACGAGGCTATTGTGTCGCTGCTCCGTGGTAAGTTGCGGTCCAACTAAGTACACCGCATCTTGAGTGACAGGATATTTGGAAGACCCTTCAGTTCAGCAGTTCTTGTTATCGAATATCCCTCTCAGAATATAGTTAGGACACACCCCGAGCGTGTTATTTGTACATGTTGCAATCGATACAGTCAGTTCCGTTCGATACTTCTTTTTTTTTTCTACGGCCTTGTATTTTCAAGACTTGTTGGCCCTCAGCCGTAAAAACCTGTCGATGACGTGTGCTCCGTTCCACCCAAACTCACCGCACCTGAAATATACCAGGTACCAGTTAGTAGGCAAAACTCAAACTACCTGTACCAGTACGTACTTGGTACGATGATGCCGCCGTAATCAGCCGAACAATTGAACTATTAAAAATTGGAAACAAGACAATGCGGAACTTCGCGGACCCGTCAATGTATTTTACCACACGCATGCACGATAATCAACAAGTACAACATCCAAGCGAACCGAAGAAGGGAGATGGACCCTGTTCCTACGAAATACCCAGCCAGTTTTCAGCAAAGGAACGGCCGGGGAGCATGAAAACACGTCAAATCCGCACACACCCTGTACCTATACATGCGTGTTTTCAGAACCAAGAGGTAAAAACAATATTCATGGGAACCGAGCGATGCTCTGACATTAAAGCCCAGAAGAAACCATCCCTACCTGTCAAGATGTATGGATGTAAGCTCCCTGTTAGGAACTAGCTGCAGGAAGTGCAGACCGCAACCAAAGTACACGTAATCAGCGTCCACCTCGGGCCGGGACATGCACACGTCGAACTCCTGCTGAGCAAGTGGATAATTGTTTTAGGAATATGCAACATCAGAGCCTATTGTCATGATAAATGTTCAGTACGACTGCAGCCCAGCAGCCCTTATCTATTCAATGCTCAGTAGCATGGAGTATACTGCTGAATGCGTAGGACCATCACAGTCAGCGTACTGCGATCAGTCTACGGACTACTTGGATTTGGTACGCACGAACAATGCGGTGTAAGTGCGTACGAGAATGCGATGCAATTACGCTTTTAGTCATGCGCTGCAATCACTATCACGTACGTACAGCAAGATGACGGAAACAGGATATTGATCGATCATTGCGACGTTGGAGTACCTGAGATTCCACTAGCGAACAGGAGGAGACGTTGCTGTAGGTAGGTCACTACAACCACCCGAAAAATACGATCTACGTGGTCGTAGAGCCGAGGTGATCGAGGATGGCTGTGCCAGCGCTCATCTCTCACCCCTTTCCTCTGAACCTCTGCTTCTGCCTTTTTGCCTTACTATGGTAAGCGCCAGCAAGCCGCTGCAGTTCAGCAACGATAAACAACAAAGCAGCGGTAAGCCTGTTGTTATCACCTGCCGGCGGTAACCGAACCAGATACCTTTCATATTCTTCACTTTGCCATGGAAACTGTTTCGTCGAAATAATTAAATTCCAAGGATGCGGTTAGTTGGAGGGTTAGTCGCTCCGCGGGTCTGGTATTGCGGTCAAACGTAAGATCATGTTTAACCCTCGGTTTCATACTTAATATTTTGTAATAACATTGTTTCTATCCCATCCAAGGGCACACGCAAAACGGAGAAAACGGTCTACACTCCCTCCTTCCGGAGGTCGGAAAGAACACACCAAAATTGTGAGATTTCTTGAATTGCGGTTACTTGGTTTCAGTTCCACCTCGTTTCAGTACACACTCCCTTGTCTGGCACTAAAACAAAACATTGGGGTGTCGGTTTTTCATCGTGTACCCCTGTCCCATCTATTGCCTTTGCCCTACTTCGCCAGCTCTAACCCTTTTGCAACTCAATTCCCCCCCCCATCCCCACTATGGAGAATGCCTTTATTTTTATAGCTTTAAGACTTCAGCATTGTCTCCTCTTTTCGACTCGTATCTGCAGTAGTTGTGCATATAGTACAGAGGCCGTAGGTGCTTTCTGCGGTTAAACTCCGCGCAAAAAACTAAACCTCCTTGTGTGGACTCGAACTCACAGCATTGTTGGCCTTTTTAATTGCGAGGTTTAGTCA
>JBDWQI010000242.1:0-4079 GCA_039986635.1 Sulfitobacter sp.
ATGTCCTGTTAACTATGGACCCCCGTAATAGTGCTGTAGGCCGTCGACGTTAGGTTCAAGGGGAATTCGACTGGTCGAACATCCTTTACCAACACCAATTATAAATTTGCAGAATCGGAGACACCGCTCCGCAAAGCGGAATTACGTTTTTGCATAGACTATTATTACATGTACCGGGTGTATAAAGAGAAAACAGGTGTAAGCACTAGACTTGCTATACTCTCCACTCCCCGCCCTTTTTAATGAGATCTAAAAATGTGTGGACCTGAAAATTAAATTTGAATACAGTTTAAGTATCATTATTGATACTCAAATTCATGCAACACTTCAGTGTCTGCGAACTGCACGTACATACTGCCAGAAGTCATGGCCTGGCGTACTGTCCGCAAGCGTCAAAACCCATTACCACTACGGGAAGCAGCGGCACTTCCTGCTTTAAGGGTTTATCTACCACTCTTCCTTCATCTAGTACCTGTATGTCACAATCTTCGCGCAATACATAAAGCTGTAGTGGAACCATCAGCTGCCTGAACGTTGACAGGAAATGCAGTTACAACAGCAGTAGCACTGAAGTAGAAAACAACAACAAACAAAACTCTGCTCTCACTCAAACGTCGTGAAGTCGGCATTTCATTCAACGCGAGTTACTGTAGCCTGTCGTGATTTCCGCGCAGGGTATGCGCCAAGCAACAGTACGACGCAGTCGTTTGTGGTATTTGAGATATTGGGGGTTTTTAAACAATTTAGTTGGGCCCCTTGCGGTCTGCTTCCCATATAAAATGACTCCAACACCAACCCATGGAACCTTAATTACTGAAACATTATGTCTCGACGTCCTGGATCATTTGATACATGTATTTCGTTTATGGGCAAGGCCTTCTGAGCCGATCCGTGGTCTCACCCATACTTTACTGCATCGTTGGATACCACAGGTCGAATACGTAAGTATCCTTACCCTTGCCTCTCAACCCTTTCACGCACGCGCATGCGAAACATCTTTCAAACTCGGGCGACAGACAAAGTCGGCTAGCGTCCGCGTAGCTCTGGCCGCGTTTACTCTGGCCACTCTGGATCCGGACAACTAGAAGTGGCCCCGGTGTAGTACTTGCTAAAGACTTCGTCTTCCAACCAGTAGTTAACATGATCCCGTCCACCACCGTCCCGGCCAGGGATCTGGCGAGGGAGTCTCCCACTCAAAAAGAGCGTGTTCAACAGGCCTTCCTTCAGCGAATGGTCTTGCAGGAAGGCGTTCATTCAGGCTGCGGAGAGGGACCAAGAACCCCGGCCACCCTCCGTCGTAACCACGGGGAAAAGATGCCCGCCGATTGAATCCCACCCAATGCGCTGCGCGGCGGAGATGTACGCCGTAATCGCCCGGCACGTGCAAATCTCTGGGCAGTCCCTGTGTGCCAACACCGTGACCGCCTCTCTAGAAGAGTATTACCTAACAGAAAATTCAAAATCAAAACCCTAGACTCTGGGAGCCTCAGAATTTGCGACCCCAGAGTTTACGAGAGGTTTCAACCCTTACCCATCGAGTGATGCCGCCTGAATGACCGGGAAACCGACCTGATTTTGTTTCTCGGATACGAAAGTGAGGTACGAATCTACTAATGGATCTGTGCCAGGTGTTCCTGCCCGGCGGACTGGGTCCCCATCGTTCCCTTTTTTCCGTGTTATTTCATGGTCATTTCTAGCTTAGAACCGAACCTTATTCGGATTGGCTCAGTCGCGTACCGTCTTGGGCATGAGGTTTCCTCCATACACGCGTCGTCGCCTACACGGCCAACGTCTGGGCAAGACCTTTCATGGTATGCACTATTTTGGTGTATTTCTCTGAGTGTCGAGGTAGTAGAAGAAGTCAAAGACATCGTCCGGCGTGGCTGTCATCTAATCTCGGGATCCTGTCTAAATGACGAGAACGAACGCGTCCAACTCGTCGGCTACCCTACGTTTCCGCACTTGCCCGGGGTGCCCTCTCATCGCCGCCAATACGTGGTGTCACCGTGCCTGACGCTTCTGGACATCCACGAGGACTGGTGACGGCTGTGGATACCGCAGAGCCGGCAGAATCCAAGCAGGCTGAACGCCGAATTTCCAAGGGAAATTAAACTGTCAAGGGTTTCTTCGTGGCACGCGAAACAAAACGCGAACCACACCAAGCCCCGGATCGTCGCGAACCCTCCGCGGGCTGCAACACCCTAGAGGGGTCTCCCACTGGCATCGTTCTGCGTGAATTCAAAACAAAAAGGACCCCGATGCCCGATGTACGTTCGAAAGAGTGTGAGCGCATCATCGTTCGAAGGTTGCCGACAAAGGGTAGTGGCCATCACATCCGTGTCATCGTAAGTATGTTACCGAAATCAGGAAGTCATATCCCGAACTGCGGAAGTCCACCTCGTACGCTATCATCTCCCAGCGAGGGTACCACTCATTTTAGGGGCCTCCATCAGGACTGGACCAGTACAAGCACCAGTCCGCGACCACAGGGGTCGCGTCGATAGACCATACCGTGTCGCTGCACCAACGAGAACCAAATACGCCTTCACATCTGACAGGTGAGCAACCGCATGAGCCTTGAACCCCGCTATATATTAGACAATGTGTCCTACCATGATAGAAAGCAACACAGCACCCAGAGACCGGGCATCTCGTAGCCGGCACGATCGACGTATCCTCCACAAACATGCCTGTCCCTGCGCAACCGGCACAATCGCACTGGGAGCAAACCTGCAGTGCCTCTCTGCTCAGGAGGGATGGCAAGACCGATGGCGTACATGCCATGAGGTCCACTTTAAACAGGCCTGTTTCTGTCCATGCCCCGTTCAACGCTGCGGGCGTTATGCAAGTAGCGGCTTCTCGTGACGGCCGCACGATTGCCTCCGCAACTCCGTTTTCCGCCTTCGGAATCCAACTGAACGATATCATGAAGGTGTGTTTTTCCGGCAGCTCGGACATCTACACCCGCGGTGCGTGTGTCTCACGGTTTCAAGCACGCACACGGTTAGCCGCACCCACTACCGAGTGGCCGTCCACGTCAATGTACACTTGCGCTCGCCTCGATGCGTCCGGGTGGCTCGAAAGAAACTGCTGTAGGAGGTGGTACAGGCCGTACATCTCCTCTCGTTGATAGTTTTCACCAACCAGTCCGGTGGGAACACCCCCCCCTCGGGAAAGGTGCCTGCAACCGTGTTGACCACGCCCCTCCCGTGTGACGGAAAACGCATGCGACGATCCCTCCGTCAAGGCAACCGAGAAATCCCGCGCCCGTTGCCACGGTCTTTCGTGCGAGATGGCCGTAATGCCCAACCATTGCCTGAACTCGCCCAGCAGGTCAGCCCGGGAGTCTTGCGTAAGGTCAACATTGCACTGACTTGACTCCTCGCGGTGCGCGAATACTGCAAACAGCACGTGCGTCCACAGCGATGACGGCCGAGTAGCGACCGTCATGCTTCTGCTCTTGTCCGTGATCCACCGAAGAGTACGGAAATATAGCTGTCCCCCGTCCACGGCCGTTCGCATCAGCAGCTGCAACCTATCGAGATTCTCCTGCGGCACTCGACAGGTAGCGGGGTCCGAGCCAAACACCATACCGAGGTATTGCTGCTGCCTAGTCGGCCGACACTCACTATTCTTCGCCGACAGGAACGGATAGCACATCAACGACACTAGCACAGTTACGTGTGTCGCCACTCCCGTCGCCCACCATCGCTCGCGCGCCGCTCGCCCGTAGGAGGCCCAGAGGTTGCTGAACCACTAGTCATCGAGGTAAACCGACGCCTCAACCCCTATAAAACAACGATAGGCCCCCTTCGCTTTGCGTAGGGCATGGTAGAACCATGGACTCAACCTGAAGCCGGCAAAACTCACCAACCGCAATCGATGCCGCCGTTCGAAAAACATGAGTGGTCAGGATGATTAGCGCATGAAAACGTGGTGAAAAGCGAAGAAATCATCCAGCCAGGTCATGGAACACACACCCCCCTCACCAACACCGCACGGAGAGCAGGCACAGTCGTACCTGGCACACCGTACACTCCAAACCGCGTCATCGGGCCACATCGTTTAGTGACCATATT
>JBDWQI010000243.1:0-3865 GCA_039986635.1 Sulfitobacter sp.
CCGTGGGACACCTCCCACGGCAGATGCACGGCGCTGCCTACGCAGCTCAGCCTCAGCATCGTGCCACCTCACCATGAACCGTTCGCCTGCTTCAAGGATCCCCCGGTACCACTTCCCTCTTTCTTTGCAGCAGTGGACCACAGCACGGTCTCAACTCCCAACACCAAGGGAGCAAGTTCCGTCGACCCTTCGGTGGCTCGGAACTCCCTAAGGTCTTCGCCTATGCATCTATGCCAAGCCTGCAACGTACGTAAGATAAATATTTGGAACCTCGTATAGCATCACTCCATGCCGTATTTCTCTGTCTCTCGCCCTCTGACCACAAAGTTATAATCTCTCTATTGTTAAATATAGCATTGATAGGATAAGCTGGCGTGTTGTACTAACTTCAAAAGTGACATTATCCGGATGTATGATAGATTTTTCACGGCACGATGGAAGATGTTTGCTGTTGACTTGTGGTTCATTGCCAGCTGCCCCCAGATTATGCTGCTTCGAGGTCACCGCTGCTCATGCTGGTGCTACTCGTCTGCTTGTTGCGGCGTGCTGCTGTTTCGATCTAGCGGCCACTCTAATGTAGACTCCGCTCGTAGTGGTGCCGATATACCTGGTATAACGGTAGCTGTCATATTACCGCTCCCCGATCTGCCAGTGCTACTTAATCATACCGTTGTGGCCGTATGGCCTGTTTCTTGACCACGTGCGAGGTCTAATGTCGTCAGCAGCAACGCTGAGCTGTGTCCCTATGTTGATTGTAAAACAAAACACATTCTTGTGGATTAAATCCACCCGCAAACCGCAGGGCGCTCCCTGTTGCAAACCACGTTCTTGATGCGCTGCAGCAATAACGTTTACCAGGCGTTGTCATGGGTAACCTGCATCGGTCGCCGCAGTTCAACACCGTGTAACCTTTTAACCGACACAAACTATGTAGCAAACTCCACAATGTGCAGATAACCTCTCAATCAGGTAAGCCTAATAGTGCGCTCAAACATCTAGTGATTCGTCATATATACGAAGTACACATATACGCCATCCCCAAGCAAGGCGGGGTTCCGGGTTACCTCTGTGTTTTTTAGATCTTCGATTTCTCCTGTCCAGCTACCTTCTCCGCGAAATTTGTTTCGGTTTGTAGAATATATTAGTTATTCAGTTTCGTGCACCCTCAACTTTTACGTATTTCTCCATATTGTTTTTCATTCACCATTGTCTCTGTGGATAGCACCGCGAAAATAACGGCATGGACGCTGTGAACAGTAAGGAGGTCACAAACCATGTAGGAATGTTATATGTCCGTTTGAATTTGCCGACAGCTCTGTCGAGTCCTGTGTGTGGTCTGCCTTGCTTTCTGCTTGTTTGTGGTTTGTGGCGTTTATGTACTGGTTTGCTTTTATGTTATCCCAACTTTTGTTATGGCGGGTACTTCTTGCCTCTACTTGCATACCACAGGAGTCAATTTTGTTGCATGCTCAAAGCCTTATTCTTCCGATCTCTCGGTTGTGTGCTACTCATATGATGTATTTTGTATTTTCAAAAAAAAATCCAGTTAATAAGCTTAGGTTGGCTCGCATGGATTTTTTTATGTTTTTCTCTCAGTCAAAACACAATATATGTGATGTGCTGGCGGGTGCATCTAGTCTCATCGTAATTCGTACACATCGTATGCGGTGGTTCTATCCATCGAGATTCCACACACCCGGTATTAGCCATCCATCGTCATTCTAGAGAGATTAAAAGGGCGTTGACACTACCACGACAATGAAACGAAACTGCACTCTCATGCGGTAAGCACCATAAAAAATACAGGTGTCACATCGTTGGATTGACCGCGACGAGCACCAGATACACGCGTCGGTAACCCATGGATTGACGACAATCAAAATAAGGAAAGTCAGCAAAAAAGCACAACGGTTGTTACTTTATGTTTCGCTTTCTTCTCTCGCCTCGACCAACCCGTGCGACACTTATTTCGGGTGCTTCTCACCCATCTCGCAAGACAGACCCTCGGTGCATCTGGTGTTTTTGCACGCGATTGTGTCAAACAGATTCACCCAGTAGTTAGTCGAAGGGCAGCCGTAGCTCGAACAGGCCTTGTCCCTGCGCTGGAACGATGCGGACCTGCCATTCCGACAACCCACGGTAGAAGGGGTTTCTACTGGAGTTTAATCGTCCGAGTATTTGAAGGAACGGCTGTAGCCCGTGTCTGTGGCACTATCGTCATCAGTCCCTCTGCGTTGGAAGCGGATCATTGGTATGCTGGGGCATTGGCGCTGAATGGTCTCGCATATCTGTGACGCAATAGATCACCACGGACCAGACGCAGTATATAGGAGAAGCGGTTGTGTGACGCAGCCAACCTTCGGCAGCCAGGAGCTCGGCAGGCAGTTTAGAACCACTTTCATGCAATCATGAAGACAGGCGTGGTGACTACGGGCGTGCATCCATAGAACATACTAGAATTTTGTCGATAGGCGAAGCAATCACTTCACTTTGGTAAAAGTCATTTAGCATGAGTCTCACCCTTCTCGCAAGACTGGTCTCTGATACATCGGAATTGGTCGCGCACAGTAGTGTTAAAATCGTCAACGGGGGGAAACGTCCTGGGGCAGGAGTACATGGTGTTGTCGCATCACCGGAATTCATTCCTCAGCTGTTGCTGCATTCCTCGCCGCTGCCGATGAGTGGGCTTACAATAGAGCTTACCACTACGTTGATTCACGCTCTTATGCCCCCCCGACGTATAATGCGCACTTCACCGGGGACAAAAGTATGAATACGACTGATGCTAAACGCATCTCGCAGGTGTACTCACGCAATATGTCCAAACCTGAAGGGCACAAGCTACATACTCATATGCACCCAATGGTCTAGCGAGGTCTGAAACATGATGCGCCCTGTGAGGACGATGAGGGGACTCCGAACGCTTTCTCCTCACACTCTATCGCAGAACGTATCTGATGTCGATCAGAACCTAACCGTCGACGCAGTGGTAGGCATCGCATGTCACTCTACCTGATGTTTTATTGGACGTCGAACGTATTAGCGGCACAAGTACTGTGATGTAGCCTATGTGAAGGTATTTAGTACCTTCGATGTATGACGAACTGAGAAAATATCGACTGGCTTCAAAATTCAATTTTTCACGTCCGCACCCTGATGGTCATCTTCGCACGTCATTGAGCTAGTCGCAGTGTTCTAAATTGTCCCTCGTATCCAAAATATCCAGCGTTCTCTTGGGCGACGAACGTTGTATACGGCTTACCGTCATTGTAGAACTGCTCTCTGTCGCAATATTGTGATCGCACACTATAGTGCTGGAATATTTCACGGGAGAGAACCTGCTCGGGCAGTCGTAACTGGAGCAGACCAGCTTCTGTGGGAGAGGACCCGCTCGGGCAGTCGCAGCTGGCCCGGAGCAGGTCGCAACACTGGCGTTCACTACGTCTGCTCTTCCGATATTCGCCCTGGCGGGATTGGCGATAAGAGCGAACCCGTAAGAGAAGCTACCGTCGAACCAGGGGAGTTTGGACAAGAGACACAGCCCTCCTCAATCGTGTCGAGTGGCATCCGTTTCAATAAAAAATCGTTCCACGTTTCGTTTATCCTCTGATCTACAACCAAACATGTATACCAATTGATCAAGCTTTGACGTTGTTCCGACTGTACCTGCTTTTTTCAGCGCACAGTACCGCAGTAACTTTTATCCAGATATACTCTACCTGGAGATTCCCCATAACGTGACCAGACAAAAGAACCATGGAGTAGTAGTGAGTCACACACGCATGATTGCCCATAAAATATTGTTGCTCGAACACAAGTAATAATCCTGTCTTGTATAACCCCTTAGCTCTATCCATGGCATTTT
>JBDWQI010000244.1:0-1984 GCA_039986635.1 Sulfitobacter sp.
ATGCGTAGATGTGTGAGTTAACGGCCTCTGAGAATATCGAGGTGCGTTCGTCGTCCAATGTTATTTTGTTGGGGGGACAATTGGAGGACACCTTTGTGTTTGTAGACATAAGGGGCATACTTGCGTTATCGGTGGTGGATTCTTCGGTTTGCGATCAGCTGTTGATGCTCTGGGCGCATCGTACCGTAGTTGATATATCAGAAACTCTTCCACTCTGATATCCAGGCGTAACGTCCAGTTGGTAATGCCGAACCGCGTCGTATATCCGTTTCGTTGGTATTGGCATTGGTAGTGAAGCCGGTGTTTTGCTCCGTGTCCGCGCATTCATGCGATAGGGAAACCTACCTAACTTCTGAGCAAAGACTTTGATGTCTGCACCTTTTCGTTTAAATGACCTACACACTTTTCTGTATAAACTGCTGACACACCGTCCTTGGAATGGCAAGCGATAGGCACCAGTTGATGGACGCCGCCCCAGTTATCATCAGAGACATCCAATTTGCCGGATACTCGTGTCGGAGTTCGAGCCGGTATCATAACGATATGTAGGCATGTATAATCCAGTTGCTTGGCGTGGTAGGCAAATATGCACGTATGTTCATGTACATGGGACCGGAACACCAATATAATAAACCTGTGTTAGCGAAGCCGCAACTTCGGACTACCGGAGCGAGCGAAAGATAAATACTCAACCTAGGGTGCCTCTCAGTAACTTATCCCGGATGGTACACTGAGGCAAACGCTTACTTAGTTTACATGTATTTTTTTCACGCAAAAAGACACGTGCAGCGGTGAAGCGGTCGCGCCATTACCATACGAGGACTCACCTACCAAACTCTTTGCCTGGCCCATAAATCGATTTCCAGATATATTGATGAAAAGTATCATGGCCCAGGTAAACAAAACCCCGTCACTGGAGGGCTTATACCCATCGTGCATACCTAGCAGCTCCTAGCTTGGAGACTTCCAAAGCTCAGCAAATGGTTTCGCCAAGTGTACTGCCCCTATAGTAACTTCAACCAATAAAAGAGTTGTTCGTACAACGAACGAGACCCAGAGAGTCGCAAAGTGGGCCTCGCTATAAGCAATTCCTTTTACACAACGAAATACCAACTACATTGGGCAGCGCAGTCACCAAACATATATAAACATTTTCACCGTAGGCCACATGGCTTAGTAACAACCCCGCACAGCACGTAACCAAGGCAAACATGGATGCATGGTGTGGAAATTATATGGGTCACCGAAGTGATGGGTGCATCATCAAAAGGGATCAGTAGACACAAGAGTGGAATCGCCGCAACACCGTTACCATATCAATGGAATCCACCAGCGATATTAATAGCATAGATGATTCAGCTTGACATGGTGAGCAAATGTTTGATGAATATGCCGTGTTGACCTTGCTCCGTGCTCCAGATGCTAGGCGTGGAAGTACGGAGAACTGTTGTTATTGATGTCGTGGTAAAGATTCTGGCGTTGATGATTGATTGTATCTTCGTCGAGAGTACCTTCATGTCTTTTCACTCCCTGGGTTTTGTGCGTCGTGGCTCGAATGAACCTCGTAAAATTTCTACAGACAGAAGTCTTGACAGCCGGCATTGTACCGAACTTTCAGTATTTAATGTTACTGTGGCTCATCATGCAAAATACGAGACAGAGGTAGTAATTGGGCTCGGTCTTCTGCAGTGGAACGTGCAGCGTAATTTAAGAACAAACTCCCGTCGACCCGTATTGCCTCATTGAGGAAATATTCTGCCAGATCGCCAGTTGTCGTTCTGCTACGTTGAATGTTAGTGTACGCAGGCTCGCGCAAGAAAACGAATCAACTCTTGAATAAATTAATACGACAAATGAATGAAAGGTGTATAGATATAGGCCTTCAATCCCAACCTGAATGTGTCGACAGACCCGAAACCACAAGGTCGACGAAACGTAGTGCACAACTGCCGGCACGTTGTCTGGCGGGGGTGTCGTATGAACG
>JBDWQI010000245.1:0-3943 GCA_039986635.1 Sulfitobacter sp.
TGCACCTTCTGCGGACATGTCGTCGAAGGGACATGAATCCCTGCTACTGGGCAGACGAGGACTGGCGTTTGAAGGCGCACGGAAGTATTGCAAAAAGACGAACTAAGGATATTAGAGTGTGACAATACCGCCGTGAAAGTCACGAAAACCGTAATATATACCATCCAGGCGAACAGGATTACGAAGAACAAACCGGGCAACAAACAGTAGGCCTGTTTGGTTGCATCACTTGTAAACGAGAGTAACTGTTTTTCACGCGTTTCACATATACTACCCCTCTTTCGTGATGTAGAAATTTCAGAGCAGATTTGTTCCTTTTATGTATGATCTGCACTCGCACTTACAGGATCCAGAGGATAAAACTCGTAGCACATCCGATGTATGCATGCGTTTCTTCATTTTATTTTGTGTGGTATGTCTGTCGCTGACTCCACCACGTCTCAGCAGGCAGAACAACATACCTGGTATTACTGAAAAGCGAGACCTCATGGGGTTCGCCTGATGGGTTGAAGCACACCAGCAGTGGTGCGGTTTTTCTCCCTTCGAGCTCTGACGCGCCCCCCCTTGCCCTTGCCGATCCGCAGGTGCAATATATGCCCAGTCACATTCTCGGATCTACGTTAACGGGGCCAGCACGTTTCGGAACAACACTGGGATGTATGGAGGTAAGTGCATTTTAGGCCCCTAGGACCTTTTGAAGCCCAAACATCATCATCAAGACTCTCTCAGCGAGTGACGCTGTACTCGGCACATGGTCGATCTTGGCTGTTTTTTTGTGCACTTGGTATTCTAGCTGTATCCGCATCACGCCGAGGAGTAGCGCGTTCATCCGGCGCGGGCTTTCCAACTCACTCGTGAGTGTGATATTTCAAAGCAACTTAAAGCAGAGTCGCCGAAGAAGGTTGTGGGAAAGGCCGTTTTGGATTGAACACCCTGCGAAGCATACCTGCAACACCTTGGGGTGTTTCCGCCTTGAACATCCCGGCTAGTAAGAAAAACACTAAATTACACTGGTGTACCGGGCGCAAAGACGTGTGCTACGACAGTGTTGGTTCGCCAATTACATGTCGGACTGACGGAGCTCCTCGATATAAGAACTTCCCGCTACGGTTGAAATGCTATTGTTGAGGTACAAAAACATATTACGTTACATACCATGGCCACACATTTCACATAGCGTTGAAATACAAATAGTTTCAACTTGGGCTTTCGACAAGAGCGGTGGAAGACTCCCGGTTACGAGCCTCATAAGCATTACACATTCTCCTCCCGTATCGTATCGTGCGATGTGCAAGTTAGGGTAGCCCACGTGAGGCGGAAATGAAGTGTCTGTACCTCGATTAAATCTGCAGGACGTTCGCCGAGGGATGTGCGACTGAAACGCACAGTCAACGCGCAGGGTCATCCCCTTGGGCGTGTGAGGTAGACAAACATTGCTCTCGATACAACATGCCCAGCCCGATCCATTCCAACGCCTCATTTGTGTGTTCTTGGGTTCGCGTGATCACGAACACAAACAGATAATATACTATGACATGGAAGTATCGTCCATGCGAATGCTGTCGAGATCATACCTGAAGGCAAAACGTCTAGGCGAGAAAGGATAGCACGCCCACAATGAATAGAAGTTATTAGTATGCATAGTCCTTATTTACCATCTGACCATGTGACGCTCATATATGGGTAGGGGGAAGGTTGAAGAGCCACAGGGGGCGCGCGAGGGGTGACATACTCGCCGCTCACCCTCTGGCATGCCTGTCGCG
The DNA here is from genome assembly GCA_039986635.1 of Sulfitobacter sp. Lineage (GTDB taxonomy): Bacteria > Pseudomonadota > Alphaproteobacteria > Rhodobacterales > Rhodobacteraceae > Sulfitobacter. Next base: position 1,764 of record JBDWQI010000245.1, read on the forward strand.
GCACCGTGAGGTATTGTGACGACTCCGAGGCTGGTATCATCTTGCCGTTCTTGGTCGTACGAGAGAGTTGAGAGTTTCCCCACTAGCTTTCTATGCGACCACCATGCTCCCTCTCGTTTCAGGTATTCAAATGATTGCAACGGTAACACAGTATGTCTAAATATAACCAGTCTCGTTGAGAGCAATATACAGGCACCACAGGTGGACACAAGACCAGTGAACGCAGCGATCGACAGTGAACTTGGGAATGTGGCTTATAATCTTCGCTAAGATGGCTGCGAATACCACCCAGGTTATGCTGTACGGTTTTCATCGGTTGTCTCATAGGCATAGGCAGACACTTCCCGGGCGGGGAACCGGCAGGAGGGCTCCCGCGGCTCGATTCCTGCCTGTACATTAGGTTCTCTATATGAATGTGCCCCATCGCTTTGCAATATCACATATGCCTGACTCCTATATACCGTGAGCGGAAAGCGGGCATCTTGATCAAAACAAGGGGACGGCGTAAGCGCCTTCCACCTTCAGCCACCACCATCGATACCGCGCTGTAGCACCCCCGTCCGGCTCATAACTATCGTCGTCTCAGGATGGTCTGCTATGCCGGTACTCTTGAAGAGGGCATATCGTGAACAGTAACAGGCATAACGACGTGGCACATAAATGATCATGACGTGGCAGTGGGTCTGCACAGAATTTTGTCTGACGTTAAAATCCGAATCATAGGGCCATATTTCAGTGTTTGTCACCGTCTGCCCTTCCGGGGGTCCACATAGTTGAGGGAGGCTAGAAACTACTTCTATGATGGGTTGTACACACGAGTCTTCGAAAGCATTGACAACATCGGTTGCAGCGCTCTGCGAGTTACGTTCATCAGCTGCGGACACGGACCAAGGCTACAGGCAGCCCAGATGCTTTGGTCTGCAATAGTAGAAATTATACGGCGAAAGGATTCAGTCTATATTGTAATCTAGTGTCGCGGTGCAGCGGAGACCTACCTTATATCATTATGAGGCGCATCTTGATGTAGATAAGGATATAGAGATTTCCTCCATCGCAAAGGAGGCATCGACCACAAGGTCCTCGCCGGCAAAGCAGAGAGAGAACTGCCTCCCACCGAGACTCCAAGTATGTCTAGATCACTTCTGCGATCTCCCGGGCCAGGTGCTTCGGTGCCCAGTGGGCCACACGTTCAACAAGCCCCATCTCTTCCTGTGCCTTGAAATTGCTTCGTTTTTCCAGGAACAACGGTGTTTTGTTCAGAAGGAAAGATTCTTATAAATAGGGCGTATTTAGGTTGTGTACCGGTGAAAAGCTGGTGTGAGAAAGAGGTAGGTGACTTACGTTTGTCGATTTGGCGGCTACAGTGCTTCTCGAACCACTACAGGTAGCTGGGAAAAAATCGAGACTTCCTTCTCTTTGTCCTTGGTATTGTGGTTGCGTGAAGCGGATGTCTGCTGTGATGTGGTACGTCTGACATATGAGGTGTTCTCAGATTTGATGAGCTAATGTTAGCAGTGATTGTTTTTCATCATTTGTTTCACGAGTACGTCATCCAATGAACGCAAGGCGTTAGCCAAAGTAGACTATCTCGGCCGAGATCCCTTGCCGAAGGCTTGACGACTCGCCATGAAATACCAACTTTCTGGCTCGTTCTTTCGACATCGAGGGTGTCGCATTGGATGTATTGTACGTCATAAACTCGCTAAAGTTGTGTGGGTACAAAAATCAATTGCGTGCATGCGTCGGTGCGGTCAAAGCCATTTGCGTGGAGCGTCACAATATCTCATGTTGACCTTCGTCCTGCGATCATCTCATGCACGAACAACTTTCAAGAATTATAGTTTGTACTTGAAACCAGGTCGTTCACCAGAGAGGAACAACCAGATATTTTGCGAATCCATCGCTCACCCCAATACTGTCAAAACTACATAGAAATTTCGTCTATACTAAGTGTCTCAGGCATTAGACTATAGAGCTCTGCCCTCGGACTGTATACGTGTTAGAACGGTGCCAAATGGGGGACGTCTATTACGGGGGTCCATAGTTAACAGGACCTATGGTGTACATAAAAACCTATATATTTCCCTATTTTTACTAACAAAATTTGGTCCCGTTAACTATGGACCCCCGTAATAGTGATCAGAACCGAATATATAAGGTGCGTCACCATAATATTATGG
>JBDWQI010000246.1:0-1852 GCA_039986635.1 Sulfitobacter sp.
CGGCGGGCAAAGCTATTAGCTGCTACTGCTGCCGTCTCGAGACTGCTGACTCGTAAAATAGCAATTTCTCCAGCGTTACAACAGCATCAACAGACTATTTATTTTTCGGTATGCTGTCCGTTGCGGTGTATGACAAAAGACGTAGATACGGGTATCCTGGGCGCGTCAGTTTGTCTCAACTTCTGCTCCACTTGGTCGGGTCCATTGCTGTGCTGTGTACCGATCCGGGTGTCCGCGCTGTGGATCGCTGCGTGCTGCTCGTCGCGTTGGTGTATTGACATTCGATATAATCAGCAGCAACAGCAGCAGAGGGTGGAAAAGACGAAATATTGGTATGTGTACTACTAATGATACTTGGTACAACAACTAGTTGTATGCTCTATCGGAGTTCTTTCGAAACGGGGGATGTTTCGGTACCATCCCCTGTTTCGCGTTTTCGCTTAATTGCCGTTTGGCAGCGGAGACAACACACCACATGTGAACAAGGTGCCATGTGGTAAGTATACGTGCAAATCAACGAACTCTGCACGTACGTGTGTTTCCTCCGCTGGTGCATAAGCCTACGTGCCCGCGTTCCAACAATTGTTTTTTCAGTTCCTCAATGGACGAGGAAGCCAGTGAGCAAATTCATTTTGGTTACAGTATGCTACGAATGTGCCCCTATCTGAGCACGCCTTCAAGACACCGGGGTTTGACGTCCTGAAAGTGACCCAGCATGGGAATGTTCCCAGTTTAAACCTTGGCGCTTCCCTTACATGATGTTTGTCACACAAGAAGCGTATGTTGTGGTCGCAGTGAATCTGAATTCCTCGAGGCTCTTCCTCTCTGGAGCCACCTACTCCCACCATTAACCTGGTTAGGAGAAACATAAAAACACCACTACGATATCTACAGCGAACGTTGTTGCTCGAACGTACGCTACTAAGGATTATCAGCGAAGGATTACCCTTTGAGGAAGAAAACGGCTGTTTAAAAAATCGTACTTATGTCTATGATTACGCGTGTCAACGCATTTTTAATTCGACGCCTGGTAGCATGTATTCGCTTCGTTTATCGCAGGCGCACTTCGCCATACCTTCGTGCCTCGTCTACATCTGTATTATATTGTCATAGAGACATTGCCTTGGGACGTATAATCGACCCACGAACATCGATTACTTCTTAAAGTATGTGTCTTCATCTCTGCTATTGCTTGCAGGGTTATATGGTCGCATCAACATGTCCCTACGACTATCAGTACTGTACTGTAGTTTGTTCCGTGTTACATATATTTGATCACAAGTGTGATTCACGGTCACTCCAATGCATGGCCTCTCTGCATAATGTTTTTTCACCCGAGGACAGCAACTCGGCACCGCTCCTCCTCTGGGTTGTCCTTTGGCAAGTTTGAGTCACGTTTGAAGGCGTCAATGAAAACCGCCAGGGTTTTCCTCTACCTGCAGTGTGACAAAATATATCTAATTTACAGTTCCTCGTCACAGGGGGACGTTAGGATCAACAAGTATAATTCCAGACCCCTTTTTCTTCGTCTCTCGATCCAGCTCCTCATTTATAACATGGGCGGCAAGGAGCTTGACATCGTCAAAGCCACCAGGAAGTGTCGCACCGGAGACTCGAACAGGATATCTTTCGACGAATAGCAACGCCGGCAATGTCTGGAAACCCCTTGTACCCGGACGGATAGAACACTACTGCTCAGACCAGCAACGGGCACAGCGCATGGCGCAAATGCTGCGAGATGGTTGCTAGAAACAGTTACGGGTCTCCTCGTATGAAAAACTTTACAATTCAATACGGACTTCGACAGATCATGAATGCCCAAGCTGATGAGCCACAAGATGCAGGTGCTAAG
>JBDWQI010000247.1:0-4894 GCA_039986635.1 Sulfitobacter sp.
AGCCACACCAGAAATGATATCAATTCTTTGACGCTGTCATCCATATGCAAGAACGTTCGCCTCAAAAATGGTTTTCATCGGATGCAGCTTACCGTTTTTACGAATCGCCCAACACATCATAGGGGCTGCGGCCATGCATGACAAGGAGTACACCCTTTCCCCCCACAGCGACGCCACACCCTTTAACCCCGGAGCCTCAATCATGGTATTTCCACTCCCCCTTCTCTAGAGTGTATACCTGGTATCCATAGGCTGGCTTGGCATCCGTTGGCGACCAGACTGTAAAACACGCTTTTCCCGACGTGAGCTAGACACAACCACAGTGCCGTCACTTATTCGTTTTTCTTTTTGCCGGTCACCTCGGCTGGCGGTCGAGTAATTTTTTTGTTGTGCGGCAAGAACATGAACTCCGCATGTGGAGGATGATCGTGTCACGTAGAGTGTAAACGGTATGACACCCACGAGGCATGTCACGCAGCAAACCCAGTGCTGTCTCTAGACGTGGCCACACAAGAAATAATCAATTGATTGACCCTGTCATCCATAGTCAAGAAAATATGCCTCATAACCGGTGTTTAGTAGGATGCAGCTCACCCTCCATGCGACTGCCCCAACACATCCACGACGCTTTGTTCTTCTTTAAAATAATATCTCCCTGATAGATGAGAACCTGACGTGCCCTGCCCCGGCTTCGTAGCGACATAAAGGTCACACCATTATGGCTATGAATGATAATGAGTACACCCCACCCCCCCGCCGCGATGCCCCCAGAGTTGGATAACACGGTAAAAGAGATTCAAAGAAAGTTCAGTAATATATACCTGGTATAGCTGTGGTGATACCAAAAACCGCAGCATCAGTGGGAGTTTTGAGTTACACCGTTGGGAAAGCAAGAGACCCGAACGAGAACGTTGGGCAGTACGGAGAACCAAAAGAGCAATAAATAGGCCAGAGATCTTGGGCTACCTTGATGCTAATATGATAAGATGGAGTCGTTAAATGATAGAGGAAATATGCCAGGGCCAGAGTGGACAAGAAAACAAATACAATTAGAATAACACTCCGTTCTAAACTACGTACCACGTATGTAGCAAGCAAACAGAAAACGGACCTAGAAAACACGGATAGCTGCTAAATACCTCGGACGGAAACACACCCAACAGACGAAATATGTCAGAAATAGGCGCGGTGTGATATTGGACTGAAAGATAGTAACAGTAGAAATTCTCCGAAGTAACTTAATACCAGCGATACTTCTAAAACAGATGACCAAGGAGCAGATCAATTTTGACGTATGTTTGAAATCGTAGATGCATCAAAGAGCAAAAACTGAGAAAGTGCAAGCGCGACAAATATAAACGGGCGAGACGACTTGGTCATGAACACTGCGGGTAAGCCTTAGGCATTGAATAGATTGTATGTGATACAGCAGTGGGATTGGGGGGTGAGAAAGTACTAGAGGTAATACGAGTAAGGAGATATTGCACTTGCGCGGTGTATATCCAGTAGAGTCCCGACCCAATCTAGGAACCTAAAATTTGGTACAACGTTATGCATGTAGGATTTGTTGGACATAATTAGACTTAGAACGCACGAAGTCGTCAGTCCGTCGAAACGAAGTCTACCCGGCGAGGGCGGGGTGGGCAACGGAAATCTACACGTGATTCTTACCAGGCGTCGCCCATCATATATCAGCGCGCTCTGGCTGCCCGCCACGACGGCGCCGTCCTCCCGCCGACTCAGGATCGGAGCTTGGCCAACTTCTAACGTCAACAACAAGAATCGACCCGGACTATCGCACGCTGACATCCATATGTAAGAGCCGTGAAATACTCGTAACGACGTGGGAGACTGAGGCAGGACTGCGCGGGGCTTATGACGGTAGAGGCTTGGGCCATGGTCGACATTCCTTGCGTCAGGGCGACAACCACGAGGCATGCAACAGGGAGCACACTGCGGTTTGTGGGCTGATCCAATGAATTAGTACGTGTTGCTCATTTGAAGCAGCACAGGATAACAGTGAAGATTTGCTGCTGATGCCCTCACATTTCCGTCACAACATAGGCTCTATGGTTATACCGGTACGGATAAGTATCACGGGTAGATCAGGGAGAAGTGCTAAGACAGTTACTATTTCATGTATGCACCACTACGAGAGGACGTTTTAGAAGACTGGCTGCTAGACCACGACGGCAGCACGCTGCAGCAAGCACCACAAGTAGCAGTGGCATCAGCAGCGGCAACCTCACACCAGAAAAACCTTGGGGCTACCGGCAATGAACCGTAAAACAGCAGTAACCATCCGCCATGTACGGTGATAATCGACCTGATATACGTTCTGATTCCTCATTCTACAAAACATGACAACTACTATTAAATATCGGCACTACTCTAGCGGCGTTTACACATGAGTGCCTCTTAGTATTGTAGTAAAAAAACGTCCCAAGCCTCAGCAAGCGCCACACGTAGCATCGGCATCAATTAGCAGCGGCGATCTCACTTCAGAAGAATCCAGTTGGTGTGCTAAATGCTGTAGATAAACTCTTTTCAGCATGTTCTCCACGAAATACAGGAAAACAAAACAGGCCCCTGCGTGCCTCTCCTGATCCCATCCGGATCAAATCCCACCCGGATGTGATCCCATTTTGTACCCTACTCCCACCCACAAGGCGCCAAAACATTTTTAGCCATCAACAAGAAAAGCCAGAGGCCGTGAGCGCGAAGCGCGAACCGTGAACAGTCAGAACTCGTCGAACGGTAAACAAATCGTCGGAGGAAAACAAAATGTCCCAACTCGGCAGTTGAACCCAGCATCAAAGTCATGGTGCTGCATCTTAGTGCTCGATCTACATCACCCTCGATGACCTCCGCCCCACCTTGCCAACGTTTGTGTGGGTTATTTAAGTCGCAGTACTTGTAGGTACAAGCATCTGTATAGCATACGAACTTTCCTGGAACATTGTTCCCATCTACACAGTGGTGAATGCAGCTCCCGTGCTTTAACAGCAATGAACCGTGAAGTAGCAAGAAGTATCTGCCATCTTCCGCGATAATCCACCTATCAGACATCCGTATATTGCACTCACTTTAATTTTACAATACGCCAGCTCAAACTGCACCAGAACATTGTTTGTGGATCACTACTTGGTTGGTGGTGGCAACCTGGAATTAATTCATACCCCACCAAAAGGCGTCTAATTTTATACCAGCGCGTTTGAGAATAAGTAGCACGGTAAGATTGAGGAGCAGTATTAAGACAGCTACATTAAATAGGTGTTATCGGCACCACTACGAGCAGAGTTTACACCAAGAGCGACAGCTAGTCCAAGACAGCATCATACCGCAGCAGGCGACACAGGTAGCATCGGCATCAACAACGGCGACCTCCCAGAAGATTTATCAGGGGGCCTCCGTCAACGAGCCGCAATGCAGTAGCAAACATCTGCCATTTACTCTGACGGTCCACCCATCATACATCCGGATACTTCATTCTATAAAACTATTCTTGATTGTTTATTGCCCTCGACGAAATGCATTCGATGGCTGGTTTTAGTTTATATGTCGTTTGTTTTGTGAAGTCGCAGTTGAAGTTGGCGAGAGTGACGAGAGCGACGAGCCGGCACCGTGATCCCCATCAAGCAGTTCCGCGACAGCAGGATTTTGCCGACGCATTTTGTGGACAGACACATCCTGCCTACGCACTTGTCACTATGCTATCGCTGAGAGGCAAGGTGGGGGTGAGCTTCTCCCCAGGGTTTCGATACTGTGCGGCTTTTACGGCGTTGGAAGGTGTGTGTGCTGTCGAGTCTGGATTTTATGACGAGGTCAGGGCCCCCGTGGGATGGGTTCAGTGGAGGTAAGCACTGAGGACTTAACACCTTGACAGTGAAGGTGAGCGCATGCCATTTTAAGAGAAGGTGGTGGTGGGCTCTCCGCTGAGACCTGAGTTATGTTGGGTTCGTGAGCGTTTGGTTTCTGCTTACCCCATTACACAATCGGTGATGGCTACTACAGCATCGTACAACATAAAACGTAGATACACTCACTTTTGCCATATAGTATGGTGTTTGCGAAGTCCAGATTATGGTTTGGTTTGGTCTATTTCCAATCTCCCGATCCCAAACAATAAGCAAATTCCCAATACAAGGACCCAAAATCAGCATATGGTCCATATCCTCACAAAATATTCGGATTGGGTTTGGCTTCCTGGTTTTCGATTAGGATCATACATGTATTGGCCAGGATAAACCCGAGTTGTCCCGGGCGAATGAGAACATCGTATCTAGCAAGAAACCATAATCGTTTGAGTCACGTACTCATACACACAGCGTCTCTTAGCAGCCGGAAGGAGGGAGGCAGGATACAGGGGCCGCCTCACACCACCAAGCCATCTAACCAAGCGCACGGCCCATTAAGCGAGTCCGTGTCGGCGTGGAGCGCTGGCGAGGGCCGTCAACGTCATGCGGCCATATGCGGCGGAGGGCTGACAGGGTGAAGCTTCAATATCGTTGACGGTGCCGTGTGCGTTGTGGACTGGTGTTTAAGTTGTTGCTCTGCTGTGTTGCCTATTGTTGATGCGGCAACAAAGTAGCGGCACTCCGGGCTCTGGGTAGTGTTACCGCACCACACGCACCCACAGCACGCCTTCGCACCCATTGCAAAATGGCCCCGATCGCATTGATTGGCACTCTTTGCCCGATTGCCATTAAGCACACGGAGTACGCACACGCAGCGAGCCACGCTGCATCAGCGAGCAGCATCTCACACGATACCGTTGGTGTTCCAATTTTCGTACCTTCATTTCACTGTTCGCTATTTGTTGCTTTCGTTAAACATTCCTACTATATTAATTCCAGTAAAAACCGGAATGATAGTTTTGGGTTCTCGCAAGCAG
>JBDWQI010000248.1:0-2678 GCA_039986635.1 Sulfitobacter sp.
CTCACGGAATATCTAGTTCGTGGTCGCAAACAAGCAGGAATTCTGGCGAGCGAAAAGATTTAACATTCGGAAAATAGTTAAAACGATTGGAAGCAGATACGTAGCAGACCTCGGAATCAATCTTCAAATTACGCGGTGCATGTGCTCCTTCGTCCGCCCGTGGAAATATTAGGTGCATGTGCAATCCCCCGATATAGCGTCTCCGTGTACCTATAAAAAATACCGACATCATGTACCACCTTTCATATATACGACCGTGGACGGAACGTTCAGGCCAGTTCTAGCTAATACGGAGTGTTTCTATTCAAGCATTCCTCCGAGATCCGTCCAGGTTGGTGTATGTTCTACTCCATTCTGGCGGGAAATAAAGTGAAGGTTTCGACTGTATATTATTGTCAAAGAGGAGTTGGCATTACAGGAAAGCGGCATTATTGCTGTTCCCCCCATCCATTTCTAGTCGACAGGACTCACCTCGGTCGTCATTTCGGGGTCGTCTTTGAACATGTGTCCGGTAAGCACACGGCCATGCTTGGAGTCTCCGTAGCACCCAACACTCGAGTAGCTGGTCGGGGTCCCATCGTCGTAGGACGGCATCATTGAGGGTGACGCAGTAGGAGATGCCGTGGGCGAGGCGGTAGGGGACTCGGTTTTTCGGATGTACCTGTACACGCTGTTCGCATAGTTTCCGCCGCAAATCTCGTGCTCGTCTTCGCCGCCGTCTCCGCCGGCTTCTTCCCCAGCGTCTTCGCCGGTGTCGAGCACGGCACACCGTTTAGTGCATTTCGTGGAGAGTTCTAGCTCATCAAGTTGGTCGTCATCCCCGCTGCAATAGCACTGGAACGGGAGAAAAAGGATAGGGCAGAGGCGTACATAAGTATACAGTGTGAGATCACGACAGGGATATATGTATACTGCTGTAGTATGTATTTATACATTATACATGTTCACATCCTGTCAGGCCGGGACAAATATCTCGGTTTAGAATTTGGACTGATATGGAATGGGGTGAAACTTATTAGTTGGATGCCTTTGATAAACATATGAATTGGGTTTGAAGTGGTGTAGAGCATATTCTCTGTTTCTTGTGTGTGTATGAAACACAGCAAAAAATCAAAGGCATCGGGATGTCCTCTGTAACGTTTCTGTCTCGCAGTCTTTCTCCTATTTGTCTTTCTTGTGGCGTTCCTCCTCTGCTTCTCTGCAATGGTTCGCAGACGAGTGCCACTGTAAGTGAAAAAATATACCAGGCAGCCACGTACTGGTAAGCAGTAATCGTTGTTATCATAATCAGGTAAGTTCCATAATGCTTTTGCAGGACGTGCTCGTAGACATTAGCTCGCCGTTTAAATATATGCCAGAAAGCAAGGCATTGCTTCTAGCGGAGCCGGGGCATCGTATTTCGTTCCTCATGATGCATGGCACGTTCTCGTTGACTCTCCATCGTGAAATTTATTCAGGAAGAATCGGCTGCGTGAATGCCAGAACGCTGTATTCAGCCGACAACGTAGGGAATTCGTGCTACTGCTGAAACTCGGCATGACCTGGAGGGGCTCACAATCGACACAGACAGGGTTGTGGATAAACAAAGCAAAAAATAATTAGACCGCACGTTATCATACCACTTCATGGCTCTGTCACGTTGATCTCAGAAACATGGTGCCATCGAAAGACGGTGGACGTGCAGCTCGTATGGACACCAATTTTGGTCCACCAGGTTCCCAAGATGTGAAAATCCGACAAAACAGAGCCTCTTGCCACTGTCTAACCCTGCCTTCAGATAATGGCGAGTACAATACGAATGTCACTATTAATATATGTATGCCGCCTTCTTTTGTTCCGCAAATGCATACGACACTACATGCCCTGGTGCTATGTACGAGAACGATACGTATAATGTTTGAAACATTTTCGGGTACTGCAGATTATTACCATGCGCACTAATGCTGTTGCACAGCCTACACGCTTTTGTTGACGAAATCATATCAGGAAGATGATAGAGCCACAAAGTAGTACAACAACGTGCGGTCTTAACACACAATTGTAGTCGTTCATGAATATTTCAAAACACTCTGATCAACGGGTCCTTGATACAGTCTTTGTTTAGCTGCATAGAGTTTAGTATGCTACTAAACGCCATACAAACAAATCTTATGGCTGCAGCCTCGCCATTAACGGCCATGAAAACTCCATAGATAGGCTTTACTATGCCAGAGTCATCAGTCACCAAAACGCCAGAATAATTTACCAACCAACTTACCACCTTTTTAGTGTGGACCACTACGGAGGACCACGGTAAATAGGACCCACGATACACACTAAAACCTATATATTTAATGTTTTTACCGACAACATTTGGTCCTATTTACTATGGCCCCCCGCAAGAGGAGCAACGCACACTGTATAGAAAATTCGTTACAGTCGTGATCATGCAGACGGTTACGCTGCGTCCGAGGGGCGTGCGCATGCTGGGTATGTAGCGTTAACAATTAGAACGATCCTCGAGCTTGTCTCTCACGATCGCTTTGAATGTGACCGCTACGGACGGGCATCGATGACCACGCGAAAGATGAGCTTACCTCTTCCCCCCACTGCGTTCCAAAGTGAGTAGACCCTTGGCACTCGTGCGCGCATATCTGACGCGCGTGAAAAAGGAGTGTAACACAAAAAAACGACGATAT
>JBDWQI010000249.1:0-2181 GCA_039986635.1 Sulfitobacter sp.
GTCACGCTCTCCCCTCGCACATATTCCGAGTATCCTGGGTCATATCTTAGCATCACGACTGCCTCCCAACAGCGAGCCGTACCCACCTACTAGAATACTAGAAGACCAGACATACCAAATAATGCCTACACACATAATACCAAACCTCAAAAAACATAAGAAACCGTCAAATATCCCCCCAGATCAGTATCGAGATCAGCGTACCACAAACAACCTCCCTGTACTCTGTGCTGCACTCCTACTATTATATTAACACTGCAGTACGTACGTATGTATCTACACTACTGCAATAGGTGCGATATAGCTCAGCTATAATAATTATATGTATATGAAAACATACATGTTTGTACCAGTGATACATACTACACCAGAAGTAGTTTACCAGAAGCAACATACAACAGTATGGGCAAGACACACGATAACAAACAAAAACCTGGCTCGGCCGGGCTCGATTTCCTGCTTGAGAAAGGGAGAGGATTATCTACTTTTTGCAGTAAACGATTGCTGAAGTTCTGTTTTTCCTGTTCATCTCAAATCCTTCTTTTCTTAGCGCTCATTTTCGCATTAGGCGCCGTGTACCTCATATCTCATAGATGGCACACACACCTGGTACTAAATTATCTCAACCAGGTTATTCATGGTGTTATACCCATGACTTGAGGATATACTGGTTACCAGGCTACGTTTTGTCGCCGTTTCCACTATCCCCCTGGGAAGCGTTCGGCCTTTCATCGTTTCATCGTACGTATCGTTATCGTTTATCGAGTTACTGAACCATAATGATTGCCGAAATATCGAATTGTTTCGATTCGATGCATATATATTTTAATCGAACGAAATATCGGAAGGTTCCGTACGATATCCAACACTAATAAGCGAACTTCTACACAAGCCATGCCTTCTCCCCCCCGGTACGTGCCTTCATTTTTGTCGCGGATAGGGTTCAGCATTCGAACTGGTTGTCGATTTCCATCGAATGTTGCTACGATGGCTCGCGTTCTTGCGCTTTCCGCTATAATCAACTTTTATTCTACAGTAGAAAAGTTCCCTACGTACGAGTATGACTCGAACCCACGAAATTGATCTCTGTAGGTGCGCGGACCACTTACTGGCACCAAGCCACTCGGGGGCGATATGAATATGTATGTACCGGGTATATAATAACAAGATCGTACATAGGAGTGCATGGTTTTTACTGGTGGACGAGCGGGAAAGATACAGATTGAACTCACCCTGCGCGAGCATTTTAGATTTCCAGATCAGAACCGCAAATGTGAGGAGCATTTTGGTTTTGGGACGGGGAAGAAGGGGAAGTGTCCGGAGAGTGGCAACGCAAGCATGCGAAGGAGTGGGTTGATTGGGCTATGGTGATGAGGCGACCATGGAGAACGGCAGCAGGACGGCACACCTATACCTACGACCGACCCGGACACCATCACGAATTTCGTCAAAGCTGCAGCAGTCATTGTTTATTTTTTATGTTTTTTGCAGGAGGCAGTAGCATGTACCCATCTGTTATGTGGGTCACTGGTATTTGTAGTGCTCATGAGGAATGATCCCCAAATTATCAGGGATGTGGCATCGTATATACGAAGCTGTGCCGGACCATTTGCCCGACTGTCCGGAAAGACATGTCGAGGGTTGATATTTGTTTGTTGGTCGTTTTCGGTTCGATTTCTCTTTGTTTACTCTATTTGTTCGAGTCGTCACTCTGACAGCACCCCGTACAGCAAGCGTGCTCCTCTTTGTGTTCACGATTATCCCGTGTCTTTCGTACGGTGCGGGCAGCACTCCAGATAACAACCGCTGTGCCGTCTAGATAGTAGCCACGAGTTGGTTCACGTTGTAGTTGTGGGCATGTGGGAACTCCATGCTGTGTTCTGGTGGATGCCTGCGCCCCCATTAGTTCAGTTTGCACATTGATTTGGCATGATCTGTGTGTGCTACTCACATCAAACCGTTCTTTCTACCCGTGGACATCCAACGCAGCCAGTGTCCGTGCTGATTTTACCCCATTCATAGAAGATTACCTGGTACCACAGCAGTATCAATAGTTGTAGTACAAGTTTGATGGTCATCAACCTACGCCACATATTCCTCAAGTGGTACACTTACAGTCTCTAGAACTGATTCAGAAAACGTGTCTTGTCTGTCCAATGAGGGTCACTCAATGGTCACCTA
>JBDWQI010000250.1:0-2724 GCA_039986635.1 Sulfitobacter sp.
CCGACCTACAGCAGTATATTCGCAATTGATTGAGGACGCCTGTTCATAGTTTAAACTACCAAATCGTGCCAAGTTGTTGAGTCCCAAATGTCGCCCAATGCCATTCGTGCACGTCACAACATATAGTATTGGTATCACGTACGTATGGATGCACATCACGGAGTGAAGTATTTCACCGCTGTGTGCTATTCGTCATTCCCTTTTTTCCATGACACTGAATCAAGGTGGGGGTCGCGGAACACCAACATAGCTCGAGTATCGTTCGCTGTCCGTGACAGGGAAAGGAACGGGGATTCCAAGTGTTCGCGAACTATTCAGCATATCGCTAATTGTCACTATACTGGTGAAACCTCCAGCCATGGAGAGACACATAACCATAGGCATAGCTAGCATAAGCGGTGAAGTCTATAACTTATAACAACCTATCGACGTCGCGGCCAGCGTATTCCCCGCTCGCCGTGAGGATTTCTCATCACGGAGTATGATCCAGAAAGGACAAGAAGAGTTTTTGAGAGAGTGAAATAGGTTTGTCGTATCCAAGTAGGCATACCCAACGCATGCGGTGATACGGCACCAACACCAATCTGCTGTACGACCCATGTATAACTTGCGATACGAGAGGAGTCGAAGAGAGGCAACGGCATCCGTACGGACTGCCAATGTGGATTAAATTCCACTCGTATACCTAGTTCGCACCTGCAACTTTGGGTCTGTTTTACTGGGATAGCTTCGAAGGTGCAGGAACGAAGGAGGAGCGAGGTACTGCACATTGCCTCGGAGCGTCTCGGCAAACACTTCCGCGACGGGAAGGTGTAGAATCAACGACAGGGGGGGAGAAGAAGATAAAATGGTAGATGACAACTCGTGAGTTGAAGCCATTCAATCGTACAACGGAAAGAGTTTATGGCTGCAATAGGACATAGCATACATCAGGTGAAAGGTGTAACAGATATACATTAAGCGTACGGTTGTACATACCAATTATATATTAAACAAGAACTTCGCACCGACCAACGAGATTGTGGCAGTATGCTTGTCCACGAGCACGTTGGTATATTCGTCAATGCACGTGGATAACTTGTTGTCCTGTCAATGAAACATGACGACGGACAGCGGCGACTGCGGCCACGTCCGCCAATATTGCAGAGACGGAGAAGAGCACTGAGATATGGAAGGTTTGAAAGCAATACCGTAGGTCGGACCGGTGTAATCACTGTTAGAGGAGTATACGTTTAAATATCAGTGATGATCACTAGGCGACAGAGGTCATCACCCGATGTTTGCGCCCTACGTGACGGCGAAGTTACGTCTTGAAGAATACGTTTACAGGAGAGGAGAGTCCGTAGGGGCATGGCAGACTGCAGCAGAAGGGGTGGAAACCGGTTACGAAGAGGTGCCTAGCTTACTCCGAAGACACGAACACGGAGAAGAGGCGAAATAAGATGGGTTGATGTCAGCTCTGTTAGTAGGTGAGAGGCGGTGTGCGCAGTCCACGCCCCCTCCAACGCCACTTCTTCCAGTAAACCCGGGTGGGGGTTCCCGAGGGCCGCCAGAAGATTTTTCTTTTTTTACTTAAGCTCGTCGCAGAAAGAGAAAATGCCAATTTGGGCTGGTAAATAAATTTATCGCTCAAAATGAAACGACCGGGCGAAGGTTTGCTCTATGGTGCGGGAACCTTGCCCGTATGTGGCATACGCTTGGCAAGGTTTCGTGTCTTGCGAACGACGAAATTGTCAGTAGGCGGTACGTGTGTAAAATGGAGTAGACACCAGGAAAAGGGAGACGTTGTGTTGAGGGAAACGAAACGTATAGACATTTTTACAGTGCAACCGGCGCGTTGTCACACGATCGTCATCCACAAGTTATCGGCAGGTAGTGCAACCTGGGGGTTTCGCCGGTTAGAGTGGTAGAACCTCGACGCATACTGTTTGTGTCATCTATGTTATGTCGTTCGAGGTTGGTGAAAGAAACGGTTGGGCGTCAGCGAAAGAGGCGATTTTGATTGACGATAGCGTTTTAACGTGGACTCATGAGTGTGGATCGCTCAAGTCTCCGGTTGCGAGCCAGAGTCTAGGTCAAGGAAGGAAGAGAAATTGGTCTAGAGCGATGGCAATGATCATCCATCTCTAGCACCACTTCGTGCAAGTGATGTGCTTGACGACGGGTTGTCTGTTCAAACATGTGGTAAGGAAACGTTGATACGAAGTATATCATCATTTCGAGAGTTGATTTCGAGAGTTGCAACTTCAGTATACATGGGAGGGAAGAATACACCACTTGTCGGACCATCGGCCTATTGTTGCTTGTTACAATTGCACTGTACATCTTACAGAGAAAGGTGTACAGATTTCGGGACTGTCCGCTTGAGTGGATTGATGGATCTCGCTCGGTCTGTTAGTCGATTCAGCAATCTCGAAAAAATATATAATGTATACTTCGAAGTGTATTTTTTGGTTTCGCATAGAGCACACACTAATTGGACGTTTTGTATGCCTCAAGGAGTGATATCGGCAAATGTCCATGTCTAGCCTCAACCTGTGCTCACTTGACGAAAACGCGACGATTTGAGGTATTGTGCCAGAGGTGCATAATCGGAGAATGCGCCCAAACACCGTGGGTGAAATCAATACAACTGAAGTACCTGTAGTGAACGGGCAATGGCGTTGAGTCAGCTACGGGTACTGTTGAGACATGTTCCCGAGGAGTGCAAAGGCGTACAGTAAT
>JBDWQI010000251.1:0-3160 GCA_039986635.1 Sulfitobacter sp.
GTCACGAACTACGAAATGCTTACATTCCGTTCGTGACTGGGCGACTATACGGTAGTACCTTTAGAGTATACCTGGTACAACGGCGTCCACTTACTCGTACGCGGGTTCGTACGAGTGCGGCATTCGCATACTGTTAGGGAACAGCAGGGTTCTCGGTCGAAAAACAGCCACAAATCGGGTTCTGGACAGTCATTGGCATGTGGAAGAGCATCGCAGACGTCGTGTAGCGTTGCAAGGTCTGATATCTGCAGTATTGCGAATCGTGAGACATACAAGTCATACGGTCTAGGGTCAGGATGAGGCAAGCAACCCAGTTATGGGGTATTCGTAATGTACTCGGGGGGTCACCTTTTTCAGTCTGCATCGGATAGAACAGGATTACAACACATGCCTACGCTATGCAAGTATTCGAGAATAGCAATACCAACATCAGTCTGACCATGATCCGGCCGAGTCGAGACGTGCGATGGCACGTATTTCGGAAGGGTAGAGCGTGCGTCTGACTCTAGGGGAAATGTCTGGTATGTATAGTGTAAACTGACTGCTTGGCGCCGCAGGTCGATTGCAATCACCAAGTGGAAAGCAGGTCTGCCGAAAATGATGGCAATGCGCACATTAGGCAAGGGTTGTAAATGACGCGGCCCTTGCTGATACGAAAGTGCATGTCACAGTAACTCCTGTTACGTTCCTGAATTATAATATCCTCCCTCGCACAACACGAATAGCTGACCAAGACGATGCCACAATCTGTGACTATTACCAAGGATGTGTATAGGGAACCGCAACGCTCTATGCAAAACTAATGGTCTCGGGGGTAGGCAGAAGAGAAAAAGCAGGGGCATTAGAGGGAAATCCCGAAAAATCCCTCCTCTAGCCTTTTCACTGCGTGTTTGACTGCCTGATCACTCTTCAATGGTTCATGGTCTCCCTGCCGCACCTTCCAACATCGAATAAACGAAGTACACGAACGTCTAGGATTCATTTACCATCTTTGCATTCTCCGAACGGGTCAAAAGCCAATACCCGTGGGATTTGAATACCCCACATCGAATGTAAAAGAAGCGAGGAGTTTAAATGAATAACATTAATCTGCCCACCTCCACGGACAGAAGACTAAACCCCCGCACACAACCCGTACAAAAACCTTTCACGCAGTAAAAATATACACCTAACACCCCACACTTACCTCCCCTGCGGACCATGACAGACTGACTGGCTGTTACAAGCAAGACGCACAAAAATTCACTCAAACACATATAATCGAACAACTTAGGCAGAAGATCTTCGTCTCCCTGGCAAACGCTCAGTATCGCTTCAGGTCTGGAACTCTTCCCCACAAAAAATCGAAAATGGGGACACCACCAGGCAAGAAATTGTAGGCCTTCCCACGACCCGAACATGCTGAGACCGCGCTTGTTTATCCTCTGTCACAGCATACACCCAGCACCCCACACATTGCTACCCAACTGTTCCACTCCAGACCGACTACCTGTTGCGAGCAGGACCCACACCATTCCATAAAAATAAAAAAGAACAACGAAGACACGAACAGAAGATTCGCCTCCTCAGCGAACGCGCAGTCTTGTTCCAGGTCCGCAACTGCTCCATGTAGCGGGGTCAGCTCCTTACTGGTGGTTGGGGAGAACGATCGAGGTGTCGGAGCGAGAGAGCGGCGCGCGGACACGGCTTGGGAGCAGGCGAGCGGCGGATGGGCAAGAGTTTGGAGCGACCTAACGACCCACCGGTAAGGCTTTAGAGTGATTGACAGGTGCGCGGGCACGGCGTCAGAGGAAGCAGCGCATGGTCAAGGTTTCTACGTCAGGGAGAGGCGGCTGGGCAAGCGATCGGGACGAGGGAGCGGTGTACGATCTAGGCGTCAGAATGAGGGAGTGGCACACGAGCAAGGCATCCAAGCGAGAGGGCGGCGTACAGGCAAGGCTGCGCATCGAGGAAAAGGCACATTGGCAAGGCGTCGGAGCGATGGCGCGGCTCACGGCCAAGGAATTTCATCACGGGGACAGTGCACGGGCAAGACGTCGCATCGAGGGAACGTTGTGCGGGCAAGTGGGGCAGAGACGGAACGGCGCATGGGTTAGCGAGGCAGCGGCGCACCGGGCTTGATGATCGATATGGTTTCAGACCTTCAACAGCTTCATTTTGCTGGGAGTCAGATCCTCTACGTTGTGGTCGCTGTAGCGTAATCGCCAGTATCGGTCGCCGTAGTCGCACACCTGATTCGTCGGTCTGAGACTGTCACCAAAGTACTTTCATATAGCGACACCTATCAGAAACAGGGCCAAGGCGGACCCAGATGGGAGTCATTCCGTTGCCTTCGCGTGAGAGATGCAGTGTTCGTGAGTTTTCTGATGATCTTGGATGATGTCCGTTGACTTTATGCCGTTGAAGGTTTCGGACGAACGCGTTCCTTCCCCAAGGTCAATGAAATAGAAATGAAAAGAGAAGGAAGAGAAAGGAAACGAAAGAACTGCGGAGCCTAGCAGTTACATCTAAGATATGGGACATATGGCAGGGCAATATGCTCCTGGGTGTGTCCTTCAACCGCCAAAAGCTGAAGAAAAAATATAAGCTCAATATGGAAGATAATAACAAGGATGGACACACACGCACGGCGGACACGAGTCGGCAGTAACATTGCCGGGGACATACGCCGGAATACAGGCGACAGTAGAGGCCACAGCTAGCACGGTCGAATACACGGGCATGTGGGTTTGCATATAAGTACAGGGTCCGGGACATGGCATAGACCTAGGCCTGGTTGCCGCCTCTCTTTAGGATGGGAGACAACCACAATGGTCCCAATAGGCACAGACCCAACCATTTTGGGCATCTACCATGTGCAATGAAGGAAAAAAGCCTAGCATACAAACAAACGCAAATGAAATTGAAACAAAAACTGAACCAAAACGAATCAAAAACAGGTCAAAGCCCCGTGGAGAGGCACATACATAGAAGAGCCTGATTGCCGTCTTCGTTTGTCATGGGAGGCAGCGACACCTGTCCCAATAGGCGCAGATCCAATCAGTCTGGGCATCTACTATATCTCTCCGGGAAACGTAACGAACAGTCTAGCAGACAAAGAAACGAAACAACCAACCCGACATATAATGCAAGAGGTGCCGCGTTCACAGCGACGCAAACG
>JBDWQI010000252.1:0-2898 GCA_039986635.1 Sulfitobacter sp.
AAACAGTTATCGAGATGGGGAGGATGAGGGGGGGGGTAGTATTTAAGGATGTGATCTTATTATGGGCCCTAGACGTTTATTGTAGTGACTTTTCTCAGTACATACGCTTTAGTGACGGTTGTTCAGTGGTTTCGTAGTGAAGCTACAAAGAAGCGACGTCGCCGGGATGAAGGATAGGTTTTGCTTCATAAACGATGTGTCGGCCCCCGCCATCAATAGTATGGAACAAAACTGAGGATTATTGGATACGTATTGAGGAAGAGGCGTCGTCGCTTAGGGGTTGGGTAGAACAAGGAGATAGAAGTGGGACGGGAGGGGTCCCACTGTCGAGGGTATCGTTCCAGAACATTCCATACCTTCGTCCACACGTTGTGTTATATGGTGTCACCTAGGGAACAGCAGGGCAGCTATCGCCCTGCTCTTAGCTGTATAGGATAATAGCGGGAAACACTCCCATTTGTCGCCATTATTAACAGCATCGATGGTTAGGTTCGTATTTTCTCAATTGATTCGATTTTAATCTTTTTTCTTAGTAATGTTATGGTTTAATGCATATTAATTGCACTGCTACACCCCTCTTGGCCGCACTGTCGCATTGACAGTCTCGGTTTCTCTACCCCCTTTACCGTTACGGGCATGCGCGGAGCTGGCGTCCGTTAGTCCATCGCGACGATGACTGTTGTGGTAGTACCCCCTTCTTCATAAACAACGACAACGCACTATCAGGTCGACTCCGCTCTATACCATCCTCCTAACAAGATGTAATGGTAACATGATATATAAGAATAGGCTTCAACAGCGCCGGTATCTTCATATTGCCGGTTGAATATATTGCCTATTGCCGGTGTAGTGTCCGTGCAATCGCATGGCACGACTCGTACCCGCTAGTCTAGTATCTACACTCAACACTGCGCTGTCCGTTACCCGGCCGGTATTGTCAGTTGGCACATACCGGCGGCTTAGGGAGACCACCACTGCATCATGGACGCAAGAATATGTATATGGACGCAATGCGAAACAAAAGAGCGGGAATCGCGCAGACGCGCGAGTAAACACAGCACACGTGAGTTCACGTTGTGTACAGACAAACTCACTGAGGGACAACTGACTTTAAATTGTCGACCTAGACGAACAAGCAAACGGTAGTCGCGTCAGGGTGCCATCCACATATACATCCTGTTGCATCTATCGTCCTGCGGCTTCAAAACCGAGCAGGCACTAACGAGCCTCTTTAGCCACATCAAACCGGATCAGGAGGGGGTTGGGGGGATGGGAGGATGGAGACACGTGAATGCTGTAGTGCGTTTTTTTTGCTCTTCAGCCTACGACCGACAAGCACAGCCGCGTACCGTTAGGTTACCACTCTCGCGCTTGCACTTAGCACCAGCAGGGCTTTAATCTCATCTAAAAACAACCGCATACAACCTAACCACCGAGCCCTCTCAATATCCACCAAGCCACCAAACACCCGCACGAACCCTTCGCTCATGCGGTCTCACAGGGATGCTGTTCTTGATAAGTCTGCAACATCTGCCTTCTTCAAAAACGGTCACTACTCGGCTGAGTGATGATAACCCGTCGTCGCACCCACCGCACTATCTAATATAGATATTCCGAACCTGGACCCTTACACAATGCATGGCAGGCGAGTTTTACCCAGGAGAGTAAAATAACCGGCTCTCCCTCGGGACATTCTTCTCTAGGGCCCCGACGGTGGCGGCTCTCTGCAGCCTGTCGAGCCCGGTCGAGCGCTGAACCCTCAACTCCCCACGTCGCCAGCAGGAATTTGTCAGCGAGGTACGCACACTCCCGAACCCTAGACCCTTCTGCCTCTGCTGCTAGTTGCGCCGAGCGAGCGCCCCCACTCCTGCGTGTCTTGTGTTCGTCGATGAAGGCCTCGTACTTGCCTTTTCCTTCGTGCACGAGGATGAAGTTGTACAGGACAACACACGTCCCGACAACCCCTGGCACCTTATCGATCCTGACGTACATGCGATTTTTCAAGCACATGAACTTCCACTTGAGGCGGCCAAATGCATGCTCAAAGATGAAGCGCGTCTGAGAGGGTTTGCAGATCAAGAACCTCTGGAACCGAGTGGAAGGTGCATCAAAAAGAGTCAGCAGCCAATCACTGTTCGAGAACGCGGAATCGCCGAGAATGTATCGGTCGCGGAATATTTTTGCTCTCTGCGGTTCGGGCAATGACTGCTCGTCTGCGATATCCTTGCTCAGTTTGCACCACCGCCAAACACCTGCGTCTACCGAGGAGCCTGGAGGCCCAGCACAGATCCACCTGAACAGGCCTACGTTATCGACAATAGCTAGCGATGGAGGCTACGACAGAGCAGCAGCAGCAGCAGCGGCAGCGGCAGCGGCAGCGGCAACGGCAGGCACAAGCAGTGCGGTTCACATAACCGGCCAAGAGGCCAACACCAATTCCTTGCGGCCGCCGCTCGTCTACGTGCTTGGTACTGGTACACCGCATGGACTGTCTCTGACTGCTGCACAAGCTATGATACCAGGTCTAAAGTAGATATGTACGAGTACTATTAATACTGCTGTATACTGCTGTACCAGTACACGAGTACGTATTTACGAGTGTAAAAATCGGCGCCGTCATGCCACAAGATATACGTAATTTATGTTCGAGTGCAAACAACTACTTAGAAACACTCACCGAAAATCACGCCCATCTATATGCTGTAGATGAGTCGACCGCGAAGGATCAATTCAACACGTGCTTCGTAGACAACTCCAACGAAGGAGAGCAACGGCAACAAAGGTGCGGCTGCTATCGAAAGAGCAGCGCCAGTTTATGATACGCTCTAGACATGCGAATGTTTGAATCCTACGAGTACCATCCTACGGATCAACCTACCCAATGCTTGCCATTTGACG
>JBDWQI010000253.1:0-3021 GCA_039986635.1 Sulfitobacter sp.
TGAAAGACATGTTCCTACGTTGCACTCCTCAATTCGCCAACCATCTCTTGCTTTTATCTCAGGAGCAAAGCTGACTGTGCCGCACATTTCGCCTGTCTTGTCGCCATCTTTCTGCTCGAGGGCGCGGTCGGGCGATTTAACGTGTCCTGATGCACGAATTGCCGCGTTCCCCGCGACTATTAAGGCGTCCATCTCCCTGTTTTGTTGAGCGCTTTTTTCCCTTAGCCAGGACGTTCGCAGGACTCGATTCATCGGCCACGAGTGCGTCAAATGCCTTCACCAACACGTGCACGTACGGGGGTTGTAGTGTTGATCACACTAGTTTCTATTTTCGATCAATAATCATGTCTTATTCTGCGCGTAGTAAACACCCCGAATTTTCCTTCTCCTAACGAAACTTCTACGAAACGGCTTTCATATAGCCTCCATCACGGTCTAAACAAAAACAATGTCTCGGTTCTCCTCCACCGATTGCACCTATGCCAACAGGTCGTACTTTGTCACCTTTTTTTTAATGCAAAATCAAGTATTTTCCAGAATCGTGGTTGGCAGAAAAAATGAAATGCACCGGAGTGGTCGTGTACTACAGCGACCAGCTTATACGGCTTTCCCATCCACACGATTGCCGACGACGCCGAGCGACTGGTTACGCCATCGATGGCCGTGCCTCGTCCCGCCTTCAGGAACAAGGCGCGCTGGGAGTCCTTGCTGCCGGTAAAGACGCGCCAACAGTGCGTCTGGGCCCTCGCACTCGGGTATTAAAGGCAACAACCGGTCTTCACACACGAAGGCAAGAATCCCTGTTTGCTGCTGTCCTCGATGGCGGAGATGGCCTGGGCAACATCGTGCGCTCAGTCACGCCTCGGGAGTATGCGGAGGCTTGGATATGTTACAGGGCTCGTGTACGTGAGGGGTGGACCCACGGTTTGTTCGCCGTGAATGTCGCAGCCATCAATGAACCAATCAGTGTCCACCCCCATGCATTTGCGCGTTGCTGCGATCGAAGTGTCCTGGGGGGTCACAATCCAGTTAGAACGAACTGCGTCAGATCGGTTTATATGACCCGAGAGAATGCAAGGAAATTGATGCAACCGACTACGCTGGCGATATCGCCAGCGCCTCTAGTTCTCATTCGACCGGTGGCGAAGTCACCACCAAGAGACAGGTCAATGACTAGGTAGCTTCACTCATACTAACAAGCCTGGTCTTTTTCATATAGTGCGAATCTCACATTGTCAGTCACCTTCTCCTGATTGCAACAAGCCTCGATTAGACTCGCCGGGTCACCCGTGCTTTCCCCCACACCCGCAAACGGCGTCGTGCTGTTGGTGCACTTGGCAGATATATCCACGGCCTTACTCAATCATCCTGAAACAAGCGTATTGTGTATTTATTAGATGGCGAGGAACTAACACGACGTAGTAGAAGGATTCGGATAAAGATAAACGGTTGTCGAGAGCGACATACTTTACTTTTGTTGACGAATTCGATGCAACTGGTCTTTAAGGTGATCGGCACGCTTGGGGTCAGCCCGTGGCGGCTATCCGACACCTTGGCCGGAACAAGAAGGCCGTCGCGAAGCTGGACGCATATTTTGATTCGTGCGTGGACAACACGGGTTTTTTCCAGATGAGCAAGTTCCAGTGGGAGTCTGTGTCCCATGCTCATTCGGCAGAGATACTACATTTGCCAGATGCATCGGGCATTATTTTTCACTCTGTTGGAGTATTTGCCCGCTTTCATAAGAACCGGCTTATGTAGCAACGGACGCAGACGACGTAGTCACCTGATGGGAAATAGGGTTGCTGAAGCTACACTAATCGAATGACGGTCAACAGTTTGTAACTTCGATGCAGTTGTATTAACGCCGCGACGAAGACCATAACTGACACCACATGTACTTGTTATATTTGTCAGGACAATTCGCCGTCGAAACTACGGCGCAAGATCGGGCGTAAACTAAGAGACCTATTCTATGTCATGTACGTTCTCCAGTACCAACCTAGAGATGAGGGAGGAGTTCTTGTCGACAAACTTAGTGGACAGGACAGGTCTGGTGCGCGGAGTCTGTCGACCCTCTGGTGAAGGACCTGCAGACAAGGCTATCGAGCGAGACGGCTATCAAGCAGGCGGGTACCTAACACAGATAGTGAAGCGGCTATATCAATTAATCTTGACATATACCGAATCCACTCATTTGCAAAGACCAACACTATACGCATCGGGCAAATTAGGACACCACTGAACACCCATTCGTGGGCAATATATCTTTCGATCTGGAGGGTGCCCAAAATCAGGCGACAGTCGAATGTTTGCCCTCGAAGTAAACAAAGATATGAATAGTTCCTCCTAAAATCACTGAATGTCAGTCCCATCTGGATTATGGTGTGTTTTCAGACGATGCTAATCAAATCCTACAAGCGATGCCTCCGAATTGGAGGACGGAAGTAGGGATGAACAGCAACACGGCAACGCAACCAAAAAAATATAAAAATTGAAACAAAAAAACAGCGCGCGAGTAGCAACGGCAACCTAGCAACCGTGTCGGCGCCAGAGTTGACCGCTGTGCCGCCACAGCCATCCCGCGACCTCAAGCATCGGTACAGCAAGCGGCAGCTAGCTAGCGCAAAGCGCAGCTGAGGGCAGCGTCAGGTTTAGTGACAAACTTATTTTTTATATCCACCTTATCCTTTTCGCGCACAATGTCACAGCCCGGGACGCAATCAACTGCAGTACGGGGTGGTTCAATGCATGGAAGACAGTAGCGAGGGCCCCGGTCCTAGCAATCAAGAAATACGCCGAAGAAAACTAGTCAAACAAAACGATTATAGCTTTGTCAAACAGACGAGAAAAAAATACGAAGCAAAGAAAAACCGAAATGAAACAACATATCAAGACGAGTCGAATTAGTAGAAGGTCCTAGTGTCCAGAGTGAATCAACCGCGACAGCACATGATTCCCGTCGATAGCGCTCAAAGCCCTGATAGGGGATGGACACAACTCGCACACATCCCGTGAGCC
>JBDWQI010000254.1:0-146415 GCA_039986635.1 Sulfitobacter sp.
ACCTCAAAGCCGCAATGGGCACCGCATTCTCAGACGCCTTCCTCAAAATGAAACACCAGGAATGGAACAACTTCACCGCTCACTTCAGCACATGGGAAAAAGAAAACACCCTCGATATTTGACAGAAGGAAAGGCTCAGGCTTTGCCTCCTATTTCCCCCCTGCATCAGACCTAGGAGACCTCAGATGACAAAACGTGTCGCAATTATTGGTGCTGGCCCCTCAGGTCTTGCGCAGCTGCGTGCCTTTCAATCGGCAAAAGAAAAAGGCGCAGAGATCCCCGAAATTGTTTGTTTTGAAAAACAATCAAACTGGGGAGGATTGTGGAATTACACGTGGCGAACGGGGGTCGACCAATACGGAGAACCGGTGCATGGATCGATGTATCGTTACCTTTGGTCGAATGGTCCCAAAGAGGGGCTGGAATTTGCGGATTATTCTTTTGAAGAACATTTTGGCAAACAAATCGCAAGCTATCCCCCCCGCGCGGTCTTGTTTGATTATATCGAAGGGCGCGTAAATAAAGCTGGCGTACGGGATATGATCCGGTTTGAAACGGTTGTACGCAGTGTTGAGGAAACACCGGATGGAAAGTTCAAAGTTAAGGTAAAGAACCTCCCGGAAGATACTGAGTATCAAGAAGAATTCGATCACGTTATCTGTGCATCTGGCCATTTTTCGACGCCAAATGTGCCGGAATTTGAAGGGTTCGACAGTTTTAAGGGGCGGGTTCTGCATGCTCATGATTTCCGTGACGCGATGGAATTCAAAGGCATGGATTTGCTGATCATCGGCACTTCTTATTCCGCCGAGGACATTGGGTCTCAATGTTGGAAATACGGCGCAAAATCGATCACCGTCAGCCACCGAACTGCGGCGATGGGGTATGATTGGCCCGACAATTGGTCCGAGGTTCCATTGCTGACCAAGGTTGATGGCAACACGGCGCATTTCAAAGATGGCACAACAAAAGAAGTTGATGCGATCATCCTGTGTACAGGGTACAAACATCATTTCCCATTTATGGCGGATCATTTACGTCTGCGCACCGCCAATCGTCTGGCGACAGCGGATCTTTACAAGGGAGTGGCCTGGATCGGGAACCCAAACATTTTCTATCTGGGCATGCAGGACCAGTGGTTTACCTTTAACATGTTTGACGTACAGGCATGGTGGGCGCGTGATGTGATCATGGGGCGCATCACCCTGCCCGACCGAGACGCTATGGTGGCGGATGTCGCAGCGCGCGTTGCTGCGGAGGATGCATTGGAAGATGATTATGCCTGCATCTGGTATCAGGGTGATTACACCAAGGAGCTGATGGAGGAGACGGATTATCCCAGTTTCGACGTTGAAGGCGCATGTATGGCGTTCAAAGCATGGAAAGGCCATAAAGCGAACAATATCATGACCTTCCGCGACAATGCTTATGCGTCTGTCATAACAGGGACAATGGCGCCGATGCACCACACAGAATGGAAAAGCGCATTGGATGACAGTCTAGAAGAATATCTCAAGAACTAGCGGCGCTTAGCGTCACAAAGATGAGGGTTTGCTGCAAGGCACCCTTGTCTTTGATCGACACGCCAACGGTTGTGTTTGGGAAGTCATAGCTGCGCAGGTCATAAAAGTCCGGGTGGTTGACGCTTTGATCCTGACGGATCTGAGTTGCACCGCAAGTCGACATTTGACCCAGAATCTGGGTAAAGGCCTGCATGGCCGCATCGGTTCGATAAGCGAATGACCACATGCAATGCAGTGCGCTGCCGCCCCCCGCAGACAAGGAGCGGCGGCATCCTGCCTGATTGGCGACATGACCGGGCAGTACAAAGCTTTGATCCGGCGATGCGGCGGCGTTGTTGCGTTGCTTTGCCAGCTGCGCAAGGTTGGTGCAAAAAGCATCATCCGCATAAGCGCAAGATGCCGCAACAGAGGCGACCAGAACCGCGCAAATGGCGTAGCGCATTTTCATTCTGCCACCAAATGTTGACCTTCTTCGATCTGAAAGGGAGTTGGCGGCGTGGTTTTTGACACCCAAAAGAACTCACCGCCGTATTCCATCACAAACCACCCTTTCCAATCTGTTTCGCGTGGCCAGATGCTTTGGTATTCATCCCGTTCGGCATCTACGCGCCATTCCCCAAGTGTCGATCGCGCACCATCCTGAGCGAAAATCGTTTGACCATCCGCGCCAAAGTACTGACGGTATGTGACGCCATCCCATGTGCCGATGGCGGTATTACCTGTCAGTAAGGCTATGATTTCATGGGCTTTCAGTTTGACTGATTGGGCCTGCACAGCGGGCGCCAAAAGGCCAAGAAAAACGATGAGCATAAATAGCGATTTCATGCGCCGGGCACCTTCCTATCGTTTACCAACATCAGCGCGACCCTGCGCAATGTTGCGCGCAAACGATCCATTTCCGATCCGACATGCCCTAATTCATTTAATGTTCGGTCCATCAGATCAAGCCATAGTTGCGCATCAGAGTTGTGAATGGGAACATGCGCATGAATGTCACGCAGGTTCATATGGCGGTGTTTTTCAAGGTAATATTGCCGCCCGCCCAGAAAACCGGACATGAAATTGAATTGCTCTTCTCGGGTATGAGCCAGCCCATGACCGTCCATGTGGAGATCTAGCAACGGGGCTGCTTCTTCGGCCTGTTCCATCAGATCGTAGAAATGCGCCACAAGTTTTCGCAACGCGGTTTCACCCCCGATCTGATCAAGCATAGAGGTCATGAGCGTGGGCGTTCCTTGGTTGGATCATAAGCAGCAACAGTTGGGGCAATGACCGCAGGCAGACGTTTTTGGTGGCCGTCCAATTTGCCAACCTCCAAAACAGTGCCAACATCGGCATGGGCGATATCCACACGGGCCAAGGCGATGTTTTTACCCAGTAAAGGCGAGCGCATGGATGAGGTGACTTCGCCCACCTGAGCGCGCCCGACATGGATGCAATCGCCGTGATGCACATCAACTGCGCTGTCGATCTCAAGGCCGACCAGCTTGCGCATCGGGTTCTCTTTGCGCCGGATCAGGGCGTCGCGGCCGATAAAATCATCGGTTTTGGATTTCAGCGGCACGGTGAAACCAATGCCCGCTTCAAACGGGTCGGTCTGATCGGTAAAATCATATCCGGCAAAAATCAACCCTGCTTCGATACGGACCAGATCAAGCGCTTCCAGCCCCATCGGTTTGATACCGTGCGCCTGCCCCGCGTCCCAGATTGCGTCAAAAAGTTCGGGCGCGTCTTTGGGATGGCACATCACCTCATAACCCAATTCCCCGGTGTAACCCGTGCGCGAGATCACAAAGGGCGTCCCGTTTTCATTGTTGAGCCGCGCAGGCGTGAACCGGAACCAGCCGAGTTGATCAAACTCTGGATTATGGGGCGCGGTCCAGACAATTTTGCGCAGCAAATCGCGGCTTTCGGGGCCTTGGACCGCAACATTGTGCATTTGATCGGTTGAGGCGCGGATCAGAACCTTGAGCCCAAGCTTTTCGGCCTGTTCACGCATCCATTCGCCGCCATAATCATTGCCCCCGATCCAGCGAAAGTTATCTTTGCCAAGGCGAAACACCGTGCCGTCATCAATCATCCCGCCATGTTCATAACACATCGCGGTATAGACAACGCCGCCCACGGCAAGCGTCTTCATGTTGCGGGTAAAGATGTATTGGCACAGCGCTTCGGCATCCGGGCCCATGATCTCAAACTTGCGTAAGGGGCTGAGGTCAAGGATAACGCATTTTTCGCGGCAGGCGTGGTATTCCTCAATCGGGCCTGCTTCGGCGAAACAATTGGCCAGCCAAAAGCCGTTGTATTCAATGAAATTGCGGGTGTGTTGCGCAAATTTGTCGTGAAAACCGGTTTGTTTGGTCATTTTGGGCTCAGCTTCTGGTGTGGGGCGGTAAGCAACAGAACGTTGGAACGTTTCTTTGCCCGAATAGGTGCGCACGTGGATGTCGGTGGGGTTCCAGCCGTTGGCCGGGCTGGTGTCATCTGGGCAGGCGGACGACACACAGACGATGTCGGTTAAGGCGCGCAGCAGGACGAAATCGCCGGGGCGCGACCAAGGTTCATCCGAATACATAACGCCATGATCATCAAGAAACGTGTTGAAGAAAAAGTTGATCGCCATCCACCCCGGACGGCCCGTGATGTTGAATTCTGACAAGGCTTTGTTGAAGTTTTCAGAGCAGTTCACATGGCCCGGATACCCGATATCGTCATAATATTTTGCCGAACAGGCCAGCGCGAATGCATCATGACGTCCGCAGGTGTCCTGCACCACTTCGACCAAAGGCAGCATTTCCTGATCATAGTATTTCGCGTGCAATCCCGGCATTGGATAGGCGTGTCCCATCAGCGTGCGGGTGGTTGTCACATCAAGCGCGTGTTCGATGCCCTTGTCCAGTTTGCGCGCAGAAAAGCATTCAAAATCAGTACACTGTCGGCCATCTACATCTATGATCTGAATGTAATCCCCGGCTTTGACAAAGAATGCTTCTGCGGTTTGGGTGTGCACGCGGATATCCGCAAGCGGATCGGCCAGCGGATCTGGCAGCTCAAACCCGACATGGGTTTTGATAACGGATCGTTTGACCATCACGGTCAGCGGTGTTGTGGTGTTTTGGCGTTCGATGTCCATAGGGGTGCCGGGGGCTGCGATGATGACGGAGCCCTCACGCAGCGCTTTCACGGTCTCTTGGGTTTTGGCACGGGTTTCTGCGTCAAACAACCGAAGCGCTGGCGCGTTGGTAAGGTTTATGCCGCGCGCATCCAGCCCCATGCGCAACCCACGCAAGGACTGATCTGAACTGGTCAAGAGCGCGCGCAATCCGTCTGCCTGGGCATTGGCGGGCGCATTGAGGATTGAAGGATCAACCTTGCCGCCCTGCCCGGTTGCGACCATTTCGCAGATTTGTGCACCCTCATCATTGATCACCGTCATCTCATCCCCAGCCGATAAGGGGATCAGGATCGCGCCCATGCCCTGCACCACGTAACGTTCGGTGCCCGGGGGCAAAGTAAATTGGCTGGGTAAAAAGACCTTGCTTGGCCGGGGCGGTCCGGGTTGCACTTTGGCGTAAACATCATCAAGCATTGGGTGTTCCGATTGTGCTGGAGTTCATTGCATATGCGGAATAAAAGTTAACTGTGAGAATATAAGGCAAAACCGAGTCTCGCAAGAAGTTTAGAGGGTTTGCCCGATCTTTTGCCTAACTGTCATGGGAGCCATTTAATGCTATCGCTGATCATTGGTTTATGTGCAGCGCTGGCGTGGGGGATTCACGACATCTGTGTGCGCTATGTCGCGCAAACGGGTCAGATTTTACCGGCGTTGAGCACTGTCTTGGTGACCGGATGTGTTTTTATGGCGCCGGTGGTTTATTTTGTCGGTGGTTGGCAGGACATGACTGCGCCTGCTTATGGATATAGCGCGCTCAGCGGCGTGTTTTATCTGTTTGGATGTATCGGTCTTTATAAGTCATTTGGCATTGGCCCGGTGCGGTTGGTTGCCCCGATTATGGGGGCCTATCCGATCTTATCCGTAGGTTGGGCGGCGGTTCTAGGACAGGTCATCAGTGCGGATCAATGGATGGCAGTTGGTGCGGTCATTGCCGGTGTTGCGGTTGTCAGTACCTTATCTGAACAAGAAGACAGTAGCGGATCACAGCTACAGGCGATTGGCTGGGCGGTGATGGGCGCTGTTGGGTTTGCCTGTACTTTTGCTGTTGGCCAAATCGCCACGCAAAAAGGCGCGGAAATGCCTGTTGTTTTGATCACCAGAGCGGTCACTGCAACTGGGGCGCTGGTGTTGCTGAGTGTTTCAAAGGGCGACAAGAAACCGGGGCGCGCTGCCTGGCCCTTTTTGGCTGTCATGGGCGTTTTGGACGCAGCCGCGCTGAGCGCGGTTATTGCATCGGGCGGATTGGAGCGACCAGAGTTTGCAGCCGTTGCAGCATCGACATTTGGGATGATCACGATCATCCTTGCCTGGGGGTTCCTGAAGGAAAAGATGACGCCACCACAATGGGTTGGGGTTGCGTTAACTTTTGCCGGGATCGGGTATCTGGCGTTTTAGGGTTCTGATCCTAGTCTTCGAAGTTCAACAGACACACAGCTTTGCGCGCCCGCATTTTGGAGGGTGTAACGCCGTATTCGTCTTTGATCGCTTTTGCCAATGTGCCGCAGGAACCAAAACCGGTTGCAACAGCAACATCGATCAAGGGCAACAGGGTTTCTTCGATCATCACCCGGGCCCGTTTGGCGCGCAGGCGTTTGTAAAACCGCGCGGGTGTGTCATTGAGCGATGCTTTGAAAGCGCGTTCAAGTTGTCGGGTCGAAATCCCGATGGCATCTGCGAGGTCCTGTATCGACAGCGGATCCACGATGGCGTCTTCCATCAGGCGCAGGGTTTGGGTGATTTGCGCATCAAAGAGCCCGGCATTGTCTGCGATATCTTTGGGTTGTTCTGCGTCGCTTTTGCGGATGGTCCCTAACAACATATGGCTTCCCAGATCGGCAAGCTGTGCGGAGGTCAGAAAAGGCGAGATGAGCCCAATGACAAATTCCGCAGTAGAACCGCGCCCTGCCGCTGTGATGATGCCGTTGCTTTTCTCAGAGAACCGGGTTGTGAGGGTTGGGTAATATCCGGTTTCTTCCAGTTGCGCAGCGTCGCGCCAATGGGTTGTCACCCGGCCCGCTGGTTTGGTTGTCTTGATGTATTGGGTCGCCGCATCAGACAGCAAGGCCACTGGCAACATCTTTTGTTGCATAATGCGCAGGCGACGTACCCAGCCGTGGTTTTCATTTTCACTGCCGCCGACAACAATCATGGTATGGGGCGGCACGATATCATCCAAGGCGGCTTCGACTTCCACAATCATACCGCCATTGCCCCGCACAAACCCCGGTGTGTCAGACACACATCGCCAGCTCAGGACAGGTTGGGCCAGCACGCTGTTTGCGGTGCGCAAAGTATCGGTGATCGCGGCAACTTCGATCTCGCTGAACCCATTGGTTACAAAGATCTCAAACACGCTTTGGCTGGCTGCGACGCCGCAAACCGGATCGAAATGGTCAACGCTGTCGAATGCAGTTTCTCTGAGGCCCATTTTAACAAATTGTCCTTGCGGTTTGATGCTGTTCTAGGGGAAGCCGGATGCCCTGCTGTGGGTGGTCTGCGTCTTGGTTCATGTGACCAAGCGGTCCTTGGGAGACCCTAGAGGGATGAATATTCTGCAACTTCCGATCCTCGAATCTATGCATCACGTCATTTGACGAAGTTATTCACCATGTTAAAAATATTTTCCTAACTGTCAAACTCGAAATTGGTGACCGGCTCCTATTTTGGTCTTGGGGTCAAACAATCTTGGGGCCGGGCCCTGAGGATAAGGTTTTAAGTTGAGGGTCCGGACCGATTTTTCCTGCTGCTGAGAAACAATTGCCCTACAGCGATCACGATAAGCGCGCCCAACAGATATTTTGAGATCGGTCCCATCGTACCTTGGATTGGCGCGGCATGTGCCAATGTGCAGCCCGCAATGACTACCGCAAGCGCGAGATGGATCAACCGCCAGACACGCGGTCTGAGGCGCAATTTCTTGCGGGTTACAGCCAGAAAGGCTGTGCCAAGGACCGCCCACATGGCAATCGCCCCCCAGATCGAAAACAATGTGGGAGCGCGAAACAGCAAAACGTCGATGACATCGGGGGGGCTGGTGATCCAGAGGCCGACAATGTGGACAATAACGGCAAGGACCAAAAGCATACCAACCCACCGATGCAGACGCCGCGCCTGTATCAGGTGCACTCCCGGCATCTTGCCTTGTGCAAGCAAGGGTTGAACAACCAGCAAGGTCGCCGCAAATATGCCTGCAAATCCGGCCAGAATATAGATCGGGTCGCGCCATGCCAAAAGGGGGCTGGTGGCTGCAACTGCAACCGGGACAAGGACCACCAAGACCAAAGCGCCCCAAGCCAGCCCTCTTCTAACGGCGCGCAAGGACATTGTGGATCAGACCGCCTGAAGAACGAAATCCACGTTTAGGCTTGTGTCTTGGGCGCTTTTCATCAGCGGGCGTAGAAATACGGTTTCAAAACCGTCCGCTTCGCAAGCAAGATGACCATGAGGTTGACCAAAGGCCGGGACGATCTGTGGCATTTCCAGACGGAATTCACCTTTGGCGTTGGTCAGTGTCGCGCCGTGGCTGTGGGGGTCGCGTTCATGGCCTTCGGTCGTATGTGCCCAGATTTGAACCCGTTGACCCTGCAAAGGGGCACCGTCACCGGCGCGGCGCACGGACCCTGTCATCCAGAACCCGCCGCCGCCAATGCGTTTTACAATTGGCGCCCCGGGCAGATAATTGTTTGACCCGCCCCGCATGGTCGGCGTCGCGGCAAGCCCTTGGGCAAATGCCGGATGCAGCAATCCTGATGCACCCGCAACGCCAAGGGTGCCAGAGGTGGTGATCAATTTGCGACGGGTAATTTTAGTATCGCTCATAGGGTGTCTCCGTCTGATTTGCGGGCATGGTGGCGATCATCAAAGATGTCGGCAAGACCATGCATTTCTGTGCGCGTGAATCTGCCAAGACAACTGGCGGATGCAGCGATGAGGTATCAGGTTTTATGCTTGGCTCACGTCACATCTGCGTGAAATTCAATCTAGGGTTCGGTGATCTGGCGGACATCGACCACCCGGCATTCAAAGGCCCCAAGGCGGTTCAGAGCCTCGGCTATTTCTGGGGCCACGCCAGCGCGGTTGTCTTCTTGTTCGGTTTGCTCACAGAGGCTGCGGGCGAGATGGCGGGCTTCGTCAGGCGTGGACCCCGCAGTTTCATATGCCCAGGCCCTGCCCCCGATGGCAAAAGCTGCAAAGTTGCCCTGGGCCTGTTCAGTGTAAGATTTGAGGTAGCTTTGGGTGATTGCGACCTCTGCTGAATGGTTAAGACCAGCGGCATTTCTGGTGCCCGGCGGTAACGAGGCGGGAATGATCGCTGCAATCACGCGGCACGGCGCGCCGTCAGAATAGCCTTCACAGATGTGTTGCGCGGCGATTTCGGCAATCGCCTGCATATGATAGCCACCAGTATAGCCCCACGCCCCGCCAACCGGGTCTATCGCAAAGCCGCCAAAATAGCTGATTTCGTTTTGAAATTGTGCCAGCCCGACCTGCTGATCTTCGGTCAGAGGCTGGGTTTCATACCATGACATCTGAGTTTGCGCCCCAAAGATGCGCAGCATCGGGTTTTGTGCAGCAACCGGGGCCGCAGAAAACTGGGCTCCGATCAGACAGCACGTGAAAAAGGCGGTTAGATGTCCCATTACCCTTTCATGAGAACCTCTCCAAAGGTTTCGCGCAGGGTTCGTTTAAGCACTTTGCCGGTGGCATTGCGGGGCAGAACATCGGTAAAGACCACACAATCAGGTACCTGCCATTTGGCGATTTTGCCTTCGAACACGTCCAGCACTTCTGCTTCTGAGGGGTCCTGACCTTCGGCTTTGACTGCGATCAGAATGGGGCGTTCATCCCATTTCTCGTGGCGCGCGCCGATCACCGCTGCATCGGCCAGTGCGGGATGTGCGATGGCGATATTTTCAAGTTCAACCGAGCTGATCCATTCGCCGCCCGATTTGATGATGTCTTTTGAACGATCCTTGATCGTGACATAGCCATCCGGGTCCATGGTCGCCACATCCCCGGTGTCAAACCAGCCATTGGTCAATGTTTCCTCGGTGGTTGACCGGAAATATGCATCCAAGATCCAATACCCCCGTGTGACAAGATCCCCTTGAGCTTTGCCATCATGGGGTAAGGGGGTGCCGTCTTCATCGAGGATTTCCAATTCGACGCCAAACACCGGACGTCCCTGATTTTCGCGCAGGCGGTGTTGTTCTTGGATCGGCAGAGCTTTGTGTTTGGCCAAGGGTTGATTGACAGAGCCCAGCGGCGACATCTCGGTCATGCCCCACGCGTGGATGGTATCAACGCCGTAGTCTTCGCGAAAGGACGCAATCATAGAGGGCGGACATGCCGACCCTCCTACAACAGTGCGTTTCAGGCTTTCGAGTTTTGAGCCGATTTTCTTTGCTTCTCCCAACAAGCCCAACCAAATGGTCGGCACACCAAGGGCAAGCGTCACATCAAAGGTGTCGATCAGGCCCACAAGCGAGGGCCCATCCAGCCCCGGCCCCGGCAACACCATTCGCGCCCCTGCCATCGCACAGGCATAGGGGGTGCCCCATGCGTTGACATGAAACATGGGCACCACGGGCAAGGCGACATCAGAGGCAGATATGCCGACGCTATCGGTCATATTGACACCCAAGGAATGCAATACTGTTGAGCGATGAGAATAGAGGACGCCTTTGGGATTTCCGGTTGTTCCTGAAGTATAACAAAGGCTTGAGGCGGTATATTCATCCATGTCTGGCCATGTGAAATCGGGATCACCCCGGGCGATCAGATCATCATAAGCCAGGATGCCGGGCAAGGCATCACCTGCGGCTCCCAGTTCAGCGTCCATCAGGACGATATGTTCCAAATGCTCCAGCTTATCGCGGATCGCGGCAACCAGAGGCACAAAGGTCGCATCAATAAACAGCACTTTGTCCTCAGCGTGGTTGAGGATGTAGACAAGCTGTTCCGGGAATAGGCGTGGATTAATCGTATGACAGACAAAGCCGCCCCCCGAGACGCCAAAATAGATCTCAACATGGCGGCGGTTGTTCCAGGCAATCGTGCCGCAGCGGGCCTGTGGGTCCAACCCCAACTTGGTCAGCGCACTGGCCAATCGCCGGGCATTATGCCCAACCTGCCCCCATGTGGTTTCCTCGACCCCGCCACCGGTGTTGACGGAATAGATTTCACCCGACGCATGATAGCGTTCAGCATGGGCGATCAGGCTGGAAATCAACAAGGGTTGTGACATCATTTGGCCAAGCATACGGGTCCTCCTCAGAACTGTTTTAGCAATGTGGACAATGCGGTGCATTCTTGCAAGCGTGCCGTGTGCAACCTAACGTCACCTGTTTGGGACGGGCGGCTTTGTGCAAAGGATCGCGGCAAAAATGAGGGTATCAATTTGGCTGTTAGATGGGGCCTCTTGATGTCTCTCGAACGCAACAAGGAGGATCAGAAAGATGACAGTTATTGTGCGCCCGGTTCGGGCTGAGGACCGCGCCGAGTGGGACGTGCTGTATCAGGGGTATGCAACGTTTTACAAAGTCGCGCAGACCCCGCAGATGCGAGACCGGGTGTTTGGTTGGTTGATGGATGCGGATCACAGTTCGGAGGGGTTGGTGGCGCAGGATGCGTCGTCCGGCAAGTTGATCGGCTTGACCCATTATCGCCCCTTTGTGTCCATGCTGGGCGCAAATGTCAGTGGGTTTCTGGATGATCTGTTTGTTGATGCGGCGGCACGTGGATCAGGCACGGCGCAGGCATTGATCAATGCCGTTGGTGATGTTGCGCGCGAAAACGGCTGGGCCAAGGTGCGTTGGATTACGGCGGATGACAATTACCGGGGGCGTGGGGTTTATGACGGGGTGGCGACACGCACGATGTGGATCACCTATGATATGGCGGTATGACACCACAGAGGTGCCGCAAAGCGGCCCCTTACGGGGAAGCGTCTCTGGCTGTTTTGGTGCCGTGGAACGGCCCCTTACCTCAACCGACCACCTGAAAGGTGGGGCAATGCCCCACCTGCTGCGTCATTTCATTTGTCGCGATATGTCATCAGGTATTCGACAAGCGCTGCGGTTGAGCTGTCTTTGCCGTCTGTTGATTGCGTACCTTCAATCACGGGTTGCAGGGATGTGGCCAGTTCTTTGCCCAATTCAACGCCCCATTGGTCATAGGAATTGATCCCAAGGATCACCCCTTCGACAAACACACGGTGTTCATAAAGGGCAATGATCTGTCCCAGCATATAGGGATCAAGGCGTTCATACACCAAGGTTGTTGAAGGGCGGTTGCCCGGGAACACCCGGTGTGCTGCCTGACGGTCAAGCTCGGCGCCGCTGAAGCCTTTTTGCTCCATCATCTGGGTGGCCTGCAGGAGGGAACGTCCCTGCATCAATGCCTCTGATTGCGCCAGACAATTGGCCATCAGCAGGTGGTGGTGATGGGCAAGTTCGGGTTCATGTCCGTTGGCAGCCACCATGAATTCACATGGGATCACGCGGGTCCCCTGATGGATCAATTGATAAAAGGCATGTTGGCCATTGGTGCCTGCAGCCCCCCAAACCACCGGTCCGGTATGATGATCGGGTTCGGATCCGTCCATCTGAACGCGTTTGCCGTTTGATTCCATCTCAAGTTGTTGAAAATAATCCGGCAGTAAGGACAACCGTTCGTCATAAGGCAGCACCGCGCGGGTTGCGTAGCCGCAGAATTGATTGTGCCAAATGCCGACAAGTGCCAGCATCATGGGTACGTTTTCAAGCGGGGGCGCCGAGCGGAAATGCCTGTCCATCGCCTGCGCACCGCGCAAGAACGCGTCAAACCCATCCGGTCCAATGGCAATCATCAAAGACAAACCAATTGGCCCCCAAACGGAATACCGACCACCAACCCAATCTTCAAAACCAAAGACCTGTTGGGGGGCGATGCCAAAGGCCGCAGTCTTATCCTCTGCGGTGCTGAGGGCGGCGAATTGGGTGGCAGGGTCCCCCCCGTGGTCCACCATCCATGCGCGGGCAGTGCGGGCATTGGTCATCGTTTCAATGGTGGTGAACGTCTTGGATGCGACAATCACCAAGGTGGTTTTCGCGTCCAACCCTCTCAGGGTATCGGCGACATGGGCGCCATCTACGTTGGAAACAAAATGGCAGCGCGGGCCATCATGGTAAGGCACAAGGGCCGCAGCCGCCATCGCTGGGCCCAGATCAGAGCCGCCAATGCCAATGTTGACGACATCCGTGATGTCGCTTTCGCGGATTTTTGCGGCAAAGGCTTTCATCTTTTTCAACGTTACGCGGACGCCGGGCATAACGTCATTGCCGTCTACTTCGACAGGGTCGCCATCAAGATTACGCAGCGCTGTATGCAGCACCGCGCGTCCTTCGGTATCGTTTATTGCATCGCCGCGAAACATCGCATTACGTTTGGCGGCCACGCCTGTGGCCTCAGCCAGCGCGATCAGATCGGCGCGTGTATCGCGGTCAATGTTGGTCTTGGCATAATCGAAACGAAGGGTTTCGGTTTGAATGCTAAAGTCCTGACCTCGCTTAGGATCTTCAAAAAGTGCCAGGATCGGTCGCCCACTGATTGCGGCCTGTCGGGTCTTTAGGTTTGTCCAGTTTTCCATCATGGCGCCCAATGTACTGTGCCGCCGCCAATCACCGCACCAATTGGTGCGTCTTGGGGGGGAAGGGTCATGGCTTTTTCCAAGGCGGAGCGTTTTTCATCGCCAAAGATCACCAGATGTTTGGACATCGCGCCTTTTAAGACATGAGCGGCCAAGGTGACCCGGGCCGTGTCTTGGGAAGGAGGTCGCGCGGGGCACAAAAGGGGAGCGCCGGGGGCCATCGCTTCGGCCAGTCCGGGACTGGCGGGGAAAAGCGATGCAGTATGCATGTCCGCCCCCATGCCAAGCAACAGCACAGAGATTGGCAATTCGCCCTGCAAGGAGCTTGCGACTTCGGCGCTGCCTGCTTCGGCACTCAGGCCGTCCCGATAGAATGGCAGAAAATGCGCATCAACGGCACGATCCGTCAGCAGATGGTTTTTGACCAAGCGGGCGTTAGAGGCATCGTTGGCTTCATCGACCCAGCGTTCATCGGTGAGCATCACATGCACCTTGCCCCATTCCAGATCAGCGGCGCTAAGCAGATCAAAGATTGGCGCAGGCGTTGTACCGCCGGGCACCGCAAGAGATACGAAGTCGTGCATTGTCAAAGACTTGCGTAATTCGCTGGCCAAGACATTGGCCACGCTTATCGCCAAGAGTTCGCGATCTGCATATTCGATCAGGTTCATGAGGTCACCTCTCGCCATTCGCGGCCATCACGCCGCATCAGTTCGTGTGAATCTGTGGTCCCGTCAGAGCCACCGTCATAGGGTTTGGGGACGTCGCCTCGGGCTTCCCAACCTTGAATGATTGGATCAGTCCAAGCCCATGCCGCTTCAACCTCATCGCCGCGCATAAACAGCGTTTGATTGCCACGGATCACATCCATAATCAGCCGTTCATAGGCGTCTACCTGGGCTGAATCTTCGCCCAGAGCTTCGGCAAATGTCATATCCAACGGAACATCGATCAAACGCATGCCGCCGGGACCGGGTTCTTTGATTGTGACGCCCAAAGTAATACCTTCGTTAGGTTGCAAGCGGATCGACAAAACATTGCGATGGCGCCCGGCATCTTCTGCAAAGATCGAATGCGGAGTTTCTTTGAACACCACGGTGATTTCAGAGCTGCGGGCCGACATGCGTTTTCCGGTACGCAGATAGAAAGGTGTGCCAGACCAACGCCAATTGCTGATTTGGGCCTTCAGCGCGATAAAACTTTCGGTCTTGGAGCGCGGATCACCAACAGCTTCGCGGTAACTTGGGTCGCCGTCTTTGCCCAGTTCTTCGTATTGACCGCGCATGACATGATACGGGGCAACAGGGTCCAAAGCCCGGATTACCTTGAGCTTTTCATCGCGCACCGCATCGGGGTCAAACCGCGCCGGCGGTTCCATCGCAATCAGGCACAACAGTTGCATCAGGTGGTTTTGCACCATGTCCCGCATCGCGCCGGATTTATCGTAATATTCACCGCGCCCGCCAACACTAACGGTTTCTGCCACAGTGATTTGAATGTGATCCACGTATTGCGCGTTCCACAAGGGTTCAAACAACATGTTTCCAAAACGCACGGCCATAAGGTTTTGTACGGTCTCTTTGCCTAAATAATGGTCAATGCGGTAGATTTGTTTTTCGTCAAAGTACTTGGCCAGTGTCGCGTTTAACTCTTGCGCGGATTTCAGGTCGCGGCCAAAGGGTTTTTCAACAACGATACGTGCACGGGAATCGGCCATGCCCCAGTTTTGCAACCGCTCTGCCAGATCGCCAAACAGGGCTGGGGATACTGAGAAATAATAGGCTTCGATCTTGTCCGTGCCTTTCATGATCTCTTGTAGCTCTGCCCAGCCGTTGTCCCCCCTTGCATCGATCGGAACATAGAGCACCTGACCCAAAAATGCCTTTAGTTTGGCAGCATCCGGCGTGGTGTTGCCGCCAAATTCGGCAATCGCAGCTTCGACCATCTCGCGGTAGCTGTCATGGTTCAGGTCGGCCCGGGCGGCTCCGACGATTCGGGCGTTGGCGGGCATTTGCCCATCGCAGAACCGACGAAACAAGCCAGGCAAGATTTTGCGCCGGGCCAGGTCGCCTGTGCCGCCAAAAATCACCAGATCAAACGGGTCTACTGGAATCACCCGAGATGCAATTTGCGGTACCTTTTCAGTGCCATTGGTCATGGTTTGTCTTTCTTAACGTCTCGACAGGGTTGTGTTAGCGCTACCATAGACATAATTAAGGGTTTCACAAGACTGTGCGCGGCACCATCCCGCCCCTTTTCTTAGGCCTTGCGATGCCGTAGCACGTGCCACATGATTTGTCTGGGTAAACTGGATGTCATGCGACAAGATCAGACAAGTGTTACGTATCAAGTGCCGGAGCAAAGATGAAAGACCTAGACGCCCAAAGCGACAAAGCCAACATCGGTAAGTTCTGTGATCCCAAGCTGACAGCCAAAGGCGAAGCGCGCGCGACGGTGGCGCTGAACAATGCGCAGACGTTGTGGTTTAACACTGGCACGCTGTGCAACATCGCCTGCGTAAATTGCTATATCGCATCCAGCCCGACCAATGATGCGTTGGTGTATATTACCAGCCAAGAGGTCGAGGAGTATCTTGATCAGCTGGATGAGCGAAAATGGGGCGTATCGGAGATCGCATTTACGGGGGGCGAGCCGTTTATGAACCCTCAGATGATTGCAATGGCCGAAAAATCCCTTGAGCGCGGATATGATGTTTTGATCCTGACCAATGCGATGCGCCCGATGATGCGCAAGCCGGTTCAGGAGGGCTTGGTGAAGTTAAACGAAACCTATCCGGGAAAATTGACGCTGCGGATATCGGTTGATCATTATCGGCCAGATTTGCATGACGCTGAACGCGGCAATGGCGCCTTTGATAAGACATTGGCGGGCATGCAATGGCTGCGCGACAACATGTTCAGAATGGCAATTGCAGGGCGGTCGATCTTTGGTGATAGCGAAGCGGACAGCCGTCGTGGGTATGGCGAATTCTTTGCCAAACATGGGTTTGATATCGACGCAAATGACCCGGCAACAACTGTTTTGTTCCCCGAAATGGATGAACGTATCGAAGTGCCTGAGATCAGCAATTCTTGCTGGAAAATTCTGGATGTTTCTCCTGATGCAATCATGTGTGCGTCTTCGCGCATGGTGGTAAAACGCAAAGGTGCGGCCAAACCAGCGGTACTGGCCTGTACCTTGCTGCCTTATGCCAAGGAATTTGAATTGGGCACGACCTTGAAAGAGGCGGAAAAAGATGTGGCGCTCAACCACCCTCATTGTGCCAAGTTCTGTGTTCTGGGGGGAGCGACCTGCTCCGGTTAAATCAGGCGGATTACATGTCCTTCTTGCGGGTTCGACCGTCCGGCGGCGAGATCTGCATAAACCTGTGGGACTGCCTCCATTCCCTGATGCACTTTGACGTTCATCCAGGACGAAGCCTGCTCGGCCAGCCGCATAAAGGCGGCGCCAATTCTACGGTCGATTTCGCCCGGTCCCCATTCCTTGCGGCGTTTGGCGATTTGAGCGGGGGCGAAAAAGAACTCTGGCTTTACCCCTTCCAGTTCCAGTGTGGGATTAAATTGATCCCAGTGGCTGATCCCCACAGCCGCTGAATGTTTCATATGGTCGCGCAGGTGGCTATGGAGCGCGGCCTTAACTTGAGCATTGCCTGCCATGTCGACAAAAACGGCGCTTTCCAAGGGGATTTGGTCAATTTCGTCATAGCTGAGCACCGTGTCACAAGCGCCCAGTTCGTTGACAAAGGCGCGGTTGCGGGCGGAGGTCAGCCCCAGAATGCTAAAATCGCGGTCTGTTGTTTCGGCCAAATATTTGCACAGGCCAAGCCCGGTCTTAGAAGATGCGCTGCCCACGATAATTTGTTTGGCGCCAAAGTTGCCGTTGTCGGTCAGCCAATCGGATAACAGATAAGAGGTTGCCAGAAGGGGTTGCAGCACCGCGCGGAGGTGGTCTTGTTCCGGGGGGGTATCGCCGAGCGGCACGTAATTGTTGTAAACGGCGGGCAATGCGGCGCGATGCGCAGCGACATCCGTGACGGTCCCGCGCGCAGATACCTCTGGTGTGATCACCAATTCTTCGGCCATGGGATAAAACCCGTAAAGCCGTGTGCCAACTGCCAAGGCTTGCGTACGGCTTTCGCTGACGTGAGCGGCCCCCCACACGGGGACAAGCCCCTGCCCCGCGATCCCTGTGGGAAAGAACTTCCAATAGCCAATTGCAAAACCAGATGCTGCATAGGTGACGTTGTTGGCCGTCAGCGCAAAGCTTTCTACTGTCAGCCGCGCTTCGCCCGGGTTCAAAGCCACAGAAGCGGCTGTATCAGCCCGTGTTTCGGTGATCTTTTGCTGGTCGACCAACAGTCGTTGCATTTTCTGCCTCCCTTGAATTGCACCAAGGATAGACTGAAAATACGCAAACGCGCGCGGACTATTTGATCCGACGTTGCGGCACGCGGCGTGTTCGATGTTTAGTGCAACGTAAATTCGCCAACCTGATTGCGCCATTCCGATGGGCCGATCATCTTGCGATGGGTAAACCGAACCGAATGCAAAGCCCCTTCGATTTCGTTTTGCCAGAATTCAACAAATTCAAACAGTTTGCGGTGATCTGGTGCAAGATCGTATTCCTGCCAGATATAGCTGTTCAGGACATGGGTATAATCCGGCATATGATAGAAAAATTCCGCCGTGGTCAGCCCATAGCCCTTGAGCATCAATTCGGTCTCTGATGGGGTCATTTCGCCCTCTCCTTTTGCTGCTGCAGTTAGAGTCTTGCACAAAACATTTACTTTTCAATGAAAACAGCGCCTTGGTGTTTTGGATCACAGATTAACGATGCCTGAGCGCCACAGCCATTGCACCTTATCTGGCAGAGGTGCTATAAATTAACGCAAGATATTGAGTGCGCATGAAAGCTGAGTAAAACAACGTGAGCGACACGCCAGAAACCCCTGAAAACGAA
The DNA here is from genome assembly GCA_039986635.1 of Sulfitobacter sp. Lineage (GTDB taxonomy): Bacteria > Pseudomonadota > Alphaproteobacteria > Rhodobacterales > Rhodobacteraceae > Sulfitobacter. The sequence goes on from JBDWQI010000254.1 coordinate 18,308, forward strand.
GACGAAAACCGCCCTGAGAGGCCGGTTTATGATGGTCCATCTGTCACCATCGAAGATGAGATGCGCACGTCCTATCTGGACTATGCCATGTCGGTTATCGTCAGCCGTGCTATTCCAGACCTGCGTGATGGGTTGAAACCTGTGCACCGACGCATCCTTTTCGCTATGCATGAAACCGGGAATACCCACGATAAATCGTATCGTAAGTCGGCGCGCCCTGTTGGCGACGTTATGGGCCAATACCACCCGCATGGGGACAGCGCTATTTATGACGCGCTTGTGCGGATGGCACAGGATTTCTCCATGTCGCTGCCCTTGCTGGATGGTCAGGGTAACTTTGGCTCCATGGACGGTGATAATGCGGCTGCGATGCGATATACCGAAGTGCGCATGGACAAGCCTTCGGCGTTTATTTTGGCGGATATCGACAAGGATACCGTCGATTTTCAGGACAACTATGACGGCAAGCAAAAAGAACCCACGGTTCTGCCTGCACGTTTCCCGAATATGCTGGTCAATGGTGCGGGGGGGATCGCGGTTGGGATGGCCACGAACATTCCGCCCCATAACCTTGGCGAAGTTGTGGACGCCTGCCTTGCGTTGATTGACGAACCTGACCTGACCTCAGAACAGTTGATTGATTATGTGCCGGGCCCGGATTTTCCGACGGGCGGCATCATGTTGGGCCGGTCAGGCGCACGCAAAGCCTATCTTGAGGGGCGTGGCAGTGTTGTCATCCGGGCGAAAACCCGCGTCGAAGAGATCCGCAAGGATCGCTGGGCGATTGTTCTGGATGAGATCCCCTATCAGGTGAACAAGGCCACGATGATTGAACGCATTGCCGAAGCGGCGCGTGACAAAAAGATCGAAGGCATTGCGCATGTTCAGGACGAATCTGATCGCAACGGCGTGCGTGTGGTGGTTGAGCTGAAACGAGATGCAACAGCGGAAGTGGTGATGAACCAATTGTTCCGCTTTACGCCGATGCAAACCTCCTTTGGTTGTAACATGCTGGCCTTGAATGGGGGACGCCCGGAAACGCTGACGCTGCGGCGTTTCCTGACCTGTTTTATCGATTTCCGCGAAGAAGTTGTTGCGCGGCGCACCGCGTTCTTGTTGCGCAAAGCGCGCGACCGGAGCCATATCCTGTGTGGTTTGGCTGTTGCGGTCACCAACATTGACGAAATTGTTGCGACCATCCGGTCTTCTGCTGATGCGGCTGAGGCGCGCGAAAAGCTGATGACCCGGCGTTGGCCCGCGCAGGATATCCTGCCCTATATTGCGCTGATCGATGATCCGACCCATACGGCAAATGAGGACGGGACCTATAACCTATCCGAGGCGCAGGCCCGTGCCATTCTGGAATTGCGTCTGCAACGACTGACGCAGATCGGTGTCAAAGAAGTCACCGACGAACTGGAAGAGCTGGCGGGTAAGATCAAGGAATACCTTGAGATTTTGGGCAGCCGTGATCGCATTATGTCGATCATTTCAGACGAGCTGAAGGAAGTGCGCGAGTTGTTTGCGGTGCCACGCCGTACAGAGATCGTCGATTGGTCCGGCGACATGGAAGACGAAGACCTGATCGCGCGCGAAGATATGGTCGTGACTGTGACCTCTGGCGGGTACATCAAACGCACACCTCTGATCGATTTCCGCAGTCAGCGCCGCGGCGGTAAAGGGGTAAGCGGTATGGCGACCAAAGAAGAGGATGTGGTGACCACCCTCTTTGTGGCCAATACCCATACGCAATTGTTGTTCTTTACGACTGATGGCATGGTCTACAAGCTTAAGACATGGCGTTTGCCACAGGGGGGACGGACCTCCAAAGGCAAGGCGATTGTGAATATTCTGCCTATTCCTACAGGTGTTTCCATTGCGGCTATCATGCCGGTGGACCGGGATGAGGATGAATGGGACGATCTGCAGGTGGTTTTCGCGACTTCTGCGGGCACTGTGCGCCGCAACAGATTGTCTGATTTCACCAATGTCATGCGCAACGGCAAAATTGCGATGAAGTTCGAGGATGAACACGCTGAAACCACGCTGATCAACGCGCGTATCGCCTCAAACGATGATGATGTGATGTTGACCACCAATACCGGCCGGGCAATTCGTTTCCCGGCAACCGATGTGCGGGTCTTTAATTCGCGCAATTCTGTCGGGGTTCGGGGGATCAAGTTGAGCGGTCAGGATACTGTGGTGTCCATGTCGATCATTCGCCATTTTGACGCAACAAGCGATGAACGCGCCGCCTATCTAAAGATGCGTCGCGCCATGGCTGGGATTGCCGATGACGGGGAGACGACATCAGACGAAGAAACCGATCCGAATGCAACCATTGATCAGACGCGGTACGCGGCAATGTCGGCTGCGGAAAACCTGATCCTGACGATCACCACCAAAGGATCGGGCAAGTTGAGCAGCAGCCATGATTACCCAGTGCGGGGCCGTGGCGGTATGGGGGTAACAGCGATGGACAAAGCCATGCGCGGTGGCCAGATCGTTGCCTCCTTCCCGGTTGAAATGGATGATCAGATCATGCTTGCCACCTCCAAGGGGCAATCGATCCGTGTGCCAATTGAAGGCATTTCATTCCGATCGCGCAGTGCAGGTGGTGTCAAAGTGTTTGATACAGGCAAAGGCGAAGAGGTTGTCAGTGTTGCCTGGATCGCTGATCAAGGTGAAGAAGAAGACGGTCAGGCAGAGGCAGAGTAATCTGCCTTTGGCCACCATACTTTGGTGCATCATTGAAGGCTGTCCTGCCGTTCAATGATGCATTTTTGCTTAAGCTGATCAGAGGTAGGTGACCAAGAGCGCGCGTTTATAGCGCCCTGCCCTGTGAGAGCGACCAAAGTTGGGGTCGAGCGACGTCGATTACGATGATTGATAAAACGCGCAGGATCTGGCCTGCAACTGCCCCGTTGAGGCTTATCAAACTCGCCAAGTTCAATCTAAAAAGCAAAAAGGCTCCCCAAAGGGAGCCTTTTCGAATTCGATTGTGACAGACAGCTTAGTTTGTGCCGTTTGTGCTGTTGTCATCATCGTCATCCAGCGCGGCGCCGACAATTGCAACAAAGAGGATACCAAGGCCAACAAGTGCTGGTGTGCTCAAACCTGCGGTGAACAAGCCACCTTCTGCAGCGCCAGAAGCTGATGCGGCAGAAGCACTTGGGTTCAAGCACTTGCGAACCTGAACGCCATCGCGGGTAATGATGTCAGGGGCGCATTGGTATGACACACCGTTCTGAACAACAGTAACCGGATAGTTGGCATTTGCGAAAGATGCAGTTGCTGCAACTGAAAGAGCAGCGGCGACAGAAAGTACTTTTTTCATTGTAACTCCAGAACTTAAAACTCGTTAAAAGTGTTATGACACGGGATTGGCATTGCGAAAAGCATTTAGTCCCATTTTCTCTAAAATAAGCGAAAAACTGTCCATTTTGATGGGAAAAACCCATCAAAATTAACCTTTTGGGCCCAAGTCAGGGTTTCAAATCGTATAATGAACTGAACTTGTCGTTCAAATAGGCCAGCAACGGCGACTCATCAGGGGCCCGTCCACTTGCTTTTTCGATGACTTCTTTGGGTTCATACAATCCGCCGTGAGTCTGCACATTGGCGCGCAACCATCCCGTAGCATGGGACGTATCTCCGTCTCTCAACTGCGCATCAAGCGCTGTCACATCTCTGCGCAAAGCCTCATGCAAACATCCCGCATAGACATTGCCCAAGGAATACGTTGGGAAATAGCCGATAAGCCCAACCGACCAATGCACATCCTGCAACACCCCATTTGAGGCCTTATCAACCGGATAGCCAAAATCCGCCTCAAATCGGTCATTCCATGCGGCCTCAAGGTCTGCCACCTGCAAGTCGTGACTGACCAAAGCCCGTTCCAGATCAAACCGCAGCAATACATGCAGGTTATATTGCAGCTCGTCTGCCTCGGTACGGATAAACCCATCAGAAACCCGGTTCACAACCTTATAAAAAGTCTCTTCATCCGCAATTCCAAAATCACCAAAGGCATCGCGCATCTGACCAAATAGCCATCCGGTAAAGGCGCGACTGCGGCCGAGTTGGTTTTCATAAATACGGCTTTGGCTTTCATGCACACCCATTGAAACCCCTTGCCCCAAAGGCGTCAAAAGGTAATCTCGGTTAATGCCTTGCTCATAAGTGGCATGGCCGACCTCGTGGATAGTGGAATAAAAGCAATTGAACGGATCGACATCGTTGGTCCGGGTGGTAATGCGCACATCCAAACCAGAGCCCGCGGAAAACGGATGCACGGCCTTGTCCACCCGCCCGTGGCTCATGTCATAGCCAAAGCTGCGCGCCAACTGCCGGGTCAGCTTCATCTGCGCGCCTTCATCAAAGGTGCCCGTCAAAGTTGGAGGCGCCTCGGCATCGCGCACGGCTGCGCGCAATTGCGTTAACTTGGGCCGCAATGCGCCAAACATCGCCTCCAGCTCAGCGCCGGTTGTGCCGGGTTCGTAATCCGCAAGCATCGCATCATACACGTCTCCGCCCGTTGCCAGTGCTTGCCCCTCTTCTCGTTTTAACGCCAGAACTTCTGTCAGCGTTGGGGCAAAAGCCGCAAAATCGTCCGCCGCACGGGCTTCGGCCCAGATGCCCTGCGCCTCGGATGTGACCCGCGCAATGCGCGCAGCCAAAGCGGCCGGCACCTTGTTTGCACGATCGTTGCTGCGCCGGATGTGACGTAGATTGGCACGGCCAACATCATCCAATGCGGCCTCGTCAATGGCGTTAAGCCAGTCGGCCACCTGCGGATCTGTGCGGCGTGCGTGCAGCACACCTTCCAGCGCCGCCATTTCCTCGGCCCGTTGCGAGGCTGCACCCCGTGGCATCATGGTTTCCTGATCCCAACCCAATCGCCCCATTACTTGGGCCAAGGCCTGCGTTTCGCGCTGATGCGCCATTAGATCATCATAGATTGTCATATCAGGTCCCTCTCAGGGATGTTGCAATAGGATAAGCACTCAGAAAACGGGCACGCAGAATGGTGACCCAAAGGACCACAGCCAGCGCCTGATGAACAAGGGCGATGTGAACAGGGGCTGCATAGAGCACGGTTGTAACACCCCAAATGATCTGAAGGCTCAGAACAGCCATCACCACATTAAACGCAAACCGCGTCTGAGAATGCGCAGATTTTCGCCCCTGCACCCAGACATAAAAGCCCACCACCAACAGCAGATACCCGCTGATCCGGTGCATAAACTGCACCAAACCCGCATTCTCAAAGAAGTTTCGCCAAACGGGTGTGACATCAAAGGCATCGGGTGGAAAAAACCGCCCCTGCATCATCGGCCAATCAACGAAATACCGCCCGGCATCAATGCCTGCGACCATCGCACCCAGCAAAATTTGCACAAAGCTGAAATACAACAAGCCGCTGGTCACTTTAAACAGATGCTCTTCTTTGGCCCGCCGCGCCTGCATCAGGTCACGCTCTTCACGACCCAACATAAAAATATACCAGATAATGACCCCCAAAATGACAAAGGCCAAGCCAAGATGAATGGCAAGCCGATAACTCTTAACATCAAGCGCGCCTTCACCCGAAGTCACACCCGAGGCAACCATCCACCACCCAATGGCCCCCTGCGCACCCCCAAGCACCCCCAATGTCAACAATCGGCCTGTCCACCCGGTCGGAATGTGACGTCGCACCAGAAACCACAAAAACCCAAATGCCCAAACCAATCCGATGACCCGACCCAATTGCCGATGCCCCCATTCCCACCAATAGATGGATTTGAAATCATCCAGCGTCATCCAGGAATTCTGCAATCGAAATTCATCAATCGCCTGATATTTCTCAAACTCAGAAGTCCAGTCTTCAACATTCATCGGCGGAATCGCCCCAGTCAAAGGACGCCACTCCGTGATGGACAAACCAGAATCCGTCAACCGCGTCATCCCCCCGACTGCGATCATCACAAAGACTAAGACGAACATCAAAACCAACCACAGCCGTATCGCGCCCCGGGCCATACCGCGTCCCCGGTCAATAACGCCGGTATGCACAACGGCCTTGGCAGCCTCATCGGCCCCGACCTCTTCAAAAAGTTTGCGTTTCTCTGCCATTTCTCGCCTCAAAACCCTATTCGCCTGAGTGGTAGGGCACACAACCCAAAACGTCTAGACCAGCGCGACGCCAGTCCGAAAGTGTCGCAGGCCCGCATCCCGCGAAAACCTGAGATTAATGCACTACAGATATTCTCTTTTTGGCCAAAAATACCGCAGAGCGCGAGACAGCGTCTCGCCCCCGTTTCAGCAGCGCTGAAACAATAAAATCACGTGCGGGCTTGCCCGCTCAATGATGCGATGTCCCGGATCTGCTTTACCCACGGTCTTTCCAACGGACCATCTGCCGCATCATCCCATGTAACATCTGAATGTCGGCCCGCGTCAAAGGCATGCGCGACCACATATTGCGCAGATTTACCTTCATCGACGCTTCTTTGTGTTCGGGATAAAAGAACCCGGCATCCGACATGCGGTCTTCGTAGTGTTGCGCCAGATGTTCCACTTCCTGCCCCGACGCCCATTGTGTGCCTGCCATACCGTCTGAATATGTCGCAACCTCACCGGTCATCCGCATCCATTCATAGCCCATCAACAAGACACATTGCGCGAGGTTCAAAGACGCAAACGCCGGATTAACGGGCACCGAAACAATGGCATTGGCCCGTGCGATGTCATCATTCTCAAGCCCCGCCCGCTCAGGGCCAAACAGCATGGCCACGCGTTGCCCCTCAGCAATCCTGCGGCGCGCGTCCTGCATCGCGGCCTCCGGGCTGAAAATCGGTTTTGTCAGATCGCGGTCTCGGGCTGTTGTGGCAAAGGTGTAATCCACATCTGCCAAAGCATCTGGTAAGTCGCGACATAATTGCGCCTCATCCAAAAGCCGACCCGCCCCAGAGGCCATGGCCACAGCAGAAGGATTTGGCCAGCCATCACGCGGCGCAACAATGCGCATATGATCGAGCCCAAAGTTCCACATTGCACGGGCGGCGGCACCTATGTTTTCACCCATTTGCGGGCGGACCAACACAATGGCCGGTATTTGCGGGTTTTGGACGGGTTCTGACATCTTTCGCCTCTTAGCGATGCACTCACACCTGTGCAAGCCAAGGGCGTCATCTACATCCCATCTACAACAAGGAGTTTCCATTTCAACCAACCTGAGCTAGTCAGACCGCCAAAGATCAAAAAGGACGCGCCGATGGACATGCCTGAACAGCCACAGATTTATCTGATCACGCCACCGGAAATTGAGCTAGACAGCTTTTCAAGCCAGCTTGCTTCTGTTCTTGATACACATGACGTCGCCTGCGTTCGGCTTGCGCTTTCGACCAAAGACGAAGACCAATTGTCACGCGCGGCTGATGCATTGCGCGAGATTACGCATGCCCGTGATGTGGCCTTGGTGATTGCGGATCACATGTTGTTGGTGGAACGTTTGGGATTGGACGGTGTGCATTTGAGTGACGCGGCCAAATCTGTGCGGTATAGCCGCAAGGAATTGGGACAAGACGCCATTGTGGGATCTTTTTGTGGCCCCTCAAAACATGACGGCATGGCCGCAGGTGAAGCTGGTGCGGATTATATCAGCTTTGGTCCGGTGCAGGCCGGCGCGCTTGGGGATGGCAGCTTTGCGCCTTCTGACTTGTTTGAATGGTGGTCAGAGGTGATTGAAGTGCCTGTGGTTGCCGAAGGCGGATTGGATCTGGACATGGTCGCCGCCTTGGCCCCCTTCACCGATTTTTTCGGCGTTGGAGATGAAATTTGGGGCCAAGACAACCCGGTTGCAGGCCTTGGTGCCATTATCAAAGCCATGCGCTGAATGTTTACAAAAACGCCCGCTCAATAACCCACCAGACGCCAATGATCGCAATGATCAACGAACCCGTCACCGAGACGGCGCGAAACATGACAGAATGTTCCCGAACCTCTTCCTCAACCCCATTTAAGGGGGCCTTGCGGGCGGCGTGAACTGCCAACCAGATCAGGATCGCGCCCATCAGGATCACGGTAAGTTGGCCAATTTCCACACCCACATTAAATCCAATGAGCGCGGGTATAAATTGCCCCTCCGGCAGGCCAAAATCGCCAAGCACTGAGGCAAATCCCAGACCGTGCAGCAAGCCAAAACCAAAGACCACCAAAGGGCGCCAACGGCTGAGACCCGACATGAATATGTTCTCAATTGCAACATAGACAATTGAGGCGGCGATCAGTGGCTCCACAATCGAACCCGGAATGTTAACCAACCCCAATGCGCCCAACGCCAAGGTCACGGTATGGGCCAGCGTAAAGGCCGACACTTGCCACAGCAGTGGTCGAAGTTGTGTGGACAACAAAAACAGCCCTAAAACAAACAGGATATGATCCAAACCTTGTGGCAGGATGTGATCAAAGCCGATAGGAATGTAGCTCAGGAATGCCCGCATACCACTTTGGGCATATCCCCCTGTCAGAGCGATCTCGGGGCTGGTCTCTCCCCCGGCCAGATACCCGGTATAGGGGGCTTGGACCCCCTGCTGGCGCAGCACCATCGCGCCGCCTCCCTCAGGCCAGATGACTTGCACCGTTTGGGCCCCGTTTGGCACATCCCCAACCAAAACCCAGTCCGAGACCCGCGCCAGTTCAATGTTCACATTTTCGGGAACCACGACCTCTGTACTGCGCATTTGGACGGCTTTTCCATCCACCATTACCAAGGGCAAGGCATTCCAGCCCGTCAATAAATCGGGCGCCCGTCTGGCGATTTCGTCCCCTGATAAGGCGCGCAAAACGTCATAATCCGCAGCGTTTTCAGCATCATCGGTATCTTCTAGCCCATCCAGATCGATCTTGGCCAAGAACGCTTCGAGGTTGAGGCGCAACACCAGTTCGGCACGCCCCTGTTCCACTGTAAGATCACCAATTGTCGGTTGCAGCTCATGCGCCTGCGCACCGCTTGCAAAGCCCAGAGCCAAGGTTGACAATGCAAGCCACAAAGCCAGTTTGTCTTTTGCCCAACTGAGAGATTTCACCATGTCTGTTTCCCGTTTTCTTGCTGTCTTGGCCTTTATGACACCGCTGAGTGCCACCGCTCATGAGTTTTGGATCGAACCGGTTCTTTATCAAGTGGAACCGGGGGAAACGCTACAGGCGAATTTCAAAAACGGGCAAGAATTTGTCGGCAGCACCCTTTCGTACTTTGATCGAAATTCCGCGCGCTTTGATATGATTGCAGATGGTCAGCGGACTGAGCTGAGCCCCCGGGCTGGCGATTCCCCGGCCTTTGACACGCCAGCACCGTTGGAGGATGGGCTGGTGGTGGTTGTGCATGAAACTGCGCCGTCTTTTGTGACCTACCGCGAATGGGCAAAATTCCTCAAGTTTGTTAAGCACAAGGATTTTGCAAATGCGGTAGACGATCATATTGCAGCGGGCTGGTCACAAGAGCGATTTCGCGAGCGCTACACCCGGCATGTGAAATCTTTGATGGCGGTCGGATCAGGCAAAGGCGTGGATGAACCCGTTGGTCTGGTCACAGAAATTGTTGCTCTTACAAACCCTTATGAGGACACCTTCACCAATAACATGAAGATTTCTGTTTTGTACCAAGGAGAGCCGCGTGCGGATGCGAAGGTCGAAGTATTTGAACGTGCCCCGGATGACAGCGTGACCATTTCCTTGCATCGAACGGATTCCAATGGCCAAGCCGAGATCCCCGTGGCCCCGGGGCATAGCTATTTGTTTGATGCAGTTGTGTTGCGCCCGGCGGCGCAGGCTGATGCAAGCGAAAATGCCGTGGTTTGGGAAACCTTTTGGGCCGGGTTAACCTTTGCGGTACCGCAATAGACGTCTTGTCTCCTTGCCTATCAAACAGGTAGAGGGCGGTATGAGTAAACAAGCAGACATTCTATGTATCGGTTCGGTCCTTTGGGATATCGTTGGTCGATCAGAAACTACAATGCGGCAAGGTTCCGATATGCCGGGGCGGATCACGCGTTTACCCGGCGGCGTGGCGTTGAACATTGCGATGGCGCTGGCGCGCTTTGGGTTAACCCCTGCTCTGATCAGCGCCGTTGGCCGGGACCCCGAAGGTGATGCGCTTGTGCAGGCTTGCCAGACGCGCGGGTTGATTACCAACTGCCTATATCGATCTGACGATTTGCCCACAGACAGTTACATGGCGGTTGAGGGGGCCAATGGTCTGATCGCGGCCATCGCGGATGCGCATTCCTTGGAGGCTGTTGGAAACAAGATTTTGCGCCCCTTTGAAGACGGTCGTCTGGCCTCTCCTTATGCTGGGATTGTGGCGTTGGACGGTAATCTGACGCTCGATCTGTTAAGCGAATCGGTGCAAAGCCCTCTGCTCGCCGCCGCTGATCTGCGGGTTGCACCTGCATCTCCTGGCAAGGCACTGCGGCTGCATCCGTTTCTTCAGGCGCGGCGCGGGACGCTTTATGTGAACTTGGAAGAAGCCGGGCTGCTGTGCGAAACCGTTTTTTCCACGTCCGGCGAGGCCGCTCAGGGTTTGTTGGATCGCGGCGCGCGGCGGGCGATTGTCACCAACGGCGGTGACCCCGCAACCATCAGCAGTACGGACGGGGCGATCACCCAGACCCCGCCACAGGTCCATGTCGCCCGAGTAACGGGCGCGGGGGATACATTCATGGCGGCTCATATCGCTGCAGAGCTTAATGGCAAAGATCCCGCGGATGCCTTGGCGCAAGCCTTGCAAGCCGCTGCCCTCTATGTCTCAGGAGAGACCAAAATATGACCGAACTGCCCCTTAGTTTCAGCAACGAAGTCGCACAGGCACGTGCCGCCGGAACCCCGGTTGTTGCACTTGAAAGCACAATCATTACCCATGGCATGCCGTATCCGCAAAACCTTGAAGTGGCGCAGATGGTTCAAGAGGATGTGCGCAACGCCGGGGCTACGCCTGCGACCATCGCGGTGATTGAGGGGGCGCTGCATATCGGGTTGGAGGATGCCCGCCTCAGCACCCTTGCGCAGGCCAAAGGTGTCGCCAAACTCAGCCGTGCGGACATGGCGGTATGTATCGCCTCGGGCGGCACCGGTGCGACAACTGTCGCGGCAACAATGATCGCAGCGCATCTGGCTGGTATCGATGTGTTTGCGACGGGGGGAATTGGCGGTGTGCACAAAGGCGCTGAAAACAGCTTTGATATTTCGGCCGATTTGATGGAGCTTGCACAGACGCCTGTGACGGTTGTGGCCGCAGGTGCCAAGGCCATTCTGGATGTGGCCAAGACGCTGGAGGTGTTGGAAACGCAAGGCGTGCCGGTTATCGCGGTTGGGCAGGACAGCGTACCGGCGTTCTGGTCTTCTACTTCGGCGTTGAAAGCGCCACTTCGGCTTGATGATCCGGCGCTGATTGCAAAGGCGCATCTCACGCGCGCAGCGATGGGGCTGCCGGGAGGACAATTGATCACCAATCCGATCCCGCAAGAGGATGAAATCCCGGCTGAGACCCTTGCTCCGGTGATTGCACAAGCTCAGGCGGATGCAGAAGCTCACGGCATCGCAGGCAAGGCGGTGACCCCCTATTTGTTGCAACGTATTTTTGAGCTGACAGAGGGCCGTTCGCTGACGGCCAACATCGCCCTGGTTCGAAACAATGCCCGTCTTGCAGCCAAGATTGCCGCAGCTTTATCAACATCAACTGCTTAAAACAGCGCCGTTCGCCCCAATTTCCTGCGACTTTGGCGGTCTGGCCATTGTAGCACCCCCTCAAACCTCCTAGCTATGAACGGTCTAAGTTCGGATTTGACGCTTTCATGAATACACCTTTTGATGTTGATCCCCCCCAACCCCGTCGCAGCCTGATCGGGTCGCTTCGGGCATCTTTCCTTACGGGTTTGGTGGTCATTGCGCCTGTTGGGCTGACGATTTGGCTGATCTGGTCCGTGGTAGGGTGGATAGATGGATTTGTCTTGCCGCTGGTGCCGGGCAATTACCATCCCGACAGAATGATCCAAGACTTCTTTGGTCTGGATCCGGATGTTCAGATCAACGTGCGGGGCCTCGGGGTTGTCATCTTTTTGATGTTCACGGTCTTTGTGGGCTGGATTGCAAAAGGGTATATTGGCCGCTCACTGATCCGGCTGGCCGAAGGTGTGGTGGAACGTACACCAGTGGTGCGCACGATCTATTCCGGGATCAAACAGATTTCGGAAACGATTTTTGCGCAATCTGAGCGTAGCTTTGAGCGCGCGTGTTTGATCGAATATCCCCGTCGCGGCATCTGGGCGCTTGGGTTCATTTCGACCGAAGCCAAAGGCGAGGTTTTGGCAAAAACCGGTGAACCTGACGATCCCATTGTTTCAGTGTTCTTGCCAACAACGCCAAACCCGACGTCCGGATTTTTGCTGTTCTTTCCGAAATCAGATGTCATCGAATTGGATATGTCGGTTGAGGATGCTGCTAAATTGGTGATTTCGGCGGGGCTTGTTTATCCACCTGATCTTGCCGCAACAGATGAGGCTGGCGCGGATCTGCTTGAGCTTAGCAAAAGCGAGCGCCGCAAAGGGTGATCCAAGCTGGCCCCGGCATGCCGGGACCTGTTTTTATGCTTTACGTCAAAATGCCTGTCAAAGCGCGGTCCAACCGCCATCAACGCTGATTGTTGTGCCGGTGATCTGAGCTGCTGAGGAAGAACACAGGAAAGTTGTTGTGCCGCCCATCTGTTCAACGGTGGCGAATTCTTTTGAAGGCTGACGCTCAAGGATCACTTTCTCTTTGACCTCATCTTCAGTCATTCCATATTTTTTGGCAGTATCGGGGATTTGTTTTTCCACCAAAGGGGTCAAGACATAGCCGGGGCAGATCGCATTGCAGGTTATGGGTTCTTTGGCGGTTTCCAGCGCGGTGACTTTGGTCAACCCAACAACCCCGTGTTTTGCCGTGACATAGGCGGATTTGAACGGTGATGCTGTCAGCCCATGTGCCGAGGCCACGTTAACCACCCTGCCCCATCCGGCCTTGCGCATCATTGGGAGCGCTGCGGCGGTGGTGTGAAACGCGGACGACATGTTGATCGCTATGATCGCATCCCATTTCTCAGCTGAGAATTCATCGATGGGGGCAACATGCTGAATGCCTGCGTTGTTTACCAAAATGTCGCAAACGCCGGCTGTTTCGATCAGCTTGCGGCATTGATCGCCTTTGGACATGTCTGCTTGAATATACTTGGCGCTCACGCCGGTTTCTTTTGCGATTTCATCCGCAATCGCGTGATCTTCGGGTGTGTCGCTGTACGAATTCAACACCACATTTGCACCTGCGTGCGCCAATTCCCAAGCAATGCCAAGACCGATGCCGGAATTGGATCCCGTGATCACGGCCGTTTTGCCGGAAAGATCGATTGTAAAAGCCATGTCAGTCTCCTTTAGAAATGCTGCGTTCGCATAATGCCGTGCTGCACCGCCGAAGGAAACGCACAATTGTGACAAGACCCAATTCGGCAGATTTGCGAGCAAAAAAAAACGCCAGCACGAAGCTGGCGTTAAGTTATTGAGGCAGGTTTCATACAGGCAAGAAACCTATCGAGCAGTGAGACCTTTATAAGAGAACATCCGCCTTGCGCCAAGTATAAAGTTTGAACTGGACCCGGCCAAAGATTAACAATAAGCCCAATAAAACAAGGCTAGAGCGGGATTGTTGCGAAAATGGGGATTAATATTTTCCAAAAGGCATGGGGCGTTGCGTCCTTATCTTCACTGATTCTCAGCGCGGGAATCGCTTTGGCCGAACCGCAGCATGGAATCGCTATGTATGGCACCCCGGCGCTGCCTGCTGACTTCACGGCCCTCCCCTATGTGAATGCATCAGCACCCAAAGGCGGCAAAATTACGCTGGGCAATACGGGCGGTTTTGACAGCCTCAATCCCTTTGTGCGCAAAGGCACTGTTCCTTGGCAGCTGCGCCACTTTACACACGAATCCCTCATGGGGCGTTCCTGGGATGAACCTTTTTCGTTATATGGGTTATTGGCAGCCTCTATCGAGGTGCCGCCGTCACGCGAATGGGTGGAATTCACCTTAAGACCAGAAGCGGCCTTTTCCGATGGTACGCCTGTCACTGTTGAGGACGTCATCTTTTCCTATCAGATCCTCGGGACCGAAGGGCATCCACGCTATCACGGCCTATACCGCCAGATCGAGAGCATTGAGGCCACCGGCCCGCGTTCGGTCCGCCTGACGTTTAACACCGAAAACCGGGAACTCGCATTGATCGCCGGTTTGCGCCCGATCATCAGCCGCGCCCAATGGGAAGGCCGTGATTTTGCCAATGCGCCCTTGGCTGACATTCCGCTTGGCACCGGGCCTTATGTCATCTCTGACTTTGACGCTGGTCGGCAGGTCACATTGACACGCAATCCAGATTACTGGGGTGTGGATGTGCCGTTTCGTCAAGGCACCCACAACATAGATGAGATCAAGATCGATTTTTACGGGGATTCATCGGTTTTGTTTGAGGCATTCAAGGCGGGCGAAATTTCCGCTGTGCGCGAATTCAATGCCGAAACATGGGCCACGCAATACGACTTTCCGGCGATAACGCGCGGCGAGGTGGTCAAATCAACCTTCCCGCATCAAAAGCCATCCGGCATGACGGGTTTTGTAATGAACACCCGGCGCGCGCCTTTTGATGACTGGCGGGTGCGGGATGCGCTGATCCATGCGTTCAATTTCGAATACATCAATGAAACCTTGACCGGTGGCGCCCTCCCACGGATTTCCTCGTATTTTTCCAATTCGATCCTTGCGATGGCGCCCGGCCCTGCACCAGCGGATGTTGCAAAGATGCTTGCGCCATATGCGGACGTTTTGTTGCCGGACACGATTGAGGGATACACGTTGCCGGTGTCAGACGGGTCAGTCAGAAATCGGGCGGGGATCCGCACGGCAATGAAGCAATTGCAAGACGCAGGGTTTTCAGCACAGGACGGCACGATGCGCACCCCGGATGGGACACCGTTGGCGTTCACGATCCTGCTGTCCAAGGGCAGCTCGGAAAACACCAAAATCGGTGAACTGTATGTTCAGGCGCTGACCCGTCTGGGTATCGACGCCAAGGTCGAGACCGTCGACGAAGCACAGCTGACAACGCGCATCAACAGTTTTGATTTCGACATGGCGCATTTCCGGCGGGCCTTGTCCTTGTCTCCGGGCAATGAACAACGGTTTTATTGGGGAACAGAGTCCGCAACACAGGAAGGGTCGCGCAACCTTATGGGGGTGCAAAGCCCGGCAGTGGACGCGATGATTGATCTGATGTTGACCACGACCTCCGCCCAAGAGTTCACATCAGCGACCCGGGCGTTGGACCGGGTGTTGAGCGCTGGCCGATATGTCATCCCGTTTTGGCGCTTTAGCGAAGGGCTAATCGCCCATACCGCATCTATGAAATATCCAACCGACATTCCAATTTATGGTGATGGGCCAAATTTCATGCCGGAGGTCTGGTGGGTCGAGGAATGATGCTCATAAGACGTTTTGCCTTGATCATCGGTTTTTGCAAATGAACATGAAATACGCCGCCTTTCAGAATCTTTACGCGCGTAAAGAAAATGACCTCTGTAAATCCACCTTCATGGATGCGATTTGATGCAACGCTTGTTTGCGGAAGGTGTTGGAACAGCGCTTTTGCTGATTTCTGTGATTGGATCTGGCATCATGGGGGAAACCTTGGCTGATGGAAACATCGCCATCGCCCTGCTTGCCAATGCAATCGCGACGGGCTGCATGCTTTTCGTCATCATCACCATCCTTGGCCCGATTTCAGGCGCACATTTTAACCCCGTTGTTAGTCTTGCGTTCTTCTTGCGCGGCGAGCTGTCGTTAAGCGATCTTTTGCGCTTTGTTCCCGTTCAGGTCGTCGGTGGCGTGGTGGGTGTTTGGGCGGCACATATCATGTTTGACCAACCGATTTTGCAGGTGTCCCAAACGATGCATCGCAGCGGCACAGCGCAGTGGTTTTCAGAAGGTATCGCGACCTTTGGGCTATTGTTTGTGATCTTTGGTGGCCTCAAATCCCGCCCCGAAGCGGTGCCAACGCTTGTGGCGCTTTATATCACCGGGGCGTATTGGTTCACATCCTCGACCAGCTTTGCCAATCCGGCTGTGACCTTTGCGCGCGGGTTTTCGGATACTTTTGCGGGTATTTATCCGGGTCATATCGCGATGTTTGTGCTGGTTCAGCTGGTCACCGTGGGCATCGCGCATCTGGTGCTGCGCCGCCTGTTTGGTAAAGACTAAAGCCTATGACAGGGACGTTACCCAGAGGATCATTGCATCTTCGGGGCTGACGGACACCACGTTGTGCCCCATTGTAGCATCATAATAGGCGCTGTCGCCCCGACGCAATTCGACGGGTTCGTAAAATTCGGTGAACAGTTTCACAACACCAGTCAGCACATAGAGAAATTCTTCTCCGTCGTGGCGCACCCAGCCGTCGAACTCTTCCATATTGCGGGCACGGATGCGGGCGCGATAAGGCAGCATGTTCTTTTTGGTCAACGCATCCCCCAACAACTCGTGTTCATAGGTGGTGGTTGCTTTGGCCGTGCCGTCGCCGTTCTTGTTCACGACCATTCGGCCGTTCACCTTTTCAGCGGCGGGGGGCGTGAAAAGCTGTGGTACCGGGATTTCCAGACCAACGGCCAGTTTCTTAAGCGCATCATAGGTCGGTGACATCTGACCATTTTCGATCTTGGACAGGGTTGAACGGGCAAGCCCGGCCTGCCGGGCGGCTTGTTCCAGTGTCCAGCTGCGGGCCTTGCGCAATTCGCGCACCCGCGCCCCTAAATCGACGGGTGGTACCTTGTCTGACCCTCTGTTTTCGCGGGCCACCTTGATCATGTGAGGGGCGTTTTCCTGAGACATATGGTGGCTATAGCGTGACCGCGATAGCCTTGCAACCTAGCCCCGGCTGGGTTAGCGCAGGCTTTATGACCGGTTCGTCCCCTTGTCCCAGCCCCTTTAATTTGGCGGCCCATGTTTTGCAGGTCGGTGCTGCACAGCCAGAGGCGCTGGCGTTGTCCCTGCTTGGCCCGTCAAGTGTTGAAAACTGGACCTATGGCGAGGTGATCCAAGCGGTCCGGGGCACGGCAACGGGCCTGCTTGAGGCCGGGATGACGCCGGGTGACATCCTATTGATGAGGCTGGGAAATACACCGGATTTCCCTTTGGCCTATCTGGGGGCTGTGGCCGCAGGTTTGGTCCCGGTGCCAACAGCCGCAGCGTTGACGACACCAGAGGTGCAAAAGCTCATCGAGCAACTACAGCCCAAGCTGATTTTGCATGATCCGGATGTTCCTTGCCCGGACCACCCTGCCATTCTGACTTTGGATGCTTTGCGCGCCATGCGACATTTGCCGCCCGCCGACTATCACATGGGTGATCCAAATCGATTGGGATATATCATTTATACTTCGGGAACCTCAGGTGTGCCATCAGCGGTGATGCATGCCCACCGTGCCATCTGGGCCCGGGGTATGATGTTTGAAGGATGGTACGGCCTGCGTCCAACGGACCGCGTGTTGCATGCGGGTGCGTTTAACTGGACCTATACGCTGGGCACCGGGCTGATGGACCCCTGGACCAAAGGTGCTGTGGCGCTGATCCCGACCGCAGACACGCCCGCGTCCGACTTATTGGGACTGATTGATACCCATGAAGCGACCTTGTTTGCCGCAGCGCCCGGCGTCTTTCGTCAAATGCTCAAGGGGCGTGACCCGGTTTATTTGCCCAAATTGCGCCATGGGTTGAGCGCCGGGGAAAAGATGCCTGCTGCCGTGCGCGACCAATGGAATGAAGTCACTGACACCCCGGTTTATGAGGCTTTTGGGATGTCTGAATGTTCCACTTTTATCTCTGGTTCTCCTGACACTCCTGCAAAAGAAGGGGCCATTGGCAAGGCGCAACCCGGACGGCACGTTACCCTTCAAACGGCCAAAGGCCCGGCACGCACAAACACGCCGGGTACCATTGCTGTGCACCGGGATGACCCGGGGCTGGCGTTAGGGTATGTTGGCGCTCAGGATCATTGGGACGGGAAATTTCAGGGCGATTGGTTTTTGACCGGCGATCAGGGGATTATGGATGAGGATGGGCAGATCACCTATCTGGGCCGTACTGATGACATGATGAACGCTGGCGGTTTTCGGGTGTCACCGCTTGAGGTGGAGGAGGTCATGTTACAGGCCCCCGGCGTCACGGGCATTGGTGTCACTGAAGTCGAGATTAAGAAAAATACCCGTGTCATTGCAGCGTTTTATACGGCACCCGCTCCGATCAAAGAATATACACTAAACGATCACGCAACTGAACATTTGGCGCGATATAAACAACCGCGCCTTTACATCCACGTTGACGCACTGCCAAACAACGCCAACGGCAAACTCATGCGCGCCCGGCTGCGCACCCAATTTGAGGATTTAAAGAAATGACCATAAAACTCGATATTATGTCTGATCCCATTTGTCCGTGGTGCTATATCGGCAAGGCGCATCTTGACGTGGCTTTGGCTGAACATCCAGATCACCCTTTCACCATCGAATGGCATCCCTTTCAGCTGAACCCCGATATGCCTGCCGAAGGCATGGGGCGGCGCGATTATCTTGAAGGTAAATTTGGTGGCAAAGAAGCGGCGGCACGGGCCTATGCGCCAGTGGTTGAACATGCCGCAAAAGCAGGTTTGAACATCAACCTCGAAGCAATGCAGCGCACACCAAACACCTTAAATGCGCACCGTCTGATCCATTGGGCGGGCATTGAAGGGCGCCAGACTGCAGCGGTATCAGCCTTGTTCAAGGCTTATTTTGTGGACGCACGTGATATTGGCGACACCGAAGTGCTGGCCGATATTGCGGACAGCATCGAAATGGACGCTTCTGTTGTGACGCGCCTTTTCGGCACGGATGAGGATGCCCAAGACATTCGCAACCGCGATAGCCACAGCCGGCAAATGGGCGTGAATTCTGTGCCAACCTTTATCGTTGGCGGGCAGCATGCGGTGCCGGGCGCACAACCACCAGAGCTTTGGGCGCAAATTATTTCAGAGTTATCCGTTCAGGCCTGATGCACAGGGTATGGCAATCGAGCCACAGCAGGTAAGGCACAGGGAACATTCCTTTGCCAAGCCTGTGCCGCTGTCATATTCTGGACTGATAAAGGGGCAAAAGACCCCAACAGGCAGACTTGAGCGGGCAGATGACAGATATAAAAACGCCACCGGCGACGGTGAAGAATTTTCCTATTTCCCATATAGATTGTGACCTAACAACAGGTCCAATACGCTGTACTGTACAATTGGCGATTGGCAACACCACACCAAAGATCAAGGCGATCTGGCGCAATGAAACGGGGCCTGCCGATGTGACTGGCCTTCAGGTGAGCTCGTGATCCGGCTTGTTGCGCGCCCTGCCCGCGTTGTTTTGACCTATGGTCGTTTCGATGCGTTTCATCAGGGCCATATCTCTTTTCTGCGCAGGCTTGCACAAACCGGGGATGAATTGATCGTCGGATGCACCACCGATCAGCTGGCCGCGAAAATAGGTACACCTTGTGATGTCGCATTTGAAACCCGCCGCGCCCGGCTCGAAAGCTGTCGTTTCGTATCCCGCGTGATTACGCGGTCCAGTCTTGATCAAACCCACACCGATATCGTGAATTACAATGCCTGTGTTCTTGCCGTTGGGGCGGATAGGACTGAAGATTTGAGCGGATTGAGCGATATAGTGCAAGTTTTGCGGCTGCCAATTGATAAGTGGTGCAAATTTGACGGGCGTAACGAAAAAGTGATACCTCAGGTTGCAGTAACCTGAGTTTATTGCAGGTTATGGATTGATGCTCCCACAACCATCGGTTAGCCCTGACGCTTAAGCGCGTCATTATTTCATTCGCGCAGCTTATGGAGCTCCGCGTTGTCCGTGCCACCACCTAATTTTGCAATGAGCCGCGCCGAATTTATCGCTCTTATTGCAATGATGTTTGCAACAATTGCATTTTCAATAGATTCCATGCTGCCCGCCTTGCCGGAAATTGCGAAAGAATTGACACCCGACGCCCCGCATCGCGCACCGCTTATTTTGTCCGCGTTTATTTTGGGAATGGGCATTGGCACTTTTATTGCGGGCCCCCTGTCAGATGCATATGGACGTCGCCGGATCATGTTGCTTGGCGCGACATTGTACATATTGGCAGCGGCTGTTGCCTGGGCCAGTTCTACACTTGAGGTTATGCTGGTTGCTCGGGTTTTCCAGGGCGTTGGTGCTGCGGGACCGCGCATTGTGTCTGTCGCGGTTGTGCGTGATCTTTTTTCTGGCCGCCAGATGGCCAAGATTACGTCAATTGTAATGATGGTATTCACATTGGTGCCGTCCATCGCGCCGTTGCTGGGTGCGGTGATTATCGATGGCTATGGATGGCGCGCGATCTTTGTCTCCTTCATAATATTTGTCTGTTTTACGATGATGTGGATGGGCCTGCGTTTGCCCGAAACATTGGCTGTCGAAAACCGGCGCCCGGTCCGCGTGGCTTTGATGATATCCGCCGTCAAAGAGATTTTCTCGCACCCATCTGTGCGGATATCCATTCTTGTTCAATCCCTTGCCATGTCCATGCTGTTCAGCCTGCTGATGCTGATCCAGCCTATTTATTACGACGTTTATGACCGGGCGGAGAGCTTTCCTTTCTGGTTCTTTGTGGTTGGCATTCTTGCGGGGAGCGCAAGCCTGCTCAATGCGGTGCTTGTGGTCCGTTTTGGCATGCGCTTGTTGGTCACAGTGACGCTTGCAGCGCAGGTTGTGTTGTCTTCTTTTATGTTGTGGTTTGATCTGGGCGGGCTGATTGACCCTTACGGATTTGCAGCCTTTGTTGTGTTTCAGGCCTGTCTGTTCTTTCAGGCTGGCCTCACATTGGGCAATCTGAATGCCATCGCGATGGAACCCATGGGCCATATCGCAGGTATCGCTGCGTCTGTTGTGAGTGCGACGTCCACTGTATTGGCTGCTGCGATTTCGTCCCCTGTAGGGATGTTGTTTGATGGCACCATCAGGCCACTGGTCATTGCGGTCCTTGTGATGGCTGGGCTGGGATTGGCGCTGATGTTGTTTCTGGCAAGGATCGAACGAAAATCCGAAGCCCCGGCTGAATAAATCAGGCCGCGGCCCCTTTTTTCTTTTTTGCAGCCTTTTCTTTGGCGATGACATGTTCGGCCAAATCTCGGGCGATCGCAAATGCGCCTTTGATCTTGTCGGTGTCATTCTTCCAATCGCGGCGCACGACGATCTTGTTATCCTTTACCTTGGCAAGCCCGCGTTGATCCTGAATAAAGGCAACGAGCCCTTCGGGGGAGGCGAACTTGTCGTTGTGGAATTGGATCGTCGCCCCTTTGGGACCGCCATCCAGCTTGGCAATCCCTGCCCGCTTGCACATCGCTTTGATCCGCACCACCAACATCAGCGTATTGACCTCTTTGGGCAGTTTGCCAAAACGGTCGATCAATTCAGCGGCAAAACCTTCCAGCTCGACTTTTGTACTGAGCCCGGACAAACGCCGATACAGCCCTAATCGGACATCCAGATCGGGGACATAGGGCTCTGGGATCAAAACTGGCACGCCCAGATTGATTTGCGGCGCCCATTGCGCATCCGCTTCTGACAGGCCTTCCATCTCACCTGCTTTAATCTTGGCAATCGCTTCTTCCAGCATGGATTGATAAAGCTCAAAGCCCACATCACGCATCTGGCCGGATTGCTCTTCTCCCAAAAGGTTGCCCGCCCCACGAATGTCTAGGTCTTGGGACGCCAAGGTGAACCCTGCCCCGAGGGTATCAAGGGATCCCAACACCCGAAGACGTTTTTCGGCCAGAGCTGTTAGTTTGGTGCGCGGTTTGGTGGTCAGATAGGCATAAGCGCGGGTCTTGGACCGGCCAACGCGGCCTCGGATTTGATACAATTGAGCCAGACCAAACATATCAGCCCGGTGCACCACCATTGTGTTCGCGGTTGGAATGTCTAATCCGCTTTCTACAATTGTTGTGGCCAGCAGAATGTCGAATTTGCCATCGTAAAACGCGTTCATCCGGTCATCAAGTTCGCCTGCGGCCATCTGGCCATGGGCCACAACATAGCTAAGTTCAGGCAGCTGGTCATTGAGGAAGGCTTCGATCTCGCGCAGGTCACTGATGCGGGGCACCACGTAAAACGATTGCCCCCCACGATAATGTTCCCGCAACAACGCCTCCCGGAGCGTGACAGTGTCAAATTCGCTGACGTAGGTGCGGATCGCCAGACGGTCCACAGGCGGGGTGCCAATAATGCTCAGATCACGCACGCCGGTCAGGGACAGCTGCAAGGTGCGCGGGATCGGCGTCGCTGTCAGGGTCAGCACGTGAATATCGGTGCGCATTTGCTTTAGCCGCTCTTTGTGCTGCACACCAAAATGTTGTTCTTCATCGATCACCAACAGACCAAGGTTCTTGAACCCGGTGCCTTTGGCCAATAGCGCGTGGGTGCCAATCACAATATCAACGGTGCCTTTGAGCATGCCATCACGGGTCAGAGCAGCGTCTTTGGCGCTGACAAAACGGCTGAGCTGTCGAACATGGATCGGAAAGCCGCGAAACCGCTCTGAAAAGCTCTTGTAATGCTGGCGTGCCAAAAGCGTGGTGGGCGCGATCACAGCCACCTGTGTGCCAGACATCGCAGCGACAAAGGCAGCGCGCATCGCCACTTCGGTTTTCCCAAACCCAACATCGCCGCAGATCAAACGATCCATCGGATTGCCGCTGGTCAGGTCGTCAATCACATCACCAATGGCGCGCAATTGGTCATCGGTTTCGGAATACGGGAAGCGTGCGGCAAATGCGTCCCACATGCCCGGCGGTGGTTCCAGCACAGGCGCGCGGCGCAGCGCACGTTCTGCGGCAATGCGGATCAGCTTGTCCGCCATTTCGCGGATGCGTTCCTTTAGCTTGGCTTTCTTTGACTGCCACGCCCCGCCCCCCAGCTTGTCCAGCAAGCCTTCGTCATGGCCGTATTTCGACAGCAATTCGATGTTTTCAACAGGCAGATACAGCTTTGATTTCTCTGCGTATTCCAGCACCAAACATTCATGAGCCGCCCCTGCCGCCGTGACGACCTCCATTCCATGGTAGCGCCCGATGCCATGATCCACATGCACAACCAAATTGCCCGGGCTCAGGCTTTGCGTTTCGGTCAGGAAATTTTCAGCCCGACGTTTGCGTTTGGGCGCACGGATCAATCGATCTCCCAGAACGTCTTGTTCTGAAATGACTGTCAGATCAGGGGATTCAAAACCATGTTCAAGCGCCCAAACTGCCAGATAGAGCCCGCGCTTTCCGATCCGTGTGGCGTTTGGGATGGGAAGGACTTCGGCAAGCCCCTCGTCCTCAATCAACCCTGTCAAACGTTCTCGTGCACCTTCAGAATAGCTGGCAATCAACACCGGACCATCTTGAAGTTTTACTTTCACATGTGACGCCAAAGACCCGAAAAGGCTTATGGATTCCTGTTGACGTTCAGGTGCGAAGTTACGTCCCATTCGCGCACCAGCATCCAGTACGCCCGGTCCCGTCGGCTGTGGCAAGGGGTTAAGCTGCACGACGCGGTGCTCTGCTGTGGCCAACAACCATGCCTCGTCATCCAGATAAAACCCCGCAGGTGGCGCAGGTTTATAGACGCTATCCATCTTAGACCGGTTCGCCATCGCGATGCGCCGCGTTTCGTATTGGTCCTCAATGCTGTCCCATCGCGCCAATCGCATCGCAGTCAACTGGTCATCCAAGGTGATGGTCGCGTCTGGCAGATAGTCAAAAAGCGTCTCCATCTCGGCGTGGAAAAACGCCATCCAATGTTCCGCACCTTGATGTTTGCGCCCCGCACTGATCGCCTCATAAAGAGGATCATCCGTGCCGGCCGCGCCAAATTCGATGCGATAATTCTGGCGAAACCGTGTGATCGCGGCTTCATCCAGAATGACTTCGGATACGGGAGCGAGTTCAACGAGGTCGAGCTTTTCGGTGGTCCGTTGGGTGGCAGGATCAAACCGCCGCGCGCCGTCCAATACATCACCAAACAGATCCAGCCGCACAGGCCCCAAGTCACCGGGCGGAAAGATATCGATGATCCCGCCGCGCACGGCATAATCACCGGGTTCCATCACTGTGGGGCTTTGCACAAATCCCATCCGAACAAGAAACCCCCGCAAGGCAGCTTCATCAATCCGGTTACCGACCTGTGCCGAAAACGCGGCATCGCGCAACAAACTGCATGCAGGCACCCTTTGGGTCGCACTGTTCAATGTGGTCAGCAGGATAAATTGGGCCGGCATCCCATGCACTAACCCCGCCAGCGTCGCCATACGCTGTGCGCAGATATCAGCATTGGGCGATACCCGATCATATGGCAGACAATCCCACCCCGGGAAGGTTACAACGGGCATGTCTGGCGCGAAAAAGGCCAAAGCGGCCTGCATCGCGGCCATGCGCTTGTCATCCCGCGCCACATGCACAACCGGGCTGCCATTTGCTGCCTCTTGCAAAAGAGCCTGAGCGTCGTACCCCTCAGGAACGCCGGATAAGATTATTTTGGATGATGCAGTCATGTGCCTTCAATTGAGGCTGAGGCATCCCTTGTCAACCACCAAGCGGTCCAAGATTTACGTTCTGATACATCCCCCAGAGCGCGGTCACAAAAATTGAGATCATGCCAATGATCTGCGTATAAAGCCGGTGCCGGTGCAACCGTTTAAAAAGCAGTTCGCCGCCTTGATTGTCCGCTTGAATAAGTCGCGCAGTTGACAGGCTGATTGCGCCTACCATCGACAAGGGAAACGCCAGCAAAAACACGGCTTGCGCAAATTCAACTTCGTAGACGAACCCCATCAGGACCAGCATCGTCAGGAAAAAGCACGCAAACCCGGCCAGCCAAAGGCCCGATACCTGACCAATATACAAAAGCCGATTCACGTTGATCCGCACCATGTCTTCAAGGTCGATTTCAGCTTGGTCGCCATGCCGTTTGGCACGTAACACCATATCAAAAGGAACACCCAGCACCCAATGGCTCGCGGTGGACCACACCACAGCAAGCACGATCCAGAACCACAAGTTCGAGAACGAGCGCATGTCGATCAATTCGAATAACGTTTGATACCAATCCAATGTAATGCCTCGGCAGGTTGTCAATTTTCAGCACATACCCAAGGTTGAGGGTAATTCCTACCCTTGAGCGGATAGAATTTTCATGGGAAAGGTCAAGATAGACAATTTGAGGTATTTTTGCATGAATCCTGTCCAGGCGCCCTTTCCTCTTACGCGGCTGCGACGCAGCCGTCAAAGTCCGGCCATACGGGCCTTGGTGCGTGAAAACGCGCTTGAATTGGGTGATCTGATCTGGCCTGTGTTTGTACGCTCTGGTGAAGGGATCGAAGAACCGGTGGTTTCAATGCCCGGCGTGATGCGGCGATCCGTTGATAAGTTGATCGAAGCCGCTGGCCATGCCCATTCGCTTGGCATTCGCGCCATGTGCATCTTTCCTTATACAGGACAAGACGAACGCACCGAAGATTGCGCAGGCGCATGGGATCCAAACAATCACGCAAACCGCGCCATTGCCGCAATTAAATCGAAATATCCTGATATCGCTCTGATGACCGACGTCGCTTTGGATACCTATAACATCAACGGTCATGATGGATTTGTCGAAGACGGTATCATCGTCAATGACCGAACCGTTGATGCCTTGGTGAAAATGGCGCTGGCGCAGGCCGAATGTGGTGCTGATATCATTGGCCCCTCGGATATGATGGATGGGCGCATTGGCGCGATCCGCACGGCCCTCGAAGGGGCCCATCATAGTGATGTGATGATCCTCAGTTATGCCGCCAAATATGCATCGGCGTTTTATGGGCCATTCCGGGATGCGGTTGGGGCCTCGGGCGCGCTGACGGGGGATAAGAAAACCTATCAGATGGATCCGGCCAATTCGGACGAAGCCTTACGGTTGGTGGCGCGTGATCTGTCGGAAGGCGCCGACATGGTGATGGTCAAACCCGGGCAACCCTATCTTGATATTTGTCGTCGGGTCAAAGACACGTTTGGTGCGCCGACATTTGCCTATCAGGTGTCTGGAGAATACGCGATGATCAAAGCCGCCGCAGCCAATGGATGGATCGACGAAGATCGCGTGGTGATGGAGAGTTTGATGGCGTTCAAACGGGCTGGCTGTGATGGGGTACTGACCTATTGCGCGCCCGCAGTCGCCGAGATTTTGAACGGCTAGGTTCAGGGGGTAACAGGGGGTGGCCGCATGTGGCGCGCGGCATCCGCATCTGATATCGCCCTTTGCGCATAAGAAAACGTGCCGCGATCCCGCAGCTCTGTTGCACTGCGCATCATCTCTCCCATGGCCGCTCTGGCCAGTGAACCACCAGTGCTGACACGTCGCACCCCAACTTGCGCCAGATCTGCAATTGAATAGGACGCATCATTCAGCCCCACAACAACGTTCACCGGAATTTTGACCGCTTCACAAACCGCCCGTACACTTGCGATATCCCGAAGGCCCGGCGCATAGACGACATCCGCGCCTGCGTCCTCAAAGGCTTGTAAACGTTTGATTGTATCGCCAAGGTCAGGCCGCCCATAAAGATAATTTTCTGCCCGCGCAGTGATCTGAAACGCCGGGTTGGATTTGGCGGCAACAGCTGCGCGGATGCGATCAACAGCATGATCAAAATCATAAATGGGCCTATCGGGATCGGCACTGGCATCTTCGATTGCGCCGCCACTTAATCCAATCATCTCTGCCTCTCTGATTGTCTGTTCAACAGCCTCAGAACGGGCGCCAAACCCGTTTTCCAAATCCGCAGAGACCGGCAATTGCGTCGCCTCGACAATGGAATGGGCATTTTCCATCACCTGAGCGCGGCTAAGGCTGGCAGTGGAATCTCGAACACCAAGCGAAAACGCAAGACCCGCACTTGTGGTGGCAAGGGCGCGAAACCCAAGGGTTTCAAGCAGCCGCGCGCTTCCTGCATCCCACGCATTGGGCATAACAAAGGTGCCCGCCTTTTGGTGTAGCTGCGCGAACTGCTTCACACGATCCTGCTCCGCCTTGGTCATGGGATTACGCGGCTTCTTTTGCTGTGGATATGCGTGGTTTGTCCTTCCGTTCTGCGCCTGTGCGTTTGGATACAGGCGCGTCGCCTCAAACATGTATGTTGCCCAATGGTTTAACAAAGCGGTCTCCTTTTTGACAGGATACCCATGCCACGTGCATTTCAAAAACGAATAATATTGCTACCAATGATGAGGAATGTTAATCCTTTATCATGCAACGTGATTTGGAAATTGATCTGTTAAGGTCGTTTGTAGCGGTATCCCAGCACCGAAACTTTACCCATGCCGCACATTCTGTCGGGCGCACGCAATCTGCGGTCAGCCTGCAAATCAAACGCCTAGAAGAGATCACGGGCAAGCGGCTTTTTGAACGCAGCAAACGTATCGTGTCGATTACCCCATCCGGTGAGGCGCTGCTGGTTTATGCCAATCGCATCCTCACGGCCAATGACGCCGCCTTGTCTCATATGTCACGCCCGCAGGCACATGGGCTGGTGCGTATCGGTACTCCGGATGATTACGCAACTTACCTGTTGCCGCCGATCCTCGCGGGTATTTCTCAGGATCATCCGCGCCTGCAGTTTGAGGTGACATGTGATAATGCCGTTGAATTGCTGCCTCAACAAAAGAACGGCACGCTTGATATCGTGATTGCCACGCATCGATCTAATGCTGTTTCCGGTCAGGTGGCCCGATATGAACCCTTGCATTGGGTCGCCGCACCAAGCTTTATTGATGACCCGGTGGCCCCGATTTCCGTCGCGCTTTTTCCGACCGGCTGTGTGTGCAGGGCCATCGCCTTGGACGCGTTGGAACAGATCGATCGCCCTTGGCAGATTGCCTATTCCACCCGGTCCATTGGCCTGATGGAGCGCGCTTTGCTGGAGGGGGGCTGTGTTTCGGTCATGGAGGCGTCAATCATTCCGCCTTCGCTGACCATTATCGATGGTCAACCGGGGTTCCCGGCCCTGCCTGAGGTGGCGATATCCGTACATCAGCCGCACCGAGCAGCCCCGCATGTGGCCCTTGTCGCAGAGGCGATGCTGGCCAAGCTTGGTCGGGTCACAACCTAAAAGGCGCAGGCCCCTACAGCACCTTTCCGCCCAGCTGGAAATCCATATTACAAGGCGCATGACAAGGCGCGAAAAACCGCCTATGCTGCGGTTTAAGTCGGGAAAACCGACAACAGGCAACAAATATGGGCAGACAAGATGAGCAATCATAAATTTTCACGGCGCGCCTTTGGGCTCGGCGCTTTGGCCGCGTCCTCAACGCTCGCGGCATGTGGTAACGGCGTTGGCGGGCGGGGATCGCAACTCATTGATGCACGCGTCAGCGCGACATTGGATGAAATGTACCGCAGCTATCCCAACACAGTGCAATTGTCTCAAAAGGCCAATGGCCTTTTGGTGATGCCACTGGTCACCGAAGCAGGACTTGGCTTTGGCGGCGCCTATGGTCGCGGCGCGCTTTTGGTAAATGACATCACGGTTGATTACTATTCGGTTGTGAAAGGGTCTGGCGGGCTGCAAATCGGAGCTCAGCAATACGCTCATGTGTTGTTCTTTATGACTGAGGACGCATTGATTAACTTTCGCCGTTCCCCCGGCTGGGCCGCTGGTGCGGATTTGGAATATGTTATCTCGGATCGCGGCGATAGCGTGGCGGCGGAAACCACAACCGCATTAGCACCCGTGCTTGCAGCGGTATTTGGCCGCGCAGGTCTGCGGGTCGGGGCAACGCTTGAAGGCACCAAATACACGCGCATCATTCCCTAACGCTGATAATTTTAGGTTAGAAGTGCGGAATAAGGCGTTGATACTGCGCACATTTGCGTAAATCTCAGTGGCTAAATCAACTAAGCTGCAATCGACCTCCAAGATACAAAAACGTCCGGCCGTTGAGAATGATCATCCAAGGCCGGGCGCTTTACGGCAAAAAACTTTGGTGGCAATAAACCATCTGCTTTTCCTTGCGCTGTCTGTACGGTATGCCCGAAACATTGATTTAAATGCTGGGTCGGTTGTTTTGCCGCGCGCCCAAGCATGCGTTGTCCGGAGACGCCCATGGCCCTGATCTTTCGATGGTTGATCCGCCTCACTGCCTCCTTGGTTTTGCTGAGCGTGTTAGCGGTAATCACTGTCTATTGGCTCGCTTCGCGATCCCTGCCCGATTACACGGATGAGGTGAACGTGCGTGGCATTTCAGCCCCGATTGAGATTGTGCGCGACAACGCCAATGTTCCGCATATTTCTGGCGCTACAGACCCGGATGTGTTTTTTGGATTGGGCTATGCCCATGCCCAAGACCGCATGTGGCAAATGATCACCCTGCGCCGGACCGCCCAAGGCCGCTTGAGCGAGGTTTTTGGCATATCAACGCTGAACATCGACAGGCTGATGCGCCGGTTCGATATCTACACGTTATCTGTCCAATCGGTTGACGCCCTTGATGCCACGACGCGCAGATCGCTTGAGGCATATTCCGCTGGCGTCAATGCCCGGTTGGATCAGGTCAATGCCGAAGCCTTGGGGCGTGGCGCACCGGAAATGATGTTGTTTAACGCGCCCATGGCCCCCTGGAGGCCAGCGGATTCCATTGCAATCACCAAGTTGTTAGGTGTTCAATTGTCCGGCCATCTGCAAGCAGAGGTGATCCGGGCGCGCGCATCTCTGGCGTTACCTGACGAAAAGCGGCTGTTGGATATTCTGCCTGACAGTCCCGGCTCTGGTATTGCGGCCCTGCCTGAATATGCGTCCATTGTGCCCGGTGTACGCCGTCATGCGGCCAATATTCCACTTGATCCGCATCCTCTTTCCCCCTTCAAATCAACTGCGCTGGCTGGTGCGTCTAATGCATGGGCTGCGGCCCCTTCGCGCTCGGCATCTGGCGGCACTTTGCTGGCCAATGATCCGCATCTGGGGTTTACCGCGCCTTCCGTATGGTATCTGGCCCGCTTGGAGCTGCAAACTGGTGGTGTGATTGGCGGCACGATCCCCGGTGTGCCGGTGGTGCTGACCGGCCGTTCAAACGCATTGGGTTGGGGGCTGACCAGCGCTTATCTGGATGATCAGGACCTCTATATAGAAGAGATAAATCCCGATAACAGCGATGAATATCGCACGCCGGATGGGTTCAAACCGTTTCGATCCCGATCTTCGATTATTACTGTCAAAGATGCTGAACCGATCACGCTGACCTTGCGATGGACGGACAATGGGCCGGTTTTGCCGGGCACCCATTACAACCTTGCCAGCATCACACCTCCCGGTCATGTTGCAACCGTAAGCTGGACCAATCTCAGCCCACGTGACACGTCACTGGAAGCTGCGCTGAAGCTGATGCAAGCAAAGTCGGTGCAAGAAGGTCTGAGCGCGATTTCAAGCTATGTCGCGCCTGCGCAGAACCTGACACTTGTCGATCGCACAAGCATTGCCATGAAGATGATCGGCGCGATGCCGCGGCGCGACGCAGAACATCAAAGTCAGGGCCGTATGCCCTCCCCGGGATGGATCGCGGCAAACCGTTGGGACGGTATGTTGCCGTTCACTGCCAACCCAGAATTTGTCGCACCTGCGGGCGGGATCTTGGGCAATACCAATAACAAAACCGTTGAACGGCCCTTTCCCAACCATGTGTCTTTTGTCTGGGGGGATACCCAGCGGGTCCAGCGCTGGCAGCGGCTTATGCAAACCCGGCAAGTACACACGCGTGACAGTTTTGTTGAGGCACAATTGGACACTGTCAGCTTTACAGCGCGCTCGCTCTTGCCGCTGATTGGTGCCGAATTGTGGTTTGTGGGCGAAGCGGTTGAGCAAGGTACAACCGAACGGCAACGCCAACGGGCGCTGGATTTGCTGGCCGGGTGGTCGGGTGAGATGAATGAACACCTGCCGGAACCATTGATTTATGCGGCGTGGTTGCGCAGCCTTCAAACCCGGCTGATCCAAGATGAACTGGGCCCGCTGACCGAAGAATTTGCCCATGTTCAACCGCTTTTTATTGAACGGGTGTTTCGGGATGTGGACGGGGCCAGCGTGT
This sequence comes from Sulfitobacter sp., assembly GCA_039986635.1. GTDB lineage: Bacteria > Pseudomonadota > Alphaproteobacteria > Rhodobacterales > Rhodobacteraceae > Sulfitobacter. The sequence goes on from JBDWQI010000254.1 coordinate 49,556, forward strand.
GGTGTGATGTTCTTCAATCAAGCCAGGTAGAAACCTGTTCCGAGATGGCGCGCTTGGCCATGGATGATGCGCTTTTGTGGATCAATGAGACATGGGGACCCCAGTTGGAATCTCTGCGGTGGGGGGATGCCCATCAGGCCACCCATGATCACCCGGTGCTTGGAACTGTGCCCGTGTTGCGGTATTTCGTGAACATCCGTCAATCCACCAGTGGTGGCGACAACACATTGCTGCGGGGAAAGACCAAAGGCGAATTGCCTGATCCGTTTCACAATGTGCATGGCGCAGGGTACCGCGGCGTCTATGATTTTGCGGACCCGAATTCGTCTGTCTTTGTTACATCAACAGGGCAATCGGGCCATTTTTTATCCCGCCATTATGACGATTTAGCGCAGCTGTGGCGACGGGGGGAATACATCCCGATGTCACTTGACCTTGATTTGGCACGGGCCGCTGCCGTGGGGGTGACCACATTGACACCTGCAACCCCATGAACAAAGTCATTCTGTTGAACAAACCTTTTGGTGTGTTATCTCAATTCACCGACAAAGGGACTGAGGGCAGCAAACGACCAACCTTGTCAGGCTTTATTGATCAACCGGGTTTTTACCCGGCCGGTCGCTTGGATAAAGACAGTGAAGGGTTAATGGTGCTGACGGACAATGGCGCCCTGCAAGCGCGCATCGCACACCCCAAATACAAACGACCCAAGACCTATTGGGTGCAGGTCGAAGGAACACCAGACAAACAAGCGCTAGAGGCCCTGCGAAAGGGTGTCACGCTAAAGGACGGTATGACCAAACCAGCTGAGGTTGAGCTGTTTGATCCGCCTGAAACTCTGTGGGAGAGAGACCCGCCGGTCCGGTTTCGCAAAACCGTGCCAGATGCATGGTTGCGGCTCACCATTCGAGAGGGACGCAACCGGCAAGTGCGCCGCATGACGGCGCATGTGGGCTTGCCAACGCTTCGCCTGATCCGGGCGGAGATTGGAGATTGGCAATTGAACGACCTGCGCCCGGGCGCATGGCGGTGGGCCTCAGAAAGCGGTGCATAGCAAGCGTGCTAAGGTTTAGACGTGTGAAGCGCGTGAAGGCCGCGTGTGATCTAGCCAATCAATGCCCGCGTGACCCACAGGCCAAGCGTAGCGGACACCGCAGTCAGCACTGTGCCCCAAATCACGTCAGTCCACACCATCCGCCATGTCCAATCCTTTAGAATAGCGAGGTTGGTGAATTCATAGGTGCCATAGGCCACGGCGCCGATCAGAGCAGCGTTGGCAAACACCCAAAGGAAAGTTTTGCCCTGCGTCAATGCCGGGAGCGAGACAAACCAAAGCAACACAAAGATAAAAAATGCATAGAAGGCGATGGCCGGCAATACCGCAAAACTGTCACGCATGAGCGGTGCGATCCTTTGGGTAAAGACTGGTTTTACGATGTAGCTAAGCCCGAAAAAGTCGATGCAAATGAAAAGGATAAATGTTGTGATATAGAGAGTAACAACTGTCATGAGACGCAGCACCGGATGACCCTTGCCACCATTTGTTGAATGGGGCGAGAGATTTCTATTTTTCGAAGGGATGCTTTCAAATTTTTGGTGTCACAGCTGCTGAAACTGCGCCTCTTGTCTAGAAGACCAACGCACAGTCAGCGCAAAACCGTCGTCGGTCTGATTTTCGCCCACAACAACGTCTTGATCAAACAGCCACGCGCGTTTCTTACCCTCGGCAAAGCTCAGCGTCACCTCTGCCTCGCGGACCGCCCCTTGCAGGGCCTGTGCAACAACACTCTGCAACCGTTCCAATCCTTCGCCTGAAATGGCAGACAAAGCCAGCACGTCATCGTCCCGTTCGGCGCGCGCATGCAAAGCGTCCGCCTCTTCTCGTGTCAACAGGTCAATCTTGTTCCAAATCTCAAAGCTGCGGGTCTCGGAAGGCACGCCAAGCGAGATCAGGATTTCATTTACATCGCGCGCCTGTTCTTCGGTTTCGGCATGGCTGATGTCGCGGACATGCAAAATGATATCGGCGGCCAGCACCTCTTCGAGGGTTGCACGAAAGGCTGCGACCAATTCGGTTGGCAGATCTGAAATGAAACCCACCGTATCGCTCAGAATGATTTCGGGACCATCAGGAAGCACCAAACTGCGCATCGTGGGGTCAAGCGTGGCAAAAAGCATGTCTTTCGCCATAACCTCAGCGCCTGTCAAGCGGTTGAAAAGGGTGGATTTTCCTGCGTTTGTATAGCCCACCAATGCCACAATCGGATAAGGTACTTTGGCCCGGGCCGCGCGGTGCAATGCCCGTGTTTTGACCACCTTTTCCAATTGCCGACGCAGGCGCACCAATTGTTCGTCAATGGCGCGTCGGTCTGCTTCGATCTGGGTTTCACCGGGCCCCCCAACAAACCCCAGGCCGCCCCTTTGGCGTTCCAGGTGCGTCCATGCGCGCACCAAACGGGTGCGTTGGTAATTGAGCGCGGCCATTTCGACCTGCAACACCCCTTCACGGGTTGCTGCTCGGTCAGAGAATATTTCCAGAATAAGCCCGGTCCGATCCAGCAGTTTAACGCCCCAGGCTTTCTCAAGGTTGCGTTGCTGGACGGGTGTGACCGGCCCATCGACCAAAACCAGCTCTATCTCGTTTTCTTCCAGCACATCGTGCAAGGTCGCGATTTTGCCTTTGCCAAACAGCTTACCAGCATCGACGCTGCGCAGTTGCACCACTTCGGCACCTGCGACCTCTAGTGCTGGCAGGGCCCGCGCCAAAGATACAGCCTCAGCCAAGGCTGGTTCCGGATCGCGCCGATCGGGGTTCGTGCGGATATCAGGATGCAGCACCCACGCACGTGTGACGCGGGGCCCATCCGTATCATCTATTTGAAAGTGAGCTTTGCTCAAGAAGCGTCTTCGCCCTCATATAGGCTGATCGGTTGGCTCGGCATGATTGTCGAAATCGCATGTTTGTAAACAAGCTGAGATTGGCCGTCGCGGCGCAGCAGAACACAGAAATTATCGAACCAAGTGATAACGCCCTGCAGCTTTACACCGTTGATCAGAAAAATGGTGACCGGTACTTTGGTCTTACGTACGTGGTTCAGGAACGCATCCTGAAGGTTCTGTCTGTCCGACGCCATGGCTGTTCTCGCTTCAATTATTCTTGCTGGCACCCGCAGATCGAGCCCCCCGGTCGCAACTATGTCGTGCTCGCCAAGGAGTTTCCACCCCAAATTTCCATGCTTTAGATTTTATTGAGGTCATGCAGTGTCAGCAAGGCAACAGACATCTGCCTAGGCGCGCCACAAATCTGGGGTCAACAAGGCAATGATCGCCAATGTTTCAAGGCGCCCCACCACCATTGCCCCACATAATATTGCCTTGGCTGTTGTGCTGAGTTCGATCAGGCGTATCGGCGCATCAGCGCCAAATTCTGTTAGCGGCCCCGTTGTGGACAGGCTGGCCACAGACAACACCAATGCTTGATCAAAAGGACTGCCTGTGAGGGTCAGGGCGAGGGTGATTCCAGCCAGTGAAATCGCAAAGAGCATAAAGAAGATCCATGCAATGAACGCGCCGTTGCTTTGTAAGCGCCGCCCTGCTGCCCCTGCCCCGCTCACCGAATTGGGATGCACCAAACGTTCCATTTCGCGGTAACCATTTTGGTACAGGGCAAACACGCGCAACAATTTCACGCCGCCCGCCGTTGTGGCAACACCACCGCCCACCAACGCCAATCCCATCAGGATCAGGCCCGGCGTGCCCAGCCCAGACCAGCTTTGCGACGCAGCCCAATGTTCAGAGACAAATCCCGTCGTTGTCAAAAACGACAGCACCGTGAACATCGACCCCCAGAAAGCATAAGCCGCATCAGATAATTGTTCCATTGCCGCCACATCAAACGCCCCAAGGAAATGGCGTGCAAAGATCAGGACAGGAACAGCGAACATGATCGCAATCCCGATGCGGAATTCTGGATCGGTGAACAAACCACCCTGCGTTGCGGTGATCGTGTCTTTTGAAAACGTCAGGCGTGACAGGGCAAACAGCATGAATAGCAACATCACCGCTTCTCCGGACACGCTAATTTCAGAGGCCTGCACCCCGCCAATGGGGGAAATGCCAGAGGTCGCCAGAACCGACATTGCATGACAAAGCGCAATCAATGGTGTGTCCCCCCCGGCCAGCAACAAAAGCCACAAAAGCAAAGTCAGGCCCGCATAAATCGGGAATAAGACTTTGAAGACACGGACCAGACGGCCGCGCGGCGCCATGGGGGCCATCCTGTTGGCCACACCTGTGTCACGTCGCCCGGGCTCGGCCTGTGCGGTTACTTCAAAACCGCCAAGGTGCAGCGGCGCCAAAATAGCCGAAGCCGATACCCACATCAAAAGCCCCCCCATCCAACCAACCTGTGCCCGCCACAGATGTAACGTAGAACCAAGCCGCGATGGATCTTCAAACAAGGTGGCCCCGGTTGTGGTGAGCGCGCTGACCATCTCAAAATAAGCATTGAGAAAAGCTGTGGTGGGCAGGCTTTCGACAAAGGGGACGGCATAAAAGACGGGCAGGAAAACAAAAGCCGAAAACAGCGACAGCAAAGGTCCCAGCGCATCGGTATTTGGACGTTGTCCTGCCAAGGCGACAGCCAGCATCAAAAACAATATCCCGCCAAGCAACCCCGCATAGAAAAACGCCCGCGCGCTTTGGTGATCGTTCACCACCAATCCATGGATGGCCGGCACCATCATGGAGGCCGCAGAAATCCCAAACAGCAGCAAAAACAGCGGCAATTGCAATAGGTTGCGACGCATGTAGCTTTGACGACGCACGCTGTCTCCTTAGAAAAAGTCGATGGATACTTGCAAGAGCTGTTCAACTTGCGGAACATCTTTGGCCAAGGCGAACACCGCGATTGTATCCCCCTCATCGATGCGCGTATTGCCCATGGGGCGCATCGCCTTTTTGCCCTTGCGGATCATACCAATTAACGCACCCTCCGGGAAATCCACTTCCGAGACCAGCTTGCCTGTGATCGGAGAGGTCGACATCACTTCAGCCTCGATCACCTCCGCCTCCGCATCCCCAATGGAATAAACGGCGCGCACGCGGCCATGGCGGATATGGCGCAGAATGGAGCTGACGGTTGTGGCGCGCGGATTGATATAGGCATCAATGCCCAGCGGGGTCATTAGCGGTACCAACGTAGGATCATTGATCAACGCGATCACATAATCACAGCCCTCGGCCTTGGCGCGGACACAGGCCAACATGTTTGTCTTGTCATCATCCGTGATTGCCAGCATTGCGTCCGCGCGCGCGATTCCCGCTTCGGCCAGCAAAGCAGCATCAAGCCCATCCCCATTTAGCACAATTGTACGTTCCAGCCCTTCGGCGGCCCGCTCGGCACATTGGCGGTTCTTTTCAATCACCTTGGTGCGCAAACGGCGCGCATCGGTTTCCAGATGTTGCGCCACAGCAAGACCGACGTTCCCCCCCCCAACCAACACAACACGTTCTTGCTTGGTGGTCTTTTTGCCAAAGATCTCCATCGTGCGGGCAATGTCATCGCAGTGGCAAAACACATAACAATCATCCCCCACAAAAAGCTGGTCCTTGGCCTCAGGTGCAAAAAGAGTGCCATCGCGGCGCACACCAACAACCACAGCGCGCAAGGTTGAAAACAAGTCCGTCAACTGGCGCAACGGGGTATTCACCACCGGGCACTCATCTTCAATTGTGATGCCCAACAAATGCGCCTGCCCGTCCATAAAGACTTCTGTATCAAAAGACGCTGGCGCGGAAAGGCGTTGCAGGGCTGCTGCTGCAACTTCTTTTTCGGGGCTGATCACCACATCGATGGGCATGTGGTCCCGCCGGTAAAGATCGGAATAGATTGCGGTCAGATAGGATTGGCTGCGTAACCTTGCGATCTTGCGGTTGATGCCAAACACCGAATGCGCGACCTGACAGGTGACCATGTTCACCTCATCGGAATGGGTGGCAGCAATGATCATCTCGGCATCCCCAGCGCCGGCCCGCTCCAGCACGTCAGGATAACTTGCAAAACCGGCGATCCCTTGCACATCCAACGTATCCGTTGCCCGCCGCACCAGATCGGCATTGTTGTCGACGACGGTCACATCGTTACGCTCACCACTTAGATGACGCGCGATTTGCCAACCAACCTGCCCTGCTCCGCAAATGATAATCTTCATGTGCGTCCCTTTACGCCGGATCAAACGGGGTGGCGCTGATGCCAATGTCCCGCGGGTATCGTTTGTTAGAAGACATGACGCGGCCTATGGCAAGGGTGAATATCGTTGCGCGAATGCAGAGATCGCGGCATGATTAAAAAATGAGACGATTAGAGCTTAGCATGATCGGGGTGTTTGCAACGCTTGTTGCCTGCGCCCCGCTTGAAACTTATTACAAGCCCGGTGCCAGTGTCAGCATATTAAACCGCGACACCACTGCCTGTGAGGTAAAGGCCCTGCGCGATGTGCCGTCTTCGACGCTGACCCGCCGCAAACCGCCCATTTTTATCCCCGGCAACAGGGTGTGCAATGCAGCGGGTCATTGTACAGGGACACGCGGTCATTACGTGCCCGGTGGGTTTGAAACCTATGACCCAAATGATGGGCTCCGCCTGCGGGTTGAACGGCAATGTATGGCAGACAAAGGCTATGCGCCTGTGTCTATTCCGGCTTGCCCTGATCACATCGCCAAAGCCGCGCCAGCCGGAAAAACCACGCGCCTGCCTCCCTTAAATGACCAATCCTGCGTCATCCGCAACAAGAACGGCAGTTTTCAGATCGTGACGAGATCGGGATAAACTCTCGCCTGCGCAGACCGGGATGTCTTGGGGCACCCCGGTCGATTGTTTGGGTCCTGCCCCCGGGTTTTTAGAAAACCAAGCTCCAAAGGGCCAGACAGGCCAAGGCGATGTTTGCAAGCAATCCTCCAACAAAGGCCATCGTGCGGGGACCTCCGGCAGGTTTGCCAATGCCAGCATAATAGATTGCCCAGAACACCAGACGAAACCCGAAATAAGCCACAGCCAAGCCATTCACCGCACCCGGTGACGCCCCCGCAACAATAGCAACAAACAAGGCCCAGCCAAAGGCGGGAAAGGTCTCGGCTGAGTTTGCATAGGTGCGCAGCGCCCGAAAACTAAGATTTGAATGATCAAACCGCACCGGTAGTCCCGGCACCTGTTCTTCGCTCACAAAGGCCAAAGGCGCGGTGGCAAAGTTCTGGATCAGGGTGATGAGCGATATTCCGGCAAGCACCAGAAAAGATAAATGATAGGCGCTGAGGTACGGCACCGCCTCAAAGAGTGAAGACATTCAGGTTTCTCCCCTGCGGGTTACATTTCCATATCCAAGGCCTGCGCGATCTCAATCGTGCCGGTCCCGCTGAGGTGCGGACAGGACTGAGCCAAGGAAATCGCAGCTTCCATCGTGTCTGCTTGGATGATGGTAACACCAGACGTCGGATTGGCCCCGCCATCTTCAAGTATCGCGATTGCGGTGATGGTTTTGGAGGGCCCCACAGCGACCCCGGGGTCGACAACCGCCGCGCCCATTCCATCGCGCCACGCATTCCAAGCCGTCATATGTCGCGCGCTTTCTTCGGGGCCCTCACAATCGGGTTTTCCATGATAGATCAGTACAAATTTTGGCATTGGATGTTTCCTCATCGATTGATTGATGAGGTTTTTGATATCGGCAATCTATCTATGTTAAAGAACATATTTAGAAAACTGTTATTGAGGCCAAATAGAGGAGATTGCCAATGCCTTACAGTGCCGAACATCGCGACAAGACACGTGCCAAGATCATCGAGACGGCTCGTATCTTGTTCAACCGCCATGGATTTCAAAATGTCACCATTGACCAGATCATGCAGGAAGCAGGTCTGACCCGTGGTGGTTTCTACAATCATTTCAAGAACAAAGAGGCGTTGTTTAATGAAGCGGTATCGAGCTTTTTGATGGGACGCGGTGCGGTATGGCGTGCGGATGCTGGCATCGACATCAGTAACCTTAAACCAGAAATGGCGCGTCAAATGGTGGATGCTTATTTGTCGAGTGAACATCTGGGCGATGTGGATGGACAATGCCCTATGATTGCGCTGCCCTCAGATGTGGCGCGGGCCAATGAGGACACGCAGGCATCCTTTCAACAGCTGCTCATGGCAATGGTTTGGCTGTTCGAAAACGCCGTGCCCCAAGACCGCGCGACCCGAAGACAGGACGCGTTAACAACCGCTGCGTTATGTGTCGGAGGCATGGTGCTTGCCCGCACCCTTCCAGACTCCGCACTTGCCCAAGAGCTTCGATCAGCAGCACATCAAGCCGCTTCATCAATAGTGGCAGAAACGGCCCCCATCTGAGCAGATTGATGGGGGTTTAAGGGGAGGTTGGTCAGAAAGGATTAATCTTCTGCCAATTCACCTTCTTCATTTACATGCGCCACCCGCACCCCGGATTTCGCTGAGGTCACAACACCCAGAGACTTGAGTTTGCGGTGCAAGGCGGAACGTTCCATCCCGACAAAATTTGCAGTGCGCGAAATGTTGCCGCCAAACCGATTGATCTGTGTCAAAAGGTATTCGCGTTCAAAGGCTTCGCGGGCTTCGCGCAAGGGCAAGGTGGCCAAAGCAGATGACAAAACCACGCGGCCATCTTCTTCGCCTCGGTCTTCTTCGCCGGGCAGTTCACGGGCCTCAATCGGATCGGTACCATCGCCAAGGATCAGCACACGTTCGATGAGGTTCTTGAGCTGGCGCACATTGCCGGGCCAAACCATCGTTTGCATCAACGCAATGGCGTCATCGCTCAGTTCGCGTTGTGGCAAACCTTGGTTGTTGTGGCAGTCCGCGATAAAATGCTCAGCAAGCAGCGGGATATCTTCCCGGCGTTCTTCAAGAGACGGCACCGGGATCGGCACAACGTTCAAACGGTGGTACAATTCTTGGCGAAAGGTCCCCGCATCGATCGCAGCTTCGAGGTTTTTGTTGGTAGAAGAGATAACACGCAGGTCGACCCGCACATTGTCATTGCCGCCTTCTCGGGTAAATTGCTGATCAACAAGAACCCGCAGGATTTTGGATTGCGTGCCCAAAGGCATGTCCGCAACCTCATCGAAATAGACAACACCGCCATGCGCTTGCTCAAGCAGACCCGGCTCGATCCCACGCTCCGCGCTTTCCCGACCAAATAGAACTTCTTCCATGCGGTCAGGTTCAACACCGGCACAATTGACCGTTACAAAAGGCGCGGAGGCGCGGTTCGAATTGGCATGGATATAGCGCGCTGCCACCTCTTTGCCCGCCCCGGCTGGCCCGGTGAGCATAATACGACCATTGGATTTGGTGACCTTGTCCAGCTGTCCAACCAACGCCCGGAATGCCGCAGATTGCCCCAGCATTTCAGCACCTGAGGTGTCACGGCGTTTGAGGGTCAGGTTTTCGCGGCGCAGGCGGGATGTTTCCATGGCGCGGCGGATCACCACCATCAACTGATCGATATTGAATGGTTTTTCGATAAAGTCATAAGCACCCTGCTTAATCGCCGCGACCGCGATTTCAATGTTGCCGTGCCCCGAGATGATGACAACAGGCACATCCGGATTGTCGCGCTTTGTGGCCTTCAGAATGTCGATCCCATCCATTTGGCTATCTTTGAGCCAGATATCGAGGATCATAAGTGCGGGGGGCTCTGCATTGATTGCAGCCATTGCATCATCGGAATTTCCGGCCAAACGTGTGGCAAAACCTTCGTCTTCCAGAATGTCCGAGACCAGTTCGCGAATATCACGTTCATCGTCTACAATAAGAATATCACTCATTTACTGTCTCCACTCATTTTATATCGTTGGGATTGGGCGCAATGGGCAAGGTAATCACCGCCATGGCACCAATATGGGATTGCCCGTCAAACACAGGCGCATTGTCGAGGTTCAGCGTACCGCCATGCTCCTCGATGATCTTTTTGACGATGGGCAGGCCAAGACCGGTCCCTTCGCTTCGGGTTGTTACGTAAGGTTCAAAAAGCCGCGCACGGTCTTCTGGCAGTCCAATACCGTTGTCGGCAATTGTCAGGATGACCTGTGCACTCGTGGCTTGAAGCCGCAGTTTGATCTGTGGGTCAAGATTGTCAGGGGGGTCTTTTTTCTTTAGGCTTTCAATCGCTTCACCGGCGTTCTTAATCAAATTCGTTAAGGCTTGAGAGATCATGGTTTCATCAATTTCGACCATCACGGGACCATCCGGAAGGTCCGAAGAAATCGTGACATCCGGTTGACCCGTCTGTTGTAGAAAGACCGCGTCGCGCACAAGCTGGATCAAATCTTTCTGAGAAGTCTCGGGTTCGGGCATCCGTGCGAATTTTGAAAACTCATCAACGATGCGGCGCAGATCACCGGTCTGGCGGATGATAACACCCGTCATTTGCTCTAACGCGTCGCTTTCATCACCAAGTTTTGGTGCAAATTTGCGACGGATACGTTCTGCGCTCAGTTGGATCGGCGTGAGCGGGTTTTTGATCTCATGGGCGATGCGACGGGCCACATCCCCCCAAGCCGCCATCCGCTGGGCGCTGACCAGATCGGTCACATCATCAAAGGCAACCACAAAGCCCTCAAGGCGCCAATCTTCGGAGCGCCGGGTGGCCATGCGGACCAACAGGTTTTCCATCGCACCTTGCCGCGACACTTTGATCTCATCTTGTGCAACTTCGCCCGGCCCGCTTGAGATCGTCTCAAACAACGGTCCAAATTCGGGAATAGCGACGGCAAGCGCCACCGATTGCTGATCTTCGGACCAATCCAGCAGACGCATTGCAGAGCGATTCACAAAGGTCACCCGCCCTTCGGGATCAAGTCCGACAACCCCGGAGGTCACCGAACTCAACACACTGTCAAAAAGCCGCCGCCTGCGTTCAATCTGGCGCGTATTGTCCAGCAGGGTTTCGCGTTGCCCCTGCAATTGCTTGGTCATTTGGTTGAAATACCGGCCCAACATCGCGATTTCATCGTCACCATCTTCTTCGCGCACTTGGATGTTCAGGTTACCTGCACCCACTTGCTGTGCCGCGCCGGTCAAGCGACCAACTGGACCAGACAGGCGTTCAGCAAACCACAGGCCCAACCACACAGCGGCAAGGATCAAGATCACCGCAAAGCCCAGATAAAGCAGGCCAAATTCGAACAACAATCGCCCGCGATCGGCCTCTAGCTGTTGATAAAGCCGTACCGTTTCAGTGGTTTCATCCAACAGGGACAGGATATCCCCATCCACATCGCGGCTGACAAACAGGTACCTGTCGACAAAGGACTGCATCGGAACAAGCGCGCGAAATTCATTGTGAGGCCAGTCTTCGATCACCACCAGCCCGGTTTCTCGGGCTTGTGCGATCTGTTGGGGCGCAGGCGCTTCGTAGTCAAACAGATAAGACCGGTCGCCCCGCGCGCGAATTTGTGCTGTCCCATCAATCAGATAGGCTTCGCGCAGGCCGCGTTGAATTTGCCGTTGCCCTTCACCCAGCAATGCGCTGTCAGACAGGGCAACGCCCTGTTCACGCGCTGTATCGATGGTTAATGCCAAGCTGCGCGCGTCCGAAATCAGATCCTGGCGCTGCTCTGCCTCATAGGCTTGGGCCGCAGCAAGAGAGGAGCCGACCACGCCACGGACCCGGTCCGAGAACCACCCCTCAAGGCCGACATTCACGGTCAACCCGGCAAATACCGCAACAGTTACCGTTGGAATCAAGGCCATCAGCGCGAAAACACCGGTTAACCGCAGGTGCAGGCGCGAGCCCGCAGATTTCGCACGACGCGCAGCAATCAGCCGGGCCACCTGTGACAAGACAAGAGCTGCCACAAGCAGGACATAGACAAGATCGCCTAGAAGGATCAGCCGCAAAGAGGGTGTGCTGGCGCCCTGTCCTAACGGACCCAGAACCAAATAGGTCGCCATAGCAAGCACCGGACCCAGAACAACCAGACCCAGCGTTGCCAAATTACGCAAACGTTTTATGCGCCGCAAACGGCCCAAACGCTCAAGTGTAAAACTGCGTGACCGGGTTGCCACCCGCTACCCTCACCGATGATGTGATGCCCGCATGCATCAACCGCCATATTCTGTGGTCCTATACATGCTCAGGATTTGCCTGATACACGATGGCCACGGTTATGTGGCGCTTTTACATCATTTTACGACCCCTTGTCACCTCAATATCTAGATCGGTGATTTTTTTGCGCAAAGTATTTCGGTTGATCCCCAAAAGATCCGCGCATTTTGCCTGATTTCCTGATGTTGCACCAAGGGCAATCTCGATCAAGGGGGCCTCAATTTCACGCAAGATCCGCGCATAAAGCCCGGGCGGCGGCAGCATCGTCCCGTGTTGATCGAAATAACGACGCAGGTGTCGTTCGACGCTTGCACCCAACCTTTCTGTATTGGCCTGTGCATGGACCGGTTCTGGGGCCGGTTGCGCCCCCAGAACCTGCTCGGCCTCTGCCTGCGTGATTTCAGTCGCGCGGCTGGTCAGGGCCAGCTGACGCATCGCGTGTTCCAGTTGCCTAACATTTCCGGGCCATGAATAATTGGCAAAAACCTTGCTTGCCCCTTCTGATAGCCGCCGAGACGGCGACCCGGTGGCATCAGAACTTTCCAGAAAATGATAGGCCAACAGCTCAACGTCATCGACGCGGTCGCGCAAAGACGGCACATGCACAGTCGCGCCTGACAAGCGATAAAACAGATCGCGGCGCAGATCGCCTTTCTTCATGGCTTCTGCCAGATCAGATTGACTGGTGGCCAAAAACCGCGGCGTATATTCGCCCGGGGCATCCATCATGCGGGCAATCCGGGCCTGCACCTCTTGGCTGATGTCTGCGATTTCGTCGATCAAAAGCGTGCCGCCCCGGACCCGGGCCAACACCCTTGCAGGCCCTTCAAGGTCTTGCAGGTCCGGCCCGGTTGTTGTGACAAACGGCAAGGTGCGACGGTCAGAAAAATCATGAATGGCTTTGGCAATCAGTGATTTTCCGGTTCCACTTTCTCCCCAGATCAACACAGGCAGTTCGGTATTCATGACCCGCGCCACCAGACGATACAACGCTTGCATCGCAGAGGTGCGCCCCACCAAAGGCAGATCATCGCGATCTGTATCAGGCGTATTAACCGCAGGCGCGGCGGGCAAAGTTTGTTTGCGGTTCAGCGCCCGGGCGGTCCGTTTCATCAGATCAGGGAGATCAAAAGGCTTGGGCAGATAATCATAGGCGTCCGCCTCTTCTGCCTTGATTGCTGTCATGATCGTGTTTTGGGCCGAAATCACAATGACCGGCAAATTGGGCCGGTCCTGACCAATCTTTGGTAACATCTCCAATCCATTCCCATCAGGCATCACCACATCCGTGATCACCGCATCACCGCGGCCTTCGCCAACCCAACGCATCAACGTGGTCAGGCTTGATGTTGCGTGTACCTTACAGCCCGCGCGGGTCAGGGCCTGGGTCAGGACAGTGCGGATTGTGCGGTCATCATCCGCTACCAGTACGGTGCCATCCATGTATCAACTCTCCTTGTTTGGGGGTGGTTTTGCCGCCGGCGCGCGGGGCAATGAAATACGAAAAACTGTTTTGCCCGGAACAGAATCAACGGAGATCCAGCCGCCGTGTTCCGATATGATTTTGCTCACCAAGGCGAGGCCAAGCCCGGTCCCGTTTTCACGGCCCGACACAAAGGGGTCGAACACATCGCCTTTGATATGCTCAGGAAGGCCCGGCCCGTCATCAATAACTTCAATTTGCAGCGGCAGCGATTGGCCCGATCCATCCGCGCGTCGCATACGAAACGAATGTTCGAAATAGCTGTGCAGGCGAATTTTACCGCCAGCGTCCCCCGCCGCTTCGGACGCGTTCTTGAGCAGGTTCAACACAACCTGCAACAGTTGATCCTTGTCCCCCAAGGCCGCAGGCAAGGACGGATCATAGTCCTCAGAAATGGTCATTTGTGACCCGAACCCCAAAAGAGCAGATCGTCTGGCACGATCCAACACATCGTGCAGGTTGACAGGACTGCGTACTGGTTCTGTAAGATTGCCAAATTGTTCGACCCGATCCAGCAATTTTACGATCCGCCGGCTTTCTGCGACAATCAGATCGGTGAGCTTCAATTCTTCTGCATCAAGGTTCATCGACAACAGCTGTGCCGCCCCGGTAATGCCAGCAAGTGGGTTCTTGATCTCATGTGCCAACATTTCAGCCATGCCAATCGCAGATTTTGCGGCGGATTTCACCGAGTGGTTTTGGGTCATGCGGCCAGACAATTCACGCGCAGAGATCATCATCAACATATGACCGGGTTTGCCAGCCAGCGGCGCGATTTGAAGAGCCGATTTTTGCGGCGCCCGCTGGCCAGATCCGACATCCACGTCGTTGACAAACAGCGCCGTTTCGCTGCTGCGGGCGCGGGCAAAGGCGTCCTCCAGAGGGTAATCTACCGCAACCATGTCCCAGACTGGCACATTGATCACCGCCTTGGCTGAGGCGTTGAAAAACCCTTCCGCTGCGGGATTGACGTCTTCGATCAGATCATCAGGGTTGATCAGCAATGTAGGTGTGGGCAAAGACGCCCAGATGCGACCATCCTGTTTCATGCGGCCACCTCCGCCTCAGGCAGGTACATGGCATGGGCGATCAGCTGTTTTGCCTCTTTTGGTGTTGGGGCAGTCAAAACAGCACGGCGCAAATCAGCGGGGGTGGCACAGGTTTCCATGTACCAGCCCAGATGTTTGCGCGCGACACGTGGGCCAAGGTCCGTGCCATAAAACGTCAACATCGCCTCGTAATGCGCTGCTACCATGTCAGCAAAAGCGGCGCCGGTCGGCACAACAGGTGCGGGCGTGCCAAAAAGATCATGGGCAATTTCAGCCAGCAACCACGGGCGACCTTGCGCGCCGCGACCAATCATAACGCCGTCGCCGCCTGAATGATCCAGAGCCGTTTTTGCCGCACCCGAAGATGTGATATCGCCATTGGCAATCACCGGGATTTGCACCGCGGATTTCACCCGCGCAATGGCCCGCCAATTTGCGCGCCCTTTATAAAATTGGCACCGGGTGCGGCCATGGATCGTGATCATTTGAATGCCCGCTGCCTCTGCGCGTTTTGCAATCAGCGGCGCATTTAACATCTCGTCGTCCCATCCCAATCGGGTCTTGAGCGTCACAGGAACATCTACCGCCTCAACAACAGCCTCAATCAGGCGCAATGCGTGATCGGGCGTTTTCATCAACGCAGACCCAGAAGCCCCCTGCGTCACCTTTTTAGCGGGGCAACCCATGTTGATATCAATGATCCGCGCGCCCTGCCCGGCAATGATCTTTGCGGCCTGCGCCATCGGTCCGGCTTCGCGCCCTGCGATCTGAACCGAGGTGCCCTCAACGCCGATCCCCAGTTCCGCTTTTTCGCGGGTACCGGGACGATGAGACAACAACTCCTGACTTGCCACCATCTCAGAAACCACCAACCCAGCCCCAAATTCGGCAACAAGCGTGCGGTAGGGCAGATCAGTGATTCCAGCCATCGGAGCCAGTAAAACAGGTGGTGTTAAAGTGTTGGGCAAGGCCAGAAGGCTCAAATGCTTAATCCTTGTGCAATTGGGTTTGGTGTAGTCCTACACGGGCAAAGTCACAATGATTCAACGCTAAAACACGACGTTGTCTCGGCATAAATGCCTAATTTTTAGGCATTCGTGGCGATTGATTGCGCAGCTGCCGGTCATTGCCTAGACAGGACCTCACAGGACAATCTGCAATGTTTTGCACATCAAAAGGAGAATGACATGGATATCCGGACCGGCAATGGATTTGATGTGCATGCATTCGGGCCCGGTGATCATGTTATTTTGTGTGGGGTTCGCATACCGCATGAACAGGGGCTGGTGGGTCATTCTGATGCGGATGTTGGCATGCATACCGTCACAGACGCCATCTATGGAGCCCTTGCGCGCGGCGACATTGGCCAACACTTCCCCCCTTCTGATCCACAGTGGAAAGGCGCACCAAGTGATATCTTTTTGAAACATGCAGCCGGGTTGGCGGCCGAGTCGGGATTTGTGATTTCCAATGTGGATTGCACACTAATATGCGAATACCCAAAAATCGGACCACATGCTCAGGACATGCGCAAACAGATGGCCGCCCATCTTGGGATGGAAGTGGACCGGGTGTCGGTCAAGGCCACCACCTCAGAACGGCTTGGTTTTACCGGGCGTGGCGAAGGTATTGCCTGTTTAGCCACCGCGACTTTGGTGAAAACATGAGGCTGGCAAATCTGATCGGCACGGTTCTTGGGGTTGGGTATATCCGCCCTGCTCCGGGCACATGGGGGTCTTTGGTCGCGCTGCCTTGGGCATGGGCGCTGCACGTGATCGGCGGCTTTCCGGTGATTATGACCGGATGTATCGTCGCGTTCTTTTTGGGATGGTGGGCGACACATCACATGACCAAGGGCCGCGACAACCACGACCCGTCGGAAATTGTAATTGATGAGCTTGCCGGACAATGGATTGCAATCCTGCCATTGAGCTATGCGGCGTGGTCTATGGAAATCTCTATCCTTGCACTTTGGCCGGGATGGATTGCGGCATTTGTGCTGTTCCGGTTCTTTGACATCACCAAATTGGGGCCTATTGGCTGGGCGGATCGGCGCGATGATCCATTTGGGGTGATGATGGATGATGTAATTGCAGGTCTTTTTGCTGCGGTTGGGGTTCTGATTCTGGCGGCCCTCTATCACGGGGTGGCCTAGATGGAGATGACCGCGGAATTGCTGGCAAAATGCACCTCCAAAGGGATCATGATCACCTGCGCCGAAAGTTGCACCGGTGGCATGCTTGCCGCTGCGCTCACCGACTTGCCGGGATCATCCGCAATGTTGGAGCGCGGATTTGTGACCTACACCAACAGCGCCAAGATTGAGATGCTGGGCGTGACGGCAACATCTTTGAACGCATTTGGCGCCGTGTCAGAGGTCGTGGCAAAAGAAATGGCCGCCGGGGCTTTGTCGCGCTCCGCAGCACAGGTTGCTGTTGCCATTACCGGCATTGCCGGACCCGGCGGATCAGATCACAAACCCGAAGGGCGTGTTTGTTTTGGCCTCGCGACGGCGCAGTCCACCCGAGTAGAAACCGTGGATTTTGGCCCGCTGGGTCGTGAAAACGTCAGATCGAAGGCGCGGGATCACGCAGTGCAGCTTCTGTTAGGTGTCATTAACACTCTGCCTTAATAATGTGCAATTGGCTAAAATGACTGCCCATTAATTGAACATTTTCACAAATGCCCATCTGATCAGCGTTGCGCCCCTTTCCTGTGCGCTGCGAATATTCAATCTGCGCAGAACCTTTGACGAGCAGACTGGAGAGTTTCAATGAATGCCGCCGATACCGCGTGGATAATGACTGCCACGGCCCTTGTGTTGCTGATGACCTTACCGGGTCTGGCGTTGTTTTATGGGGGCCTTGTGCGATCCCGAAATGTGCTAAGCGTGTTTATGCATTGTTATGCCATCGCCTGCCTGATGTCGGTGTTGTGGTTCCTTGTCGGCTATTCTATCGCTTTTGGCCCGGGTGAAGGTGGGCTGTGGGGCGGTCTCGGCAAGATGGGACTGAACGGTGTTACTGCTGAAAGTTTGAGCGGTACATTGCCGGAAATTCTGTTCTTTGCCTTCCAGATGACATTTGCGGTCATCACCCCTGCTTTGATCGTTGGGGCTTATGTCGAACGCCTGAACTTTGGCTTTATGCTGCTGTTTTCGGGGCTTTGGATGTTGCTGTGTTATGCACCGGTTGTGCATTGGGTCTGGGGCGGCGGGATGCTTGCTGATGGTGGGCTCTTTGGTGAAACGGGCGTGAAAGACTTTGCCGGGGGGATAGTGGTACATGAAACTGCGGGCCTTGCTGCGCTAGTGCTTGCGGTTATGTTGGGTGCGCGCAAAGACCCCAGCAAACCGCCACATAACCCCGGTCTGGTGATGATCGGTGCAGCATTGCTTTGGGTGGGCTGGTTTGGATTTAATGGGGGTTCGCAGCTTGCCGCTGATGGTGGTGCAGCAATGGCGATCACGGTCACGCATATTTCTGCGGCAACCGCCTCACTGACCTGGGCACTTTGGGAACGTATCAAGTTTGGCAAAGCGTCGCTTGTTGGGATCGTGACCGGGACAATTGCGGGTCTGGCTTCAATTACACCTGCGTCTGGTTTTGTTGGTCCTTGGGCCGCGCTGCTGATTGGTGCCGTTGCGGGTATTCTGTGCCAAGAGGCTGTCGTACTAATCCGCAACAAGCTCAAGATCGATGACACTTTGGATGTTTTTGCGGTCCATGGTGTGGGCGGTATTTTTGGCACAATCATGATTGCAGCTTTGGGTGCAGGGTCATGGGCGGCACAGTTGGGATCGCTCGCGATTGTTGGCGTGTTCACGGTTGTTGTGACTGTGGTGCTGGTGCTGATCTGTCGCGCGATTATTCCGATGCGTGTGGATGCAGAGACCGAACACAATGGGCTCGACCTGAGCGTGCACGGTGAACGTGCCTATGACATGACAAGTTGATCTGTCAGGTCGCGCAGGGCATTGCCTTGCGCGGCCAGCCATAAGGCGTCCGCGCGCGCGGGGCTCATCAAAGCTGACGCTTTTCTTCGCAGTTTTGCAGCGCGTTCTTCCAAAGAGATCGGTGTCATCAGATCATGCGTCAAGACCTGTTGCCCCCCACCTCGCAAAACCAAATGCACCGCTGATTCTGTCTCACGCAACGTTTCGTCCGCGTGGACCTGCACCTTTTCCCGCAATGCAATGACAGCGGCGTCTCTTGAAATCTCATCCGTGAAATTGCCAATGGCGCCTGTGTCATGCCCTAACAGCGCCATTGCGGCGGTCTGTGTATAGCTGAATTTGGCCTCTAGCCCTGTTGCGGGCGTGGGAATATTGCAAACGCTCATCCAGCGGGGATGGGTTTTGATGTGCAGCTGCTCAATGTGATCCGGGTCAAGATCGCCCTTCTCAAGGGCTTCGAGCATCGCGTGTAATCCATGACAACAGGCGTGGAATTTATGGCTGATGTCGAGGATATGCCAGTGTCCCTGTGGCAGGGATACGGCCATGTCCCTGCCGTTATGTGTAGCCCCAAACCCAAGTGGACCGGCAAGGCCGTCTTGTGCCGCACTCATGTTGGCCCGGGCCCACAAAGCAGCCTCCACCCCGGTGCGCGCGGCCAGACCAGCGTTCAGGGGTTTTGCCATGGTACCGAATTGCGACTTCAGGCCGGAAGCCATGGAGGCGCATAATCCAAGTGCGTTGCGGGTTTGATCCTGCGTCAGGCGCAATACACGACAAGCAGCCAATGTTGCGCCAAAAGCACCAGCTGTCGCCGTTTGATGATATCCGATCTGATAATGATCCCGCCCCAACCAAAGCCCCGTGAGAATGGAGGCTTCAACCCCAATCGTTGCTGCTGCGACCAGTTGATCAAGAGCCATATCTGTCGCCTCACCAAGCGCAAGCACGGCGGGGATCACAGCCACAGAAGGATGTCCGATATGTGCAAAATGCGTGTCGTCGTAATCAAGCGCATGACTTAACATGCCATTGATCAATGCCGCAGAAGATGCGGAGGCCCTCCCCCCACCAAGGACAATAGACGCACCGGGACCTGCAGCGATCTGTGCGGTTTTGACGTCCAAAAATTCAGGCTCTTGCGCACCGGAAACCCCGCATGCGGCCCAGTCAAACAAGGACAAACGCATCATTGCAGCTGCGTCTGAGGGAACATCCCAATGGGCAAAGTCGATCAAAAGGTCTGTGATCGTGTCGCCCATTTGCGCTACCCCTTGTCCCCATAAAGTTGAGCTGCCCGACCTTCAAATGCGCGCACAACACGGTGCATCGCTTCGTTAAAAACCACACCTATGATGCCTTGCAGGATCGCGTTCTTGAATTCAAAGTCGACATGGAAATGGATGTTGCACCCCTCCTCTGTCTCTTCGAATTGCCAATCTGATTTCATGTATTTGAACGGCCCGTCCAGATATTCTGTATCGATCCTGCGGGTTTGGGGCCACAGCACGACGCGGCTGGTGAAACGTTCTCGAAACACTTTGAAGCTGATCACCAAATCAGCCTCCATCACCCGGTGATCGCCCATATCATCATCACGCCGTATCCGTGCGGCCGCTGTCCAGGGCAGGAATTCGGGATATTTGCCGACATCTGCGACCAATGCGTACATTTGATCTGCGGTATAGGGCAACGGGCGGATTTCAGAATGGGTCGGCATTGCGTTCCAGGTCGGCTCAGGGTAGCCCTATGTCGCGGTATTGGCGCATAGTTTCAAGGGGTAAGGTCATGACAGATCGTCGTTATGTGATTGATGAAATGATCTCGGCCAAATCGATTGCCGCGCGCATCGAAGTATTGTGCCGCGAAATCCACAATGAATTTGAGGACACGAACAAGCTCATTGTGGTTGGACTGCTGCGCGGAAGCTTTGTTTTCATTGCTGATTTGGTGCGCGAATTGGATTTGCCGATTGAGGTCGATTTTCTGGAAGCGTCGAGCTATGGCGATGCAATGGAAAGCAGCCGGGAAGTGCGTATTCTGAAAGATTTGCGCGGGGCCATTGAAGGGCGCGATGTGCTCTTGGTCGAAGATATCGTGGATACAGGCCATACACTGCATCATGTGACCAATCTTTTGAAATCGCGTGGCCCTGCCCGTTTGCGCACGATTGCATTGCTTGACAAACCCAGCCGCCGTGAAGTGAACATGAAAGCTGATTGGACCGGGTTTGAAATACCTGATGAATTCGTCGTGGGCTATGGCATTGATTTTGCGCAACGAAACCGCAACCTGCCCCATATCGGCAAAGTGCGGTTCTTGTAATCTAATCTTGGCGTGTACCTATGCGCTGAACATATGATACATCTGTTCTAGATCGGCTTTTGTCGTATCTCGCCGCGCTTCAGCAGGTTCTGAGATCACGGAAATGTTTTTTTGAGATCGCTTAGCTGATGTAGCGTAGCACCGACCGCATTTGTTTAACGAGCTAATAAGAAAGGGACCGACATGACCAACTTTAAGAAAACGGCAGGCGCATTGGGCCTAAGCGCAATATTAATTGCAACGGCCGGAATCGCTGGCAGCCATTCCAACAAGGACCTAAACCCCGCCGTCGCCGCGCGTCATGCGCAGATGCAAATGATCGGATATAGCATCGGAATGCTTGGGTCGGTTGCGAAAGGCGAAATTGAATATGACGCCGACATGGTACGCTCTGCGGCAAGTAACCTTGCAGCATTGGCAAAATTTGATCGCACGTCGCTTTGGATTGCTGGAACAGAGCAAGGTGCCGAAGCAGGATCACGCGCCAAGGCGGAAATCTGGTCTGATCCAGATGGATTTGGCGAACGTTTCGAAGAGCTTGCCACAGCTGCAACGGCCTTGATCGAGGCAGGTGATGCAGCGGCTGTTGGGGCCGGCATGGGGGCGCTTGGCGGCGCGTGCAAGGCGTGTCACGAAAAGTATCGCGGCCCAAAGGGCTAATCCCCTTTGCCTCGTTGGATCAAAATCCTTGGTCTTTGCGCCTGTGTTGGCGCAGGGACCGGTTGGTTTTTGACACGTGCTGCCCCCCTGCTAACAGATGTCGCTGACGGACACACCGCAGATCCAGCAAACGGCGCTTTGGTTTTTGCTGCTGCGGGCTGTGCGTCCTGTCATGCCGCACCCAATAGCGAAAACAAAGACTTGCTTGCCGGCGGATACAGTTTTGTCAGCGACTTTGGCACGTTCTATGCCCCCAATATCTCTTGGGGGTCCGAGGGGATTGCGGGCTGGACCCTTGCGGAGTTCGCCCGCGCGGTGACCAAAGGTGTGTCTCCTAAGGGACAGCATTATTACCCGGCGTTCCCATACGGAGCGTATCAACATATGACGCAAAATGACGTCAGTGATCTATTTGCCCATCTGCAAACTCTGCCTGTTTCCTCAACACCCAGCCCATCACATGATGTCGGGTTTCCGTTCAATGTACGTCGTGGTTTGGGGCTTTGGAAACGGATGTTTATGGAGGACGATTGGGTTTTAACCGGAGAGCTGTCGGATCAATTGATCCGAGGGCGTTATTTGGTTGAAGGTTTGGCCCATTGCGCAGAATGCCACACGGCGCGCAATGCACTGGGGGCACTTGACCGTTCTGCTTGGCTTCGCGGTGCGCCCAACCCATCGGGCAAAGGCAAGATTCCCGGGATCACCCCATCGCAACTGGATTGGTCCCAAAGTGATCTGGTCTATTATTTTGAAAGCGGGCTCACACCGGATTATGACAGCGTTGGGGGATCAATGGCATCGGTCGTCACGGAACTTGCCAAACTTCCCGCCAGCGACAGAGAGGCCATCGCCGCTTATCTCAAGGCGTTACCCTAATCCCAGTTTGGTGTTTCGCGCCGCGCGCAATTGCGCAAAATCATCCCCCGCATGATAAGATGACCGTGTCAAAGGTGTTGCCGACACCATCAAGAATCCTTTGCCATAGGCGGCCTTTTCATAGGCGGCAAATTCGTCGGGATGTACAAATCGATCAACGGCATGGTGTTTTGGTGTGGGTTGCAAATATTGACCAATGGTCAGAAAATCGATGTCGGCCGCGCGCATGTCTTCCATCACCTGGATCACTGATTGCCTGTCTTCGCCGAGCCCAACCATGATGCCGGATTTGGTGAACATCGAGGGGTCCATTTCCTTGACCCGTTGCAACAAACGGAGCGAATGGAAATAGCGCGCGCCCGGGCGGACTTCGGGATATAGGCCAGGCACCGTTTCAAGGTTGTGGTTAAACACATCCGGACGGGCCTCAACCACTTGTTCCAACGCTTCTGGACCGCAGCGGATGAAATCGGGCGTCAAGATTTCGATTGTTGTATCCGGGCTTCGGTGACGCACCGCGCGAATGGTCTGGGCGAAATGTTCTGCACCGCCGTCTTTGATATCATCGCGATCCACGGATGTGATCACCACGTGGTTCAACCCAAGCTTTGCAACCGCATCTGCCACCCGGCCCGGTTCAAACACATCCAGATCTTCGGGCGGCTTGCCTGTCGCAATATTACAGAAGGTGCAGGCGCGCGTGCAAACTTCGCCCATGATCATCATCGTGGCGTGCCCTTGGCTCCAGCATTCACCAACATTCGGACATCCGGCTTCTTCACACACGGTGACAAGCTTGTTGTCCCGCATAATCTTGGCCGTTTCGGCATAGCCTTTGCCGCCCGGCGCCTTCACCCGAATCCAAGACGGTTTCTTGGGCTGCGCATTGTCCGGTTTGCGAGCTTTTTCTGGGTGGCGTTGTTCCGGAATTTTCAGGTCGCGCATCGGCTGTCTCCAAATAACTGGAGACAACCTAACATATTATCATCGCGACAAAACCCCGAGCCGCGCAATACTGTTATGCATCTTATGTTAACCCAGCATTTACCCGATCATTGGCCCGCCCGGCCCGACGGTTTCGTCATAATGGCGCTTGAGGCGCATCAACGCGATACGCAGAACGATTTTGCCCGAGCGCGCAGACCATCCAAGCCGTTTTTCTGTGGTCTCCAACCCCTCAAGGTAACAACAGCAACGCAAAACCACATCAGACAGACCCGGCCCTAGGTTGTGCAAGGCGTCCTGTACACGAATCCGAGCCTGCGCTGGCGCCCCGCCGCCCCCATTGCTGGTGGCGGCGCTGCTCTGTGTGCCAGCGGTCAGAAAATGATCCCAATTTTGGGTGATTCCATTTTCCATTTGCGCCAGTTCAAAGTCTTCGCGCAGGCGTTCACCCGCATGCACCAGAGAATCTTCTAGAAACCGTGCGCCATCTTTATCGCGGCGGCGCGCCAAAGCGCTCAGGGGGCTCTCTCCTAAGACATTGCGCGATTTTTGGACCCCGTCTTCTTCTCGAAAGCTGTCATCACTTGGCGCGGCTTCAAAGGTTGCCGCCTGTTCAGCCATGCCAAGCGGGACATCCCGCGGCGTGCCATACCGCTCAAGGAAACCCGTCAACGCCGTGCGACCGGCCGGGGTAATCGTGTAGCGCACAATTCGACCCGACGTGGTTGGCGTGATCCATTCCTTAAGGGCCATCGCCTGCGCCACATCCGCTTCTACAACAGCTGTGCGGGTACTGCTGCCACCGGGTGTGTCACGCACCACCACCGCCTTGTCCAAGTCGGCAGCAACGGCAAGCACCGCACCTGTTTCACACATCCGTCGCAACACCCGCATCGCTTCGCGGGCCAATGTTGCCTCATCCGGCATAAGGGGGAGAGTCTGGATCGTCATCGTTTTCGCTTTCCTTTGTGATAGGGTTGAATTGGTTTGGGGGTTGGCCGATTGTGTCGCCGCCCCCAATTTACGCAGCGCCGCATCGACCAGGGGATCATCGCGGCGCATTTCAACTTTGCGAATTTGTCGAAGAACCGTTGAGGCGTGGCAACCCGCAGTTCTTGCCAACGCGCGGATCGACTGGCCCTTTTCGGTGTGCGCTATGTAGTGGAGCGCACCAGCAGGCACCCACGTTGGTAACATTGATGCCCCGTTCGAAATACTCGTATTCATGTCAGTCCCCATTACCTGCTTTAGTGCAGCCGCACAGAATGCGGGATTTTATCCACAAAGTTATCAACACAACCTAAGGATGCATTTATTGCTCGTTCGTTAAAATCCAGCAGTTTCTTAAGCATTGTTTCTAAAACATAAACAGTAATGAAACCCCCGCGCGGCGAATTTTAATCAAACGCAACACCTCTTTAGGTTGTGTAATGTTGGGAGCAACACAGACGGCATAACGCCAAATTATCCACAAGATCGGAAAATCAAATGCAAGACATCCTCAGCATGCTTAACGCTCTCCACCGCCCTCGTTTGATGATGCGGGCCGCTCGAATTGGCGCACAAGATTATCGCCGCGCGACCCATTTGCCGCGCTTGTTGGGATATGGTGCGTTGCCGCGCCATGGTGCTGCATTGTTGAAACTGATGGAGATGGAAGCCGTTCTGGAAGATCAACGCACATCATCAGATTCCAGTTATAGCCTGATCCGACATCTGGACATCTTAATTGCGATGGTTGCCGAAGCGCGGATCTTTAAATCAACGCAATCTTCGAGCTAACGCGGGCTGGTGCGTGTTGTGGGGCCAACCTCACTGCACCATTGTTCTGATGATCAAAGGGCATGACGCCGCCCTTTCGAAATGGGTAGGATGGGCCAACAGGCCCCTCCCTTTGATGCCCCCAGCTATGACCATCACATAAAGCTGTCAGGCTCCGCGAGCTTCTTTTGTGCAACAAAAGCGTCCAACGCCTCACGCAAGTCAGGTTCCATCGGAGGTTGCTGATAGTCGGCCAGCAGTTTTTCCACACGTAATGCCGCAAGCGCCTGAGTGTCACGCGCGCCTTCGTCTTCCCATGTTTCAAACGGTTTGTAATCTAACAAATCAGACTTCCAGAATGCAGATTTGAAATTCGCCTGAGTATGCGCACAGCCGAGGAAATGCCCGCCCGGGCCCACCTCACGAATAGCATCAAGGGCTTGGGAATCGGTATCAATCTCAACGCCTCTGGCCAAATGATGCAAGGTTCCCAATTGATCTGCATCCATCACAAACTTTTCAAACGAACTGACCAGCCCGCCTTCAAGCCAGCCACAAGAATGCAGCATGAAATTCACGCCCGATAGCAGCCCCATGTTAAGGCTATTGGCTGTTTCATAGGCGGCTTGCGCATCCGGCAGTTTTGAGCCGCAGAATGACCCGGCCGAACGGTATGGCAATCCCAACCGCCGCGCCAGCTGTCCCGCACCATACGTAATATGCGCAGCTTCAGGTGTTCCAAAGGTAGGGGCCCCGGAATTCATATCAATGGAGGTCACAAAGGCCCCCATGATCACCGGCGCGCCCGGCCTGATCAGCTGTGAGTAGGCAATCCCTGCAAGCGTCTCGGCCAATACTTGGGTCAAAGTCCCGGCAACTGAAACCGGGGCCATCGCGCCACCAACAATAAACGGTGAAATGATGCAGGCTTGATTGTTTTGCGCATAAACCTCCAACGCCCCCATCATCACATCGTCAAACGTCATGGGGGAATTAATGTTGATCAGCGAGGTCATCACCGTATTTTCAGCAACAAAACCCTCCCCAAAAAGGATTTTGCACATATCAACCGAATCTTGTGCGCGGCTTGGCTCTGTCACAGACCCCATAAAAGGTTTGTCACTTAACGTCATATGCGCATGCAACATGTCCAGATGACGTTTATTTACAGGGATATCCGTTGGCTCACAGACGGTGCCGCCCGAATGGTGCAGCCACTTGGACATATATCCCAATTTCACGAACTTGTTGAAATCGTCCATGGTTGCATATCGTCGCCCCCCCGCCGCATCACGTACAAACGGTGGGCCATAAACCGGCGCCAGCACAAGGTTGTTGCCTCCTACAACAACATTGCGGTCCGGGTTGCGCGCATGCTGCGTAAAAGAAGACGGCGCCGTTTGGCACAGCTGCCGCGCCAGCCCTCGCGGAATACGGACCCGTTCCCCATCAATCATTGCCCCTGCATCCCGCCACCGCGCAATCGCAGCAGGGTTATCAAGGAAATTCACACCAACTTCCTCCAACACGGTCTCAGCGTTGTGCTCAATGATTTGCAACGCTTCCTCGGTCAAAACCTCGAAATTCGGGATATTGCGTTCAATGAATTTTGCTGTCTCAAATGAAACAGCGCTGCGCTCAGCGCGTCGTGCTGCGCCACCGCCGCCTCGTCCGCGTCGTGCCCGTTCCGCCATGTGTTTTCCCCTCAGATCAGAAGTTGCCTTCTGCTACCCCATTCAACACCGATCTCTCGCTCAGATACCGTCCTGTGAGACAGAAAAGCGACATCCCTCCCCTTGTATCTCTTTTTGGCCTTAAAAACCGCGGGGTTTGGGGCAGCGCCCCAATCCGCCACTTGCCACGCCCACAAACGCCACATAATCAGTCCCCATGACCCAACCAATCGCCCCCACCGCTCATGACCGCATGCTAATCATCGACTTTGGCAGCCAAGTCACACAATTGATCGCCCGCCGACTGCGGGAGTTGAATGTTTTTTGTGAAATTCATCCCTTTAACTTGGTGGATGATGCCTTTCTCAAAGACTTCGCCCCCAAAGCGGTGATCCTCTCTGGAGGTCCGGCTTCCGTCTTTGACAAAGGCGCCCCGCGTCCCCCCGCACAGGTGTTTGAACTCGGCGTGCCGATCCTTGGGATTTGTTATGGCCAACAGGTTATGATGGAAATGTTGGGCGGCAAGGTTGAAAGGGGTCATAAAACCGCTGAATTTGGCCGGGCGTATGTGACCCCCGAAGCGGCGAGCCTGCCATTGCTGGACGGATGGTTCGAACAAGACCGCGAGCAGGTCTGGATGAGCCACGGCGATCACGTCAGCAGCATTGCACCGGGGTTTGAGGTGTATGGCACCTCACCCAATGCGCCATTTGCCATCACAGCTGATACAACCCGCAATTTCTATGCGGTGCAGTTCCACCCCGAAGTCCATCACACGCCAAATGGCTCAAAACTCTACGAGAACTTCGTGCGTCTTGCCGGTTTCACAGGCGATTGGACCATGCGGGCCTATCGCGAAGAAGCGGTCACAACGATTCGCGAACAGGTTGGCGATGCGCATGTGATCTGTGCGCTCTCGGGCGGTGTTGATTCGTCAGTTGCCGCAGCACTCATCCACGAAGCAATTGGCGATCAACTCACCTGCGTCTTCGTCGATCACGGATTGCTGCGCAAAGACGAAGCCCAAGAGGTTGTCGGCATGTTCCGCGACCACATGAATCTCAACGTTATTCATGCTGATGAGGTCGATCTCTTCCTTGGCAAACTAGAAGGTCAGTCGGACCCGGAAACCAAGCGCAAGATCATTGGCGGGCTGTTCATTGATGTCTTCCAAAAATACGCGGACCAAATTGAAGGTGCAGAGTTTCTGGCCCAAGGGACGTTGTACCCTGATGTCATCGAATCGGTCAGCTTCTCCGGCGGGCCTTCCGTGACCATCAAAAGCCATCATAACGTTGGTGGCCTGCCCGAAAAGATGGGCCTCAAATTGGTTGAACCCCTGCGCGAGCTCTTCAAAGACGAAGTGCGTGCTTTGGGCCGTGAGCTTGGATTGCCTGCGTCTTTCATCGGGCGCCATCCGTTCCCGGGTCCCGGGCTTGCCATCCGTTGCCCCGGCGAAATCACCCGCGAAAAGCTGGATATCCTGCGCGAAGCGGATGCCGTTTATATTGATCAGATCCGCAAACACGGTCTTTATGATGAGATATGGCAGGCTTTTGTTGCGATTTTACCGGTACGTACGGTGGGGGTGATGGGCGATGGACGGACCTATGATTTCGCCTGTGCCTTGCGTGCGGTCACATCTGTGGATGGGATGACAGCAGATTATTACCCCTTCAGCCACGAATTTCTTGGTGAAACGGCGACCCGAATCATCAATGAAGTGCCCGGAATTAACCGGGTCACCTATGACATTACCTCAAAACCACCGGGAACCATCGAATGGGAATAACGTTACCGGCGCGGATGTAAGGTGGTTGCCCTCAATTGCGGATATGGACAGATGCAGCACGGCTTATTGCGACACCGACAGGAGCAGGAGCCAGCCACCCCGTCTGCTTTCCTGTTTCAATCAGCCAGTTGTTGTAAGCGCTGCGCGAACGGCCCCATCCTTTGGGGACCATCGCCAACGCTGCTGAGCAATTTAGCTATCATAGACCCGGTCAACACGGTCTGGAGTCTCCCATTTGCGCGTGTCAAAAGCGTTCAGCACTTCAGGGCATCGTTATTCCAAAACAGATCGGACCTCCTCGCCGAGTTCATCGACCAACCAGTGTCGAAAGGCTTCAACCTGTGGCGTGCGGCGTCGATCATCAGGCTCTGCGAACCAATATGAAATACGGGTTTTGAAACGACCGGGAAACGGAACAACAAGGCGCCCCACCGCAAGCGCATCCTGTGCCAATGTCTCCCATGCAAAAAACACACCTTGTCCGGCGATTGCCGCGTCAAGACATAGGGCTGCTTTGGAAAACTCCGGCCCATTTCCGAGTTGGTTTTCCGACATGTCGTTGGGGTTAAACCACATATCCCACTCGAACATGGATTGTGTGTCGCGGATGATCGGAACCTGTGACAGATCTGCGAGTGTCGTTAGCTTTTCGGAGAGAGACGGTGCGCAAACCGGGAGAACGCGCGAAGGCAATTGAGACAACGAGACCCTGAACCGCAGCATTCTCAGCTCCCATACGCGGTTTGGGCTTGCCATCGCTTTGCTCCAAGCACGGCAGATGCCGAAGATTAATTATCGAAGCGTGGCGGCATTGTCCGCCGCGAAGCGGCCATCTATGGATCAAGCTCGGACGGACCGGTGTAGGCCTCCTCGCTACTCGATAAATCGTGTTGCTTACCGATTGTTCCCGAACGTAGGGTGCAAGAGAACGAGATGGAAAAATTTAATGATTTTAAAAGCTCAGTCGTTTGATGAATTCTTTGACGGCAAAAACGAATGGTGAAATATTGTCTATCAATATCAAAAATTTAGAGGATGGGTTGATAATCGAATGGGAGTAACGCTGACAGGATATTTGCGCTGTGCAGATGCGGCTGAGGCTGCGCGGGTAAGTGCTGCGTTGGAGGAACATATTCGCCTGACGCGCGCGGAACCCGGATGCGTTGCATTTGATGTGATGCCAACCGGCGACCCTTTGGTTTGGGCCGTGGCAGAGGAATTTATTGATCCCGCTGCCTTTGAGGCGCATCAAACCCGGGCTGCTGCGTCTGACTGGGCAAAAGAAACTGCTGGGATTGCCCGAGATTACACGATCATAGGCATGCCATGAGCCATACTTTGCGGGCCGCTTTTTGGATGATTGGAGCGGTTCTCAGCTTTACCGCGATGGCCGTTGCGGGGCGCGAATTGGGTGACACGTTTGACACCTTTGAGATCATGATGTGGCGGTCCGCAATCGGGTTGACGATTGTTCTGGCGATCCTTTGGAAAACCAACAGTTTTTCTCAAATCAAAACACAGATCATTGGCACCCATCTGGTGCGTAACCTCTTTCATTTCACAGGGCAAAACCTTTGGTTTTTTGCAGTTACAGCGATTCCGCTCGCTCAGGTATTTGCTCTGGAGTTCACCACGCCGCTTTGGGTGATTGTCCTGTCCGCCGTGTTGCTGGGTGAACGTCTAACACCAATCCGGGTGACTGCTGCGGGCATGGGGTTTGTTGGGATTTTGATCGTGGCACGCCCTGACATGGCTGGGATGAGCCTTGGTCTTGGGGCAGCTGCGATTTGTGCGATATTTTTCGGGCTCACCTATGTTTTTACCAAAAAGCTCACCCGCTCAGAAAGCACGGCGACAATCATGTTCTACCTGACAGGTCTGCAACTGATCTTTGGTTTGGTTACAACCGGTTATGATGGCCATATCACCCTGCCCGATCTTGCGAGCTTTCCATGGCTCCTGCTTGTCGCCCTCTGCGGGTTGCTGGCTCATTTCTCAATTGCCAAGGCATTGTCCTTTGCGCCTGCAGCTGTTGTGGCGCCTATTGATTTTGCCCGCCTGCCATTGATCGCGATCATCGCCATGCTGCTTTATGCGGAACCATTGGACATTTGGGTGTTTGTTGGCGCGATCATAATCTTTGCTGGGAATTACCTAAATATCTGGTCGGAGACCCGCAAAGCAGCATGAAACGGGTCGCGGCCTGACTGGGTGTGGCTTTAGGGTACAGGTATGAAACCTCAAAAAGTCATTTCCTCGCGCGCCTGGTTTGAATTGTTATTGTTGGCAATTCTGTGGGGTGCATCCTTTGCGTCCATCCGGGTGGCGCTGGATGACATCGGGCCGATCACATCTGTTGCGCATCGGGTGGGTTGGGCTGCGTTGGCGCTTTGGATTGTGGTGATTGCCTTGCGGCTGCCCCTCCCGAGACAGCCCAAAGTCTGGGGCACATTCATTGTGATGGGCATCCTGAACAACGTGATCCCGTTTGGCCTGATGGCATGGGGGCAATTACATATCGAAAGCGGCCTGACCTCTATTTTGAATGCCGCAACCGCGATCTTTGGGGTGATTGCGGCGGCAATTTTCTTTGCAGATGAACGCATTACGCCACACAAATTTATCGGGGTGGGCCTTGGGTTTGCCGGCGTTGCAACAGCGATCGGCCTAGAAAATCTGCGTAGTTTTGATCTGCGGTCCTTGGCCCAACTGGCCGTGATTGGTGGGACGGTTTCTTATGCCTTGGCCTCTGTCTGGGCGCGCAAAATGTTATCGGGATATCCGCCTCAGGTCGCGGCCGCGGGTATGGTCACCGGCTCCACGTTGATCATGGTCCCTGCTGCGTGGTTTGTCGAAGGACCTCTAACCTTGGATTTACCGCCCCGAACTCTGTTCGCAATTGCGTATTATGCGCTTGGTGCTACGGCCTTGGCCTATCTGTTGTATTACCGGGTGTTGGCCATGGCAGGCAGCGGCAACTTGATGCTTGTAACCTTGTTGATCCCGCCTTTTGCGATTGTGCTTGGTGCAGTGCTTTTGGGTGAAACGTTGCGACCTGCGGCCTATGGCGGATTTGCACTGCTTGCACTTGGATTACTGGTGTTGGACGGGCGCATCTGGCGCAAATTGCGCGACCACGTTAGGTAAAGCGCACAACAGCTGCACACGGAAACACCCCATGCTCTATTCCACCGCTCAAGACTGGCGCAACGCGCCACGCCGCAAAGTTCTTGTTTTTGGCATGTCTGGCCTTGGCAAAACCCATCTGAGCGGGATTTTGCGGAATTCATGTGAATGGTTCCACTATTCCATCGATTACCGTATCGGGACAAGATACCTTGGCGAAACGATCATCGACAACGCCAAAGCTGAAGCGATGAAAGTGCCTTTTTTGCGGGATCTTTTGCTGTCTGACAGCATCTATATCGCGTCCAACATCACCTTTGATAACCTGTCTCCCGTTGCAACGTGGCTGGGCAAGCCGGGAAATCCGGACAAAGGCGGTTTACCCATGTCTGAATATGCCCGCCGCCAAGAAGCGTTTCGGGTGGGGGAGATTGCAGCCTTGCGCGACACCGCGCATTTCGCGGATCGGGCAAAGTCGCTTTATGGGTATGATCACTTTATCTGCGATACAGGTGGGTCCATCTGCGAATGGGTTGATGCAGATGATCCAGATGATGCGCTTCTAAAGGCTTTGTCTGAGGAATGTTTGCTGGTTTGGATCAAAGGCGATGAGGCCCACACACAAGAGTTGATCCGCCGATTTGATCGCGCACCTAAACCAATGGCCTATCAGCCCGAATTCCTTTTGCGCGTTTGGAACCAGTATTTGAACGAAAACAATGTCATAGAAAGCGACGTTGATCCAGACGAATTCGTCCGCTGGACCTATGCTTTGGCGCTGTCTCATCGTCAGCCCCGCTATGAAGCCATGGCAAAATGGGGTGTTACGATTACCCCGCATCAAATTAATGCGCTTCAATCACAGGCTGATTTTGTTGACCTGATCGCTACGCAGATCGACATGTAACAGCCCTCGCCGTCTTGTGACGCTTCCCCCCTTGGCGTCACCTAAACAGCACCTTATCTAAACCTCTTCATAATATTGGACTAATCCTATGCCTATCAAACTGCCTTCCACACTCCCTGCCTTTGACGTGCTGACGCGCGAAGGTGTGATGGTGGTTGACGAAGAAATGGCAGCCCGGCAGGATATCCGGCCCCTGCGGATCGCGTTGTTGAATTTAATGCCAAAGAAAATTCAAACCGAGACCCAGTTTGCCCGTTTGATCGGGGCAACACCGCTTCAGATAGAACTCACCCTGTTGCGTATGTCTGACCATCAAACCCGCAACACTGCGGCGGCCCATATGGAGAGCTTTTATCGCCCTGTCAGTGAGGTATGGAACGAAAAATATGATGGGCTGATCGTCACCGGCGCCCCGATCGAACATCTGCCTTTTGAAGACGTCGATTACTGGCAAGAACTAACCCAAGTGATGGATTGGACACAGACCAACGTCCATTCAACCTTCGGTGTCTGCTGGGGAGGCATGGCGATGATCAACCATTTCCACGGCCTGAAAAAACACATCCTTGATCACAAAGCTTTTGGCTGTTTCCGACACCGCAACCTTGACCCGTCATCGCCCTATTTGCGCGGTTTTTCCGATGAATGTGTAATGCCTGTGTCGCGCTGGACAGAGATGCGCCAGAATGAAGTGGACACGAAACCGGGGCTAAAGACCCTGCTTGGCAGCGACGATGTTGGCCCCTGTCTGATTGAGGATTCAGAGCACCGCGCGCTGTATGTCTTTAACCATTTCGAATATGACAGCGACACGTTAAAGCAGGAATATGACCGTGATGTGGATGAAGGTACGCCGATCAATGTGCCGGGGAATTACTATCCGGACAACGACCCAGCCCGTGTGCCAATGAACCGGTGGCGCAGTCATGCGCATCTGCTTTATGGCAATTGGATCAACGAGATATACCAATCCACGCCGTTTGATATGACGCTCATTGGCGGCACATGATCCGCGCTTTGGTTTTGCTTGGTCTTGTCCTTTTGGGATTGGTCGCGCTGACCCAATGGCGCGCAACAATGCGCGAGAGACAAGCAATAGCGAACAACCCGGCGGCAGGAGAATTCACGCAGGTTGACGGCGTCAAAGTACATTACAAGATTATCGGCAACGGGCCGGATCTGGTGATGTTACATGGGGCCAGCGGCAATTTAAACGATCTTACGCTAAGTTTCGCAGCGCGGTTAAGCGACCGCTACCGCGTGATCTTGTTTGATCGGCCCGGTCTAGGCTGGTCGGGCCGCCTGCCCGGTCATGGCGGCGCATGGAACAACGCTGAAGAATCGCCACAAGAACAAGCCGCATTTTTGCAAAGAGCTGCGGATCAGATCGGGGTGAAAAATCCGATTGTGCTGGGTCATTCATTTGGCGGCATTGTTGCGCTTGCTTGGGGGCTAAACCGTCCAGAGCAAACCGCCGCATTGGTATTGGTATCCGCCGTGGCAGAGCCTTGGCCGGGGGATTTGGGGTGGACCTATGGCACTTTCGGCTCAACCTTTGGCGGCGCGCTTGTTGTGCCGTTGATCACAGCGTTTTTACCCCAAAGCTATGTGGCACGCAGCATTGATGCCATTTTCAAACCACAGGCCGCGCCCGAAGGCTATGCAGAACATATTGGTACGGGCCTGACATTGCGACGCGAAAGCACACGTGCAAATGCGCAGCAGGTGAATGCCCTGCGTCCGCATGTTGTTGAAATGCAAAAGGAATATGGCACACTGACCCTCCCCATAGAAGCGGTACACGGTGATGCTGATACAATCGTGCCCCTGACCGTTCATGCCCAAGTGTTGATGAAGGATGTGCCAAACGGCAATTTAGAAGTGCTTGAAGGTCAAGGACATATGCCGCAACACACCGCCCCAGAGGCGGTTGTGGCTGCAATTGAACGTGCCGCCCTACGTGCGGGTTTGCGTTAATCCGATTAACATCCCATATAGAAGCCAGAGAGTTGTGAACCGGAGGTCTTCATGGACTTGCCTTTTGACGGCGCGATCAACGCCTTTTTCAATGATGACGCGCCCGATACCATTCGCGCGGAGGTGAAAGGTGCCAAAAAGGGCGATATCCTATCGTCCAGCTATCCTTATTCGCAGCGGATGACGCGCAAGTCTTATGAAAAAGAAATGGCCCGACTACAGATCGAACTGGTCAAATTTCAGGCTTGGGCCCGTCAGACGGGAACCCGGATCGCTTGTGTGTTTGAAGGTCGCGATGGCGCGGGTAAAGGCGGCACAATCAGCCGGTTTCGCGCCAATCTGAACCCTCGTGCAGCGCGGGTTGTTGCCTTGTCCAAACCGACAGAAACCGAACAGACGGAATGGTATTTTCAGCGCTATATCAAACATTTACCATCCGCTGGTGAAATGGTGTTTTTCGACCGTTCGTGGTACAATCGGGGGGTGGTTGAACATGTCTTTGGCTTTTGCACACCAAAACAACGGGAACATTTTTTCAAACAGGTTGCCCCCTTTGAAGAGATGTTGATGGATGACGGGGTGCATGTGTTCAAGTTCTGGCTCAATGTCGGACGCGCTGAACAATTGCGACGGATGTTGGCCCGCGAAAGCGATCCTTTGAAGCAATGGAAATTGAGCGGGATCGACGTCAAAGGGCTTGGGAAATGGGATGCCTATACCGATGCCATCCGCGAGACACTTTCTAAAAGCCATTCTGCCCATGCGCCTTGGACCGTTGTGAGGTCTGATGACAAACGCCGCGCTCGGCTCAATGCAATCCGCACGGTGTTGGACGCGTTTGACTACAATATCAAAGACCCAAAAGCGCTGGGAATAATCGACACAGGGATCTGTGGCGGGCCGGATATCTGGGATGCCTAAGAAAGGTTATCACCACGGCAATTTACGGCAGGCCTTAACCAATGCCGCACTTGAACTGATTGAAGCGCGTGGCCCAACCGGGTTCACATTGTCCGAGGCCGCCAAACAGGCCGGTGTAACGCCGGCTGCAGTTTACCGCCATTTCGATGGCCGAGAGGCCCTGATTGCCGAAGCTGCACAACAGGGCTACGAGATTTTCGCCGATCTGATGGAATTCGCCTATCAATCGGGGCAACCGTCTGCGTTGAAAGCTTTTGAAGCAACCGGACGGGCCTATCTGGCTTTTGCGCGCAAATACCCCGGTCATTACATCGCCATGTTCGAAAGTGGCATATCGGTCAACCGCACGCCGGATTTGGCCCTTGTTGCGAACCGCGCAAATGGGGTCTTGGAAAAAGCGGCAACTGATCTGAGCCAACATATCCCCGAGGATAAACGCCCCCCTGCCTCTATGTTCAGCGCGCATATCTGGGCATTAAGTCACGGTGTTGTCGAACTTTTTGCACGAAACTCACCGGGGCGAGCCTCCCCGTTCCCACCCGAGGACCTGCTGGAAACCGGCATCGGCATTTACCTGCGTGGCTTGGGGCTGGTGCAGGGTGACGACATCTAATTTGGCATGTATGGGATCAACATGTCCCGCCAGAGCGCATACCCGTGCGCATTAAGATGGATGCCGTCATGGGTCAGATCAAGGCGCAAGCCCCCGCCATCCGATACTTGAGCGTTCACATCAATGAACGGGATGTTGGATTGCTCGGCTAAACGGCGCAATCCGATGTTCAAGGCAAGCACCGCCTCGCGATTGTCGGCGCAGATCTCTTCGTAACACTCCAGCGTCGATTGCAGATAGACTGCAACACCGGCCTGCCCCAATTCTTTGAGAATGGCCTCTATATCTGCCAGGATATCTTGCTGTTCTCTACCGGCGAAAATGTCATTTATTCCAATCATAACAAAGGCATGATCCGGTTTCGTTGCCAAAATCGCATCCAAACGTGCCAGCACTTGATCTGCACGATCCCCGCCAATGCCTCGATTTGTGATGGTGTTCTGCGGAAAGATGTCGGACCAGGTGCCGCGCGCCGTTAGGCTGTCCCCAATCATCACGACATCGACGTCCCGTACAAAGCTGTCAAAAAGACCGCTGCGGGCTACACCTGCTGGATCCGGTGTAAGGTCGGGCCCCAAAATCGCAATTTTCGCGGCGCGCAGGACATCAAATGGGAAAGCCTTGGTATGGCCAACCAAGACCCCAACAAGGAACCACAGCCCCATCACACCCAGGATGATCAAAGTTCTCATTTTGGCCCCCAATGTCGCGCCCCCAAAAGCAAAAGAGCCCACACATGCGTGCAGGCTCTTTCAAACTTGGTTTTGATGCAACCGAGATTAACGCTTGGAGAACTGGAAGCTCTTACGCGCTTTGGCCTTACCATATTTCTTACGTTCAACCACACGGCTGTCACGGGTCAAGAAGCCAGCCGCTTTCAATGCACCGCGCAAAGACGGGTCATAAAGCTGCAAGGCTTTGGAAATACCATGCTTTACCGCGCCAGCCTGACCAGACAGACCGCCACCTTTGACAGTTGCATAGACGTCAAATTGACCTTCGGTGTTGGTGATCCCAAACGGTTGCGCAAGGATCATCTGAAGAACGGGACGGGCAAAATACGCGTTCTGCTCTTTGCCGTTCACGGTGACCTTGCCAGAACCTGGTTTGATCCAAACGCGGGCAATCGCATCTTTACGTTTGCCTGTGGCATAGGACCGACCCAGTTCATCGCGGACGGGATCACGGGGGGCCAGTTCAACCTCAGGCGTGGCGGTAACAACACCGCTGTCCTCGGTCACAACCTCTGCGAGGTCTTCGAGTGTTTTGATTTCATCGGACATCTTTATGCGCTCCGGGTGTTTTTCTTGTTCATGGCTTTGACGTCCAGAACTTCGGGGCTTTGCGCCTCATGGGGGTGATCGGAACCGGCGTAGACACGCAAGTTTGTCATGATCTGACGGCTCAGGCGGTTGCCGGGCAACATGCGTTTAACCGCAAGGGTTACAACACGTTCCGGATGCGCACCCTCAAGGATCTGTGCTTTGGTCCGTTCTTTGATGCCGCCGGGATGGCCGGTGTGCCAATAGAATTTTTCATCCCGCTTTTTACCAGTCATCTGGATTTTTTCAGCGTTGATGATGATGACGTTGTCGCCACAATCCATATGGGGTGTAAAAGAGGCTTTATGTTTGCCGCGCAGGCGCATGGCAACAATTGACGCAAGACGGCCCAGCACGACGCCTTCGGCGTCAATGATGATCCATTTCTTGTCGATGTCTGCCGGTGTTGCAGAAAAGGTTTTCATCGGTTGTTCCTGTTTAACGGGTCAGAGAGCCGCAAGACCGCGACGCACGTATTTGATGAGCGGGTTATAAAGACCGCACAGTCAGCGTCAAGCGTCGGTATATCCGATTAATCTTTCAAAAACAGTGACTTAAAAATTAGGTATTATAATACCCCACGCTCAAACAGATATTTGCTCCGGTGGATTCTCCAACATGTCACGCAATTTTTCCATGGCGCGTTCAAATCTGCTTAATGATACGGCACCATTCACTGCAATACGGACCGCATGAGGGGATTGGGCATCGCGGCTTGCGAATTCTTCGGCGGCGCGGATTTGGATGCCTTGTTTTTCGGCCGCCTGACAAAAGGCCGAAGCCCGCCAGCCTTGGGGCAGATGCAACCAAAGAAACGGCACATCGGTTCGCCACAACAGATCAAAGCTGCCCAAAGTGTTCACGGCAATCTTGACGTATTTCTCAACCCCATGACGGGACCTTTCCATAATCTCTGGCAATTGGGGATGTGCCAGCAATGCAGCCGTCAGATCTATCATCGGCGTGGCAAGACCAAAAAAGCCATGTTCGGCAGAGCGATGTAGCGCGGCCGACATGCCGCGCGGCCCAATTGCACAGCCGATGCGCAAGGCTGGTGTGATTGTTTTGGACACGGATGTAACGTACCAACCGCGTTCCGGCGCCAAACGGCGATAAGACACACCATCCGCCTGCCCCATTCTGTAACAATCATCTTCCAAAATCTGCAGGTCAGCCTTGCGGCACACCTCGACCAATTCGTGACGCCGATCCATTGGGGTGAATCCACAGGTCGGGCTATGCACCTCAGGTGAGGTACAAAGAATCTGGGCCTCCGGGTGGCGCTCAGCGGCGGCGGCAAGCGCTTCTGGCAAGATGCCGTCCTGATCACAGGGAATCGATACAACTTCGGCCCGCACCAGCTCGGCAGCCCGACGAAAACCGGGATACGCCAGTTCTTCTACAAAAACGGTGGGTCGCCGACCTCTGAGGATGGTTTGAAAGACCAGCAATATGGCGTTTTGCCCGCCGTGCGACAATACGATGTCACGTTCGTCGATCTGGCCAATTGGCGTTCCGACCAACCATTGTACCATCGCTTCTCTGGCGGGTTTGGCGCTGATGCGGGATGGATAATGCATCACACCTGATGGAGGGTTGGGCGCAATTTCAGCCAACAGCCTGCGGATCAACTCTGCTTGACCGCCATTGGGCAGGTGTGGAGAAAAGAAATTCACCGTATCGCTTTGGCGATCGGCGTTATGAGGAACAGAATCGATCTCGATCAGATTCAATGGCACAGACGGCATGTCTGCGTCCATGCTGGCCTGTGGATCAGCCACAAAGGTGCCCCGCCCCACTTCGGCCAATAGGACACCGCTATCTGTCAGCACAGTATAGGCCCGCGCAACGGTGCCCGGCGTAATCTTCAGTTGCCACGCCAGTTCGCGCACCGGCGGCAGTTTTTCCCCAACAGTGAGCCCGCCAACTGCAATCTGATCGCGGATCATTGTCACAACGGCCTTATATTTGGGCTTGGCTGAGTTAAGCGTTTGCGATGACCAAATTGTATCCATTACAATATTTCCCTAGCACCCATCTGAGTTCCATTGTACCTTTTCAATCATAGTACGGCACACGATTTATAACACTAACTTTGATATCACTTAATTTACTGGTCCATATCGGATCATTTCATCGGAAGAACATGCATATCCCACTGCGCTAATCGCGCTATTTTTGGCTGTCCCAGTCGCAAATAGCGTAGTTTTAGCAAAGTTCAGGGCCACGCGCCTGATTGTTTTGGTCGTTTTGTCATAGGGGCGATCGACACAATCTTGAACGTGGATGTCACACGGGCGGTTGCATATTTCGTTGCTGCTTTGTGTTCTGGCCGCGGTTACTTTCCCGTTGCGCGCGCTAGACCTCTTCTGACTGGGCCGGGAGTTCCCGGCCCATTTTTCCCCTTTTTCAAAGAGATAGATGGGCGCCGCTCCATTCTCAGGTCTCCCTTGATCTCTGGAACGCCCTTCGGCCTGCAAGCCGTATTGCATGGCGAGCATTCGGATCAATGCGACCGTAGTCACCCCGCAAGACCCCGTCATCTTCCGCAATTCTCCAGAAATTGTACGCAATACAATGTTTCCCTAGCAGCTTTGTATCATTTATCGTACTTATAAATTGTAGCAATCGCTACATTGTGTCAATACATTTTGCAAGGAGATTTCCCATGACACACACCAGTACAATCTCAAATGATGCTCTCAGCATCCTATCCGAACCAGGAACGCCAATCGTTGCGGTAATGGCGGTGAAGTTTGCGGTGCTGGTGACAACATGGGCCACTCGTCGTCGTACAAGGATCGCTTTGGCCAAGCTCGATCCGTGGTTGCTGCACGATGTGGGGTTAACACCGACAGAAGCTCACTATGAGTCCTGTCGCGTGTTCTGGCGGGTGTGACATCCCCGTGGCATCCGCCAGACCTCTTCTAACTGGGCCGGGAATCCCCGGCCCATTTTTCGCTTACCGCGCTGCCAGCCTTACCCCATAGATTTAGGGGGAATGGCATAGGTCAAACTGGCCCGGGCAACCGGTTCTGCCATCCCTTCTGAGAAAAGCAACACATCTGTGACCGACAATTGCTTGCCCAATTTCAACAACCGCGCCTTTGCGATCAACGGCACATCAGCCACCGGTTTGCGCATGAAATCAATGGAGCAATTCGTGGTCACGGCCAGCGCCTTTGGGCCAATCTGGCTCAGTGTCACAACATAGGCTGCGACATCAGCCAAGCCAAACATTGAGGGACCAGAAACTGTGCCACCCGGGCGCAGATGTTTTTCCGAGGTCAGCAAGCGCATGGTGATTTCGCCCTCGCCCACATGATCTACATGGAAATCATCAGCAACCTGTTTGAACACCTGCGACATGAACGCGTTCAACTCTGTTGCAGTCATTTTGGGCGCCATGCTTGTTCTCCGCTTTTTTCTGGAGTTAGGATTGAGCAGACTTCAGGGAGAGGCAAGATGGCAATTTTGGATGTGACGCAACGTGGTGGCATAACTCACCTGACAATGAATCTGCCTGAACGCCTGAATGCGCTGTCAGATGAGATGTTGGCGGCGTTGCAAGACACGTTGGATCTGGTGGCACAAGATACCAGCACACGGGTTGTCACCCTGTCTGGAAGGGGCAAAGCATTTTGTGCGGGCCATGATCTGCGCCAGATGACGGCAATGCGCCAAGCCAAGGATGGTGGGGCTGCGGCGTTCAAAGATCTGTTTGAGCGTTGTACCCGTGTCATGACCCGCATTCAGTCGATGCCCCAACCCGTCATCGCGCAGGTGCACGGCATTGCCACGGCTGCGGGATGCCAATTGGTTGCCACCTGCGACATGGCGGTTGCGGCGCAAACAACCCGTTTTGGCGTCAATGGTGTGAACATCGGGCTGTTTTGCTCAACACCAATGGTTGCCCTGACCCGCAACATCGCACGCAAACAGGCATTTGAAATGCTCACCACCGGAGAGTTCATCTCAGCCGAGCGGGCTGAGACATTGGGTTTGATCAATCGCGTGGTGCCTGAGGATAAGCTGGCAGAGGAAACCAACCGGCTTGCTGATTTGGTCGCATCAAAATTGGGCGCAGCCGTAAAGATCGGGAAAGAGGCGTTTTACACTCAGATCGCCCTGCCAACCGCAGACGCCTATGCCTATGCCGGCGATGTTATGGTGCAAAATATGTTGCGAGACGACAC
Source organism: Sulfitobacter sp. (assembly GCA_039986635.1). Lineage (GTDB taxonomy): Bacteria > Pseudomonadota > Alphaproteobacteria > Rhodobacterales > Rhodobacteraceae > Sulfitobacter. The sequence goes on from JBDWQI010000254.1 coordinate 91,270, forward strand.
GGCAGAAGGAATAGATGCCTTCCTGCAAAAACGCCCCCCTGAGTGGGAACAATGATTGTTTCGATTCTCGTTAACCATTGTTGCGAAATCTATCCTATCAATTCGGGCACAATTGGGGCAATGTTGTGACAGAGCAAGGATGCTCTGACAAATTTGGGTCGCCGTGGGCGGAAGGTCCCTCCAGATCAGCCTCTCACTGATCGACCATTCCCGCAGCGGCGACCCCAAATTCTCCTCCTAATACAGACCGGCGCGTGTCAAATATGGCTGTTGCGCGTCTGTGTCCCCTGCCCTACATCGCTTTTATGACACAGACACTCCATATCATTGGCGGCGGCATGGCCGGATCAGAGGCCGCCTGGCAGGCGGCTAACGCAGGCATTCAGGTGGTGATCCACGAAATGCGACCCAAGGTCGGCACATTTGCGCATCAAACCGAGCTATTGGGCGAAATGGTCTGTTCCAATTCGTTTCGCTCGGACGATTCGGAACAGAATGCTGTTGGACTGCTGCATTGGGAAATGCGCGCAGCGAATGGCCTGATCATGGCCACAGCTGATAAACATCGCCTGCCAGCCGGAGGGGCCTTGGCTGTGGATCGCGATCCGTTTGCGCAATCGGTGACGGATGCGTTGATGGCCCACCCGAACGTGACCGTTGAATATGGTGAAATCACGGAAATCCCCGCTGAAGGCCATTGGATCATTGCCACAGGTCCGCTGACCTCGGGTGCATTGGCAACAGCGATTGCGGAACAAACAGGTGCGGATGCTTTGGCGTTTTTTGATGCCATTGCCCCGATTGTCTATTTTGACAGCATCAATATGGACCGGGCGTGGATGCAATCGCGGTATGACAAAGGCGAAACCGAGGAAGAACGTCTCGCCTATCTCAACTGCCCAATGAATAAGGAGCAATACGAGGCGTTCATCGATGCCTTGCTTGCTGCTGACAAAACCGAATTCCGTGAAGGTGAAACGGCCGGCTATTTTGACGGGTGCCTGCCGATTGAGGTGATGGCCGAACGCGGACGCGAAACGCTTCGCTTTGGTCCGATGAAACCTGTTGGCCTGACGAATGCGCATGCGCCCGATGACAAACCTTATGCCGTGGTGCAATTGCGGCGCGATAACAAGTTGGGAACATTGTATAATATTGTCGGGTTCCAAACCAAGATGAAGTATGGCGCACAAACCGAAGTCTTCAAAATGATCCCGGGACTTGAAGACGCCTCATTTGCCCGTTTAGGCGGCATCCACCGCAATTCATTTATCAACTCTCCAACCTTATTGGATGACCAGATGCGCCTGCGCACGCGTCCGAATGTCCGATTTGCCGGGCAGATCACCGGTGTTGAGGGATATGTGGAAAGTGCAGCGATGGGGCTTTTGGCGGGCCAAATGGCCACAGCCGAGATTTTGGAAAAACCGATATGTTCCCCTCCGGACACCACAGCAATGGGTGCGTTGATCAAACATATTACCGGGGGTGCGGAGGCAAAGACCTTTCAGCCGATGAATGTGAATTTCGGGCTGTTTCCTCCGGTTGAAGGCCTAAAGAGCGGGCGGCGCGGGCGCAAGGATCGCTACAAAGCGTATACAGACCGTGCCAAGATTGACTGGCAGGCGTGGCTGGACAGAGATGTGGTGCCTGCATAGATGATTATCTCATGACAGATACTTTTCTAGATAAAGTCTATGCCGCGCGGGGCGAAGACGAGACACGGCAGATCTATGATGCCTGGGCCACCAGTTACGAGGCCGAGGTTGCAGAAAATGGCTATGCTACTCCGGGGCGATGCGCTGCGACGTTGGCACATGTGACACAGGATTTGTCCGCGCCCCTGCTTGATTTTGGATGTGGTACCGGATTGTCGGGATTGGCTCTTAAACTGAGTGGTTTCAACATGATAGATGGCATCGATCTGTCCGCTGAAATGCTGGCACAGGCTGATGCAAAGGACGTTTACCGCAATTTGACACTGGTTTCCGGCGATGCGGAACTGGTTCCGGGCGCGTATCGTTCCATTGCGGCTATTGGCGTGATCGGTGCCGGAGCCGCCCCTATCGATGTCTTGGACACATTGATGGAGGCTTTGCCCCGTGGCGGACGTCTGGTGTTTTCATTCAACGATCACACGCTCGAAGATCCCAAACACGAAGCGCGCGTGGCACAATGGACAGACCGCAAAGCGGCGCGGCTCCTGTTGCGTGAAAGGGGCGATCATTTGCCCGGCTTAGGAATGATGTCCAACGTCTATATCCTTGAAAAAACGTGACCTTTCGCACAAGATTTGCACCATCCCCGACGGGCCCGCTCCATCTGGGTCATGCCTATTCTGGGATGCTCGCCTATGATTTGGCGCAGGCTCATGAGGGGGAGTTTTTACTGCGCATAGAAGATATCGATCAAAGCCGTGCGCGCCCGGAATGGGAGGCGCTGATCTTTGAGGACTTGCGCTGGCTCGGTTTGCAATGGTCCTTACCTGTCATGCGGCAATCTGAGCGGCAACAGGCATACGGCCATGCGTTGGATCGTCTATGGGATCACGGTCTTTTGTATCCATGCAGCTGTTCGCGGGCTGATATCGCTGCTGCGACCTCCGCCCCCCAAGAAGGCGCGCCTTTGTTGGGACCTGATGGGGTCGTTTACCCCGGTACGTGTCGGGAAACGGCCAATCGGACGGGTAAGCGCCCTCAAGACATGGCGCTTCGGTTGGATATGGCACAAGCATTGGCAACATTGACGCAGCCGCTGTCCTTTGAAGAAACCGGTGTCACACCGGCCCATCACCACATTGATCCTAAGATGTTGCTGACCCATGTGGGTGACGCAGTGCTCGCCCGTCGGGATATGGGCACATCGTATCATTTGTCGGTGGTTTTAGACGATGCCGCTCAGGATATCAGCCATGTTGTCAGGGGCGCGGATCTATTTGAAGCAACCTACATCCATGTGGTGCTGCAATCTTTGCTGGGCCTGCCAACGCCGATCTATCATCACCATAGATTGATACGTGACGCAGCTGGGAAACGATTGGCCAAACGTGATGATGCCCGCGCGATTTCACACTATCGCGATATTGGTAAGACGATTTCAGATATTATATCTTTAACAAGCGCTTAGGAGTAATATTTAACCCGACCAGTGAAGTTAAATTGGCTGCGTAAGCTCGACGACCTCATCATCCCGAACCGCGTTGTAAAAACAATTTGGCCGCCCGGTGTGACACGCCGGGCCAGTTTGATCGACCATCACCAACAAACAATCCTGATCACAATCGAACCGAAAATCGACAAGCTTTTGCACATGCCCGCTGGTCTCTCCCTTGACCCAAAACGCCGAACGTGACCGGCTCCAATAGGTCACGCGACCCGTTTCTAATGTTTGGGCAATACTCTGCGCATTCATCCACGCCAGCATCAGCACGTCCTTGGTGATATGATCCTGTGCAATTGCCGGGATAAGCCCCGCATCGTTGAAAGTCAGGGTGTTTGGATCAAAAGGCATGGCGACACTTGTCCTTAAAAGTTTTGCATCTGTGCTCAGGGTGCTTATGTAGGCAACAACAGACAAAGGAAACAGCCATGTCGGGTGAAACCGATCTGATCAAACTCTATTCGTCCCGTATTTTGGCCTTGGCCGCGGACATCCCTCATCTGGGTCGTCTGAATAGCCCCCAAGCCACGGTTAAACGTCGCTCGCCGTTGTGCGGATCAACAGTCACTATTGATGTCGTTGTCACCGATGGCAAATTGACAGATTTGGGGCAGGACGTAAAAGCCTGCGCCCTTGGTCAAGCAGCTGCAGCCGTCGCAGGCGCAGGCTCCGTTGGTGCCAGCTTAGCGGACATAACCAAAGGGCGGGACGCATTGAAGGCCATGTTGAAAGGGAAAGGCGGCATTCCCACGGCCCCTTTTGACGGGTTTGAGGTGCTGCAACCCGCTGCTGAATACAAGAACCGCCATGCATCGATCATGCTAAGCATGGAAGCCATTGTCGAAGCGATGGAGCAGGTTCTGACCCCTGCAGACGCGCAAGACAGCTAAACACAGGTACTCCGACGCAAAAAAAACGCCGCACATCCGGGGAAGGATGGCGGCGCAAGGAAAGCGTTTCTTATGTGGGACCCGGCAAAACCTTTGGGCGAGAAACCCGAAAACCGATCATGGACAGGCAGTGTCAGTCGGTTGCATCATTGGGACGGATGCATAAGGCAATGCTGGCATAAGAGCGCAGGCAGAAATCAAACAAAAGCCGGCAGATAGAGACCTCCAACAAGTAGGACGACCAAAGCCGCCGCACCAACCGCATCTTGCAAGAGTGTATCTTGGGACCGCGTCGCGATGGTTTTGAGTGTCTTAAGCGTTGTCATCAGTGCCTCCGTCTTTGTTGCCTCTTTGTTCTCATTTTATTAACCGTCTGTAAAGAACTTTTTGGGAACATTTGCGAACAAAATGGTAGGTACCACCTTAACCCACTGATATCAAACGAATTGCCTCGTCCTGCCGCATGAGCCAAAGCAGGAGCCTCGCCGCCTCGCCTCGCTCAGAGGTTAATGTTGGATCATCGGTTAACAATTTGCGGGCGTCTGATTGCGCTGTTGCCATCAATGCCGCCTGCCGTTCCAGATCAGCAACCCGAAAGCGTGGCACGCCTGACTGCGCCGTCCCGATCAAGTCACCAGAGCCGCGCATCTGAAGGTCAGTTTCAGCAATCACAAATCCATCTTCGGTCTCACGCAATACTTCCAGACGTTTCTGCCCGGTTTCCCCAAGCGGATGTTGGTACATCAATAAACAGGTCGACGCGCCCTTTCCACGGCCAACACGGCCGCGCAGTTGGTGCAGCTGTGCCAAACCAAAGGTCTCGGCCCGCTCGATCACCATGATTGTCGCATTAGGCACATCCACGCCCACCTCAATCACAGTCGTCGCAACCAATACCTGCGTTTGGCCGGTCTGAAATGCCAACATCGCAGCGTCTTTGTCCGCAGGCGGCATCTGTCCGTGGACAAGCCCGACAACACCTTCACCCAACGCCGCCCGCAGCCGTTTAAACCGATCCTCTGCCGCGATCAGGTCACTGATTTCGCTTTCTTCGACCAGCGGGCAGACCCAATAACATTGCCGCCCCTCTGCAATCGCCGCCCGCAAACGATCGACCACCTGATCAATCCTGTCCGTGCGCACCAGGGCGGTTTTGATTGGCTGTCGCCCGGGCGGTTTTTCATCCAACACCGACACATCCATGTCGCCATATTGCGCCAGTGCCAAAGACCGTGGAATTGGCGTCGCCGTCATCACCAAAACATCAGCGCGATCACCCTTTTTGCCCAATTCGAGCCGTTGCCGCACCCCAAACCGATGCTGTTCATCCACGACAGCTAGGCGCAAATCTTTGAAATTCACGTCCGCCTGAAACACCGCATGGGTACCAACAAGCACTTGAATATTGCCATTGGCCAGTGCCTCCAACTTCGCTTTGCGTTCGCCGCCTTTATCGCGCCCGGTCAAAATCTCCAGCACAACGCCAGCTTCTTCGGCAAGCGGACGCAAGCCAGCAAGGTGTTGACGCGCCAGAATTTCTGTTGGCGCCATCAACACGCCCTGCCCGCCCCCTTCGACCGCCCGCAACAGCGCCATGAACGCGACCAATGTTTTACCTGCCCCAACATCCCCCTGCAGCAATCGGTTCATCCGCTGAGGCGTCGCCATATCAGCCGTGATTTCAGTTACCGCTCTGGCTTGCGCAGCGGTTGGATCATAGGGCAACGATGCCAACACTTTGTTTTGCAGATTGCCTTGCCCAACAGTAGATCGCCCTTGCGCGCGTCGGTCGCGATTTCGGGCCAAAGCCAAAGTGATCTGATGGGCAAACAATTCATCATAAGCCAACCGTTCGCGCGCCGGGGCCGTTGGTGTAATATCGGACAAGGTCACGGGATTATGTGCCGACCTTACCGCGTCTTCAAAATCTGGCCATCCCGCCAGTTTTTTTTGTGCAGGGTCAATCCACTCGGCCATATCCGGCGTCCGGGCCATTGCAGCCCGCGTCGCCTTGAATATCAATTTCTGCGTCACGCCACTTGTAAGGGGGTACACAGGCTCAAACGCAGGAATGCTGCCGGCTTCTTCTTCGGGGACCGAAAAATCGGGGTGCACCATTTGAGCGACACCATCAAACAACTCGACCCGGCCCGACACAATGCGCCGCGTGCCTTCTGGCATCTGACGTTCCAGATAATCCCCCCGCGCATGGAAATAGACCAGTTGGAAACTTGTCTGAGCATCCTCTACATGAATACGGTACGCGCCGCCTCGCCCTCGCGCCGGACGATGGGCCCCAATGGTGACGGCCACGGTCAGCGTCGCCGGTAAAATTGCGCCCTCAAGGGTCTCCCGCAAACTGCGGTCAATGCCCGAATAAGGCAATGTAAACAGCAGGTCCCGAGGGGTTTCAACCGCCAACCCGGCAAAATTCAGTGCGGTTTTTGGGCCCACGCCTTCAAGCGTTTCAAGCCCGGAAAACAGCGGGAAAAGCGGTTCGGGCCGCTGGCTCATACGCCCTCAATCAGGCTGAGCCAGCCGTCCTCATCCAATGTTTCAATCCCCAAATCCGCAGCCTTCTTGGCCTTGGACCCCGCCCCCGGGCCCGCAATCAGAATATCAGTCTTTGCACTGACGGAACCCGAAACCTTGGCCCCAAGCCGTTCCGCGCGCGCCTTTGCCTCTGCCCGTGTCATCTTTTCCAAAGTTCCGGTAAAGACCACGATTTTACCAGCCACCGGACTATGGGAGGTGTCCGCACGTTTAACCGTTTGCACCTCCAATTGCGCGATCAACCGATCAATTGAGGCCCGTTCCCGTGCCTGTTCGAACGCCCCAATCAACGACCCAACCATCACGGTCCCTAAACCGTCTATACCAATCAGCTCTTCCCACGCGCTCCCTTCCCGTGGCATCGCCTGATCAACAGCGCGTTCAAAGGCATCCCATGATCCATAGTGCAAAGCGATCAAATTTGACGCCGCTTCCCCGACATGCCGTATGCCAAGGGCAAAAATTACGCGCCCCAATGGGATTTGGCGTTTTTCTTCAATCGCGAGAAAGAGATTGTCGGCTGATTTTTCTCCCCATCCTTCACGATTCTTAAGCTGCTGAAGGCCTGCCCCGTAGTTTTCTTTCAATTTGAAGATGTCCGCTGGCTCCGCGATCCAGCCGTCATGATAAAATTGTTCAACCTGTTTTGCCCCTAAACCTTCGATGTCGAACGCCGTGCGAGACACAAAATGTTTGAGCTTTTCCACCGCTTGGGCAGGACAGATGAGACCCCCTGTACAGCGACGCACAGCATCCCCCGGTTCACGCACCGCGTCGCTTTCACATTCAGGACAGGTTTGCGGAAAAACGAAGGCCGCCGCATCAGAGGGCCGTTTGCTCAGATCTATGTCCGCAATCTTGGGGATTACGTCACCAGCACGGTACACCTGCACCCAATCCCCAATGCGAATCGCCTTACCTCCGCGGATTTCGGCGCCTTTGCTGTCACGGCCCTGAATGTAGTCCTCGTTGTGCAGGGTCGCATTTGAGACAACAACACCACCTACGGTCACGGGCTCCAGCCGCGCAACAGGAGACAGGGCACCGGTACGCCCCACCTGAATGTCGATCCCGGTAAGCCAGGTCCAGGCAAGTTCGGCTGCGAATTTATGGGCGATGGCCCAACGCGGCGTGGTAGATCGGAACCCCAATCGGTCTTGCAAAGCAAGCTCATTCACTTTGTAGACAACGCCGTCGATATCATACCCCAAGGTCGCGCGCTGCATTTCAATCTCGCGGTAATGAGCAACCAGGGCAGAAGGCCCCTGACATTGCGCCGTTAAAGGGTTTGTTGAGAACCCGAGCGATGCCAAACGTTCTATTGCCCCAAACTGCGTTTCAGACAGCGGATCAGACAGGGCCCCCCATGCATAAGCGAAAAACCTTAATGGGCGCGCTTTGGTGATCTTGCTGTCCAATTGGCGCAATGATCCAGCGGCGGCGTTGCGCGGATTGGCAAATGTTTTGCCTCCCGAGGAATTTTGCCGGGCGTTCAGTGCTTCAAAGTCAGCATGACTCATGTAGACTTCGCCACGTACTTCCAAAACAGCAGGCGCGCCGGTCAGCCTTTGGGGGATGTCCTTTATTGTACGGGCGTTGGCAGTTACATTTTCCCCAACTGCCCCATCACCTCTGGTTACAGCATGAACCAAGACACCCCTCTCATATCGCAACGACAAGGAAAGTCCGTCGATCTTGGGTTCGGCGGTATAGATCAGTGATTGATCTTGGCTCAGCCGAAGGTATTTGCGAATCCGCGTATCAAATTCTTCCACATCTTCCGCGTCAAAGGCATTCGCCAGAGACAACATCGGAACTTCATGTGAGATTTTGGAAAAACCGTCAGCCGGGCTCGCGCCTACCTGTTCTGACGGGCTGCCGGCCTGTTTTAAACTTGGAAACCGCGTCTCAATCGCTGTATTGCGGCGTTTCAGTAAATCATAGGTCGCGTCATCCAACGTCGGGGCATCAGCACCATGATAGTCGGCGTTTGCTTGGGTCAAAACCTTGAAAAGCCGTACCAATTCCTGATTGGCTTCTTCCTTGGTCAGCGCCTCAACCGCGATCTGTGACGTCATCTGTTTCACACCTTTCGGAGCAGTCCTATCTCTTTGCCACAAGAGATAGGTCGCGGGGCCGAGGAGGTCTAGATGATAATCTCAGGAGGTTGCGATGATCGCATCTTAAGGAAAACCCATTTCTACCGACTCTGACCCGGCCCCGTTTTGAGGACCGCGTCAGAAACACTGTCGTTCCTGATTTCGGGAACCCTTTAGGCGCTTGCTGCCAATTCAATCGATGCAGGCTCTGGATCACGCAAAACATATCCGCGCCCCCAAACTGTCTCGATGTAATTTTCGCCCCCGGTGGCAGTGCTTAGCTTTTTGCGCAGCTTGCAGATAAACACGTCGATAATCTTGAGCTCGGGTTCGTCCATACCCCCATAGAGATGGTTCAGGAACATCTCTTTGGTCAGGGTTGTCCCTTTGCGCAGCGACAAAAGTTCAAGCATTTGGTACTCTTTGCCAGTTAGATGCACTGTTTGATTGTCAACAGAAACGGTTTTTGCATCTAGATTTACAGCAATTTGACCGGTTTCGATCACGGATTGGGAATGCCCTTTGGATCGGCGAATAATCGCATGAATACGTGCGACCAGTTCTTCGCGGTGGAAAGGTTTGGTCAGGTAATCATCTGCTCCAAACCCAAACCCTTTTATCTTGTTTTCGGTGTCATCAGAGCCCGACAGGATCAAAATGGGTGTTTCGATCCGGCTCAACCGCAATTGGCGCAACACCTCATGCCCGTTCATATCCGGAAGATCCAAGTCCAATAGGATCAAATCGTAATCATAGAGTTTCGCCAGATCGATCCCTTCTTCGCCAAGATCCGTCGCATATACATTTAGATTGGCGTGTGTCAGCATCAGTTCGATGCTGCGGGAGGTAGTAGGGTCATCTTCTACGAGCAGTACACGCATTCATTCTCTCCAATAGGTCTCATTTGCCGTTGGAATGGATCGTGAACAAAAAAGGTTAACCACCCGTTACCGTAATGATGATTAATAAAACAACAACCTTGAGTTGTCTATGTTTTTATCGAAAACTTACCTATATTTTTGCAGAGCTGTCGCTTTCAGGGCCCCTTCACCGTGTTCAGTAACGGCTCTAACCCATTCTAGAAATTCATCTTCACTGATTTGATATCGCTTCAGCGCCTCGGGCTGGCTGATTAGGCCGTAAATCACGCCGCGGACCACCGCAGCCTTGCGTGACGCGACCCAACGCCGCGTGGTTTCAGGCGGAAGGTCTGCCTGGCTCATAATACTGCCATCCGCTAGGGTCACGGACCGGGGGCCATCAACTTTCTTGAGATACATCTGTACCATCCATTCATCGTTCGCGGCGATCTTGCACAATTCGCCGTTAACACCACATGAAGCATGCCCCTTGTGAGTAATTAGGATTTTCCTATATTCCCTCCTAACACCTCCCGGAGATCACCATGCCCCTTGATACAACCCCGCCTATGAATTCGCTTGGCTTTGCCAAAGCCCCTGCTGACACGCGGGTTGTGGTGGCAATGTCAGGTGGCGTCGACAGCTCTGTCGTTGCAGCTATGTTGGCTGAAGAAGGCTATGACGTGATCGGCGTCACCCTACAGCTTTATGACCATGGTGCCGCTTTGGCGAAAAAGGGCGCATGTTGTGCAGGCATTGATATCCATGATGCGCGCCGCGTCGCCGAGGACATGGGGTTCCCGCATTATGTACTGGATTACGAGAATATCTTTCAGGACGCGGTCATTGACGAATTCGCTGACAGTTACTTGGGGGGGGCGACCCCTGTTCCTTGCATTCGGTGCAATGAACGGGTGAAGTTCAAAGACCTGCTGGAGACCGCGCGCGATCTGGATGCGGATTGCATGGCGACGGGCCATTACATTCAGCGCAAAATGGGCGCGTCAGGTGCGCAGTTGCACGCAGCAGCAGATGCCAACCGCGATCAAAGCTATTTCCTGTTTTCCACAACCCCAGAACAGCTTGACTTTTTACGCTTCCCGCTGGGGCATTTGCCCTCCAAGGATGACACGCGCGCATTGGCCGAAAAGTATGGGCTGAGCGTGGCCATGAAACCCGATAGTCAAGACATCTGTTTTGTTCCAAACGGAGATTACGCATCAGTCATCCGCAAATTGCGCCCCGAAGCGGCCGACCCCGGGGATATTGTTGATACCCAAGGTACGGTATTGGGCCAACATGAAGGGATCATCCACTATACCATCGGCCAGCGCCGCGGGCTTGGCATTGGTGGTTTGAGTGATCCGCTTTATGTGGTCAAACTGGATGCCGATCGAAAGGAAGTTGTTGTTGGCCCCAAAAGCCTGCTTGCGACACGCTCAATTCCGGTTAGGGAAATCAACTGGCTTGGGGATACCCCGATGACATCGCAAGCCGAATGGCCGATTGCGGTCAAGGTACGCTCGACCCGCCCCCCACGTGACGCCATCCTGCGCCCGCTTTCCGATACAACGGCCACGGTTGAATTGCTGACCGCAGAAGAAGGCGTGTCACCCGGACAGGCATGTGTCTTTTATGATCCGCAAAGCAGTCGTATCTTTGGCGGCGGATGGATTCACAAGGGCTGATCCTTTCCGCGTTGGATACTCCCCAAGCGTAGCTCTTTGGTGCGGGCATCGCTCGGGCCCCGGGAAATCGGGCAAATTGGCGCGACAAACAACGGCCATGATCGGATGCTGCAGTGTTCTCCTGCTATTCAGACAGCACATGGGTGCCGATCCGACATGCCACAACCTGAACATCTATCGCCCCCCGCCCAAGTCGTTTGAAAACCGGCAGAGACGTTCGCGATTTAGCGACAGTTTCGCTTTCGTCGCAGCTAAATTGTGTAAGAATTGGATCGCACGCTGCTTTTGATTAAGAAGAGATTGTTGGCCACGTGATCATGGCGTTTTTGACTAATCCGTTACTCGTATTGGTTTGACTTCGAACAGCAGCTCAAGAGATACTCCCCTAAAAGAGATGTGTGCAGGGCGCCAGGCCACTCCATCGCAACCAGACAAATCGATCCAGGATCAACGTTTTCAATATCCGCGCAATACATTCTGCGCCGCTCGAAGTACTGAAGGAAAATCCAAGATGACCTCCAAAACCTCCGCCTTGATGGGTGCCCTAACTGCTGATGCTGCGGGTTTAGGGTTGCATTGGTTATATGATGTGGAACGCATCGCGCAGGTCGTCGGGGACGGCCCGGCTGCATTCACACCGATTGATGGCGCGCATTTTGAAGGGGTCCCTGCCTACTTTGCCCACGGGATGCGTCGAGATGGTCAGTTAAGCCAATACGGCGAGACCCTAAGCCTCGCCATGAGATCAATCCTTGCCCATGGTGGTTTTGATGTATCCGCATATCAAACGGCCTTTGCTGCGCATTTTGGGCCCGGTGGTGCCTATGTTGGCTATATTGACCGCCCCACAAGAGGCGCTTTGGTCAATATCGCAGCCGGAACCCTAAGCCCATCGGGGATCGATGACGACCAGCATCCAGCCATCACAACACTGCCCGCCGTCCTCGCCAAACACGGCAATGACACCGCTATGATCAAGGCCGCGATGGAAGTGACAAACGTCAATGACACAGCAAACCGATACAGCGCGATTATTGCAGCAACGTTGACCTCTGTCATCGATGGCACCTCCCTAAAGGACGCGCTGCACGCCACGGCACAGTCAGAAACGCTTTTGCAAGACGCGCTTACATCTGATCTCGGCTCAATCGCTTATGGCGATGTCACCAACCGGGCGTGCCATCTGCATCAAGGCACACCTCTGAGCTGGCATATCCTGGCCAATACAACCTCATATCAAGAGGCTGTTGAAATGAATATCCGCTGTGGTGGGGACAGTGCGGGCCGCGCGATGATCATCGGTGCGCTTGCCGGAGCGGCGTATGGCATGGCCGAGATTCCCAGCGCATGGCTGGACGCAATGGAGAACAGTGAGGTGTTGATGACCCAAGCACAACAACTTGACTCTTAGGGGCCTGACCCAAAGAGCAGGAGTCGCACCCATGCGCTGTCAGCTTGTCCATTATTGGTGTGTCACGAATTACCCTCATCCTGAAAAGGAATTCACTTTCAGATAGATACAGCGCGTTCATGATCTAGATATGACAAACTTAACCGGGGTACGAGAGGCCCTAAATTGGGCTGGTCAATGGGCCTGCATTCCCTCAAGGACGGCTCGCGCGGCCCGTAGTCCCGGCGCTTCACCGCCCTGCCCTAACATGACGATGCTCTGCGCCATCGCCGCCTTTTGGGCGTCAGGCTCAGCAAGCACGCGCAACACAGCGTCGGCTATTGGACCGGGCAAACAATTCACCCCGATGAATTCTGGAACACTGCGGGTTTGTGTGACCAGATTAACCAACGTCACCGTATCCAGCTTGACCATCCGTCCAATGATCTGCCGGCTTAACCAGTTCATATCATAGGCAATGACCATGGGTGTCTGGCTTGCTGCCAATTCTAACGACACGGTTCCGGACGCCGCCAAAGCAACATCTGCGGCCCGAAACGCCGCGCGTTTCTCTGCCATTGGATCGGCAGCGTCACCGTCAAAAGGGTTCAAGACAAGCGGTTTTTGATCCCAATTTTGTGTCAAACGCCGCACCGCCCCAACCACCGGGGCCGCGGCCGGGATCACCACGCGTAATTCCGGTTTCTCAAGATGTAGGCGTGCCACCACCTGCTGAAATATCGGGCCCAAACGCCCCACTTCGCTTTGGCGTGACCCCGGCAGAACGAGAAGAAGCGGCGCTTCGCCGAGGTTATGGCGCGCGCGGAACGCCTGTGCGGCTTCTTGCGTCGCAACCGGTTCTGCCACCACCGGATGGCCGACAAAATCGCATCGCATCCCCGCCGCTTGCATATAAGGCGGCTCAAACGGCAAAAGCGCCAGCACATGATCCACATAATGCGCCATCTTTTCTGCCCGTCCCGGGCGCCACGCCCAAACCGTCGGGGCCACATAATGCACCGTCCGAATGGCGCTTTTTGCTTTGACCCGGCGCGCAACGCGTAGCGAAAAATCAGGGCTGTCGATCGTGATCAGGACATCAGGCTGCATCGCGAGTACGGCTTCTGCGGTTTCATTGATCCTTGCCATCAACGCCCGGTATTTCGGCAAAATCTCGGCCACCCCCATCACACTGAGTTCAGCCATGTCAAAGCGGCTTTCAAGCCCATTTGCCGTCATCTCAGGGCCGCCGATCCCTTGAAAGGTGATATCTGTCTCGAGCGCCTTTAATCCTGCCATCAACGCCCCGCCAAGCTTGTCGCCCGATGGTTCTCCTGCAAGGATAAAGACTTTCATTGCGCGCCACCGCGCCGCGACCACAGGACCAGCCCCAATTCGTCTGCCAAGGCCGCACAGCGCGCCGCCTCAAGGATCATCACGTCCCCCTCATCCACGACAACCCCCGCAAGCCCCGCTGCATGCGCGGCCTTTATTGTGGCGGGCCCGATGGTTGGCATATCAATCTCTCGAATTTGGCCCGTCTTGGGACCTTTGCAAAGGATCGCGCGCATCAAAGGCGTATTTGGTGGCAATGTGGCCAACAGGTGATCAGTCCCCCCCATGGTTTCGACACCCAAAACCTGCTCTGCGCCAATCACACAGGCCTGACCAATGTCCAAAGGGGCCAACCCCGCCAGCACAGCCTCACCACGCGCCGCATCAAGCCGCATCTGGGCATCAGGCCATGCTTGAGAAAGCACCCCTTGTTCCGCAATCAGCTCTGGCAACAGGACATCGGCCCCGACAACTTCAAATCCGGTCTGCTCAAAGATCTCTTTGAGGATCGCCAGCGCCCCATTGTCACCCGCTGCAAGGGCCTTTTGAAATAAAGGGACCAGCGCCATGGTTTCGCTATCCAATTTGGATGGATCGAGCTTTGGCCGGTCGATGCCACCGCAAAAGCAAACCTGCGTAATGCCTTTTTCCCCCAAGGTGACCAACAAGGTCCCAAGCGTCTCCAGCCGAAAGGTCAGATCGACGGCCAGGCCTTCCGGCGCAACACCCTCGTATCCGCAAACCAATGGCGGTACCTCTTGCGCGCGGGCAACCTCGCTTGGCAACCGCCCGCGACCGGCGATCAATGCAAGGCTCATTTGGGTGTCAGAAAATGGCGTCCTGTATCGGACATGACGAACTCGACGATCTGCGTGACATAGTCGCTCTCGGTTTCTTCACCCAAACGCCTTGCGCGGTCGTGAAATGTGCCTTCTCCCTGTGCCAGCATCTGAAACGCGGCACGCAACGCCGTAATATCACTGCGCGCCACACCGCGCCGTTTCAACCCAACAAGGTTCAACCCATCCAGTTCACCACGGGGGGCCTGCACAAGACCATAAGGGATCACGTCATTGGTCACCATTGTCACAGCCCCGATGATTGCACCCTGTCCAATGCGCACAAACTGGTGGATGCCAGACAATCCGCCAATGATAACGTCATCTTCGATGATGCAATGCCCCGCAATCGCCGCACCATTTGCCGCAATCACCCGGTCACCCACAATGGCGTCATGAGCCACATGACTACCCGTCATAAAAAGCCCGTCATCCCCGACACGCGTCACACCGCCGCCGCCCTGGGTGCCACAATTCATGGTGACCCCTTCACGGATACGGTTGCGTTTGCCAATGATTAAAGTGCTGGCTTCGCCTTTGAATTTCAAATCCTGCGGGATTTCACCAATCACTGCGAAAGGAAAGATCACACTCCCCTCGCCGACCTCAGTGCGCCCGGTTACCACCGCGTGAGATTTCAGTTCAACGTCAGGTCCCAAAACCACGTCAGGCCCCACCACACAAAAGGGGCCAATCCGCGCAGAAGGGTCAATCTGTGCGCCCTCTTCAATCACCGCCGAGGCGTGGATGTTGCTCATTTTGGCAAATCCAACATCGCCATAAATTCAGCTTCGGCAGCCATTTCACCTTCTACAGTGGCCACGCCAGAAAATCGCCAGACCTTACCACCCGCTTTGCCGCGCAGGGTCTTGAGGTCCATGCGCAACACATCACCCGGCACAACCTTGCGGCGGAATTTGCATTTGTCGATGGACATGAAATAGATCAGCATTTCCTTATCCATTTGGTCCAGCGCAACACCAATCATCACACCAGCCGTCTGTGCCATCGCCTCAACGATGGTGACACCGGGCATTATCGGCGTGCCAGGAAAGTGACCCTGAAAATGCGGCTCATTCATTGTCACATTCTTGTAGCCAACCGCCGTTTCCGTGCCGTTGATTTCTTCGACTTTATCCACAAGTAAAAAGGGATAGCGATGCGGCAGGATGCGTTGGATGGTCTGAATGTCAGCGCGCTTTAATTCGGTGCTCATGCTGGTTCCTTCTGCGTGATGTTGTCATAGGAGCTATCAAGGAACGTGCCACCGGGCAAGCCACGCTCACTCAGCTCCGCTGCCCAATGTTTCATCCAGTAACGCGATGGCATCATCGGTGATTTCGATTGCAGGCGCGCTAGCAAAAACCGACCGCAATTCCAGAATCACAACCGCTCCCGCGTCACGCATCAAGGCATCCAGCACAGGCGCCGCCGCAGCAAGGAACACGTCGCGCTCCTGATCCAGCTTTTGGGTGAGAGCACGGCCTTTGGTTGCCTGTACTTCTCGTGTGCGCTGAACCTTGTCATCAAATGTATTTGCAAGGCCGCGAAATTCCTCGGGCGTCATGGTGGCGCGCAATTCGGTTAATTCGCGCTCTTCTGCCTCAAGATCAGCTTCGATTTGGCGGTTTTCCGCAGTTAACGCCGCGCCTTGCCGCTCTACCTCTTCAGCAACCCGTTTGCCAAAGGCGCTCTGGCCAAACAACCTTTCGGTATCAATGGTTAGCACCGGGCTCTCTATGGATCGCAACACATTTGTGCTGTCAATCCGCTGTGCCGTGGCTGGCGAGATCAGCCCTGTCAGGGCCAACCCAATTGCCAGCACACGAAACACGCGCGGCACCTTGATCAGAACTGCGTACGCAGTGTGACCTCAAAGGATTGCTCTTCGTCGAAATCCTCGCTCTTCACTGCTTTGGAGAAGTTGAACTGAAGAGGTCCAACAGGTGTGTTCCAGAAAAGGGATACGCCCACAACATGGCGGAATGATCCCCCCTCACCTACAACGCTACCGCCGTTCAAGTTCACATCGCTCAGATCCCAGAGGTTACCAACATCGTAGAAGAGCCCGCCGGTTATGCCGTATTCTTCTGGTAATCCCAGTGGAAACTCCGCTTCAAACCGGGCTGCAACATAAAAATTGCCGCCAAGGGGATCATTGGTTGTGCTGGTCACATCACGCGGACCAATCCCTCCGGGTTCAAACCCGCGAATGATGGATGGGCCAAGAATAAATCGGTCAACAACGCGGTTTGTTCCGCCTGACCAGGCCAAGGCCCCCCCTTCTAGGGTGGCACGCAGGGTCACATCTTCGTTGAACACCCGTTTCTCGCCGGTGACTTTTGCGACGGTTTTAACAAAGGTGCTGTCGCCACCAAGCCCGGCAAAATCCTGTGTGAATTGCAGCAGAACCCCCGCTGTTGGGTCAAGACCCGAGCGGCGCGTGTCATAGGTGTATTCATAACCGATCGCTGATGACGTTTCCGAACCAGCAGCGATGTCCCCAGCAATGGTTAAACCGTGTTCCGCAGGGTCGCGTGAGGTCACCTCAATCTGTTCGGCAGTGTAGCGCAGTGTAAGACGTCCGTTTTCGCTCACCGGGAAGGTCAGTGACGGCTGAATGATAAAGCGTTCGGAGTCAAAAGACGAAAACGATGAGTTCGTTTCAGCAAAATCAACATTCAAATCAAAGGTGAGATCCCGACCCAAAAGGGACGGCTCCCGGAACTGAATGCCATATCGCGTGGCGTCCTCGGCGGTAGATACAGTCAACGCCAAACGTTGCCCACGACCAAGGAAGTTATCCTCAACAAAGTTGATTGCGATGCCGAACCCATCGTTGTTCGAGAAAGACCCCCCAAAGTTCAAAGACCCTGTTGGTTGCTCCACAACGTCAACGTCAACCACAACCTGTTCACCACTGGAGCCTTCGCGGGCGTTAACCTCGGCGCTTTCAAAGTAATTCAGCGCGCGGATACGTTCTGCCGCCTGACGAATTTCACGCGGGTTAAACGGATCACCTTCTACGCTGTCAAACTGGCGCCGGATCACACGATCAAGCGTAGTTGTGTTGCCTTCGATATCGATCCGCTCAACAAAAACGCGCGGTCCCCGGCTGATCACATAGGTCACATCCAGGGTAAGATCACGTTCGTTGCGGGTAATTTGAGGCTCAACCCGCAAGAAGTCGATGCCATCGCGGATCGCTTGTCGTTCCAGACGCGCGATGTCTGTTTCAACCAAGGATGGCGAGTAAACAACACCCGGACGTACTTTGACGACGTTCTGATAATCCTCCGCATCCACACCGGGCATTTCAGAGACCACCGTGATCGCGCCGAACTTGAACTGTTGCCCTTCAATGATGTTGTAGGAGACAAAAAAGCCGTCGCGTTCTTCGGTCAACTCACCGTTTACCGCAGTGGTGCGCATATCCACATAGCCGCGCGATTGGTAGAAATCGCTCAGCAGTTGCCGATCCAGTTCAACCTGTCCTTCGCGGAAGGTATCGCGACGGATCAACCGCCGGAAAATCCCAGCTTGTTTTGTGCCCAGCACCCGGCGCAAACGACGGTCTGAATAGACTCGGTTGCCCACAAAGCTGACGCGCTCAACCTCAACGTTGTCGCCTTCAAAGATTTCAAAGACCAGATCAACGCGGTTCTGATCCCGTCGGATGATACGGGGCTGCACACGCGCCGCAATCCGACCGTCCGAATTGTAGGCCTCTGCAATCGCGGCCGCATCTGCTTCGGCTTGGGCCGGGTTAAACACCCGTCGTTCCGTTAGTTGGATCAGCCCCTCAAGCACTTCATTCTTGATCCGCTTGTTACCTTCAAAGCGAATGCGGTTCAGCGTCGGAAATTCAACAACTGTAATCACCAACGTGTTGCCACGTGGTTCGATTTCTACACTTTCAAAAAGCCCGGATGTCTGCAGGCTTTGAAATGCATCATTCAACTGGCCGGCTGAGACAGTTGTGCCTTGGGTGATTCCTGCCTGTCGCAGGATCGCGGAATCGCCAATGCGTTCATTTCCGTTCACTTCAACCGAGTTAAATTGATATTGCTGTGCCGCCGCAAAATTGGCTGGCGCAAGCCAAGCTACTGATAATAAGGCACAAACACTTGCCCCCTTCATCAAGTTGCCAAGTGTCTTCGTATTTACCTGCTTGAAAGGCACACCGCCCCACGTGCTCAGTCTCATGGTTTCGACCCAATCTTTAGACTTCATTAGGGTCCTGAGTAAGCAGATTGGTGCGGATTGTCAAAAGCAAGAAACGCAAAAATGCACTACATCAAGCAGTGCATTTCACTTTGAAAACATCATCCTGTAGCGAAAACGAAAGTCAGATGGATCCGACAAACGCCCCTGCAGCCAAAGCAAGCGCGATCATCCCCACATAAAGCGCACGATCCCAGTTGAGATCCATAAGCAGGCTGAGACCGCGATAAGAACTTTGAATGGCTTGCATGACTTTATCCTCTTAACTTGACTTTGAGGTATCCGAGCAATGCGGCAGAGTTTTGACGAATTGTGTCAAGTTTGCGGCAATTACGGATCGTCCCGATATTAAGGACAAAACAGATCATTCCCCAAGGCAAACAGCATCAAGCCCAACACCATCGTCAGGCCAATGGTCATCAATACCCGAAGCGCACGGTCACTGGGTGGCTTCCCCGTCACGGCTTCATAGGCATAAAACACAAGATGGCCCCCGTCGAGCGCTGGGATCGGAAACAAGTTCAGCAGGCCAACTGCCGTGCTGAGAACCGCGATAAAATAGATGAACGATTGCGCGCCTTGGCTTGCCATTGCGCCTGACACCTGTGCGATGCCGACCGGGCCGCTCAGGTTACACGTGCTAATGTTACCAATAATCATTTCGCGCAGACCGGAAATCGAACCGGTGATGATCCGCCACGTATTTTCAACGCCGCCAATCAACGCGGTGCCCATGCCCGGCGTATCCGTGGCTGGATCAAACGCCATTCCACCCGCAATCCCAATGCGCAAAGCCCGCTTGAAACTGCCATCTGGCTGCGGTTCATCTACGGCCTTTGGTGTCATCGTCAGATCATAGGTTTCACCGTCTCGCCAGACCTGAAGGCCAAGTGGCGCACCATCTGACCTTTCAACGGCTGTCTTGAGTTCTGCAAAAGCAAACACATCATCGCCGTTGATACCTGTGATCACATCACCTGCTCGCAGACCGGCAGCAATCGCTGCGGATTGTGGCATGACTTGCAACACGATTGGCGGCAGAAAATAGGGCCCTTCGACAGAAATTTCCTGACCATCGCGGCGCACGTCATAATTCAGCGTTGCAGCTTTGGGTAACGCATCCAAAAAGGCAGTATAAGCAGGCCCGCCTTCTGGGAATTCTGTACCATTGATGCCATGGATTTCATCCCCAACCTGCATTTCGGCCTGACCTTGTGGCATGGCACGAAAGGCCCCGATCGTGAGCGGGTCTTTGGCTACACCCGAGCTGAGCGAAATCGCAAAGAACACCAATATCGACATGGCAAAGTTAAAGGCAGGCCCCGCCGCAACCGTCAACGCGCGGGCCCAAATCGGCGCCCCATGCATGGTGTGACGTAACGCTTCGGGGTCATCCGCCACCGCGGCCATTGCCGCTTCGTCCTTGCCCGACGCCGCATTGGCATCCCCGGCAAATTTCACATAGCCGCCAAAAGGAAGGGCTGCGATTTGCCATTTGGTGCCATGTTTGTCGTTCCCCGACCAGATCACCGGCCCAAAGCCTAATGAGAACACATCGGCCTTGATCCCGCACCATCGCCCCACAATATAGTGACCGTATTCGTGGATCGCGACAATCGCGGACAAGGCAACAACAAATGCCAACAACGTCCAGATGAGGCCACCAAACTGGGGCAATAGTCCTACACTGTCCAAAACTCTAACCTGCTCTTTTTTGTATAGCGGATCCAGCCGCACTACGTGCCAAATGGTCTACTTGAAGTACGTTATCAAGGGTCATGGTGGCATCAATATGACCATTCGCCCTGTTCATACCAGTCAAAGTATCTTCTACCACATCCGCCATTTGGGTAAAATTGATATGACCAGCGATGAAACCATCCAATGCGATTTCCTTTGCCGCGTTGAATACCGCGCCCATCATCCCCCCTGCCTGCATTGTCTCGCGCGCCAAACGCAATGCCGGCCACCGCCGCGTATCTGGTGAACGGAATTCAAAGCTACCGATTGCCGCAAGATCAAGCCGTTCAACCGGCAAGGGTTTGCGTTGAGGGTAATTCAGGGCAAAACCAATGGCATGGCGCATATCCGGTGGCCCCACATGTGCCATCAACGCGCCATCATTAAACCCAACCAAGGCGTGGATCATTGATTGAGGGTGAACAAGGACTTCGATTTGATCGGGTGAAACCTCAAAAAACTCATGTGTTTCAATCACTTCCATCGCTTTGTTAAACATAGAAGCGGAGTCAATCGTGATGCGCTGCCCCATGTCCCAATTGGGATGGCTTGAGGCTTGATCCAATGTCGCCCGCGCAAGGTTTTCAAGCGGCCAATCCCGAAATGCGCCACCACTAGCAGTGATAATGATCCGCTCAACGCTGGTGATGTCTTCTCCGATCAAACCTTGAAAAATCGCTGAATGTTCGCTGTCAACGGGCAGAATGCGGCTCCCATGCTTTTGCGCTGTCCCCAGCATCAAGGCGCCGGCACATACCAGCGATTCCTTGTTCGCTAAGGCAAGGGTTGTGCCTTGTTCCAGCGCTGCTAAACCGGGGGCCAGCCCTGCGGCACCTACGATGGCGGACATGATCCAATCCGCTGGACGGGTTGCACATTCGATGATCGCGCGGGCACCTGCTGCGGCTTCAACCCCCGATCCAACAAGGGCCGCGCGTAAATCACCGAGCAAATGTTCATGGGCAGTGACCGCGATATCCGCTTTCAACGCAATAGCATCCTTTGCCAATTGCGCTGTGTTGCCAGCCCCCGTCAGCGCGACAACATCATAGTCTTGCGGCGCACGCGCAATCAGATCGATTGTATTTTGACCGATGGACCCTGTGGCCCCAAGAATGCTGACCCGGCGCACCACGTCTTAGCCAAAGCTCACAGGAAAACCGATCAACAGGCCAATGAGCAACAAAAACACCGACGCCCCCAGCATCCCATCAAACCGGTCCATCAGGCCACCATGGCCGGGGATCAGATTGGAGCTGTCTTTGATCCCCATTCTGCGTTTCAGCGCAGATTCAGCGATGTCACCCAATTGCGATGCCATTGATAAGACAATGGAAACTCCAACCAGTTGGAACCCAAAGCCGGTGTTTATCGAAAACAAAAGCCCGACCAATGCCGCCCCTACCCAGCCTGCCACTGTGCCGGACCACGTCTTTTTCGGGCTCACCGCGGGCCAGAATTTAGGACCGCCAAAGATGCGCCCTGCAAAGTATCCCGCAACATCCGTCACAACAACAACAAGGACCAGCCACAGCATCCAGCCAAATCCAAG
Organism: Sulfitobacter sp.; assembly: GCA_039986635.1. Taxonomy (GTDB): domain Bacteria; phylum Pseudomonadota; class Alphaproteobacteria; order Rhodobacterales; family Rhodobacteraceae; genus Sulfitobacter. The sequence goes on from JBDWQI010000254.1 coordinate 113,599, forward strand.
ATCATCCCGCACAAGCGTCATCGCGAAACCGGCAAGCAAGATCATCACGGTGAAGGCCACAAACAGCGGTTTGTCTTTGTCCAACATCCCGTACCCAACACCAACCGGGACCAGCAGCACCAGCAAAGCCAATACCGTCGGCAGATAGATCGCCGCAAACATCGCAATGCCGGCCAATACGCCCAGTTGCAATTGAAGGTGGCGCACGCCCGGACGCATCATGCCGACCAATTCCCACACCATCAATCCGCAGATCAGCGCGACAAGCAGATGAAACACATGCCCACCGAAAACGATGGCAACCAGCCCAACGACAACCATCGCGACCCCGGCCCCCACACGTGCACTGAGGTCCGACCATTGTCCTGACGCATTGCTCATGAATTTTGTCTCACGTTTTGACCATACCAAAGCGTCTGTCACGTCCGCCATAAGAGGCACATAAGCCACCAAATTCTTCGCGGGTAAAGTCCGGCCATAATGTGTCGATAAATTCATATTCAGCATAGGCTGATTGCCACAAAAGAAAGTTCGAAATGCGCGCCTCACCACTGGTTCGAATAACGAGGTCCGGATCAGGTAAAACGTATGTATCCAAGTACTTTGGCAGCGTTTCCTCATCCACGTTCTCGGGATCAAGCCGCCCGTTGGCCACATCTTGGGCCAGCCGCTGCGTAGCGCGCGCCACTTCATCGCGCCCACCGTAGTTGATGGCGATTGTCAAATTGACCTTGGTGTTTTCGGCCGTGGCTTGTTCAAGCTCGTTCATGAGCTTAATCAATTTGTCATCCAGTTTCACACGGTCCCCGATGAACCGCACCCGAACACCACGATCGCGCAAATGCCGGGTTTCTTTGGTGATGTAGCGACGAAACAGGCTCATCAGGCCTGCAACCTCCACCTGGGTACGTTTCCAGTTTTCTGTGGAAAAGGCGAATATCGTCAAGTATTTAACGCCGAAATCCGGGCAGGCCTCGACGATCTCGCGGACCCGTTTTGCGCCGGCATGATGCCCAAACAATCGCGGCCGTCCCCGCTGTGTGGCCCAGCGACCGTTGCCATCCATGATGATCGCCACATGTCGCGGACAGCCTTCGACCTTTTCATCCCCCGATTTCGAGGTTTGGGTCATGTCTGATTGGCCGTCATGTGCCATCCGGTGGTTCCCCTTGTGGGTGGTCAATGAAACGAAAAACCCTCCGCAAGGAGGGTTCGTATCAGAGCCTTATCATACCTGCATGATTTCAGCTTGTTTGGTTTCCAATTGTTCATCGATCAGCGCGATATGTGAATTCGTCATATCCTGCATTTCGTCTTCCCAAAGCTTTTGGTCATCCTCGGACATCCCGTCCGCTTTGGCTTTCTTGATCTGGTCCATGCCGTCCCGGCGGATATTACGAATAGAGACCCGGGCGTTTTCGGCGTATTGCCCTGCCACCTTGGTCAGGTCGCGACGTCGCTCTTCGTTCAATTCCGGGATCGGTAACATGATGATCGTCCCGTTCAGCTGAGGATTGATCCCCAAACCGCTTTCGCGAATGGCTTTTTCAACCTTGCCGACAAGCCCCTTGTCCCAGACATTGATCGTCACCATGCGCGGTTCGGGCACGTTCACTGTCCCGACCTGATTGATGGGTGTCATCGACCCATAGGCATCCACCATCACCGGCTCCAACATCGAAGCCGAGGCACGCCCCGTGCGCAAAGAGGAGAATTCCGTCCTCAAAGAGCCCAATGCGCCTTTCATCCGCCGTTCAAGGTCGTCTGTGTCCAGCATGAAATCGTCTGACATGGTGTCTCCGCGTCGTTTTGTATGTAAGTGCGCTGGATATAGCCCCAACTGCGATCAAATGTATAGACTGGACGTCACCCGAGCCTAATTTGCCTGATGTCTAGCCTTTTACCCGCGTGTACGTGCCAAGCCCTGACAAAATCCCTTTGAACCCGCCGGGTTCATCCAAGGAAAACACCATGATAGGTAGGTTATTGTCTCGCGCCAAGGCAATAGCCGAGGCATCCATCACATCCAGCCGTTTGGCCAGAACATCGTCATAGCTGACAGTATCATAGCGCACCGCATCATCATGTTTGGCCGGGTCTTTGTCATAGACACCATCCACCTTAGTCCCTTTAAAGATCGCTTCGCATGACATTTCGCTGGCGCGCAGCGTCGCGGCTGTATCCGTGGTGAAATAGGGGTTCCCGGTGCCAGCCGCAAAAATGCAGACCCGCTTTTTCTCAAGGTGGCGCACTGCGCGGCGACGGATATAGGGTTCGGCGACTTCGTTCATGGTGATCGCTGAAATCACCCGCGTGTGAATACCCAGCCCTTCAAGGGAAGACTGCATCGCCAGCGCATTCATAACGGTGGCCAGCATCCCCATGTAATCCGCTGTCGTGCGTTCCATGCCTTGCGCTGATCCTTGCAGGCCGCGGAAAATATTGCCCCCGCCAATGACCATACAGATTTCAACACCAAGCGCGTGCACGGTCTGAACCTCGCGGGCAATCCGCTCAACGGTAGGCGGATGAAGGCCATATCCCTGATCTCCCATCAGCGCCTCCCCCGATATCTTGAGCATTACACGGTCAAAGGTCACATTTGGGGCGTCTGAGGGCATAGAAGAACCTTTCAGGGTACATCGATTGCATTTGCGGATTTCATTTGTGCGTAAAATGTCTCAAATAGCGGCGAGGTTCAATGCGTGGTCGGGGGCCGCCAAAAAGAAATGCAAGTGTCCGCTGATATTATGCGCTCAATAAGTGCGATACCGAAAGATGTTCCCGTCTTGATTGCGGGCCCAACAGCTTCGGGAAAATCTGCGCTGGCCTTGGAAATTGCCGCGCAACAAGGCGGCGTCATTGTAAATGCGGATGCCTCGCAGGTATATGCCTGTTGGCGCGTCATCACTGCGCGTCCTTCCGTTGAAGAAGAAATGCAAGCCCCGCATCAGCTTTATGGCCATATGGGCGCCACAGCGTCCTATTCCACCGGACATTGGCTACGTGACGTTGCGGCCTTGCTCAAAACAAAACAGCGCTTGATTATTGTCGGCGGCACAGGATTGTATTTCTCGGCTCTGACGCAAGGCTTGGCTGAAATCCCTGAAACGCCAAAACATCTGCGCACCCTTGCGGATGGCATGCCGTTGGAGACATTGCTGCATCAGTTGGACATCAAGAGCCGCGACCGTATTGACATCAACAACCGCGCCCGGGTGCAGCGTGCCTGGGAAGTGTTAGAGGCAACGGGGCGTGGCCTGGCGGCTTGGCAAGACGATACAGGACCTCCGCTTTTGGCACCGAACGCCTGCCACCGGATCGTATTTGATGTTGAAAAAGACTGGCTCAATGACCGGATCAAAAGGCGTTTTGACATAATGATTGCGCAGGGAGCGCTTGATGAAGTGGCTGCGGTGCAGCCTGACTACAACCCGTCCCTGCCCGCCCATCGCGCGATTGGCGTTCCCGAGCTGATGGCTCATCTTGCAGGGACGGTGACATTGGAAGCGGCCAAAGAAGCCGCCACAATTGCAACGCGGCAGTTCGCCAAACGCCAGCGCACTTGGATGCGTAGCAAGATGCGCGACTGGCACAAAGTGACACCTGAGTAACTATCCAAAATACAACCAAGTCTATACGAAAAATAGCACTATACTAAGTTTTTCTTGTGGTTATACGATAGTTCATGGTCACCGCAGTGCAAGATATCCGTATTCTCACCCTTACCCAATTGTCACAGGGACAAGACTGGCGCGTGCAGCTGGCCCATGATTATCCGCATCCGATATTAATCTGGATCACCCGTGGCCAAGGCCGGGTTTTGTTTGATGGCATGCGCCGGGGTATCGGCACACATAACGCGCTTTTTGTCCCGGCACGCAGCTTGTTCTCACTTGATCTGGGCAGGCAGAGCCTTGGCTATGCGGTGATGTTGCCAGAGGCATCCCCCCTTCGATTGCCGGAAATGCCACGGCATTTACGCATTCGGGACGTCTCGATCCAATCCGAACTGACTGCTTTAATCGAAGCCGCCTTGCGCGAAGACAAAGCCAACAATCCGCTTGGCAATGATGCACTAGAAGCCCATGCGGCGCTGATGTCTGTGTGGGTCAGGCGTCAGATCCTGCAAGACGAACATGTCCCTGAGAGACGCAATGCTGCGGCCCGGATAAGCCAACGGTATTGCGCTTTGCTGGTTGAACATTTCCGTCGCGGTGATGTGATGGCAGATTATGCCAGAAAGCTGGATGTAACCCCAACCCATCTGACCCGCGCGGTCAAATCTGTGACCGGGCGGACCGCCGCTGATCTGTTGACCGAACGTGTCTTACACGAAGCGCGCTGTCTGCTGTGGGAAACACCAACCCCCGCCCAACAAATTTCAGCCTACCTTGGATTCGGTTCGGCCGCGTATTTCACGCGCTTCATGCAACATCATACTGGAAAAACCCCTAGCAAGCTGCGCAATCCAAACCTTCAGAAACCGTCCTGACCCACCAAGGGTGTCGTTTTTAGATCAAGGTGATGTCGCAAAAATGTTATGATCTGACGGTTGTAGACATTGACCTCTGGCCCGGACTAGGGCCTGATAGCCCCTAGGGACAGCAGACCCAAAGGCTAAGAACACCCAAAGGTGTCGCCCGTTGGACTGCGAGGGAGACACAACAACATCTCAACCCCTGTCGGACTGCGCGCTGTGATCTGACCGTCAAGGGTATGAAAACGCCCACAATAAGAACCGGCGGGATTTAACCCCGCCTAGCCACCTACAGGGGCGCTAAAATGGGAATATTCATCTTACGCAGACTGGGCGTGATGTTACTGACGGCGCTTTGTCTGACGTTTATCGTGTTCTGGCTGACCAATCTTTATCCAAACCTTGAAAAACTGGCAAAGACCCAAGGCAACTTCCGGATGAGTGATGAGGCCGTGGAATCGTATCTGGGTGACCAAGGATATCTGCAACCCTTACCCGTCAAGTTTAGCCAATGGTTGGGGATCACCCCCGGCTGGATAACAGAACAAGAAGACGGTACCGTCTTTGGCCGCTGCTTTAGTGAAGGGACGCCCGAAGACGAACGCCCGAGGCGCTGCGGCATTATTCAAGGTGACTGGGGTTTTTCGACTGTTTTCAAAGATGAGGTAGGCTCAACTGTTGCCACCCGTCTGGCGCTGACGGGTAAATTAATGCTGTTTGTGCTGCTGTTGATGGTGCCATCGGCCTTAATCGTGGGGGTGTTGGCGGGGATGAAAGAAGGGTCAAAGCTGGATCGGTCGCTCTCTACGTTCTCAATCGCAACCACGGCGACACCGGAATATGTATCTGGCGTGATCTTTATTGCGGTACTGGCTTCGTCGAAATTTGGCATATCGCCACTACTGGCGGAATGGGGATGGATCGATGGCAAAACATTGTTCGTGGGCTCTGCAACAAAGGCGATGGAGGATGCAAACTTTTGGAACTTCTTTTTGCCCGTGCTCACCATCTCGCTTTATGGCATGGGGTATATCGCGCGGATGACACGGGCCTCTATGGCCGAAGTCATGACAGCGCAATACATCCGCACCGCACGCCTGAAAGGTGTCAAATTTTCTGACATCGTCCTGAAACACGCCCTGCGCAACGCGCTGATTGCCCCCTTTACCGTGATCATGTTGCAAATTCCCTGGTTGTTGAACGGTGTCGTCATTGTTGAGACCCTGTTTAACTACAAGGGCTTTGGATGGCTCTTGGTTCAGGCGGCCTCCAATAATGATATTGAGCTGCTTTTGGCGGTCTCAGTTGTTTCTGTCGTGGTGGTTTTGGTGACCCAGCTGATCTCGGACATCGGCTATGTCTATCTTAACCCACGCATTCGTATCTCTTAAGGAGCTGACACATGGAACCTTTGACATGGACGGGCTCTCTTTCGGGGATCAACGTCATTTTCCTCTTTGTTGCTGGCCTGTTCGGCGTCGCGATTGTCTTATCGCTGCTGGCATCGGTGGTGCCTTCTTCGGGCGCGCGCGCGGTCAGCGCGGATGGCACATTGGCAGCAAACAAGGGAGTATCCGGGATCCTTCAAAGGATCACCGGGTATCTGTTTCTTGCCACCCTTGGGGTGATCCTGATCTATCTGATTGGCGGCATCATCATGGGGCCACAGGCTGGTATTTTGGGTGGTATGGCGCAACGTTTCCTTCCTGTTTGGATTGCGCTGATTGTAACATTCGCGGTCTCAATCAATTTCAAACGAAGGCTGGGGCTTTATGGGAAGCTCTTTGACAGCACCGTGGGTATGATCGGTTTTGCAATTGTCATGTTCTGGGTGTTCACTGGCGTCATGGGCGGCGCGCTTGATCTGCTTGTCACGCATGACAGTCTTAGTCAGACCTCGGGCATGAAGAACAAGCTCCCCGGGACGCCGTTGCGGGGAGCAGAGGATGGGGATTATCAATGGTTCCTTCTGGGGGGAGATAACCTTGCCCGGGATGTGTTCAGTCGATTGATCAAAGGGTCCTGGGTGGTGGTGCAGATTGCGCCCATGGCCACACTTTTCGCCTTTATGGTTGGGATCACGCTGGGGCTCCCTGCCGGGTTTTATGGCGGGCGGCTCGACACGATACTAAGCTTTCTGGCAAACCTCATTCTCGCCTTTCCTGTCATCCTGTTGTTCTATCTTCTGGTCACACCCGAGATCGTGCTGACAGGTATTCCCAACTATATGGCGCTGTTTCTGTTCATCTTCCCGGTGATCTTTGTCGCGATTTTGCTGAATTCGCGGTTTTACACCCAACCTTCGGTACGCACGCCCATGCTGATTGTTGTGCTTGGGATACTTGGGTGGCTGTATCTGTCGATGGTCAGTACTGATGGCGCGATTGTTGCAACCCCCGATTACACCATTCCCGGGCTGCCAACGTTTCTGGATGGATTTGATCTGGATGCAGGCATTCTGGTGGTCTTTGTTTCGGTGGTGTTTGTGAATTCGCCAACCGTATTTCGGATTGTGCGCGGCTTGGCACTGGATATCAAAACACGAGACTATGTTGCTGCGGCACAGACGCGGGGCGAAGGGCCTTGGTACATCATGCTTTGGGAAATCTTGCCCAATGCACGTGGGCCACTGATTGTCGATTTTTGCCTGCGGATTGGCTATACAACGATCCTGCTTGGAACTTTGGGTTTCTTTGGTCTTGGTTTGGAATCCGAAAGCCCCGATTGGGGCAGCACAATCAACGCCGGACGCCGCTTGTTGGCGCTTTATCCCCATGCAGCAATTGCCCCTGCCCTTGCGTTGTTGAGTTTGGTGTTGGGGTTAAACCTGTTGGCGGATGGCCTGCGAGAGGAATCACTGCGCGACTAATCTCGGGGAATTTCGGGGGCTTTGCCCCCGGACCCCCACGGTATTTCGGGCCAAAAAGAGGAGGTAGGTTTTGCCCCCCCTTGATGACCCCTCCAAGAGGAGAAGATGACAATGGCGAAGCTGAATGACGATGCTCCGATCCTTGAGATTGATAAGCTGTCGATCTCGTTTTTTACGCGGTTGCGCGAAATTCCTGCGGTGATGGATTTTTCGGTGTCCGTGAAGCCCGGCGAAGCGGTCGGGCTGGTCGGGGAATCCGGATGCGGGAAGTCAACGGTTGCGCTGGGCGTGATGCAGGATTTAGGCAAGAACGGTCGTATTGTGGGTGGGTCGATCAAGTTCAAAGGTCGCGATCTGGGAGAGATGTCAGACGAAGAATTGCGGGATATCCGCGGGTCAGAGATTGCAATGATCTATCAGGAGCCGATGGCATCGCTTAATCCGGCGATGAAAATTGGCAAGCAGCTGATGGAAGTGCCGATGATCCATCAGGGGATGGCTGAAAAAGCGGCCTATGAACGCGCGCTTCAGGTGGTGACGGATGTAAAATTGCCCGACCCCAAACGCATTTTGGACGCTTATCCGCATCAGCTTTCTGGCGGGCAACAACAGCGCATCGTCATTGCCATGGCATTGATGTCAGAACCTTCGTTGTTGATTTTGGATGAGCCCACCACCGCATTGGATGTAACGGTTGAGGCAGCGGTTGTTGAATTGGTCAAAGATCTGGGGAAGAAGTACGGCACCTCGATGTTGTTTATTTCGCATAACCTTGGTTTGGTTCTGGAAACCTGTGACCGGATTTGCGTGATGTATTCTGGTGAAGCGGTAGAGCGTGGCTCGATTGAGGATGTGTTTGACAAGATGCAGCACCCTTATACGCAGGCGCTTTTCCGGTCGATCCCCCTGCCCGGCGCAGACAAGAACGCACGACCATTGATTGCCATTCCCGGTAATTTTCCGTTGCCGCACGAACGCCCATCTGGATGTAACTTTGGCCCGCGGTGCGATTATTTCGAAGCTGGGCGATGCGATCTTGGCGATATCTCGATGAAGCAGGTCGAGGGGAGTGACAGGCATCATACCCGTTGTCTGAAGTTTCAGGAAATCGATTGGAATGCACCGTTGGAATTGGCGGAGGTCAAGACCAAAGGCGCGGTGGGGGATGTTGTCCTGAAAATGGACAAGCTAAAGAAATACTATCAGGTTGCGGCCAATGCGATGTTTGGTGGCGGGGATACCAAAGTCGTGAAAGCCAACGAAGAACTAAGCTTTGAGGCGCGCGAATCCGAAACCTTGGCGATTGTCGGTGAATCCGGCTGCGGAAAATCCACGTTTGCCAAGGTGTTGATGGGATTAGAGACCGCAACGGAAGGCCATATCCTGTTGGATAATCAAGACATTGGCAGTGTACCGATTGAACAACGCACTACCAAGAATGTTGCAGATGTGCAGATGGTGTTTCAGAATCCGTTTGATACGCTCAATCCGTCAATGACAGTGGGTCGACAGATCATCCGCGCGCTTGAGATTTTCAAGATAGGCAAGAATGAAGCTGAACGCCGCCAACGTATGTTGGAATTGCTTGATCTTGTGAAACTGCCACGCGCTTTTGCAGAGCGCATGCCCCGTCAATTGTCAGGAGGCCAAAAACAGCGTGTCGGCATTGCCCGTGCTTTTGCCGGTGATGCCCGTATCGTGGTCGCTGATGAGCCGGTGTCCGCCTTGGATGTCTCTGTTCAAGCCGCTGTGACGGATCTTTTGATGGAGATCCAACGGGAACAGAAAACAACTTTATTGTTTATTTCTCATGACCTTAGCATCGTGCGGTATCTGAGTGATCGGGTGATGGTGATGTATCTGGGACATGTTGTAGAGTTAGGTGATACCGATCAGGTCTTCTCGCCGCCCTATCATCCATATACTGAGGCTTTGCTGTCTGCGGTGCCGATTGCAGATACTTCTGTTAAGAAAAAGCACATTGTTTTGGAGGGCGATATCCCGTCGGCCATGAACCCGCCGCCCGGTTGCCCGTTTCAGACGCGATGCCGCTGGAAAGCACAGGTCCCTGGCGGCTTATGTGAGAAAGAAGTGCCGCCTTTGCGGACAATGGCGGATGGTCATCAGGTCAAATGTCACCTGTCAGCTGATAAGTTCTCCGAGATGGAGCCTGTAATTGAGGTTGGTGTCGCGGCCGAATGATCATCATTTAGCAATACGGCCGCTCAAAAGGCCCGTTCTGGCCTCTGTCTGGCCTCTGGTGCACCGCGCTCTCTTAGCGGCTGTTGGCTGGCAAAGATCCCGCGATCACCTTTACGTAGTTCCGGGTTTCTTTGTAAGGCGGTACGCCGCCATGCTTTTTCACCGCTCCGGGGCCTGCGTTATAGGCCGCAAGCGCCAATTTCCACGTCCCAAACGTACGGTATTGTTGTTTGAGATACCGCGCACCACCTTCGAGGTTTTGTGCAGGGTCGGTTGGGTCCACGCGCAACAATTTGGCTGTGCCGGGCATCAGTTGTGCCAAACCAATGGCACCGGCATGTGAAACCGCCGATGCATTCCAGCCGCTTTCCTGTTGGACAAGCCGTAAAAACAGATCAACCGGCACGCCATGTTGTTGCGCGGCCTGTTTGGCCAAATTGAGGAACTGGCCTTTGTATTTCCCGGTGTATTTGGGCGTTGCCCATTTTGTCGGGGTTACGACGGTCGGGGGCTTAAGGCGGACCGAAGAAGAATATTGTTTGGCCGCACGCGTATCAAGCAGTTTTGACTGTGATTTAAACAATGCTTTGCGGCTCTTGGAAGACAATGATTGCGCCGCACTTGGTCCGACGCTGGCCATTACAATGCCAACTGCGGCCAATGCCGCCCATACACCTGATCGTAGCATCTTTGTCGACGCCCTCATTAGATTATTTTCAGACGTTATAGCAGAGTTAACCTTTCAGACCAGCCTTTCATTCCCGACGCGACAATCCGCGCGAAAGCTGTTGTTAGCCATGGCCGTATCAAGGATGGCCCGGTATAACGACGCAAATTGCGCCTGACCGGATTCGGCAAGGCGTTGCGCGACAAAGACAAACGGGGGAACACATGGCTGGCTCAGTAAACAAAGTGATTTTGATCGGAAATCTCGGACGCGACCCGGAGGTCAGATCGTTTCAGAATGGCGGCAAGGTGTGTAACCTGCGCATTGCAACATCTGAAAATTGGAAAGACCGCAACACCGGGGAGCGGCGCGAAAAGACCGAATGGCATTCGGTGGCTATTTTCCAGGAAGGTCTGGTTCGGGTGGCTGAACAATACCTCAAAAAAGGATCAAAGGTCTATATCGAGGGCCAGTTGCAGACCCGCAAATGGCAAGACCAATCAGGTCAGGACCGCTATAGCACCGAAGTTGTTTTACAAGGTTTTGGTGGCACGTTGACCATGTTGGACGGTCGTGATGGCGGCGGCGGCGGCGGTGGCTACGGTGGTGGTTCTTCTGGTGGCGGCGATTATGGCGGTGGCGGATATGACAGCGGCCAAGGGGGCGATGGCGGTTATGACAGTGGCCCATCAGGCGGTCAAAGCGGCGGTGGCGGCGGGTCATCACGCGACTTGGATGATGAAATCCCCTTCTGATGACACAAGCGACCTTGCTGCGCACTTTGGGTCACCAAGATGCAAACGAGGCGCTGATCCTGTACAATGAATTGACCGTCGGGCCTGAACAAAAAGACCCGGCGGTTTTTCAGGCGGTCATCGATCATCCCGGCACGCAGGTGTTTGGCGCTTTTAGCGAGAGTGCATTGGCGGCAATCGTCACGCTTCACTTGTTGCCCAATGTTCTTTGGGATGCCCGACCCTACGCATTGATCGAAAATGTGGTTACAGGTCGGCATTTTCGCCGACGAGGATTTGGACGCCAAATCATGGAGCACGCCATCGCAGCTGCTTGGGCGTCAGGCGCCTATAAGATCATGTTGATGACCGGCCAAAAGCGTGGCGCCGTGGGGTTTTATGAGGCGCTAGGATTTTCATCCGAAGATAAGTTCGCCATGGTGATGCGCAAAGACTGAAAACAAATGCCCATGGGGTTTTCTGATTGCAGAAATGGATAATTCAACACCCTTGTTAAATGCAGTTGCTAAAGCTTTACCCAAAGCTAAAAAACCTCACTGATCCTTCACGCAGCACGTGCAGCAGACGTCGGTTTGGGACCGGCGGGCCCTTCAAGAAATATGGAAAAGAGGATGGGTTTTCCAGGTGAGGGCATGCACAGCTTGGCCAAGCTCAGAGGATTTGAAGTCATAATTTGATTCTCTTGGGCTGCCGACCAAAGTGAAGAGGACTTGTTTCGAGGCGGTAAAAAAGTCGACCTACATCATTTGCCCACGAACAAACTGCACAACCAAGAGATAAATCAATCACCGCTAGAACTACCGAATGAGAAATTTCCCGCAATAATGGAAAAACACAATTATTTTGACAATAAACTAAATTTTACTTGGAACCCCTTTTACCGATCGTGTAGCAATTATCACCAATGGAGCAACACTCGGTAGTAGCGTTCTGAAACTCCACTAAATGTTGTGTGTTTTTAAGTTTAGTTTGTGTCGGAGTTTACACGGTAATGTTGGGATCAACGACCTTACATTTAAGATCAGTCAGCCACTTTCCGACAAGAGATGTCGGTTTTGTTGCATCTAAAAGGGTTGGCATACAAGCGGAATTCAGCCTTGCCTGCCCGAGATTTGTGTCTTTCCAACAGAACCCGGTCAAGAGCAGCTCAGCTTTCAGGTCTGAACAAAGTGGGGAGGCTACACGATGAAGGACATCCATGAAGAGCCGGCCTCACAAACTGGCCTGTCGCCCGATGCAGAACCGGCAGGGAAAGCGTCAAATTCGCGGAGATCAAATTCAGTGTTTTACTCACGGATCATCATTGTTCCGTTTGTATTAGGTGTTGTTGCAACCATCGTTTTGATACAGCCAATGCAAGGCACAGAGACAGCCCTGGCAACCGATGAACCTCAGCCGGAAACTGTCATAGATGAAATCGAACGGCTCGTGACAACAAGTATGGCGCAAGATGCTGTCACGAGAAATCAGCCTATCGAACTGGTTTCCCCTGTCGTGTCGCCCGTATCTCCAAAGCTTCCAACGGCACCTGTTGTCGCGCCGATAGCGTCGTCCATTGATTTGGCCACCCCCACGGTTAGCGCGCTTGCATCTCAAGCCGTACCGGTTGCACCGCCAATCGTTCCGGCTTCCCTGCCCTTCATTCCAGCCACAGCGCCAGTGGTTCTGGCCCCCTCAGCAGAGGCCGCGCAGGTATCTGCGGCGGTTGCCATCCCAGAAGTTACGTCTGAGCTGCGCCCGATTGCGCGCCCAGAAGAGGCATACGCACGTGCCCCTGAACCAGAGGTGACAATTGCTGAAACCAGTGATGCGATTCAACAAGAAATCACGGACCAATCCCCGATTGATGTGCAAATGGATCTGTTGATCCAAGCCGCATTGGCGGGCGAATATACGGTTGAGGTCACAGAAGACCTTGGGAAGCGGCAACTCATTTTGCATCTAACCAAGCTTGAGATTGACCGTCAGTTTGTAGAAGCATTGCTAGAGAAAGCAGAAAAAAGCGGCGAGATTTCCTTCCCGGACGGATCAAGCATCGCAAATGGCAAAGTTGATCTGGATACCGCGCTTTTCAACCTTGTTCAAAAAATACTCATTTCTGATGGAACGATTGGCGGCGTCAAAGCGGCCCGATTGATGACCCAAAGAGCATTTGTCGCATCGGGGAAATAACGCGCAAATGAACCACCTAAACGACAAGGATTGACGCAGCTGCCATGCCGAAATCCACCACAATATCGAAGACCTGACCGACAAATACCGAAACAAATCTGCTAGAACGAAATTCCAAAATACCAAACAGAAGTGGCTCTGCCCCACTCGGAATTCCGCTTCAAACGAAAAACTTGGGGAAAGTGAGAGAGTATGAATAATCCGCCGAAAATGGAGCGCCGACGCCTCTTTACAGCGATGGTTCCTGTGGCATTGGCCACTGCCGGAGTGCTGGCCGTTAGCCCCACCCATGCAAATGCCGCGGTTGACGTTAGCCACAAGATATCAATTGCTGGCGATATGCGTATGTTTACCCAACGCATGGCCCTATCCGCCGCCTTTGTAATGCTCGACATCGAAAAAGAGCATTATCTGGATGTGCTGACCGATGAATTCCATGAGTTTCAGGCTGATATAGATCTTCTTCGCAATGGAGATCCACAGTTTGAGATGGAACCGGAGCAAAACAAATTGGTGCTTGAGGCGATCAATACGGTTGAATTCGGCTGGTCGTTCCTTGGCCCGGCTCTCAAGGAAATCGTCGATACAAAGACGATCAATGACGCGCAATTCACAAAGATTGAAAAGATAAATACCCAAGTCATGAGCTTGGCTGACAGCCTCGTGCATCGGATTTTGGTGGAATATGACAGCCTGCCAGTCGATCTGGCGTATCAAATTGACATTGTCGGTGCGCAGCGGATGCTATCGCAGAAAATGATCAAAGAAGCCATTCTCGTTGCTCTCGAATTTGAAGTAGAAGCGCACCATGAAATGTTGCTTGGATCGATGAGTTTGTTCCGCTTTGGGCTCGATAAACTTGCCGGCAAGATGGCGCATAACGAACATATGTTGCCCGCTTTCACCGGAGAGATGGCAGAGCAATTGCAGCAGGCAGAACATTACTGGAGTGAACTGCATCCGGTCTTGGAAAAGCTAGATCAAACTCATGAGATGACGCACGAAGATGCGCTTTTACTGTCCAAAGAAGCTGATGAATTGCTTGCCGTTTTTGATGCAATGACGGCGGTTCTGATTTCAGCAGCTGAACAGGTTTAAGAGATCAAAGTTAGCGGGTGTGCAAACATGTGCCTCCCAAATTAGTAGGAAGTTACAGATGAAAAAGTTCCAAGATCACTGCAATCGAAGAGAATTCGGCGCCGGTTTTGCCGCGGCGTTTGGCGCACTTTCTTTGGCAGGCACCAAGGCGTGGGCCGCCGATGATGAAAACCCATTTGCGGCTGTTGTGCGTCGCGTCGGGCTTGCCGAAGAACAGGCCGTCATTACCCAACGAATCCCGATGTGTGCCAATTTTATCAAGTTGAATGTCGAACCGTCGCGCTTTCTTGTGAACATCAAAGAAGCCGCAGACCGGTTTGAAAAGGTGCAAGCGGGCCTGCGTGAAGGTGATGCGGATCTGAACATTGTGGCGGAGGACAGCGGCGAAGTTCTTGAAGCGATGTCAGCGGTGGAGGCGGTGTGGCCAAGCATGCGCGCAGCCGTTGAAAGCATCGTGGCAAAGGAATTCGTTGAAGAAGCGGATTTTAACGCGATTGCCCGCTCAAGCTCGGCCTTGTTGTTCATGTCCGAGAATGTCGAAAAACGATTGGTCGCGGTCTACGGCGATAGCTCGCAAAGTCTTGGTGTCCTGATCTCCGTAGAGCTGGCAGCGCGGCAGGAAATGCTGACGCAAAAGATGGCCAAAGAAGTTGGCAACATTGCGCTTGGTTTCAAACCTGAGGAAAACCGCAAAATTCTGTCCGGGACCGTGGAGCTATATGAAAACTCGCTGCAAGCACTCATTGGTGGGGTAGAAGCGTTAACGCTGCCACCGCCGCCCGAACATATTAAACTGGCTTTGCTCGAAGAACGAAGCCGCTGGAGTGACCTTGGACCTATTGTCAGAGGTATCGCACAAGGTGATGAACCTGGCCCGCTTGAACTCTTTTCGATTGCCTCACAAGAAGAGGCTTTGTTGGAAGCGGCGCAACATATCGAACATATGTATGTCGAAATGGGCGCAAAAGGATAAAGATTGAGGATGGTACAGTTGAAATTTGAACTGCAAAAGCTTCCGATCAAAACGTCGATATTTCGTCTAGCCGAACGTCTGCGCTTGGCCCCTGCAATTGCGGGGTTAAGCCTTTTGGCCATGACGGTCCCCGCGTTGTCGCAAACATCATCAACTGTGACACTTGAATCGTCGAATGGAAGCATGGCAATCATGGGCGAATTGGTTGATATCGATGCCGAAAACTACACGATTAGAGGTCCGCTGGGGTTGTTTACAGTCCCGCGTATTGGGGTTCTGTGCAAAGGTGATCGTTGTCCGGGCACCGAAACTGAAACCTCGGCGCCGAGCTCTTTGCAAGTCGATTTGATCTCGATTGATGACGAGACCAGAATTAGCGGTGAATTGGTCGACATCGAAGAAAAACACTATGTCATACGCAATTCACTAGGCGAATTTCGGGTTACCATTTCAAATGTTAACTGTATTGGCGGCGCCTGCCCGGTCATTGATATTTACGACCCAGAAGTAACCATTTTCGGAGCGTCTCCCAAGGTCACTCTTTTGTTGGCTGACCTGCTCAAGGGGTATTCGCAGGAAACCGGCCAACGTATCGAGGTTGATGAGGTAAACGAAACAACACGATCTTTGCGGGTCTTTGCAGCCGACAGTCAAGAACTGGTTGCCAACATCAATTTGTCAGTCAACAGCCAACAAAATGCAGTAGGTGCGCTTTCTGATAATACGGCTGACCTTCTGGTTTACGAAGAATTACAGATAGGTTCACAATCGGGCGGATCAGACTCTATTGTGCAAACCGCCTTGGCCTTTGATGGTCAAGTAGTCGTTAGCAATCCGGATAACCCTGTGCGTGATCTAAGCATTGCTGAAATCGATCAGATTTGGAACGGAGAGCTTAAGTCCTGGCGTACGCTTGGTGGCGGCGACTTTCCTATCACGCTTCATATGGTGGAGGATGGCGCAGACACAATTGGCTGGCTGACGGGCTTGCGCGCGTCAAGCACCCCCGGAGTTGTGACCCACAGCACCGAAGAACAGGTCATCGACGCCATCAATGCGGATCGCAACGCGCTTGGCGTTGTGCATTGGGCCGCTGCGGATCAGGCGCACGCCAATATGCTTGCGGTTCGAAAGGTATGTGGCCTGACGGCGGAGCCTTCGAAATTTGGCATTCGGACGCAACATTATCCGTTCACACAGCCAATCTTTTCATATGGCCAAAAAACCGGCATGCACCCGTTTGCGCAATCCTTCCTTGAATGGACGCAGACAGCCGCGGCCGAAGCGTATATTTCCGACAAGGGCTATACAGCTGGACAATTACAGCGCACGAAAGTTCAGGATATGGGCGTTGCGGTTGTCCATACTGCGGCGGTTGAACCGGATTTCGACGGCGTAGAATTTGCATCAATGATGCGGGAATTGCGCTCGGCTGACAGATTGTCGATGACCTTTACATTTCTGACCGGATCTACGGTTCTTGACGAAGCATCTATCCTGAATGTCAAAGACCTTGCAAAACGTCTGCGTGGGAGCGAATTTGCAAATCAGGAAATTCTATTGGTTGGTTTTGCCGACAGCACAGGTCCAGCGGATCGCAATACAACCCTGTCCGAGAGGCGGGCAGAAACGGTACGTGAGGTGCTTGCGTTAGAGTTTAACGATGCTGAACGTGCTGATCTCAATCTGCTTCAGATGGGTTTTGGAGAGCAAATGCCAGTCGACTGCAACAGTACGGACAACGGTCGTGCAAACAATCGCCGTGTGGAGGTCTGGGCGCGCGTTCAAAACTAACGAAAGCTAGGGTCAACCCCGCCTCGGGCTTGCCTAGAGGCAGGGTTGATGGGTCTTAAGCCCAAACGCGTATTCACACTTGAGGAGAGCATCTGTCCCGACACTTGCCCTCCTCACGACGCCCTTCCCAGAACTTCAGGGGCGCATGGCCCACAGTCTAAACCTCTCCTCCCTCAAATAGGAAAAAGTGATCCGTCCAAGCAATGGTGGTTTTCGCGATCCTTGATAGCTTTAGTCGTTGCGGGAAACGGATTAATTCTTAGGTGATCAAAACTCGCGCCGCCACCGTATCCGAATGGTATTCAAACCGGGATTGATGGACGCGGTGCCTGCGTTGGATATGTGCGACACGGCCAGCGAAACTTGATTGCCAGAGGCAAATCTATACCCAACACCCAACAGACTGCGAATTTCAAATTCACTCCCCAGATCGTTGAAAGAAGATGACGCATCGTAATACCCTGGCAAAACACTGCCCTCAATGAACCAATTATTGTTCATCTGATAGACACCAGCCAATCCAGCACCGACGAAGAAATCCCCTTCGCCAGTTACTTCGGCTGCTCCTGCAAAGCCCAAACTGAACCGTTGGTTTTGATAGAATGGCCGCGCATGCAATTCGACTCCCACCGCTATTCCATCAGCTGCCTGTTCGTTTTCAAAGTCAGTATACCCGAGGTCGATCACCCATTCTTGAGCACTCGCCGCGCTAAAACTTATGAAAAACCAAAGCCCAGCCAAAAAATATTTCATCGCACATCCAGTCTTTTGCGTTAAACTACAAAGCGTTGATCCCGAAGCAACCTAACGGACATCACAAATTCGTGAACAATTATACCCAGATGCAAAATTACGAAAAGGAAGTTGACAAAAGGCAACACCCCTATGCTGCCTAGGTCGTTAGGAATAGGGTCTTAAAAGAGAAATCTTGTTGATCAGCCTGCAAGCAAACAACATCTTGGCGTTCGCAGATCCCTGTTGCGGGACAAATCGCAAACGATGGCACAAATGAGACCACTTAAATTTAGTGAGACACCCGGCGGAATGGAGCGCCCCCCGAAAACGGCGCTCCCGTTTGTTCGATGTCAGGACGCTGCGTTGATTTTTTCAACAACTTCTTCAGTTGTCCAAACAGCATTCGCCATAAATCTAAAGTTCGTCAAAGCGGCAAGATATCCATCCCCCTCGGGCAAGATCGCTGCGGCTGTCGCATCTTTGATCACCGCCACTTCGAACCCTTGTTCAAGCAGTTCGCGCATGTGTGACTCTGTGCACAGGTTGGCCGACATGCCTGACAAGATCACCTGATCTACCCCTTGTTTGCGCAACTGCAAGGATAGGTCGTTTGTGTCATTGCCATAAACTTTATGCGGGGACGTCACGATGGTTTTGCCATCGTTGATGTATTTTTTATACTCCGGCATCCAATCCGCACCGGAATTTTCAAACCCCTCAAGGTCAAGTGCGCCGGGCCGGTCAAACATGCCAATCTTGTGCATCAGTTTTTCCAAAGCACCTTCGAACTTCCAACCATGATCTGTAGGGTAGTAATAATGCGGAGAAACCGCGACGGTGATGTTTGCGGCTTTTGCAGCAATGAACAGCGCTTCGATGTTTGCAACAGTGTTATGTTCCGTCACAGATGGCCCAACAACGCCCCAAGTCACACCATTTGGGCTCAGGAAATCGACCTGCGGGTCGGTCACGACCAAGGCCGCGCGAGAAAGGTCAAGCTCCATGTTTGAAGGTGGCAAAGCAGGTTCCGCCGGATCAGCATAAGGGCTCGCCGATTGGGCAGAGGCCGATCCTGTTGCCATTGCCGTTGCTGCCGCTGCTGCGGTGACAGCCATCCCGCCACGCAACGCATCACGCCGCGACAGGTGTTTATGGTCGGTGTCGTTACAGTTACACATTTAGTCTTCTCCTGAGATTAGGTGGAACAATATGAATAACTTGCCCCCTGCCACGTGCCTTTTCGTCCTGAAATTGCCCGGTGCTGATCCCAAACGTGTCTTTTCGTCCATGAATGGTGCATGCTTGTCCAATGTCTTACGAACACATCTTTAACGAGCTTGAAATAACAACAGACCCCTTTGCGCTGTGCGAATTACGCGGGGCTTGTAAATTGGGCCTTGGTCGCGAACCAAATGCAACCCTGCATTATGTCCTGTCTGGCAAAGGTGAAATAACAATCCGAGGCGGCACTCCTGTACAGGTGGCGCGCGGGTCGATTGTTCTTATTCCTGCAATGCACAGCCATGTGTTGCGCAGTTTCGGAGATAATTTTGATCCGATCCCCATTTGCCGGCCTGCTGAGCTGGATCTTGCGCGCATGCTAAAGACATCCGACAACGCATCACAGGGGCAACTCACCGCGCTTTGTACCCATGTGACCATTGGTTTGCGCGGTGTAAAAGACATTGTCGATCTGGTTCGGGAACCGATGGTTGAATGTGTTTCGCCCGGCAGTCGCATGGAGCAACCTCTGTCGCGCCTTGTGGATGAGGTTTCTTACCCGAGCCTTGGCAGCCGCGCGATGATCCGAGCCATTTTGCTGGAATGTATGATAGAAATGTTGCGTCTCCGGCTTGCCGCACAAGATCAGGCATTGGCCTGGATGGCCGCCCTAAAGGACCCCAGCGTCTGGCAAGCGCTTCGCCTTATGTTGGATGAACCCGGCCAGTCCCACACCGTGGACAGCCTTGCTGAAGCTGTTGGTATGAGCAGATCAGCCTTTGCCAAAAGGTTTTCTGACGCCTATGGCAGTGGTCCAATGGAATTGTTACGTGATTTGCGTATGCGCATGGCGGGCACCCTCTTGAAAGAATCTGATTTGCCAGTGAAACGCATCGCTGAGATGGTTGGTTTCTCAAGTCGTAGTGCGTTTTCGCGTATGTTCGAAACCAAGGTCGGGCAATCCCCTCGAAAGTTCAGAGATTCTGAGCTGGAAGCAAACAAATCACAAAGCAAATCTTGAACGATCCTGCCTTCTGGTCCGAGAAACCTCAAAAAATACTGAGTTCAAGGCGCGGCGTCGATGATACCCATGGTGCGGCCCAACCGGACCGAAACACAGACGTGAGGAGCATCGGCCAAGAGCCGAAGATTCTTATCAGCAAACAATTCGACCAAAACTCAAAGAAGAGCAGAGATACTGACGACGTGCTCCACTGTAAGTGGCTTATTGATAAAATCTCTCACAACGTCGAACCCCTCAGCGCGCGCGCGATCATCAGGATTCAAAGAGGTTGTGAGCATGGCGACAACGATTTTGGCAAATGTATCACCAAATTCCGCTGTCGCGGCTTCAAGGAACTCAAACCCGTTCATTCGAGGCATGTTAATGTCCAGAAAAATGACATCGACACACAATCCCGGATGGCTTTTTAGGTATTCGAGCGCATCGTCGGCATAAGTAAAGGTCAAGACTTCCCCTACCATGCCCGATTTCTTCAGGATACGATTGTATTGCCGCTGATCGATTTCTTCATCGTCAATAAGGATTGCGAGTTTTATTGGTTTAGTCATCCAAATCTCCAAAAAAATCTAGTCTGAAGGTTGTCCCAACACCTACAGTTGAATCGATCGAAATCGAGCCACCATGATTGGACATCACACGTCGGCAAATCGCCAAACCCAGGCCAGAGCCATCGTAACTGGAACGCGAGTGTAATTTTTTGAACAGGCCAAATACATTTTCTTGGTGTTCTTTCGGTATCCCTATGCCGTTATCAGAGATCTCAAAAATCACCCGCCTTTTAAAAGGTATTGCTGATATCTTGATGTTCGGCGCCTCGTCCGGTTTTCGGAACTTTATGGCATTGGAAATTAAATTTTGAAAAATCATGCGCAGTTGGGCCGAATGGCCAAATAGGTTTGGAAGGTCTCCGAATTCGATGGTTGCCTTTGACGCTCTGATATCGGCCGAAAAATCTTTCACAAAGTTTTCAATAAGATGATTGATCTCAACGACTTTGTGCTCTGGCTTTGTGTCGATCAACCGTGAGTATTCAAGCACGTCCACGACAAGATCCCCCATACGTGAATTTGTCGCATACATATCCTCCAAAATATCTTGACCCTCGTCTCCTACCCCGCCTTCTTCTTCCAGTTCTCGGATGAGCATTCCCATGGTATTGGTCGGCGACTTTAGGTCATGCGAGATCGCATAGGTAAATTCCGCCTGCTCTCTGTTCGTGAGGAGCAATTGTTCAACGTATGTTTCGGTTGCTTCGGCCCACTGGTTCACCGAATGTTCCAGCGCCAAAAACTCGCAGTTTTCGTCACGGGTTCCGAAAACACTACTCGCCTCCAATTTGAGCCGCTGCCCGGTTCCTTTTGGGTCATAAGCACTTGCAAAATTAGCCAGTTTGGAAATATTTTGACCGATAAGGCGTTGAAAAATATATAAAATAGCGCAAGCAACGCCAATCGTTTTCAAAAAGTTAGTTACAAGTACAACCAGCGCCCTGTTGAAGACGCGATTTCGTATCTGGACAAAATTCGCATCAATAACGAGTGTACCAAGGTTTTCGGTTTTGTCATGTGACCCATGAAGTATCGGCAATTCGACACGATGGCTGGTTGCCTCAGTTTCGCCCACGACGCGGTAGGATGCTTCCGCCTCGGTAATTTCGACGCTGTTCACCCCTTCAAGCTGGGCGATACCTGTTAGTTGGCTTTCTATCAAAGCGTCATCAAGCAACCACAGGCTTTCTGCCAACGCCGGCAAAATTGCGTTCTCCATCTCAGTCAAAGCAGCGATCTGTAGATTTCGTTCGTTCCGATAGTCCGCAGCAAGCTGAACGAAGGTCATGAAAAAAGCCAGAAAGGTGCTGCAAGAGATCGTAGCAAGGGCAAATCTACGTCCAATATTGCTGCGCACCCCCGACGACCACGTACGCGTAAAGGACGGGGCGAACCCAGCGGGACGGTTCAAGGAATGCGGAACATTTTGATTTTCAACTGTCGTCAAAGAAACAACCTCATTTGCAAGGCCGTTTTCGAACACAGAAGTTAAGAGTTTATTGAAGTTTGCATACCAATACCATGCGAATTCAAAGTAAGGAGACCCAAGATGAAAAGACTGGCGGTGCTGCTATCTACCACTTTTGTCCTCTCAAATGCTGTGCAGGCCGAAAGTCTAAGCTTTTGTTACGATCCCTATCCTCCATACACTTTAGGGACTGAAGGAACGCCAAGCGGCGGATTGAAGGTGCAGCTATTGGACGCTGTTGTCTCGCAGATCGACGGCCTGACGGCCACAGTCACCATCTTGCCATGGAAACGATGCCAAGCCGAAGTTCGCGCGGGCAACATTGACGGTATCTTGCCTTTGTTCCCGAATGAGGAGCGGCGGACATATATGGAATTCACGGACGGTACCTTCGATGAGCAGTCAACCCTGTGGCATCGCGTGGACCAATTTGAGAACGGTTATAGTTGGAGCGGTGACTTTGATGAGATTTCCCACCTTAGGCTGGGCATGCTGACCGGAAGCTATGTAGACGAGGACATGGAGGATGCATTCGAGAACCAATTGGGGATCACACGTGCTCGTGACATCGAAACACTGATGGAATTGCTTGTGCTTGGCCGTGTTGATCTTGTCGCAACAGATTTCGCGGTTGGTCGCCATATTCTAAAAGAAAACGGATGGCAAAACGACGCTCAACACATGACAAAACCAATTGCCAGTCGCACGTCGCATTTCGGCTTGTCAAAAGCATCAGGCGCATCACGCTTCTTGAGTGAATTCGACGAAACGATTTCTGCCTTGCACGCTGATGGCGTAATTGAGGCAATATATGCAGATGCACAATAAACGTTGCTGCACTCTCTTACGAAAATCATCGTGCAAGTAGGTCCCTTTGTGTAATGGCGAAATAACACCGACATGCTTCATCGGTTCCATTGGTGGTGATTTGACCAAAACATCTCCAGTCACAGAACTGGCGGCTATGAACACAGCCTGAAAGGTCAGTCAGATGTCCGCAGGGCACCGGGAATACAATCCAATCTAGGGCCCTGCCCCCAGCAACTGTATTTCTCAGATGGTCAGAGAAATACAGTTGCGCGCGGTACTGAATCAGCATTCGGGCAAGCGCGCTTTGTTACAACCTGCTACCTGTCACGTGAGGGTTGTTGAAAATTCCACCTCTTTTTGTTTCAACCGATACGTTTACCTGTTTGACACAGGGCAGCGCATTTGGTGCTGCCGCGTTGATCCGAAAGGAACAGAAGATGAATAGGTTTATTAAGCAAATTGCGGTTGCAGCACTGGTCATCACAACGGTGGGTGCAGGCACAACCATGCAGGCGCAGGCCGGGTCTAGCTTTGGCAGGACGTTGCTGGGTGTCGCCGCCGCTGGCGTCATCATCAATGAGGTCAAAAAGAATAGAGCGCACAACAACCGGTCTTATCAACGTAACCAAGTGCGTTCACAGCAACGCAAGCGGTATCGTGGCAATCACCGTTCCAATTACAACGCAAACCTTCACAGATACCGCCAAGACCCCCGCAGAACCCAACGCTCATACAGATACTAAGGCGACTTTGGTCGCATCACAGTGTCAGCACCCCGTTTCCAACGAGGTTAATAGATATCTGGGATGCGACATTCGCCCCGCCGCCCCACGGGTGGTCCATGACATCATTCAACGTGCTGGCAGGGAGGCGCCAGATAGTAGGACACCTTAACCTTCAACAAGTTGGAGACCCAGGACATGCAAATTACAAAAGATATCACTCGTCGTAAGTTTTTTGCCAGCACAGGGGCCGCAGCCCTTAGCATCGGTTCCACCGGCATCGCAACAGCTGCTTCTGCCAAAGTTAAATACAATCAGGCCGACAGCACCATGAAGTTCGAAATTGAGCGTTCCCCCGAAGAATGGCGCGAAATCTTGACGGAGTTTGAGTACCATATCTTACGCAATGGTCTGACCGAGAAACCAAAGACCAGCCCTCTGTGGAAGGAAACCGCTGAAGGCACCTATCATTGCAAGGGCTGTGATTTACCTGCCTACACATCGAACCAGAAACTTGTTCTCAATAAAGGTTGGGTCTTTTTCTATCACGCAGAGCCTGACGCCGTCATGATGAGCATTGATGGGAACATCCCCCCGGAATATGGCGCAATGGGCGCGAATATTGCAGCCGCTGTCGAGGTTCACTGCCGTCGCTGCGCCAGCCACTTGGGTCACTTCCTAATCATTAACAACACGATGACCCACTGCATCAACGGCACATCCCTAGACTTCAAGCCGATAGCAGCATAGAACCCCACAGGTGCTCATCGCATTTGGTGAAGATGTCTTGGTGGGTCAACACCATGGTAGGGGCGCGCTAAACATATGTAATTGCGAAAAATTTGACGGGGCCCCATGATCACAGAGCACGGGAAAAGGGGCAACGTTAAATGGGAGGATCGCAAAATGGCACAAGGCCTTGAAGAAAGTGGCGGACCCTACGCGCCCTCTATATTCTCGCTTCAAGTGGCCAGCGCATCGAAAACCTCGCGCGCTGTTTGAATTACCTCACCCATCGCCGCTGATTTTAATGTTCCAGGTTTTGATCCTGCAACAAATTCATACGTGAGATCCGGTTTGAAGGGTCGCGTGACAACACCAAAATTTTCCCACAATGGCGCGCTGAACGGTTCCATTAAAGCAACACCAAGGCTGCGCTGCACCATAGCGTACGCGGCGGCGGAGCTATGACAAAAAATGTTCTGCTCAACCGCGATCCCACCGGCTTTCAGTATTTGTTCATGTTGCAGAAAGAGGCGATTCTGATCATCAAGCAACGAAATTATAGCTTCGCCATCCAGATCTTCAGTCGTGATAACGGCCTTCTGGGCCAGCCGGTGATCCTCTTGAATGACACAAACGAAATTTACATGCGCAAGAGACGTCTGTTCAAACTTGGCACCATGACCCACGCGCGGTCCAATGATGATATCATTCGCCGTTTCGCATTCGGTGTCGAAGTAATTGTTGTTGTCCAGCGTCATCAGTTTGATTTTCAGGTCTGGGTGGGCCTGTACCAAGCGCGATACCAGCTCTGGGACAACGGTCATTGAAAGAGCAGGCGTCGCAAGAATACGAACTTCGCGAAAAGCATCTGTTCTCAAAAGGTCAGCTGTCGAATTAAGCTCAGTAAAGGCAGTAAACACCTTGTCAACGTGAATGTAGAACTGCTTGCCTTCGCTCGTCAGGTGAAGCCTGCCCTTCTCGCGCCGAAAAAGCTCAATGGACAGCTCTTCTTCTAACTGGATCAAGAGACGACTGACTGTCGGTTGCGTCGTGCGCATGCCTTGCGCGGCAGCAGAAATGGTACCGCTGATCACGGTGGCACGAAAGGCTTCTAATTGACGAATGCGCATAGGTATACCGAAATTGAATGCATCAGTAATAGGTTATGCGGTCAACCAAAGGTTAACAATGCTCTTGCAGAGCCTACAAAGACCAAGGCCAGATCATGGCTTTGCCGCAAATAGCCCCCGCACTGCATACCGAAAGCGTATATTCAAATACGAAAAAATACGTTGATTACATGTGTTCGACAGGGGTACCCCGAAAGCATGCCAGTAGAATTGTCGCAAACCATCTCTATTCTCGAAAAACTTGTTGGCTTCGACACGACCAGTCACAAAACGAACGTCCCACTTATGCTTTGGATTTCGGCGTATTTGGAAAATCTCGGCGTGTCTTGCCGTCTTTTACCAAATGGTTCTGGCGACAAACAGAACCTCATCGCACAGATTGGCCCAACGACTGGCCGTGGTATTGTACTGAGTGGTCATACAGATGTCGTGCCAGCCATTGCGGGGAAATGGACCTCGGATCCGTTTTCACTCGTGCTGCGTGAGGGCCAATTATTCGGGCGTGGCACCACGGACATGAAGGGTTATTTGGCCAATGTGTTGGCCGCTGTACCCGATATGGTCAAAGCAGATTTAACCAGCCCGCTTACCTTAGCCTTTTCTTATGATGAAGAAGTTGGCTGTTTGGGCGCACAAGCGCTGGTCGCGGCATTGCCACCGGATCAAGACGTTATTGTGGGTGAACCGACCCGCCTACACCTTGGTGTGGGTCACAAAGGCGCGCAGATTCAATGTTTGAAGATCACAGGCGTCGCGGCCCATTCAGGATTGCCGGAATTTGGCGTGAACGCCATTGCGCACCTGCAACCTGTGCTGACCAGATTGGCGGAATTGGGAACGAAATTATCGAACCGCGCTGGGTCCTATGCCTCTAATCTTGTCGTGACAGGCGTGAGCGGAGGAGGCGCGCCCAACATCATCCCGGATCAAAGCGAGCTTACATGGCTTTTCCGTCCCAAGGATGATGCTGATATGGGCATGGGCATTCAAGAAATCGAAAAAATCGTGTCAGATACGCGAAAGACTCTGCAGGCTGAGAAAATCGGTACAGATGTTTCACTTACGACCACATGTAACGTTCCCTTTTTCCAGGCCACTGATACCTTTCGTGCAGGGGGCCTGTGTAGGGCAGTTCTGGAAAACTGCGATGGAATTTTGCTCCCATTTGCAACTGAGGCTGGTATCTATGCCGCAGCAGGTCATGATGTTATTGTCTGCGGCCCCGGTGACATGGCCCAGGGGCACATCGTTGATGAGTATATCGAAGTGGACGATCTGGCAGCGGGGCAAAAATTTATAGAAGGCGTCATCCATGCCGCAAGTGCATGAATTGATATCACAGGTCAGCCGCTGGTTGGCATGGGTCGCAGGGGGCGCCATCCTGTTTGGCTGTGCCTCTCCTATTGCGATTGACGTTGTCTCACGTGCGCTTGTCGGACGCACCGTGATAGAGAGCTTTGAGATTTCGAGCTACGCCTTCGCCGCCTGCATCGGGCTAGGCATGGGGTTCACTGTCAGCAGCAAGGCCAACATCCGCGTCGATATCCTGACCGCGAAATTGCCGCGACCGCTTCGGCTGGTGTTTGATCTGACCGCCTCTCTTGCCTTGGCAATCACAGCGCTCGCGCTGGCTTGGTACTCCTTTGATGTGCTGTCACAAAGTTGGAAGCTCGGCGCACGGTCACAATCAACCTTGCAGGTTCCTCTCTTGTTCCCACAAAGCATTTGGTGGATGGGTTTTGTCTGGTTTGCGGCAGTCGCCTGTCTGACGCCGATTTTCGCAATTCTGCGCCTTGTCACGAAAGACGTTGATGGGGCGGAGGCACTCATTTCTACCCCAAATCTCAGCGATGAAATCAAAGAAATTGGTATTGATCTGGAGAAGCCCAAACCATGATCAAGGCCGCGATCTTTTTGCTCTTGATCGGCTTGGCGCTTAGCTTGCCGGTCGCTGCTGTGCTCGCGATCGCAGGTTATTTCCTTTCCGAGAACTATGCTTTCTTCCCAATGACTGGCGCTGCGGGTCCTATCTTATGGAGCCATTCCAACGATTTCATCCTTATCGCCGCCCCGATGTTTATTATGATGGGCGAATTAATGCACCGTTCCGGCGTTTCAGAACGCTTGTTCGAAGCGCTTGCCCCATGGTTTGCACGCGTACCCGGCCAACTGATCCATACCAACATCGCATCCAGTGCAATCTTCGCCGCGACATCGGGTTCATCGCTCGCCACAGCCGCGACGATAGGGACTGTGGCCGTTCCAAATATGGATAAAGGCGGATACAACCGCCCCCTGTTTCTGGGGTCAATCGCTGCAGGCGGCACGCTTGGTATCCTAATCCCCCCGTCAATCAATATGATTGTCTATTCGGTGCTGTCCCAAACCTCTGTCACTGATCTTTATGCGGCGGGGTTTATCCCCGGTTTGATGTTGGCCACATTGTTTTCGGGGATTGTGCTAATTGCCGTACTGGTGATGCCGTCACTTGTGCGCCGCGAAGAGATCGCACAGTCACTTTGGCCTGCCCGGCTCGCCGGTTTACCGCATCTTTTGCCGCCTTTGGGTCTGTTTTTTGTTGTCGTCGGATCCATCTACGTGGGCCTTGCGACCCCGACTGAAGCTGCCGCCCTTGGGCTGATCGCAACACTGGGATTGGTTGCGGTGAACGGCAAGCTGAGCGTTCCGGTCCTGCTTCGCGCTTTTGAGGGCACCGTTCGCACAACCTGCATGATCATGTTGATTGTGCTCGCCGCATTCTTTCTTAACCTTGTGATGGTCTCCATTGGGTTGGTCGACGCCATCACCAGCTCCATCCTTGATCTGAACTGGTCCCCACTTGCCATGTTGTTGGCGATCATCGCGTTCTACCTGCTGCTCGGCTGCTTCATGGAAACGATATCCATGATGATCGCAACAACGCCAATCGTAGTGCCTGTAATCATTGGCCTTGGATATGATCCCGTTTGGTGGGGTGTTGTCTTCGTCATTCTGATCGAAGCAGCGTTGATCACACCGCCAGTTGGTCTGAACCTTTACATCGTACAGGCTGTACGCAAATCAGGCTCGATTTCTGACCTATTCGTCGGCTCCATCCCGTTCCTTTTCGCAATGCTAGTTATGATCGGCCTGTTAATCGCCGCACCGGGGCTTGCGCTCTGGCTTCCTGAGTTCTTGAACCCAAGCTAACGCGGGCCCTTCCCGCCTCAACCAAACTGGAGATCTCTATGATACATAAACTCGTCCAAGCCTCTGCCGTCGCATTTGGTCTGACAGCAATGCATGCCCACGCTCAGGAGATCCCGAAAACCGATCTGAACGTTGTCGGCTCCATCGGCATTTTGTCGATGTACAAAGACATGGAGCTGCCCTTCTGGACAGAAACGATTGTCGCAAGCAGCGACGGGGCCATCAAAGCAAACATCAAGCCCTTCAACGAATTGGGCTTTAAAGGCGGAGAGCTTTTCTCGCTTGTGTCCAACGGCACGGTCCAGATGGCCCATCAGGTGTTGGCCTATACATCTGGCTCTGTACCGATGAACGAAGCCACTGATCTGGTTGGCGTGGTCGCAGATGTTGAGGCTGTGCACAGCGCCGCTAAAGCGTTTCGTGATGCGCACAGCAGCTATCTGGCGGGGACACATAACATCAAATTACTGGGTTACGGCACATATCAAAGTCAGGTGGTATATTGCCGCGACACCTTTGCTGCTCTGTCTGATCTAAGCGGTCGTAAGGTGCGCGCCTCCGGTGCCTCTCAGCAAGTGTTCCTCGAACACATCGGCGCATCCCCAATTGGCATGGCTTTTGGCGAAGTCCCAACGGCGTTGGCAAACGGAACGATTGACTGCGCCATTACCGGAGCCTTGTCTGGGTTCTTGGCGAAATGGCATGAACCGGCTGATTTTATTTCTGCCGTCCCCATCAACCATGGTGTGATTGCCCATGTTGCCAATATGGATTGGTGGAATGGCATCGACCCGGCGGCCCAGTCGGCCATTGAAACCGGTCTGATGGCGCTCGAAGATGAGATGTTTACATTGGCATCAACTGAAACCGCAGATGGTTTGGCTTGCAACACCGGAGGTCCCTGCCCTTACGGCGAAGCAGCGGATATGTCCCTTGTTCCTGCAACAGAGGCCGATATGTCATTGATGGCTGATGCGGCCAAAATGGCAGTTCTTCCAGCCTACAAAGAACGCTGCGGCGATGATTGTGCCGCAATCTGGAACAGCACTATCGGCGCGGCCATGGGCTTTGACATCAAATAAGTTGAGGCAACTCAATCAAGGATGGGCGGGTTCGCCCGCTCATCCACATCCGTGATCAACATTGCACCGGGCTTGTGCGAAATGAACAAGGGGAGCTTGGCTGCAATCGCCGCGTTTTGGGGCGTGACACCGCAGGCCCAGAACACCGGCACTTCTCCTTCGTTGATCGGAACGGCATCGCCCCAGTCCGGCGTTGAGATGTCGCTGACCCCTATTTCCTCAGGGTTTCCCACATGCACCGGGCCTCCGTGTCCCAAAGGATACCGCCCACAAATCTCATGCACGCGTTCAAGGTCTTCGTGCGTGATCGGGCGCATCGAAACAACCATCCCGCCGCCAAACGGACCGGCCTGCACAGTCTGCAACGAGGAACGATACATCGGCACCGTTCTGTTCAGATCGATATGCCGCATGGCGATGCCCGCCTCAATCAAAGCGTGTTCAAACGTAAATGAACACCCCAACGCAAACGCCACAAAGTCATCTTGCCAAAGATCAGCAACATCCGCGCGGTATTCCTGCAGCACACCATCACGATAGACCGCATAGGCCGGGGCATCGGTTTCAGCGCGCAGATCTTTGCCCAATGTGTGCAACAGACGTGATCCTGCGTCACTCACCCCGGTGAGCGGACAAGGTTTCGAATTGCGTTGGCAGAACCGAAAGAAATCCAACGCGTAGGCCTGTGGCATTATTGCGAGGTTTACTTGTAATCGCCCCGCCGCCAAACCAGCGGTATGCCCTTGATAGGTATTCTCTCTTATGGCTTTACGCACTGAGGCGACTGGCGCATGGCGCAGCCTGTTATACTGGCTGTCATCACCGACGTTCATGCCGCGCCCTCTTCCAACTCAATCAACGGGCTTTGCAAATACGCACGACGCCCGTCTGTATGATAAGCTTGAGCGACTTGATCCGCCACTTCCACGAGGTAGAATTCACTAATCTGACCCGCCCGGAAATCGGTGTATTTCGTCCAATAGGTATCCCCGCTCAGACCATATTGACCACGATCCTCAATGCCATCGACAAACCGTGCAACGCACGCCCCATCCGCCATATAGGTCACTGACGCGACACGTTCCCCCGAGTCTGGATCAAACGCATGGAGCGTCTTTCCAACCATGAAGGCCCGGAGATCCTGTGCAGAGATATGTTCCATAAGCCCCCTTGGAGATAACCAAGCCCAATCCATCAGAAATTGTCTACCCTGTTGAGTGCGGCTAGAGGTAAAATGTTTCAATTCGGGGAAGCTCTGGCCTTTCCTTCAAGCCATCATAGACCCGCAAACGGATCATCAATAGGCCCGACGATCTTCAAAAGTGGCAGACCATCATCAATTCCCTGCCCTGCATTCCCGACAAAATCATCAATCGTTTCCCTGACTTAAGCAAGGCTCGCCGTCCTGTCATTCGTGTCATATGCATCAAGTGCGTCAGACGCCTGTTCATCATCTGAAATTCCTTGAATGGCCGCATAATAGATACCGATGTCGGCCAAATCAGACACTGTCTGGCGATCCTCTGTCAAGGGATCATCCGAAACCCCATCCGTGAAGAGAACCGCAAAGTCAGCAACACTCCAATCGCCATTCTCCAGCAGCCCCGTCCAGAACCCGGTTAGCCTTGCTTTAGCTCTAGTACACCAAACAACAAGATTGCCAACTCTGTCTGCCGGGACGTCGCAGTCTTTTCAAAAAAGCTCTGCAGGTGGTTGCGCGAGATTTGCAATGCATCAGAGATTTCCGCCAAGGTCTCACCCTGCGCCAAACGTGAGGCAATGCGTGCTTCCGCACGGGACAGTCCCCAAAGTTGCATGATAACATTCAGATCACCGTGCCGAAGTTCCACTGGGTTCCACAGATAAAGCAACGCCGAAACTGCCCCAGGCATGGATATACCGTTCTGCTCAACAGGAATGGTCTGGGCGACGAAATAGTTATGGGTTACCGCGTCGCGAAGTAACATTGTGGATGATGATCCGGAAAACGCATTGCGGATCATTCCATGCATTTTGGCATGGTCGGGCTTGTGGACAGCTTCAAGCGTCTCTGGCCCCAAAGTGACGACGTTGCTTTTTGCCAAGATCCGTTCTGCCTGCGCGTTCATCTGGCTGACCTTTCCATCCTGCATGATGGCAAAGATTGCCCAGGGTAGATGATCCGGTGTCCTGGATTGTTGTTCCCATTGCGGGCCAGATGACGTGACGTGTTTGCTGAGCCGCCAGGCATTGGCCAGCCGTTTCGACGTGTTGGAAAATTGCGAGATCAGCTCGCGCTCGGGATGATCCGCACCATTTGCAAACTCCACCGAATGAAAGACCGAAGTATCCCTAATGTCTGCCAGCCGCACGCCCAGAAAATACTTGAGCCCCTTGGACCTGGTCAACCAATCATAAAACTCGTGACGGGCCACTGTGGCCTCATTGGTAAAGCGTCCTTCATATGTGACGTGCCCTGCCGTATGCCGCATACTGTAACGCATACGGGGGTTTATCGCATTCAGACGTTCGTTGTATCCATCTTCCCCGAACTCCAACTGGGGGCTGGCAAAGTTTGTGATTTCACCTGTTTTCCGGTTCAGCTCAAACAAGACGGCTCCGGGCGCATTGTTCAACTCGGCCAAGCGCAACATAATGTCTGAGAAAGGCTGCTCACCCGCCGCAGCATAAATCATGGACTGGTAAACCAAAGAGAGCTTTTCAGAAGTCATAAATATGGTCGGGGCCTTAGAATTGATAGACCTTAGCACAGCGGCATTGATCAACCGAACGTTGAAATTCGTCCAGCGCAGTGCAGGACTGGTACAAACGCACTAGTCGCCCGTCTTACGTGTCTGAAAACCTCGAGTAATGTTTGCCCAACGTTCGGTGCCCTTCATTGATTTCCAATGGCTCTGAGCGGGGGCTGCTACTTTGGGAATAGCTGACCTTGCCGTCATGGCCACGCGCCGCAAGGCAGCTTTCCCATTGCTGCCATTCGCGCACCGCGCTGAATTTTCTTCAGGCCCCCTATAACCGACATGAGACCTTGTTCCGCAACCGCTGGGCCATTGGCACTAGCCAACGGCTCGCGATGGAAATCATGCTCTTTTTTGGATGCCGGATCTGTGACGCCGTCCGGATCGGTCCCGGTATGGTCATCGAGGACGGTT
>JBDWQI010000255.1:0-3548 GCA_039986635.1 Sulfitobacter sp.
TGCATTCGACTAGGCTTACAGCAATTAACGAGGAAGTGAGCCCTTTCGAACACACGTTTCTGATGCACACCACTGAACACCTCGAAGCCGTGCGACAAAGACGGGAAGTACGCTTGGCCCCGCGCTTCCTGACTGACAGGGCTCTCCGACTCAGGAACTATCGAGCGTATGGGTGGGGTCAATATTTTTCTACTCGTGCAATATCCATCCTGCAGTACGTATATCGACATGCAATACAGAGATAAGGGCCAATGGTGAAGCGTAGATGGCGGCCAGAAAGTATCAGACCGCACGGTGATAAATCCTGGTTTGAATCTCGTTTTACGAACGTCGGCGAAGGTGGTGCATCGCAGTGGACGAGTAGTGATTCAGTTGAGGGTACGCTATACTCCATTTCAAAGCGAGCCCGGATACAGCTTGTTCATCTGAAACCCATACGCACGTCATAACGCTCGGACAAATACCTCAATCCGTATTACACCTGTCATTTGACTTATGATAAAAATAAAGTGTTCGGCATGCCCGTATGCGGAAACCGATTCACTTTTCGGGTTCGATGTTTCGGCGTTAGACTACACTGGTATAATATTATCATACTTACCTGGTACTGTATAGCTCAGGTGTGGATTCGACCGATTGAGTTGTTGTTATTTAATAGTCCCTTCTGCAAACGGTATTACTGCCGTGGTTTCACGACGGTAAGACCAAGGGGTTGAGCACACGGTTGCAAATTGGTGTTTTTCTTGTTGACCCATGCCCTCTCGAAGGCTTTGGAGAGCTTCTCTACCACAACTTAAAATTGGCAGATACGATAAAAATATACCGCAGGTGCTACAGAAGCTTGTAATATGTTGACCGTAGATACGGTATCAACATCATAACAACGTCTTTACTCGCTGGGTGTATGCTTCACGGTAGCCGCACTAGACTGGTTAGAATGTTTTACTGCAAATACCGACAGTGAGAAGGAACTCGTACTGTGCATTAGCGCGGATCAAGGTGCTTTTCATCGTGGTTGAACAAGCGGTCAGGAGGGCCACATACTCTAGTATGTCGGCGTAATTGTCGACGGATACGAAGCGAAATCAATGCTGTAATGAGCAAACAACTGTTAAACCAGTGCCGTCTGCGCGCACGGCGGAACAAATGGATCGTGTCCCATCTGTACTTTAAATTCCACACGAGTTGTGTCCGTGCGCGTGACAGTCAGCAGAAACGCGTAAAAAGATACCCCGGTAGGTAACAACGCTTGAATGAAGGCGTGATGGATAACGTTTCAGTGGGTAAAAGAAGCATTCTGCTCTCATTGTTAATGTTTGGCACATATTGCAGTGCAGCAACCCATTGTCAAATACTCAGTAGTATGGGAGCACTATTGAAGCAGAAATACAATGTTCTGTACTGTAGCTTGCGTTCGTTCTACGAGTGCCCGTACCTCCGGCTGGTTCACGCCTGGCTCAGACGCTCGAGGATGCGCAGAGGCCGGTCCCAGGAAACAGTTCCGGCCTACGTTAGGATCTATCCGCAGCCAACGTATGCGGTCAGCACGGAGACAAGGACCAATGTGCAGCCAGAGTAGTACCGACAAATAGTTGAATCTTGTATGTATCCATCTAGCCAGCGTGGCGTCCGATTTGATCGAGTTCCTTGACCCGGCTACGACGCCAGTTCGTAGCGCTGGACAACCCGACCGCTGATTTTGATGCTGGACTTATTTGAATGAGGGTCTATTTCGATTGTTTTTCCGCCTTCTTACCACGCCACGCACTACTCGACACAATCACACCACCACCGTCATCTCTGCCACTACCTCAACCGCCTGACACAGATATTCAAGTAACATACCAATATCTTGCACTATGCGTCCTATCATCCTCCTGGCCACCATCTACGCGGCTACCGTCGGTGGTTCCTCAGGTAAGACGAATACAACCAACGCTCAGGTGCTACAGTCCAGTCCATGGGACATCACGCGGTATATTAATGCTAAAGCACTCGATGAGATTTTGTGTCACACTGTATTGCTGTTGGTCATCGTTATATATTGAGGGCCAACGCAGCCCTCCAGAGGTGTTTGTTCGAATAGTGTTTTCTTGATTGATTTCGTGAGTCGCAAGGGCGATGAAAATGGGGCATCACCGGCCTAATCGCCATATTTCACCGATCATTGGAAAAAGTATTGGGGTAGTTGGTACTTCAAGGAAGCGAACGAACGCCATATCGTCGTAGATGCAGTGTCCATGGGTGCGTTGGACGGTGACCCTTGTTGTGATCAAAGACTGGTAAGAATATTTGAGACATTGACAGGATACATATGATCCGAAGACGCCACCATCACGAACAATGCCAGTAGCATGGTCCACAACCAACAGTTGTTTTCGCCCGCTGGTGAGCATGTCTCACATCCAGATACAAGAAGGCAATGAGTGATTAGTGTGCAATGGTACCTTATCATAAAATTTGACGTTAGCGGAGTCTGCTACCCTTCTGTTGCAATGTAACTATGGATGGTTGCTTGCGTCTGAATGCAGTTTTCTCGGTGTCGATGCTTTCCAAGAAAACAGAGGCGCAAATATGGCTTCTATTACCGTGCTTGATCATGTTTATCAGCATTACTCCGATTCCCCATCAGTCTGCAGCCATCAGCCTGGGGCTGCCTGTCGTAATCAAAACAACCGCCTGATAGTGTGTAAGGGCTAATTGATTTCCTGATAAGAGCGATTCGTGCTACTCCTGCGCTCGAACAACCAGCACAAGATTCACCCTGATTCTGATTATAACGTATTGCGCTGCTTGTGGGTGAACAGCATAGCACTTACGGTTCTGACGGTTCAAAAGCTATATTCGCATTAGAGGCGCCAACACGTTAACAACATACGCCCAAAACCTATCATTACTGCAGTGCAGTAGCAGAAGATTAGCTACATGACGATAGCGCGTCAAGCCGTGAAGTGTTCGAGTATTAGCCAACCACAACCCCAACCCAACGATCTGACATATTTCTGGGAACAAAAACTTAGTGGCGATTTAATAGTGTGAACTAGTATTCACTTGCTGAACCTTGGCACATGAAAACATGGCGGAATCACTACGGCCGGACCAAGTCGTCAACACTCATCGCTGCTGTAATAAGAATCTGGTGTTAGTGTCAGTGCACCACGTACTGCTGTTATAGTCTATACACTAGTATAAATAAACTGTGATTTCCATCTCTAGCTCTACCTGTACATTCCCCAAGTGTCGACGTGCACGAAATAATTCCATGAAAGCTTCGAGCAACCGAACATGTGAACTACTGCAGTTAGTGTCCACTCAGAAGAGTACGCGTACCCGTATCCCAGACGCCATACTCCTGGAAGGTGGAAACAAAAATATAACAACTACAATCGGACCATAGCGATTTATGTACGTATCGGTGAAATTTCCCAGAAATTGTTTCCACCCGTTTCACTGGGGTTCAGTACACCCTCACTGTCTAGCGCTCGAACTCCAACAAGGATAGTGTGAAGTTCGATTTGTTCGTTCGTGCTTCCCTGGTCAAACTGTGA
>JBDWQI010000256.1:0-5026 GCA_039986635.1 Sulfitobacter sp.
CTCTGTACACTTGTTCAAGGGTCTTGAGCGAGAAATGCGTCCAATCGATGTCGCCCGTCTTCGAGTCAAACCACAGTTTCATCAGCGAACGGGATTTCTTTTCGATGTCGCTGTGCCACAAAGCGTTCACCAGCTTCTTGAGCAGGTGCATGGAATCCGAGAGGTTGAAGACGGGCTCCAAGTTAACAATGTGCCTGAATGCTACGTTGAAGGCTGCGAACTGCAGCTCAAACGCGCATCCAGCCTTCGCCCAATTCGAGTAGGCACGCGAACCGAAGTTACTCTGGAAAGACCGACTAAACACGACGGTTTGCAAACCGGGGAGATGGGAGTGGGGGGAACATGGAGAGCGTCGAAGTCAAGCTCGCGCGAAAATATTCACAGCAAAACAATGGCGACCGAAGAGCGGTCCAAGCACGTATGGACGCCAACACAATAATTCGGTTTTGGTACTATGTATTTCGAAATAAGACAAGACAAAAAAAAACACACACACACGACATTGTGATGAACTGAACTCACTGTTCGGAAGCCCCGTCACAGCAAGTTGCGATGACATCAAAGCTCTTGTCAACGTGTGCGCATGCCAGTTCAAACATGATATCGTCACACATTCTTGTGATGTAGTCAGCGCTGAGCGAGCGTACAGCTTCTCTCCAGACCACGAACTTATAGCTCGGCTTGCCGATACTGATCCAGAACACCTGTTTCCCCACGAACATTGCGGAGTCAATGGCAATGGGACATTCCTTCCGAGCAGTGAACTTAGGACAAATAGATACACAATAAACAATCCAAAGGTAGACACCTGGACACGGACAACTTATGAAGGGCGCGGACGCGCGATGTCAACGACAGGCAAACGAGGTCAAAAATGTTAGGTATTGACAGACACGAAACGTGCAAGGACGTACGATTGGCATACCAGTGGTGATAACCCTAAGCAAGAGTAACAAACGCACACAGGGAAAATAATAAACGGTAAATAGAAATATGGGCTATGCCAGTAACACACTCCGATTACTGCAAGAAGAGATGCTCGAGGGAAGGATACTGAAAAAAAACTGCAAGACATTTTTTTTAGGTTGGCACAGTATCTCACCTCGAGATACTGGGTGGCAACGTTTTTTGTTGAGGGTCTCTTCCAAGCTGATTGATGCGTCGATCCCACCCACGGCGTAGAAAGGATGGGAAAAAAAGAATACTCGTCGACGAGCCCAGTTATCCCTCCACCATTGGGACGGGCCGTAAACCCGTTCGCATTGGTGTGCATTAAATCCCAGGCGAGCATCCCAATCAGGTCAAACCGGCCGGCATTGTCGGCAGCTGCGATCTTGCCATATGCCTGTGGGCATTGGGCGACAGCATAAACTTCGAGTTAGGCCCCCAACTAAAACTCGAAGTCCGTATTTGAGAACAGCGCACTTCACGTTGAAGATTATTATAAATGATCCTACACGAACCAACACAGCATACCTCAATGTTGTGTCTTTGACGTCCAGTCCAAATAGGGGCGGCGTTTTGCCTGGTTTTCTGGACGTGGTGTAAACTGGGTAGATGGAGGACTTCCTGAAGGACGCTGTACCCTGCCTTGCCCATCTTCGCTAGGGTGTAGCAAGCCCAACGGAGAACCTTTGGGTTGAAACGGTACCCCTTGCTGGATCCCTTGAACTTGTTCCACTTGATCATTTCCTGCCCAAATATTTGGCATATTCAATGTAGTTCAATCGCTTGAAATTCAGGAAATCACTTAGGATAATCTCCATGACCGGCCTTGAACAATACGAAAAAAAAAACTTCGTATTCTACCGCGAAAGGCGGATACGTCACCATTTTTTTTTGGGATCTACAATTATTTTAACATACCTCCACGACATCTCGCGCCAAGCTGTCCTTCGGCAGCTTTTGTGTCAACTCAGTAACATCGTTGTGGAGCAGAGCCTCGTGAAGCTGACGACCTTGAGTCTTATCTGCACCGATCACAATATCGTTTTTTCGGCATTTTGAGATCTCGTACTGGCGCCGCTTTTCGTCCACCTCTCTTTTGTGCTGTCCCGCCAGGACTGACAGTTTGTGTTCCTAATTATAAAAAGCGAAAAGCAGCAATGGGATCGGATGGGTTCGATTTGTCGACGATGCTGGTTCACAAGCTGAGGAGTATAAATAAACAAGAGCCACAAAACAACTTGTGCCAAAAAATATTAAAACCACTAGACAGCAAGTTAATGATGTCCCAGGAATTCAACCACTATCACCTTTTGCGCAGTATCGAGAAATACGTTTCCCGTGTTGATGGCGAAGTCCTGGGACGCGGCGTCCTTGAGTCTCGTCAGGAATGTCCGCGTCTCGTAAGTAGCACACCGTTTGCATCTATGAGGCGATGAAGACGCCTCCGCAAACACGTCGCACTCCGAGTGCCAGAACACATGCTCGTCGTGTACCACGTGTAAGGTGGAACTCACGCTTCCCCTGTCGAAACCTAGGAAGTGACCCATGCAGACCGTTCCATCCTGTGGCTGTCCGTGCCGAAGGGCTTGTCGAGCTTCACTGTTGAACCCCCGTCGCATATCCTCATCTGGGTAATGGCTAGCGCGGATACCCGCGCATGGCTGTAAATTAGCCACTTGGAGCAAAACCTGTTCGTTGCGATTTCGCAAAATTAATACACGAGGGACGTACGTATGGTAGGGCGAAACAGGCTCCGTGCACTGAGTCAAAACAGTCACCCGTTTGAGTATTGATTGGATAAATTTGTTTAAGCGCTGCCGGCGATCCTTCGCTATCTCATAATTGGGACAATGTAATGGGTTTCTATTAATTGTTTTTTGTGACAAGTGTTCACACAACTACATGTTCGTACACAGCAGTACAGGACTCGAGCGTACTATAGAGGCAAAGAGAGTGTTACCACGCGTGTTTGGACACATTAACGGTATTAGTCACCAGCGGTTTCACTGGTTTGCAACGGATTCACTGGTGAGCATGTCGAAACGAACGGGTAAATACATGCATCGCGCAATCAAATAAAAATGAAAAGACCGTATTGCATCTTCTAACGCGGGACAAATCATCATGTATTATATGTGTTTCCAGGTTGTTCGTACGCTTACCGAAGTGAGTTCAGCGTCAGTGTGTATTACACGAGGGATACTGCCCAGTTCGTTGCACGCCGTCACGTCATGTCGATGACAACATATCTTCTCCACCGTGGTAGCCCCGGGCGGTCCAGGTTTCGCCATAGTCACCTGAAGAAGTACCTAAAATAGTATTTGAAATGGTACCGCTAGTATGTGTCCCCTAAACCCAATTAAGGTTGGAATTTAAATCGGACGCTACGTTCTGGCGGCCATGTTTCCGAACACTACAGCAGTATTTCCGAACACTACAAAAGCAGTATACCGCCAATTTTGCTGATTGTTAGTTTCTACAAACAAACATCGACAAACAATCTCGCAGCTGTGTGGGATTTTTTCTCCATCACTGCTGTATATATTATACAATACCTGTCCGACAACAACAACACCTAATAATACTATTACGGGGGTACATAGTTAATAGGACCTATGGTACACATAAAAACCTATATATTTACCTATTTTTACTAACAAAATCTGGTCCCGTTAACTATGGACCCCCGTAATACTACTTCTGCATACACACTTGAAAAATAATATTACTCACAATCATACGCAAGCCCGAGACTTCTTTCTGGAACTTCAAAGAGCCATCCGAGGTGGACTCGTCAGACCAACCCTCTGGTACTCTGAAACGTTTCATCGCAGCGGTCCGCTCCGCCAGAGGATACCTGGACACAATCCACGTTGTTGGCCTGTTTGCGTCGATTTTGGTCAGCCCATAATGCAGAGACAGCTTTGAATCCTGCCAGAGTCGACGTATGTATGCGTTCACACACAAAGATTGAGGCAACATTAATGCTTGTGGCGATGGTATGGAGATAATATTAATACCAGTGGTAGTAAACAGTCTGTGTGCTATGTTTAGAACATGGTAACATGTGAGTAAGATGTGCCATGTATTATACTATTAATGGTCAGATCACTGGTGGCAAGGTGTTACATACAGAAAAACGTAAGTTAAGATGTACACAAATAATGGTTGAGGCAGCGGGCTGTGGCCACAGCTAGCTGTGGGGTGAATCGACTCAAGCCAAAATAGAACAAGGTGGTGACGACGACTTGTGCCCTCTACTAATAGACTCGTCGTTTCACCCACCACCTGAAGAACCCACCATGGATGGGAAGATAACCAACGCCTTATTTCACATATTATAGGTGGCTTACCTTCACGATATCTGTAAAATATTTAGAGGTCGACTGGGAACTTCCATCGAACTTGAATCTTTGCCCATGCGTTTCATCCCACCACTTCTGGATTTTGCCATTCCAAAAGGTGGTGGTTCCCTCCTGCTGTTCCACGAAGAAACCATCTTGACGCGCCAGGAACATGTATACAGGGAGCTTCGCCTTCGGGAACTTCCCCTCTGAGTACCCGCGCAAGGCAACTGCCTCCTTGGTCTGTGGTCGAGGAGAGGGTCCGACGGGGCACGACACATACCTACAACATGTTGTTAATTTATTTCATTCGTTTGTATTTTCTTCCTTTCGTCTTGCGATTTTTTTTTCTTTCTTTTCTTTCAATTTTGATCTCTTTCGGTATGAAACTGTTTATTCTGGTGTGTGGCTGTGTAAAAAACTACCGTTCGCTCTACAAAAACCTGTCTCATTTCGTAGCCCACTCGGCTTTATCATCTCGGATGTGTCGTAGTTATGTGACGACAGAGTTTCTATGATTCAGGATTCGGCACCGACACATTTCCTGCTGGATGGCGATATGTTGAAATAACAGCATTTTAATGTGAAGAACACGAACGAAGATTGCTCTCCTCGCCCCAACTCTCCAACCTACGATTGGTGCCTTATGGTGGCGATATCAGATACGCCTTTCTTCTCTCTTCGGCTCGCTAAATCACGTGTTCGTGAAGAACCACGAACGAACACACCTACCT
>JBDWQI010000257.1:0-3040 GCA_039986635.1 Sulfitobacter sp.
AGCATGTGCCGAGCTGTAAAAGGGATATATTGGTATTGATGGGAAAAGGGCCAGTAGGCGAGTGCAATATCATGAGGGGCAGGACATCAAAGCAGGTTAAAAATAATCTGCTTCCACCTCGGCGAGGTTTTGGCATTGAAAATGCGGGCAACGTCGAAAATGTAGAGCGACAACGACTTTGGATCCCCGAAGACATGTCGCCTTCGGGTTGGAAAAAACAGGACCAGCAGCGGAGCCAGTGTATTTGAAACGCGGAAGGGGTCGTGGTCCGCATTGTGGATGCCGTATGTTACCAACAACACGGTTCACCCTTAATAGGTGTCCGCACGTTGTTTTCTGTGGACAAGCACAGGAGATACCAACGTTTAAATGACAACGGCGTTGTGGATAACAGCGATAGATAGATTTCCCCAAGCGGCACAGAAACGAAATCAAGTCGCCCACGTACTGTTATCTGTGTAGTGGAGGGTGTCGGCAAACATGCTTTCAAAAACAAGGGTGAGAAACTTGTCGTCAACACTCCCCCCTCGAAGATGAATCGAGCTCATCGTCATTTTGTCAAAACAGCCGCAAGGCTGATACCCGAGGACGAGACAGAAACAATTCAATGCGGGGTTCAATACTGGTTGAGCTAGGCAAAGAATTGCCGCAAAGCGATGAAGAAGGAAGATCAGCTTTTTGTCAAGTACCAAGACGCGAAACGCACCTCCGATGGCGCGGTGATGGGCACATGTATGCAGCAGCGGCACATTTGGCCAGCGATGAATGCACGTGGATGGAGACACGAGCATGCAATACGGTAGTCATCGCTCGACAGAGCAGTATGGACACGCTTGCTTGCGGACCCATGCATTTCTCGTCAGTCCGAACAGCTAGATAAGGCCAACAACGTTATATCTGAACCGCGGGTGAAAGAGCGTTTTAGCCAATGACAGCCATGCTATCTGTGGAGCGGAATGTACGAAGGATACACCACGAATGTTGAGGCCGGAGGTGGATTGTGAAAGGCAAAGGAAACATATACCCCACGAAGAGTTGGAAATCCAGCATGATAATGAAATTGAGTTTGCCACTCCCTTGACACCAATTGAAAAACGCAATGGAGAGCAACAAGTGATATTGGACGTATCTGGGCACTGCCATCTTCGAAACGAGGACTACTGAAAGACAGGACGGGCTGAAGGTGGAACAAAAAATGATCCAGATATGTTCTCCACACAATCCTGCTGTCAAAGTAGAGACCTTCAGTGAGCTAACTAGTGACCCAGACTACGTAAAGAGTGATTACAGAGGCAGGCTGGAGAGTCAGAAACGAAGGACCGTTCAAGAACGGACCGAGTTTGGCGTTTCCGAACAGCGTTCAGTAGTACTGCAATGCAGTCAACGACCTAACGGAGACAAAGAGAACGTAGGACAGTGGAAAATGTAAAGCGAGCTGAGCGAACACTTCTTGGTGTGTACACAATAGCGTAGCGCGTAATGGTTCACCGCACGAGTAGGTTCATTCGCAGGTACTAAGTTTCGACTATTACCAGCGATCATTTTGGGCCTCCGATATGGGCAGCTCTCTGAATGAAAACACTCGTACGCAAGAAGCCCATTTGTGGTGTGTACCTGTATGCCTTTAGCGCTCGGTCCCGACGAAAACAAATACATGACTTGTTTGTTAATGATCTGTTATGTATACTATGTGGTGAAAGGAAATAAACACCCATTCAAATGCATCCGACATCAGCCGGAGCGTGTGGATCTCACAGGGGCTGGAGA
Source organism: Sulfitobacter sp. (assembly GCA_039986635.1). Classification (GTDB taxonomy): domain Bacteria; phylum Pseudomonadota; class Alphaproteobacteria; order Rhodobacterales; family Rhodobacteraceae; genus Sulfitobacter. The sequence continues at coordinate 1,768 of JBDWQI010000257.1, forward strand.
AACACCCCAGGAGCATCACTTTCATCACAGTATGACGCACCACTCGCCAAAAAACGTGATTCACTCTCGACGCCTGATTATAGTTGACACTGCCATCTCCTGGCGAACGTTTGTATGTAATCTAAGGCAATCCCTACGTTAGATATCACAACTGTTGATAGTCGTCCAACGTGTGCATATATACGTGCGTCGAGGGATAATTTTATTTCGGTGTGATATACTTTGATTATTAATGGAGCCTCTCCCGAGACCGCGGCTGAACATCTAATATGAACAAACGTGGTGCCCACCCAACGACAGCAAACATCGAATACATTTATCTAGTCAGACCAAGCGAGCAACGGATAATTCATAGTGTTTCGGCATTATCCAGGGTATTCCTCATTGGTACTGTACTGGTGCGAATGCTAGGGCAGGAATTCACAGGACAGGAGGTGCTGAGAGCTTAGGTAGTGTTCTACATGATTTATCCCAATCTACCAACGTTGCGGCGAGCATATCCGCCGCTCGCGTGAACATGTCACAACCAAGGGGATGACAAACCAGTCTGACAATGAAAAATAGTTTTTGATGACTGAGTTCCACAGGTGGCCCATAACGAAGCACACTTTCCAATGCGTGCTGTGATACGGCACCAACAACCAAGTATGTGTACGAACCATGTATGCGTGGTGATGCGGGGTCGTCGAAACCAGAAACGATGATGAATAAAGCGAGAAATCTCAACTGAAGACAGCGGGTTCCGCATAGACAGAAAATGTAGAGCAGATCCCAGATACAGATATCTACAACCATGCGTCTACACCCTGTGTGTTGGGGTCGCTTTAAATGTGAACGGACGTATGGGGGGGGGCAGGTACTGCACCCTTGTTCGGAACGTCTCAGGAAAAACTTTCTTAAGGGAACATTTAGCATCGACACAACACGGAGAAATGAGGCGAAACGGAGGACCACGACTCATCAGTTGACCCATTCAGCAGTTTCATGGGGAGGGTTACAGCTGCAATCTTTTGTACGGTACGGCAAGTAAAGCCGTGTTGCTACTTTTAGTAAAATCCCCAACAAAGCAACGGAAACTCAGGTGGGTACCAAGATGTGGTTCCAGGGTTTGGGGCGGTTGTCCGCGTTTCAGTATAGCCCAACGATTGATTCGGCCCAAAACGAGCCTCGCAGCGAGGACAGGGAAATGGATGCAGGTAAGAATACAGACCACCCCACCCTTCCTACAAGCGTAGTATAGTCTTTCCTGCACGGTGATTTCAATCCCAGGAAG
>JBDWQI010000258.1:0-3346 GCA_039986635.1 Sulfitobacter sp.
AGACTACGAGTACACAGATTTCCGTGGGTATCACCGTGCGGATATAGTTCGCATGCGGCTTTTTTTTTTACAACTTCGTTCCTTATATCTTATGAATTGTAGACCCCTGGATCCCTCGAGGTACGGTGCAACTTGTACACAGTACATACCCGGTACGTACGTAGGCCTACTTCACGGATATTTCGTGTTCTCGGCCGTACGGATCTCACTAGGCCTGACTCTGCTTTTGTTTCATTCTATTGTTTTCACGACGTATTCGACCACCTGAGAGCTTTTTGAGGCCTATGCCGTTCCTACAGGTTCGATTTTGGCAAGTATATAACGTAACCACTGCAAGCGAGCACAACGTCGGCCAAAATTCCGGCGCAGCGTGACCACCTCCTATCCTTCTATGTATAATATGAAATAGACCACATGTATATATAGTGTTTATGTCATGTCAGCTGCGACTCCCGGAGTAATGTTAAACCACGTCTGAGAATATATCATGGTTTTCCATCCACTGCAATTTGTTTGGCATGCTTCAACCCACGCTCACGACAGGATGCGAGGAAGACCAGCACTGCAATGATGGAACATACCCTATTTGTTGCCCGAACGGCACGTGTGCTCATGACCCCGTCGATTGTGGTGAGGAAGTGTTTTCAACTAACGGTGGCGGCATTAACAGCTGGGCGATTGTTCCAAACAGACGGCAATAATTCTTTTCTCGAAGAAGTGAGGGAGCTCGAACACAGACTTTGGGATTATTCAGATTGTTTTATAGGTGCCCGGAATCTGCCACTTGGTAAACATGTGGAAGATAATCCTTGCGGAGACATTGAGCAATGTTTTTACACCGCCACACTTGCCCAGTGGACAGGTCAGCGACGCGAGATGAGTCTTGCTACTTAGTTAAATGTCTTGACACAGTGGGTTGTACGCGCTCACTGAGCAGGTCCGGAGTCCCAGCCACCTGTTCAAACAATTTGTAGGAACATGCAGTGGTCGTCATACCTAAGGCTGGTGCGTAAACATTCGGCGGTATCTAGGTTTCCGTGTGTTTGTTGGGTTTTAAGCTTCATTTTTCTCTACCCCCGCAGTAGGGCGTAGATCAAATAGTGTTTTGTTCGCGTGGCCATTGTCTTTCTCGGATATTTTACCGTGGTTGCTCCATGACATGCGGTTATCACACGATCGTACATAACTCTAATTGAGCAAACGACGCGTCGATGATCGCCAAAAAGTGGATTGATATGTTACATTTCACTAACACATCCCCTGAGCTTTTAGCTTCGACATGGTCAACGTACCCATCCAAAATGTTGGAGTGGTTGACGTTGACCGGCGGGTACACACCTTACGTCATGCCGACATCCGTGTTCTGTTCTTTAACACAGCGTTGGATTTTAACTGGATGTTTGTCACGACGTAAGTGACTTTAGCTGTTGGCAGTGGTTGTCGAATGCACGGTAGACGGACTCATTATATTCCACTATTACAAGTATGTAGATACACCGTGACAGTGCATGCCCGTTTCAAGCACGCGTTCGACTCTTAACGTAGTGTTTGACTCCATTGAAAAATGATTTCTTACAATGCGCAGTCCGAGCTTGAACGGTCATAACGCAACACAAAGTCTCCCAAAACGGAGATAAGAACCAACGTAAACTGAAGATATAAAGACACCGATGCACGAAGACTACGTCCGCTATGTTTCTATATTGTAAACATGTCTTACTGTCCTACCGTACATCGTTTGTTATCGCCCCCCCTATGCTCCTGCTGACGGGAAGACACCGGATGCCCGAACGACGACTACTGCCCTGACAACACTTGTTGCTACCGTGGAACGTGTGTTGGAGACTACCATCTCTGTGGTGAGACGTGTGCTATGATAGAGGGCGAACTCGTACACTCAGATAGGTCTGGCTGACCGGACCACACAATCCAATATGAAATAACGTGGAAAAACAACTGTAACAGTGTTTCGCATTTTTGCTTCGAGGTATTCCAAGGCATACATATTGGTTATCGGGTTGCTCTTTTCGTTTTTGTCTGACAATCAGCTTCTGCGAGACTTACTAATGTAGTACAAACAGTAATGAGTTCCTCCAGTGGGGGTCTCAAGATTATTTTCTTTCCACCTCTAGAGTAACACGCACCGCGGCGAAGGGTGTCGATACACGGGTCGGGTCGTCCGAGTTGCTCATGCAAATGATCTATACCGAACACAGGCGTGAGTAGTGGTCGAATGCAAGTGGTTGCGGCGAAGATGACCTGTTGCAGGAGGTCTGGGTACACATCCGACGACGTATGGTGACATTTGGCGTTGCGTTGTGCAATTCGGTTCGTCTTAGGAGAAACAGAACACTGTACTCATCTGATCGTTTGCTGGTTTAGGTATACAATGTTTCGCGACGAAAAGGTTTATCCCAACACCGTTAAGGACGTTTGTCCACGACGCCAACTATAGTACCGTCGTGATACCCGCAACACCACTGGTGACACACGACATACTTGCAGATGGACTTCGTATATAAAATGTCAAGTTTCCACTTTATTGCAGGCGTGTTGCCGTCTGAGGTCGCCGTGCGCAGATGCGGAACCAAAGCTTCGATGTATCAAGTATCAAAAATATAAATAGAATGGTATGTGTGTTCCGGCATACTATCTAGCTCGATCATCCTTTAATACGTATACTGAGCAAAAGGTTCTCGTCGGTGAGTTTGTAGTATATAGAGATGTGTTTCCGGTCTTTGTTCAGGGTAAGGGCGAAACAGGAAGATTCACCGTTAACGTCGAATGCAATGGTGCCTAATCGCCGCCCCACAAATATAAATCATTTCACACATCACTTATATCGCTTCGCGGGGCGACGGATGCTGATACGCTGTGGGTGCTCTCCCGCTGCCAACGGCGTAACCACAGAACGTGAACATGAGTTGCACAGTACTGTAGTTCGCGGTGCACCTATTTTTTTGCGGTGTTTTTTGCACAGACCACCCACCGCAGACGTCAACGAAACATGTAAGGTTAAATTACTTTTGTACCCGGACACGAAGACTAACATAACTACTCGGTTTTCGCCCTCAATCGTCTACGAGAAGCGTAAGCGTCCAGTCGTGCAAGCATGGTCATGGTCTTCCCGTTCCGTGAGACTACTTGAGATGTAACGTTGGGAAAATAAAGAAGTTTGTATCATGGTTATACAGAAAATGGCCCCGATCCGGCTATCGCCACCTTGTGTTGTTGATTCTTCGTTAGAACCTCAAACACGAGTTTGCCCTGCAGTAAGACAAGTCCCATGATGTTTGATGTCTATTCTGTTCTTTTAAATTGTAAAAGCGAACAAATGTTAGTAGTT
>JBDWQI010000259.1:0-3137 GCA_039986635.1 Sulfitobacter sp.
GACGACGAGCAGGGGGGCGGTGGAAAAGGCAAGAGGCGCGCGTACGGTATGACGTCGGCGCGTCTATGTCAGGACATCATTGAGATCGGAACCCCGCTCAAGCACGTCTGCCCCATTATCATTAACTTTCTGTACGCGAGCGCCGCCGTGCAGCTCGACGACCTGTTGCTTCGACCAATCATGCCAAGAACCCGAACTCAAGGGACCCATGCAGAATACGTTCTCCATCCCCACGTTGACGGCAACGTGGAGGACATGCAAGAAGCACCCAATGCGGAACGCACATATGAGTTCTTCCGCGAGAACGACGACGGACCTCGCTGCATCGCGACCTTCCATCTCCTCCTTCTCCAGCTGCTGCGCTGCCGGTTTCTGCTGCTGCTGACCCTGGCTTACACATGACTGCTATTTTTCTAATAATTCCTGGTCTCCAGATATGCTCCAAGCTTTTGGGCTTTGGTCTGATGAAAAAAATGATGACGGCTGCTGTCAATTTGTAAAAAAAACGAAATTCATCTCTGCGCACAACGGTCAATGGACACTGATATTGCCGGGACCGGTTACAAAGGGACCTCAGGCGCAGGGCTAGGAGTATAGTATTACCTGAATGCATTCGCTTCAACAAATTCAGATGAAAAAAATCGACACCCTCATAATCCTTCTTCGAGACTAACCGGGAGGTCATAATTCAGGGCGGGTATACTGAAACCAAGTAATACAGCAGTACACACACGTGCACGTCCGAAGTATGTATGATATCACACTGCATCACGACGACATATTTATGCGTATATGAAGTCACAGTATCTCGCCCGTACGAACCGATATGCTTCGGTCATAGACCGGGATCATATACACAACGAGCAGGGAGATATGTTTTGTACCCGTTGTATGATTCACGTTGATAGGAATGTAGAAGCTACGAGATGATACAGATCCTTACGGGGCCCGAGAAACTCACGAGTGACTGCTGTATTATATCAGTACGTGCGAAGCTCTCGCTCAGATACTTTCGACTTTCATTGAAACTCTTTCAAGGGTACAAATACAGCAGGGTACAGCTCTCACGAATCCTAAAAAAGACATGCGCTCGTTAGATTTCAGAGGCCGGCTCACCTGTTGTTTGAGAGTTCGAGGAAGTGCCTTTAAGCAGTAAATGATCGGGTCACGCAGAAAATGAATCGATGCAATTCGGTAGATGCAAGCAGCCAGCGTGAACAATCAACGAAGCACCACAGACACGATGACGGGCACGACGAAAACGGCAGGGTCCAAGGGGCTGGGGTTCGACAGGAAAGGTACCACAGATCACTTGGTTTTGACTTTCTTTGCTTCACTTGGTGGTATTTAGTAAACACTGGGTGGTCTCGGAACCTCGTTACTGGCTCTATACCCGAGACCGAAGGCGTTCCTACACCGGGGATTATCTCTGCCCCTACAAGATCCGCCCAGAGGATGCTAAACAAAGCTTGCCCTCTGCCTATCGAATAGACCCGACGCGTGACCCCGATCAGGACAGTTGTCTCGCGCCGCATTATCCTTCCCGTAGCACTGGTCACGACAGTCGCAGCGCTATGAACCTCCCTCCCTAGCGCCACTCGCTGTAACACCCCCCCTGCCCGACGCATCACTATCGTCGGCACAAAGCCGGCACCGCGATACTAGCCCGGCGACAGCGTGTGCGCTTTCCTCCTCGGACACCCCCCCAGCCCGGCGCATATGAACGACGGTGCCCAGCGGCCATTACGATAATGGACCAGTGCAGCTCGTGCGCCTTCAACCTCCGCACCTTTCTCGTCGGCTCGATGATGCATCTCCTCTCTTTTTCTTAGTGTTGCCTTCAGACGGTAGTAAGAAGAGCAGCTGTCCTGACCATCGTCCAGACATTCTTCAGCATTCCTCATCCATCCATCGCCGTCGGCCCGATGTTGCAGCGCTTCTTGTTCCCGCGGTGTTGACTTGGTACGCTGTTGAGGAGAGCGGCGGACCCGACCTTCGTCCAGACGTTCTTCAGCATTTCTCATCCATCCATCGCCGTCGCTGATGTTGCAGCGCTTCTTGTTCCCGCGGTGCTGACGTTGTACGTTGTTGAGGCGAGCGGCGGACCTGATCTTCGTCCAGACGTTCTTCAGCATTCCTCATTCATCCATCGCCGTCGGCCCGATGTTGCAGCGCTTCTTGTTCCCGCGGTGCTGACTTGTACGGTGTTGAGGAGAGCGGCGGACCTGACCGTCGTACATTCTTCACCACTTGCCACTGTCAGAGCCACATTTGTTTAACACGCTCGGAGCATGTACTCATCTGCGTAGAAATAGGTTTTGTTGCTGTCGTACCTGCATCTGAGTGGGGGTTCCTCTCGAAGGCCTACGTCTGCACTTTGACAATAACCTACACGTTTAACCTTTTTTCCGGATATAGATTCCACAAAAAGCTACCATCGTCCTACCACACCACGGCTACGGTAAGCCGCAGCCTGAGGCTGGGGAACAGGTAGCAGCGTGGACTTTCGCTGGTAGGCAAATATGTGTTGGTACCCACGATGGCACTCGCTATTGAAACCATCCTAACAAGCAGTTGTGACGCCTCTTTGCATGCGATCATACTTAAACTATCGTCCCTTGCAGAGAAATTGGGTGTCGAAGTGGTATGGAATGGAGTCGTCGACGGTCGAAATGGAGTAGACGACGGAGACGAGTGAGTACTCTATGCCCAAACCCAACGCTGGCGACAGCACTGGAGGCTCTCCGGCGTCGCCGTCAGCGTTGACTCGGGAAGATGCAAAGAAGAGGCGGTCAGGAGCGTTGTCTGCGGTCCAAGGAAGCATCGACCAAAAAAGGTACTGGCATAGTTGTCATCGCAAGTCGGGCATCGGGCAGGATTTCAGTATTGGGAAGTCACGGCCGGCTCCGGTGAAAAAGAAATCGTTGACGGCATCTTGAAGTGATTGAGGTGGTCCGTGTGGTACCAAAATCGCAGAGGGATCTTGTCACCGACCAGATTACCTCCCTGTTATATCGACGTGTTGATGGTCGTCTACTGGACATTCCGTGCTGTACTGCCTGCCAGCTTAAGCCTCAAGAGGCTCGAGCTGCAGCACACTATCGCATGTCTCTCGAACGCTTGCATTGCGAGGTTTG
>JBDWQI010000260.1:0-3379 GCA_039986635.1 Sulfitobacter sp.
TAAAAAAGACCACCTTTCTTATTTTAGCAGGAATATCTGTGTCCCAAAGGGATTAATACGTTTCTTGGGGGGGGGAGGAAGAGATCGCGTTAGGTACGCGTCTAGAACTGGGTTGTACTCACGTTTTCCGTTGGCCGTGGCGGAGTACGAGTATCCTTTCTTTTGGCACCTCCTTTTGCATCTCTGTCGGCGCAAAAAAACACATGTTCAAGAAAACGACGTGGCAACGCGGGCAGGCGGATATGTCGGCAGTTAGACAGACGAGGTACAGGCAGCAAAATAGGCCGCTAAACCGGCAGTCGACATGAACAGGAAGGCCAACGAAAACATTAGGATGCTGTTTATGGAGTATCGCTCCACCGGAGACATAGCTCAGATTGCCGCTTCGTACGAAAACAGTGCGTCGGGCGACAAAGAGCGCGTGAAAAGAGATGGATCTACACGTGTAAGAAGGAAACGTGACGTACAGAACAGTCGAAAGTACATTCCTTTGGGGAAGTGCAGCACGAACCGAATGCATCATCAATCGTGTGACCTATATGAACTGAAACAAAACTGCTCGAGTCCCAAAATATGCAACTATTTTAGTTCGAGTCCAAATGTACATGTACAAGCTGTTGTTGCAATTAAATCCAGAGGGTGCTGCTGGTGCTATCGTAGACCTAACAAATATGATCCTAGTGTGCTCGTATCGTCATATAGTATGTTCAAAACTCCATTGGGCGATCCGGAGATGTTTAGACATCACACCGCGGGGGTACCCGAGTTGCGCGCGATTTTCCCAGTGCAAGGGGTTTGACGTGTATTACAGTGCTCATAAGCAACACACGCAAAAACAAACTTGGGGCGGAGGCAGGCATTCTTAAAATAGTCAACAGAAACCGGGGCTCGAACTCACATCGACAAGTCCAAAGTTCCACCAAACTATAATTACACTCAATTATATTTCACGTTTTCCTGGGAATTTGTTGTACGGATACCGTAAGATGTATTTGCTCCTTACCTGTTTGGTCATACCAGAGCTAGGGGCGCCGGTCACCCTGAGGATATCTCTGTTGCCGAAGTAGTCGTAGCACCCCTCGTCGAATGTGGCGGCGATTGACATGTCCGTGTCGGTTGTTTGGTCTTCAAGGGTTTGGCCATCAGTTCTTGTTCTTGTGCAGATCTGAGGTTCTGGACCGGACCACATCTTCCCCGCTTCTCCCTTGAATGGCCACACGAATATACTCTGAACAGATGGCTCGCTTACCTGTGCCTTCCCACTCCACTTTGTTCTCACGAGGTTCTGTTGGCGGTAGTTGGGTCAGAGAGAAGGGGATGTACTGGAGCGTCACGCTTCACCCGATATTTAACGGAAGCCAAGACTTGCACTGATGTAAGAATCCATATTTTACGCTCAACCTAAGTTCGTGTAGTGCGTCGATATCCATTGATGCCATCGTCTTATTCACCTCGTTGGATGCAGCGTCGATTTTCCACTGGATCTCCTGAGAGTTGTTGTGGTGGTGGATGTTGTGTCTTTCGATCTTCATTTCGAGCTCGTAGTACCCGTGGGGTGCACACATGTCAATACTCAGCTGCGGGCTTTCATCCTCGTCTGGAGAAGGGCGGAAACACGATATCGACATATGTTCGTTATTATTTTTACATTTGATGTGGCGACATTCGGCTATCACCCCCTGTTGAACCAGCACGTTGTACGTAGCGAACGTTTGGTGTTGTTTGATATAACGACATATCAAAATTATGACTAAACTTCGAGCGAGGGGACTGGCGAACCAAATGATACCCGAATACCGTGAATAAAGCCGGATTTGAGGAGGGGGGCAGTTAAAGCAAAGTGTGCAGACCTGAAAATAGTCAAGAAAGCATCGGACGCTCAGTGAAAAACAAATACCCCAGGAATGAACGGCCCTTACCTGGGAAAGGCATCAGCAACTGCTTACCTTGATCGCTTGCGTCAGCTGTCTTGAAGTGGCCCGTGGCTTGAAATCCCTCCACAACAGGACTCTTGCAGGCATCGGTCAGTTGCCTGGGTCGATGCAGAGGTGTGAGGGCGAGTATAATGGTGGAACAATGCTTGCAATACACATGCTGCGATGCGCATCATGTCCGACATGAAATACTTGTGATCCGCCTTCCTACTATAGAAAAAAAGACTTGGATCTGGTGGAACAATGTTGCCGTTCCTGTGCTGCGGTGTGCATCGTTGTCGAAAACAAGTGTTTTCACGCTCCTCGCGCCCCTACCACAAATACGACCCGATCTGTACTATATCACAATTGGTAGAACTGGGCACTGGCACATTATGTACTGGCAGTTATAATGTACGGATGGTGCCTGACGGTAGATGCTGCAAGTATTTTGTTATGAAGTACGTCGAAGAAACACGACATACAAATAACGGAAACCTACGAAAATGCGTTCGGGAGAGAAGACAGAGAGCGAGGAGCGAAGTTTTTTGCTTTTCAGGATTGTTTGCTGGTGAGAGCCTACTGCCGTATGTCGCGCAAGTAGAAACGACAGTGCCAATCCGGCGAGGGATAGAAAAAAAACATCACGTGTTTGAAAATGTAAAACAATGCCCATGCGGCTGCGCGACGACCAGTTTACTGGTGGAACCCAGGGTACTGATTGTTAACGTACTAACACTATCAATGGAGGTTGCCAGTGCTCAGCCCCAACGACCGGACTACAGTAGCATGCGCCAGAGTGCTTTGATTAACTCAACAGATTGTCGTACTCTCTTTGATAGGCAATCTCCTTTACTCCGGCGTGCTATTGCCGAACGATAACTCCTTATTCGCACCGCTGCCGATATACCGAGTATGGATACGTACAAGCAAGAAATGTAATCAATCACACATCTGACCTCATCCTACCATCACTTTCATGGTACATATCCCGGGTACATGGAAACGCCTGATGATGATGCTGTTTCCAACATCACCTCCGCAATTTCAAGTCGACCACGTGCCAGAGAAAACTTACACCAATTAGACTGTCATCCGGCAGAGCACGCCGTATTTCTAGTATTGAGGCCTTGTCGGGCATGTACGTACCGCTTGGTATCTAACAGTTACAGCAGTGTTAGCGTAGAGTGGTAGTGGTGTTTGAACAAACCTGCAGCTGGGGCTCTATTATTGTTGGCCGGCTCTATTATAACCTCACCTCCAGGTTATGGTGTACTCGTCGAACCATGGAAGCGAGCGAGCGGTCTTGATCTGAATGTCTGTTACGGTAAAAGCAGTGGTAGCCGGTGCCGGTGACGCAGCCAAAAAAAGGGGAGATAGGGGAGCAAAATGAGCTTTAAAAGTTGCCCGTGGGTACAGGAGCATATAAGAGCGCTTTCGATTATAGCGGCCAGTTGTACCCAGAC
>JBDWQI010000261.1:0-1996 GCA_039986635.1 Sulfitobacter sp.
TATCACCTGCCATATGTCTCAAAAATGTGTTTTTGCAACAAAACTTAGGGCGAAGGAGCGTCCCCTCGGTCAGGAGTAGTTTGGTCGAAGCAGTGTTACCCCTACTGTTGCCCGTGTCGTTCACAGATTACATATATTGTCTAGTGTAGGTTGGTTGCGGAGTGCGGAGCCTCAGAAATTTAGGTCCCACAACGATACTCTACCCATTTCCCGTGCGAGAAACCATGTCTATACGCACCGAGCAACAGACCACAAAGCAAGCCCGGCTAGATTGTCGTCGCACACTCCGAAGAAACGTCGTGTCGGTATGTCTGGAGGAGAGCTTGCGTGCATGCCTCCGATTGTTTATGCCCGTTGACTATGATGTGGTGTCCGTTTGGCACAGGCTAGTCTCTTCGCACGATTTGTGTTCCTTAACTACCGTTTGGGAGTGATGATTAGCGTTTATGTTCCGACGTCACGGATGGTTTCACGGAAGCAACATCAGTCCTGTTCTGTTGTTGTTATAGGTGCGCCGTGTGACTCTTCAAAACATGTTGTTTTGAATGGTTTTCATGCTCCAGTGGTGGAATCACGATATATGCCACCAAGAACAAATTCGCTAGTCAGTCGCTGCCATTGGATGTCAGGCGTACACGTAGTACGAAAGGACCCCCTCGGCCACAAACGAATGCCATCTTGGTAGGTCGCAATAAGAAGCTCGTCGATCCGTTACAGCTTTTAGGTAGACGTGTGCTGTGGTGCGTAGGCGTAGCACCTAGTTTATTAGGGTCTCCTCGCATCAGAAGCTCCAAACCTCACTCAAACACGTACGTTGTGAAAAAATGATTTTCCTTGGGAAACATTGTAAGCTAACGAGAAAAATAATCTAACTGGATGCCATAGGCGTCAAACCAAATAAGGTTTACTTGTAAACGCACGTATGTCGAGTCCAAATAGTTTGGGCGTATCTCTTCAGACCAGGAGCACCGTCGATAACAAGCGAGATATTCTGTTGCAATGACCAACCCCTACCGTCGGTCGCGCCTCGGTGATAAATACGACATCGCTATCGTCGAATTCTGACGCTGTAGAGAGTGTGCCGTCTTGTGCCTTTCTGGCGGGTGAGAACAGTAAACGTCCCGAGCCGAGGTAACCGTTTCTGAAACTACAGTCTTCACACGGTGGTCCTGATGCACCTGTCATATTGCTTTCCCTCCGTCGGCTGCTGAAAGTTTTCTTTCTCGTGGGTACGGTGACCGCCCCCATACCGATATGCTCCAGTGTAGCTGTATGATGGTGTAGGAATCTGAGTCGATCGGACCAGGGTTCGGATCCTTCTTGAGTGTGTTTCACCCCTCCCCGTAATTCGATGGTCCGCAGGATATTGTTGTGAGTTACACTTAGTGGGGGCCTCCGAAAGCAAAGGACCCTGCATGGAGTTACTCGATAAATATTCCGCATGCCAACTGAAAACAATAGCAGTCGAAATAACGGTGGCCGGGACCTCCCCCGGGTGCATACTGTGCGCGTACGATATTTATTGTGGAGGCATTCAATAACGTAGCATACTCCACAAGGTGTCCACAACCTCTCAACGCGGTTGGTCTAGAGGCGCAGTACCTTGCGCAATGTCTCCACGAGCACGTCTTGTCGCCGGTAATGTGCATAGCGTGCGTCCCGGCCGCCTGGGGAATGCCCCCCTCTCGTGTGTACGTATTTATAGCACGTGCAAAATCCCTAATGCCTTTTACCGCATTCTTCCTCTCCATGTCTGCTTCCCACGTGTTATCGCCTTCGCCGCCGGACCCTAAAAGGAACCTGGGAATAAACCAGCTGACGACCGTGTCATCCAACCTCTTTGCTTCCATGGAGGCGCTGGAGACACTGTGAGCATACAAAGACGCATTGCAGCATAATGTTTTTAACCACTTATTTCTTCGTTGACAAGTCACAGGTGTCCAACGTCAAACAATCCATGAAGCCTACACGCGTCCGGACTGGGTGGTGTGAAAAG
>JBDWQI010000262.1:0-2203 GCA_039986635.1 Sulfitobacter sp.
AACTAATTAGTGACAACGTCGAAAATGATTTCCTGCCCCCATTCGTGCCTAAATATATTGCAATTATGGTACGTGGTTTGCAGGCATATCTGGTGTTGTGTGGAGCTGTGTACAATGGAGTCGAGTGAAAGATGACATGACACGCCGTCTGCATACTGAGGTCAAGAACGATACATCCACTACGCACGCAACAGAACCCAGGTGACTGCAGTGAATGCTTACAGTTTATTACGAACAATTACAAGATAGTGTCTGAAGGGCTCTTGGCATGGGTCCTTCAAGCAAAGAGCGATAAAGGGCCGTTCGGTGCAATCAAAATAATAGCCTCATTTTCGTGTGCAACAATATACATAGAAAAAGAAGCCGATCGGCTAGCGTGATCTCATCGTAGGTGGTACGTGGTGCTGATATATATATATATATTCGTGCTTCCAGTCAATTTCATCATACATTTCTGCTACCCTCCCATAACCAACTAGCACTTCGATAATCACAGCGGTTGTATCGCCCACAAATTAGTTGGATGGATATATATATATATATATATATATATATTAACCCAAAAGGTAGACGTTTGTATAGCATGAGAAGAGAAGGACACGAAGAACATAGCAGCCACCTTGTACCTCAATCGAGAATACCGAAAACGCGGTGTCTTTCCACTTGTCTCTCAGCATGTGTCTCGACCACACTTGTTTACATTTTTCTAACAGCTTCACGTGAGTACATCAAAGAAGGTGTTGTCATCGCTGCTACGTGTCCTTCTCAATTTGAGATACGACTGAGGGCCGTTATTATCGAGAGTCTTTTTGTCCCAACTTTGGAGATTATCCACTTGTTTTCACGCCCAGAGTATAGGTATGTCGGAGGCGTTACAAGCGGTGCGATATAATGCGACATTGAGCCTCCTGATTGTACATCGTATGTTTGTGTCTGGAAAGTGATCTGCGGGTAACACAGCAAAACGGCATGTCGGGCGACAATGGTTCTACCACGCCTGTCCTGGAGTGGCGGGGGTTGAGCTACTGGGTGCCCAAGAAGACAGTGTGGTGAGAGTATTTGAATTCGATGGGATGCCGGCTCTACGTACGCAACATGCCGAGAAAGCATGGTAAACATCCTCGTTACGCATTTCTTTTACAACTCTTGCACGATGGCAATCGAAATACAGTGAAGGGAGAGAAATACGGCTGCAATCGGCCGCAGCACTTTGCAGGCCTGTCGGCTCAAACGAGTTCGACCATTAAACCGGGCAGGTCGATGCGATGATACATATAACCTGGTGAACGTTGCGATCGTTGTCCCGGACCATCTTCCCCAGTCTTCTCTAGTTGTTGCCACGGCGGCATCATAGTCTTTTGAAAGGAAACACGGACCTCTCTATCTGGATATGTGAGTAGCCTTCGTGCAGAAATAATAGGTACTGCCATCAATACAAAGATATACAACGATCGAGCGGGGATTTTGGCTTACGACACACCCGAATCGCACATTTCATGCTCGGCAGGTGTCTTCCATCTATGTGGTCCGCGAATGAAGCCTCGGCGCCTTGCGAGAAGCGGCTTCTGTTTTCTGTGAACGGGACGGTTCCCACAGGGGCCCTTTGCGCTGTATTGGGCCCCAGCGGTAGTGGTGAGCGCTGTTTACTTGTTTCTCCTACATGTATTTTGTCGAATTATTACCCTAGCTCCATCGCGTTCGGAACCAGCATCCGGGTTTGCGTGAAGGGTGCGTCCCTCCACCCGTCCCCACTACGAGTTTGGCTTCAATTTTTAACAAACAAAATCGTCGCTCGGCTCGGGTCGAAGCAGCTATAAGCATACATATACGCCAGGCGATAGCTGCGTTTAATGTTGAGACAGGGACAAAAATCATTCCTCCGAAGTGTATCGAACTCACATCGTTAGTGCGTACTTGTCACGTGTTCGCCACTAACCCACAGTGGTAGTTGGACGGGATAATATGTGCTGCAGTTGATGAGGCTGTTGCTTCAGCTTGTCAGTCTGCTGCTATAGTGCATGTTCGACAAGACCGAAGGATATAAATTTTAAACCAATGATAAGCCATACCGTTCTCGGGTTAAACATTTTGTACTGCGAGGTTCAAATGTCGTTCAGACACGCGGGACATCGTCGCATAAAACATCAGCTGAATGAGTGTTGAATATTCCGGGCAGTCCAGCTTGGATCGCCTAATTTTATGG
>JBDWQI010000263.1:0-2313 GCA_039986635.1 Sulfitobacter sp.
TGTACGTAGCCTCACGAGCACCAGGCGCAAGCCTTAGTCAAACTCATCCCGCCTTCCTGCACTCTTCTCACTGCCCTCTCAGCTGTGGGCTTCTCGCTGTGTTCCCTAGCCCTCCCGAATATGCAGTGGTGCGACTCGAACGCGACACATTCAGCGCTTGTTTCGCTGTACTCCTCGCAAAAGGCACGGCCCATACTGCATGTTTCCGTCTTTCTGGATGCACGTGAAGCTCATTCCGTAGCGGCCGGTTTAGCGTGGTAGGCACGACAACATGGATTATCTCGAGGATATACGGCATTGTTTTCTGTGTACTCACTCGTTGTGCATGGTGTGTGCGGTCTGTGGTGTGCTGTCTGTAGGGTCTTGTGCGTGTACGGTCACAGTTGTTATCCGTGCATATTCGACGAGCACTTGTCGTACAGTACGCTTTGTCCATGTATTCTTCGAGTGCGCTGCGTACTTTGCTGTAGTGTAATACTCTGTGAGTTCCTCCTCTGAACCAGTATTAACGAAAACAAAAAGCCGCGATTCGTGACATTTGATCATGATTAAAATATCCCGCGATTGGTGACTGTTTAGTTCTAACGAGAAACTAAACTTGCTGATACGCCATATTTTATGTCACTTGTCGTTATATATTCTATCAGACAAAGCAGCCGAAACTGCGTACTTTGAAATCACGCGTCTTTACGGGTGGTCTGCGAAATAGGACCGGGCCGGGCCCGGCCCGTGAAATACGGTGATATTCACAGGACAAAATTCGACCGGGCTTGCGATATTTCAATTTTAGGCGCTATCTGCTCTGCCTGTCTTGTATCATGCCAAAGTCACTGGACGTCTGCCGGCCTTCGCCCGTGAGTTTCTGATGTTTTTCGCTTTGTGTTGGCGCAGTTTTTCCCCCTCTTCGAGGTATCTAGGCCGCAGCTTGTCTTGTACAGCTGTTGCTTTGGGCGGTCGCTGGCTGTCCGCAATCTGTCTACGAAACGGAGTCGGCCGTATACCTCTTCACCGGTCCCGGGCACCGTTGGGTTGGGTGGATTACATAGTGCCTTGGTCAGACGTATTGTCAGTGAACCCTCTATAAATTGTGATGGATCGAGATTCTGTGTTGTAGAGGAACTATTTAATAAAAGGTGTCGTGATGGCCAGATTAATGTCGTAAATACGGACAGACATCACGATTCCGAATAAATACCTCACATATGGTATCGTGATAGTATAGTTTGTAGCTAATGGCCTGCACGACTGCTATTTCCTTTTGCAATAGAGACGCCTATGCCACATGTTTGTTCCAGAAATATCTATCAATATGCGTAACCTATTTAACCTGTGGGTCCCGTTTCAACTTACCAACCCCCCCGGAATTTCAATTTAACCACTACAATTTCCCCTTCGGACGCATGGGATGCCGCAAGGGGTGAGTACGGTATCTTAATTCTACTCAATTTTATAGTGGAAGGTGCGTTGTATGGTGCATGTAGTTACTGAAAAGTCGTAGGTTGATACAAAATGTTAGCAGTGAATGTAATAGTAGTACGTAGTAGTTGTATTGATATTAACTACAGCGGTGGTGTGCGACTGACGGCACGATGGACAGAGTGGGCGGCGCCAACAAAATACCAAGCTAACAAACGAACGGCGATCGAGGATAGCGATGACTGAATACCAAGCGACGTTGCAAACGACGCCATAGAACGTGATAATTGCTTCTGCTAGACAACCAGGGTACCGTGTTTAGTTTTGGCGGTTACAACTGCTGGCGGTTGAGCTAGATGATTTGCGCGGGGTCGATATCCTCTACTCTGTGACAAGGAGAATTATCGTGTCACGTAGTATTTATTTTGCAAGCCACCCACAAGGAAGATGCATAGTATACCTATGGCCGTGTGGCCACACCTGACCAATGCCAACAAATTCGACGATGTCGTCCAATTTACGAGAAATTCCGCCTCAAACGCTGTTGTCAGTAGGATACAGTTCACCCTTCCTGCAACTCGCCGAACATCCCACGGCGTGTCGCGCTTGATGCGAGCAATATCTGCCTAGTAGGTACCACCGAGGTGTTATATTAATGGAAAGGTCTATGTCATATGACTGCGGCAATGTATCACATGGGAACACCCCCCCCTCGTCTGTCCTCCGCCCTCCTTAGCGCGGTTGTTGCGTCTCCGCAATGGGGGTCACGTACAACAACGAAGGATCAACCGCATGACGGGTCTCTTCCTCTCCACGTGCCCTTGTTTTTGCGAACTTGGCGGCAGCCCCTCGCCCTCCGTTACCCCCCCTGTCTTTATTCGTCTCTATTGTGATGCG
>JBDWQI010000264.1:0-6150 GCA_039986635.1 Sulfitobacter sp.
TAGGCTTCTTGTAAAGAAAAGGTCAGATGAGGGAATATCCAAAGATACGAGGGCTAGCTCAGCGCCAACTTCACTAGCCCTCAATTTTGGTAACCACTTACGGAGAATGCTATGGATAAGCTTCATAAAGCATCGCCAACAAGCGATGTCTCAATTCTTACAGAGCCTAGTAAACGCTTCAACACTATTCGTAACACTCATAGCTTCACGTTGTCTTATGGCAACAGGCAGGTGAGTGCCAGCGGCTGGGGCTTAGTAGCCTTGATTATTATAGCTGTAATTTTTGCAGCTTTGGTCGTCAATGCAGGCAGTAGCCCCACTTAAAATAGATTGAAGGCTTCTTACTTTAGGAGGCCTTCATGACCAATTATCACATTGGTCGTGGTCTATTATAAGTCAGTCTTGATCACCTCTCATGAGCGCGCTTCAAGGGTAAGCTTTTCGCAACACTGGCAACTGTCACGACCTTTGCCAGTGTTGCCCCAAAAGGTGCTGGGGATGGTGTCAGCGCTGGTTGCGGCCCTAAGCGCCTATATGGCCACCTAGGGCGTTTGTTGTGATGTTTGGCGTTCAACAGATGTAGAGGTTGTTTATGTCGCGCTGTGTGCGCCCTAAGGACAAACTGGTCCCCCATCGGTAGTGGTGTTTGCTGGTGCCCTCTATCGGTCCTTCACCACCTTTCAAGCGTCGCCGTTTCTTAAGGTTGTTGCGGCGTAGCTTGCCCCACCCGTCTCGGTAGTCATTAGGCTCGGACTTACCCAGATACGCTGCGATGTGGTGCCCACTGGTATCACCTTTGATGCATCCGTCTATCTGCCAGCTGCCCAATACAGACGCAACTATGGTTGATGGTTTCTCGGTGGGCGGTCCTACTTCTTCGTCCAGCCACAAGGCAAGCTGTCGAGCAAATGCGGCGTCGTATTCTGGGGGGATGTGGTAGCCGAAATGCAGGTGTTCTCGGTGGTAGTGGCAGTATTCTCGAACCCAGATGTAACAGATGGGTATTCTTCGCTGTCTGAACCACTCCCCAAATCTGGTTAGTAGGTTGATTATGCGCGCTGCGGGTTCAGCGTCTCGTAGGATACCGCCATCGCCAGCCAAGACCATTCCAGCCGTTCTGATCGTCAGTATGCGGTTGATGGGTGTGCCATGTAGGTCCGCTACTTTGGCGGCGTCTATCATCTTGGCTTGAACACCCCGCTTTAGGTGTTCGGTGTGGTGCCTAAAGTGGGTCTGTGTGTTTGTATTTACGTATGTAGTATAGGGGCTGTTTCCGGCCCCACGGTTCGGCGTGCTTGATTGTCTGGTAACTGTTTGTTGCTGCAAAAATATTTCGCCTCTTTTGCTATGAAAACCTTCGTATGGTTTAACTAAGCAAGTTGGGGCGAATTTCAATATGTGGTGAAGGGGTTGTCCACAGGAGCTTTATGTTGTGGTGTGCTTGTGTTTCCGTACGGAGAACGAATTAGCAACGTCTTCATCTAGGTATGCTAGCTGATAAAAGGCCGTACGCCAAATTTATTCATGACAGGTTAACGTCCAAATGTGAGGCGTGGCAGCGTGGCGTTTTGTGGCCCCCCATCCCCCTTTTTTAACAAGATATTGCGCGCGGGGGGGTATCAGGGGTGTAAGGGAGAGGTGGGTTCCCCAGAGTTAAGGCCGGGCGGCACGATAAGGAAACGGTAAGGTGTACTGGCTGATAGCATTCGCTAGCGCAGCGGGTTGGAGAGTCGAATTGATCGAGTAACGGAAATACATAAACTCAGTTAATGAGCGGGCAGTCGAATTGAACGATGTCTAAAATTGCCCGGTGCCCGTTGGTCGTCTCCCCGACAACGCAGGTATAAGAAACTCTTCCGGATGGGAGCGGATGAGCTTCGGATTGTAACATCCACTTCTTCGCGAAGAGAGCATCAGCCGGAAGGGTGCGTTTAAAGCGCGCATTTTCGACATCGAGACAACCACCTTTTCTTTTGGCGTAGCTCTGATGGATGAGTTCAGCGAGCAAGATGCAATCCACTGAACTTAAATTTAAATTTGGTTTCAGCTCTCTCAAAAACGAGGAGATTTCATGTGTTACATCATTATTGCTCACGACGACCTCCTTAGGAGCTTCGTGTGACACTATCGCATACGTGTGCAAAATTGACTATATTTTGGTGTAGTTTTTGTGTGTCTTTGTGTGCAATAAGTAACTCATCAGTTGTGCAAAAAACAACACATTCTGACAAGACTTATACATATCTTTTGTAAGCTAGGGAAAAACCAATGGAAAAGAAGAGAGTAAGCATGCAGGTCAGCACTGAGCTACATCAGCTCATCGGCGAGTTGGCACAAGAGGCCGACATCTCGCGAACCGATGTGATTCGAAAAGCGCTATCTGTAATGAAGGCTTACCGTGAGCAAAAGAAGCATGGTCGTACCCACATTGGATTCACCTCCGATGCAACACGCCTTGATGCTGAAATCCTGGACGTACTCTGAGTCTCAGTTGAAGATCGGACCCCGCTGTGCCCACTGATGCAAACACTGATCTCCTGACGGAGCGTGCTGACAACCTGTACCGCGCTGATGAGCTAATTCATCCCGCTGAGGTGTCTTCCATGGAAGAAGATGTGAAGGATAGGCAGCACTCCCGAAAACGCGCAACCCTTGTGACGTATTTAGCCATTACGGTAATAACGATCTCTGCAGTTGGCTCTATGCTCATCATCGGTTTTACGGAGTATTCCACTCCCGGCGCCGTTGATTCAAGTCACTGGGGTGTCGAGATGCTGCGACTTACACTGGTAGCAGCTTTATCGTTTGTGATGGGTACCGGAACAAACGGTTAACAAAGCGCGGTTCCACGCTGGTGGGGTCGGCCAATAGATTCCATCAGGCCGACCCCTCTACAACAATACCTTGCGCAAATTTACACAAAACGACATTACTGTGCATGATCGAACACAGGCCAAGAGTCCTCATGTACTACGTTTCTTTGCAGCATATCATTCACATAGAAGAGAACTTAAACGCTCAGTGGAATGAAATTTCGACGCGACTGAGCGATAAGTCAAAGGTTGGCGGCGGCTTCATAGACATAAGGACTCTCGATAAATTTCCATATCCAGGGGCTAGCAATTCAGACCGACCATATAAAATCCGTAAGGATACCCTTCCAAAGATAGTATCTGGGCTCAAATCTTTAGGGCTAAGCCATATAGACGAAGCATGGTTTACTAAAGAGCCGCCAGCGCCTTTGCCACCAATGACCAAAACCACAGATTCTTTCATTGAAAACGTTCTAGGGCAGTGCCCCGTTGACAATGAGACTCAGAGCCGTTTGGGAAACGAAAATTCTGGTATCTACACCATGTATAGACGTTACCTTCATAAAAAGCAGTTGGTCCGTGAGTTAATCTATATTTCTGATAGCGGGGAAATCAACAACTCGGCTTATCTTTTGAATGGGCGAGATGGTGTTTATAAAGGCGTATGTTACCGTGTTGACAGGATAATATATTGTTTCTTCTTTCGCTCGCATACCGTGTTCGACTTTGCTTGTAGAACAATTATTTTGCATGCCCCGTCACTAGGAAAACAAATGTTCATGCCCGGGACAATGAACCGTGTTGCAAAAACAGACGGCAACCCTCTGTCCTCCGATGTTATTCTCCAGCATGTAGCGCCAGAAGAATCCTTACAAGGGATCGAACAGTGTCTGAGAAAAGCTCATTCTCAAGCTGATAGCTCAATATTCTTTAATGCCTTCCCTTCCCTTGAGGTTCCAAAGGTATCCCTGCCAAAAGGTGATTGTGAAATGAAGATTTATGCAAATCTGTCCAAGCCTATCATAAGGAAATTTTCCGACCTAGACGACTTGAATGATCAAACAGACTTTCCACAGTAATCGTGACCTGCTCCCCGAAACTTCCCTCAGGTTGATGTTGAGTTTGCTCAACCACTCGAGGGAGCAAAGAAATGCGAAAACGCTAATTTCCCACCCTCTTTCTTGTGCCGCGTTCAAACCTTAATTGTCGCGGATTTTTTAAGTCGTATTGCAATCAGGGATTGCCGGGGGACACGATAAGGTGTGCCGTCTTATCTTAGGACTATCCTAGGATATTAGGGTTGGCCAGTACGCGCGCGCGCGCGTATTACTGCGCAAACCTATGGCCACATCAAACGGCGGTGCATTGCCTGCTTCACCCCCTACCCCTATTTGTGAATTGCGGATATTGCGCACGGTGAAGTAACGCGGGTTGGTTTTGCCCCTTGGCCGCGTTGCCTCCCCCCCCCACGCTTAGAGGTTAATCAAGCCTTGCCTTAGAATGGCCACCAGTTGCGGCGCTTGGGGCGCTGGTCTGTTAGCTGCAATTCAGCCCGTGTGAGGCGTTCACGTAGATCACTTATGGTGTCCCGCTCACGTTCCAGCATTTCACGTAGCAGTTTGTTTTCCACGTCCGTTGCAGTGGTCTGTTGTGGAGGTTGCGTGTCGTTCCATTTTTGGGGTTGCGCAACTGTTGCGGGGAACACTCTAAACAACTCTGAGGCGTCTATTTCGTATTTGTTGCCTGTCTTAGTTGCGGAAATTCGTCCTGATTTTATGGCCCTAGATATGGTTGACTTGGGTTTTCCTGTTTCGGTTGCTGCTTGGCCTAAGGTGAATTTCATGATGGTTGCGTTTCGTTCCATTTGTCGGTTTTTGCAACGGTTGCGTCGTCATACGGTGCCGCTGCGATGGCGCTTGCTAGGCTATGACGCAATGCGGCGTGCTCTTGTGCGATGACTTCAACCTTATCGTCCCTGCGCGCTGTACGGCCCGTTCTGTGCCGCTCTAGTTCTTTTGCGGCCTCTATCAGTTCGTCACCATCCTTGCGGCCCCACGACAACGTAATGCCCGCCACCTTGCGCCCTCGCTTGCTGGGGATATAGCCCGCCCTGAATCCTGCCAGATGATTGATCTCTGCAATGGCGGGTTCCAATGCGCGGCGTTTCAAATCCTGCCAACGCGGCAACGCACCAGATGGAACGCCAAGGACTTCGCGCATATCCTCTACGCTAATGTCCTCACTGGTTTTCCGCAGGCCAGCCCGCAGGCTTAGGAACAGATACAGCCGCAAGGCATACTTACTCTCGAACGCCAGCACGGCGCGGCGGCTTATGGTGGCCCAATGATTGCTGTCGGCAATGACGCGGCGCAAGGTAGGGGAAAACTCAAACCGTACTTCTGTGTCTAGCTGGTCCTCGTCGTCGCGCTCTACGTCACTAAGGATCGGTCCTGATTTGGTGTAGGATCGCCCGTTGCGGCTTGTGACGTGAACGCTGACAGTTGTGCTGTGTAGTTCTTCGATGGCCTCTATCAGTTCGTCACGCGACTTGTGGAACGTCTCATTGATGGTTGAATAGGGGACGGCGTGCTGCTTGTCGTCTGCGATGGCTATGCCCGCTTCCTGTACCAAGATGCAAAATAGCTTTGCGGCTCTGAGGCTCATGACGCTTCCAGATTTGAAACGTAGGTCCACCAGTTCACCAGCCGCAATGATTACATCGGGGTTGGCGCGGTTGAAGTTGATGGCGTCTAGGGCTGTCGTCTTGGTCATGCTTTGAGATTAAGAGGGACGTCAAATCTTGGTAAGTCCCCAATCCCCGCGATTTGTCCCTTTTCGCCCGCGATTTGTCCCCGTAGACCCGCGATTTGTCCCTTTTCGGCCATTTAGTTGTTTTTTTACAATGACTTACGGCGCTAGAAGTTAGAAGAATAGAAATAAGAAGATACGGATAGCATTTTTTTAAAGTGTCTATGTCGCCCTGTTTTGGCTTAGGTATCTGAAATCGTTTGATATTTAATCAAATGTGCAGTGGGTAATATTGTTGCGCGACTTCTAAAAACCCGACAAATCAGCGTTATTTTGTCTAAGCCACTGTAATTGTTGAATAATCGATTTAACATAATGGAGGTTATTAGTTGCGCCACACGCTGTGGCAAAGCTGCACCAGATTTTGGGACAATGAAAAACCGCCCTGTAGGCTTCTTGTAAAGAAAAGGTCAGATGAGGGAATATCCAAAGATACGAGGGCTAGCTCAGCGCCAACTTCACTAGCCCTCAATTTTGGTAACCACTTACGGAGAATGCTATGGATAAGCTTCATAAAGCATCGCCAACA
>JBDWQI010000265.1:0-3136 GCA_039986635.1 Sulfitobacter sp.
AATTAGGTACGATCGAATGTCGGCTAACCCGAGAGATCACTACAGGTGTGTTATGTACCAATTGTTGTATCAACTCCTAAAGCCACATCTATTGTTGGCATCACCCTAAATGTTACTGTAATTCCACTAACTACTGGCAAAGATCCACAGTTGGTACTATAGCATGTAGGACCATGTACGGGGTACCAACGGGGATTTCAATTGGCACGGTAGGAGGAACACGCATGCAAGTGTTCAGGAGACGGAATGATGGCGTCGTTCGCATAGCGAGGGAGTACTTCGAGAAACCAGGTGTAAAGAGGAAGCGCTATAGGAGCTTGTCTGTAATTCTTGATTCTTGAATATCCAGAACTGTTCCACTTTTGGAAGTTCTATAACTCTTACGCAGCACCCGACGCTGAGAACCAACATGTTCTCGGCGTAATACTCCATCTAATTGGTTCACTACTATACGTATCTAGATAATGTGTTTATTGTTCACATGCACATCGGTTGCAATCGCAAGACCTGGTTGTGTTGTTAAAGAGCTCTAGGAGTCACAAATATCCCCGTAAAACGTTGAATCCTCGGCGTGGCAGCACGTGGTCACAAGCATCTCAGCCCCAACATGCAACATTCGGCGTGGCATGGTGTTTGCGTCTACTATATGTATCCACCCGCGAGGTTTAACCTCGTGAAACGTACTATCAGCTTGTTCGCCTGCGATGTAGCCAGGTGCAGCAACGCAACGTTGCATCGTTCCTGAGGTCGGGCAGGCCGTAAACTATAAGCATACATTTGTGCTGCACACGGTGTACACCAACAGGAACATCCTTTCGCTCGCGCCACCCGCGTGCCTTGTGCCGGCATATCCCAGGTGCAATGCGCCTTATCTGGTCAAAGGTCTACATGAAAGGCAAGGCAACATTTTCCGCCAACTGGGCAAAAGTAGCGGCAGGTAAGGCAGTCGATATCGATGGTGTGTGGACTCGTAGATCCCCGTTGCCGTAAATGCATATAACAAACGGGAGCGTCGCTCCCCATGTCGTTGAAGGGCTCTATGGACATGAACGGGTCCAGAAGGCTGGTCCAAACCATTTCTTCGTCACAATGCTCTGCTCGATATATGCAATACGCAGATATCTTACATTAGGTGAGTTAATCCCGTCTCGAACCCCACCGTTTGTTGCGCTCCCATGCGTAACTCCAACATGTGTAACAGGTGCAATGCCAATTCGGCTCGTGATCCTTTTTGCACTCTATCATGTTTGAATATCAGAACGATATTCAGTAGAAAGTAGGAAACCAAGAAACAACATTCAAAACATATCGACCTGCCTTTTCCCGTTGAAGAAACTTGTTAAACAGAACCTATCGAAAACCCAGACTGCACACCCCAATACGCACGTTACGCGTCCCGTATGCCCCAGGGTCAATGCCAAATTGCTGAAGGTGGTCCCGGGCTTGACGGGAAGTTCATGGCGCAATCACTCTATACCACAACGTTCGTCTAGCCGTTGGTGCCCCGTATATATATATTCAAAACGCCGACTATAGTTTGCCCTAGGTTATCGTTCCGTCCGTTGTTAGCTGATTCACTTTCCCGTGTTTATTGGCTGCCAGATATTCGGTTATATGTATCTGTTTGGTTTGATTGTGGGCAACATTTGATTGTTGGAAGAAAGCTTTCAGACCGATAGGCACGCGCGTGTGAGAAGTGCGTTGGACTCTTGAACAGCACACAGCCGCTTTGGAATGTACATGGGTTCAAACATACGATGCCACGTTGCTCTGCACGTCCCCACGGGGATAACTAAAATATATGGTATGAAAAATAGTACGCCAACTTCCGATGCCCCGGGCGCCTAGATTGTACTCTGACAAATTATAGAGATAACATTCGTATTCAACCATCGAGAGGCTGCACCGCGTGTATCAATGACCACATGTTATAAAACAATGCTCTAGGCTATTCAGTTCGTCATGTGATACAAACTGTTTGTTGTTCGTAAAAGAAAAGTGCAATTCGCCCGCGCCGGCCAAAACGCCCTTCGCTTTGTTTTCGAAAGTGTACAGCATACAGTTTCGCAACCGACAAATCAAGGTAGCGCTGAAGCACTAGCTCACAGGGTTAGTGCTGTTGATGTGACCATCAATATTAGAGAAATCGCTCTCGAAGTCCTTAGAACGAACCCATCGGCACGCGCACCTGGACAATACGATGATTATGAAACATCTCGATCGGAAACGTCTCTGAGCTTTAGCGTCGATGTTGTCTTCAAAGGATTCAAGACTTCGGGATTGGCCTTCAGGGGTGTCTCATGTATGGCTAGGAAAATATCAGTAGCGGCGAATGCATACTTAGACATTTCCTTACAACATCAACGTGGACGTGTCGGCAGTTGCTGAACTCGTGGCAGAATAAACCTTCCACCGACGGAAAGCGCTCCAGATCTAATTGTCGGCCTTGAATGTAACCAAAGTGTTTGTTATTTTTCTAGCACCGACGTTTTAATCCTTACGCAAGGCCATCTTAGCAGGCGCCATCGCAACAATCTAGTACTATCTGTACAGCGAAGTGCGGGTACAACACCAAGGAAACAGACGTCAGCATGGATTTTCCCCTCGTTTGCCACATACTGTCAGCGGTGTCCCGCGACTGAGCTTTGTACTACTAAAAAATAGAAGAAAAGCTATAATATAACGTGAATGCCGTCGACTCCGTGGCAGAACAGCATAGCAACAACAGGGCTTTGCACATATTTGTGGTGTTACCAGACCAGCAACGCAACGAAGGACAGGCCCAGCCGCCACCGACGTCGCTTATCGGAAGTGATATGACAATAGTTCAGATCACCGTGCTTTCAATAGGGTCGTTGAAGACGGGTTGCTATGGCTCTGACTGTATAATCGTTTGGTTGTATGTGGGTTTCACCCAGCAACTGACGTTGATGCTGAATCTAGGCTGGCTCGAACCTGTAACCCCGTGGAATCCAAGGGCGTTGTTTAGGCGAAATACAGGCTCACTTTATGTTTGTTTGTCCAGCTCTTGCGATGAGGAGCCCCGGCAGCCAAACATGACTGGGAAAACGTTAACTCCTAAGGGTTGCGCAGCCCCTACTTGTCATTTACCCAACGACCACGTGAATCCAACAGA
>JBDWQI010000266.1:0-5983 GCA_039986635.1 Sulfitobacter sp.
GGAGGTGGACGTTGGGTTAGGGTTAAAGGTACAGTGCATAGGGCTACGAGTAGAAGCGAGAGTTCCGGGTGGAAGACTTGAAGGCGGCAAATGGTTGCACGTCCCCCTTGGTTCCATTGATAAAGACTTTGGACGAGTGTGGGATATCGTCTCATCATTTTCGATACATCGCAGTTTGAACTATTGATTTAAGTACATGATATTGCGATTCTCGTTCGACGTCTACTAAGTGGTGTCAACAGTGGCGAGTTCTCAAATTCCTCTGCTTTGTGGTTACGAAGCTGTCTGATCTGTTTGTGATATATATTGAAACGTTAGGTATATGTTGAACTATGAACTCTCGCACTTCGATGCATCAGAATATCAAGTATCGAACTTGTTTATCGTTCAAACACATCCGATGGATGATATCTTACGTGTATCTTTCCGTAAGTGAAACAATAAATGATGTGGGGGTGGAGTGCGCGTCTCTCAGGCCTTCTCGATTCAGGCCCACTTGAGCAGTTCTCATATTTAATCTACATCTAGTCCACTTGTGTTGGTTTGTCTACCAAACGATCAAATCTGGCAGAGCGTATAATACGCTTTTTGTCATCAAATTTTACAATGTGGCGCCCAGGGCTACACGGACGATATTTATGGTCCCTCTCCGGCTACCGTTCATCTCACTCTCAAACAAATGCAGAATTTCAGTAATCGCTTTCATTTTTCAGTCCCAACTCATGTTGCGCTTGTAACGGCACGTACGTAGTTTTTTGTTTTTTGCTTTCATGGAGGCGCGTGCGCGTTCATATTTCAGAGCCCTCCCTATGGATGGATTTTGCTTTGGTTTGGACAACCGATATTCCTACAAAACAGGTAGTTTTTATCTCGTTATATTGTTTAACTTTTGTCGAACGCGCTTGCGTATTGTTAGCTACTCGTATCTCTCCCTGTTGATGGGAGCTACTCTTGATTGGTTTAGTATTATGGGTCGCCACCCCCTTTTCTGTTGTCTACTTGCTTGCTCACCTGCAAGGCCTCAGGTCTGCATTCCAGCTTGTTATTATCGGAGTATATACGGAGCACCGCCTTTTCAAATACTTCGCCAAACGGTCTTGAGATGGTTTCATTTCGCGGTTTGGCACCAGGTGCATTGACTAACACTGCCGAATGACGACACAAAAGAGGGACCACTACTGTCTATCGTTGATAGGTGTTGTATTTCCTTTGCTGCTGTACGCCTCGCCGGTCAAACGACCACGCAACGCGACCTGAAACGAGTCGCCGCTCTGTGACGATGACAAGCACTACGGCGTGTAGACCGCACTTTAGAAGGATTAGTATTGATGTATACCTGGTAGAGATCTGCTCCTACTCCCGAAAATGATGTGCCAATAGTTATCGCTCTGCGATGAACCTCTCTTGACTTCCAGGAAACTTGCCGTGGCCGTCCACTAGAAATAGACCGGCCCTCGAGAAGGGATAGTTCGACCTGCGCGCTGTTGGGTATGCCTTGTGTTGTCCCTTTGGAGCTCACCGAAGCGTTGGTAAAATATCATCCTTTTTCATAATTTTTAAGTGAAATATTTACGAGATAAACGCCATCACGCCAGGGAGCAAATAATGCGCCCAGATACACGCTTAAATATATCGACTTTGTGCCCAAGGAGTCTCGAAAGGAAGGCCACCCGAACTGCGTCTTTAGGCGGTCAGGTCGGTTCTGTCGCCTTGTTGTGCATTCTGCTGTCCGTTCTACGTAGTATGTTGAGGGAGAAAATATGTTTGGGTGTATCGGAAACAGCGACATTTCTATTGCATCACGACGAACCATCACAGGTCTCAAACCAACACAGAAGACAGATGGCAAAGAGGGTCCAGCTGCACGCCATTGTACGGCAAGACTAGCGGGTATCACATATGATATGCATACGTTCGTCGGCCTAGGGTCGATTCTGTAACGGGGAAGCGTAAGCGGCAGAACTCGGGTATGATTATGTGTTGTGGATTCTTTACCTGCCCCTTTTTGCCGTTGACGAAGATGTCGGACGAACTGAACGCTGTGCCACCCCCGATCTTCGCCTGTTCGCAGTATATCACCTAACAAACAACACAACAGCAACTGAGTTTGCCCGGTTGAGTTACTGTTCTGTGTCCTCAATATCTCAAAATATGAAGTATCAAGCCCGTGGTCACAGGAAAGGCTAAAAATATTCGCGCGCAAGTAATCGTCTGGTGAAATCGCGAGCCTATCAAATGAACCTACTTTAGCATAACAATATGAATCCCGACTAGGCTCGAATTTCTCGAAGGATGTATGCAGGAGGCGATTACTCCGTCGATTGCCAGCCACCCTGCGAGAACAGGATAGGCGAAGGAAACGTACAGAGAATATATTCGAAGCCTCGCCGCTCACCTTGCGGCGCCCCGGCGCTGGACCTTGCACCCACGCCAACGACGACGTCCTCTCGCCTACTCGGGATCGGAACTCGACAAAATTGTTTTTGGTGGACACGACAACCAACCCGGTCTATCACACGCAGACACCAGTCTAACAGAGAGCCGCTACTCGTTGCGGCGAGGGGGGTTAATTTAGGGCTTGGCGAGGGGCGGGTTGAATGGAGGACCGAGCCATGGTCAACATTTCTGGCGGCAGCGCGCCCACAACTCGGTATACAATGGGGAGCGTACTGCAGTTTGTGCGCTGCTCCGGCACATTTTAGATGTGTTGCACGTACCGATTTGTACGCCTGGTCCATATATGGCTCGAGCAGCACAGACAAATCGCATGATTGAGCGGCTGATGATGACGTTCTCACGAAACAGGCTAGCTTTGTAAGGTTACGAATCAGTAGCGTGGGTTGATCAGAAAGCAGTACTATGACAGCTACTGCAAATAACGGTAGCAGCGGTACCACACTCAGCGTTTGCGCAAGAGTGACTGCCTTCTGAAAAGAGCAGCGCACAGAAGCACGCGGCACACTTTACGTCGGTAACAGCAACACGACCCGACAGTAGGAGCTCTTGGTGGCCACGGCAGCGACGCGTCACCCAACAGCAAGCAACTGCCATCTACGGTGATATTCTAACCTATATATCATAGGTACGGATTTTGCATTTGATGCAACTATAGCAATGCGACAGCTGTGAGCGCGTCACCACTTCAAGTAGTTCAGTGCAACCTGGAGATGAACATATACACTACCGGTGGGTAGGCTAATTCTCAACCATAGCACAGACTACGCAAGGTCGGCCGGCATAGCTGCGATTACCAAATAGTACCACCACTTGAACTGCGGACTACAGCAGCAAGCACGCAGCGATACATCTACCCTGATGCTCAAATAACCCGAATGTGATGTAGTGTAACTGCGCTATTAAGTTTAATACACGCACAGAGCACAACGGTACTTTTGATAACAGTAGTATGCTCTAAAACAAACATACATTCGTAAGGGGTATGACGCGAATGTATTTAATACACGAATTTATATACGTACCTGCAATCTTACGCATGGGCATCATTAATATGTTGTGTCTGATACGACGTAGAGCACGTTTCCTCATCTCGCGTTCGTGAACTATTTTGTCTGAGATACGGCCATGATCACACAATAGTGCGGTGGGTCGCCAGACGACGTTCACCGCACTAGTCCGGGACCCCGCACTCTCCCAGGATAGTGCGACCACCACACCATCTACAGCACTGCACTATCTTGGGTGCCTGGAGATATCGGTACCGAACTATGACGTCATGTAATATGGCACCACCTAGACTTTTCGGAAGGCATGAGTAGTAATAGGTCAGCGTTTGAAGCCTCCAACGCCGCGGTGCGTAAACTTGATCTCGATCTGCAGCACCATGGCCGAACAAACAATGGCTCACCACGCGTTTTTCACTTGAACACTGACTATGAACGTTTGAAGCACATGTTTCATTGTTCTGAAATGCTAAATTTTGCGGACAAAAACCTTTTTTATTTTACAGTCGAACAAGAACGCGTGGTGGATTGTGCTGTCGGCAGCATCATTTCTGGTCACGCTGGGGTTTGTTTTTGGTGTTTTCATGATCGATGCCCCATCTGGAACTGTTACAACGTACACGGAATACGTCGTCTGCGCCGAGTTTATGGCATCTGGGAACTCCAGTTATTTGTGTCGCCGGTATATTCATCGCCGAATGACAACTGCCTGGCGGCTAGGCCGTCCATTCCATTCAAACTTTCCGCATGAGGAACAAATGTCTTTCGTCAGTGCGACCCTAGAGTATGGACGTGTACAACTATGAGCCATCGCTTCTCAGTAGAATCACGCGTTCTCACCCTACAGGGCGTGATCAATAGAACTCTTTTGATGGGTGGGAAAGTCCTGTTGTGAGGTAGATATTTCGGGCGAATTGGCCCCATCGTCAAATGTGGTGAACCCGCTGAAACCATTCATGTTTGCTTTTTTTCGAGCCTATCTTTCCCAATATTAAGCGTATGAGGCTTACTATAATTCAGTGCCATCGTGAAGATTCTCCACGTGCTGTCTTCGTGCGCAGTTTCGGTGTTGGTACCCATTCCCAAACCGCTGCTGTCGACGAGTTCGACGCTGTGCCATTGGTTTGCATTTATGTTTTTGACGGGTTGCCTTCAGATCCGTCCTCATTACGAAGTACGAGATATTTCGAAACTTTGATCGATTTTGTTTACGCTGATAAACTACACGCCGACCCAGCTACTGGATATATACTCGTGTACCAGGGCCACCATCGATACTATCAATGCTCACATGCTGGATATAGTGCCTGGTGTTCTGCATACTGCGTAAATCTTAGGCACAGTTGATCTCGATGCGGCCGTTTTGAACACCTTGGAGTTTCTCTCGACTCCCGATCTGAATGTCATCTACGTTTGTGATGTTCCGCCCCACGCTCTATATCCGAGAATCAGTTCCTTGGTCTAGTTGACAGGAAGTCTACACATTTTCATAGTTCCGTCCTTGAGATAAAGCGCAATTGTTCGCGGCGTCTTTTAACCAGTATGCGGAGCTACTAGATGACACATATTCCCTACTGCGTGTCTCGCGCATCTGTTTCAAACTCCAGGTTCGTGGAAGCGTCATAACGTTTGCACATTCACAGCTACTCCGAAAAGTGCGGTTTGCCATCACCATCAACAATAGTCAGAGACTAACTTCGTCGAATGTATGCCTCACCTTGCGCAATGACGTCTGGATTCACGGCCACAGCACGTCGCCCTCATTAGAGCCCAAACTCGGTCTTCCGTCATATGCCCCCTCATTGACAGCTCGCTTGGGCGGATCTCTCAACAGTACTATATTCGTTTTCAATCGAAGTTTTCCCGCCTTCTTCTTTGCTGCCACTGGCTTCGACATAACTGAGTCTCCCTTCTCATCCTAACACACTTATTTCATGAAGGACCTTTCACGCCCGTCTCCCTCTCCAGTCATGCTTTTGGTTTATTTTCTCGAGCCAGACGTCTAGTAGCAACTCGTAAGGAAAACCGAGCGTCGCCAGTTTGGAGGGTCATGGCAGGTGCTTTAGTGAATCATTGCAATATATGTGGGCTTTGCGGGCTATTGCTGATGTCGCCGGGTGGGTCGTTGGCTTTGCTTACAGAGAAGATTTGGCTTTGAGAAGCGTTTGCTTCGTACCGAGCTATTGCTGACATATCCGGGTGCGTCGCGCGCTTTATAAACAGAACGTGATTCATAAGCGTTGTGTGCGATGCATGTGCTATGCATTCCCCTCCCGTCGTGCATCCGTCGTTTAGTCCGATGAGTGGCGCTAGTTTCATGTCTAGTGTCATCTGTTCGTTGACGCGAGCGGCCTTTCGTATTTTGCGACGCTGTATTTTTTACTTTCGCGCTGCTCGTTTCAAGAGCGAAGTTGTATTTTGTGATTTGCGTAGTTGGCTCGACAATGTCGGCCGCAAACCCACCGAGTGATCCCTAACTAGGCCAATTTAGCGAGGCAGGTGTTGTCGATGACCATTGCAGT
>JBDWQI010000267.1:0-4949 GCA_039986635.1 Sulfitobacter sp.
CAACCAAGTCAGTGCAAGTTTTGACCAGACGTATATCGTTTGTTCACCTGCAAGAACCAACTTCGACAGGAACCGGTGCGTGCTTTCGAGAACACGACACTCAGGAATCGGGATGGGCTGCGGGGCGTGTCTATCCGGCAGTACTATGGATATTGAATCACCAATATATTGGTAAGCGCTGCTTCGGCAAGACAATATATTTGGTGCTCGGGTAGGAGCAGATTCACAGACTCGCGCAAATATATACTTACATCGGTTGGGCTTGCCAGCCCCAGTTTCGCGATCGCTTGGGGTGGTCCCCGTTTGATACGATTGCAGGCCCGCGTTACGCCCGAAACAACTTCAAGGTTACTTAGCACAAGGGCGGCACACGAATATTCGGACAATGTTGAACCGACGTACACCCGTTATACTTCGGAGAGTACAGACATCTAAAGTATTTTAAAGTAATGAATACTTTCAGACAAAACCTTGTTGGTAGTGCTGTTTTTGCATTCGACTACGCTTAAAGGAACTGAAGAGGAAGTGCGCGCTTATGAACACACGGTTCTGATGCACACCACTGAACGCCTTGAAGCCGTACGACAAAGACGGGAAGTATGCTTGGCCCCACGTTTACCGGCTAACAGGGCTCCGCGACGCAGGAACTATCGAGCGTATGGGTGGTCTCATTCCTTTGCACTCGTGCAATATCCATCCTGCCGTACGTATATCGACATACAATACAGACAGAGATAAGGGCCAGTGGTGAAGCCTAGATGATGGCCAGTAAGTATCAGAGTGCACAGTGATAAAGTCTGGTTTGGATTTCGTTCGGCGAAAGTTTACGAGCGTGGTGCTTCGCAGTGGACGAGTAGTGATTCAGTTGAGGGTGAGCTATGGTCGACTTCGAAGCGAGCCCAGATACAGCTTGTTCATCTGAAACCCATACGCATGTAATAGCGCTCGAACAACTACCATAATCCGTCTTATACCTATCGGGTGACTTATGGTACAAATAATGTGTTCGGCATACCCGTATACAGAAACCGATCGACTTTTAGGGTTGGACGTATCGGTGTTAAACTATACTGGTGTAACATTATCCTACTTACCTGGTACTGTATACCTCAGGTGTGGGTTCGACCGATTGAGTGGTTATTAGTCCCCTCGGCAGAGCGATACCGCTGCTGTGGTTTCACGAGAGTAAGAACGAAGGGATTGTGTACACGGTTGAAAATTGGTGTTTTGCTCGTTGATGCATTTCCTCTCTACAGGCTTTGGGGATCTTCCTTACTACACTTTAAATTGGCGCGTACGATAGTGTAGTATATGTAGCAGGTACTACAGTAGCAATTGGCTTATTTACTGTAGCAACGGTTAAAACATGGTAACGTCTTTACTCGCTGAGAGTATGTTTCACGGTATTCACTGGGCTGGTTAATAAAACTTTACTGCAAAGACGGACATTGAGAAGGAACTCGTACTGTGCATTAGCGCGGACCAAGGTACTCTTCATCGTGGTTTAACAAGCGGTCAGGAGGGCCAAATACTCTAGTATGTCCGTGTAACTGTCGACGGACACGAAGCGAAAGCAATGTTGTAGTGAAAGAAAAGCTACTCAATCAGTACTGTAAGAATTCGTCGTCAGCGCGTACGGCAGAAGAATTGCATCGTGTCCCTTCTGTACTCCAAATTTCATACGAACTGTGTCCGTGCGCGTGACAGCCGGCAGAAACGCGTATAAAGATATCCCGGTACCTACCTGGTAACAGCGCTTGAATGTAGGCCTGGTGGAAAACTGTTCGGTGATTAAACGAAGCATTCTGCTCTCATTGTTATTGTTCGGTAGATATTTCGGTGCAGCAGCCTATCGTCAAATACTCAGTAGTGTGGGAGCACTATCGATGCAGAAATATATTGTGCCGTACTGTAGCTAGAGTTCGTTCCACTCGTGTCCGTATTTCCGACTGGTTCACGCCTGGCTCAGACCCTCATAGATTCGAAAAGGTCGGTCCCAGAAAACAACTCCGGCCTACATTAGGATCGATCCGCAGCCAACGTAAGCGGTCAGTACGGAAACAAGGACCACTGTGCAGCGAGCGCAGTGCTGACAAATAGTCGAATGTGATATATATCCATCTAGCCAGCGTGGCGTCCGGTTTGATCCATTTCCTTGACCCGATTAGGACGCCAGTTCGTCACGCTGGACGAACCGACCGCTGGTTCAGACGCGGGGTGTGTTTGGATGAGAAACCATTTCGATTGTTCTTCAGCCTTCATACCACGCCACGCACTACTCGCCACAAATACACCACCACTACTATCACCACCGCCACCTCGACTACCTGACACAGATAATTCCGTAACATTCCAATACATTGCACTATGCGTCCTTTCATCCTCCTTGCCACCATCTACGCGGCTACTGTCGGCGCTTACTCAGCTAAGACGAATACAGGCAATGCTCAGGTAGTACAGTCCAGCCAACGGGAAATCACGCGGTAGATAAATGCTAAAGCACTTGATGAGGTTTTGTGTCACGCTGTAGTGCCGTTGATCATCCTGAATATATATGGAGGGCCGACGTAGCCCTACAGAGGAGTTTGTTCGAATAGTTTGGCTTTGATAGCTTGCATGAGTTGCAAGGGCGATTAAATGGGGTATCCTTGGCCCAATAGCCAATTTTCACGGATCACTGAAAATTGTATTGCTGTAGTTGGTACTTCAGGGAAGCGAATGAATGTCATGTCATCGTATATGCAGTATCCACGTGTGCGTTGGACGATGACCCTTGTTGTGATCAACGAAGAGTGGCAAGATTATTTCAGACATTAATAAGATACATATGGCACGACGACACCACCATCACCATCAACGCCAGTAGCATGATCCACAACCAGCAGTAGTTTTCGCCCGCTGATGATCATATCTGCTCATCCAGATACAACAAGGCAATGAGTGATTAGTGTGCAATCGCACTTTATACTGAAATGTGACATTGGGGGAGTCTGTCACCCTTCTGTTGTTTTGTAACTTTGTGTGGTTGCTTGTGTGTGAGTACAGTTTTCTCGGCATCGACGCATTCCCCGAAAGCAGAGGCGCACGTATGGCTTCTGTTACCGTGCTTGATCATGTTTATCCGCATTGCTCCAATTATCCACCAGTTTACAGCCTTGAACCTGGGCCTGCCTGTCGGAATTAAAACAACCGCCTGATAGTATGTAAGGGGTAATTGGTTTCCTGATAAGAGCGATTCGTGCTGCTCCTGGGCTCGAACATCCAGCACAATATTCACCCCGATTCTGATTGTAACGTATTGCTCTGCTTGTGGGTGAACAGCATAGCGTTGTTAGTTTGGATGGTTCAAAAGCTATAGTCGCATTAGAGGCGCCAACACATTAACAACATTCGCCAAAAAACATCATTACAGCAGTACAGTGGCCGAAGATTGATTGTATGTCGATAGCGCGTCAAACCGTGCAGTGTACGAGTATTTGGTAACCCCAACCCCAACCCAACCATCTGAGATATTTCTGGGAACGAAAGCTAGGTGATGAGTTAGTGTGTACTAGTAATCACTTGCTGAACCTTGGCACATAAGCATATGGCGGAATCACTACGGCCGGACCAACTCGTCAACACTCAACGCTACTGTACTAGTACACTCTGTTATTAGTGTCAGTACACCACGTGCTGCTGTTATGGTCTATACTCTAGCGTAATTAAAGTCATTTCCTTCTCTAGCCCTACCTGTACATCCACCAAGTGTCGAGGTGGACGAAATTATTCCATGAAAGCTTCGATCAACTGAATATGTGAACTACTGCAGTTAGTGTCCAACCAGGAAAGTACACGTATCCTAAACCCAGACGCCATACTCCTGGAAAGGTGAAAATAAAAAACAAGAACAACAATCGGAGCATAGCGATCTCTGTACGTACCGGTGAAATTACTCAGAAATTGTCTCCACCCGTTTCACTTGGTTTCTGTTTACCCTCCCTGTCTAGGGCTCGAACTCGAACAAGGATGGTGTGACGTTCGATTTGTTCGTTTGTGCTTCCCTGTTCACACTGTGAGTCACATAATGTATAGATAATTTGCGTAGACAAAACAAGTGTGTCTCCTTCGCAACTGGGCCAGTGGCCTGCCCAAATGCCTTTCTTACTCGAGTGAAATTCAATTCATGAGTGTCTAGTTCTATACACGATGTCGTGCGTCGTATGCGCTTGGTGATTTTCCATGAATACCCAGCACCTACTGCGAT
This sequence comes from Sulfitobacter sp., assembly GCA_039986635.1. GTDB lineage: Bacteria > Pseudomonadota > Alphaproteobacteria > Rhodobacterales > Rhodobacteraceae > Sulfitobacter. The sequence continues at coordinate 4,247 of JBDWQI010000267.1, forward strand.
ACGCAATTCTGGAAGGCATGTCTGGGTGGTGGTTTTTTCGACGATGAACTATGAAACGTATATATTCTGATTTCGTAGTGGAATTGAGGTCCGCTGCTGATTCCACCTTCCACCCCACAAACGTTACGCACGCTTTTCTGTCTCCCAGGAATACGACGACCGATGACGGAATCATCCGCAGAAAACGTACATCTTCAACCCGATTGTACCTCACTCAGGGCATCAAACGCTACCTTCACTAGGAGAGATGAAAATTAATCCACTCCTTCCTTCGTGCTTTGTGTATCACTTGCCACCTCCATATCAGCTCTTGTCGACGCAGGCAGGAGGACAACCGTGAAAGTGAGTGCTTCTGGGTACGACAGGAAGATGTCCTACCCTGGCTGTAGCCCGGACCGCTGCACCCCGGAAAACACCCGGGACCACAACCTCTCGTCGAACTCTCGCTGGTCGTGCAAAGGGGACATCTTCGACAACGACAAGGGGTGCTGGATCAAATACGCGTTTAAGGAACCGCAGGACCTCGAGGAAATAGAAATCGCCTTCTACAAGGGCGATGAAGACACCCGTACTCTGAAGGTGTACTTAAACCGAAAATACCACGGCGAGATCAAGTCCAGCGGCAACACGGACGATTTCCAGACGTTCGACCTCAAAACGGATGAGACCTCTGAGCTCAAGCTCTACCTCAACGACTACAAGT
>JBDWQI010000268.1:0-4223 GCA_039986635.1 Sulfitobacter sp.
GTCCTCCCCATAGACGATCGATTACACGTGCGTGTTTCCTCGGCACTATGTCCCTACGGAAAGTACTGCAGATGGAGAGGGGTGTCAGTTAGCGTTCGGCAAGATCAAGTATAAATAAACTAATATCCCTAAGAAGTGTGCGTGGAGCTGTAGGTGATTAAACGTCAGAGTTGGTTGGCTCCAAACTGTCGCGTTCTCGTCATACGAGAAGGGGTGTGTTTTTCCCTCAACGTCTGGGCATCTCGCTGATCGAGATACATCCACCAACCAACCAAACAATTAGTATTAGCGGCAGTGGCGAATATGTAGTTGTGCAGGTCCCTTCCGGCAACCGTATTTAAGATATACATGCTGACATCATCGGCATGGTTTCATTTCTTCGATAAACTGCATCCGCACAAGAAACATATTTTGCGATGACTGTGGATAGCTGGACGGTTCTTTCTACAGGCATCTGGGAAGGTGGTTAGTTGACCTGTTAACATCTACCCCAAGTCCAATGAAACATGTCTCTTTCTAAAGTGCAGAGTGCAGTTAGAACCACCGACCTTGGGTGATGCTCGAAAATGATTGGGTCCCCTTTCATTTTCCATTTGGTTTTTCCTCCGAGATGTCGGTATGTCAAATGTAAGAGGATTGCCTGCCAAATTTTGGATACGACAACCAGCCGTTGACGTTGTCACTTGCGCCAGGTGCGATGGAGGTACAGTCTTCGGTTTAAAAAAACAAGAACAACATATATGATGTCTTCGAGAATTGAGCTTCTGCCTAACCGGCCCCTCCCATCTTCAATGGCGCAATCGCTGGAGACAACGAAGCGGCAGTGTGTTGGTGAACAGGCTATCGCGATATCCGGTATATACCCCCCCTTAATCTACCGTCTGTACTTTCAACCGTGTACTTGGAGTCAAAGAGTTGGGCGTTCCGCCGACATGAGCCAACCGGCATCGTTTAGTTGTCCAATACTCGACCGATTCGCTTCATGTGCTCAAACGACTTACCAGGTAGCTTCGATGCGGCCGAATATGTTCGTTGAGCTTGTACCACTGGAACCGATGTTCCCCCCAAACATCGATAACTGCCGTTAAGCTGTGAATAACGAAATCAACCAACATATATCGTTTAACCGTCGCCTTCGCTCTATCTCCATCTCGTTGGCGTTATTAAAAGTTTAGTGTTTTGTTTCCCTGACACGACGTTTCCTTTTTTTGGTCCCTCTTCTTACTTCACTAACAAAGGATTTGCAGTGTTGTCGTTGCCAGGAATGAAACCCCATCTCCTTATACTCTTCCATATCCCACCAGTTCAGGTGGCATCAGCGACATGTCTTGATGCACGTCGCCCGATGGTTTCACCTTGTGAAACTTAATGTTAACCACGCGCAGTTTAAAGCTCGATCGTTCGTCGATGAGCATACATATGTCCCCGATTGTCAGCGTCGGCGGTCTTGACTCGAGGCGCGCAGTCCAGGCGTCTTCCCCGCATAACCACCGATGCTCTCTGGGTCTGCTGAGGGTGACGGTTCTGCTTTGATACCAAACGGTCGGGCTGTGAATCCATCCGCTCCTGTTCTCGGCGGGCCGTTTTGTCTCAAGGCTCCGAAGTGTTCCTTGGCTTGACAATTTTCCGAAATGTACATCGACTTCGCCGTTATCGACTTCATCCGCGTTCTTACCACCTCCAACAATGACTCCCTCAGAAGATAACCTCCTCTCGAACCATGCACCCAGCTGCTGGTAGTAGTCTTTCAAATCTGTCATGTCGGCGCTGTGTCTACTTCAACAACGTATCAACACGTGATGGCACTGACGATCTTCTAACCGGCGTTCGATTACGGGTTTATGCGCTTCTGGTTGATACAAACAGATCAGTGTGAGTGTCGTTGGTCGGCCCGGCCATTTCAATTTACATCATGGCATTGGGCAGGCTCTGTATCAAGACACCACCCCCCTTCAGTCCAATGCCCGCATTATTGTCATCGACAACGACACCGTTGCCCAATTGTTATTTCCTCATTATGGCAACCTCGTTGTCTGCCTCTGGACATGAGCCTCATCTCATTGTGTTCAGAGCAACAAGCGTCATAGTTGCATTGACTATAACCCCACGGGAGGGTACGGGTACAAGTGGTTTATGTAGGTCAAAATCCATGCAACGTATGTTGTTCGACATCCTCTGTCAAATCATCTGTGGTGCTCCCTCATCTCGTCAGACACAGCTAATATATCGCTGGGAATAGTGGTTTGGAACATGATCCAAAACTATTGTTATTTCGGGCTGACTAGGCTGTAACAGGTCAGATTTTGCTATCGAGAGGTGTTGCTATTATGTTCAGCGTGTGCCTTTGCAAGGACGAACAACTGACGGCTGCAAAGCATATAATCCTGTCTCCCCAGGTTCACAAATGCAGACAATGTTGTAGCGGTCTTGGAGGTGACGTCAGGAGGCAGGGCGTTCGACGATATCGGCAATCGTTACACGAAAGTTGTACTCCGTAGCTTCACTCCCCTTGAAGCTGAACTGTACGTATGTTCCCCGGCCGTGTGTTTGGCTACCCCGTTGGTGTCGGTTTTCGAACATGCGCGTCATTTGTTTTCGAACATCATGTATGATTTGCGTCAGGGTTACGTATACCTCAATTCGTTTGACAAGTTAGTACGTACGTGGATTTTACCTTACAGCCCGCGAAGGACCCCGACCTGGAACACGCATATTTCTGCCTTTGAACGTGTGAACGTCGGATCGAAACCGTCTCCTTCTACCAATGACGATTCCACTGACACTTCTTTTGCTAAGTTCAAGCGTGTTCGTACAGCCCAACGCACCCCGGCGCTGCGTTTTGACTACGAAATGAGACTAAGCCACGAAGTTAAACACAGGGTCTCCGAATACGTTACTCGTTGTTCATGGAAATACGCTTATTACCTGATGCACGACGGATGTGGTATACACGTAACAATATCGCATTCACTGCTGTCTGTTGATGGATGATATACTTTCTTATTGTGGTCAAGTTCTTGTGCGTTGATATCTCCAACGCTGCCTGCCTTCTGTGCCGCGGATGCTCTCGTTCTATATTTTTCGCCCATGCAGGGATCTTGCTTTTGTTGCGACCCACATCTTATCCACCGGACGCACGTGTTCTCAGCGTGATATCCAAACAACTAAGCGTCGTCCGCAATTGTACCTGCAGGTGTCATCTGCGCGCACTACTCAGAAGTAGTCATTGACGGATACGCCCCCTTTACGAACAACTCCGCCGTCTTCGATGGAGGTGAGAAAATACTCGGATCGCTCGTAACTCTCTACGAACGGCTACCAAATTCACTAGACCTACCTAGCGAGGGAGCACTGCTTTACTGTGGAATACACCTTCAAAACCGAAGCATAAGGGTCTATGCTGAATGCACGACACGTGTCGAAAACATTGTTGAGTACAAGCTTGGGTGATCATTCCCAACCGATGTAGACATGGCTGAGTGCACCGTGCCTACGGGCGTTCAACAGCAATCACCCTACGACCGACGCCCACGAGCCAGTATTTGCTATACAACGCTCTACACAGCCTCAGATGAATGGTGCCTTTAATGGCAGGGACAGGTATGGGCATTGTCAGTTTCACCGTGGTAACAGCCATCTGCAAGTGCACGGGTTCTCAACGTAGATATTTTGTCCGGCTGTACTGTGGTTTTGGTTACAAATCATACCTCTTCCGACTAACTCTTTACACTCAACGCGTTCAGCATATGAGTTTGTTCCGGCGGTTGCTTGAAATCTCATCCATGCGCTAGTTTGGTCCTGTTGTCTTAGAATTCCGGTGCATAATTTGCAGCGGGTGTGGAAGGTTGGTCAGTGTTTTGGCTGTTTGTTTGGTCGCAAATTGTCCTGGGTTTGAGCCAACAATAACTATACATGGTCTGTATCGGATGAACAACAGTTGAGACTAGACCGACGTGAACATCACACGCCAGAAGCCCTGCAATTGGCTATTTTGGCCGGACCTCTCGTTGCACAGCCCACCGACGGCCTTGCTTCATGGAATGTACCATGGTACATATGCGTTGGAGCTAACCATGTATATTGATATGACACTGTGCTAACCGTTATCATGGACTATAGGTGCAGACAGAATCCCCACAGGAGAATCAACTTTCGTCGAGAAGACCGAAGTACGAAACATTCACACGCTTCTATGGTCGACAGCCCTGGGGTAAACCATGCCG
>JBDWQI010000269.1:0-3477 GCA_039986635.1 Sulfitobacter sp.
AGGGTACACTATACGCGAAATAGCATTGCCCTTCACCACTAGTCTTTATGCGTTTTCTCTCTATGGGTCCTACCTCGAGACGTGTGCGTATTTTATGATGGTAAGAAACTTAATATTTCCCTCTTATTTTTACCGTGGACACATTGCCTTAGTCCAGCCAGAGGATACTTATGTACGTACGTAGCCGTCATGAGAAAGACAGTTGAGCGCAATAGTGTCTTGGGAGGGAAACACCACTGTCTCCCCATTTCGGAAACCGGACTTTAGGAACCGCTGAGCTCCTCATTAGTGCAGCAACGGAACATCCACGTTCAAGTATGGAATGCATCAAAAATAAATTGCACGAGACGCACAGCGTTATTATAGCGCGTCTCCAAGTGGTCTGTGTAGGACATTGACACTACGCACGAAAAACTCTGGGCCTGACCGAACGAACACCATGTGCATGTAAAACCACAACGGAACAGCCTAAATGTTTGCTACGATAGGGGTGAACATTAATTTTTTCCGAGGGGCTCCTTACGCGAGGAGTATTTGCTTCGCCCAAGCACTGACTGTGATAAACAAAAAAATGTGGGATTCAGCTTAAACCAGCCTGTATGTGTCAAAGAAAATAACCGGCACACACAAATACACGAGGAGAGCCATACAGCATGGAAGCAAATTATGCGAGATGACCAGGAGCCATACCATAGACCGATTGTATGTTATGCCAACGTATCTCGGAGGTTCTTCCGTCAGGGTTAGAGTTGTAAGATTGGATACTGTTGTTGTACTAGAACCAGTTCTTTTGTCGTGGTGGACTTTCGATGGTGACGACGATTAACACACCGACGGACCAGGCGACCGCAGGAAGGCGAGGCCATCCCGCGGAAATTTCGCGCTCTAAGCGCACAGTGGGCGATGATTTCAACGCGGACAATAGGCCGTCGTGCGAAACATCTTGTGGGTCCACTGGAAACTGGAAACCAGCTTGGACGGTTTAGACGATGGTGTCTGATCTTCATTCTGGTTGTCTCTTTCGGAAAGTCTCTTCGGAAAGGGATCGAGGGGTGGGGGATTGACGCGCACCATGACCAAAAATGTCAGAATGGTCAACGGGTCTCTAAGTAGGTGAATATCTGGTGCGCTTCGCCCCCGCGATAAGCACAAGCATGCCAGCGGAGTGTCCGCATGTGACATTGAGGTGGACGTGCTAGTCAAGTGTCCAAAGGTTTGGCACGAGCCGCTGTTAGACGGAATCGTGAGCTACGCACAGGAGAACTATATAATAAGGTTGAATAGTGGCACTCTCTGGGCTAAGATGAGGAAGAAATATCGGTCTTTCTGGACACGTGAAGGCCTTTTTTTGGTGTGCGTGCGCAGTCAGTCAAGGGGTCAAACTGCGATATCCTACAATACATACACCAATGAATATGCTCCAGAGGACATCCTGTACGTACCAGGTACCAGCCACCGGTACGTATCATACGTAGCTGATACGCACGAGTGTACCACCAATATTCAACCTTTGCCGATCATGTCTTTCGATTTTAGACCAAACCATCCGAACGCGGTGCAATAACAATGGGTGTTTCGTGTGGGCCAATCAACGTCCGACAAATTATATTGAGCCAACATCGAACAGGGAATTTGTTCCGGCGTTGTTCCTTGTGCCTGCCTCGCATTGTTCAAATCGAGAGACCCGCGGACTGGGAACGAGCCCTGGTTGCTTGATTAGCCGACCCTACTGTAGTAGTAGTGTTTGGGATGACCAGAATATTGGCTGCATCAGTGTGAGTCGCCTTGGAACATCTTTTGAGCGTCCGGGTCGTCTGTATCAGCATCATCGGCGCTACGTTTGAACTCAGGTATGAAGTGCCATGCGGTGCGGTCCGCATACCGCATATTTCCGTCTCAACTGCTTGGCTGCTTTGACTCTTGATAGATTGTTCGCGGCACACATCTACTACTACTGTTGTAGCTGCCGGTTCAGACTGCTCCAGGGACATACAGCACGACTTCCAGGTATAGGATGGTCCCCTCTCTCTCCATCTCTTCGTTTTTTATGTCGATTCCGAGGTCCGAATCTAGTCTTCGCGTTGTCCCGAGCTTTGGGGTGATTGGATCGTGTTGGATTGGTACTGCTGTAAGTTCGACTCGATAATGTCGCGTCCGGCTGTGATGAGACTGACCGGCTGCTATGATGCGAAGAGCGTCGCCGTCTAACAGATATACTAGCCCGCACATTACTTTTGGGTACTGTAGCTTTGCGTGTTCTTTGGGTACGGAGTTTTTTTCGGTGTCCTCCAACAGCTGCACATTCTACGAGTACCTGCACTGCAGTCCCTTGCTGCCTTGGTGAGATTATTGATTTCTGTTGATCTCCGGAGCCTTTGTACTAATATCGACACTGGAACCACAACGTGGATCCGGCGTATCGGTGGTATTCTCTTAAGAGCGACATTTACAGAGCAGCGCCGACAAGCTGTGTACGTTTATTCCATTGCGTTACCAACTACTGCCTGTCGTCGGTGCCTCACGGCATGTACATGCAACCACTGCAGAAGACCCACAAGCTTATTATTTATACAGTGTAAGAACATGAGCGTAGATTTTCACAGGTTTCTCGGTCGAGGCTCTGCTGCTGGTATGTCCTTGTTGCTACTATAAGGAACGTCACTTTGACGTTGATGCCCATTACTTTCTTTTGTGAGTATACTTTGGCTCTGAACTGTTCAAGATACGATTCCTATACCTAGCGGCTCTGTTCGACCGCTGCATTCAGGAACGGGGAATTTCTTTAGCTCTCCGCATTTCTTGAAGGACAGGATATTATCAGTGAGCTCTGAAAACCTTTTCCCCTCGGTTTTGGTACGAGTATGCTCAGAGAAATCATCTTGTTTTGTATCTTGCACACAGCGAAGTATGTTATAGACACAGCACTAGTCGGCCCTACTTATTAATACTTGAAAACCTATACACGGGGCGGCGGCGGGTCGCATCGCCCTGCCGGAAAATGTGGTGGAAATCGAGTTTGTAAGCCTTAAATTCATGTAGCGTTTGTTGCGTAACATTTTTAGTCGATGCCCGATACATTTCTCTACAAAAATGAACAGGATTTCCACAAAGTCAAGAGGCTGACGATAGTAGGGGCAGGGGGGACTGAATATCCGGTTGAAAATGTTTTGGTAAAACACAAGGAAAAACAGAGGAACGCAACACTGCCAGAAACCTCCACGCAGCGGGATAGGAGTTCAGGGGGTTGTGATATGAGTGGAGTACTCATGGGCGATATATATGGATAATATGTTGCAGTCTTGTAGTCTCACGAATACGAGAATAATCCAAAGAATGGATTAACCCGGCGGATATTCCGTTAGTCGAAGACAACGTTCATTTAGGAATGTTCCCTAGGGCGGATAACACGTCAGACGAGGGTAATGTTCCTTAGCGCAGATAGGACCACGAAGTGAGAAGTGTTTATAATACGTAGCA
>JBDWQI010000270.1:0-2742 GCA_039986635.1 Sulfitobacter sp.
CCTGATGCAAGAAAGGATATTGGTGACTACCTGATGGACTACTACAACCGGCAGCGTCCCCATACATTCAATGACGGCATGCCACCTGTAGTCGCGGAAGAAAAACTTAAAATACTGTCCGGGATTAGTTGACCACTACACCCGGGAGAGTAATTCCCAAAAAGAGTTCTTCCCTCATAAAACAACCGTCACGGAAGACGACTTGCCATCGATGGCCAAAGTAACAATTCAAGATGACACATTAGACGCAATCACATCTATAGACATGCTTTATCACATCGAGAAAGTGACAGGGAAGGGGAGCAGCCTCACTGCTTTCAGTATTGATGGGCGAACTATACCTGCCAACCTTCTCCCAGCCTCATCGTTTCCAGCCGGGTACCTATGCGTGTTCTTGTTTGAGTCTGAGATCTTTCAGTCGAGTTCAGATACCTCACGTCAAAAACTAGTTCTTCCTGAAGGCATACCGGAAGCTCGTCTGTATAGATTTTTGACGCGTGAGCTCGGCAGGGTACTGGCGGAAAAGATTCCGATCATTAACGAAAGAAATGAAAAAACCAAAGCTCAGTTTGAAAAAACGTTTCCACATCTATTGGGATACTTTGAACAAGATACAGTTGGGCTTATAGACCAAGATGACGCGTTGACCGTTGCTCAGCAAAAATTTTTCCGTGTTCAGAAAGAAGTTCTTCAATGTGAAACGCTTAGCGATGCTGCTTACGAAAAATCACTCGAATTGTCCTCTCGAACGCTGACCGAATATGTGCTTTACCGAGAGAAAATTATAGGCCGCATGAAGGAAATGTCGGATCAAAACGCCGAAGCGGATATACATAATCTAATTGTCCCTCGCTATAAGGAATTTGGTCAGGAATCAATCGCGTCCGAGCTATACCAGAACAACGCCTGGCTATTGGATGACAAGTTCATGGTTTTTCAAACGATTCTAAGCGAGAAAAGGATGGATTCTGTTATCAACGCAGTACGACTCGGTGGAGAGTATACGGCAGAGGATGGAAGACCGGATATCGCAATGATTTTCTCTGCAGATCCAGCTGACGCAAAGGCGGTGGATGTAGTTGTTGTCGAGATCAAGAAAAAGACCGATGACGAGAAGGATAATATATACGCGATCAATCAATTGCTTGATCGAGCTGTAAAATTGGTGGAGCACTGTCCTAATATCCAGAGAATTTGGTACTACGCAGTCATGCAGGTGAATGACACGATGGCTCTTCGCTTGCGACAATTAAAATGGGCTCCTCTCTTTTCCAAAGGCAGTGTCTTTTATCAAGAATACGACACTCCACATCCTGATGGGCGAATCGTTCCAACGCCTACGTTTGTAGTGTCTTTTGACGCTATCGTGGCGGACGCGGAAAGTAGAAATCACACCTTCCTTGAAATTTTACGGGACGGTATGAAGAAGTACGCTCAGGAGCAAAATGCACGCGATTCCGCAGCTAGCAAATAATTGGGGCAAGTTATGAATATGGACGACTTATTTTCTGAGCAAGAGCAGTCGGTTGAGCAAAATTCGTCTGGTCTAGTGACTTGTCTTGGCATTACTTTTGAAGGCGATGAGGCTCGCCAAGCCCACTTTTCTGGTGAACTGAGAAAAAAGCTTCAAGACCCAGAGTTCCGTAAGATCGAAGGCTTTCCCATTGGCAATGATGAAGACATTTTGAATCTTAGTGATCCGCCATACTACACAGCATGCCCTAATCCGTGGATCCCAGATTTCATCGCCGAGTGGGAGAAGCAGAAACCTGAGCGGTCAAAAGATTATCATTACCATCGTGAGCCCTTTGCAGCCGATGTGAGCGAGGGGAAAAACGACCCAATTTACAACGCGCACTCCTACCACACCAAGGTCCCACCAAAGGCTATCAGGCAATATATCCTGCATTACACCGAGCCAGGTGACATTGTATTTGATGGATTCTGTGGTACTGGCATGACAGGGATTGCAGCGAGAGAATGCGGCGTCCGATTGTCTAACAATGAAATAGAATCGAATATAGGTATGCGACATAGTATTCTGTTAGATCTTTCGGTATTACCAGGCTTTATCGCGTCTAATGTTAATGCAGAGCTACATGGTAGAGATGTTGAGAGGCAGTTTGCGAGACTTCTTGAACTAGCTACGGAAAAATTCAAGAAATATTTCACAACTGTGAATGAAGATGGGCAGGAGGGAGTGATTCAGTACTGTGTGTGGAGCGATGTTTTTATTTGCTCGAACTGCTCTAAGGAATTTAATTACTGGGATGGTGCTGTAGATCTCAATAAAGGGGAGCAGAAAAATCCGTTTCCTTGTCCTCATTGTGGGACGTCACTGAAAAAGCGGACTCTGAATCGCGCATTCACGACCGTTAGCGATCCCGAGACAGGCGAAATATATAAAAAGCCAAGAAGGGAGCTGGTTTATTTGAATTACGAGTACGCCGGTCGTCGATTCAATAAAAGCGCCACGCAAGAAGACAGGAAAAAAGCTTATCAGTTGGAAAGTGGTAAGAGTGAATGCTGGGTTCCGACCAGCGAATTGCCGAAAGCAGACCGGTTTTATAAAGATGGCCTGCACCTTGTGTCTCTTACTAAGGAAGGTCTGAATAACTGCTGATATTTGCCGATCTTGGGTTTAACCGGCAAAAAATCGAAGATTCAGACACTATTTTCCCGTTAGTTGTGTGTTTCTTGCCCGATTCCCGCCATTTTGGCGAAAAACAGGCGCACTGGCCC
>JBDWQI010000271.1:0-46524 GCA_039986635.1 Sulfitobacter sp.
CCGGATTGAGATCATGTTTGGCCGTTTGAAAGATTGGAGGCGTGTAGCAACCCGGTATGATCGATGTCCAAAGGTGTTCCTGTCGGCCATCGCTCTCGCTGCAACCGTGATATTCTGGTTATGAGTCCTGAGCCTAGCAACCAAGTTCCCAATTGACCTTGAGCTAGTGCACTTCGAAACGTAACAGGCAAGTCGGGCAGCGCCTCTTTCAACTTCTCCTGCAATCCTTTAAGCTCATTCTTTAAGAATTCGGTGGCTGTCCCGCTTTGGTCGCCCATCAAAGCCAGTCTCTGCTCTTCTATTGAGATTGCTGTGAACCAAGTTTCCCATTGATCTGGGAAATCCTTCTGTAGGTCCTCGGCTGCATTCTGCTTCGTTATGCTGGACAGTATCCAATGTTTTGCTTTCTTGGTCAGGGCATCCTCTGTCGCATCCGGGTAACCTCTTCTCAGTTTTTCCATTACACGATCAAACAGTTCGTTCCCCTGCGGCGCAGCACAGAGATCTTTATCAGTGGCTAATTTGATTTTTAGAGGTAGACCCTTACTCTTGGCTCTAAGCTGACTATACTCATCGGAAAAGTCTTCGATAGACTTACCAAGCCCTACAAACGGAGTATTGCAGAAACCTAACTGATCAATTGTTTCATCCGAAATCTTCTTCTGAATGTGTCGCAGCACATCCTTATCTTCGAAAAAAGGGCAGAGTAATATCCATCGATCGAATTTGAGCGGGCCAACCATCCCCAAGATCTTCTTTTCATACTTTCTAAGTTTCTGAATGTCGGAGGTGGCTTTCTTCTTCATTCCACTAGCGGCTTTGCCGACATCGACCACCTCTTTAGGTGCGTAGCACTGATAAAGACAGCCATCTGTCGTGAAGAACTCCAACCCAGCATCGCCATCCACTTGATCCGGGACGGGCTGGACATTTCCGAAGCCGTGTTTGAGTGAGACCAGGCGCAGAGCGAATTTCTGCCACTCGACGCCATCCCATGCTCTAGGGAAAGATAGGTTAGACAATATTGACCTAATTCAGTTGCAACTTAAATTTACAGTCAAAGAAACCGTTGACTGTTTTCAGTAATACAGAAGCTCTCGTCGCACACAATGCTAAGCTGAAAACCCAACAATGCTGCGCGACCGATCAATGTCCGCTTCGGGGAAGCTGCACCGCAGCGTCGGTCCAACTCGCGAACGGCAGCTTTGGGCCGAATGCGTCACCAATCCAAGCCATGATCGGGTGAATGCTGCGCCGCATCCGATGGCCGCGAAGAGCCCAGAGTAACTGATGCTGCGCTCAGCGCGAATGTCTCTTTTGGGGTGCCAACGTCACCAACCCTTTGCTGGGCGGCAGGTCAATCTGTTGAGACGTTAAGAAGCGTTGCGCCAGTCCGGCCCCGGATATTCGAGATGTAAGCCGGCGTCGTTCCAAAACGCATAAGGTGAGGCGTAGCCTCGGGTGTTAGAATCGCTCGGCGGTGTCGTGATGTTGATCAAACCTTTTGGCCGCGGCAAGTTGGTCAGGCCCTGTGCAGCCTCGTATTTGATCAGGATCTCGGCAGCGGTGGCGTCATCCAAGGCGCAATCGGTATGTGTTCCGGCCTTGATGGAATGTGCTGTATATTTCCCTGCATTGTATGCCCTTATGACCGACAAGAAATCGTCTAGCCGCGCGTCGCGTTTTGTAATGTCTACGTACTCTGCGCTGAGAAAGTAGTAGAGATATCCCGCAATGAAATCAGACGCAGTGGCCCGGTCACATGCATCTTGTTGAACGATCCAGAATGCTGCATCCAAGCGGTCTCCGAACAAGTCGTGAAAGTCAGTGGCGATCCCGTGCCAAAGGTGAATATCCGGACCGGACAGGCTTTCCAAAAAGGCAATCCATCCATCTTTGAGCAGATGCGTTTGATCCATCTCTCCGACTTCAACCAACCATTCCTGATAGGCCGTGTCTTTGGCAGCGCGCTCGGCATACCATTCATCAACAACTTTGCGCATATGCAGGAATACATCCTTGCGCCTGACACCTCGCAGCTCTTGCATTGGTGGCGTCGTACGGTCCTGCTTTCCGTGATCCATAAAGCGATAAAGTTTGCGTTCGGATCGCAATTCGTCATCCGACCGCGATTTGCGACCGAAGCCAAGTTCTTTGATCTTGAGCATCTCTTTTAACACAATGGAATCAATCCCGTCCGAAGTGGGATTTGCCCTATGACTAAGCGATGTTAGGGCAAGCCCGGCTGCCGATATGACAAGTGCGTTTCTGCGGGCATCTGGTTTGAACGGTTTCCAGAACAGCTTTGGCTTTGTTAACCCAAGTCGCCCGAAACGGACCAGATAAGCGTAGCGCGCGACATAAATAACGGTCGCAAGCCCAGTGAACACAGCCGCAACAATGAGGTCTCTGCTCTGCACCGGCTCGGTAAACAGGACCGCAACCGAAATCACGCTCATCAAAAAGAGCAAAAAGAAGCATGTTGTTAATAATGTCCGCATAATAGCCTTAGAATACTTGGAACTATGGCCAGACTATGAAAACGAATTGGCAAGTGGGCATTGGGTTTGAACGAACCAACGGCAGTTCCGTCCGCGTTGCCGACATCGGCCACGACTCACATCGAGCAGCTGCAGTGAATGGCCGGTCTTGTGAATCTGCGCGCAGCATCATTTCAGTCGGTGAAAGTCCGGTTTGGGTCGTTCGTGTGACTTTGCAAAGGTCTCTATCTGCGCATCGTCGACATTAATGCAGACCGCAGCATCAGAAACTCGTGGCTCAAAACCTAAGCGCCGTTGGGGTGGTTAGGCGGGATTCGGTCTTGAGTTGGGTGTTTTAAGTCATGAGGAGGCTGGTTGTGTGAGCTGGTGCGGGAATATACGAAGTGTTCCCCGGTTCATTGAACCTGTGTGAACCGATACGAAGCGCGCTGGTCGCGAAAATGGCAATTTACAAAGCGTTCTTAACCTAAGAAAACAACAAGTTGTGGTAGGGGCGCTTCGTTCACATCGAAGATGTCGGGAGTTCAAATCTCTCATTACCCACCAAGGCTCCATTCGGGAGCCCGGTTTTTGGTCTGCATCCTGCGATCGCAAGAGGGCGCGATGCATTTTTGGTCATTCAATTGCCTTCGGCTCAACATCGAGATTGTTTCCCATCTGGAAACTGGTTTGCGCTTTTCCCCAGCCCACCAATGCGATTGTACCGATTCAGTCGGTACAATAACGACCTTCAAGCCGCGTTTGAACAGCGCTATGTCAATGAGGTCAAAAACGGAAAGAAGTGCAAAATGGCTGGCTACCCCAAAATCTGGTTTCTGCGGCACGGACAAACGGAGTGGAACAAGGCTTATCGTTTGCAGGGGCAGCTGGATTCAGCGTTAACCGACCAAGGGGTAGCGGATGCGCGGCGACAGGCGGCGTTGATGGGGCCGATACTCGCACAAGATCCCGCGGTATTCGTATCTCCATTGGGGCGCACGCGGCAAACGGCAGAGATTGCGTTGTCAGGTGCGGCATATGTTCTTGATGATCGTCTGATGGAAATCCATGCAGGGCGGTGGCAAGGACGTTTACGGTCTGACATTTTGGCGGATCATCCCGAATGGGCTGCACGCAACCCCTCCGCGCTCGAGATTTACCAAAAAGCCGAAGAAGGCGAAGGGCTGGAAGCTTTTCGCGCACGCATCGTGTCCTTTCTGGACGACTTGAAGGGCCCCAGTGTGATTGTGGCACATGGTCTTTTGGGGCAGGTTCTGAGGGGGCATATCCGGAGTTTGGACATGACCCAAGCGGGGGATCTGTCAAACGATCAGGGCTGTGTATATGTGTTGGAAGATGGTCAGGAGACTGTCTTGACCCGATCTGAATGAAACCGATACCGCCCCTCTATATTTTGCGTCATGGTGAAACCGAGTGGAATGTCCAGGGACGTTTGCAAGGAAAATTTGAATCAACATTGACGCAAAAAGGGATCGCTCAGGCCGAGGCTCAGCGGGCCATTTTAGCAGCACGGGACATGTCAGGTTTCAAGGCTTTGTGTAGCCCTCAGGGACGTGCGCAAACCACTGCGCAGATCGCGTTGGATGGGATTGTTTCGCCAATTGCAACGGAACCCGACCTCAGAGAGATCGGGTTGGGACTGTGGGCGGGGAAATACCGGACAGATGTCATGGCAAACAGCGCCGCACGGGACGGTTTTGACATCTATGAACTGGCCCCTGATGGGGAAGGGTTTGCCGCGCTGCATCGACGCTGTGAAAAGCTGCTGAAAACCCTCGAAACCCCATGTGTGCTGATCACACATGGTATTACTTCCCGTATGTTACGGCTTATTGTGCAAGGACGGCCGATGGATGACCTGCGCGATATCCAAGGCGGGCAGGGGGTGGTTTTTTACCTTGCGGATGGCCAACAAACGCGTTTGACGAAAGACATATGACCGCTTGATGATTTTTGTACTTGAAGCCATCGAATTCCTTGGCTAATAGGTCCCAACGGCGGGTCGTTAGCTCAGTTGGTAGAGCGCTTCGTTTACACCGAAGATGTCGGGAGTTCGAGCCTCTCACGACCCACCATATTAATCAAAAACAGGTGTTCGAAATTCATTCCGCATTTGCGGAAATGATACTTTGTTGCACGTTGCAGAGACGGTCATTCGGGACCACCGAAATGTATTTGTTTCGTTTAACCTCTTTTTTACAGCATCACATGTAGGACAACGGAAACCTGTTTTCAGAGAGATATTCCTTATGTTCATCATGCGATACCTTCAGAAACGCCTCCGGAATGCCATGATCGTTACGGTGTCAATTCCGTTGATCTTTGCGGTTGCACTTATTGGCTTTCTCGTCTTCCAAGAGTTTTCTCTGGTCAGACAGACCTCAACGCTCCAGAAAACGATCTCTTTGATCCAGGATTACTCAGTGCTTTTGCATGAGCAACAAAAAGAACGGGGCGCGACTAGTGTTTTTCTTAACAGCGGTGGAACGAAAAACCGCGATGGGCTGAACGCTCAGCGGAAACTGACAGATGCAGCTGAGGTACAGCTTCTCGACCATATTGAAGAGGTGGGAGTGGACAACCTTCCGCATCATGTGCAGAAGGGGATGACGCCAATTCTGGCCGCGATTCGCGAAAGACCGGCGGTACGCAACAAGGTGGATGCGCTTGATATACCAGTTGGTGCGGCCTTAGAATATTACACCCATCTGAACGAGCTCATCTTGAGTGAAGTTGGCATTGTTGCGACATCCAGTTCCAACCGAGAACTTTCCGTTATGATCTTTGCGCTCGAAGCGTTGATGTCTGCCAAAGAGTTTGCAGGGATCGAACGGGCTATTGGCTCTGCCGGTTTTTCCGATGGTACATTTGATCTGAAGAGAACTCTAGCGCTTGAAAGCGTCTATGTTCAGCAAGAACTGATGTTGAAATGGTTTGCAAACATGAGCGATGCCGAAGGCCGCGAGGCAATTGAGGCCATTGAACGGACCGAAGATGCCCGTACAGTTCGGGAAATGCGGAAAGTGGCATTTGAATGGCTTGATACGAAAGATACCAAAGGCTTTGCCGGCGAAACATTCTTTGATGCAACAACAGTTCGCATCAATGCTTTCAGAGCACTCGAAAACGAAATTGTATCGGGGGTTAATGTACTTGCAGGCCAATACTATAGATCAGCCCTGACACTTATGATCGTTTCGATTATTGGGTTTGTTGTTGTCACGGCAGTTTGTCTGTGGATCACCTCCTCCAGTATTCGGCACATGCTGACTTCTGTACGCAGCATTTCCAATGCAGGTGACCGGCTCGCCAAAGGTGAACTTGATGTGGAGATGCCGACAGAAGTTCCGGCAGAATTGGGCAGAATCGTGTGGTCTATCAATTTTTTCCGCAGAAGCGTCGAAGAGGCAAAAGAACGAGAAGAAAAAGTGGTCGCAGAGCGCAACAAAGCTGATGAACAGGCGCGTGCCGTTGCGGCGAAACATCAACAAGAGGAAAGTGAACGAGCACAGCAGGAAGCGGCTGCAGTCCGAGCAGAGCAAGAGCATATGGCGAATTATACCAAGGAAGTGGCCGCTGTTGTATCAGCATGCGCGGATGGCAACTTTAGCCAACGCTTGGAAGTGAATGAAAGCGATGGTGAATTGGCGCAGATCTCGGCCGGATTGAACCGTATCAGCGATGGTGTGGCATCCAGCTTGGATGAAATCAAAGCGGCTCTGGCACATCTTGCACGAGGCGACATGACCTTCCAGATGAGCCACGAACACAAGGGCGTATTTCAGGAAATTGCGGACGCAATGACTGAAGCGACCAATAATATGTCGCGGACATTGGAAAGCGTAAGTGGCGCTGCAACCACCGTGTCTTCATCAGCCGAAGAAATTTCAGAAGCAACTGATCTTTTGGCGCAACGTTCCGAACGAAATGCCGCGATGCTGCAACAAACAGCCACCAGTATTGATGAAATTTCCCGGGCAATCAAATCAGCGGCCGATGTTTCGAAATCCGCCAAAGGTCATGTAGACGAAGTGTCTCGCAAGGCTGTGGTTGGGAGCGATATTGCAAAGAGCACCATCAAAGCGATGGATGAGATTAAGGTCACCTCAGACGGCGTTGTCAAAATCCTTGCTGTTATTGATGACATCGCATTCCAGACCAATCTCTTGGCCCTCAACGCCGGGGTCGAAGCGGCGCGGGCTGGTGATGCTGGCAAAGGGTTTGCGGTTGTGGCCACCGAAGTGCGTGCACTTGCCCAACGGTCTTCCGACTCAGGACAGGAGATCGCTGACTTGATCGAACAATCACGCAACAGCATTGATCAAGGTGTTGTAATGGTAAGCCAAACCGCCGGTGCATTGACGGATATTGCGGAAGACGTTCAACAGGTGACAAGCCAGATGGAGCAGATTTCAGAATCATTCGAAAAGACCCGTGACGGAATCGGTGAAGTATCCTCCGCAACAAGCGAACTTGATGCAGCCACCCAAAAGAACGCAGCTATGTTCGAAGAAACAAATGCTGCGGTTCAGCTTCTAGAGGGCGAAGCGCGGTCCCTGACCAATGAAGTTAACGCATTTGAGTTGGAAGAGAGTAACGGCAACAAAGAGCCAACAGAAGATACTCAAAATGTCGCTTTTGCAGCAGAGTAGGACCATCTGGCCTTGCACCATTCAATACTAGATGATGCCAGCAGAGTTTCGACACGAAATAAAGGCCCAGCATTTGATTGCTGGGCCTTTTGCACATCTAAAACCCGGAGCGAGCATCTTTGCCAAACAGTCGTATTTTTCTCGAAACCAAACCCGTTTTTTCAAAGATCACAGCAGCGCCAAAAAAATTATGGTTTAGGGCGGATTTGCGCCTTGACGGCTGAGGGTAGCAGCCATATTACGACCAAACGCTCTGAGGGCAACGTCAGAGAGTGCAGCGGGCGGTTGTAGCTCAGTTGGTTAGAGTACCGGCCTGTCACGCCGGGGGTCGCGGGTTCGAGTCCCGTCAACCGCGCCACTGCTGCAAAAAGGGTTCCTCTTGAGGAACCCTTTTTTGATTCTGAGGTTGCTCATACAAAAAGGGCTACCCCTCCTGAAAAACACTTTCAGGTAAGGGGGCCATGCTGGCCACCCATAGACTAAACTGGCCATCCAGAGACTAAAGCTAACTCTTCTGCCCTAACGGGTTTCTTCAGCTGTAAGGCGGGCATTTTGACCGCTCCCTGGAACGTTGCATCCCCCTTAGCGGGTGAGAAACGCTAACAACGCCTTTGTGGTTTGATCTGGATGTTCATCGACAAAGAAATGCCCTCCAGGAACCGCTGCTTCTTCAATATGATCAAGGCGGTCGGACCATGTTTGTGCCACATCATAAACTTGTGCCATGGCACCGTCAGCACCATACATAATCAACGCCGGGCATGTAATACGCCTGTCAATATCAGCCGCATCCATATTAAAATCGATGTCAAGTGCTGCGCGATAATCGCCGCACATGCCACGGATCGCATCCGGGTTGCGCCAAGCGTTTCGATATTCCTCCAAGGCATCTGGGTCAAAATCCCCAAGATTGGTAGATCCCCAACCGGATAGGCACGACGTAAAATAGGCATCGGGATCATGGCCAATCATGGTTTCAGGAAAAGGCGCAGGTTGGGCGAGGAAAAACCAATGGTAGTAGGCACGCGCGACATGACGGTTAAGGTCATTGAGCAACAGATGGGTCGGAATGATATCCATTAAACAAAGACTTAGGACCGCATCCGGATGATCCAGCGTCAAGCGATGCGCGGTACGACCGCCGCGGTCATGTCCAACCAGATGAAACTTTTCAAAACCAAGATGTTGCATCAATGCGTGCTGATCATCTGCCATGTGCCGGAACGAATATTCTTTTGTTTCGACAGGTTTTGAACTTGCGCCATACCCTCGCAGATCTGCAGCGATCACCGTAAAATGCTCTGCCAGGACTGGTGCCACAGCATGCCACATTGCGTGGGTCTGAGGAAAGCCATGCAGCAGCAAGACCGCAGGCCCGCTGCCGGCTTTTGCATAGGCGATTTCCTGACCATTTACGGCAGCGGTTGCCGCCTCGAACCCTTTGAGTATCGTCATGGCTTCCTCCTGATTGCTGCGCGCATAACAATCACATCATTGGCGCACCGACCTTGCGACTGTTGCAGGACAAATAGACTTTTGAAAGCCGCATCCGTCAACACCGCTTGGACCGACATTTTCAGCGTTTTGCAGGCCTGTTTTGTCATCTGTCGATGGCGTTGTGATCTATAATGACCAAGATCTGAGCGCGTATTGCTTGATGTGCCGATGTGCTCATGAGAGCGGGGCAGGCGCGGTGGCCCGTTGCCTGCCCATCGTTCCTTAGGTGATAGCATCCAAGATGCGCGCCCAAGAGCGGATACCTTTGTGAAAGCTCTGCATGTCGTATTTCTCGTTTGGAGAATGGATTGCGTCGTCGTCTTTGCCGAAGCCGACCAGCATTGGTTCAGTGCCAAGGATGTGTTGGAAATGACCGGCTATGGGGATCGACCCCCCACATCCAACATAGGCAGCAGGGACGTTCCATTCTTCTGTCAACGCCTTGCGGGCGGCTTCAAACATGGGGTCGCTGATGTCTGCGCCGGAGGCAGAGCTGGCGCCGTGCGGAGCAAAGCTGATATCGCAATCTGGGGGCAGCATGTCAGAGAGCATTTTGCGAAAGCTTTCTCGGATGGCCAATGGATCCTGAGTGCCAACCAACCGAAAGCTGATTTTCGCCTGTGCTTTGCTGGGCAAGACCGTCTTAAAACCGTCACCCGTATATCCCCCCCAGATGCCGTTGACCTCGCAGGTTGGGCGGGACCAGATCATCTCAATTGGGGTGCGGTCCTGTTCGCCAGCCGGGTGTGACAGGCCGACGTCCCCCAAGAATCGCTGATGATCAAAGGCTAGTCCCTGCCATTGCGCTTCCAATGCATCAGAGAGTTCTGGAACGCCATCATAGAACCCAGGAATGGTGATGCGGCCTGTGTCATCATGCAAAGAGGTGATCATGCGGGACAGGACGCGGATAGGGTTTATGGAAATCCCACCATACATGCCCGAGTGCAGATCCATTGTAGGACCCGTCACAGTGATCTCTTCGCCCAGCAATCCGCGTAACATGGTCACAATCGAAGGCGTTTTAGATTCGAACATCCCGGTGTCACAGATCAACGCGATGTCGGTTTTCAACTCTTCTGCATTTTCTTTCATAAACGGGACAAGCGATGGCGACCCTGATTCTTCTTCGCCTTCCAAAAAGAAGGTGATCCGGCAAGGCCAGTCCCCCTTGACGGCTTTCCACGCGCGCAAGGCTTCCACAAATGTCATGAGCTGACCTTTGTCATCCGAAGAACCCCGACCGCGAATGACTGGGCCATTTGCTGTGTCCTCTACCTGTGGATCAAATGGATCGTTGTCCCATAACTCAAGCGGATCAACGGGTTGCACATCATAGTGCCCATAAAATAGCAGGTGCGGACCGCTGTCACCCACATGGCCCACAACCATTGGGTGACCGGGGGTTGGGCGTTTTGAGACCTCAATACCCAGATCGCGCAGGTCTTTGACCAACCAATCCGCTGCAGCATCGCAGTCGGCCTTAAAGGCTGGATCGGTCGAGATTGACGGGATGCGCAACAATTCCAGCAAGCGATCGGTGGCTTGGGGCAGGTCGGAATCTATGCGGGCGAGAATGGCGTCGAGGGACATTTGCGAACTTTCTATGGGATGGGCATTCGGCGTTAACGCCGAATTATGATATTGACCTGATCAAGATAACAGGTGCAACCGTCACGAGAGCAAAACTGAATTCTCTCAAAAACGTGAACCATCGTTTCTAGCGGGCAGGTCCTTGTCCGCATAATGTAAATCGGAGTGCGACACGCTGTCGCGCAAAGTAGTTTCAGGGAGTAAAGACATGAAATTCGTTTGGAGTGCTGCAGCCGGGGTCGCATTGGCTCTTGTTGGTGGCCTAACATCCGCACATGCAGAAGAGGCGTGCACGTTTGAGATTTCAATCGATGATTTTGAAGACGCAGACGTAGATCGCCTGTATAAGTGCATCAGTGATGATCTTGCCGAAGGCTATGCCGCGCAGGATAACGAAGTTGGGAGCGTGTATCGCGACTGGCAGGTTACAGCAACAAGAGCGGCTGCGCCGGGCGCACACAGCAACCGGATGTTGCTGACGTTTGCAAATGAAACTGCCTATGAGCCTTATGTGCAGTACACATCGGATGAGTCCTTTGTCATGCCGGTTGGGTCTGTTCTTGCGAAAGAATCCTTTAGCCTGACGAAGAAGGGCAAGCCACGTCGCGGGCCATTGTTTGTGATGACAAAAGTTGCAGCAGGCGAAGCGGATGAATTTGGCAACTGGGTTTACGCCGCTGTGCAGCCCAAAGGTAAAGTGATGAAAATCAAGCAGAGCTTCTGCCATGATTGCCACGTTGCTTTCTCTGATCAGGATTCATTGGGATATCCTGACACAGATGTACGGTTTGAAAACTAAACCGGGCTAAGTAAGACATCCAACGACAAGGGGCGGCTGTTTCTTGTCGTTGGGGTTCCTTGCTTTTCTATAGTGTTTATAGACTGTTGGATCGTGTTTCTATTGGCTTGTTTCCGATAGGAAGTTTTTGTGCAGGAATGATCTGATCAAGATCGCACCTGCGACAAGACGTGCACTTCAAGCATATTGAAGCCGGGAACATGTTTCTATATTCATTCTAAAAAGACCCAACCCTTGGCGTGTTCCTTTGCGCCTTGTGACGATCAATCGGAGACGCGCATGGACTATAACGTACAACTCGATGAGGCGATTGCGCGCCTGCATGAAGAAGGCCGTTACCGTACGTTCATTGATATTGAGCGGCGCAACGGACAGTTCCCGCATGCGATCTGGACCAAACCAGATGGAAGTGAACAAGACATTACAGTTTGGTGTGGTAACGACTATCTGGGGATGGGGCAAAACCCTGTTGTTCTGGAAGCGATGCAAGATGCCCTCAAGGCCACGGGTGCAGGATCTGGCGGCACACGCAACATTTCCGGCACCACGGTGTATCACAAACGCTTAGAGGCTGAGCTGTCGGATTTACATGGCAAAGAGGCAGCCTTGCTGTTCACATCCGCCTACATTGCAAATGACGCGACTTTGTCGACTTTGCCAAAGCTGTTTCCCGGATTGATCATCTATTCGGATGCGTTGAATCACGCGTCGATGATTGAAGGCGTGCGTCGCAATGGTGGCGCAAAACGGATTTTCCGGCACAATGACGTGGCGCATTTGCGCGAACTGTTGGAAGCCGATGATTCTGATGCCCCTAAAATAATTGCCTTTGAATCGATCTATTCAATGGACGGTGATTTTGCGCCAATCGAAGCGATCTGTGATTTGGCTGACGAATTTGGGGCGCTGACCTATATTGATGAGGTGCACGCGGTTGGTATGTATGGCCCACGTGGGGCAGGGGTGGCCGAACGGGACCGCCTGATGCATCGGCTCGACATTATCAACGGGACCCTTGCCAAAGCATTTGGGGTGATGGGGGGCTATATCGCGGCCTCGGCGAAAATGTGTGACGCGATCCGCTCCTATGCGCCGGGCTTTATTTTTACCACGTCATTGCCACCTGCTGTTGCAGCTGGGGCCGCTGCTTCTGTTGCATATCTAAAGACTGCGCAACATTTGCGGGACAAACATCAACAACAGGCGAAAATCCTGAAATTGCGGCTTAAGGGATTGGGGCTGCCGATCATTGATCATGGGTCACATATTGTGCCTGTGATGGTTGGAAACCCGGTCCATACCAAGATGTTGTCCGATATGCTTCTTGAAGAACATGGCATCTATGTTCAACCGATCAATTTTCCCACCGTTCCACGTGGGACTGAACGTTTGCGGTTCACGCCGTCACCGGTCCATGAGTTCAAAGAATTGGACGCATTGGTGAAGGCAATGGACGGTTTATGGTCTCATTGTGCGCTAAATCGCGCCGAAGCTGCTGGGTAAACATGTAAAATTCGTCTTTCTCGTTGCACTGTGTTAAAGATAACGAAACAAAAGGCCAAACCCGAATCGACTGCTGATTTTGGTGAATGGTTGCAGGTACGTTTAAGACGGGGCACATGGGATGATCGGGCGCTGGTCCTCTAAGGTCAAAGAAGAAGAACAGATCGAACCTAAGGGGTTCGACGCGTTTGAGCTTCGACTAGGAGATGTCATGCGCGGTGAGCGTGCGACGATGGGTAAATCCTTGCTCGACGTTCAACGTGAGTTGCGCATCAAAGCCTCCTATATCGCAGCCATCGAAAACGCAGATCCCGATGCTTTTGATACACCCGGATTTATTGCAGGTTATGTGCGGTCTTATGCGCGATATCTGAATATGGACCCCGACAAAGCCTTTGGGACCTTTTGTGCGGAGTCCGGGTTTGAGGTTGCCCATGGCATGTCAGCGGATGCCTCGGTCATCAAAAAGACGAACTTTGAAGATCGCAAGAAACGCCATACGGAGGCGGATCTTTTTGCGCGCCCGACCACACCTTTTACGCCGGTCGGCGAAAGCATCTTTAGCCGGGTTGAACCGGGTGCCATTGGATCGATGTTGGTGCTGGTTGCGTTGATTGGTGCGATTGGGTTCGGCGGCTACACTGTATTGCAAGAAGTCCAACGCGTTCAGGTCGCTCCTGTAGATCAGACACCTGTCGTTTTGTCGGACCTTGATCCCGTCGAAGGGGCTTTGGCATCAACGGACAACAGCGATTTTGCGGCGCCGCGCGCCCTTGATGCGCCCCGGGTTGAGGCGCTGGATCGTTTGTATCGTCCTCAGGCGCTTGACGTGCCGGTTCTGGTTGCCCGTGATGCGCCGATTGCAACCATTGACCCGCGTACGCTGGGTAACTTTGCCCAAGAGGATGACGTGTCTCGGTCAATTTCAAATGCAATCGCCGGGCTGGATTTGGATGAAACCCCGGCCGTGCCTCAGGTCGTTGAAGGCCCTGTTGCTGCGGTTCGTATGGTGGCGGCTTATCCGTCATGGGTTCGTGTCCGCGCTTCTGATGGCACCGTCATCTTTGAAGGGGTGATGGACAAAGGCGACACATGGGATGTCCCGGCAACTGAAGAACCTGCGTCCCTGCGCACAGGTGAATCGGGTGCATTGTTCTTTGCGATGGCGGATGGCTGCTATGGGCCGGTAGGCGCACGGGGGAGCATCACGTCCAATCTGCCATTGGACAATCAGGCATTGGCGGCTTTGTACGAACCAGTTGACCCTACGGTTGACCAATCTCTTAGCCGGATGTTTGCAGACCTTGCCAACACGGATATTGATCCCGCAGTTTTGGCTGCGATGCCCTGTCAATCAAACTAGGTGCTATTGCACCAACCCTCTGGCTTGACTAGATAATAGACATCGCCCCAAACCCGAGGTTGTTGCCATGTCGTTGAACCACATCCGCCCATGGCGCAATATTTATCGACGCAAATCACGTCAGATTATGGTGGGGTCTGTCCCGGTAGGTGGAGACGCGCCGATCACCGTTCAGACAATGACCAACACGTTGACCACGGATGTCAAAGGCACCATCGCACAGGTGCAGGCGGCCGCCGACGCTGGTGCGGATATTGTGCGGATTTCGGTCCCCGATGCCGCGTCTTCAAAAGCGCTCAAGGAAATTGTGCCAGAAGTTTCTGTGCCCATCGTTGCTGATATTCATTTCCATTATAAGCGCGGGATTGAGGCTGCCGAGGCAGGGGCGGCTTGTTTGCGGATCAATCCGGGCAACATTGGCGATGAGGCGCGGGTCAAAGAGGTGATCAAAGCTGCGCGCGATCACAATTGTTCAATCCGTATCGGCGTGAATGCCGGATCGCTTGAGAAACACCTGCTTGATAAATACGGTGAACCTTGCCCCGACGCGATGGTTGAAAGCGGACTGGATCATATCAAAATCCTGCAAGACAATGATTTTCATGAGTTCAAGATCAGCTGCAAAGCGTCTGATGTCTTTATGGCGGCTGCGGCGTACCAACAATTGGCGGAGGCGACGGATGCCCCCATTCACCTTGGGATCACTGAGGCTGGTGGCCTTGTCTCGGGAACAATCAAATCGGCTATTGGACTTGGAAATCTGCTTTGGATGGGGATCGGGGATACCATTCGTGTATCCCTGTCAGCGGACCCTGTTGAAGAAGTCAAAGTTGGCTATGAAATCCTCAAATCCCTTGGCTTGCGCCATCGCGGCGTAAACATCATTTCCTGCCCCTCCTGTGCGCGACAAGGCTTTGACGTGATCAAAACGGTTGAGGCATTGGAAAAGCGGTTAGAGCACATCAAAACCCCGATGAGCCTGTCCATTATTGGATGTGTGGTTAACGGCCCGGGTGAAGCATTGATGACGGATGTCGGCTTCACCGGCGGTGGGGCTGGGTCTGGCATGGTTTATCTGGCGGGCAAAACCAGCCACAAACAAGACAACGAAACCATGATCGAAGAGATTGTCGAACAGGTTGAAAAGAAAGCAGCGGAATTGGATGCCGCCTCGGCGCAGGCCGCAGAGTAATCACCGCGCCGAAGTTGCCTTTCGTTGCTGGCTCTAGCCGCGTTTTTCGTTGACCAATGCCAGCATCTGATCAAAAGGCAGATAGCCGCGCAACAGTTCATTGTGCATCACAAAGGTTGGCGTGCCAGAGACCTGTAGCCGTTGCGCAAGGGCGCGGGTTCGGGCAATTTCCTGAGACACTTCGTCGCTGTCCATACGTGCTTCAATCGCGTCGGCATCCAACCCAAAGGTAGACGCAAGACGCCGCAGCGTCGGCATTGATATATCACCGTTAAACGCCATCAGCGCGTCGTTCATCGCTTTGTAGCTTTCCCCACCTGCAATCTGTTTTGTCGCAACTGCAAAACGGGATGCAACGACGGACTGATCCCCCAAAATAGGAAATTCTTTGACGATGAGCCGGATATTGCCGTCAGTTTCCAGCAGTTTCGCCACTTCGCCGTGCGCGCGTTTGCAATATCCACAGCGATAATCCAAAAACTCAACCAAGGTGATGTCACCGTCCGGATTGCCGCCAACCCAAGAATACCCATCATCAAAAATGTCTGCGGCATTGGCGGAAACGAGATTCAGGTCCACTTGCGCCTGCGCTTCGGCTTCGCGGTTTTGCAGCACTTCGACGGCTTCCATGATCACTTCGGGGTTTTCCATCAGATACGCGCGTACCTCGGCTTGGAACAACGCGCGTTCTTCGTCGCTAAGTGCCTTGAGGTCCATGGCAATGGCGGGAAGCGCCAAGGTTGTTGCAAGCAGGCTCGCGGACAGATGTTTGAACATGTGATTTACCTCTTTGGCGCAGGCGCGCGGGTTGACGGCGGATATGGATCAAAGTGATACACGGCGCAACTATAGGAGCAAGCCCATGCGAACATCAAACCGCTCTGCTGTCGATCCCTTTATCGTGATGGATGTGATGCAGGCCGCCGCAGCGGCAGAAGCGCAAGGACGTCATATTATCCATATGGAGGTCGGGCAGCCGGGGACAGGCGCGCCTGCGGGGGCGACAAAAGCTGTAACAGATGCGATGGCAGCGGATAGCATGGGGTATACGGTTGCCTTGGGTTTGCCAGCACTGCGTGCGCGTATCGCTCAGATGTATGGTGAATGGTACAACGTTGACCTTGACCCGGCGCGCGTGGTGATCACCCCGGGATCGTCGGGTGGTTTCATCCTTGCGTTTTCGGCCTTGTTTGACACTGGCGACCGGGTCGGCATCGGCGCGCCGGGATATCCAAGCTATCGTCAGATCCTCAAAGCACTGGCACTCACGCCGGTTGACCTGCCAACGCAGGTCCAAAACCGGTACCAACCGGTGCCTGACGATTTTGCCCACATGAATTTGGCCGGATTGCTGGTTGCATCTCCGGCGAATCCGACAGGAACGATGTTGGGCAAGGATGAGATCGCTACCTTGGTAGAGGCCTGTGCTCAGGCCCAAACCTCCTTTATCTCGGATGAAATCTACCACGGGATTGAATATGAGAAAAAGGCGGTAACCGCGCTTGAAGTCACGGATGAATGTTATGTCATCAATTCATTTTCCAAGTACTTTTCCATGACAGGATGGCGCGTTGGATGGCTGGTTGTGCCCGAAGATCACGTGCGTGTGGTTGAGCGCATTGCTCAAAACATGTTCATTTGCGCCCCCCACGTCAGTCAGATTGCTGCGTTGAATGCGATGGAATGTGAGCAGGAGCTTCAGACCAATATGGACATCTATCGCGCAAATCGAACTTTGATGCTTGAGGGCTTGGCAGATGCCGGTTTTACCAGCTATGCACCGCCGGATGGGGCGTTTTATGTCTATGCGGACGTATCGGACCTGACATCTGACAGCCGGGCGTTTGCGGCCGAAATCCTTGAAAAATCAGGTGTTGCTGTCACACCGGGTTTGGATTTTGATCCTGAACGCGGGGCGACGACGTTGCGGTTTTCTTATGCCCGCGCCACGGGTGATATTGAAGAAGGGCTGGCGCGTCTCAAGGCCTTTATTGCGGCACGGTGAGGTGCTGGATTGCGGTGCCAAATGCTGGTATCTCTTGAAAAACAAAAGCGAATAGCGGTGGCATGATACGGGCATTTTCTCGGGTACAATTCTGGGTCTTTCTGCGGTTGGTTCTGTGTGGATGGACTGCATTCATGGTCTGGGTCGGGGTGTTGAGCGCGCAAAACCTGAACGCATTGGCCCGTGTGGATGCGACCAAAAGCACAATTTCGGATGGTTGGTTTGGCAAGACAACGCTGCGAGTTGGCCTGAGCCAAGGGGTGCCGTTTCGGGTGTTCATGCTTGATGAACCGCCACGACTGGTAGTGGATTTTCGCGAGGCCGATTGGGAAAGCGTCACGCCTGACATGTTGTTGTCTGAGCCGGGCCGAGTGGCAGCCATCCGTTTTGGCGCCTTTCGTCCCGGTTGGTCCCGGCTGGTTGCTGATCTGTCGGAACCGATGTTGCCCCAAGAGGTTGGCATGCCGGTGGACACGGCCAACGGAACAGCAGCGTTAGAGATCACACTAAAAACCACAGATGCAGCGGCGTTTGCTGCCGCCGCAGGGGCACCGGTTGATCCCGCGTGGGCGGTGGCCCTGACCCAGAAACCACAGGTCAGAGTGCCTGATGATGGACGTTTTGTGGTGGCCATTGATCCCGGCCATGGCGGCATCGACCCCGGGGCACAGCGCGAAGGAGTAGACGAAAAGGACCTGATGCTGAGCGTCGCGCGGGGCTTGCGGGATGCGTTGGTGCGGGAAGGTGTTGATGTGGTGATGACCCGGGATGAAGACGTCTTTGTTGCTTTGGAGACCCGTGTCGCAATTGCGCATCAGGCCGAGGTGGATTTGTTTTTGTCCCTGCACGCCGACAGCCTGCGACAAGGCGGGGCCAAGGGCGCGACGGTTTATACTTTGTCCAAAGAGGCCAGCGATGCGGCGACCGCTCATCTGGCGGCGCGTCACAACCGGGCGGACATAATTGCGGGGGCAGATTTGACCGGTTCGGATGATCAGGTCGCCGGCGTTTTGCTGGACCTAGCCCGTCAGGAAACAACGCCGCGATCCGCGTCACTTGCGGCGGCTTTGGTAAACGGTATGACCCAAGCAGGCGGCCCGATGAATTCACGACCTTTGCGAGAGGCGGGTTTTTCAGTGTTGAAATCTGCAGACATCCCCTCTGTTCTGATAGAAATAGGTTTCCTCAGCTCTGAACGTGACCTCAAGAATCTGCGTGATCCGATTTGGCGGGCTGGTATGATCAAGGCCATGGCTGACGCGATTTTGACCTGGCGTGACAGTGATGCAGCGCGTGCGCCATTGGTGCGACAATAAATCCGCTCAAATGCGCAGATAATGGCCGACGCAAGCTTTTGGGATGTTTTGACGATCCCTCATAAATCCCGTATATACGAATGAAATGAAAGCCAAACAAAAGGCGCATCGCGGTGTTTCGATTTATCCTTTCTTTTCTGGGCGGTATCTTCACAACTGTGACCATGAGCGTGGGCATGGTGGCGCTGACCGTTGGTGCGATTTTCTGGATGTATGGCCGCGATCTGCCAAGTCATGAAAGCCTTGCGCAATACACGCCGCCAACCATCAGTCGGATCTATTCAGGTCAAGGACGTTTGATCGACGAATTCGCCAAAGAGCGTCGGCTTTTTGCACCTGCTGATACGATCCCGCCCCTGATCAAACAGGCGTTCATTTCAGCAGAAGACAAGAATTTTTATGACCATGAAGGGTATGATCTGCGCGGTATTGGGGCTGCTGCCTTGGATTGTGTCGTCTCAAAGGGCAGCGGGTGCCGCGGGGCCTCGACGATCACGCAACAGGTGATGAAGAACTTCCTGCTTGATGGATCACGTCAGGCGGAACGCAAAATAAAAGAGATCATTCTGGCTGAGCGGGCTGACAAGGTTCTGGGCAAAGAGAAAATTCTCGAACTCTACCTGAACGAAATCTATCTGGGCCAAAACTCCTATGGTGTTGCCGCGGCATCGCAGACCTATTTCAACAAAACCTTGTCCGAATTGGCCCCGCATGAGGCCGCATATTTGGCGTCTTTGCCAAAATCGCCTTCCAAACGTCACCCGGTGCGCGACTTGGAAACAGCATTGTTCTGGCGCAACAACACCCTGCGAGAGATGAGCGAGAATGGTTATATCTCCGATGAGATGTACATGCAGGAAAAGGCCCAACCTCTGCGCTCTGTACAGAACGGGGATTTTGAAAGCTTTAAGGCTGATCTGCCACCACGAGATTACTTCACCGATGAAATTCGGCGTCAATTGTCAGAAGACTTTGGGGAAGGTGAGTTTTTCACTGGCGGTCTGACCGTCCGTGCGACGATCGACAATGAAATGCAGCCGATCGCTGCCAATGCACTGCGCCGCCAACTTGAACAATACGATCGGGGGCTTGGGATTTGGCGTGGGACCGATGATACCATTTCAGCGGACAAACTGACAGACGAAGCCAGCTGGCGCGAGGCGCTTGCCGATTTGCGGGTGCCACGTGACATCGATCTTGAAAACCAGTGGTACCCGGCAGTTGTCCTAAGCGTCGGCGAACGGGATGCCCGCATTGGCATCGAAGGTGTCCCCGAAGATGCGGACGGGCATTTTATCCCTGCCAAAGATGTGCAATGGGCACGCAAGCAACTTGAGGATGGCTCCTTGGGGCGTCAGGCACGTGTGGCGGGTGATTTGCTGAACCAAGGGGATGTTGTGCTGGTGCGCCGTATGACGGCGGATGCGGATGGGTCATTCATTCGTTGGACATTGCGTCAGGTGCCAGAAGTGCAAGGGGCTTTTGTCGCAATGGATGTAGACACCGGGCGGGTGATCTCGATGCAAGGCGGGTTTTCCTATCAAGCCTCGGTCTTTAACCGCGCCACGCAGGCCCAACGCCAACCGGGATCTAGCTTTAAACCGTTTGTCTATGCCTCAGCCCTCGATAGCGGATACAGCCCGGCGACGATTGTTGTGGATGCCCCAATTGAAATTAACACGCCGCAAGGCATCTGGCGGCCCAAGAACGCGTCAAACCGCTACTATGGCCCTACGCCTTTGCGCACCGGGATTGAACAATCGCGCAACCTGATGACCATTCGATTGGCCCAAGAGGTCGGGATGAGCGTTGTCGGCAGCTATGCAGAACGGTTTGGCGTTTATGATGACCTGTCTCCTGTGCTTGCCAATGCTTTGGGATCGCAAGAAACAACATTGTATCAGATGGTTAGCGCCTATGCGATGTTCGCAAACGGGGGTGAACGGGTGCAGCCGACATTGGTGGACCGGGTGCAGGATCGCTATGGCCGCACGGTTTATAAACATGATGAACGGATCTGCAATGACTGCCAATTGGCGAGCCTTGACCCCGGTTTTGCGCCCCGAGTGATATCCAACCGGGAACGAGTGATGGACCCGGTAACGGCCTATCAATTGACATCCATGATGCGCGGCGTTGTCGATCGCGGAACTGCGCGCAAAACAGTTCAGTTGTCCGTGCCGACTGCGGGCAAAACCGGTACAACCAATGATGCAAAAGACGTCTGGTTTGTCGGCTTTACCTCTAACATCGTGGCCGGGTGTTACATTGGATATGACCAGCCAAAAGCGATGGGGCGGGGCGCATCAGGCGGCGGTATGTGTGGCCCGGTGTTCCAGCGGTTTATGTCTGAGGCTGTTAAGAAATACGGTGGTGGTGATTTTGAAGTGCCGGAAGACTGCGAATTCATCAATATTGACCGTTTCTCAGGCGCGCGGCTAAGCAGTGGGGCTTCGGGCCCGAATGTTGTGTCCGAATGTTTCCGCATCGGCGAAGAGCCCATCTTTGGGATCACCTTTGACGGAGGCTTTGCAATGGGGTCTGACCTGCCCTTGGTTGACGGGGTGGAACGCGTCGCCAAACAGGTCACCACTTCGACCGGGAAAAAAGCGGTTGTAGGTCCCAAGGCAAGCTTTGGATCCCTGTCGTCGGGCGGGTTGTACTAGACCAAGGCAGGGACAGATCGGCTAGTCATAATTGAAAGTGGGGTAACCTGCGCGATGACTTGCTGAGCGACCTGTGCTGGTCTATGTCCCTGTGATAGTTCACAAAGGCAGATCCGATGCGCGCAGAGGCACAAAATTCAGCAGACCAAATCAGCAAGTCATTGGAATTGCTGGCACAGCGTCTTGACGTTGACACCGCACAGTATCGGCTTGAGGAATTCAACGCGCGGGTCGAAGACCCCAATCTGTGGGACGACGCGGCTGCGGCTCAAAAATTGATGCGCGACAGGCAGTCGCTCGTGGATGCCATCGCGACCTATGAAGGCATCAAACAAGAGCTGACCGACAACGTCGATCTTATCGAATTGGGTGAGATGGAAGAGGACGAGGAGGTCGTCGCAGAGGCCGAGGAGGCCTTGAGATTGCTGGAAACGAAAGCTGCGCAAAAAGAGCTTGAAGCGCTTTTGGACGGGGAAGCAGACGCCAACGATACCTTTCTTGAGATCAATTCAGGGGCTGGGGGCACGGAGTCATGTGATTGGGCGAGCATGCTGGCACGCATGTATGTGCGTTGGGCTGAAAAGAAGGGTTATAATGTCGAGCTTCAATCTGAAAGTGCTGGTGAAGAAGCGGGTATCAAATCAGCGACGTATAAGATTGCCGGGCATAATGCCTACGGCTGGCTGAAATCTGAATCTGGCGTGCACCGGCTGGTTCGTATCTCGCCGTTTGACAGCGCTGCAAAACGGCACACGTCATTTACCTCTGTCAAAGTCTACCCGGTAGTGGACGACAACATTGAGATTGAGGTGAACCCTGCTGATATTCGCATCGATACCTATCGTTCTTCTGGGGCAGGCGGGCAGCACGTGAATACCACCGATTCTGCGGTGCGGATCACCCACCATCCCACTGGCATTGTGGTGACGTCATCGGTTAAATCCCAACACCAGAACCGTGATATCGCAATGAAAGCATTGAAATCGCGATTGTATCAGATGGAGTTGGATAAACGTTCCGCATTGGTGAACGAAGCCCATGAAAGCGCGGGTGATGCAGGCTGGGGCAACCAAATTCGATCTTATGTTTTGCAGCCTTATCAAATGGTCAAAGACTTGCGGACCAACTTTGAAACCTCCGACACCAAAGGTGTGTTGGATGGGGATTTGGACGGGTTGATGGGGGCCACGCTGGCTTTGGCAGTTAGTGGTAAAAGCCGGGCCGAAGCACAAAACGGATAGTTTGAAAACCGTGAAGTTTTGGTGTGCTTTCGCGAAAACCGTCTTGATTTCCCCGCTTATGGTTGATCTGCTTCACCAATGGAACTTTTAGACCAAAGTGCGCTGTCCTTGTCCTCCGCTCTGGAGCAGGGAAAAATAAGCGCGGTAGAGTTAATGCAGCTGACCTTGGCCCGTATCGGACAGGTGAATGGTGATCTGAATGCCATTGTGTTGCTGCGAGACGCAGATGCGCTGATGGCTGAGGCACAGGCAGCAGATACAGCTGAGCGAAAAGGCTGGTTGCACGGTATCCCTATTGCAATCAAAGACATAGCCAATGCCAAAGGTCTAAAGACCACGATGGGCTCGCCTATTTTTGCGGATACTGTCGCGATGTCGGATGATCTGATGATTGGACGGCTGCGTGATGCAGGGGCATTGATCATTGGCAAAACAAATACGCCAGAGTTCGGATTGGGCAGCCATACCTATAATCCGGTGCACGGCATTACCCGCAACCCTTATGACAAGAGCAAATCCTGTGGTGGGTCTTCGGGGGGCGCGGCGGTGGCTTTGGCGACAGGTATGTTGTGCGTGGCAGATGGGTCCGACATGATGGGATCTTTGCGAAACCCGGCCGGATGGAACAACGTCTATGGCATGCGCCCGACCTGGGGCAGCGTTCCATTTGAGCCAGCTGGCGATCTGTTCATGCATCAACTTTCTACATCTGGACCCATGGCGCGCTCGCCTGCTGATCTTGCCGCGCTTGCTGATACCATGACGGGATCAGACAAAGCCCTCCCGCTCAGCAGGACGTTGAGCGCTGCCGCGCCGTTGTTGGCCACGCGGCCCAAGCGGCAACGCATTGGATATCTGGGAGATTGGGGCGGCGCATTCCCATTTGAGCCCGGCATCGCTGAGGTGAGTGAAACCGCGTTACGCCAGATGGAAGACATGGGCCACGGGGTCGAAAATGTTCCGCCGCCCTTTGATGTGGATGCGATGTGGGACAGTTGGATCACTTTGCGGTCTTTCGCCGTCGCCGCAGGCTCCCACCTTTTGTATGAGAACCCAGAACACCGCGCCTTGCTTAAGCCGGCCGCGATTTGGGAGATCGAGCGGGGCATGAAGTTGTCGGCAATGGATGTGCATCGCGCGAGCCTGATCCGATCTGATTGGTATCGCCGCGCGACAGAGCTGTTTGACACCTATGACATGTTGGTGTTGCCATCGGCGCAATCCTGGCCTTTTGATGCCGAAATCGACTATCCCAAAGAGATAGCGGGCGTGCAGATGGATACCTATCACCGCTGGATGCAGGTTGTTGTCCCGGCAAGTTTGATTGGCATTCCCGTGGTCAATATTCCCGCAGGTTTTGGTCGCAACGGGTTGCCCGCAGGATTACAAATGATGGGACCGCGAACAAGTGACGCGCGATTGTTGCAATTTGCCAACGAATGGCACAGCACAACCAATTGGCCGGGAAAACGGCCACCATCTCTGGTTAAGGGCCCGAATTAATCGGGCCTGACCCTAGCGCAAAGATTGCGGGGCAGGGGGAAGTGGTGTGTCAAACCCTCCATCTACCAGTTTCTTGTGTATTGCATCAGCCCGAGGGTCCCCTTTTTCCAATGCAAAAACATAGGCCTGTGTGAAAAAGAAGGCCGCGCTTTGCGCCGTTTCAGCGATCTGAGCAGCCTGCGAATACAAAGTGATCAAAGCCTCTTGGTCACCAGCGGCATGTGCCGCCAGCAACGCGTTGTCCAAAGCGTCGTTCATTCTGCCGCGTGGATCTTTTCGCCGTGCCGTTGCAGTTGCAACGCTACCCAGTCGTGAAACAGATGGGTCGGTCCATCCATCGCAGGAGAAAACCGACCGCCATCAAACTGGACGCCGTGGCGACCCCGCTGCATCCCTTCAACGACAAAAATATCCTCCTCAAATACCTCTTTCCATTGCCTGGTGTTTTTGTCACGCAATCCTTCGGATGTCTCAGGTTCCGCATAATATAGATGAATGTGTTCGGATGTACGTTCCGGCCCTTGAGGCACCAAGATAATGGTGAATGTGTGATCCCGGTGTACACCCATAAGAACATTGGGATAGATCGTGATATATTCGGCCGCAGTGTCCCATTTGTCCGGTAGGTCCGCAAAATCAGGGAACACATTACCAGCATCGTCTTTCAACTGCCGATAAACCATCGTGCCTTGCCCTGAAAACTGGCCTTTCGCCTCAATGTGGTAATGATCTTCAAGCCGCGAATAGCTGTTCAATCCCGGGTGAACCCACGGCAGATGATAGCTTTCACAATAATTCTCAACAGCGAGTTTCCAGTTGCAATTGACCTCCAGCTCAAACCGGCTGTCTGCGCCTCCATGATAGATCGGTTTGTCAAAATCTGCCCAGCGGGCAAGCAGCTCTGCATTGGTCTCTTCAAACCGCGGCGCATTGCCCGATACGTTGATAAAAACGACATCCATCCAAATGTGGCTGCGGATTTCGATTAATCCCAACAATGCGCGATCGATTCCTTCATGGGAGTTCTGCCCAGGTCCACCAACATGTGGGGTGCTGATCAGCCGTCCATCGGTGGCATAACTCCAACTGTGATAGGGACATCTGATCGCGCCTTCGATCTTGCGGGGGGCATCTACGAGGATCATGCCGCGGTGTCTGCAGGTGTTTTGGAACACCCGGACCACGCCGTTTTTGTCCCGCACCATTAACAAGGGCATCTCAAGGAATGTGATCGGCACGGCATCCCCAATTTCCGGAACATCCGCGCCAACAGCCAATCCTGTCCAATTGTCAAACAACACGGCCTGACGTTCTTGGGCAAAGACGTTTGGGTCAATGTAATGAGCATTCCCAAGGCCATTCGCTTGTTCGATAGGTTGCCGAACAGACTCTAAATTGGTGATTGTATCGGTCATAACGCCCTCCCTTGGTTTTCGTCAGGATATCAAGGAAACAGCGCTTTTCGATCCCGGCAGCGACCTGAGTTTATCAGTGGCGACATCTTTTGATGCGCGTGTCGGTTACGGATTGAGGGCAAGAGGGGAGAATATCTTTTTGGATAGCTCAGCAGAACCATCAAGGTAGAAGGGGCGAACAGAAGCAGTCGAAAACGGGATTATGAAAAGGGCTGATCGGTCATCAAAAGACGTCGGTGGTAAGCCGGGACCTCTTCTAGGCTGTGGAACCCCGTTTGTCGGGCCGCTGGCAATGCATCTTTTGCAGTTGTGCCAAGGTATTCAAAGGTCATGCGGGTGACACGCAGCCCATCTGCGCTTTCTGGGACTGTGCGCGTGATGTAGCCCACCCAAAAGTTGTTATCGAAAGAGGCCACGCGTTTGATGTAGTTGAACGAGGATGTCATCGCGTTTTTCCGCGATACGATAAAGACAATTCCGTCATCTTGTTGCATCACGATCCCACGATATTCACGTGCAACAGAGGAGGTTGGCAAGTTTTGCAGCCTCATCGCATGGCGGGTCTCAAACCCCCTCAGGAACGTGTTTGTACCGTTTCGAAAGACATGCACAACAGACATGATAAAGACATCACTTTGTACGAAGCTACGGCGGCAAAAGCGGTAAAACCCATTTGGAAACTGCTCAGTCGATACATTGATGGCCCCCGCGCCAAGATAGTCGCGCAAGAAGGGGTTTGCGATAGGATCTTGGCCGCTACCGATTGTGTCGACAGGTTCCAAAAGGACACGTGCATCAACTTCAAAAAACGAACAAACACGGGATAAAACATCAGGGCGCGGAAAGCTCTCACCGGCCAAATACCGGTTAAACTGAGTTCGGTTGATGCCCAATTGGCGCGATAATTCCGAGATTGATGCATGAGGGGCTGCGAGTTTTCGCAGATTCGCACCAAACATGGCGCGCAGTTGAGAAGGAGAAGGCCGATCGGCGGACATAGTCAGTGCTGGCTGCTCGGAAAGTTAAAAGATTAGTAGTTCGATGCTTTGCTGGGTAAATATGGTGTATTTGACGCAGGATAGCAACGGGGGTGATGCGATTTAGCGACGCGTCACACCACCGTTCGACACAAATCTACCGATGCAGTTTTAGTTACAAAAAAGCATAATGGTTAATGCTGAACCTGGGCCGACGACCTTTACTAGAAAGACTGAGTGACAATATGATTGGTGTAGTACTCTGGAGCGATATCGATGACCAAAAAGCAGTGTTTTGGTGCGAGGATCATGGGGATTTAGCCTACTACGATGGGACTCTGGACCCGACTGAAGAGACAATCCCCATGAATGAGGGGGATATGGTCGAGTTTGACATCACGCTAGAGCGCAAAATACGGCGTGCGCACAAGGCGAGACTAGTTGAACAGCGTGTCTGCGATGGTTTGCAAGACCACTTGCGAAACACATCCGTAAAAAAGGACAAGCGCGAAAGTGAAGGGATCATATCGTCGACGGTTGTTCCGTTCCGACGGCGGGCCTAACCCATTCTACCTTTGATTTGAGGTGTGCTCTAACGCCAAGACCCGATCCCATGATGTGTGGTCGGGTCTTGGCGTTGAATTTATGGTCGGACGCCCGATCAAATAACGTGAATATGCCCGGGCTTCTGACCCCAGTTTCAATCGCCGCGTGACAATGCGGCGACACCTGTCCGGGCCACTTCGCTTAGCCCAAGAGGCCGCATCAGATCTGCAAAAGCGTCAATCTTTTCTGGCGCGCCCGTGATCTCAAACACAAAACTCTCCAAGGTGCTGTCGACCACATTGGCTCGGAAAATGTCAGCCAACCGCAGCGCTTCGACCCTTTGATCGCCTTTTCCAACAACCTTGAACATCGCCAATTCACGTTCCACGCTAGACCCTTCAACGGTCAGGTCATGTACATCATGTACCGGAACGATTCGGCCCAGCTGTGCTTTGATTTGTTCAATCACCTGTGGCGTTCCGGAGGTGACAATTGTGATGCGGCTTAGGTGCCCGGTGTGATCCACTTCCGCGACCGTCAGACTGTCGATGTTATAACCTCTTCCAGAAAAAAGGCCGATCACCCGGGCAAGCACGCCGGGTTCATTTTCGACAAGGACGGCCAATGTGTGACGTTCAACCACGTCGGAAAAGTTAGGCCTTAGGGTGTAGGCAGAGTGAGAGGTGGAACCTTTTTTGATCTTTAGGGCTGACATTTCTTATATTCCTTCACATTTTTGGTGAGATGCCGGCGCTTTCGACAGCGCCGGTCCGAATCTTTGAAAAATTCGTGTCACACCAAGACCGAGCCTTTTGCGTCAATCACACCTTGTGTGTCTGCTGCACCCAATAGCATTTCATTATGCGCCTTGCCTGATGGGATCATCGGGAAACAGTTTTCATGTTTCTCAACAAGACAATCAAAAATGACCGGACCGGGGTGGTTCAGCATTTCCATGATGGCGTCGTCCAGATCATCGGGATCTGAGCACAAAATCCCTTTTGCACCAAAGGCTTCGGCCAATTTGACAAAGTCGGGCAGGGCTTCTGACCAGCTTTGGCTATATCGTTCGCCATGCAGCAATTCCTGCCATTGACGTACCATACCCAGCCGTTCGTTGTTGAGAATGAACTGTTTTACAGGCAGGCGATATTGCACTGCGGTGCCCATTTCCTGCATGTTCATCAGCCAGGATGCTTCTCCGGCTACATTGATCACTGTGGCATCCGGGTGGGCCATTTGCACGCCAATGGAAGCAGGGAAACCGTACCCCATCGTACCAAGCCCGCCAGATGTCATCCAACGGTTGGGGTCTTCGAAGCCAAGGAATTGTGCCGCCCACATCTGATGCTGACCTACTTCGGTACAAATATAGCGATCGTGGTCTTTGGTCAGTGCTTCAAGTCGTGAAAGTGCATGTTGTGGTTTGATCGTCTTTCCGCTCTGCGTATACTTCAGGCAGTTAACGTTGCGCCATTCCTCGATTTGCTTCCACCACTTGGAAACTGCGTCTGTTTCCGTCTTGCGGCCCCGCGACTTCCAGACCTTTAACAGGTCCTCCAATACGTGGCCGACATCCCCCATAATCGGGATATCAACGCGGATCACTTTGTTGATTGACGACGGATCAATGTCGATATGCGCCTTTTTTGAATTTGGCGAAAACAGATCCACCACGCCGGTGATCCGGTCATCAAATCGTGCGCCGACGTTGATCAGCAAATCACAGCCATGCATCGCCATGTTGGCCTCATAAAGCCCATGCATGCCTAACATACCCAACCATTTGTCGCCGGACGCGGGATAGCATCCAAGCCCCATCAAGGTTGAGGTGATCGGGAAGCCGGTAGCTTCGACCAATTCGCGCAGCAAAAGAGAGGCACCGGGACCCGAATTCACAACGCCGCCACCGGTATAAAAGACGGGACGTTCGGCTTTTTCGATGGCCGCGACCAATTCGGTGATCTCTTCCATGTCCCCTTTGAGCTGTGGCTGATAATGCGACGTTGAAGGTGCTTTGGCCTCATAGGTGGCATTTGCAAATTGCACGTCTTTGGGGATGTCTACCAAGACCGGTCCGGGGCGACCGCTGGTGGCCACGTGGAAAGCTTCGTGCAAAACGCCGGCCAACTTGGCAGTATCTTTGACCAGCCAGTTATGTTTGGTGCAGGGTCGGGTGATCCCCACGGTGTCCGCTTCTTGAAAGGCGTCCGAACCGATCATGAATGTCGGAACCTGACCAGTCAGAACAACAAGTGGGATGGAATCCATCAAGGCATCCGTCAAACCGGTCACGGCATTTGTCGCACCGGGACCCGAGGTGACCAGCGCAACACCCGGCTTTCCAGTGGACCGGGCGTATCCTTCGGCGGCATGCACCGCCCCTTGTTCGTGACGCACCAGAATGTGCTTGATGGAGTTTTGCTGAAAGATCGCATCGTAAATGGGTAGGACAGCGCCGCCGGGGTATCCAAATACAGTGTCGACACCTTGATCAATCAAGGCTTGGACGATCATTTCAGCTCCGGTCATTTGGCGTGTCATTGGTTTGCTCCGTTGGGCAATGTTGTTTTGGTTTGGCAATAGCCGATACGCATAAAAAAGCCCCCGAGGATGTCGGGGGCGCATGGGACGAATTATGGTCAACCGTTACCGGCCCATGCGTGTATGTCCTACAATGACGACTAGATCAGTCATGCCCAAGGGCTCCTCTTTGCGTGGGAGGACATTATGAGTGCTTTAACGGGGCGTCAACAGGGAATGATGCGGAAAAAGTGTCGCAAATGCTATTTTTTGTGAAATATAGTTTCGCCAAAAACTGGCTTGCCGCATTTTTCCTAAAGATTTGTTCTTGGGGCGGTGCCAAATCTACTTGTCAGATGGGACAAGTCCGTCGATTTCCTCTTTGGCAGAGCTCGCAAGATGTTGGATTTCTTCGGCAAGGGATTTGAATTCTTGCGCGATGACGCTCAATCCTTTGCCCTCTTCACCAACGCGCGCGGATTCCACGGATGCATTAAGAGAGACGAGCCGGACGTGACGACCAATGTATTGCATCCGGTCAAGTGCGACGACGATGGCTTTGTTTGCATCCGCGGCCAGAGCCACTTCCACCTGCCGGTTGTGATCTAAATCTGCCCAAAACCCATCACAAAGCTCTGTTACTGCCTTAAACAATTGATCTTTGCCAAAGAGCGCATGGGCGGCAAGTAGGGTATCGAATTGATCGTCAGAGGTAATCGCAGCCTGAGCCAATTCGGTTGTCATCTTTGCCATCTTTTCAAGGACAGCGACTTGTTCGGGGTAGTTGGTTGCGCATTCATTTATCCAAGTGCAGATGTCTTTGCTGACTTCACCGGCGGGGTCTTTCCCCTTAACGATTCCAAGTGCGCGGCAAATACCGTCCCGTTGTTCTGCTAGACCACCAATCCACGATTGACGTTGATGGTCCTCATCGCTTTGTGTCGGGTGTTTTCGTTGCAGGTATGCGCAAAAGACGGTGCATCGCACCGCGCGGGCCCGGGTTGTTGCGATCAAATCAATCGCCATGCGTCGTTGTTGAAACAAGGTTTGATCTTGTTTCAAAAATTCGCCATCTGGCGCAATGCTAACCTGCTGATTCATGCAAGCACTTAACTGTAATGGCCTTAATGAACCGTTACTGGAAACAGTGCTGAACCGTTAAAATAACACCCCGGCGCTGATGCCTAATCAACGATTGCTGACCTAACATTCGACACACCGTCAAAGCCGGGCGCCGGTACCTTGCAATACGCCATGTTCCAATGCGTACCGTGTCAATCCGGCAGTGCTTGAGATCCCGAGTTTACGTTTGATGTTCTTACGGTGCGTTTCTACTGTCCGCACCGAAATCTCCAAAGCAAAGGCAACCTCTTTGTTCGACTTTCCAGAGGCAAGCTGAAGCAAAATCGTCTGTTCCCGTTCCGTCAAGGCTTCGCGGGCTTCATTCTGTTTTGGCGCAATAGAAACCTTGGTCCCTGTGCATAGGTATTGCTCTCCACGCATGACAACGTCGATGGCTAGCTTGATCTCATCCGTTGGCACATCCTTGAGAAGATAGCCCATGGCCCCATGTGACAAGGCGGATGAAATATACTCGGGATTGTCGTGCATGGACATGATCACAACACGTGTCCCGGGCCGACGTTCCAGCACAATTTCTGTTGCCGTCAAACCACCAATGTCTGGCATGTTCAGATCCATCAGGATCACATCAGGGTTCAGCCTGTCCAGCTGCTCAATCACTTCGCGGCCATTTGCCAGAGTGCGGATTACCGACAGATCATCATAGCTTTCCAAAATGGATTGTATCCCTTCAGCGACCATCGGATGATCATCGACGATAACAACACGTGTCGGGTTAGGGCAGGTCATTCAGCAGCAACTTTCCGAGTTTCTTCGGGAGGGAGCATATGGCTCAATGGCACTGTGGCTTCAATAGTGGTGCCAGATTGAATGCCTGACCCTTTGGTTTCCCTGATTTCGAGCGTGCCGCCAAGCTGTTCCATCCGTTCTTGCATGTTGCGCAACCCCAGACCCGGCCCAGAGGCGGAGCGGTGCGCCCGCAATCCCCGACCGTTATCACTTATGCGCAACGTGCCGCCCCCTCGATGCCCGCGCAGATCAACCTGCACATGGCTCGCGCCAGAATGACGTTCAACGTTTGTCAGGGCTTCTTGGGCGATGCGATAAAGCGCGATACGGGCTTCGTTATCAAGCCGGTTGCGAAACACCACCGTTTCAAAATCAAAGGTCAACCCGGTTCGGGAGGCAAATTCTTCGACCAGTGTTTTCAAAGCAGGCCCAAGACCAAGATCATCCAATACCCCCGGGCGCAGATCTCGGCTGATGCGGCGGACCTCGACAATGGCCTCACTCAAAGAGTGGATGCCTTTGCCCAAAGGTTCCCCTGCTGTTTTGTCGCCACGTTCAAGTTTGCGACGCGCGTTGTCCAGAGCATACCGGACACCGACCAAAATCTGGCTGATCCCATCGTGTAATTCACGCGCAACCCTGCCACGTTCTTCTTCTTGGGCGTCAAACACCCGCTGTGTCAGCTTTTTCAGCTTGGCATCCGCCAGCCGTCTTTCCCGCAGGTTAATCAACATCCCCGTGCCAAACACGATCAACAACGCGATCAGTGTGATGGCGCCAATGTAAAGAAAGGTGCGCTGGATACTATATTCGACATCCGCGCGGGCTGATGCGACCGACGCCAAAACATCATCGATAAACACCCCTGTTCCGACAGCCCATCGCCAGGACGGAAAGGAGGTGACATAGGTGATCATCCGGGCTTCTTCTGCGGTCGAGGGCTTTGGCCACAGATAGGTGTGGTAGCCAGCACCATCGCGGGCAATGCGGATCAGTTCATCAACAATCGGGGTGCCTGTGCTGTCGGTCTGACCGGACCAATTGGCATTAATCCTGTCGGTTTGGCGCGGGCTGACCAGTTGATTGCCATCATAATCATAGACAAAAAACTGACCTTCATCACCGTAAATCATCGCAGCCAGAATTTGGGCGACGCGTTCTTTGGCGTCATCATCGTCAGGTGCAGCATTCCCATAGATAAAGTAGAACCCATTTCGGGCCTGCGTAACGTAGTTTCGCAATTCGGCCTTTTTGGCTTCGATCAATTGTGTTTCGAGTGTCGAGATCTCGCGCTCCGCCAGCGCGCGTGCACCCAATGCGACCAACACCGCAATCGCTGCAACAGCAAGAATCAGCGGAACCGTGGCCAAAAGGGTCAGCTTTTGGCCGTAACTGAGCCTGAGGGTGTTAATCCAACCTGTCATAGCGATTC
Organism: Sulfitobacter sp.; assembly: GCA_039986635.1. Classification (GTDB taxonomy): domain Bacteria; phylum Pseudomonadota; class Alphaproteobacteria; order Rhodobacterales; family Rhodobacteraceae; genus Sulfitobacter. The sequence continues at coordinate 32,597 of JBDWQI010000271.1, forward strand.
GATACGCCGAATCCCGAATGATTCAAAGGGCTGTAGGGGGTCAGATGGCACTAACGGCCTTTTGATTCTACACAATTCACTCAAGTTAACGTTTTAAAACATAGTATTAACCAATTTGACCAAGTTTCTACGTAGTACTCGGTATTTTAAATCTGAGACGGACCGCTATCCTGCCGCTACTTTCAACGACTTGTGTGCGAAAAAAATTCACACAGGCATCCTACTCGGGAGGAGTAACCTATGGATCGTCGTTCATTTCTGAAGACATCTGCCCTTGGTGGTTCAGCCGCCGCCGCATCAACACTTGCCGCACCAGCCTATGCGCAAGGTAAGCGTACCCTGACAATGGTCACATCTTGGCCACGCGGTTTTGCTGTGCTGGACGATGCGGCAACATACCTTAACAACATGGTCAATGAGATGTCTGACGGCACGCTGACCATTGACAAAAAAGCCCCCGGCGAACTGGTTGGCGCGTTCGAAGTGTTCGACGCGGTTTCTTCTGGTCAGGCCGACATGTACCACTCTGCTGATTACTACTTTATCGGTCAGCACCCAGCGTATGCGTATTACACAGCCGTTCCATTTGGCGGTACAGCGCAAGAGCTGACAAACTGGTACTACCATGGGGGTGGTCACGACCTGCACAATGAGCTGGGCGAGATCTTTAACCTCAAATCTTTCCAGGCTGGTAACTCCGGGTCTCAGTCCGGTGGTTGGTTCCGCAAGGAAATCGGTTCCGCGGCAGACTTTAACGGTCTGAAATTCCGCATGCCAGGTCTTGGCGGTAAAGTGCTGGGTAAACTGGGCGCATCTGTTCAGAACATTCCCGGTGGTGAACTTTATCAGGCGCTGTCTTCTGGTGCGTTGGACGGACTGGAGTGGGTTGGCCCATTTGCGGACGAACGCGCGGGCTTCCAGGAAGTCGCAAAAGTCTACTACACAGCGGGCTTCCATGAGCCAGGCTCCGGTCTTGCAGCCGCTGTTAACCTTGATGTCTTCAATGAGCTGTCCCCAGCGCACCAGAAGATCATCGAATATTCCACAATGGCGACAACGCATCTGCAGCTGGCTGAAACACTGGCCAACAACGGTGCTGCCTTGTCCCGTCTGCAACAGCAGGGTGTGAAAACCATGCAGTTCTCTGACGACGTTTGGGATGCCTTTGGTAAGGCTTCTGCTGAGGTGATGGACGAGAACATGGGCGATGAGCTGTTTGCAAGAACACGTGCCAGCTTCGAAACGTCTCTGACGTCGTCTGCTGAATGGCTGTCCAAGTCTGACGCGTTCTATGTTGAGCAGCGTGAGCGTGTACGTAACGCAGGCTAAGCCGTTGAGTTAGGTATTGTTTGGGGCCGCAGGTAATTGCTGCGGCCCTGAATGCAATTCAAAGACGGACGACAAGAGGCGTTCGACAAGCACAAAGACGGGCAATGATCCGCAGTGCGACCGGGGAGGGTAATCAATGGCTGATGATGTGGTATGTTCGGGATTTTTCCGAGCAGCTGAGGGCGCAAAGCTCAGCTGCCTCGATAAGTTCCAAGACAGTGGTATGATCCAGTTCATTCTGGGCAACACACTGGAAGCTTTTTACAACTTCTTTGCAGCTCTGTTTCAACCCATGCTCTGGCTCAACTGGTCAGACCCACAGGCATTGATGCGGTTCATCTATTATGGCGGATCGGTCGAGTTTTTCTTTGTCTGCTTTGTCGCCTTTATCATTTTGACCATTGTCGGGATGCGCCGCCGTGCCATCATGTGGGGTGTGGTGCGGGCACTGGAATGGTTTGGTAACGGCATGGGGCGGCTTTTCGCGTGGGCGGGGCTGATCATGGTGCTTCAGCAGATCATCATTGTCTTTATGCAGCGGATATTCACGCGGCCTGATATTTCGGTGGGCTTTGGTATCCCGCTGCAATTCGATATCAGCTGGTTTGCGGAAGAATTAAAACTTTTCAATGCGTTAGTGGTCTGTCTTTGTGTGAGCTATACCTTCATCCAAGGGGGGCATGTTCGGGTTGATTTGTTTTATGCCGGGGCAAAGTTCCGGACCAAAAAGATCGTCGATATGTTCGGCGCGTTGTTCTTTATGATCCCATTTGCTGTGGTTGCGTGGCTGTATGGTTGGTTCTTTATGTGGCGTCATCTTGTGACGCCGAACCCGTCCGCCTCAGACCGGCTTGAATTGTTGTTGCGCAAATCACGGGTGTTGAAGTGGAATGTGGAAACCATCGGTTTCTCTCCAAACGGATTTAACGGCTATTTCTTGTTCAAGGTGCTGCTGTGCATGTTCTGCGTGATGGTTGTGTTGCAGGCTATCGCCCTGTTTTACCGCAGCTATTGCGAGTTGATGGAAGGCGAAGACTCCGCAGGGAAATATCTTGACAAGGACACGCTTGGCGACGGCGAAGAAGCCTATGAGGGGACACACTGATGTTTTTCGGTTTAGACGGGGTCGAAGTTGGCCTGATCATTGTATTTGTCTGTCTCTTTGGCGGCATTCTTTCTGGGTTTCCTGTGGCATTTGCCATCGGCGGGGCCGGGATCATCTCCTTTGGGATTATTGCCGCGTTGGATTCCGCTGGCTTGTTGATCCATCAGGCAATCGATACGTCATCAGATGCCTATCGCGCCTTGGTGAATTCGGGCGTGCGCGAAGATACGGTTTCTTTGTTCCGATACCCTGATCTGCCGCGCATCGGTGAACCCGTGTTTCCATCAGGTTGGGAAGTCGCGCTTGACCGCAACGTCTCCTTTATTGTGAACCGTATGAACGAACGTGTTCTGGCGGGCCAATCGATCGAAACATTGTTGGCTGTGCTGATGTTTGTTCTGATGGGGATCACGCTGGAGCGGTCGAAAATTGCCAATGACCTGCTGACGACGATGGCACGGGTTTTTGGGCCGCTTCCTGGTGGTTTGGCTGTCTCGATTGTGGTTGTGGGGGCCTTCCTTGCGGCGTCCACCGGGATTGTCGGGGCAACTGTTGTGACCATGGGGTTGCTGGCGCTGCCTACAATGTTGCGAAACAATTACTCGCCTGAAATCGCGACTGGGGTGATTGCGGCCTCAGGGACATTAGGACAGATCATTCCGCCATCAATTGTGATTGTTCTTTTGGGGACGTTGGCGGGTGATCTGTATTCGGCTGCACAAGAGGCGCGCGCGCAGGTGGCTGGATGTACGGATGCCCTGACGTTCTTGGGCGAGCCTGCTGTGGTTTCAGTAGGCACGCTGTTTCAAGCGGCGTTGTTGCCGGGGATCATGCTTGCCTTGCTTTATGCGCTCTACGCCTTTGGCTATGCTTTGCTGAACCCGGAAAAAGCGCCAGCGGTCGAAATGGGAACAACCAACTCTGAACCCGTTACCCGAGGCGAGGCTTTCACCTGGTTTCTGGGTGCGCCAATCCTGTTGGTGGTCGGCACGATTTTCCTCGGTAACTTGGGGATCGTCGGGAGCCAATCAACGGTTGTTTCGACCTTTTCTGATATTGGAGATGCAGCGAGCCTGCGGACCAATGTGGGGGAGGAATGCAAAGTTTCAATGATCGATCTGCACGGGCAGGAGGCTTGGGATCAAGCGCTTGCAGAGCAGAAAGTGATCGATGATGCAGGTGGTCTGGCGCAGTCGGAAAAACTGTCTGACGAAGATTTTGCGGCCAAACAGGCAGCCAAAATTGCCGATGCGGCCCCGATTGGGACAGGCATTGCGATTTTGTTAATCATTCTGTCCTTGTTCATGACAACAGGTCGCGGTGTATCACCGTCGGCGGATACACGTCCTTTGATCATTGGCGGCATTGGTGTGGTATTGGCGGTTTTGGTTGATATCATCCTTGTTGGCCCAACCATGTCTGCCGGGGCGACGGTTGCCTTAATGGTGATCCCTTTTGCGCTGATCATGTATGGGGTGGTTTATGCAACCAAGCTTTGTGCAGGCAATGAGTTGATCCGAGTGGTGTTCCCACCGCTGATGTTGATCGTTGCGGTGCTGGGGTCCATTTTGGGCGGTATCACCAATCCAACCCCGGCAGCGGCACTTGGTGCTGGGGGGGCGATCATGTTGGCGGCTTATCGCAAGCTCAAAGATGAAGATCGCTCGCCCAAGATTGTGATCTGGTCAACACTGGCGATTATCGTCTGTATCCTTGTGGGTGTTAACTTTGATCTGCGGATCAATCAGGATGGGGTGTCAGCGGAGAGCTGGTTCGCTTTCTTTGTGGCCTATGGTGCGTATCTGTATGCAGTCTTTGGATTGTTGTTCTCTTGCTGGGTGCTTTACACGTCGGGTGTTTTGAGCCCTGTCGTGCGTGAAACAGCCAAGGTCACGTCCATGGTCTTTACCATTCTCATTGGGTCGCAATTGTTGAACCTTGTGGTGATCAGTTTTGGGGGTGAACACTATATTCAACAATTCCTGAAGTCCTTTGACAATGAGCTGACGGTTTTCTTGTTGGTGATGTTGGTGCTCTTTGTATTGGGTTTTGTGCTTGATTTCCTTGAGATCATCTACATCGTGGTTCCGATTGTGGGGCCGGTGATCTATGGCGGGACCTTTGACCCTAAGTGGGTGACGATCATGATTGCGGTGAATCTGCAGACCTCATTTTTGACGCCACCCTTTGGTTTTGCGCTGTTCTATCTGCGCGGTGTGGCCCCTGCGAGCGTGACAACCCAACATATCTATCGTGGGATCATCCCGTTTGTATTGATCCAGGTGCTGGGATTGGCGATCTTGTGGTTCTTCCCAAGCATCGTCACCATTGTACCTGATCTGATCCCAAATTAGGCATAGGGAACGGTCTGGTCTTTTGAGACCGGTTGATCTGAATGCGAGGCCGCCTGTGGGCGGCCTCATTTTTTTATGGATACCGAACGGGGGGGGCGTGTCGTTGCGGGGGCCGCGCGGCCTCAAAGCGAGCGCAACGGTATATAAGGCCAAAAAGAGGAGGGAAGGGGAGCAAAGCGGATCTTGGGTTTAGTGGCGCAACGGCGCGGCGCTTATGGCTTTGGCGGTGGATGCGATTAGGATCGGGTGTTGTTGGTCATATCGGGAAGCGCGATGTTGGCGACTTGTTCTGCAATTGGATCATTGCTGAGCGGGTGTTGTTCGGGCTGGAAATTGTCAGGGTTGGTGACTTTTTGCCATTTGCCACCAATGTAGACTTCGAGGCCGGAAAATTTCGCTTTGTAGCCCATCTTTTGACTGCCGGGGACCCAATAGCCCAGGTAGACATAGGGCAGGCCCGCGGCGCGGGCAATATCGATGTGATCAAGGATCATGAAGTTGCCCAAGCCATTTTTGGGCCGGTCAGGTGAATAAAATGAGTAAACCATACTGACACCGTCGCCCAAGACGTCAGTCAGGCAGACGCCAATGAGATCCTGGTTTTCCTTGTTGGTGTATTCGATCACGCGGCTGCGGATCGGGGTTTCTTCGATCATCGCGGCGAATTCAAACACGTCCATATCGGCCATACCACCATCCGCATGGCGGCTATCAAGGTAACGCCGAAAGAGCTCATATTGGTCTTCTGTGGCCCATGGCGAGGTTGCTTTTCGCTCCAGAGATTTGTTGCGATTCAAAATGCGTTTTTGGCTGCGGCTTGGCGCAAAGGCGGAGACGTCGATTCGTGCAGAAAGACATGAAGCGCATTCCGCACAGGACGGGCGGTACAGCACATTTTGCGACCGACGGAATCCTTGAGCGGATAGGCTGTCGTTAAGATCGCGGGCGTTTTCGCCCTGCAATGCGGTGAACAACTTCCGTTCCATCCGGCCCTCAAGGTAGGGGCAGGGCTGTGGTGCCGTCACATAGAATTGTGGCGTGAGTGGCAGGGTATGACGCATGAGGCTCCGATCTGTCTGACCCAAACCTTAGCGGCAGGGGAGGCAGGCGCCAAGGGAAGTTTTGCCAATTTAGGTTCGATTTCTTTAGGTATGCTTAACGTCTGCGGTTCAAAGCGACGGTCCCTAACACAATATCGGTCAGACCTTGCCGGCGCTCAGAGGTCAGCATCAGAACGATGGAGATAAGCTGCAACACGGGGATGCTGAATGATATTGAATACCCAAGTGTGTGTAATCCGGCACTGGTAGCATCAAGCGGGCGATCCTGTGCGTCGCGCAGTTCGAGTGCCATGAGGCGCATGCCCCACGTCGCTGATCCATTGGTCAGGGTGCTCCACCGGTAGATAAATCCGACCATTAACATCAAGAACGGAAAGACGAAAATACCAGTAAATCCCGTAAATGGGAGGATTAAGATGCAGATAACAACGATCAACATCATGTCCAGTATCCATGCGATCAGGCGTTTGGTCGGTGTTCCGGCATAGAATTGCGGCTGCATATGGGGGTCGGGTGTCATTGTTTTCACTGGTTTTCTGGTGAGGAATGCCCCCTAGGATCCTAGGGGGCGGGGGAGATCAGGCTTGGGCTGTTGTGTCGTCTCGTTTGGCGCGATCGTCCATAAACTGGTCAAATTCTGCCTTGTCTTTTGCCTCACGCAGGCGCTCAAGGAAGGCCTCAAAATTGGTTTGTTCATCCTCAAGGCGGCGCAGCGTATCCGCCTTATATGCGTCAAACGCAGCATTTCCGGTAGAGCGTGTGGTGGTCAGACGGGGGCTGCCGCGGCGGGTGCAAGATTTACTTGAGAACATTCGTTTGCTCCAGATCATATATGCTAACAGGGCCAAACCTACAGGCCAGAAAAAGATGAAACCGAGAACCATCGCTGCGATCCATGCGCCTTTTCCGCGCTCATCCAACCAGGATTCTGTGCGGGCAAACCAATTGGGTCGCGGAGGATAAGTTTGGTCAGACGTGAGCGTGGTCATGGTACATGCCTTTCGGTTGTCAAAGGCCGATATGAGGCCTGTCGTTTCCAAAGGGTCTTATGTGAATGCCCTTTACATTATTCAAAATGGGCATTGGTGCCGTAAAGGCAAGGGGTGATGTGAATCTTTTTTACATGATGTCGAGTATCTGTTATTTATCAGCATCTTGCATGTGGCGCGACTGTAGCGCGTGTAGCGCGACACCAATTCTTGCAGTGAATGACAGACATTTTTGCAGCAAGCGTTTTTAGGTTTGGCTCACCGAATGCGTGTAGCGCGTTTGTAGCGCGACTGTTGTACCGACCAAATTTCCCTTCCAACGGAGCGCGAGCCAAAAACTGTTCCTAGGGGTGAAATCGTTCTTCCGGGGAGAAAGGATGGGTGTAATAGGCGCTCTCAGCGGCATGAGTTCAATTTCTTCTGTAAGCTGAGGGGTAATTTCCTCATCGACCAACTGATACCCTCTACCTGAAAGATACTCTTGGCACATTGCGGCCATTGTAAAGATTGATGTCGTTGGCACCGATGTGGCTCCCGGCAAGTTTTTGTTAACCATGGTATTGCTTTGATTGCGGCCTGTGTAGCAACACTTGATCTGTGTCAGGTGGTCAATTGACTAACGCCACAGTGAGCAGAGATGCAACCTTTGTTTGCAATGTGAGGCTTTCAGCAAACAGTGTTTAATGTCGGATCAGATTTCTAATCCGTTTCAGCGTCGATCAAGACGGGCTCTTCAGGAGTGTTCGTTAGGTGGAAAGCAAACTTTGCAAAGTCGCGCTAACGGCCCATACCAGACCTTCATGAGAGACTCCGCCGCCGAGAGCTGCATTCCGAATGCTGCCGTTCGCTTAAAGCAAAGAAGGGTCCTAATCTCACGGCTCAAAACTCCCCTCAACTACTTTGTCTGCCAAATCCGATAACCATTTCCGTTTACCAGAATCAGTGTTTCTTTGATGCCACAGCATTGTCGTCTGAATAATTGGTATTACGAATGGAGGTTCTAAGTAACTGAAACCAGAAAATGCTGTATTAACAAGCTTCTACGGAAGCGTGGCGACTAAGTTTGTGTCGGTCATCATCCGTGCCAACACAAAGGAATTTGACGCCGATAATCGGATGTTTCGGGCAATACCCATATTATTCGCCGCCATCTCGACGATGCTTTTGCCTTGTCCGCCAAAATCTAAAGTAGCATGTTTTGCCTCGTTGTACTGTGCGACCGTTTTCGGCCCCGTTCCCAGCGTTTTATCGAAAAAGCAAACGTGTCGATCTTCTACAAAAGGTTGCGCGCATATTCCAGGCGGTACTTTTTCTACGCGCACAGAGAAGATAAAATCAACCGTTCCCTGGGAGAGGTATGGCAAAATATTCTCACGTGATCCAAGATCAATGAAGCTAATCCTCGAATCCGGTGAGGTTCGCCACACTGCTTGCCTCAAGCGGTTAAGAACTGGAAGTAGCTCAGTTAAGTTCGATGCAATCGTGATAGGAGAGGGATCTAGCCTCGGGTCATATTGGCTTTCGATGGCCGGTCCCTCGAGTCCAGCGACAACTGATCTCGCCCGAGGTGCGATTTGGGTTGCCAGGTAAGTAGGAATGATGCCGCGCCCGCTTTTGGTGAACAGCGGATCGTTCAAACAACGTCGCAATTTGTCTAAGCTGTGGCTTACCGCAGATTGACTGATGCCCAAATGCTCAGCAGCCCTTGTCACAGATTCTAGGTCGAAAACGGCCAAGAAAAGCCTGAGGGCCTTGGCATCCAAGGATAACACATCTGTTTCTCTCATGGGTTTTCTTTCAGTGCGTGATTGATTACTTATGACATCACTATAATGTCATAAGTAATCACAATATAGTGAGTTGGATTGTTATGACTGCACATGAATACCGAGATAAACACCAAATTTTGAGACAATCAGAGCGATTGTTGAGCATCGAGTTTGTGATGCAGTTCACTCTGGTTGCGGCTTGTACCATCGTAGGGTGGTGTCAGCTCGGAATGGATATTCTCGCTATCTGGTTTTGCGTACACTATACTTTAGTTTTTCTCGAGAAGTATGCTCTTCATATCTCTCGAGGCTCCAATTCTCGGGCTGTCTATTTCGGGATCCTGGCGCTTAACCTGCTCATTGGGTGCGCGTTTTCGTCTTTACCGATATTTCTATGGTACCAAAACCAAGACATTTATCAGTTCGCAGCGATGGCCCTGATTGTAGGAGCGACTCTAAACACTCTGCTTGTTCGCTCCGTATTATGGGAGGTCATGCTGTGTTACCTCATTCCAAATACACTTACCATTTTTGCAATTGCTTTGTGTTTTGTCTTGGAGATGCATTGCACTGGGAATTCATTGATCTCGACTGTGATTGCGATCAGCATTTTTCTCTACATGCTTGTCGCTGTGCGAGAAGCCTACATCGCAAATCAAAAACGGCTTCTGGCTCAGCGCTATCTATTCCAGGCTCAGAAGATGGAGGCCATAGGCAACCTGAGCGGCGGTATAGCTCATGACTTCAATAATTTACTGAACGTTATTTCTGGGAACTTGGAGCTTTTGAGCGACCCGCAGAATACCTATCCGCCAGCTGAGTTGATCCAGGAAGCCAAAATGGCTACTGCTAGAGGAGCCAATTTGACAAAAAGCCTTCTTGCATTTGGACGGACTCCTAACGGCAACTTAAGTACAGAGAAAATTCAGCCAATATTGGCTGAACTCAACCAAATGCTTGTTCGGTTGCTCCCATCGTCAGTTGATATTGAGATGTCGATAGATGAAAACCTACCAGAAATCCAAGTTGAGAAGAACGCTTTGATGTCAGCACTGCTCAATCTCGCTGTCAACGCTGGCGATGCAATGACCCAAGCAGGAAAATTGACCATATCTGTCAACATCGCCCAGAAAAAAGACGCTTCGAGCGGCTCATTTGCCGGGCTGAACGGTGATCAGTACTATGTCATTTTCAAAATACTCGATACTGGGCATGGAATTCCGGAAAATATTATTGGAAAGATCACTGCTCCCTTCTTTACAACCAAAGAACCGGGTAAGGGGACAGGCCTTGGCCTTGCGATGGTCGCCGAATTTGCATCACAATCAGGTGGTTGGTTTGACATATCTAACCGTCCCTCTGGAGGCGCAAAAGCTACACTTGGCCTCGCTCTCGATCAAAATTAGCAACCAACTTTGCCGAAGAGTGAACGTGTCTTGGATCAGCGCCGGTTTGGATGCCCGCTCGTTGAACGTTAAGCGGAGCAACATGATCTGCTCTTTTGTACTGCCTTCCGCCTCGGTTCTATTACTGGGCCATGTGAAATATTCGCGGGCAACTAGACATCGCTTCCCCCCACAAAACATCAGCGCGACGGGACTGATACCGAGTTGGAGGCGCAATTTCCGCTTTTATGTATTTCCGACAAAAATTTTCACCTGCAGCGAATTTCCGCTTTCCACCCAACTTTGAGCTAGCACAGGCCATCTGTCTTCTTCTTGGGGGCATCGATCTAGCTTACAAAACTAGCATTTCGGCTCAAAATCGCTTCCCAGTTTGGAACCGCCAAGTTGCGCCAACGTTTTTAGTAGTGTATTGTTAATGTTGTTAAATTCCCTATCTGGGAACTGACAGCCGAACTGGGAAGCGCATTTCCCAGTTCAAAACCCCAAAAACACCCCCATAATGGCATTTATGGTATCTTCGAAAGGTCATTAAATGCCTATTTAAATGGGGTTTGAGGGCAGGGGGCAACCTTTGCAAAAACATATGTCACAGATTGCTGCACATGCGCTGTAAGGGCCGTTTTCGGTCCTTTTGCAAGACTTCTTCATAACCTGTCAATTTTGGTCGCGTCTGCCTGAAACTCCTTATTTCATTGATTCCATCCGGGTTCTTCCACCTTCATCGCGGTTCTTCCGATTACTGCAATAACTAGTGTCTCAGTACAGCGTTGTAGCGCGACTGTAGCGCGACACCAATTCTTGCTGTAGCGCGACACCAATTCTTGCAGTGAATGACAGACATTTTTGCAGCAAGCGATTTTCGTTCAATGCAACTGTGTATTAACTGGACTGTGGTTTTTGCAAGTAGGTGACCCCTACGGAGCAACAAGCAATTGGCAGTACCTTCTTCGCAATCGACCACAGGCAGTGCTGGTCGAACCGAACCTGAAGAGCATGCGAGGCTTTCTCGGCAGATTACTCAGGACGAACAGCACATATTTTTTGAAAGGGTCGGTCCTCATGAAATTTCTTGGTCTGTTCCTGTTGTAGGTTCCCAAGATCATATGGCTGTCTGGACACTATATGAATTGCGGCCAGATACTTGGTCTATAAGGGATGTGCGAGTTACCCATCTGGGCCAATCTGAACAAGACATTGTCCTATCTTACAGCGACAGTGTCTGGGAAACTGCTTCGCAGCTGACCTTATCGCCAGAAACGGTCGATCTTTCGATCGATAACTTTATTGGTCTACCGCACGGCGGGAACAAACAAGACAGCCGTGGATCGACAATTCATCTGGATGGGGGAAACACTGCGAGTGCCAGCCCTCAGGCCACAGATAGAGGATTTGTTGGTCAGACCCACGACTTTTGGCTCGATGGCAGCACGCAGGAGGTCGTTGGTAGCTACAGCGTTCACCACGTATTTGAGGAAGACCGTCTTCGGCTTGTTACGAGTTGGGATTTCGACACAGTGCATCCCGTTTTTCAACGAACAACCTATGGCGTAATGATCCCTGTCACCACAAGCACCAATGGTGGGCTGTCTCAAGTTGAGTTCTCGAACAAGCCGATCTACGAGGCCCAGAATAACGGTGACATCATTTACGCATCGGAGCGGCATACCCCCAATGAAATAGTGTTTTCCGATCCTGATCACCCATTTCAGCTTGTTGCAAGCTTGCCAACCGGGGCACCAGGTCGGATCGCTGGAGGTAGTCTCGGAACGTGGGAATTTGCAGATGTCGAGCACGCTTTTATCCACGACACTCAGGTAACTGCTTCGAATGCCAATGGCATCGTTAAGGCGTATTTTGCCTTTTCATCAGGTGTGTGGAGAGAAGCAATTTCTTCTGAACACATCACAGACTTTCAAGTGAGATATAATCCTGCCACGGCTTTGCCAGCTGAAAGCGCGCCATATCCGACAGAGCAAACTTGTGATCTTTCGCAGATAGTACTCTTGGAGAGCGATACAACGGTTGAGACTTCTCTTGCTTCATACAGTTTAGATCAGGGAATGCACCACCTGGTCTACAGTGGTTCATCCGACTTCTACGCAACAGGGAACGAATTCGACAATTGCATAATAGGTGGTGTTGGCGACGATACTCTGACCGGACTAGCAGGGGATGACACCTTCTTCGGCGGAGAGGGAAACAATTCTCTACTTGGTGGATTGGGCGCCGATGTAGTTCGCTATACAGACGCTCCTTCGGGAGTGATCGCCAAACTTTCGGCAAATGCCGTTCAATGGAACGGATTTGGAGGAACGGATCAATTGAACAGCATTGAAAACATCCTTGGATCGCAGCACGCCGATTTGCTGATTGGGAACGATGCCGAAAACCGCTTGTACGGCGACGGAGGCCGAGACACCCTTATTGGGTTAGGTGGGAACGATACCCTTGTGGGCGGGGCAAACGCCGCCGACGTCCTTCAAGGTGGGCCCGGTGATGACACTTATGAGGTTTGGAGCAAAGGAGATACTCTGATCGAAGTACCCGACGAAGGAACGGACACGATTGTGTCATATGTCTCCAGTTTTCGACTGAAAGAGAACTTCGAAAAACTGGTTAGCAGATCACTGGCGGAGTTTGTTGGGATCGGAAACAGTCAAGACAACACTCTTGTAGGAGGGCTCGGACGAGACAACCTATTTGGTCTTGGGGGAGACGATATACTCATCGGCGGGGCAGATGCAGCCAATACATTGGTCGGAGGAGCAGGAAATGACACCTACCGGGTGTCGTCTATCGGAGACAGCCTTATCGAATTGCCAGCCGAAGGCGTTGATAGCGTTGTAACGGATCTGGACCGTTACAGCTTGCGCGAGAATATCGAGAACCTCCAGTATGTTGGCGTCAATGACTTTATTGGTTTCGGCAATCGTCTGGACAACAACCTTAGTGGCTCGATTGGGAATGATGTTCTTTCAGGAGGTGGAGGAAGCGATACCTTCCTCTTTACACGAGAGTTTGGCGACGATTCTATTCTAGACTTTGATACCGCAGCTAACGGGGACAAGCTCCAAATTCGTCCTGCAGGTGAACTTGGCGCGGAATTCGAACATATTGACTATCAAGTTTCGAGTGATGCGGACGGGAACGCCGTTCTCCATGTCCACAACTCCTCGATTACGCTCATTGGGGTTGAAGCTACCGCGATTTCTGGCGAATTTTTGGTCTGACGTTTGGGTTGGCGGGGACGCGACATCAATTCCTTGCGTGCCAACAAGGGTCTGATTGGTTGCGAGTTTTGCCTGCTCTTATCGGTCTAATGCTTCCGGACTAAGTTCGATGTTGCGCACGACGACGTGGACGGGTGTGCCTGCGTCAAGCATGTCCTGATAGTGCTGGAAGCCTTCGTTGTCAGCGACACGGCCGAGCAATTCCCGGTAGATTTCTTTGACCAGATCAAAGGCTGGAGGGGATGCTTTCTGCATGGCCAGCGTTTTCCCTTTGCGCAGCCCGATTTGGTAGATCACCATGGGGCCGAGTTGTTTGAGGATGAAGTCCTCGCGGTTTGAGGAGAAGCCGGTGACGTGGCGGTCGAGCACCAGCAGGGGGGCGACCTCGTGGGGGTGGATGTCAGCGGCGTCCAGTCCGGCGATGGCTTGGGCGGCCTCGTGGCGCAGATCAGCGATCTGCAACGGCAGGCCGCGCATGATGGCGTCGACATCGGCTTGCGGGGTGTCAAGCTGGTTGAGCTGGGCGCGCGTCGGGTCCAGGTCGCGCCCGATCAGGCTTTGAACGTCTGCAAGAATGGTTTCTTTGGTCATGGTTTAAACTCCTGTTTAAAGCGGGGTGCCGATGCGGAACGCCATCAGGGCGGAGGCGTCAAAAACCCCCTCCCAAAGCTGGGGCGCGGTGCCG
>JBDWQI010000272.1:0-8572 GCA_039986635.1 Sulfitobacter sp.
CATACAGGGCAAACACTGGGCAGACACATGGAAAGCAGCAGAGCAGGCACATAGAACACGGAAAATAGCACGCAGCACAAAGGGCGCACACCCAACGCACACGACACGGATCTACAGCGCTGGTACATTAGTGGGTCGCTACCGCTCCAAATCAGTCTCGGGAATCATAGGTTGGTGGGACTGCGCCGGTACATTATTGGGTCGCTACCCCTCCCAATCAGTCTCGGGAATCATGGGTTAGTGGAACTGCGCCGTTATACATACTGTTGGGTGCAAACCAGAAGGTGTTAGGTAAGATGTTTATCGAATGCATCCTTCAGGCAGCCGCAGCAGTCAACAGTGGTAGATACAGGCTCCGGTACGTGGTGTGTGTTCTCGCTCTTACTCGTTCGGGTAGAACAAACCTTCAATGTGAAGAGCACACACACACATCCAGCATAACCAATGCCCGTGCCGATTCGCCAATGCTATTTAACAAATGGATACAAGCTCTGCGGTTACACATCCAAGACACGGAGATGTACCGACATAGTTATGCAGCAAGCAGAGTAGACAATGCAACGCCATTTCATCGTGCTGAATACGATAGGCACGACCAACGCATCCCACGGAAGACAGAAAAACCGAAAGAAACAAAAGAAAACAAATCGAAAGAATAAGACATCGTGTCGTCCCCCCCCATAGGAGATGTGGCAGATATTTCGGAACAAACAAAGAAACACTACTTGTATCATTACATAATATCAAAAGAAGACTAAGAACGGAATGAAATATCAGATGAATCGAAGAACACTAAACCACCTCGTGAAAGATAAGGATACTTCCTAAATGGTGAATAGATGAAGCTAATTTCAGGCCCGGCTTATGCACACAGCAAAAACCTGGCTTCGGAAAAAAATCGTCAAAGAGGATAGTCAGGCGTACGCATTGCTGGGCGTATACACTCGCCCGTTTTCGAGAGACCCAGCTTTGAGAATTGTCCGGCACGGTGTGTTGCCTTCCGTGTTGAACGGTAAACGAGTAGTACATACGAGCCCCCCCGTCAGGAGGTGTGTAATAATTAGCAATTACAGATTACGAAGGTCATAAAAATGTACCTGGTACATTCGTTTTCGTTAAAAACATAAATTGCAAACTTGTATGCTGGCCTCGGGCTTTCAAAGCTGTCTTGTAGTTTTGCGGAAAAGAGGATCGACACAATAAAACATACCACCAGTCTCGCACAATGCTGTTGAGAGGCAGTCTGCATGGAACGTTCCCACGGCAATAGTTCAGTGAAACCATGGACGTATCACAAAAACATGGTAAAACGATACTGATTGGTACATGGTATCATAGTGGTACATTGTGTGGTAGCACTCATCCTGGTACCAGGCACTAATTACTGTAGTGTCCTCTGTACAACAGCTGTACATGATACCTTCTTTGGATACTTTTCTGACCCAAAACCCCAACGAAGACACTCACTGGTACCTATTCGTAGTCGACGCAAATTAGAGGGGCGGAAGTCACGATCAACGAAATCACCTTACCACGGTTTATGCAGAACAATTTGTCCATAATTTCCTCAGGCCAACGTTCATTTTTCTCGGGGTGGAGGTAGATGTTCCGAAAAGACACCCACAAATGCGCAGGTCTCCACGTAGAGTTTTTTTTGTTTTATATTATGCTCTGAGCCTTAATCTTCTTAATATTATCATTGGTTTTACTATTATTATCGTTATTATAATGAATATTAATATTATTTTATTAATATTATTATTACTATTATTATTAATATTATCATTATTCTTGCGTTCCGACAATATAGCGTAGATGCCGTTCCCATATAAAGCGAATACCCTTCCGTAAATCGATAGTATCCCTCATACGCTTCTCTGCCAGCCGTTTCTCTATTTCGATTCCCCACATCCTTTCATTTTAGCTACGTACTGGTATAGTATATCCTGTTCCTCTTCTACGTTGCATCCCCAGGTCATTGGCGGCATTCCTTGGGCGTCTTCCTCTCTTCCCCTACCGGCCTGGCTGTCCCTCAGGGCTAGTTTATACGTATGTACTGGGCGCGAAATCGCGACCTCTGTGGTCACCGAGATGGTCCGAGAAAGGCGCTCTTTGCAGACGCCTTTTCGCGCCACGGATAATCCGCCCGTCCCTCCGACTATATTTGCCGCCAACTGATGAATTAGATATATGCCTTCCTTTAAGAGGCACCCAAAGCTTTCCACCGCGAGGGTGGCGAGTTCGTAGTTGCGCTCGTCGAAGGACACATGTCCAGGACGAGCGTAGTGACTGCGCTCGCGCGCCTCAGAAGTGGAGGCAGCTGACCCGTCTCCATCAGCGCTGCCTGCCGGCATGTGGATCTCCGCTTGTGGGTCCGCATCCGTCACTTTCAGCAGTCGCTTTAATACTCTGATTTCGTAGCGTCTCGGGGTCCTCCCGCCTCGATGAAGATATCCATGCAGAGATACCTGTTGGCGTGGGACGGGGCTCCGCTTTTCAACTTGGTGTCGGACAGACATCCTCGAAAAGGTGCGGGAGAGCCCGTTCACCAGAGGCTGGTGCTGGTTTACTTGCGCGCCCGATCGATGACACAATCATGCATGCCACGTATTAGCCTCCGCTGCCCCGCAGCAGGGGCACCTTGCCGCCAGGAACTCCTCAATCCACAGAAACTGCCGCCCCGCGGCCACGAACTCTGACTGTGGGATGACTTGTGCCGAGTCGACTATATAATCTGAGCCAAACCGGACAGACTTGTATCGTTTGTTTGGACCCGTGCATTTTTACGATTTTCGAACATCTCCACGAATTTCAACAGCTCTCATCATTCTCTCTACGCTGTGTTTATGTTCTATTACGTATTTAAGTCAAAAAAATATTTTGAAACACCTAGATCTGGAAGGTCGACTTCATTGGTTTTATTCGGCAATCCCCGAGACATGGGGTTTTTGTTTCCTTGTGATATTCAATGCTTCAAACGATATCGGTTAAATAGCTGTACCGCCACATTTTGTAGACCCAGAAGAACCTACAGACTAGAAATAGTATGTTATATGCGATTCACTACATACTAAAATAAGTACGTGTTGCTTCAGTGAGGCCTGCCCCTGGTGCACACCATGACTGATATATCAGCCACAAGTAGTGATATATGTATGCTTCGTATCGTATGTTCAATGTACATACAATAATTTGTTGGTTGCCATTGCGCTGGACGACAGTACGGCTTGATTCGTGAGCATGCTGTATGATGATGACGATGATGATGATGATGTTCTCAGCTAAGCTCACTCAATTTCCCTGAAATCCTTTTCAATCCTGTCTGTGGTCACGAAAAAGGCTGCAACAAATGCATCTCGATGGCAGGGAACAAACAAGTACGGAAACGTGCGCACGGCAGTATCAAACCAGTCCACAAGGAAAACAAACATATTGAGCGTGGTATACCATCGCGTTTCACTTGCAGCCAAATAACTAAAGACGAACATGTCCATGGTTAAAAATGTACACTCGACAAAAAGAAAAGGAAAAACAAAACACCAAGAGGGAACATAAAGAAGAAATATATAGCGCAAAACAAAATGTGTACGAGTGCCCTTGGCGCCCACTTGGGTGAATTTCGGGGTAATGTCGGACCGTTTCGGGGTAATGGTTGTCGAAATATTTCATTCTCCTCAATCTTGAAAACGTGTCGGCTACTGACGTAGCCTGCGACGGCGGTCACGGCGATTTTCGTTTCACGTTAAACTCATGCTTATATCGAATGATTTTCACTGGAAAGTGAATGGACAAACTGTCCTGCACGGTCGATACGTCTTTCCGTGTTCGACTTTCATCTTTAAGGAAGCAGTGATAAACACTTCTATGATTTTTCCGGCCTCCAACATGAAAACCCAATGAAAACCCGTAGGACTTCGCTACATGCCGTGGTGTCCGATGAGTATAGGGGCCGTGGAGCACTCACGGGAACCGGCGCCACACTGGAGCCCATGAAGTCCCGCGGTATGCAGTCGATGTTCCTAATCGATCCCGTGGTGTCTCATAGAATGACCACGGGATAACGTCCCACTGGAGATCGTGGTGTCCCGTGTTATCCAGTGCATATTTTTAGCCACACCCGCGGGGTCTCACCCAAAGACCAAGGGATTACATGGCATAGAGTGGGGTCCCTTGTTAATTCCCTGCGTTTTTCTCACCAGCTCCTACATAGGTTTCCGTGGTGCGTCCCATTCGTTCACAAGGCTTTAGTTGTAAATATAGAGTAAACATCAACCCCGGCTGCATGACATATACAAGGCTATACCGTATAGCTCAATACTAAGGTGTATGGTATCCGGCCAGAACAGTGAACCAGCATGAACCCACGGGTACAGTCTGCAAAAATTCCCGTATGACGCCGCCAGATATTCCCGTGGACACCCACGAGAAAGCAAGCGCTCATAGGAATCCAAGGCGTGCCATTCCGACAGTATTTCGGGGTTTCCCGCGGGAACGCGCACGACCACCCGTGGTTACCGCGGGACTGATGGACGCTCGTGCTAATACGATGATCTTTCCTCACATACCAGGATACTACAGCGGTTTGCTATGCTCAGGCTTTATGATGGGCCGGTTCCTCTCATCGCACTTCTGGGGGATGGTCTCCGACTGTTACGGGCGTCAGTTCGTTGTGGTCGTCGGCCTGGTGTCCACCATGGTTCTGTCTGTAGGCTTCGGAATTTCTACAACAATTTCGTGGGCATTTAGCTTCAGGTGAGACATGCACGTATATACCAGTTAAGTGTAAATTTGTTTTTTGTCGCCGCACTGTTCAGTACACGTCATTTTGGCGGGCCTGGACTGTGGCTAAACCCCACGCTCGTTTAAGGTCGATACAACGATGGTCGTACAACCAATACAAATACCTAATGGACGGGGCAATAGTCTGCGGGAGCAGCAGTGATTGCGACGACAGGAGGGGCTACTCCAGTTTTCAATTCGGCGTCTTAGGCCTCTCGAGGGAGTGGCTGGGCACCTCAATTGAAGTCAGAGCTGGAAATGGTGTTTTATGCGCAGCAACACTTATACCATCTGATGGTGGCGCAGATCACCTATTCAAGAAACTTAGGAGCTTACGTTCAACGTGGTCAGTACACCACATTTTATCTGTGTGGTTTGAAATCCCGAGTTCGATTTACTGTCACCACCAGGGGCGACGTACGATAGCCCTAACACCGCTCCATTGTGTTGCACTCTGTGACATGTATGGCCTGGCTCGCTCTAAGTGTTTACTGCTCTCCACGCTATCCGGTGTTTTCGAAACCTATCTGATCTGGGGCTCCGTCCACCCGTGATTGTAGTATACTGCTAGACCCTGCCTGCTCCGTCTCTTGTCCAAGTGAATCCACAGAAAAGGTGTTACAGGTATGATGGGGGTCTCCGAGTTATGGAGTGTTCTTGGCGGGGAAATTGTCTTTGAGGAAATTGTCTTCGAGGAAATGCGCTCTCCGCTCGGTCACGACGATATCTTCGTGGGGGTATTTGTTTCGCCGGTACTTCCCTTATCATCGAACCTTTCCACTGGGGGTGACGGACTGCGCGGCATGGATTATGTCTTCGCTCCGCATGTCGGTCTCCCCAGCTGTCCTCGACTGGGCAACAACCCCGTGTAGCATATATCCAGTGGACAGCATGCAGGCGTCTCGACGCCTACCTTACCAGCGTCCTGAAGGAGTTCTACGAAAGAGGTTCATCCTTATTTTTCTGAGGCTCCTCCAGGAGCTGCATACCTCACCCGCAACCTGTCTTCGGTGAAAACCGAATAGCATCTCGATGAATAATCTCATGGCCGAAGGATACAACTACGTTATTTTTCGCAACGAGATTGTCATTCCGACGATTTTGGCTTAAGGAACCCGGTCATTCCGACAACGTCTTAGCGGAAATTTGCTACCCCTGTCGTAGAACGCGTCCCTGTTGTTCCAAATCGCCGTGACAGTACATGTTTCAGGAATAATAAGGGGTGATACAGGCCTGGACGGGTGCCTTGCTGCTAGGGCCTAGGATCTGAGAGTATGCGCGGAGAGAGGGGGGAAGTGGCCTGAGGCTCGCTATGACAGCGGTCAAGCTGGGAGACAGACGTTTTGAGCGATATCCAAGCTAAACAATTAGTTATATGGTTTGCTAGATTCACTCACCTCGCGTACGTTTCAACAAAGTGACGTCAGACCGCCTTTGCCAGGGTATATGGGTATTACCCCCCCGTGGGGTTTTGTGTCGACAACCTTGAGGAACAAAATACTGTCAAACATTCAGTGAATGATATACGAAAAGTTGTAATTCGTATGATGTGCAATTGCATGCTTCAAGTGGCGATTACGAGCCGCGTTTAGATTCATACCAGGTACATGGCAAAAGGCGTATTAAACCAATATCAGCAACGATGGAAACTTCCGGGACTGAACGATGAGGCCTCTTTACAACCGGTAGTATTTTTGCGGTATTTGGACATATCGAAACCAAGAAGAAAGAAAAACTTACGTTCCGCCGTCAACCGTTGTGGCTCGCCAGGTTTTTGCTTGGTCTGTTCAACGCCATCACGGCAACGTGCAAAACCATGATCTCTGAAGTGTGCGGCGCGGAGCACGAGACCGTGGGCATGGGCGCATTGACCAGTAAGTAACGATAAAGGCGTCCGTTTGTTTTTTAGAGGAAATGTGCTGCTGTTGCTGCCGCAAGGAAACATCTATCCTTGCCGAAGAGCGTAATACGGACTTAATTGGTCGAGACGGGTGGAGAACTAGGATTCCTACCCGGGTACTGAGACTTCGTATATGGCTTTGTACGCGTTGAACACAGCCGTTCAGCTACGACGTTACTGGCAAAAGCCAAGACCGGACCAGTCGCGTCTAGGCGTCCACGTGTCCGGTCTTGGTCTGAATGTATGTCGCGCACTATTGTACTGGTGGGTTCGTCATTGTGCCGTTGTTTATGTGGTGGAAACTTGTGTAATGGCGCAACTCCAGGTCATTACGCGGCGAGCGCTTAAACATCGCGCCCCTCTTTTCTACAAAAGATAGAACATCGTCAATTACTGCGCATTCATATTGTATACCTCAAGTCATCAGTTGATAAATCAGTTGCATCCACCCCCACCCCTATACCGCTAAATACTATTGATAACGATAAACGCGTGAGTGAGGAAGCTGGGAAGTATTGAGATATCTCCGACCCTGTTCACGATTGCAGAGGTGTTAGCTCGTGACTAATCAGATACAAGTCCCCTTCGGCTTATCCCTCAATTGGCGAAGAACACCGATGAGAGCGGAAGGTGGCGAAAAAGGTGCTCCACGTCAAACGTGCATAAAAACGAGGCACCTCTATCACCGCGTCAAGGTTCCCGAACGTTCTCAACAAACAACCGCCGTCCCAGCTATCGCAGGAAGACTCCCATCGAGCAATTAATGTCAGAGCAAGCGTTGTGATGACAGTCGAAATCAACCTGCACCTACCGCCCCCACTTCCACAGCACCCGCACCCACATCCCACTGCTCCCGATGGGTGTAATGATAGGTACAACCTTTTGGCTGGGCAACAATCTGTCCGATTGGATTTTTTCATCCAATATCGTTAGAATGTCAATAGTTTTTACAACATGATTTGTGATATGCCTTTATTTACATATCTACATATTAAATAGTAGGCTTTGAGGTTGTTTACTGGGTTGCATTTTAAGCTTTGCCCTAAGTCAGGTTTTTCGGTGGAATACGGATTTCTTCACGGCCAAATGAGGAGCCTCGTCAAGCAGGGGGCGCACCCCTATCGTAGAATGCGCCACCCCACCCCCCCCCGCCGTCAAGCCCCGTCTTATCTATGCCCCCACGATGCTTCCCGTCTCTACTGAGATGCGTGGAAAATGGTCAAATGACAGGCGATATTTGAGCACACTCCACCCTTCCCCCGCCTGCCGCTTTCTCTGTTCGTTTATATCCCCTCACGGTGACTTCGTCCAATGTGGCATCTACACCCGTCTAGTGGCCTGGTCACTTGGAGCGATATTGGGGCCTGGTGTCGGGGGGGTATTGGCGCAGCCAGCGACGCATCACCCCCAAACATTCTCGGAAGACGGGGTATTTGGAAGGTTGTCTTTTGTCGACATGTGTTGCTAGCGTATGTTCTTGTCTCTCGCTGCCGTGTCTTTTATCTGTCGAAACAATAGTTACGTACCGTTGAACACCCGCTTCTCGAATGAGTCGACGTGTACCGTTTGCCAATAGCTTAATTCGACCGTCGTTCGGAAAATATCGAGCGTGAAACAATGACGACGGTATGAAACGAGCTGGCCTCTATTTGCTTCACAAATAGGTATGATTGAGCAGGGATATCCCTTATGAACGAGCACACATGGGCACTGTGTTAGTTCCCGATTCGAATTCAATCATGAATTTGACTGACATTCCAAGGGCGCTGATTGAGTAGGTCGTTTCCTTTGGGTGACAATCATGATTGTGGGTCCACGTCGCATTCTCGCATAAAAATGATCGGTGCGAAAAAAGCGCGATTGAGTAGATTTTGGCTTATAACCGACGACATG
>JBDWQI010000273.1:0-3382 GCA_039986635.1 Sulfitobacter sp.
ATTGCGTTCTCAACCAAACCAAATTCATCTATATCGTTTAATAGCGTCCGTACGTCACAAACGCGTCCTTCTTCTGCTTCCGTACTCTGTGCGTCGCTATTCCCCGTAGGACTGGGACTCGGACGTTCTCGGTGGAGCCCCAGGGGAGATTGTCGGCCAAAGCGAACACGCGGCCTCGTTTTTGTGCACAGGCGCCGAAGATTTCGAAGGTAAGGGACACTGCTAAGAGATACCAGGGACACCATGATTTCTGAGCTGACAGAAAGTTCTCTGATCTAGCTTGGTGGTTATGATATACCACGAAACAAAACAGCCTGGGGTCTGTGCTGAGTATGCAGTCATCGCTCGTCCTTGGCTCAGTGCCTATGCGATGTATCTACACGAAAGGCACAGCACAAGTGCCATGGTGGGAATAGCTTCAATTGCTATTTCGAAACGTCATCTGACGACGTTCCGCCCTCACCTCACCCGAGAAAAGCTCAACTAAAAAAATAACGACTACGAGAAACTCCAACAACCTAAACACGTGTACTACAAACAATAGTGGAAAACATGAACATGAGCGAAATTCCACCGACGGTGAGCAGCTTTTAAGGGTAGGAGCCCCGTCAGTCATAAATCCTCACGCCGAAACCTGCCAGTTCAATCATAGCATTCGCAACAATAGTGGTTCGAGGCGAGCTAGGATACGGCTAGCACATTTTGTCCAATATATTTTCTGAACGACGGTGCGTTCCTCAACCCAAAATGGTCGGAAAGCATTTTTATTTTGTTAGAATTGATCGGGTAGACCATGAATTTTCGTTGGGTTGCACGTGTCCTGATATCAGGTTTTGGGTAGGGAATAGAGATATCCAAGCGGGAAGCCTCGGAACCGGCAAAGATAGAGCGCTACCCTTTCTTACCCTGCGTCTATCCTTTTGATATCCCAGACTGCGCTTGTTGTAGAGAGTGCCCATCACGTCAGATCTATATCAGAAGTGGCCGGTAGCCCCCTTTCCACAAGGTATAGGTTCCAAGATCCCTGTGGAGGCGCACAAAAGCCCACAATGTGTCAAAGTAACCTCTAAACTCGGTGTGTCTGACGGTGTGCTGCGTTTTGCATTGTCTCCAAGATATATGGTGTTTCGCCCACGTCGTACATGAGGGGGGAGGGGGTCTTGGTGACCTGTGTGCAGATGACACCCTCTACGATAGAGGCATGCCAATTTATTCTGGAAACCTCAAAATATGAACCAAAGATTTCTTCAAGTGACGAACTTCCCAATCATCGTGCCCTTTTAGTATCATTTGGGTTATAGTACCTAGTACCAGGTACATTTTTCGTGATAGACCAAACGTACGCCAATAATATCTCGTGAGGTATTTCCTTCTGCTTCGAGTCATTTGCTGGGGGAGGTATGGAAGTCTACTTGCACAACCAAACAGGTCCAACCCTTCAGGCCCATTATTCGTCAGCTAGTGATCTACCGTAGCCACTGTACCAGGAGTCATCGCAGTCTGCTAAAACTAAAGTAGTTGCCACGCATCCTGCTCTGGCATTAATATGATTCAAATAGGTGTTGCACCACATGTTTCGTGATCTAGAGCAGTATGCAATACAATACAATATCAAACCGCTTGCACCAGCAATTCCGTATAAAGTGTTTTTAGTTGAGATGTCGAGCTCGAGCCTCTAAACCACTTCGGTGCAGCCAACCGTATCATACCATGGGCCATGTTGCGATATATTATTGTAACCACCCAGCTATCAGTCGTCGCTGACAGGTGGAACGTGAATATGTACACTCCGCAAACAAAATCGTATATGGCGATGGGTACTGACGACAAACACGAACGCCTTCCTTGTACAATGATAAACGCTCATCGTTTCTCGCAGCGAGTAGGGTTTCGTTTCCACATGCAACCACCCGTGCCGTTCGTTACGAAATACCGATGCCACCGAATGCAAGTACACCATCCCGCACGGCTTGTAAGATGCTATCCGTTGGTTCTTTGTCACTACTAATGATGCACCCGTCTCAGCCATATGCAACGATGAAGACATCTCGAAGGCAAATCGGGTTCTACCCAATGTTGCTTCGTATCGCGGAAAGCCGAGGGGTCGCAGGCGCCTGCAGACTACTACGAGTGAGGCGGGCTTAGCTCACCAGGCAAGTGATATGCGGGAACGTGCGTGAAGACGCCATTTCTTGATCGTCGATTGGTCAGACCATACTGGAAAAGTACGTCCAATGGTCAGACCATGCCAGTATTGTAGACGTGAGCTGCTTTGTTTCCGCAGACTAGTCGAACTAGGGCGCGTTCAATGTGGTGGAGTACGCCCAAGCATCAAGCGCTACACAACTCGTGTGCTCTGGCGTATCGTGGGTCATACATTCCGCCACGTGTGCCACAGCAACAACGTCCGGTTCACATGCACAATCCCTCTTCCAGGTGGACGAGTTGATCCAGGGATTAGAGGAGATGTCATGTCTTCGGACTACTGGCGAAGACCAGACGATCTGCGTCTTGAGTGACAGTTTCAACAACATGGGGCGCGCGGCTGATTTACAAGCCTCTGGTGACCTTCCTGATGTTGATGTGGTCAAGGTAAAGAAACACCAATGCACGTGTTAGGCGTAGAAACCACCGACCCCGTCCCTGCCCGTGCGCGTTACTGCAACAGTACAATTTCTCTCTTGGTCGACTTTCGTCATCGAACCACTATACCATGCCAGTGGCAAAACGTGCGCCGGGGGGTATCTTCTTACGCTTGGTTGATCGTGCGATATGATCGCCCCCGAAACCAACTGCCTACAACGCGCCGAATGTAGGATTCAGTGGAATGTGCAAATGCGTTAATCAATCGGGGGGTTATTTCAGTTTTTTTTAATCGCCACACGAGAGATTGAAGGAAATACGCCTGCGAGCTGTGGCGGAGCATTCCACGTGAGGTGTTTTGGGGCGGGTGGAACGGTATTCCGTCCACTCTCAACCCTTTTCAGTTGCGTGCACGCTCTGGGAACTGGATGCGCTGTGGCCTAGATGCAAACATCTCGTTTTTTTTTTCCAACGGGGCCGGTATGACCAAGCGATTCTACTTTATAGGTGGTTTGTACAGCTCGAGATTATTACTACAGTATGGAGGGCGGTATGATGCTAAGGTTTTCACTTACTGCGTTTAGTCAATCGGACGAATGGGTCTGTACCTCACTCAAAATTAGGAAGACATATAGCTTGTAGTGATAGAGTAACGACCAACCTCCTGCCGGTGATTATCGCCAAAACGAATTGCTTGTGAAGATTCAAGGATGCCAATAATCATGAACAGTCATCCAGGCGATGGGTCTTCATCGACTGAAAATGTTAGACATATAGAACCCCCCCCCCCCCCCCCCCC
>JBDWQI010000274.1:0-113448 GCA_039986635.1 Sulfitobacter sp.
AGGCGCGATCTTCCAATATATCAACGGGTTCTACAATCCAAGACGGCGTCATTCATCGCTAGGTGGCAAAAGCCCCTTGGCCTTCGAACGAAAGGCTGCCTAAATGAGTTGAGAGACCGGAACGCAAACGGGACAAGACCATACCACTCACATCTTGGCAAGGGGGCCCGCTCCAAACTTTCAGTCTTGCGCGCCCCCGTTGCATCCCCCCGGCCATTGGCTCAGATCAGGGCTTGAGCCCATCCCAGAGCCAGTAGAACGCCTGACCGTTCAATCACCACCATTTCATGGAGACGCTTTCAGCGCGACCAGGAGGGGAGCACTTCGTGGCTGCCCTTGCCTTGGAACCATCCCATCGATCAAAGAGCGTTCCTGCCCTTATGAAATCCTGACCAACCCTGCGCGGATTGGATGCACGCCATCTTGTCAAAGATGGATAATGATCAAAGGGCCTTTCGTCGCCCCTTGAAACCAACTCGTTGGACTCGGCGACGCCACCTTCACCGATGTAATCGTCGCCTCATTGCGGGACATTCACTGCGCGACTTGGGGTGGAGCAAGTGACGATCAAAGCGTTCGGATGGGTTAGACGGGTTGAAAAAATCCCCGCCTGTCGCTTGACGCATCCGGTCCAACCAGCCAGAGTTCCGTTGGGTCAGCGGAATATTTTTCCCGCGGTGCTGGTATTTTGACGGAGAAATTTGATGGGTGAATTTTCGATTGAGGGGGACGAGCTAAGAAAGCTCATCAGGGTTGCCAAACAGCGTCCACTCGCCTTTGCTTCCAGTCCCGGTAAGGATGACGGCGACTTTGTCTTTGCTCTGCACAGGAAACGCACGCCGGATGCTCTGAGCCGAGCGGTTAAGAAGGAAAGCACAACTAACAAGATTGCCTACGGGCTTTGCGCGATCGACGGAAAGCTGATGAGCCTGACTTGCGAGCAAGAGTTGCCGGGACTGGCCAGGAAGCTGAAGAAATGGCTTAAGAAACAAAAAGCACCCCATAACATCAAGATCCTCGATGAAAGCGGTAATCTCATTGAGGATGACATCGAAGACCTGCCCGATGATCCGCTTGATGCAGATGGTAACGACGGTGGCGGCGGCGCTGACCTTTTTGATGATGAGGGCGCGCAGACGGATCCAAGAGTCGATGCCCTGCGCCAGAAAGTAATTAAATTGGTGCCTCAGATCCGCGCGTTGAGCGGGCCTGCGCATGTAAAGCTGCAGGCGGCGGCAAAATCTGTGCTTGAATTGATCAACGCAGGCGATCTGGAGGCGGCGGCGAAGCTGATTGCGGCGATTGGGGCTGGATTGAAGAAGGCCGCGGGCACGCAACCTGCCAGCGAGGACGCCAAAAAGGCGACAGCTGAATTGGCGGAGAAACTTAAGACATTGCGGCCGGAATGCATGGCAGCGAAGGCCCCTGTAAATGAAAAGCTGATGAAAGTCTGGGAGATTGCGGCGAACAAGTTGCGCGGTCAGGATTTCGACGGGGCAAGGACCGCGATCAAGAACATCGAGGATGCGCTGGCAAAGCAAAATGACAAGAAAGCTGTTGATCCGCTGCAGGGTCAATGGGAGGCACTTTGGGCTCGGTTGTCACCGGTCGTCCTGAAGGCCATGAAAGCTGATGTTCCCAACGCGCAAGGACTGCGCGCAATGAAGATGACGGCAGAAGACACTGCGGCGAGTGGCGACTACAAGAAGGCCATCGCAATCGCACAGCGGCTTGGGGCGTCAGTCAGGGAAGCGTTGGAGGCTAAGAACCAGCAGGCTTCCGAGAAGCCGATAGGTCAGACAGTGGACTTCACAAAGACTCGCCTGATGTGGGGCCGCGCCAAGGGGCAGTTGCGCAGCGAAATGGCTCGTCTAGGCGACGCAATTGTGGCTTCGTGTGACGGTGAAGATTTCAAAGGCATCGAAACCGCCGTAAAGGATCTGCAGACCTACATCGATCCCATTGGCGAGACGTTGGAAGATGCTCTGGATGCGCTGATTCAGGAAACCGAAGTGGCCAAACGTGATGACCTGAGACAGAAATGCCTGAGTGCAATCAATGCGAACCGTGCTGAGATAAATTCGGGTATTTTTCAGATTATTGACGACAAGAATGGTTTTCTCTCAGGCTTAAAGGTCAGACGAACAGCGGTTGCAGCGCTGGATGCTATGGCAAAAGAGCTTGAGAAAGAGGAAAAACTACAAGCAGCCTGATTTAAGACGCTGCAAATATTTGAAAACGACTGCATTTGAAATGGTCTACTGAGGCCAAAAATTGAAAAAATAAAGTGCATCTGCACGCACTGCGCCAAGGGGAGCCGGGAACATGCCCGATGACAATGGACCAATCACCGTAAGCGAACTTGATGCTGACAAGCTTGCGTTCTTGGCGAAATGGCTTGGCAGGAACGCAATTGTCGCAAGCGGCCTTGCCAAAAGGCTGCGGCGTAAGTTGATCCGCAAAAAGAAGGTTCGAGAACTTCAGGTCAACATCAGAGAACAGTACGTCGCTTATGTGAACAAGAAGGCCGAAGTCGAGACCAAAGCCCGAGCTCTGAGGAACGAGTTCGCGGGGTATTGGGATGAGATGGACGATCTCAAGATACGTTTCGAGGGTGTCGAGGCAGATATCTCCACCATAGACACAACGGTGGTAAATGCCGACGCGGATGACCCAAAATTCGAATGGGGCGCTGAGGAACTGGCGCTTCGAGACATTCGTCTATCCAGTATCCGGCTTCGCGCTCGTCAGACATCCCAGGCTATTGATGCACGTTTGGCGGCAATGGCGGATGAGCTTCGGATCAAGGCGCTCCAGGACAATCTTCTGGAGCGGATTTCGACTGCAAAGACGTCCTTGTCAGCGCTCGTAAACCTGAACGATCAAGGCGCATTGAGCCCCGCTTTGATCAAACAAAGTCTTGGCGACCCGGAACTGGATCGCACCCGCGGCACTGCGGTTGATGGTTTGGCGGCGGCGCACGGGGCACTACAGACCACGCTGACGGAACTGCGCGCTGCGGCAGACGCGGAGGATCTGAGCGAAGACCGAGTCGGGACGCTTATCACCGAGTTGTCGACGGCCCTCGACGCCTGCGAGACAGCGCGCGCGCCTCATATCGAAACTTTGCTTGAACTGCTCGAGGACATGCGCGACGCCGCGCTGGATGCTTTGGCCGATTTTGCGGCATCTGATCCGGTCGCAGGACGCGAAGTCGCGCGACAGGAAAAGATCGATACGACCACCGAGAACCTCGGCCGGGGAATCGACGCGTTGACTGCCGAAATTGCCACGCTGACCCAGAAACTGGCTGATGCGGAAGGGTTCAAGGAAAAGCAGCGACTGGCCAAACAGGTACAGCAAACCAAGGATCAAAAAGCCGCCCTAGAACAGCGACGCGCGCAGTTGGCGGCCTATGAAGGGCAAGCGGCGAACCGGCTGGAAAAGATCAAGGGGATCACAGTCAAGGCGGCTGAAATGAACCTCGTCATGGCTGGGATTCGTGACGAGCGTCCCTCGCCGGAAGAGGCGTTACAAGCCTATCTGGCCACAAAACCCGAGGACAAACGGGTTCTGCCCGAAGTGGGGCCAACAGAAAGTGACAGCAGCGCTTACAAGGCAGATGTCATCAAACAGATTGAGGCAAACAAGGCTACATTCTTGGTATCTTCAAGAACCAACGCATCGGATGCAATGCTGTTCCTGGGCGAGCCGCAGGTAACACAAATCAGCGATGCGCAGCTTGCGACGCTTGATATGATTCTGGACAATGCCATCACCTTGGCGGATCAAGGGAAGTATAGTGAAGCTGAGTTCCTGCGCCAAGACGCGATACGGATGCACGTTGAATTCATGGGTTCGCGCATCTTTCCATTGCCGCCACCACCTGAGCCCCCAGTTGATCCTTTTGAGGCCTTTGAGCGGACCTTCAAATCCGTCAGCGTTTTGCTGGACAGGCATTGGGGCAAAGGCGGAGACGCCGATGGTGCGTTGCGCGCGAGGTTGGACGAGGTCGAGGCTCTGCGCGATGCCCAGACTACAGAAAGTCCGCCCGACCTATCTGCCGCAGACACGGCATTGGCCAGTCTGGAAAGCGATATTCTGGATGCGGACCTTCCAGCCGTTGATCCGGCAATCAAGGCCGCTGATGATGCGGCCAAGGATGCCGCCCATGTAAAGGTGGATGCGATCAAGCGCGAGCTGCTGACTATCCATGATGCCCAAGAGATCACAGACCAGAGCCGCATAGCGGACATTCCCGCCGATCACGTGCTGACAATTGAAGGGTCAAACGGCGAGAAAAAGTTCTACGAGATCCGGATGAAAGAGGCATCCGACAGCGCGCTAATGGTCGACAAGCGTGGCGAAGGTTTCAAGGACGTGCCGCGCGCGGAAATGACCAAGCTGCGCGAAAAGATGCAGACACTTGAGATGCTTGCGGGGCTTGAGACACCGGGTTCCGCTGCGTTGATCGAGGCCGCGACGGCAGAGGCACAGGAGATGCTGGATCAAGTCAAAGACGGCGATGCCTATAAGGCCGCGCATGACGCGATCAAAGCTGTGGACGACTATCTGGCCAAGAAAAGCGTCAGGACACTTTATGCCGAGTGGCGGCCAGAAGGTTACGGGGCAGATCTTGACGCTTTTGGCAAACTCAAGTCCGGCTGGGAAGGGTCGAAAAAACCAGCGGATGTCGTATCGACGGCTGAGGCCTTCCTTGCAAAGTTTCAGGGCCCCCACAAAACTGCAGCTGAAAAACTGCGGGACGATCATGCCGCAACGACAGAAAAACTGGATCAGATTGAACAGGACCTTTCTGCCAAAAAGAAAGGTACCGAGGCAAATGTCGGTGCCAAGATTGCACAGCTGACCAAGATGGCGCCAGACGATCTTCTCGAGGGGGACATCATCCATCTCAATGACAAGACCGAGGAGGAGAAGGAAGCACTGCTGCAAGCAGCAGAGACGATCAGAACTTCCCTTGCCTACCTCAGAACAGCAGACAAGAAGTTTGCCGGTGCGCAGGGCAAATCACGCGAAACCCTGCTGGCATTGCGCAAGGAGCTTGAGACACGCTCCCAACCGACTGTCGATCAGGTGAACAGCAAAGCTGATAGGCTGATTGGCGAGCTTTCCAATGCGCTCTCAGCTCTGGAACAGATGATTGCCGAAAAGGCGACCAACCCCGAAGCTTTCCTGTTAGGCTTGGCACAATTCCTTGGCGAGGCTAAAGCAGGGACCGAAGCCGCGACCGCAGACGCGGCCGACGTCATTGAGCAAAAACGGCTTTGTAAAGTAGAGCGCGCCAAGGTCAAAGATTGGATTGGTGACAACGCCAACAAGACCGGGCATCGAAATTACAAAGAATACAAGTCGATCTCTGATGGGCTTGAGAAAGCTTACAAAGCCATCGGCAAAAACCTGGACACCTCGAACGACAACAAGCGTGCCGCGCAAGAGTATAAGGACAGCGCCAAAAACTGGCATGATTTGCACGCAGATGTGACCGACGCCCAAAGAATATCTTCGGGCGAATGGTCCTTTGATTTTGACGGTGCCCAGACAAAGATCCGTGCCTCGGTCGCCAAGGTCAGCGTGGCAGCAGATAAAGTTCAGCAGATGCTGACAGAGAAATTTGCAGATGATGAGCGTCGCGAAGACACGGAGGCTCAGGCAGCAGTTGCAGCAGTTAATCAGGTCCTGACCCTCTGCCAGGGCGATAAGAACGGGTTCTTGGTGTTGGATGGCGCAGCGGGGACGAAGCTGGCCAATTTGAAAAATCCAGAGCATCAGCTGGGACAATTGCCGGTTAACGAAAAGAAGGCCATCGTCGGGCAGTTGCGCGAGGAGACCCTTAAACAACTGCGCCGTATCCGGGCCAGACTTGAGAGCGATCCGGCCTTTGATATCTACCGCAACAACCCCATGGACCGGGGCCAGACTTGGGTGCAGCTCACCGCAACACTGCTATATTTTGAAACGACCATTCTGAAAAACCTCGCTCCTTAGCGGTTGGTGCAACATCAGGTGGGGGAGTAAGAAATGCCACTGACAGAGAACGAATTCGATTGGATCAAATACGTATCCGGCAAGAACCTGGATGACGAAGCCTATGCCACAGCCGTGCAAAGAGCGGACGACCGCGAGGAGTTTCTGTCCGGGATGGACGGATACCTCAACGATGTCCGGGATGAGATCATGGAAAGCCAGGACCTGATCATCAGGAATGACAACAACCCCTGGGCGATCACGAAGGCATGGCGCAGCCTTGCCGGAACCGAAAACAAGAACTTTACTGAAATGCCGTGGCGGGCAACGGAAGAGGACCTGAAAGACGCGAACCTTGGCAAATGGGCTATGCTGGTCGATGTCGAGGTCGATACCATGGCCGACATCGGCGAAGACACCGAAGCCATTGATCCTGCTGTCATCGCCAAACTGCGAGAAGGCTACGAAAAGGCCCTTGTCGCCCAGCGTAAAATGGAAATGCAAGTTGGCCCGGACGGCATGCCGCTGTTTACCGATGACGATATCCGCAAGGAGGTCTGGACACCTTTGGTGCGTGCCGGTGTGATCCCTGACAACATTGTTCCTGACAGGTTCTCAGAACATGCTGTCGCCTTTAATGGCGCGGCTGAGTTCTATGAGAAAAAGATCGAAGCCTTCTCGGCAACCACCACAACAGGGCGCGAAAACTTTAAGCTGGGGATGAAGGTCGCCAAGGAAAGCGTGCAACTTGCCGGAACATTAACAGCCGGGGTGTTGTCGGCGAAGGACGCGATGAACGTCGCGGAGACCAAGCAAGAAGTCATTGATCTGAAAGCCGAGAAAGCAGCAGAGACTGACCCGGCAAAGAAAGCAGAAATCGCAGCACAAATCTCATCCAAGAACCGAGACATTGCTATCGCTGGCACCGACGAAATGGTCGTCAAAGCCGCAACCGCTGTCTTGTTGGGTGGTCTGTCCTCTGCTGAACTGGTTGCAGATCATAGGCATTCCACTGCACCGCCAATCGACAAATGGACTGCCACTATTGGCAAAGCGATGAGCATCGCGGAAAGCATGACGGTTTCCGTTGTGCAATCGGCGATGGTGGCCAGTCAGGACAACCCATCCGACGCCCAAAACTCGGCCAAGGTTGCCTTTACCACCGCTGCTATCTCGACTGCGTTCAAAAGCGCCAAGGTGCTTCCTCAGTTGATTGTCATGGGGCAGAAGTTTCACGAACGGAACTACGAAGGTGGATTTGACGAAATCATGAAGATCGTCACTGGCCTTGGGGATGCGATTGCCACGGGGATCGTGGCCGCGGCAAACAAGTCCGTGGCTGACATCAAAGAGAGTGAATATCCGGACAAGGACGCTTTCGATGCGGCACTTGGCCAACAGCGCGACTACCTCGCCGCGCAACAGCAGTTTGCGGCCGCGCTGAAACTGGGCATCACGTCGGGTGCCAACGTCAAGGCGATCGGCAAGGCGATCTTTATCGATAAGAACCCCGGTCAAGCCGCGCCGCTCTTGGTGAATGGATTGTTGTCAGGGTTCACCATCGAGTACAGCGAACAGATGTACGACGGCCTGCGCGCCGAAATGACGGCAGAAGAGGTCGAAGACCTCAAGCACTTCCAACGGACCTATACCGAGACCGGCAGCGAGCGCGCTGTTGATTCAGGCACTGCCAAGGTCATGGGCGATGTAACGAATGCTCTGGGCAGGCTCAACACCGCGTCTTCCGTCATGAAATCCGAGGGCGAGGCCCAAGAACTGGGCCGTGATCTTGAAGAAGAGATCGCGCTTGATCAGGAAATGACAGCACTTGCAGAGCTTGAGAATGTTTTTTCCGAAGAAGGCATGCAAGCCATGCTGGATGAGGTCGACACAGAGATGGTCGGCTTTGAAGAGATGTATTCCGAGGCCTTTCCCGATCCTGAGATCACCGGAAAGACCGAAGAAGAACTTGTTCGCGCCCAGGAGTGCATTGACCGGGCGATGGCCAATACTGCCAAATTGCGCCAGCGTGCCGAATTCTGGAACAACCTGACCGCGGGTTCGCTCAGCGTCGTGGCGGCGGTAGTCCCCGGAGCGGGCCTTGCCGTGGCTGTCCAGAAACTGATCGTCGACTTTCTGAAGATGCGCAAAGCGGCCGAAGTCCACAACGCCTGGGTCGACAGTATGAAAACCGCTTTTGCCGCGCGGGCAGGCACGGCACCCGCTATCGAGAACACGCTCAACAACTGCCATGTACACCTCAACCACGCGCGGATCAAAGTGGTCTTCGACGTCATCTCGGTCGGAGCGGAAACAGCCAAGATCTTTGATCCAACCGGCGCTTCAAGCATTGTGGCCACCTCCAACAATATGGCCTCTGCCGTGGTTGAGTTCGGCTACAAGATGCATGCTGAGGTGACGATCAAAAGGGGATGGAGCGCTTATCTTAAGGCGCGGGACAACCCGGGAAACCGCAAGGCAGCACGGGCTGCTTTGCGGATGAATTCCACACTAGCCAAATGTTGCATCGCCTACGGTGCGTCGATCATGGGGGATGCATCGGCACAGAACGCTCTGCGCATTTCCGGCCTGTCGGTGGAGGCGTTCAAGAACGAAAAGGACATTTGCGTCAAGCTGATCGCCTATCTTGAGAATGAACTACAGGACGACCCAACCGTTCTGGGGGTAGAGAAAAAGATGGACGGCAACTGGCATCCGGGCAAACCAGCGCTGACCGTCACCAGCTGGACGGCGTTCAAGGCGGCAGCAGAGAAATCCGCGACGCCGAGGCTGGACCGCGCAAGCCTCGCCACGCCGGCCATTGATCGCTGTCTGATTGAATTGTCCAAGCTCGAAGAATGGCAGAACAGCGATACCTTCAAGGCCGCCCGCGATATCGATAAGACTATGTCAGAAGATGAGGAGCCCGCAGCGAATGCACTGGTTCAGGAAATGGCCGAGTTGGTCAGCAAGCTTGAGAACGCGGTCGATCTGCTAGAACGATTGGACGCCGCAGCGACGGAGTACAAACCTCTTAACCATGGGAGCAGTACGGAAGTGCATCAAGGCATGCAGGCGATAGCAAGGACATTTGCAGCCATGGCGCGCGGTCAGGCTGCAGGCACGCGCAAGAACGCTTCCTTGGTCAAGAAGTTCCCCGATCAAATTACGCAGGCTTAGGTTCAGGAAACATCTATTTTCAAAGCGCTGCGTGAATCAGCGCTGGGAAGAGGGAGCGATGACACCGGTTTCATTGGCTGCATTCTTGCACGAGTATCAAATCAACTTTCCCGTTGGCGTTGATGCCAAAGGCTTAGAGGCGAGGCCAAAGCCTATAGAATGCGCGGTACACCAAGCACCCTGATTTTGGACAAGGACGGGCAGCTTGTGCACCACCATTTCGGTCAGGTTTCCGACATGCAAATCGGGGCTCAAATATCCGCATTGTTAGCGCACCCTGCACAAGTGGAGACAATGCTGGGCAATCAAAATACGCATTCACAATGTGACGAAGGTGGATGTAGTTTGTGAGGATGAAAATCCCACACAGTCAAGGTCAATGAGCCGCAATGCGGCTCATTGAGTTTTCTAAATCACTCGGTCAAACCAAGCGCCTTAGCGACACCGGCACCATATGCTGCATCAGCCTGCGTACAGTGGTGAACGTGACGTTTTTGAATATCAACATGAGCGCCACCTAACGACCGTGCTGTATTTTCAAACAACACCTGTTTTTGTGCATCCGTCATCAGGCGGAACAAGTTGCCGGGCTGGGTGAAATAATCTTCGTCTTCTCGGTGGTTCCAATGGTCAGCGGCACCTTCAATCGAAAGCGGTGGTTCTGAGTAATCTGGCTGTTCCTGCCATTCACCCTTGGTGTTTGGTTCATATCCAATCCGCCCACCAGCATTTCCGTCAATGCGCATTGCGCCATCACGGTGGTAGGAGTGGAATGGGCAACGCGGAGCATTCACTGGGATCTGCGAGTGGTTGACGCCAAGCCGGTAGCGCTGCGTGTCACCATATGAGAACAGGCGCCCTTGAAGCATTTTGTCTGGTGAAAAACTGATCCCCGGTACAACGCTGGACGGAGCAAACGCAGATTGTTCCACTTCCGCATGGTAGTTCTCAGGGTTGCGGTTCCATTCCATCTCGCCCACTTCGATCAAAGGATAGTCCGCATGCGGCCAGACTTTGGTCAAATCAAATGGGTTGAGGTGGTATTTCCCAGCATCTGCTTCCGGCATGATCTGTACGGACAAGGTCCACTTAGGGAAGTTACCTTCTTCGATGTTGTCAAAGAGGTCGCGCTGGTGACTTTCGCGATCAGCCGCAATCACATCTGCTGACTCTGCATCTGTGAGGTTCTTGATCCCTTGTTGTATCTTGAAGTGGAATTTGACCCAATAACGCTCGTTATCAGCATTGATAAAGCTAAACGTGTGGCTGCCGAACCCGTCCATGTGGCGGTAGCTGGCTGGAATGCCACGTTCGGACATAACAATTGTCACCTGGTGCAGAGCTTCTGGCAGGCTCGTCCAGAAATCCCAGTTGTTGTCGGCGCTCCGCATGTTGGTTTTTGGGTCGCGCTTAACGGCGTGGTTCAAGTCAGGGAATTTTAGGGGGTCACGCAAAAAGAATACTGGCGTGTTGTTTCCGACGAGATCCCAGTTTCCTTCCTCGGTGTAGAATTTCACCGCGAAACCGCGAATGTCTCGCTCCGCATCTGCTGCACCACGTTCCCCGGCGACGGTAGAAAAACGCAGGAACAAGTCGGTTTTCTTACCAACTTCTGAGAAGAGTTTAGCACGGGTATATTTGGTAATGTCATTGGTTAGCGCCCTACGACGTCCCGATAAGGCTCCGTTTACCAATTATTCCGGCGTTTAAACAGATCTATCCACAATATTTGTCGATAGAATGGAATGTTCGAGTTGACTCGGGGTGTGCAGAACAATCCGAGAATTTGTGCTATCTTAGGCCCCATTGGCAGCTGTAAGTCTGAAATGGCGATCCCTGAAGGACGCCAACAAAATTTCGAAAACAGTGGCTTACGCGGTAAACCACTCTCAGACCCCCGCATTGAAAAACAAACAGAAACTTTCGGCGCGGTAAACTCAAAACGCCGTTCTATCCTTGCCCACTTTATAAAGTCGAAACACAAGCGCCTCTCAAAGGTGCTTGGTTATGCCCTAACACTGGCCTCTGGCACCGGCTGGCAGACATTCTCCGCGATTGCCGCTGCCTATCTGTCTGATCAGGAAAAAGTCTCGCTCGCATTTGCGGCACTTTCGGCGCTTGATCCAGACCTCGCTGAACAGACTGCCGCCGCTGCATTGAACGCTGCAGGCGCACCGCCTCGCAAATCGCTTCTGCGTCGACAGCATCACTCTTTCCGCGCTTCACATACGGTTTGACATAACCGGTAGGCATGAGCTTCACATCATGCCCGAGCTTACGCAGCTGGCGGCCCCAATGATGGGATGAACCGCACGCTTCCATGCCGACCGTGCATGGTGGAAGCGTCTCAAAAAACGCCAGCAGCTTCGCGCGTTTGATCGCCTTATTGAAGATCACACGGCCATTCTCCGAAATACCGTGTACTTGAAAAACATCCTTGGCCAAATCCAGGCCTACGGTCTTTACTGTCATTGGGTGGCTCCTTTCCTAGCAGTCGATGATAACTGCACTTTGGCACATTCGATGCCGGTGGAGCAGGAGCCACCCACCTCATCCGCTCTGGGCCGTTCGAGTATTACTTTTCTTGGGGGATCAAACGGGGGCGAAGCCCCCCTTTGCAAGTTGTTTTGTAATACAAAACACAGCTTGCCCCCTTCACTTAGAAGGAGCGGCAAGCTGGGTCATCCGGTGTCAAAACGCGCAGGTGCGCCAGCACACAGCTCGCCCCCTTCCTTAATAGGGACAGGCAAGCTGGGTGACCTGCTCCCCGAAGCTCCCTCTTTCATAACGAGAGTCTGCGGGATTATTTTTTATATTCGTCGTCGTGGAGTTGGGCAAGCGCGGCATCTATGGGCTCATATGGATTGTGTTTTCATAGTATGGGTCTGGTCATTTTGGAGCCGACAGGCAAGTTCCATCGGCTGCCCCAGTCAACAGCTAAGCAACGCAGAAATCCCAGCCGCCGTCGCAAACCCGGTCCGCAGCCGCAAGCTCGTAGATAGCCTCGGCCAATTGGCAAAGATGAACAAAATCGACGCGCGTACAGCGCCATGACGGATGCCCAGTACGCCAAAGCCGACCAGATGGGCTGCTACTCATCTGATCAAGCGCAGTCGAAAAACGTTGTCTGGGTGGATTCATCTGATCCCCGTTGGACCGCAGCGCAGCAGCGCGATCTGCTCAATGTGCTGGAAGATGCGTATCACAACGATCTGGCGTTTAACGCGAAGTTCTCTGTCATCAGCACCGACCCGGCCAATATTGGTTCGGTGCCTGAGCCTGCGATTGAGCTTTGTGGCACCGCTGAGACCAGCGCTGAGCTTGAAGCCGTTGGCGCGAAAGCCGTCACCCAGGCCTATCTCGATCATGAGCGCGTGCGTGTCTTTGATGAGCGCCTGTTGCCCGTGCTGGAAGAGGTTCTGGCACTCGACACGCCTCTGCGTTCAAGCTGGAGCACGGGTTTGACCAAACGATATCCATACTACCTTTGCCAGACAAAGAGCTGTGAGGCCTATGGCAAGTCAATTCCGCGCGACAAGCTGGAGGGTGAAATCGGTGGCATCATCAAGGCTCTAGAGCCGACCAAGGCGCTTATGACGCTTGCAACGGCCATGTTCCGCCATGCCTGGGATACTCGCCGCACACAGGCCAAGGACATCAAAAGAGCTGCCACGCGCGAGATTGGGCGGTTGGAGAAAGAAATCGAGGCCATGCTTGATCGGATCATGGTGGCCAGCAATACCGCTATCATTCACCGCTATGAGGATAAGGTGGAAACGCTGGAGCGTCAGAAGGCCGTAATGGTCGAAAAACTGGCAAATCAGGCCGAAACCAAAGGTGCGTTTGAAGAAAAACTAGAACTCGCGTGTCAGTTCCTCGCAAGCCCTTGGAAAATATGGGGGAATGGTAGTACGCCCGCACGCCGGTTGGTGCTGAAACTGGCCTTCACCACCCCCATCAAATACAGCCGGAAAGAGGGCGCTAGAACTCCTGAAATAGCGTTACCATTCAAAGCTTTAGGTGGTGTTTCAACAGACCGATTCTGTTGTGGTGCTGCTGGAGAGAATCGAACTCTCGACCTCTCCCTTACCAAGGGAGTGCTCTACCTCTGAGCTACAGCAGCGCCTGTGTGTGGGGGATTAGCGCCAATCGAAAAACGGTGCAAGCCCAATCTGGACGCGCCCTAGACCCTGCGATAGACAGGCCACATGGCAAATGGCAATCCGTCTCAATCATCCAAAACCAAAGCCCAAGCGCGAGAGGCACGACTGAAGGCTGCGCTTAAGGCAAACATGGGCAGGCGCAAAGCGCAGGCCCGGGCACGTGATGAACAGACGACAGAAAACAAGGGCACCCAAAGCCCAACCGAGGAAAGCAGATAATATGGACTCGATACTCGTCCGCGGCGGCAATGCGCTGCAAGGCTCAATCCCAATTGCGGGGGCAAAGAACGCCTGTCTTACCCTTATGCCCGCAACTTTATTGAGTGAAGAACCGTTGACGCTGACCGGAGCGCCGCGGCTCAGCGATATCCGCACGATGACGCAACTGCTTGGCTCGCTCGGGGCGGAAGTCACCTTTTTGCAAGAGGGACAGGTCTTGGCCTTGTCAAGCCACGGCGAAATCAAGACCCGTGCTGACTATGACATTGTGCGCAAAATGCGGGCCTCCAATCTTGTACTGGGTCCATTGTTGGCCCGCGAAGGCCATGCAGAAGTCTCTTTGCCGGGTGGTTGTGCCATTGGCGCCCGCCCGATGGACATCCACACAGATGGCCTAACCTTGATGGGTGCAGATATTGAATTGAGGGACGGATACCTGCACGCAAAAGCACAAGGTGGCAAACTCAAGGGCGCTGTGATCGACTTTCCCTTTGCTTCAGTTGGAGCAACCGAAAATATCATGATGGCAGCGACCTTGGCCAAGGGCACAACAGTGATAAACAACGCTGCACGTGAGCCTGAGATTGTCGACCTTGCAACCTGCCTGCGGGCGATGGGGGCTCAAATCGAAGGCGATGGAACCTCCTCAATCACAATCCAAGGCGTAGACAGCCTGCACGGCGCAACCCATCGTGTGGTCAGCGACCGAATTGAACTTGGCACCTATATGCTGGCGCCTGCGATTTGCGGTGGCGAAGTTGAACTTTTGGGCGGACGGATCAATTTACTGGCGGCTTTCTGTGAAAAGTTGGACGCGGCGGGCATTGCTGTGACGCAAACGGATAAAGGCATCAAAGTCGCGCGTAAAAACGGGCGTATTCAAGCGGTTGATGTCACAACTGAACCTTTCCCCGGTTTTCCGACTGATTTGCAGGCCCAGATGATGGCGCTTTTGTGCACCGCACAGGGTACCTCGGTGCTGGAAGAAAAGATATTCGAAAACCGCTTTATGCACGCTCCGGAACTGATCCGCATGGGAGCAGACATTGTTGTTCAAGGCGGTACGGCTACGGTTACCGGTGTTGACCAACTCAAGGGTGCGCCAGTTATGGCAACCGATCTGCGTGCATCGGTTTCGCTGATCCTTGCGGGACTTGCGGCAGAAGGCGAAACGAAAGTTGGGCGGGTTTACCACCTTGATCGTGGATACGAACATGTTGTGGCAAAATTCCGGGGTGTGGGCGCTGACATTGAACGGATTAAAGAAACATGAATGACGACGCCCGCTTTGAAGATGGCCGCGAGGCCCCGCTGAACCTAGGTGCAATGGACACAGACGATTTGCAGGTCATCTCGGCTTTGGTCCAAGATGCTGTGTTCCCCGCCTCCGAAATGCGCTGGGACCGCAAAGGATCTTGCTTTGCGCTTCTGATTAACAGAATGCGCTGGGAGGATGAGGGGAAAACCCGCCACGCACCTGAGCGCGTGCAATCCGTACTGAGTTTCAACACAGTCCAAAATGTCGCCAGTCAAGGCGTGCCAAAAGGCGATGCAGACATCGTTTTGTCCCTGCTCAACGTCACCTTTGAACAAACCGAGGCGCCGTCAGGCCACATCACCCTGACCCTGGCAGGGGACGGGGCGATCCGTCTAGGGGTTGAAGCCATTGAAACAACCCTAAAAGACGTGACCCGCCCCTACATGGCCCCATCCAAAAAACGTCCCCACCATCCGGATTAAACGCCCGCAACAGCCTGCAACGATCAACGCCCTATCTCAAGGTGACTTACCCCTCTGGCGGCTGCATTTCTTTTTGGCCTTATATACCGACTTTTGGAGCACCCCCACCTCATGCCTGTGACCTTAGATGCGACAGCGCTAAATTTCGAAAGCAACTTTACCACATTGCTGAACGCCAAACGTGAAGACAGCCCGGATGTGGACGCTGTGGTTGCAGATATCATCGCTGATGTACGTGATCGGGGGGATCAGGCCGTAATCGACCTGACGGCCAGATTTGACCGTATCGCTCTGACGCCCGACACCTTGCGTATCTCGTCCGAAGAAATCGCGGCAGCGATTGATGAGGTGCCTGAACAGGATAGAATTGCCTTAGAACTCGCCGCCACCCGTATCCGGGCGTATCACGCGCGCCAATTGCCGCAAGACGAACAATGGCAGGACGACGCCGGTGCCACTTTGGGATGGCGCTGGAGCGCCGTTTCCGCTGCTGGCCTCTATGTTCCCGGTGGACTTGCGAGTTATCCCAGCTCTGTTTTGATGAACGCAATTCCAGCAACCGTTGCAGGGGTTCAGCGTCTTGCCATGGTCGTCCCTACCCCTGACGGAACGCTGAATCCGTTGGTTCTATTTGCGGCTCATCTGTCCGGTGTTCATGAAATCTACCGCATTGGAGGCGCCCAAGCGATCGCGGCCCTTGCCTATGGTACCAACACCATACAGCCCGTCGACAAGATTACGGGGCCCGGCAACGCATTTGTTGCAGCAGCCAAACGGCGGGTTTTTGGCACAGTGGGCATTGATATGATCGCGGGCCCGTCCGAAATCCTTGTGGTTGCTGACAAAGACAATGACCCGGACTGGATCGCCCTTGATCTGTTGTCTCAGGCTGAACACGATCAAAGCGCGCAATCCATTCTGATCACAACCGATCCTGCGTTTGGGCAGGCCGTTGCAAAAGCTGTCGAAAAACGCCTCGAAACGCTCCAACGTCGTGACATTGCAGGACCCAGCTGGCGTGATTTTGGCGCGATCATCAATGTGCCTGATCTGGCGGTGGCCGCCGAACTATCCAACCGGATCGCGCCTGAACATCTGGAGCTTTGTGTTGCAGATCCCGACGCTCTGAGCCAACAGATCACCCACGCCGGGGCCATTTTTCTTGGACAATGGACACCTGAGGCCATCGGAGACTACATTGGCGGTCCAAACCACGTTTTGCCGACCGCCCGTTCGGCGCGATTTTCCTCTGGCCTTTCGGTTCTCGACTTCATGAAACGCACTACACTTGCCCGGATGACACCTGATGCGCTACGGGCGATTGGCCCGGCCGCAGAACGTCTTGCCACGTCCGAAAGCCTTGAGGCACATGGGCTTTCGGTGAGTGCGCGGCTGAATAGTTTGAATCACTAAGATGCTTTCCATTTCCCTTAAACCCCGACAGATCATTGCAGCGTTCATCCTCGGATGTGCAGTTTATTTTATCTATACAAGCGCAAATCCGTCACATGGTCTGATCGGTTTGATGGCTGCATTGGCGACGACGATTCATATGATTTGTATCAGTCTGCGGGATGCAACGTTTCGCGAACTGATGGTTCATAACCGCGTCGGATTGGCCGATTTGGCGGCTCGGTGTTGTATGGTTGTCTTTGATGCTGTGTTGTTATTCGGTTTGATCATAGGTGCAGGATTGCGCCTGCCTTGGCCGCTTTTTGTGAGCCTTGTCATCGGGTTAAGTATCGTGATGCCTCTTGTTGTTTATGTGATGTCCCGCAGTTGCCGCGCTGTTAGGGCATCTCAATCGGGTATCGTGCTTGATTATTGGGCACCACCCGTATTTCTGGCCGTGATGGCGGCCACATTGCTCAGCAGCAAAGCCGTTGTTTTTGAATCAGGCAGTCAACCTTTCATGCATTTGCTTTTGCTCAGCAGCTTCTTTGCCTTCAGGCGTTCTGGCAGCACATTATCCGGCACCACGCGATATGCCGGTGTTGGGGTGTTACTGGGGACTATTGTTCTGATCATTTGGGATTTCGTCGCGCTTACTTGACGCGAGCGTCCCATTGCGTTGCCTAAACTGCTGGCGTATCCCTTGAAGTTACAAACCCCGCAAAAGAATGCAAAACCGATGACCCGCATCACCCACATCAATCTGGACGACGCGAATTTACCGCCGCCCACACCTGAGATCGAGCAAGAGCGCAAAGTCGCTATGTTTGATCTTTTAGAGGACAATACGTTCCTTATTCCGATGCGTGATGATCGTCCGGTGCCCTCGGGGCCTTACCACCTTGATTTGTCTATCCGCGATAAGCGCCTGATCTTTGATGTAAAAACCGAAACTTCTGAAAAGGCGGCGGAATTCCATTTGTCGCTTGGCCCGTTTAGGCAAGTCGTCAAAGACTACTTTCAAATCTGCGAAAGTTATTTCGACGCGGTAAAAAGGCTTCCGCCGAGTCAGATTGAAACCATCGATATGGCACGCCGAGGAATCCACAACGAAGGTTCAAGGGTGCTGCAAGAACGTCTTGAAGGCAAAGCGGAGATCGATACTGATACGGCCCGGCGCCTGTTTACCCTCATCTGCGTTTTGCATTTCGGGGGGTGAATGGCTGATCCACTTCCCCAGTCGATTTTATTTTGTTGCGATCACAACGCAGTCCGATCCCCGATGGCCGAAGGGATCATGAAAAAGTTCTACGGAACAGGCACTTATGTCCAATCTGTTGGCGTCAAGAATGACCTGGAGATTGATGGGTTTTCAATAGCTGTCTGTGCTGAACTAGATGTGGAATTGGCCCGTCACCGCTCTCGCAGCTTTGATGAAATGGAGCAATGGGGCGATGATCTTAGCTCTTTCGATCAGGTGATCGCGCTTTCGCCAGCCAGTCAGCGCCGCGCGCTTGAATTGACCCGGTTTTTCCATCTTGAGGTGGAATATTGGCCTGTCCTTGATCCCACCGGGCTTGGTGAGACAAGAGAAGCAAAATTGGTGCAGTTTCGCGCGGCCCGTGATCAGATATCAAAGCGTTTGATTGACCGTTTTGGCCCACCAATTGAACCGGCACGATAACACCAGATCCGAGCCGGTGCCGGTTTTGTAAACGTCAAAATCAGATGGTCGGTCAGGTCCCTTGGCACAAAGACGCTGCGCGTTGGCTATAAGCCTTCCATGCCAGCCAGAAACGTTCGTTCGACGCCACATCCGACTGACGCACTTCCTGTAGTTTGCCTGGGTCCTTGAAATAACTGGCCCCGCGCCGCTGCTGAGCTGATGAAAGCTCTTGGTTCGCGACAGCTTGAATGCACCCGCAGCGCGCTGTTGAGGCGGCCTTTCGACCTTGGGCGCGACATGCGGATTGAATTGGACCTGTCGCAAAAAGCACGGATGGATTTTGGAACCCGGTGTTATTTGACGCATACCGCGTCCCACCACCACATGCGGTCACCCCCAAAAGCGCCAAAACCGCTACACTAACTCGTATCATTACAATTGCCTTTGTTTCGAACCA
The DNA here is from genome assembly GCA_039986635.1 of Sulfitobacter sp. Classification (GTDB taxonomy): domain Bacteria; phylum Pseudomonadota; class Alphaproteobacteria; order Rhodobacterales; family Rhodobacteraceae; genus Sulfitobacter. The sequence goes on from JBDWQI010000274.1 coordinate 18,806, forward strand.
GCGGAGTGTTCCCCTTGAGTGGTCCGTTTTCTGCCTTGTTGTCCAATATATGCCCTAAATCGCGAACAGGGGCAATTCACGAAGCTGCGGGGGGCAACCATGATTGTGTACCGCTTGGAATAAACTTTGAAGTTTCGGAATCATTGTTATCAGACAAGGGTGTGTTGAGGGCAAAAGCGTCATGCCAGCGCAGGATGCCACAGTGCAAATGATCCCAAAAATCGCATGCCGACACCGGTTGTTTGATGTGGGAAGGGTGTGTTGCCTTGGGGATTAAGTGCCAAATTGACCAGATATTGGATGTTAATTGATCTTCTTCAAAGCCCATGTATGCCCACCTCTGAGAAGCGACCTTGACCAACCTCCCAAACCCTACCATATCCCCTTACCATGACACCGCTTTCACATATCCGCAATTTCTCCATCGTGGCCCATATCGACCACGGGAAATCCACGCTTGCTGACCGTCTTATTCAGTCCACCAATACCGTGGCGGACAGGGATATGAAGGAGCAGATGCTCGACAGTATGGATATCGAGCGTGAGCGGGGCATCACCATCAAAGCGCAAACCGTGCGGATTAACTATCAGGCAAAAGACGGTGAAGAATACGTTCTTAACCTGATTGACACGCCGGGACACGTTGATTTCGCGTATGAGGTCTCGCGCTCTATGCGTGCGGTCGAAGGATCATTGTTGGTTGTGGACAGCACCCAAGGTGTAGAGGCACAGACACTGGCCAACGTCTATCACGCGATTGACGCAGATCACGAGATCGTACCAGTTCTGAATAAGATCGACCTGCCAGCCGCGGATTGCGACCGGGTTGCTGAACAGATTGAGGACGTGATCGGCATTGACGCCACAGATGCCATTCAGGTTTCAGCCAAAACGGGTATCGGCATTGATGAAACGCTGGAGGCGATTGTGACCCGCTTGCCCGCGCCCGAAGGTACACTTGATGCGCCTCTCAAAGCGATGCTGGTCGACAGTTGGTACGACAGCTACCTTGGCGTTATTGTTCTTGTGCGCATCATGGACGGCATGTTGAAAAAGGGTGATCGCGTTCGGATGCTTTCCACCAATTCCACCCATCATGTTGATAGGATCGGCGTTTTCCGCCCGGAGATGACGGAAATCGATGCTTTGGGTCCGGGCGAACTTGGCTTTCTGACCGCGTCCATCAAACAGGTTCGCGATACGCGCGTCGGCGACACAATCACCCATGAGAAAAAAGGCACGACAGATGCGCTTGATGGGTTCAAACCTGCGCAACCGGTTGTCTTTTGTGGTCTCTTCCCAGTCGACGCAGCCGAATTCGAAGATTTACGCGACTCGATTGAGAAACTCGCGCTGAATGATGCGTCGTTCTCATTTGAAATGGAAACATCGGCCGCGCTTGGATTTGGCTTTCGCTGCGGCTTTCTTGGCCTGCTGCACCTAGAAGTGATCCGCGACCGCATCGAACGCGAGTACAACATCGACTTGATCACCACAGCACCTTCAGTCATCTATGACATCCACATGCGGGATGGAACGGTTGCGCAATTGCATAACCCCGCTGACATGCCTGATCTGACGCTTGTGGATCACCTTGAAGAGCCGCGCATCAAAGCGACGATACTTGTTCCAGATGAATATCTGGGCGATGTGCTTAAGCTTTGCCAGGACCGACGCGGCATCCAAGAAGACCTTACTTATGCTGGTACCCGGGCGATGGTGGTTTATGATCTGCCGCTGAACGAAGTGGTTTTCGATTTTTACGACCGTTTAAAAAGCGTGACCAAAGGATATGCGTCTTTTGATTATCATATGACCGGGTATCGCACTGATAACCTTGTCAAAATGTCTATTTTGGTGAACGACGAACCGGTGGATGCGCTTTCTACAATGGTTCACCGTGACCGCGCCGAAGAACGTGGTCGCGCGATGGTCGAAAAGCTCAAAGATCTGATCCCCCGCCACATGTTCAAGATCCCAATTCAGGCCGCGATCGGGGGCAAGGTGATCGCCCGTGAGACATTATCAGCCATGCGCAAAGACGTGACAGCCAAATGTTATGGCGGTGACGCGACACGTAAAAAGAAACTGTTGGAAAAGCAGAAAGCGGGCAAAAAGAAGATGCGCCAATTCGGCAAAGTCGACATCCCACAAGAGGCGTTTATTTCAGCGCTGAAAATGGATGGCTGATGAGCGGGTGAATGACCTTTAGGGCTGTGCGGTTTTGCCCAGAAGGGCGCCCAGACAAATTGATTGCGCACCGCCCTCCAAGAACGTCTTGAGAAGCGTCTCGGTAAACGTCCAGATTGCATCATCATGCACCAAGTGATGGGTCAGAATGCCCAAAGGTTCGTCATTATCCGTCACGCCTGAGCGTCGGTCTTCCAGCAGTTTGACAATATGTGCCACCTGTTGATCCACATCGACAAGGCCACCGCCGTTGCGCCAATTAATAGGATCGATATGTGTGTTGATCTGTATCAGCTCCGGTGCCGCAAATGGGGACGTTCGAGGGGTAAATGTCGATAAGGCCCGGTATCCTATCGGGGCCAATTGGATGACAAGATCCGGCGCAATGCGGTTCCAGGGAGGCACAAAGACCTCAAGCAGAGTATCGTCAAAAGCTGCGCGCAACTTGGTCAATCCGGCCTGCGCCTCTTTCAAAAGCTCGGGGCGGGGATGCGCAAATTCGGCCTTCTTGGCATCAGGTGGGGCATTGTTGTGATGTGCCCAACCATGAACCAAGGCCTTAAGCTGATCGTGTTCCTTAACGGCGGTGACCAAGTCTCTTTTCACGTATTTCGGGATCACGGCAAGATGGACGGGTACGAAAATAACTTCTGCTAGGGCGGATAGTCTTTCAAGTTCAGGCGTCGTGTTAATGGCATCATCATCGCGCCACCAAATAGGCAAAGACATATTTTCCGCGCGCCAAAGCCCAAGCTCATGTTCCAAAGGAGTGAGGTCAAATTTCATGAGAGCCTCCTAAGATCGCAGCAATCAATGTAACAGTTTTCGTTGCACCAGACGTATGCGTATGGTCAAGGGCTTCCCTGGGTTCGGATTTCGCTGCTTTGATGTTCTTTAACAAACGCTCCGGGGTCATGACATCATTGGTCAACACTTCGATGCCGGGTTGTTTGGCCAATGCCTGTGCGCGGATGCCTTGTTCAACTTCATTGCCATCGTCAAAGGGAACAAACACAGCGGGGCAGCGGCTTTGTAGGATATCAAGCGCGGTGTTATAGCCGCAAAGGGAGACAGAAGCGGCGGCATGATGCAACAATTGTCGAAAGTCGGGCCGGGCGGGTTCGATGGTGAGATTTGGAGGCGCTCCTTTAGAAAGTTCCGCGCAGCGCGATGCGGCATCCTGCCCCCCAACCAGAATACGCCATTGTTGAGATGGGCTGAGGACGGCGGCAGATTTCGCGCATGAAAACAACGTATTGCCAACATTTCCCCCTCCTGCACTAACAAGAATTTCATCAAGGCCAATCTGCTGTGGGTGCGGCACCGGTGGAGGCGTGGCGACAAAACCGGTATAGATCAACTTTGAATGGAGCGCAGGCGACACGGGCCAACTGAGTTCCAGTGGAGTGATGTTTTCGTCAGAATGGACAAGTACGGCATCGTAGAATTCATGGATCAGATCATCGGCAAACGTGACCTTTTTGGGCTTAGAAGGCGGGGCGAGGATATCCCGGATTGAGGCGAGAATTTTAGGTTGTTTTGGTAATGCCCGAGCAGCGTTCAACAGGCTGATGAATTCATCCCGTAAGATGCGGCGGCCAAAGGGGAATAGTTCAGTGACGAGCACGTCCGGGGCTTCATGAGCCAGTGTTTCGATCAAGTGATGCCGCCGTTGATCGAGAAAAGACTGATCAACAATGGTGCCGCTAGGGTCCAGAAGTTTTGTGAAATCAATGCCGTTTGATCTCAATGGTGGCAGTTGAACAAAAGGCAGGTTGTCGGTGTTCAGATTGAAGGGCCGCACCCCGCCAGAGACAACAACAGCGTGGTGGCCGTTTGAGACAACTGCCCGAGCCAAGGTCATTGCCCGTGTCAGATGACCAGTGCCAAGCAGATGTGTCACCACGATCATGACTTTCACAAGACGCGCTCCACCAAACGGGGTTGTTCTGGTTCAAACGTTAGTTCTTTTTCGTCGATGTTCAAAATGAACAGCCGATTGCGCTTTATTCTGAAGGGGGCAGGGCCGTCAAAGTTCCAGCCGGTCGCTTGCGCCAGTAGAACACGCATAATTCCGATGTGGCAGACCGCAACAGTGTCTGTTGAGAGGGTTGTCAGCCATGGAGTCAGCCGGTGCGCGATCTGCGCGGGGCTCTCACCATTCGGTGGCGTATAGTTCCACCCCCAATGTTCGATATCCCTGAATGCTCCATCTGTTTGTTCACGCAGATCAACCCCGCGCAACCCTTCCCAATCGCCCCAATCCATTTCCATCAAAGAGGCTATTTTGGTAGGGGCGCGTTGCGCGACGAGTTCCGCTGTTTGTACGGCCCGGTTCAGGGGGCTGGCAACAAGTGCGGCGTTGCGCCAGTTTGCGGGCAGTTCAAGGGCTGCCAAAGCAGCGGCGGCTTCGGCTTCCAAGGGCACATCTGTGCGTCCTTGAATGCGGCCTGCATGGTTCCATTCGGTATGCCCATGACGCAAAAGAGCTAACTTTATCATAGTTTTACCCCAACCTCAGCTAACCCGCTTGCGAGGGTCTGTGCGGCATTTGGCAAGAGGTGATTCTTGGCAATGAATTCACGCGCGATCAGAGACTGCCTGCGATGATGTTCGGGATTGTCTAGCAAGCTGCGCAGACTTTTGATCAATGCTTCTGGTCCATCCTCTGGTTTGGGGTAGGCACCGGGTGCCAGGACCTCGTTCATGCCGGGGCGATCTTGGGCAACAATGGGCACGCCGGCTGCCTGCGCCTCCAGAAAAACCATGCCAAAGGCTTCATTTACGCCGGGCCAGAACATTAGGCTGGCTTTCGCATAGATGTCCTGCAACGCTTTTTGATCAAGACGGCCAAGCTGCTTCACCTGCGCGCCAAAAGGGGACATCATCCGAGTGACATCTTGCTGTGCAGGGCCGTCTCCGGCAATGTTCAACTGCCAGCTCTGTTGAGGCATCAGGGCAAGAGTATCTGCGATGATCTGATAAGATGCAGTTTTGTCACCCGGTCGCATCATGCCCACGCTGAGCATTGGGCCGTTCAAATCGCTTGCAGGTGGCAAAGTCGCCATGTTCAGAAAGGGACGCAGGTGGATGAGGTGCTGACCTGCGGGTGCATCGCGTTGCAAGCTTTGGGCGTCGCGTGTTGTAAAATAGAACACTGCGGCTGCCGCATCGGTTGCCGCCTCGGCGCGCTCAGCAAAATCTGACCACCCGCCGACGAGACGTTTTTTGGCACGGGTTGATTCAACCTGGCAATACGGAATTCCCAGGTTTTTCGCTACGAGCGGCCCGATAAGATCGGGAGCTTTGTAGTAGTTGTGATAGGTGACCCACGCGCGCCATTTTTCTGTTTGGCCAAGGGTGATCAAGCGCGAAATTTCTGCTTGCGCTTCCTCAACCAAGATCCGTTGTTGCGCCACATCCCCACGGCCATCGCGACAGCGCAGGCGGCTGGCCAAGGTAAGATCTGCCCCCATATGGGTCAATGCGGCCATCAACGCGCGGGCAATATTTCGGTCGCCCGATGGGACCGGATGATCAGGTGATTTCATTGGCGCATAAAAGGCCAGACGCATCAATCCGCCTGACCCAACATGCCCAACAATCTGGATTTGAGGTGCACAATGCCGGGATGCATCAGGAAATCGCTGGTTAACCGGAGATATGCCGCGTCGGCTAATGTCGCAGCAAAAGTGGCGTCTCCGGCCACTTTCTGCATCGCGTCCGCCAATGCATCCGGCGCATCACTGCTGAGGATGCCATGTACGCCGGTGTCGATAAATTCCGGTATCGCGGATACAGGCGTGCTGAGGATGGCGAGCTTTTGACTTGCTGCTTCCATCAAGACATTTGGTAATCCGTCGCGATCCCCGTCAGCAGCTATGCGGGAAGGCAAGACAAACAGATCAGCGTCCCGCATTGCCGAAATGACTTCGGGCTGATCACAGGCGCCGCGCCATGTGATCCGATCAGCAAGCCCATGCGTTTCTGCCCGCGCCCGCATTTGCGCATCAAGGGCGCCGCCGCCGATGTGAGTCCAGTGCCAGTCCAAGGATGTTGGCAAGAGCGCCAGTGCATCTATGAGATTGTCAAATCCCTTCTTTTCCACCAGCCGGCCAACCGACATCATGTGAAACGGCGCATCTGCGGCTCTTGCTGTGCGGTCGGGAGGTGCAGGGAAACGGCTGAGATCAAGCCCATGATACACCAGATCGACGCGATCCGCAGTGTCGGCAAGCCCTTGCAAATGTTCCGCCCCAAATCGCGTGCATGTTGCGCCAAAACTGGCCCCGAATGTTGCGCCATCCAGCTTTTCGCGCAACTCCCATTCTGGAGACGTCCAGATGTCTTTGGCATGTGCGGAAAAGGACCAAGGCAGGCCTCGGATAATCGCCGCATAACGCGCCACAGAGGACGGCGTGTGCAAGAAATGGGCATACAGACCTAAGACATCTTTGGGCATCTCATGCGCCAGCACACAGGCCTGTCCCCACCTGCGGCGGCGGTTGGCTGTATCATCGCGGGTGACGTCCTGCGCATAGGCCTCTGCAGCGGCCTCAAACCCCGGAAGCTCCGCAGCGGCGCCTACCGCACGGGCCACACGTAGCGGCTCTTCGCGCAGGTATTCCGGCAAATAATGAACCTTGGCTTGCAGTCGATCGTGCAGAGGATGCGTTTTAGTGTCAGTTGGGTGTCGCAGCGACCAGATGTCAAAATCTAGCCCGGCTTCCTCAAGCGCGACCAATTCTTGTGCGATGAACGTTTCAGACAGGCGAGGCCAGCCTTTGACCAATACGGCAAGTTTGGGTGTCTTGTCGCTCATGTTCGCCCCTCCCGTGCCATCAGCACTTCGGCGCGACGTACAACCATATCCAGACCATCAAGCAATCCATCCGCCCCAGCCTCGGAAGGGCTGGATTGGTCAGGCAACGCGCGGATCGCTTTGATCATGGCATCTGTGGTGTGTCCATCGCGTTTCTCATCCATCATACGAACAAGGCCCAGCTCTTCGGCACGGCTGGCCCTGATCCATTGCTCCAATCGGGGTTTTGTCCGAGGTAGGATCACAGCTGGTTTGTCAAAGGACAGCACTTCGCAAAAGGTGTTGTATCCACCCATGCAGACCACGCCGACCGCGCCAACAAAAAGCGCTTCGATCTTGCTGTCGAAGCCTTGCGCTGTGACCCTTCCTCCCAGTTTTGCAACGCGTGCATCAAAGGCATCCCGCACATCACCAGATAAGAACGGCCCATAAATCAACACGGCATTTGGGCGCAGATCGGGGTCCTGTTCATATGCCGAAAGCACCAGTGACACCATAGCCGACCCGTCTCCACCACCGCCGGGTGTTACCAGAATATATGGCGTATGAGGTGTATCTGAGGCATCGGTAATCTGACGACGAAGATATCCCGTCCAATACATGCGTTCCCGGGTTTCAGGACTGAGGTTCAGCCCCATGGTCGGGTCATAGACATCTTTGACGCCGTAGACCCAAATCTCATCATAAAGGTTTTCGGCGGCGGCCAATGCACCTTTGCGATCCCATTCAGTGGCCAGCACCTCGGGTTCGTCCAACACGTCGCGCAAACCCAAAACGGTACGTGTGCGCCCACGCATCCGCAGGTATTCTAATGTCGGCAACAATTCACCGCGAAATCCGGTAGGTTCTTTATCAACGATCAGCAGGTCGGGTTCATATCGTTCGACGGCACTTTGGATCAGACCAGCCCTTAGCGATGTTGTGTCGTCAATGTTGATCCCCAACGTCTGACTGACATAGGTGCCATCGGACAACTTGGTCACCCCGGGCAAACGAATGTGATCCACCCGTTCAGGAAAGGTAAATCGCCCCGCTATTGGGGACCCCGTCAGGATGATGGCTGACGCATTTGGATCATCGGTTGTCAGGGCTGTGGCCAAAGCACGTGACCGGCGCAAGTGTCCCAGACCAAAAGTGTCATGGCTGTAAAAGACCACCCGACGCGCAGGTGGTGCAGATCGATTGGCCTGAGAGAGCATTGGCCCCATTTGTCTCACCTAGTCCCGCCATCTTGGCTGTTGAGGCGTCACCGGAGTACCAGATGCTGCATCCCGAGGCCGAGAGTTTTCCGCGTATCTTTCTAAAGGTGCGGCGCACCTAAAATTACCCTACGGATATGGCACTTTTGTACCGCTTTGTAAAACCTAGTCACATCGTTTTGTTGTGATTTGTCCTTTCAGGAGCCGCTGCCAATTGCAATGACCAGAACGCTGGCATAGCGTGCCTGAACTTTATCGATCAGATTGAGAACGCGATGCGACTGTTAACCTGTTTGACGTTAATCTTTGGCCTTCTATTGGCGCATTTGCCAACGAAGACGCAGGCACAGGGAGTTGGCTCATTATTTCTGGAGCAGGGTAGCGGCAACACAGATGGCGACGACCGTGTAGAACAGATCATTCGGCAGGCCTCAGAAACCGGTGTGAATGTGGTTATTATCGATAGTGCGGGTAACCTTGTTTCAAGCGAACAGCCCGTGTCCGAGGATTTCGAAAGCAACGCGACTTCTATGGAGGGGTCTAGCCTGATGAAGGCACAGGATCAGGCCGTGCGGTTTCGTGCGGCTTTGGTTGAGCGGATGCTGCTTTTGCCGGCGGCCTTTAACGAAGTTTTGTTTATTCTGCGTGCCGCCAGCCCTGATGGAACGCTTGGCGCTTTTGGGAAGGCATTGTTGTATTCGCTTGTGTTATTTGGTGTGGGGGTTTTGGTCGAAAGACAGGTTTACGGAAAACGCCTGATGCGCCACATTATCGAGCCGCGTATCAAGGACGCGCCGCAAGGATATGCGGAAAAAATGCCGTTTTTGGTCCTGCGGTTCTTGATCGGTGTTGGCGGTATTATTGTATCAATGGCTGTGGCCTATGTGGTCGGTATTTCCCTTTTGGGAACATTGGAAGACACGGCCATCCAATACACAGCAACATTGATCAACGTTGGCTATTTTACCTGTCGCTGCATTTCTGGATTGTGGCGTATGATTTTGTCGCCCTATCTGGCGCAATATGGCATTCCGGTGTTGGGGGATCGCGAAGCAGGCCGCCTTCACCGATGGCTCTGGGTCGTGGCAAGTTTGGATATCTGCGCCATTCTATTTGGGGCGTGGATCGCAGAACTGGGGCTTAACTATGAGGTTTATGCATTTTTGTCGTCGGTGATGTCAGGGGTGATCGTGGCCATCAATATCTTGTTGGTTCTGGTGAATCGCAGCGCAATTTCCCAAGCTCTTCGAGGGGGGCGGACCCCAGATAGAGTGAGCCCGCTGATGCGGTTTGTTAGCCGGATTTGGGCTCCTCTCGTTATCCTTTATGTGATTATCGCCTGGGCTGGGCTAACCTATGATTTGGTTTTGGGTACACCTAACTCAGTGCCATTGATTGCAGGTGCCTATGGTATTCTGGTTTCAATAATTGTGGTTTACGGGGTTATCAATTTTGTTATTGAACGCGGCTTTGCCCGGGCTCGTGCTTTGCGCCGCATGAATGAAATCATGGTGGCAGAAGAAGCGCAGGAAGCCGCACTTGCACAAGCAGAAGCCAGCGCCAGCGAGGATGTGGAACGCCTGGCGGAGGAGCTGGAAGAAACCCGCGCGGCAGAAGAAGAAGCACGCGGTGCCCTAGGGCATCGCCACGGTATGCACTCCTTTGAAGCACTTGCGCGCCGTGTTGCCGGGATACTCGCCTTTGTCGCTGGGGCCTATGCGTTCTTTTATATCTGGAACAATGACGGCGCGCAGATGGTTGAAAGCTACGCCGATCGTGTCTTTGACGTCATGGTGGTGATCTTTATCGGGTATGTCATTTATCACGCCTTTCGCATCTGGATTGACAGCAAGATTCTGGAAGAAACCGGTGATCAAGAAGAAGCGGAATTGGGAGACGAAGGCGGTGGTTCCTCTGCGACGCGTTTGGCGACCTTGCTGCCATTGTTCCGCAATATCATCCTGATCGTGGTGGTTTTGAGTATTACGCTGATCGTGCTGATGGAGCTTGGAGTGAACGTAGGGCCTTTGTTTGCGGGGGCCGGTATTGTGGGGGTCGCGATTGGTTTTGGGTCTCAGGCGTTGGTGCGGGATATCTTTGCTGGTGCGTTCTTTCTTTTTGATGATGCTTTTCGCAAAGGTGAGTATCTGGATGTCGGTGGTGTTAAAGGAACTGTCGAAAAGATATCTGTGCGGTCTTTTCAGTTACGTCACCATCTGGGGTATTTACACACCATCCCATTTGGCGAATTGCAGGTGATGACCAACTATTCACGCGATTGGGTCATGATGAAATTACCATTGCGCGTTACCTACGATACGGATGTGGAAAAGGTGCGTAAGTTGATCAAAAAGCTGGGCCAGCGGTTGTTGGAAGACCCGGTGATTGGCGAGGACTTCATTCAACCACTCAAGTCCCAAGGTGTGATCGAAATGCAGGACAGCGCGATGATCGTTCGCGTAAAGTTCATGACCAAACCCGGCGATCAATGGGTCATCAGAAAGCGTGTCTATGCAGAAATCCGGAGTTTGTTTGAGTTGGAAGGGATCAAATTTGCACACCGCGAGGTGACCGTTCGTCTGGCTGAAGGGAAGGTGGATGAATTGACGGAAGATCAAAAGAAGGCGCTTTCTTCGGCTGCTCTTGGATCGCTGGAAGAGGGGATGCTTGACGATGACAATGACCGGGATGACCGGTAGGTGGGGAGGGCAGGACCCGGCAAACTCTTGCGACAAATGCTCGCCAGCCCTTGGGTTCTGGCCCTGAGTTGACTTTTTTAGGGGCTCTGCCTCGTCGATCATTGATCGACTCCCCGCGGTATTTAAGGCCAAAAAGAAAAGATGCGTTGGCGTCCTGCGGGATGGACGTACCATACCTGTGAGCTCCGTCGCATCCGCTTGAAATTCTGCGAGAGTTTCTGTGCTGATGCGTCTTGTCGCAGAAAAAATGCAACCCAAGGGGGCAAGGCGAATGGAGCCTGACCCTGCCTGATATTTGAAGATCTTTCTTGTGGCAGGGTATTCCCAGCCGTTGATGGTCATTTCAAGATTTGTTGCCTTAGCTTTTGTAAGGATCAAGTGAGGCGCGCAAGCCATCACCAAGAAAGTTGAAGGCCAGGACAACAACGATGATCGGCAGCATCGGGATTGCCGTCCACCAATAGATTTCAATGCTGGCAAGGTTCTGGGCGTCGTTCAACATAACCCCCCAACTCACGGCAGGGGCCCGCAGGCCCAGACCAAGGAAGCTGAGCGCTGTTTCCCCAAGGATCATGGCCGGAATCGACAGAGTTGCGCTGGCGATAAGGTGAGACATGAAGTTGGGCAGCAGGTGCCGGCGTATCACGCGAGAGGGTTTCGCCCCCATCATTTCAGCGGCTTTGACATATTCCTCTTCGCGCAGGGACAGGAATTTTGATCTGACCGCACGGGCGAGGCCGGGCCAATCCAATATGCCAAGAATAATGGAAATGATGAAAAAGACGGCAACAGGACCCCAGTTGGAGGGGACCGCAGCGGAAAGGGCAAGCCAAAGGGGGAGTTCGGGCAGGGATCGCAGAATTTCGATTGCTCGGTTTATGATCCAATCAGTCCTGCCGCCAAAATACCCGGCCAGAGCGCCAAAGGTAATGCCGAGCAAGAAAGACACTGTGATGCCAATGAGGCCCACGGTGAGGGACAGTTGCGCGCCATAGAGAATTCTGCTGAAGACATCGCGGCCCAAGCGGTCAGAGCCCCAAACAAAGACAGTAGCCCCTTGTGGCGCGCAAAACAGATGCGTGTGCGAAGGGATCAAGCCGAAGATGCGATAGTCATCACCTTCGCAGAAAAACTGCATTGGCATCGGGGTTGACGTGTCGGTGGCATAGACCCACCGAAAGTTATCCAAGTCTGCTTCGGCTGTGATCGGATACACATAGGGCCCCACAAAAGAACCTTCGTGCCAAAGATTGATACTTTGAGGGGGCGCATAGAGGTAATCCGCGCTGCGCTCATTTGGTGTATAGGGGGCAATGAAGCCTGCTATCGGCAGGATCAGATAGCAGGTCAGCAGGAATATGCCAGAGATCAGTGCGAGACGATGGCGTTTGAATTTCCGCCAGGTCAGCAACCAACCCGGAGCATCCATCTCAGACCGGTCAGGGGCGCTTAGATTTACTTCATCGCTCCAGGGTTCTGGATCGACATAATGTGCGTTGGGATCGTTGCTCATCTTTCACGTCCCCCATAGCGTATTCTTGGATCCAATAGAACGAGCAACAGGTCGGAGACCATCGTGCCGATCAATGTGAGTAAGGCGACGAACATCAGCACAAAGGCGGCAAGGAATTGGTCCTGGGATTTAAGTGCTGTCAGCAAGGCCGGACCAATTGTTTGTAGGCCCAGCACGACTGAGACAAGAACAGAGCCCGAAACCATCGCTGGCAGCAAATTACCGATGTCAGCAACAAAGGGATTAAAGGCCATACGTAACGGATATTTGGAGAGCATCCGGGCGGGGGCCATCCCCTTGGCCTTGGCTGTTTCAACGTAGGGTTTGCTGAGCTCATCCAGCATATTTGCGCGTAAACGTTGCATCATTGCGGCAGCGCCGGATGTGCCAATTACAAAGGTAGGCACGATGAGATGCAGCAGGATGGATTTTACCTTGTCGAATGACATCGGCTCCCCTTCAAATTCGGGCGACATCAATCCGCCAATGGGGAGGTCGAAATATTTGTTTCCATAGTAAAACAAGATCAACGCGAGCAGAAAGTTTGGTGTGGCCAACCCGAGATAGCCGATAAAACCTGCCGTATAATCCACCCAGGTTTCCGATTTTGCAGCGGCTAGAATGCCAAGTGGCAGGGCGACGGCATAGACAAACAAAACAGCGGCAAGGTTCACCAACACAGTCAGCCAAAGTGCATCACCAACGATGTCACTGACGGGCCGGTCAAATTCAAAAGACCAACCAAAGTCACCCTGCAATAGTCCCGAAAACCCATTTGGACCGGGGAGCATGCCAACCCAGATAAAGTATTGTTCCCAAATGGGGCGATCCAAGGCGTATTCTTTGCGCAGAAACTCGACCTTGGCGATGCCTTCGGCCTGACCAGTGGCTCGTAGTTCTGCTATCTGATTGGACAGATAATCACCCGGTGGAAGGTTAATGATAATGAAGACGAGGATCGACACAACCCAAAGAGTAAGGAGCATCGACAACAGTCGAAAGACCGCATAGCGCAATAGCATCATTGGGAAACCTGCATGAATGCGTCGTCAAAATAGAACTCGTCAACGCGGTGCACACCAAAATGTGCCCCGGGATCATATGCCCAGATGCCTGTATCCGGCACATTACGAAGGTTCTTTGATACGACAACAGGTTGCGGTGCCTCAGCAAGAATGCCAATGCCAAATTGTTGCTCTGCATGGATATCAAGCATCCGATGCCAGATTGTGGTGCGTTCTTTGGTATCTGTTGTATGAGACCAATCGTCGGCCAGCGCCAGGAGCTCTTTGGCGGCCTCATCCTGCGGTGGCTCTCCAGCACTTCCTCCGGTGGCGAAATACTGCCCCCACATGGGCCATGCAAAGAATTCCTGACTGGTAGGGGCCAGGTATTTGGGTGATGTTGCCGCTGTAGGCAAGCCATTGTCCCAGCCGAACCAGATGGCAGCCATGCTAATGCCGGCATAAACCCGGTTGCGCAGGATATCACGGTCAAGTGGACGCATCACCAGCTTGACGCCCAAATCGCGCCAAGTGTCAGTGACAATAGCAAGCGCATTCTCAACTTCCTGACGCTCCCCAGCGGTTTCGATCACAAATTCCATCGGCCGGCCATCCGGAAGCAACCGAATACCCGTGGGGGTTCGGTCCGTCAGACCCATTTCGTCCAGCAATGCGTTGCCAGCCTCAATGTCCATCTGGCTCCACATGATAAGGTCTTCTTCTTTATAAAGCGGGCTGGAGGAAAGGGCGGTCATCCCGCCTTCATGGGCGAGCCCAAAGTAGAGTGCTCGGTTGATCATACGGCGATCAATGCCAAGACTTAGCGCGCGGCGGAAACGGACATCACGCATCACTTTTTGCCAGACTGGGTCACGGAAGTTCAGGTTGGGATAGATGGTGATTTGGTTGGATACTCCACTGGCCCAGATCAAAGTGCGATAGTTCCCGCCGTCAGTTTCGCCTTTTTTGAGGATCGCGATATCGGGAAAGGATAGCCCACGCGCCTGAAGATCCGCTTCTCCCGCATTGGCCTTGGCTGCCACCAATCCTCCCCCAACAATCGTCATGTTGACGACGTCGATATAGGGCAGTTGCAAGCCTTTGCTATCAACCCGGTGGTAATAGGGATTGCGCACAAACAACTGCCGTGATGTCCGACCGCTGGCATTAAGCCATGGTTGCAAGGTCGGCAGTTGTGGGTTGTCAAACTTATACATGTTGTCGCGCCGGTTGTGCAGCGCCGCCCAGCTTTTGACGCGGGCTTTCTTGACTGCTTTTTGCAACTCTTCCGGGTCGGCAAATTCTTCGTGAAATTGCTTTAGATAATGCGCAGGGCGGTAGATGAACGGAGGCGAAGCCTGTGCCAAGAGAGGCAGAAAATTAGCGTTTGGCGTTGGCCATTCAAAAACAACAGTGTGTTTGTCGGGGAAGGTCACCTTGCCAAGATTGCCATCTACAATCATAAATTCAGGTGGACCTGATGGCGTTATTTTATCGTTGTTAACAACCTTTTCCCACCAGTACCGGAAATCATCAGATGTGAACGGTGCCCCATCTGACCATTTGTGGCCGGGCCGCAGATGCAAGATGTACTTACGGTTATCAATAACGTCTACATCGTGCAAAATGTCAGGATACAGTTCGTAATTGGTGTCGTATCCTACCAATCGGGCATAGCCATAGACAACCATTTGCCGCACGTCTTTTGACCGCGTGACCATGGTACGCAATGTGCCGCCTTGCTCGCCAAAAGTGCGTCCCTTGGCTTCAAGATCCACAATCAAAGGTAAGTCTGGTAACCTTTCTTCGATTGGTGGCAGGTCGCCACTTCGCACTTCTGAAGCCCAAAAGGATGTTTCTTGCAAATCAAGCGCGAAGGCCGGAGAGGCGATGAAAGCGAGGAGGTATAGGAGTTTACGCATGGCAACGCACCATATGACCAGGTTCCAGTTCACGCAATGCCGGAGCAGAAGTTCCTTCAAACCGGAACATTTCTGGCCAGCTTGTCGGGGATCCGGCCCCTTTGGCCACCAGATCAAGGTCGATGGGGCGGTTCAGGTCTGGTTCCGGTTGCGCGGCGATCAATGCTTTTGTGTAGGGATGTTGCGGATTGTAAAAGAGAGTATCCGGCGGAGCCTGTTCAACAATGACACCGGCGCGCATCACAGCGACCTCATCTGCGATACGGGCGACAACGGCCAGATCATGGCTGATGAACAGATAGCTAAGATCAGCACGGTCGCGAATTTCCTCAAGCAGTGACAAAATCTGATCTTGAACCGAAACATCCAAAGCAGACGTCGGCTCATCACAAATCAGGAGTTTAGGATCAAGCGTCAGAGCACGTGCAATAGACAGCCGTTGGCGTTGTCCGCCCGAGAACGCGTGTGGATAACGGCGCAGCATCTCTGGGTCCAGACCGACCCATTTCAACATCTCAGCGGCTTTTTCACGGCGCGCACTTTTGTTGCCGATCCGGTGAATTTCCATAGGTTCCGTCAAAGC
The DNA here is from genome assembly GCA_039986635.1 of Sulfitobacter sp. Taxonomy (GTDB): domain Bacteria; phylum Pseudomonadota; class Alphaproteobacteria; order Rhodobacterales; family Rhodobacteraceae; genus Sulfitobacter. The sequence continues at coordinate 34,738 of JBDWQI010000274.1, forward strand.
TTCCATCACACGCATGCGTGGGCTCAGCGATGAATAGGGATCCTGAAACACCATTTGCGCCTGTCGCTGGAATGCAGTGCGCTGAGCACTGGACATGTCATGAACCGGCAAAGCAGGTTCACCAACAACCGGGGAGAACACCACCTCGCCCCCTTCATCAGGGCGTTCCGCCCCCAAAGCGATGCGGGCACAGGTTGTTTTGCCTGAACCACTTTCGCCTACAACCGCCATTGTTTTGCCGCGCGCAACTTGCAGGTTCACGTCCTTGCATGCGGTGATCACCACAGGCTTTCGCCAACCTCCAGCCCGCATTGTAAAACTTTTGGTGACATTCCTGAGGTCGAGAATAACATCATCATGGGGCAAGGCCCGCGCGGGTGTTGCGACCTCCGGGATCATAGGGGCCGCGTTAAAGAGCTTGGTTGTATAGCCATGTGCCGGGCTGCCCAGCACCGCCTCAGCGGGACCGGCCTCCATGACGCGGCCCTTGTTCATGACCACAACATGTTCGGCCATGTTTGCCACCACACCAAGATCGTGAGTCACAAGGATCACGGCCATTCCCGTGTCTTTCTTAAGCGTGTTGATCAATCCCAACACTTGCGCTTGCGTGGTCACATCAAGCGCAGTTGTCGGCTCATCGGCAATCAAAAGTTCTGGTTTGGCAACCATCGCCATTGCGATCATCGCGCGCTGCCGCATTCCACCCGACATTTCAAACGGATAACTGCGCCAAGCGCGTTCAGCATCGACAAAGCCGACCTTGTCAAACTGCTCCAAGACACGGCGTTTGGTTTCAGCGGGGCCGATGTTGCGATGCAATCGCAAAACTTCTCCAACCTGATTTCCCAAGCGATGCAAGGGCGACAGCGAACGCATTGGTTCCTGAAAGATCATCGCAATCCGATCACCCCGCAAGGATTGCATTTGGCGTTCTGGGGCTCCCAAAAGATCAACGGAGCCTTTTTGCCCGGCAAAGGTCACGCTGCCGCCTCTGATCTGGGCGTTTCCAGGCAAAATCCTCAAAGCAGACCGACAGGTCAGCGTTTTGCCTGACCCGCTTTCTCCGACCAACGCAAGCGTTTGACCGGCTTCCACACAAAAGCTCACATCACGCACAACCGGTGGCGCGTTGCCGAACCCGATCGTAAGCGCTTCTACGTTCAGCAAAGAGGTCATCAATATCCCGTCGACGGTGAAAAGGCCTTGGATTCGGAGTGAAACCGATTTGTGACCCAGCGTCTAGCGTTCTCTACCCATCGTAGTGTTGCAATTCGTTAAGACGTGGGGCCAAATTGCAACGAATGTTGAACGGAGGATCACATGAGCAGATTGGATCATTTTATTGCACGTATGGTGTCGCAGCGCGCCTGCCTGGATTTCGCAGGCGCACAAACGGCGTCGATGGGGGGACCTGTCCTAGAACTAGGGCTAGGCAATGGCCGCACCTATCATCATATGGTAGAGACAATGCCAGATCGGGACATTTACGTGTTTGAGCGTGCTGTTGCGTCTCACCCTCAAAGTACGCCACCAGATAACATGCTGATTCTAGGTGATGTCTTTGAAACCTTACCGCAGGCGTTTGAACGGTTTGGGGCAACCGCATCATTGGTTCACGCCGATTTAGGCGGGCATAGCCCACAGAAAAACGACGAATTCGCACGTGCGATATCACCGCTGGTGGAAACTTTGCTTGCCCCCGGTGGGCTGATGGTAGCCAGTGACAGGATGTACTTCGATACATTGTCCGAGGTCGCTTTGCCACCGGACGCGATCGCTGACCGGTGCTTTATTTATCAAAAGTAGAGAGTCGTTGACTGCGCGGCTGTGATCCGCGTGTCTCGCCTTTCCCATGATCAACGGAGTGATCTGATGACAGACACTGTTCACTACAGTCGTGCTGGTGATATTGCCGTCCTGCGACTTCAAAACCCACCCGTCAACGCCCTGTCTTGGGACGTGCGCAAAGCCTTGTTGGCGCGCCTAAAACAGGCCGAAGCAGAAGCGGGTGTTCGCGCGATTGTGATCGTCGGAGAGGGGCGTACCTTTATCGCCGGGGCAGACATCAAGGAATTCGGCAAACCACCACAAGACCCTGGGTTGCCGGATCTTTGTGATCGACTAGAAGCATCAGAATTGCTGATAGTCGCGTCCATGCATGGCGTGTCACTTGGTGGGGGGCTCGAAGTTGCCCTGTCTGCCCATTACCGTATTGCACAACCGTCCGCCCGCGTTGGCTTGCCTGAGGTGCATTTGGGATTGATTCCCGGAGCAGGAGGTACCCAACGTTTGCCGCGCCTGATTGGTGCGCAGAACGCGATTGATGTGATCACATCGGGTCGCCATATCGGTGCCAAAGAAGCACTTACGCTTGGCATTCTTGACAAAATCGAGGACGGAGACCCCGAAGAGGTTGGCGTGGCCTTCGCGCAATCCTTACTGGACACCGGCGCGGATCGACGGCCGGTGAGCCAGCTGGATTCTCCTGCGGCAATCGATTGGGACGTAACGTTCGACGCGGTACTCAAAAAGGGCCGGGGTCAAATCAGCCCAGCACAGGCTGTTCGCGCTGTTCAGGCCTGTGCGGAATTGCCCTTTGATGAAGGGCAAAAAGCGGAGCGGCGCATATTTGCAGAATTGATGGCGACGGATCAACGGCAGGGCATGATCCATGCCTTTTTCTCTGAACGCGCGGTTGGCAACTTGGCTGAGCTCAAAGGTGTTGCGCCCCGTACCCTTCAGGCCATTGGCGTTATTGGCGGCGGGACCATGGGGGCCGGAATTGCGACCGCCAGCCTGTTGGCCGGATTGTCTGTGGTGTTGATCGAAACCAGCGATGAGGCTGCGCAAGCGGCGAAGAGCCGTGTCGCCGGGAATCTACAAGGGGCGCTGAAACGTGGCAAAATCAGTCAGGTTCAATTTGAAACACTGACCACGCAGTCCTTAATTTCAACGACCTCATATGCTGAACTTAGCGATGTTGATGTGGTGATCGAAGCTGTGTTTGAAGAAATGGGCGTAAAGCGCGAGGTCTTTGCTAAGTTGGACGCAGTTTGCAAACCTGGCTGTGTTTTGGCCTCCAACACGTCTTATCTTGATGTTGATCAGATTGCGGCTTCTACATCCCGCCCGGCGGACGTGATTGGTTTGCATTTCTTCTCACCTGCACATGTGATGAAATTGCTCGAAGTGGTTGTGGCTGAAAAAACTGCGCCCGATGTGGTGGCCACAGGATTTGCATTGGGCAAGGCGCTGGGCAAGATTTGTGTACGGGCAGGCGTTTGTGACGGCTTTATCGGGAACCGTATTCTTGCGGTTTACCGGGATGCGGCAGGTCATATGGTTCTTGACGGGGCGTCCCCGTTCCAAATTGACAAGGCTCTTGTGGATTTTGGATTTGCGATGGGGCCCTTTGCCGTCTCTGACCTTGCAGGGTTGGATATCGGCTGGGCAACGCGCAAACGTAAAGCGCCGGATCGTCATCCCGATGAACGTGTACCGACCTATATCGACCGTTTGTGCGAACAAGGGCATTTCGGTCAAAAGACGGGTGAAGGGTATTATCTATATGAGGCTGGCAAACGTGGGGGCACCCCTAACCCCAAAATCAGCGAACTTGTCGCAGCAGAACAAAAAGAACTCGGAATTACGCCACGTCCGTTCAGTGATCAAGAGATTGTACGTCGCTACATGTGTGCGATGGTGAACGAGGCCGCCAAGGTTGTAGGTGAAGGCATCGCGCGGCGGCCATTGGACGTGGATATGACGCTGCTCTTTGGCTACGGTTTTCCACGGTATTGGGGGGGACCAATGAAATGGGCCGATATTGTAGGGCTTGGATCTGTGCTGGCCGATATTGAATCCTATGCCAAGCAAGACGCGTGGTTCTGGGAACCTGCCCCCCTGTTGAAACAACTTGTGGCCGAAGGGCGCACATTTGATGCTCTGAACAAGGAAACCTGAGAAATGAAACAAGCCGTTATTGTCTCAACAGCCCGGACCGGGCTTGCAAAGTCCTTTCGCGGGTCATTCAATATGACCCATGGCGCGGCAATGGGTGGGCATGTTGTGTCCCATGCCGTCGCGCGGGCCGGGCTGGATCCTGCACAGATAGAAGATGTGGTTATCGGGTGCGCCAATCCCGAAGGCGCCACGGGCGGCAACATCGCCCGCCAGATTGGGTTGCGTGCGGGCCTGCCAGTTTCTGTGTCGGGTGTGACGGTCAATCGGTTTTGTTCCTCTGGTCTGCAAACGGTTGCGATGGCTGCCAATGCGATCACTCAGGAAGGTGCAGGCCCGATGGTCGCAGGCGGGGTTGAGAGCATCTCAATGGTGGCACCCCACAGCAAGACGGTAAAGGACGCGTGGCTCGAAGAACACAAGCCCGCCGTCTATATGACAATGATCGAAACCGCAGATATCGTTGCGGAACGCTATGGTTTGAGCCGACAGTATCAGGATGAATTTGGCTTGCGTAGTCAGCAGCGCATTCACGAAGCCCAACAGGCTGGCAAGTTCGAAGACGAGATCGTGCCAATGACCACAACAATGGGCATGCAGAACAAAGAAACCGGAGAGATCACCCACCACGAAGTGACCGTGGACCGCGACGAATGCAATCGACCGGGCACCACGCTGGAAGGGCTTTCGGGTTTGAAACCTGTACGCGACGGTGGGTTTGTCACTGCCGGGAACGCCAGCCAATTGTCAGATGGGGCTGCGGCCGTGGTTGTCATGGACAGCAAACAGGCCGAACAGCAAGGGCTTGAACCGTTGGGCGCGTTCAAGGGTTTTGCCGTTGCGGGCTGCGAGCCGGATGAGATGGGGATTGGCCCGGTTTATGCGGTGCCCCGATTGCTCGAACGTCACGGGTTGAAAATCGATGATATCGATCTGTGGGAACTGAACGAAGCGTTCGCTTCGCAATGTCTCTATTCGCGCGACACTTTGGGCATTGATCCCGAAAAATACAACGTGAACGGTGGCTCTATTGCCATTGGGCATCCGTTTGGCATGACCGGGGCGCGGTGCACCGGGCATCTGCTGTTGGAAGGCAAGCGGCGCGGCGCCAAGTTGGGTGTGGTGACGATGTGTATCGGCGGTGGCATGGGGGCAGCGGGTCTGTTCGAAATTTTCTAAACCATCGCGGATTCACCTAAAGTGACGCAGTAGAGGCCGTGGAATACCTACATTTAGACAGCAATTTGCAAGACGTCAGCACTGCAACTGGCAACAGGGGAGAGAAAAGTTGGATTTGAGCTATACCGATGAGGAAAAGGCGTTTCGCACCGAGGTTCAGACCTTTCTGAAAGACAAATTGCCCAAAGACCTGCGCGACAAAGTTGCCGGGACCGATGGGGATGATCTTACCAAGGACGATATGGAACGTTGGCATGCAATTTTGCATGATCAAGGTTGGTTGGTGCCTAATTGGCCCAAGAAATTTGGCGGTGCGGAATGGAACGCTGTTCAGCGCCACATTTTTGAGGAAGAGGCCGCTGCCTCCAACGCGCCGCGCATCGTGCCGTTTGGGTTTTCTATGCTGGCCCCGGTTTTGCAGAAATTCGGTTCCCAGGAACAGAATGATTATTGGTTGCCGCGTATGTTGAACGGGGATGATTGGTGGTGTCAGGGATATTCAGAACCGGGCGCGGGCTCTGATTTGGCTTCGCTCAAAACCACCGCCGTTCTGAATGAAGCTGGTACACATTATGTCGTGAACGGTCAGAAAACTTGGACCACGCTTGGCCAGCACGCCAACATGATCTTCTGCCTTGTGCGCACCGATAAGGACGTCAAACAACAAGAAGGCATTTCATTCCTCTTGATTGACATGGATACACCGGGCATCGAAGTGCGCCCGATCATTCTGTTGGATGGCTGTCATGAAGTGAACGAGATGTGGTTTGATGATGTTGAAGTCCCGGTTGAGAACCTCGTTGGGGAAGAAAACAAAGGCTGGACCTATGCCAAGTACCTTCTGACCCACGAACGCACAAATATCGCGGGCGTCGGTTTTTCTCGGGCTGGGCTAAACACGGTGAAACGTCTGGCAAAATCGGAAATGTCAAACGGTAAGCCGTTGATCCAAAACCCGCATTTCGCAGCGCGGGTGGCACAGGTGGAAATTGACCTTGCCGCGATGTCCACAACAAACTTGCGCATTATTTCAAAAGCCGCCGCTGGGTCCGCGCCGGGTGTCGAAGCATCAATGCTCAAGGTCAAAGGCACAGTGATCCGTCAGGAAATCAACGATCTGGCACGCCGTGCGGCTGGGGTATATGCAATGCCATTTGCCTCTGAGGCCGTAGAAGGGTCGAATGCAGGCCTGCCTGATCCATTGGGGGCAGGGCCGGTGGCAGCCAAGTATTTCAACAACCGTAAGCTTTCGATCTTTGGGGGATCGAATGAGATTCAGCGCGGCATCATTGCCAAGGTTTCGATGAGTGGGGGAGCATAGGGTATGAACTTTGAGCTGACAGAAGAACGGCAAATGTTGCAAGATACCCTGCGGCGGTTCCTGCGTGACCGGTATGACACCGCGACCCGAAATGCGATATTGGACAGCGAAAATGGAATGTCCAACAGCATTTGGAATGAATTGGCCGAACTGGGCGTGATTGGTGCACTTTTTTCAGAAGAACAAGGTGGCTATGGCGGCAAAGGGTTTGATATTGCCGTGGTGTTTGAAGAACTGGGTCGCGCTGGCGTGGTTGAACCGTTTCTTGATACAGCGGTTCTTGCTGGCGGTTTGGTGGCCGATCTGGGCGATGAGACCCAGCGGCAGCTGGTCGAAGAGCTGATCGGCGGAACATGTCAAATGGCCTTTGCACATGGGGAACCCAGCAGTCGCTATGATCTCAATCGGGTCCAGACGACGGCCAAGATCGACGGCGACGAAGTTGTGTTAAACGGGCACAAGGCCGTTGTGGTGAACGCCGAAGCGGCGGATCATATCGTGGTTTCCGCCCGCCAAGAGGGTGCGCCGGATGATGAGGCTGGCATATCGCTTTTTCTTGTTCCCGCCACGAGCAAAGGTTTGACGGTTCAGGGCTACGCATTGCTTGCCGGAGGGCGTGCGGCAGAGGTGATGTTGGACGATCTGCGTCTGCCAATTTCTGCAAGATTGGGTGAGGCGGGTCAGGTGTTTGCGGCAATCGAAGCCCGGATCGCAGCGGCAAGTGTCGCACAATGTGCCGAAACCCTGGGCGCGATGGAAACCGCAACGCATCTGACCAAAGAATATTTGATGACACGAAAGCAGTTTGGTCGGCCCATCGGGACGTTTCAGGCCTTGGCCTTTCGAATGTCCGATTTGTTGATTGAGATGGAACAAGCCCGTTCTGCGGTCATCAATGCGGCTGGGCATCTCGAAGCGGATCGAAAGACCCGCGAAACCAACGTATCCGCAACCAAAAATCTGATAGGGCGCGCGGGGCGTCTTGTGGCGGAAGACAGCATTCAACTACATGGCGGCATTGCGATGACGCAAGAATACGAGCTGGCCCATATCGCAAAACGTATCGTCATGGCGGATCACCGTTTCGGGGACACCGACCACCATCTGGAACGCTTCATTGCCTTTGCTGCCGCATGAAAAATGATCAAGGCGAATTGCCCCCACATGATCCACCTCAAAGCGGTGCCGAATTGTTGGTCGGCTATGCAATTGACCTGCATGATCCTTCGGGCACTGCAAGTGTGACACTGAATATCGCGGCCAAACACCGCAATCGTAATGGCACGTTGCACGGTGGGATTCATGCGATGATGCTCGACGCGGCCTGCGGGTTTGCCGCGTCGCGGTTTCTGGCGGGGCAGGGCGCATTGGTCCCGGTCATGACCTTGTCGCTCAACACGAACTACGTGGCCGCGGTGGCAGAGGGTTTGGTGACCGCAAAAGGAACCGTGACCGGCGGTGGTCACAAGATCGTCTATGCAACAGCGCAGATGCTGGATGCAGAAGGGCGGGTCTTATCTTCGGCTTCTGGTGTGTTCAAAAGGGCTGGAAAATGAGCGCGAGGATTGAGGATACAGGGGATCGTTTGATCATCTGGAATGGCAATAGCAAGAAGCGCGGCGCGTTGTCGCCAGAACTTTATGACTGTATCAATCAAGCGATGCGGGATGCGCAAAACCCGCGCATCCGGGCGGTCATCTTAACTGCTGAGGGACCGTTTTTCTGTGCTGGCGGGAACCTCAACACCATCATTCAACGCCGCCAGATATCTGAGGCGGAGCGGCGCGACCGTGTGGATGACCTGCATGATTTGGTGCGGGCCATGCGGGGGTGTCCCGTGCCGCTTATTGCTGCGATAGAAGGCGGGGCGGCAGGCGCGGGATTGAGCCTTGCGTTGGCATGCGATCTTATTGTTGCGGCCAAAGATGCGAAATTCAGCGCGGCCTATGTCAAAGCGGGATTGGTCCCAGATGGTGGTTTGACCTCTGCAATGGCGCGGCTATTGCCACGTCCTTTGGCAATGGAAATGTGTTTGCTTGGCCGGCCCGTGACGGCGGGGCGGTTTGCGGAACTCGGTGCAATAAGCCGGCTTGTGAGCCCCGGGAAAGCCATGGAAGAAGCGCTTGTTCTGGCGGATACATTGGCCCAAGGCCCACGTGAGGCACAATCTGTGATCCGGCGCTTGGTTGCTGAGGCGTATGAAACCACCGAAGCGGCGCAATTGAACGCGGAACGCGATGCAATGGCAGCCGCGGCAGGCAAGGATGAAGCCGCTGAAGGCATTGCGGCCTTTTTGGAAAAACGGCAACCGAACTATCGTTGAATATTGGCGCTAAATAGGTCTCTGGCGGGAAGAGGATATCAGTTGGCAAGGGTAGAAGAGTTTCTGGCAAAGCAGGTAACAGCGCGTCCAGATGCAATAGCCTTAAAAGACAGCCTTGGTGTCGTCTGGACATATGGCGATCTGGATGCGGCTAGTGACGCGCTGGCCGAAGTGCTCAGCGCTGCGGGTGTGCGGGCCAATGACCGGATACTCATGTTGTCGGAAAACTGTACCACAGCGGTTGCTGCGCTTTTTGCCGCTTGGAAAATTGACGCGGTCATCATCCCCGTCAATGCGCGCCAAACCGAAGCTGAGGTGACCCGCATCATCGCACATGCAACCCCGGCAGCCGTCCTTCTGACTACAGAAGTGTCACGAGATGCGTTGGACCATGCGGCGCGCATGGAGGCGGTGGCAAAAGAGGGGGCGTTCGGGGGATTGCACCTTGCTCAGTTGACGTCTTCCCCGGATGTGGATTTGTCTGACGTTGCGGTGATGCTCTATACCACGGGCACAACCGGTGATCCCAAAGGCGTCATGCTTTCTCATGACAATATGCGCTTTGGTGGCATTGCATCCTACAATTTACGCCAGATGACGCCGGATGATGTGGTTTACGGTGTCTTGCCTTTGACGCATGTGTTCGGCCTGATCTCAGTTGTGATAGCGACCTGTTATGCCGGGGCCACTGTGCAGCAAGAAGCACGCTTTTCGGCCGCCTCTCTATACTCTGCTGCGATGAATGGTGTGACGGTCCTTCCCGCCGTGCCGCAAATGCATGCTCTGGTCATGCAATACACCAAAGAACAAGGATTGACGGAGTTGCGATCACCTGGCTTGCGGTATGTCTCCTCCGGCGGCGCTCCGCTGGACCCTGCCTGGAAGCGCAAAGCCGAAGCCTTCTATGGCCTGCCCTTGCAGAACGGGTTTGGTATGACCGAGACAAGCTCAGGCGCATCAGCAACGGACAATGCGTTGGGATCAACAGATGTTTCTGTCGGGCCGCCAACGCCCGGAACGCAGGTGCGCATTGATGATCGAGCCCCGGGTGGCAATGGCGCCGGAGAGGGCGAAGTTTTGGTGCGCGGACCTCATGTGATGAGAGGGTATTACCGCAACCCGGTTGAAACCGAAAAAGCGCTGGATTCAGAAGGTTGGCTGCATACAGGAGATTTGGGAAAACTGGACGAGGAGGGCCTGCTGCATATTCTTGGCCGCTCGAAAGAACTGATCATTCACGGAGGATTCAACGTATACCCGCCTGAGGTTGAGGCGGCGCTAAATGACCACCCCCAAGTGATCCAATCAGCAGTTATTGGGCGCATGAGCGACGGGGACGAACAAGTGTTGGCATTTGTGCAGATTGCCGAAGGCGATCAAGTTGATCCCGCGGTGTTAAGACAATTTGTTGGAGAGCGGTTGGCCGGATATAAACGACCCAGCCAGATCATAGTGGTACATCGTTTGCCCGCAGCACCGACGGGTAAAATTCTCAAACATAAGTTGTTGGAAACTTTTGCGGCGCGCCTTACCTGAGGCCCCTCATCCAGCCGACGGCTGTCTTCGTACGTCCCCACGATGAGCACGCGAAGCGTGTCGAAGAGGGTCAGGTATAGACCCCTTGCGCGGCTTCACGAATGGCTTTTATGTTCACCCCATAAGGCGCTGGGTCAAGTGCTGAGCCACCTTTGAACACGGCTGATCCGGCCACCAAGACGTCAGCTCCGGCTTGAGCGACGATTGGTGCGGTTGTTGGATCCACGCCGCCGTCAATCTCAATATGAATGGGCCTGTCCCCGACCATTTGGCGCAAGGATTTGATTTTGTGGCTCATATCGATAAATTTTTGTCCGCCAAATCCGGGGTTTACTGTCATTACGCAAATGAGGTCGGTCAATTCCAGCAAATGCGCCACGCTCTGTGCCGGTGTACCGGGGTTTAACGCAACTCCGGCCTTTGCCCCCGTAGCTTTGATGGCTTGCAAGCTGCGATGGATATGCGGCCCGGCTTCTACATGTGCCGTAATCACATCTGCCCCGGCGTCGGCAAAGGCATCGATCATCGGATCAACCGGGGCAATCATCAGGTGAACGTCCATCACGCCTTTGATATGGGGCCGAATTGCTGCGCAAGTTGCAGGTCCGAAGGTGATGTTTGGGACAAAGTGCCCGTCCATCACATCCACGTGGACCCAATCCGCGCCTTGCGCCTCAACTGCGGCGCATTCAGCGCCAAAGTTGGCAAAATCAGCCGCCAGAATTGACGGGGCAATCTTAATAGAGCGGTCAAAAGTCATACGGCGGCCTCGTGGTGGTTTTTGTTTATCATACGTTGTGCTGATCAGACATTGTAGTAGTCGCGATACCAATCCACAAAATGCTGAAGGCCCGTTGCAATCGGGGTCACTGGGCGTTGTCCGGTCAGGGTATGGAGCAAGCTGGCGTCAGCCCAGGTTGCAGGTACATCGCCGGGCTGAATATCATGATAGGTTTTGATTGCTTCTCGCCCGCAAGCGGTTTCAATCGCAGCGATAAAGTCGAGCAATTTGACAGGGCTGTCATTGCCGATGTTTACAACGCGAAATGGTGCTGTTGGCGAGATGCTATCCCCTGAAACGGGTTCTTGGGGGTCAGGCACTTGATCAATCAGCGCAAGGATGGACGCAACAAGGTCATCCACATAGGTGAAATCGCGCTGCATGTTGCCGTGATTATAGATGTCAATTGGCTCACCGCTCAGGATCGCGCGAGTGAATTTGAAATGCGCCATATCAGGACGCCCCCATGGACCGTAGACGGTAAAGAACCGGTACATGGTTGTGGGCAAGTCATACAGGTGCGCGTATGAATGGGCCAAGTTCTCTGTGGCTTTTTTGGTGGCCGCATAAAACGACATCTGGGTGTCAACCTTATCAGTCTCTGCATAAGGTAGCTTGGTGTTTGCCCCATACACCGACGAACTGGACGCCAGCAGCATATGCGCCGGGGGAAACGCTCGTGCCGCTTCCAAAAGCTCAAATGTCCCCATCAGATTTGCTTCTACATAGTCGCGGGGCTGATGGATGGAATGGCGCACTCCAGCTTGGGCCGCAAGATGGATCACGATGTCGGGACGATGGTCTTCGAACATGGCAAGCAATGCGCCGGGAATCTCGATCTTGTCATTCACAACCTGAAAGTTGTCCCGGGCCAGCAGCATGTCTTGGCGTTTCTGCTTGAGGCTCACGTCATAGTAGTCAGACAGGCTGTCGATGCCGACAACGCGCCATCCTGCATCCAGCAACGCAAGCGACGTGAAAAACCCGACAAAGCCACAGGATCCGGTCACCAGTGCAGTTTTCACAGATCAATCTCCAATGTGCTGTTGGGTTCAGCGGCGCGGGACTGGCATAAGATGATGGTATCTTTGCGCTGTGCGGAGGACAGCACAAAATCGCGATGTTCCACTTTGCCTGCTTTTAGGCCACATTTACAGACCCCGCAGATACCGTCGCTGCATTTCATATCGACGGGTATTCCCGCAGCGATAAGCGCGTCGGCTGCGCTTTCATCTGCTTTGACGTTGATCTCTTGTCCCGACGTCAGCCGCAGAGAGAACGGATGATTGACGTACTCCGGTACATCTGGCGTTGAGAAATACTCCAGATGGCGGGCCTCTTCGGGGATATTAGCAGCGGTTGCAGCGTTCATAACAGAGGTCATGTAGGCATCCGGACCGCAGGTGTAAACATGTGTGCCTTTGGGTAATGTTGACATCAGATGATCCAAATCAGCACGGGACCCTTCGTCAGATAGATGCAGGTGGACATGATCTGCCCATGGCATATTTGGCAACATTTGAAGGAATGCGGCGCTTTCTCGGGTGCTTGAGGAGTAGTGCAGATCAAAGGGTTGACCCAACGCATGGAGGCGATGTGCAAAGGCGATCATCGGGGTGATCCCGATACCTCCTCCCATCAGCAAGGTGTGGGCTGCATCTTCGACCAATTCAAAATGGTTCACCGGTTTGGAGACAAACACGCGGCGTCCTTTGGTGAAGACACGGTGCAAAAGAGCGGAGCCGCCTCGTCCGGTATCTTCACGCAAAACAGCCACCGTATACCTGCTGCGATCAGCAGGATCGCCCATCAGGGAATAGGGGCGCAAAAACTCCGGCGCGACAACCAGATCAAGATGACCACCGGCTGTCCACTCAGGCAAGTCCTTGCCATGCGCGTCAACAAAATCAAAAATTGATACCTCTGGTGTCAATTGTTCGGCTCGGGCGATGCGCAGATCCAGAACGGGTGCGTCTCCTGCGGTTGCGTACAGATGCAGATGCGCGGTCTGTCCTTGTGCGTTCCGTACCCGGTGTTCATCAGCGGTTATCAGCGCGGCATGGGCTTTGATTCCTGCCTCGCGGTTCATCGGATCAGGATAGGGCCAAGGATGTGGCGCCAGGGGGGCGGGGTAAACCGCCAACGTCTGATCTTCGAACTTCAGATCAAGGTCGGTTTGCAAATCCCGCGCGTTCACAGAGGCATCTGGTACGGCATACCCGCCATCTGGTTTCACCTCGATGTCCCACCACCACTTCTTGATCGGGTTTAGGCGGCCCTTCCCTACTTTGTCGTCCAGTCGGGCCAATAGCGGGGCGGCGGCAGGGACATGCATTGCAGCCCAGCGGAACGGAGCTTCGGCAAAAAGGCCTTCGAGGTTCCAAGGACAGGTTTTCATGCAGCGCCCACACATCGCCCCACCTTGATTTGTGATCCGGTATGTGGCGCATTTCTGGCTGTCAGATTTCCAAATCTCATAGCCGTTGAACATCTTTTTGGGTCCGGCGGTGATGGCGCCTGATGGACATTCCCGAGCACATTTGTTGCAGGATTCACAGAATTTTTGCAGTCCGAAATCAATGGGTTGATCATGGCGCACAGGCATCGTGTGGGTCACGGCACCTGATTTTAGTCGTGGACCAAGGAAAGGGTTCAATATGACTTCGCCAATCCGACTGACTTCACCCAGACCGCTTAAGAGCAGCAGGGGAGGCTGCAACACATCGCCGTCCATGACGGTATGTGCTTTGGCTGCGAATCCAAGGTTGCGCAGATGTTGTGCTATGACCCCGCCAAGGATCGCAAACCGCAAGTAGGCCCGCATGCTTTGGGACACTGCGATCCAATCGTCACCCGATGACCCTTCCATCGTGTCGAAACCCTGATCGATGATCATCGATAACGCCTGATCATGAGGCGGGGTGATCGGCGTGCCCGTTGCGTCGTGACTATACCATGTCCAATCCGGACAGGCGGAATGTCCTGCCGCATCAGTTCCAAGAAAATAACTGACGGCCTTGAGGTTGGCGGCATTGGCGTCGGGATCAGATTGGGTTTGCGTCGGCGCGACGGCTCCGTCCTGAAGCAAAATCAGCGCGCCCAAGAGACGACGTTGCGCGGCAGCAGGTGCAGATTTGATAACGTGATGACCGCCTTTCATGGCATCCTGCACCTTGGTACCCATGTCACCGAATTGGCCACGGGCAAACATATCTGTGCGTTTGGGAATGCGCGGAACGTTTGGGGCGTCAATATAGGTTGTTGGGGTCTTTGTGCGTTTCAGCGTTTCAAAAGGGTGCGGTCCATCGACAAAATCGCGATTGGCGTATGGGTCATGATTGCCTGCGCGGGTGCCGCCATGGGTGCCCAATTGCCAATGCGGGCCCTTCACTACCGACCAGGGTTGCTCAGCCATTGGTGCCAATGGTCTGTCAGATGCGATTGTCATGTCCGTGCTGATCACGGCAAGTCCAAAGCCGGTTCCGACCCAAGGGGCCTGTAATTGACCATTCTCCCAGGTTGCCAGCCCTGAAGCGAGGGCGCATTGGCCAAGATTCAGATCAGATGTTGTGGCTGAATGTACACGCGCGTCAAACCCCAATTGCCGGATATATTCGGCCAACACAGTGGCGTTCTCCGTGGCGCGAAGACAGGCCCTTTGTGGCTGTGCATCCATGATCCAGTCGGTGCCGGGTTCATCCGCCCTTGGATCTCGCGGGAAAGCCTGAAGGATTACCAGCACGTGGCTGTGGTTGGGCAAAGGCGTTGCAGGCGCGTTGGCTGCATCGCGCAGGTTTGCCATGATAACGTCAACACCAGCGGCAAGCGTTTTGGTCTGGCGTTCGCGCAAGTCACGGGCAAGTGCCTCCGTACCGGGGCTTACGCGCGGTTTTGACAAACGCATGGCCTCGGACAGGGTGCAAATGCCCATCATCGTGGCGTCGTTGTAATAGCCAAAAGCTTTTAGGTGGTCCGCACGGACCTGCGGATCATCGGGGATTGTTGCCTTTACCGGATTGATTTTGCCTGTGCGTAGAACGTCCATCATCGCCTGAAAAGGTCCCATCGCATTAACGATGCTTTGCGGATCCTTTGGCCGGGAAAACGATATTTCCGCAAAAGGGACATCCGGCAGATCCAGCAGCGGGTCATCCAATCGGCGGAGTTTTTCTGCCGGATAAGAGCCAAGATGGACGGGGCGGGTTTTGGAAGAGAAAAGCTTCATTCCAATCTGGTGCCATAGCATCTGCAGAAAGGCCAGTGGCTGCTTGACACGGCATGGTGTGTGCGCCCTCATTTACCTGTTATCTGGAGGATACAATGACACATTTTACCCGCCGTCAGGCGCTTGCGACAGTTGGTGCGGCAACTGCTGTCGGCCTTGCCACCCCCGCAATATCACAGAACAAGAAAATCGTTGTTGGTGCACTCCGCTTCACCAGCCATTCGGGCAGCTTTTTGGCCTTTGAAAAAGGTCATTTTGCAGAAGCAGGGCTGGACGTCGAGTTGCGTTTCTTTCAGGCGGCACAACCGATGGCCGTGGCGATTGCCAGTGGCGATGTTGATTATGCCGTCACGGCAATTTCGGGCGGTTTGGTGTCATTGGCTGACAAAGGTGCGATCAAAGTCATTGGCGGCGCCCTGCAAGAAGAAGCCGGGATTGACGGGCAGAAAATTCTTGTTTCTGACGCCGCGTATCAGGCCGGTGTGACGTCGCCTAATCAGTTGGATGGCAAAAGCTGGGGGGTGACGCAGGCGGGATCTTCCTTCCATTACATGGGATCCAAGATGGCGCAGGCCGAAGGCATCAACCTCAGCTTCAAACCCCTGCAAAAGGTCGGTGCGATCATCGGCGCGCTGAAGTCGGGGCAGATTGATGCATGGTCTATTGTGCCCCATTTTGCCAAACCTCTGTCGGGCTCCGGCGCAGTGCATATCATAGGGGATGTGGCGGATTATGTGAAAGATTATCAGGTGACGACTGTCTTTACCTCCGCAAAGAACGCAAGCGATGAACAGGATATGACCAAGAGTTTTCTTGCAGGATTCTCAAAAGGGGTCGCAGAATATAATGCTGCGATGATCGCCAAAGACGGCGGTGAGGATGGTGTCAACGCGATGGTCGACCTCATACACAAATATGTCTACACGGACCGCCCACGCGAAAAAGCGGCACCTTCGATCATCAACGGCACCATGCGACTGAATGAAGGAGCGGCATTGAACATTGCCTCGGTTGCGGATCAACTTCAGTGGTTCCAATCCGAAGGTCTAGTGGATGCGGGGATTACGCTCGATCAGCTGGTAGATACGTCCTATGTAAAGACGCTTAGGGCGTAACAGCCCCAAACAAAGCAATTGCCTTGGGGCACAATGGGCATCGTCTTTGCGAAACAGGGCGATGCTATCTTCTATGATCGGACCTCTTTTGTGGACCTCAAAGTTGAAAACCTGAACCACGCCTATGGTGAGACCGAGGTCTTGCGTGATATTACATTGGATTTTCCATCAGGTCAGATCGTCTGTATCGTTGGGCCGTCTGGCTGTGGCAAATCAACATTATTGCGCATGTTGGGAGGATTGGAACAACCCGCTTCTGGACGTGTTTTGCAGGTGGGCGCGGCCCCCAAAGGTTGTCTGAAACCACTGACCTATATCTTTCAGGATTTTGCGCTTTTGCCTTGGCGCTCCGTCTGGGGCAATGTTGCGTTGGTGTTGGAGGATCATGGGCTGACGGTTGAGGGGCGTGACCAAATCATCCGCGATGTTTTGGCCCGCACCAAGCTGACTGAGTTTGCCAATGCGCTGCCCAAACAGCTTTCGGGCGGAATGAAGCAGCGGGTCGCAATAGCACGTGCTTTGGCCGTGAATCCAGCTGTCATGTTGATGGATGAACCGCTTTCTGCATTGGACAGTAAAACACGGGAACTGTTGATGGACGATCTGATCAACCTGTGGAACCGACAACCTTTCACGGCCGTTTACGTCACACACAACCTGGCTGAGGCCGTGCGGTTAGGTCACAAGATTGTGGTGTTGTCGCGCAGACCAGGGCAAGTGCGTGAAGTTGTTTCGATTGAAACCCCACTTGCTGAACGCACCTATGGGGATGCGGCATTAGAAATGAAACAACAACATCTTTGGGATTTGATGAAAGAGGAAGCCGCAGCCGCGGACGCGGAGTTGTTGCATGTCTGATCAGTCGGCGAGCCCAGTTGTTTTTCGTGGCGGCGGTTTCGTCGAGCAGCGAAAACGGGGCGTTGGACTTTTTGTCTTTGCGGCTTTTATCCTGTTGGCAGAATGGGGCACCCGGAGCGGTTGGATATCGCCGCTTACCTTGCCCAAGCCCAGCGATGTTTTCTGGACATTTCAAGAGCTTTATCAATCCGGGCTCCTCTTCAAACATCTTATACCATCCCTGACCTGATTGATTGTGGGCGCCGCACTTGGGGCGTCCTTGGGGATTGCCGTTGGTGTTTTCATCGGGCTGTTTTCACTGGTGCGCGCGGGGCTGGTTCCACTTGTCGCTGCGATTTTCCCAATCCCCAAAATAGCGCTGCTGCCGCCGTTTGTGATCTGGTTTGGCATCGATGAAGCCAGCAAATATGCACTGATCGCATTTGGCACATTCACCCCAACAGTTGTGGCGGCATATGGGGCAGTGGACAATGTGGATCGATCGTTAATCCGGATGGGCCAGAGCTTTGGTCTGAGCTGGCGTTCGATTGTCAGCAAGATTGTCTTGCCTGGCGCGATGCCCGGTATCTTATCCGGACTGCGCATTTCTCTGACTATTGCAATTATATTGTTGGTGGCTGCTGAAATGTTGGGCGCTGAATATGGAATTGGGGCCTACATCCTGCAAGCGGGCAGCCTTTACGATTTGGAAAGGCCTTTTGCGAGTGTGGTAATCCTGAGTGTATTGGGGGTGATCGTTTCGGGTGCTATCGGTGCAATGGAGCGACGCCTGCTGCGCTGGCGGGTTTGAAGGTCAGTTTTTGGGGATATCCCCGATCAGAATGGCGCGAAAATCGTTGACGTTGGTTCCTGTCGGACCGGTGACAAACAAATCCGTCGTCGCTTCAAATGCGGAATAGGCGTCGTTCATTTGTAAATGGACCTGCGGGTTAATACCTGCGGCGCGCATGCGGTTTGGGGTTGTGCCATCGACAAAAGCACCGGCATTGTCCTCGGACCCGTCGATGCCATCCGTGTCAGCCGCCAATGCGGAAATGCCGGGGATGCCGTCCAATGCAAGCGCAAGCGCCAGCTGGAATTCGCTGTTGCGCCCGCCCCGACCTTTGTTGCGCAAGGTCACCGTTGTCTCCCCTCCCGATAGGAGCACTGTCGGTGCTGGATAGGGGAAGCCCGATTGCGATGCTTGTCGGGCAAGGGCGGCATGTACATTCGCGACGTCGCGGGCTTCGCCTTCGATGCTGTCGGACAACACCCAAGCCGCGACACCCTGTGCCTGTGCCGCTTGTGCAGCCGCTGCAAGGGACATGGCAGCCGAGGCAATAATCTGGGTGGTAACACGTGGAGCTGCCGACACGGGTGCGTCACGGGGTTGGTTGCGCAAATCTTCCATCAAGGGTTCTGGCAACAAAATGCCCCTTGCTTTGATCAAGTCTAACACCTCTCGTGGTGAGGGTCTGCCGGGGACTGTCGGACCAGAGGCCACTTCGCCGGGCGCGTCTCCGGGCACATCTGAGACAATGAGGTTGCAGATCTGCGCTGGACTGGCCAGTTCTGCCAATCGGCCGCCGTTTATCCCGCTGAAACATTTGCGGATATCATTCATCACTGAGATCGGAGCACCAGAGGCGAGGAGCGCCTCGTTGAGGGCCTGCAGATCCGCCAATTCCAGACCGCGAGGCGGATCGGGCAAGAGCGACGAGCCTCCTCCGCAGATCAAGGCGATCACCAAATCATCGGGACCAAGGTCAGAAACCGCAGCCTTAAGTGCTTGTGCAGCTGCCAGTCCAGCGGCATCTGGCACAGGGTGGGCGGCTTCCATAACCCGGATGGTTTTACAGGGCGCGCCGTATCCATACCGCGTGACCACCACTCCTTCAAATGGAGCATCCCAAAGCTGCTCAAATGCCTGTGCCAGCTGGGCTGCCCCTTTTCCTGCCCCAACAACAACAGTTTTGCCTTTGGTGGGTTTGGGTAGTTTTCCTTGCAGTGCTTTGAGAGGGTCAGCGGCAGCGACCGCTTGGTGAAACAGATGGGCAAGAAATGCACGATTACGATCAGGCATATTGGGTTCCTGATCAGCTGAGGCCAAAGATGTCGCGGGTAAAGACTTTGTCCGCGACATCGTCCAGATCATTAGACGCCCGGTTGGCCACAATCACATTGCATTCGGCCTTAAAGGCCGCCAAATCGGTGACAACTTCGCAATTCATGAACTTCTTTTTGTCCAGCGAAGGTTCATAGACCAATACCCGAATGCCTGCGTCACGGATGTTGCGGATCACGCCTTGGACGCTGGTCTGGCGGAAATTGTCAGATCCCGCCTTCATGACCAATCGATGGATTCCCACAGTTTGAGGCGACATTGCGATCACTTGTGCGGCAATGAAATCCTTGCGGGTTTTATTGGCCTGAACCACCGCCCGCATCAGGTTTTGCGGCACCTCAGAGAAGTTGGCTAGCAGTTGTTTTGTATCTTTTGGCAGGCAATATCCACCATAGCCAAAAGACGGATTATTGTAATGTGTTCCAATGCGCGGATCCAGTCCGATACCTTCGATGATCTGACGTGTATCCATACCTGCACTCAACGCGTAGCTGTCCAATTCGTTAAAGAACGCAACCCGCATGGCGAGATATGTATTTGCAAACAGCTTAACGGATTCCGCTTCATCAGGATCCGTGAACAGCAGAGGGATATCTGTCGCCTCAGCACCTGCAACAAGCAGGTCTACAAAGGTACGTGCGGCATCGGTCTGCGCGCCGATCACAATCCTTGAGGGATGCAGGCTATCTTCCAAGGCTTGCCCCTCACGCAGAAATTCCGGACAAAAGATGATGTTATCTGATCCATGCAGGTCCCGCATACGTCGCACAAAACCAACAGGGACAGTAGATTTGACGATGATGGTTGCCGCCGGTGTGGTTTGCAGGGCAATTGTGATGACCTGTTCAACGGAGGATGTGTCAAAGAAATCGGTTTTTGGGTCGTAATCCGTCGGCGTGGCGACAACGACGAAATCGGCATCAGCACAGGCGGCTTTGGCGTCGACCGTCGCACTTAGGTCAAGGTCGCGCGTGGCCAACCAGTTTCCGAGCGCTTTTTCTTCCAGTGGTGAGGTGCGGGCATTCACCTGTGCGACGCGTTCTTCGGACAAGTCCACGGCAACAACGCTATTGTGTTGGGCCAAAATGGCTGCGTTGGACAACCCCACATACCCGATCCCAAACACGGCAATTTTCATGATACAGCCCAGCCCGCCTTAATTGTCACACACCTTTCACATTCATCTTTGTCTGGCAACATGAGGGGCCACTTTGCTGCGCAGACAACATTTGGGTGGTGCAGCGCTGCAATCGGGCTGGTCAAGTGGCTGGGACTTGGGGGATACTAAAAGGCAGGGGGATCGGAATTTGAATATACTTTTCATCATGTACGACCAATTGCGCTTTGATTACCTAAGCTGCGCGGGTCATCCACATTTGCAAACGCCAAATTTTGACCGGGTTGCAGGGATGGGGGTGCGGTTTACCAATGCGTATGTCCAGTCCCCAATCTGTGGCGCCAGCCGAATGTGTTATTACACAGGGCGTTATGCGTCGAGCCACGGAGCGCAATGGAACGGTTTTCCGCTTCGGGTGGGGGAGCAGACTTTGGGAGATCATCTGCGCAAAGAAGGAATGGCGTGTTGGTTGATTGGCAAAACTCATATGAAGGCAGATGCGGATGGGATGGCACGGCTTGGCCTGTCACCCGATAGCCAGATCGGAGCACGACAAGCGGAATGTGGGTTTGATACCTGGATCAGGGATGATGGTCTTTGGGCTTATGGACCTGACGGGTATTATGATGAACGTCGCTCACCCTATAATGAATACCTTAAAACCAAAGGCTATGACGGAGAGAACCCCTGGGCGGATTACGCCAATGCAGGTGTCAGCGATGACCAGATCGCATCAGGTTGGATGTTTCGCAACGCAGATAAGCCGGCCAACATCCGAGAGGAAGACAGCGAAACACCTTGGCTGACCTCAGAGACTATTGCATTCATTGATGAAAAAGACGGGCCTTGGTGCGCCCATGTCAGTTTTATCAAGCCGCATTGGCCCTACATCGTGCCCGCACCATATCACGATATGTACGGCCCGAACCACGTGCCTGCGCCCGCCCGACACGAAGAGGAACGCAAAGACCCTCATCCCGTTTTCGGCGCTTACATGGAAAACAAGATCGCGCAGGCATTTCAGCGGGAAGATGTCCGTCAAAAGGTGATTCCGGCCTATATGGGGTTGATCAAACAATGTGATGATCAATTGGGCCGCTTGTTGGATCATCTGGAGACGACGGGCAAATTGAGCGACACAATGATAGTGTTAACGTCGGATCATGGGGATTATCTGGGGGATCATTGGCTGGGTGAAAAGGATTTGTTCCACGAGCCGTCGGTGAAAGTTCCTATGATCATTTATGATCCGCGTGCCCAAGCGGATGAGACCCGTGGCACAACCTGTGATGCGCTGGTTGAAAGTATCGACTTGGCTGCGACCTTTGTTGAGACTGCAGGTGGACGTGTTCCTGACCATATCATCGAAGGTCGTTCCTTGGTGCCATGGTTACATGGCGAGGCGCCAGAAGAATGGCGTGACTGTGTGATCAGTGAATATGATTATTCGGCAACACCGCAGGCGGCAAAACTTGGCGTGTCCCCCCGAGATGCACGGCTTTTTATGGTATTCGATGGGCGTTATAAATTGATGCACGCCGAAGGGGGATTCAGGCCGATGCTATTTGATTTGGACAACGATCCGGCTGAATTTGAGGATTCGGCCAAAGGGGATGCACATGTTGCTGAGATTGAACGGCTTTATGGGATGTTGGCGCAATGGGGGCGGCGGATGTCACAACGTGTGACACGCTCGGATCAGGATATCGTGAACATGCGGGGCAAATCGCTGCGAAAAGGCATATTACCGTTTATGTTCGACGGAACCGAGGTGGCAGAAGACCTGACCCGGACCTATCGCGGCCCTGCGCGCCAACGGTATGTGGAAAAGGATTTTGAGGAGTGAGAAATTGAGAATGTGTTTGGGTGTTGTTGCGGCAGTTTTTTGCGCAAGCCAACCTCATGCGCAGGACCTGACTGCGGCGCAGCGCGCAGAGATGTTGGCAGCTGATATCGTCCTTTTGGGGGAACAGCATGACAACCCTGATCATCATTTAGGGCAAGCCCGGCTGATGACAGAGATTGAACCGGCCGCGGTGGTTTTTGAAATGCTGACACATCAAATGGCTGCGATTGTGCGGGCGTTTGAAGGGGATGACTTGGGCAAGTTGGGCGAGGCAATTGGTTGGGAGGCCGCGGGTTGGCCTTCGTTTGAGATCTACCGGCCGGTTTTTGCTGCGTTAGACAGTGCCTTTGTGGTGGGAGCGGCGGCGCCAAGGGAAACGGTTCGCGCAGCCTTTTCGGAGGGCGCGGCGGCGGTTTTTGGGTCGGATGCAGCCCGGTATGGGCTTACAAGACCCTTGCCAGAGGCAGAGTATCAAACACGAGAAACCCTCCAATTTGACGCTCATTGTCAGGCAATGCCGCTTGAGATGATGGGCGGTATGATCGAAGCACAAAGATTACGGGACGCACAGTTTGCGCAAGCGGCTTTGGAGGCTCTGGCGGAACATGGTGGCCCGGTTGTTGTGATCACGGGAAACGGCCATGCCCGAACGGATTGGGGAGTGCCATTTGTCATTGCTCAGGCTGCATCTGAGGTAAAGGTGTTTAGCGTGGGGTTCGGTGAACACTCAGGTGGCAACAGTGATGGGCGCTTTGATGGATTTGTCCTGACCGCTCCGATTGAACGGGGTGATCCCTGCGCGGCATTCGGGAATTAGAAACCGATTACCCGTTTTGGAAGATTTGATTGCGATGCAACCGTGATCCTATTGACGCGCGGAGCGCGACGACATTTTTGGCGTGTGTCGCCAAGGTGAGCCAATCCCGGCAGGCGTTTGGTGTATGAAGATCGTTTTCAATGCTGAGAGGTGCTTGAGCCGCAAGTCTGCGCTCAAGACACCTTTTCGAGAATGGCTGGCGATTCCGCCCAGCCTCAAGGACATGCCAATCAAAGATTGGTCGCTGCGCGATCCTTGACCCTGATCAGAATCACCTCTGGTCTAATCAATCGTGCCGTTGGGTTTCAAATTTTGCAGACAGGGTTGTCTCAATTAATTCGCAATCCGGTGAGACGTTTTTCAAGCGGGTTTTTAGGAACGGCGGGATGACAAAAGCATCCCCTGCGACAAGATCATGCGATTGCATTGATGCAGTGTCCGCTTCCAATGTCAGCTGACCTTCTTTTACGAAGGTAAACAAGATGTCAGTGTTGTGGCTGGTCCATGGGGCAAAATGGTCTGTGCCATCCGGGCGCGCGACCTGCACGCCAGCCACATCTTTGGTGCCGGTACCAATGCCTGTGTCACGGGCCATCCATCCCGGAATGCGCCAAGGTGACCAGGTGGCTTCTGCTTCTTTGTGGTGCACAAATTTACTGCCGTCCCATTCGCGATCTGGGTCACCCAGGCCATTCGGGAGCGTCATTTCATGATCGATTGTGGTGATATGTTCGGCGGGCACGCCAATCTCAAGGACCTCTACATTTTCAGAGGCTTCCAAAACGCGGTGCCGAATTTGTGGAGGTTGGATCACGCAGTCGCCCGCGTTGAGGATGAAAGGGTCCCCCTGATCTTCATAGACCAATCGGACCCAACCCCGGTAGCAAAAGATCAATTGGAAACCGACCGTATGGTAATGCACCATATCGGGCACGGGTCCGCCATCTGGGATGCGGATGTGGCTTGCTATGATCGATCCGCCCAACCGGTCAGTGATAAGATCACGGTAACGCATGCCCGCCCGGCCGATGATCCAACTGTCGCTGTCTGCCAAGCGACGGACCATAAAGGAATGTTGTGTCTGTGGTATTTCAAGTGATGGGTTGGCATCACATATTTCGATGCGGTTGCCATTGGGCGAGGTCAGGGTGGTTTCTGTGTGGTTCTGTTCTTTGGATAGATCACAATAAATTTTGATCAGGCCGGGATCAAGTTGGCAATCGCGGTCCAGTCTGAGGCGAAGACCATGGCCAGAGACAACAGCAACAGCGGGATCATCGGCGGGATAGATCGTGTCCAACCGAAAACCCAAAGTGGTCAAGAAGAAGGGCATCTCGGTCTTAAGGTCCGTGACGGGCAGGACGACCTCAGCAGTTTGGATCAATTCGGCGGGGTTTTGTAGCGCTGATTTCATAATGATATTCCAGATACAGTGCGGCCCACGGAACTGCAATCTTTCGCGTTTCAACCAAGAATGGACGAAAGCCCAATTGGCACCCGTGATGAGACGATTTCGATCTGTGGACCTGTCAAAATACCACATCTAGACGAAAAATTGTGTCTTGGTTTTTCAGCTAACTATGATTTTACTTGCAATGACAGGGTAAGTTTGGCCTGTTGAAATCGCCGTGATCACGTGGGTTGCGCCATATTATTTTTAGTGATCTTGGGCGTGAGGAATATTTTTTTTGTAAATTTTGATGAGATAAAAACATGGTGATGAAATTTGGAAAGTTCAGGCGCGATGCGCTGGCAATTTGCCTTTTAGGGCTTAATGTCGTCGCACCTGCGGCTTTCGCGGAAAGTTTGAAAAGTGCGGTACATTCGGCGGTAACGAATAACCCTGCAGGGCAGGCGGCGGATGCGGATGTGCGGGCAACCTTGTTTGAGATGCTGGAGTTGCGTGGCGAATACCAACCTGAGGTGACACTTTTTGGCGAAGTTGGTGGGCAGGTTGTCGATGACCCTGCGAGCCTCTCGGCGTCAAACAATGGTAATTTTCAGGAAACCGCGCAAATCGGGATCGGGGTTGAATACACGCTGTTTGACGGGCAAAGGCGAGAAAACCTTGTTTATCGCAATGCGACCCGATTGGATGCCAGCATCCTGCGCCAGCTGGATGCGTCTGAGACCCTCGCTTTGAATGCGGTTGAGGCTTATGTTGATGTGATCCGCCTGCGTGGACTGACGCAATTGGCCGCGCAAAATATTACCCGCCACGAGGAAATCGGAACGCAGGTACGCGACTTAGTAAATGGTGGGCGTTTGCCACAAAGTGACGGTTTTCTGGTCCAAGATCGGATTGCCGCCGCGCGGGATGCCAAGATCGGTATTGATCAATCGTTGGCAAACGCTCACGCCCGTTACGAACGGGTGGTCGGGCATCAACCCAAAGGCAAGATGAGCGTGCCAGGGGTCAAATCCATGCCTGAAACCTTGCGCGCGTTTCAGGTTGAGGCGGTGCGCAGCAGTTTCCGGGTGCAAATCGCCGACAAGGTGGCGCGGGAGACCAAGTTCGATGCGCGGGTAAAAACATCTGATCGCAAGCCTCGGGTGACATTAAACGCTGGTGTGACACATGGCGTTAACCGGGACGGCGATTCTTCTGATCGGACGGACGCATTTGTCGGGGTTCGGATGAATTGGACCTTATACAATGGAAGACGCCCTTCGCAGTCAGCGGGATTGAAAGAACGGACCAGACAGGCGGAGTTGGAAAGACGTGTTGCAGCCGATGAGGTGCGCGAATTGGCGGCCCGAACGTGGAATGCCTATATCAAGAACGTGGAACGCAGCAAGATCCTTGAGGGTCAGCTTCGGGCAAACAACCTGATTGTGCGGCAATATCGGGATGAGTTGTCGGCGGCAAAAAGGTCATTGATAGACTTGTTAGAAGCTGAACGGACGGTCTTTAATGTGCGGTTCCAAAAGGCGAGCTCGGATGCAGCGCTGACATTCAGCCGGTACCGCATTCTTGCAGCACGGTCGAAATTGGCCGCGCATTTTGGTGTGGCCAGTAGCAATGTGATATTTGCCCCTGATTATGAGGGAAAGGCGCAGCAATCTCCGAGGGCGGCAGTTTTTAACACGGTTGTAGAACCGCTGAGATGACGGGGCCGAAGCCCAGCCTAGCTGAGCCTTCGGCGCATCCGGGATTGCGCATTGTTGTTTGGTTCGCACAGCATTTAGGTCAGCCCTATTCTCAGGCAGCTGTATTGGCGCGCCTGCCAAGTGATCCTGACCCGACGGACCGCGAGATGACGGGGCGGGCGTTGGAAGCCATCGGATTGCGATCTAAACTCAGCATTCGTGATGCGCGCCGCATTGATCCTATCGTCTTGCCTTGCGTGGTGTTTGATAAGGCAAGCGGGGCGCCCTTGATTGTGCAAGCGATTGACCGGGCGCGTAAAACGGCAGAGGTGATCGACCTTGCCGAGGGACCCTTGGTCAAGGAAATCCCGTTGCGCAAATTGGCGCGACAGACGGATGGCAAGGTCATGCTGATCACGTATGAAGGGGACCGTACCGAGAGCCAGCTGTCCCCCGAAGCACGGACGCAAGCGGCCCCTCTTCGTCATTGGTTTTGGACACCTTTCTGGGCCAATTGGACAATTTGGGTTCAGATTATTCTGGCAGTTTTTGTGATCAATATTCTTAGTGTCGCGTTGCCGCTGTTTGTCATGAATGTGTATGACCGGGTCATTCCGAACCTTGCATATGTCACGCTTTGGACCTTGGCTATTGGTGTTGCAATTGCAATGGGGTTGGACATGTTGCTGCGAATTCTGCGCAACGGGATGTTAGAGACCATCGGCAAACGGGTGGATGTCAAAGCGGCAACAGGCATTTTTCGCCAGGCTATGAATGTGCGATTGATGGATCGGCCGGGCGGCGCTGCGGGGATCAGCAACAACATCCGTGACTTTGAAATGGTCAGAGAGTTTTTTGCATCTTCAACATTTATCTCCCTGATTGATCTGTTGTTTATTGGCGTCTTTGTAACCGTATTGTTCCTGATTGTCGGACCATTGGCATGGGTCCCGCTGATCGCTGTTCCGGTTGTCATTGTTTTGGCGTTGTTTGCACAAATCCCGATTGGGCGTACGGTTGAAAAAGCGCAGCAAATCGCCATCAAGCGGCATGTGGTTTTGGTTGAATCGCTGTTTGGGATTGAAACGGTCAAGAGCCTGAACGCCGAGCCCGTAATGCAACGCGAATGGGAAAAAGCGGTTGCGCAATCGGCGCTGATTTCAGGGCGGACGCGTTTTTGGTCGAATTTTGCCATCACTGGGACAATGGTGGTGCAACAGGCCGTCAGTGTCGGCATCATCTTGTGGGGTGTGTTTCTGGTTGCTGAAGCACAGATTACCGTAGGCGGTTTGATTGCGGCAAATATTCTTGCAGGTCGTGTCTTGGCCCCCTTGGGCAATATCGCGCAAACGTTGTTTCGCGCGCAGCATGCATTTAAGGCGATGCGGGCCTTGTCCGGTTTTATGAAGCTGCCGGTCGAAAACACGGCAATTGTGCGCAAGAGCGAACGCGTGACGCAAGGCGCAATCAGTTTTCGCGATGTGAGTTTCGGGTATCCTGACACGCCTGTTGCAGCGGTCAATAATCTGACGTTGGATTTTGCGCCGGGACAGGCAACCGCGTTGTTGGGGCGTGTGGGATCAGGCAAAAGTACGTTGGGAAAATTGTGCAACGGTTTGCTGACCCCGCAATCAGGGATCATTCTGATCGATGGTCAGGAAATCGGGCAATATGATCCTGCTGAATTGCGTGAAGGGGTGGCTTACCTGACGCAGGATACGGATTTGTTTACCGGGACGATCCGTGAAAATCTGTTGATCGGGCGCCCAAATGCCAGCGACGAACAGGTGCACCGCGCTTTGTATTTTGCGGCAATGGACACGTTTATCTCAGAGAACCCGGAAGGGTTAAACCAGTTCATCGGAGAGAAAGGCAATCGGCTTTCTGGTGGGCAACGGCAGGGGCTGGCCATTGCGCGGATGGTGCTGCGTAACCCCAAAATCGCATTTTTGGACGAACCAACCAGCGCGATGGATCAGCAGATGGAGGCCACGATTACGGCGCGATTGGGTGAATTGGCCCGAGAAGGCATGGGGTTGATTTTGTGTACTCATCGCCAATCGCTGGCTGACATTGCGACCCGTTTGGTGGTGATTGAAAAAGGTCAAAAGGTATTGGACGGACCGCGCGCAGAGGTTGCAGAAAAATTGCGACAGATGTCTGCCGCTCGGGCAGCGGAGTAACGCAATGTTTCGAAATGCCCAAGATAGTGAATTTATCAACGACATCTCAGGTGCTGAACTGGTAGATCGCTCAACCAGCCATTGGCGGCTATTGTTTGTTATGATGGCAGGCATTGCGGGGTTTCTGGGCTGGGCCTTTTTCTTTGAACTCGAAGAAGTGACGCGGGGGTTGGGCCGCGTAATCCCATCTTCGCAGGTGCAAATTGTGCAATCATTTGAGGGCGGGATCGTACGTTCCATCGACGTTGTTGAAGGGGACACGGTCGAGGCTGGTCAAGTCTTGATGCATCTTGACGACACAGGGTTTTCTGCGCAGTTGGGGGAGTTATTGGAGCAAGAAGCAGCCCTTTTAGCCGAGAAAGCCCGATTGGAAGCAGAAGCCGGGTTGAGGAATGAAATGGCATTCCCTGACGGATTGGCAGAGCGCAATCCACTGGCAACAGGCGCAGAGAAAGAAGTGTTTCTGTCCCGGAGGTTGCAGTTAGATCAGGAAATCATCGTGTTGCAGAACCGCTTGTTACAGCGGGAAGCCGAACAGGCCGAACTCCAAGCATTGCGCGCCAAGATCGGTTTTACGCTTGAACCGTTGGACAAGGAAATCGGGCTTAGTGAAGACCTTTTTGAACGCGGGGCAATCCCTGAGATTGAATTGCTGCGGTTGCGTTCTCAACGGGCGGAATTGGCGGGGGATCTGGTCATTGCCAATGCGTCTGAGCCGCGGCTGGATGCAAGTATTCGAGAAGCGGAAAGCCAGATAGAAGCCGCGCGGGCTTCATATGTCTCATCTGCGCGTGAACGATTGGCGCGGTTGCAGGTGGAATTGGCTGTGGTGCAAGAGACTTTGCGTGCGGCAAATGACCGTGTGACAAGGACTGCTGTTCGTGCCCCGACACGGGGGACTGTGAACACCGTCAATGTCGCGACAATCGGCGCTGTTGTGCAACCGGGTGCTGCGCTGATCGAGATTGTGCCAATTGATGATCGGTTGCTGATCGAGGTTGATATTCGCCCACAGGATGTCGCGTTTATCCGCCCGGGAGAACAAGCAAGTGTAAAGATCACAGCTTATGATTACCTGATTTATGGATCTCTTCAGGGCAGTGTGAAACGCATTGGGGCGGATACGATTGAGAACGCCAATGGAGAACAGTTTTTCCGGATCGTTGTTGAAACGGAACAGGCGTATCTGGGAACTGAGGAAGATCGCCTTGAGATCATCCCCGGCATGGTGGCTTCTGTTGATATTCAAACCGGACGCAAGTCTGTACTAAGCTACTTGGGCAAGCCGGTTTTGCGTGCGCGTTCCGAGGCGTTGCGAGAGCGGTGATCATTTGCTGGTTGCGGTGAAAACACCGTCCCAATCCGGGTCAACGGAGCTTTGCTTGATGGCCGCCAGGCGATCGCGATAAAGCGCGACATAGGTGTGCAGGGACAAGTTCAAAGGCGCGGCAGCCTCCTCGGTCTCTTGCAGAGCCTCCTCGGCAGTTTCCCAGTCTTGCGCCCTGTAGGCTGTTAACATCTGTTTGTTAAGGGTTGATAGCGTCTGAAAAGCGGGCGTTTCTGCCAGAGTCTCATCCCCGAAAAGGCCAAACACCTGTGCCGGCTCAGTCTTGCCTTTGACGCGGATCAGATCAAGTTCAAGAACGGCGAATTCGTCGATCAATGGCTCTGCTGTTGGACCTCCAAGGATGATCCCGGCTCCGTAAGTTTTGGATTGACCTTCCAATCTGGACGCAAGGTTTACCGCATCGCCAAGGGCGGTATAGTCAAATCGGGTGTCGCTGCCCATGTTGCCTACGACGCAATCACCTGTGTTGATGCCGATCCCAACATCAATTCGGTGTAGGGGTTCTGATCCATCGTGATCGGCTTCGCGCAGGGCATTCAGGGCTTCGACGTCAGCCAACATTTTCAATGCAGCCCTGCAGGAGGATCGAACATGGTCTGGATGGTCCAAGGGGGCATTCCAGAATGCCATCACCGCATCCCCCATGAATTTGTCGATGGTCCCACCGTGATGCAGGATCGCGTTAGACAACACCGTCAAAAACCGGTTCATCAGCAGGGTCAGACCGGCAGGGTTGTCCTTGAAGCTCTCAGAGATCGTTGTGAATCCACGCACATCCGTGAACAGAATGGAAAGTGGACGACGTTCCCCGCCAAGGATCAGGCGGTCGGGGTCATCAGACAATTGGTTGACCAAATCTGGTGAAACATATTGACCAAATGCGCCCCTGATCTGGCGGCGTTCACGTTCCTCACGCAGGTAGTTGGTGGTTGCCATAAACATTGCAATCAATGCCACAGCAACAGTGGGATATGTTGGATCAAGCATCAATCGGTAGGATGAGAACGCGTAGAAAGAACCAGTGACATAGCCCCCCATGACCACAATCGTGGAACCAAGCGTAAATGCCGCGCCGAGGAACGGAACCAGAATGATCATCAACAACCCAAGAATCACAATCGTTACCAGCTCAATTGCGATGGCGTAGTTCGGCCGAACCAACATGGTCTTGCCCAAAATGTTCTCGAGCACCTGTGCGTGTATTTCGACGCCCGCCATTGCGATGCCCAGTGGGGTTGCGCGGAAATCTTCCAAACCGATGGCGGAGGTGCCAACAAAAACCAACTGCCCTGCCAGCCGATTTGCCGGCAAACGCCCGGTCAGAACATCCGAAGCCGAGACGAAACGCGTTGGTGAGGAGGGTGCGAAATAAGGCCAGACAGTGCCGTCCCGGTATGTGGACACCAGTTGCCGCGCGACAACCACACCATCAATGCCCGCCGCGTTGGATTTCACAGCAAAAGCGCCACCGCCCGTCGCCACCCGCAACAATTCAACGGACAATCCAAGACGGATTTGCTCTTGGACAGTCATCACCAAAGGCACACGCCGAAACACGCCATCTGTGTCCGGTCGGACAGTGAAAATGCCACGCCCACTGGCAACCGCGTCCAAGACTGGCATATTTTGAACAAGGTCCGGAAACTGCATCATGAAGGGTGTCGGGTCTGGCCCAAGAAAGGCGAATTCTACTTTTGGGCCGTTGGCCTTATTTTGCTGTTCACCGGTGTCCTTCCGGATGCTGGTTTCACCCATGATCACGCGCGCTTGGCCTATGGCGTCAGCCAATATGCTATCACTGCTGGGCAGGGCGCTTAGGGCGTCACGCACATCTTGGGGGAGAGCCTGATTGTCCGCTGCGATGTTTTCCGGGGACAACCGGTCAGGATCCGCAAAGATGATGTCAAAAGCCATAGCCACAGCGCCCGCTTGTGTCGTTTTGCCAACAAGATCGGCGATGGTTGTGCGTGGCCATGGCCATTGACCAATTTCTGCAAGGCTTTGATCATCCACGTCAATAATAGTGACGGGGAATTGCCCGGCTTGTCGTGGCTTGATTTGTTGGTAGAGATCAAAGGCCTGAAACCTAAAGGTCTGGACAAAGTCATGATCCCAGATACGGACCATTAGCAGCAAAACCAAGAGCCCGAGCGCGACACTGCGCGCCCAATCAAACCTACGGATAATCCACTTGAGTGTTTTCATAATTCTCTGGTCATTAATGGGCAAACCCTAGACGGATTTGGCCCTGATGAGCAACAGTCATGGGGTGATTGGTCTATTTGACTACCTTAGGGTTGAAAAGCTGAGTTTTCTGCCCATTTACTTGAAATCACTGCAATTTTGGCAGATAGTTTGATATATTATTTTAGCACCCATCAAGGACGTATTTAATGTTCTTTACACAGACGACCGACACCACTTCTGGCACCCCTCAACTGCAATTCGCAATTGAACCTGATGGGACTTGGGCATTGCCTGAGGACCTTTCGATTTTCACTTCTGAGTACGGCCGTAGCGGTCAGGATTTGATCCTGCAAACGGCTGACGGCCAAGAAGCGCGGTTGGTGGGATATTTCGACACCGAAGTTCCGGCCGATCTTGTTGCTTTTGATGGTGCGATCCTGCGCGGCAGCGTTGTGGATCGTCTGGCCGGTCCGCTGTTTCCTGCACAATATGCACAATCCGGCGGCGTAAATCTGGCGGATGCGATTGGTCAGGTGGAGACTTTGACTGGAGCCGCGTTTGTACAACGCACAGATGGTTCAACGGTTGAGCTGGAGATCGGGACCAAGGTGTTTCAGGGCGATGTCGTGCGCACAGAAAACGGCAGCACCTTGGGGCTTACTTTTGCGGATGGCACGATTTTCACCCTGGCATCCGGATCTCGGATGGTGCTGGACGAATTGATTTACGATCCGCAGGCCAATGATAATTCTGCGGTATTCAATTTGGTGGAGGGTAGTTTTGTCTTTATTGCAGGGCAGACGGCCAAAACAGGGGGCATTGAAATTCAATCTCCTGCGGCAACCATGGGGATCCGTGGCACGACGGGCAAGATTGATATTCAAACGACGAATGGTGTCACGACAGTCACTGTTTCCTTGAATCCAGACCCGGATGGTGGGCTTGGTGCGATCGAACTTTTCGATCTTGCCGGCAACTTGATTACGACAATCACCGGAACCGAAACCAAGTGGATCATCTCTCCTCCTTTCACCAACGAACCACCTGTCGAAGTGGAACGGGACGCTGCAGGACTTGCAGATGATGCGTTTCTTTTGTCTCAGGCATTGGCCGCGTTCCAATCCGCCGTTGGACGTGTTCAACAGGGGCAGAACTTTGTCGAGTTTCAAGACAGAGATCGCGATGACAACGAGGATGGTGACCAAGGAAACCGTCAGGAGGAGGGCGAAGAATCCGACGATGCGCCGGATCAAACAACGCCCATCGCGCCACCCCCGCTTGATGAAGAGGGGGGCGATTCTGGCGAGGGCAGCGAATCCGGTAGCGGTAATCCTGAATTGGACGGCACGGACGAACAGATCATTGAGCCAGAATCGGGTGGTAACGAAGACGATGATGCGTCTTTAACCCCGCCGACCAGCGATCCGGGTGTTCAGGTAACGGACAACGACAACCGGCCAGAACTTTCCGATCTTGCGGTGCAATCAACCGAAGATACCTCTGTGACAACCAGCGTTCCGATTTCTGGCGGTAATGGTGAGCAGATTGCAGTTTCTCTATCACGCGGCGCTGAGAACGGGTTGGTCGTTCTTGCCTCTGATGGGACATTTACCTACACACCTGATCCCAATTTTGACGGCACAGATACCTTTGAAATCTCGGGCATTGATGCTGATGGGGCAATCCAGACAGCTGAAATCACGATTGTCGTAGATCCTGTAAATGATGCACCGATTGTCAGCTTTAGGACGGTGCAGGCCGTAAGCCTTGAAGAAGGGGCGAGCACTTTAGCGGGAAGCGGCGCTGTCAGTGGTACATTGACCTATGTTGATGTGGATGAAGACATTGCGACGGGCACTTGGACCATTGCTGCGGACAGCGGAAATGCAACAAGTTTTGGAGCAATCTCCATTGATGCAGATACTGGCATCTGGACCTATGCATTGGATCAAGCAGCCACTGATGGGCTGACGGATGGTGATACTTTTGATGAAATATTTACGGCTACGATCACTGATCAGGATGGCGCAAGTGATACGACGACCCTGATCATCACAGTTGCTGGCACAAATGACAGTCCTGAAATTATTGCGGCAGTAGAACAGACATCAGCCTCGCTTGTGACAGGACCACGTGCCGAGGAATTTGAAGGTACTGGCGTTGTAACCACCGGGACGGTGTCAGGTGTGTTGGAGTACACCGATGTGGATGAAGGGTCAGAGGCGGCCATTTGGAGCATTGCCGCTGATGCAGGTAACGAGACTGATATAGGGTCCATTTCGATTGATCCGGCGACTGGCCGTTGGACGTATGTCTTGTCGCAAGATCCTGCTGACGCGCCGGGCAACGGTGAGACAATCACCGAAGTCTTCACCGCAACGATTACAGATGCTGGTGGGGCGAGCGCGTCTCAGGACATCAGTATATCGATAACAGGTACCAATGATGCGCCGGAAATCGTCTTTTCGATCGAAGACGTGTTTGCGCGCGTGGTTGAAGGTGGCTTTGACAATTCCGCCATTGTCGCCTCATCGCGTGTTCCTGTGGGGGCAGACGGTTTGCGCCAGAGCCGTGTTGACCCGGACAGTGTTCAGACGTTTGAACGTTCTCAGGCCAACACGACAGAAGGGCCAAACGCCACGGGTACCTTGCGCTATACGGATCAGGACGGCGCGCCGGGAGAAGCGGTTTGGAGCATCGCGGTTCAAGAGGCCAGTTTTGGTACAATGACCATCGATCCCGCAACAGGACAATGGCAGTATTTCTTGGACGAAGAAGCCGCCAACAGCCTGCGTGAGGGGGACGAAGTCATTGAGACTTTTCTCGCCACAGTGACCGACCCTTTTGGCGGTACGGCGTCTCAGGTGATTACCATCACGGTAGAAGGAAGTAATGACGAAGCGGAGATTATCTCGGCACCGCAAGACCTTGTGGGAACTGTGGCTGAGGACGGTGTTTCTGTCGCCTCTGGTCAACTGAGCTTTGTCGATCCAGATGCGGCACCGGGTGAAACAGCACGCTGGTCGATTTCGGCTGATGGGCCAAGCCGGGGGCAAATCGTCATCGACGCGGACACGGGCGAATGGACCTATACGCTTGATCAAAATGCTGCGCAGGGTCTGAAAGGTGGCGAAACCGCGACCGAGACATTTACTGCTACCGTTACGGATAGTCTGGGTGCGACTGCTGATCAGACAATCACAATTTCGCTAGAAGGCCAAAACGATGGGCCGGTTCTTGTTTCAGGAACGGCGGTACTGGTGGCACAGGAACCAACTGTGACGATTTCCTTGACCGGGCTTGGTTTTGATCCGGATGGTGAAACACTGGTATTTGCGATCTCTGGGCAACCGGATGGGGGGGCTGCTTCGATCAACGGCTCCGAGCTGACCTTTTTCACCCAAGGTGAATTTGACGATTTGCTTGAGGGTCAGAGCCGTGATGTTACCGTATCAATCACTGCGTCTGATCCAGCTGGGGTCACGACCGCATCAGATGTTGTCATCACAATAACGGGGACGAATACAGGCCCCATAATCACGTCGCCGATATCTGCGGCCCAAGGGAGCCTGGTCGAAGACGTGCCGCCGGTCCTTGGCGGACCAGTCAGCATTTCTGGCACATTGACCTATATCGATAATGACGCCACCACGGCAACATCGGGTATATGGTCGGTTGCTCCGGCAGGATCCGCACTTGGAAATATTAGCATCAACGCAGAGACGGGCGTCTGGACCTATACGTTAACGGTCCCGGGTAAGGATGCGTTGAATGCAGGTCAGCAAGCGACAGATACCTTTGTTGCAACGATCACAGACGAGGACGGGCAAACCGACGCGCAAGAAATTACCATCTCGGTGACGGGGACCAATGACGCACCGGTTTTAAGCAGCGGTACAGCCAGTGTACTTAAGAGTGCGCCATTATTGAATGTGGACCTTGCGTCTCTTGGATCGGATTTGGATGCTGAAAACGATGGTGCGTCGTTGTCCTACACTTTGAATGGTGGCCCCCTTGCCCAAGGATCTGCCTCCATCGAAGGAACCACCCTGATCTTTAGCCCGGATGGTGACTTTAACGATTTGTCCGATGGGCAATCGAGCACTGTTGTCCTTTCAGTTACCGCAACGGATGATCGCGGCGCCACGGATACCAATGACGTGACAATCACTGTTACGGGGACGTCTAATGCTCCGGTCA
Source organism: Sulfitobacter sp. (assembly GCA_039986635.1). Classification (GTDB taxonomy): domain Bacteria; phylum Pseudomonadota; class Alphaproteobacteria; order Rhodobacterales; family Rhodobacteraceae; genus Sulfitobacter. The sequence continues at coordinate 70,931 of JBDWQI010000274.1, forward strand.
TTACGTCAGATTCAAGCGCTGGCAATGGCTCCGTCACCGAAGCCGGGACAATCACAGGAACTGCTGTGGCCACGGGGCAGTTGACCTATACGGATGTGGACGCGGCCAGCCCGACCAGCGGTGTTTGGTCCATTAGTCCCGATCTGACCACTTTGGGGATGATAAGCATCGATGCGACAACTGGGGAATGGACCTATACGCTAAATAATGCGGCAGCAGACAGTCTGGGTCAGGGCGAATTCGTCGAAGAAGTGTTTACCGCGACGATTACCGATGCAGATGGATTGACGGATACGCAATCGATCCAGATCATTGTGAATGGCAGTAATGACGCACCAACTTTGGCAGCTACGATGCGCAGCGTTGAAAGTGACGCGGGGAGTGTTGTTGTTGATCTTGCGGATTTCGCAGGCGATCCAGATGCGCAGGACACGGTTGCGGATTTGACATTTTCGGTGACGGACGCACCGGGTTTAGGAACCACGTCTCTAGTTGGGTCGACGCTTACGTTCCAATTGGGAACGGATTTTGATGATCTTGAGCTGGGGGAAGAACGCCAGGTGGTCATTGATCTGGATGTCGAAGACCCGCAAAATGCCTCCGATAGCGCCACATTGACCATCACGGTGACGGGTACTGATGGGTCTCCGGTCATCACCTCAACCCTTGAAGATGCGACGGGTACCGCACGCGAGGAAGGCATCGGCGTGCCGCCGTCAGGTGGCGTGGCGGTGGCGACGGGAACGTTGACGTTTTCGGATGACGGACCTGTCGGCACTTGGTTCATCACATCCTTGGCTGCGGACAACATTGGAACGGCGAGTATCGATGCCCTGTCCGGGGAGTGGAGCTATTTCTTGGCACCGCTCGCGGGGAACGATCTTGCCGAAGGGCAAACCACAGTAGATCTTTTTCGTGCAACTGTTACTGACTCTGAAGGTCAGACGGCCACGCAAGACGTCACAATCACAATCACCGGTACAAATGATGCCCCGATTGTCAGCGCCGGGACTCTCGCGGCGACGGAGGACGGGGCGGCCGTTGATCTTGACCTGACGGCCTTGGGTTCTGATGTCGACACTGGCGAAGACGGGTCAACACTCACCTATTCGATTCAGTCGCCTGTGGCAGGGGCTTCGATAATTTCATCTGCCGGTGGTCCGAGGCTTCAATTCGATCCAGGAAGCGATTTTCAGTCTTTGGCTATGGGAGCGACACAAGATGTCGCCGTGACCATTGTGGCTGAAGACAGCGAGGGAGCGCAGGGGTCAGGTGAGGTTACGGTAACCGTTACCGGGGTCAACGACGCGCCGACACTTTTGAGCGCTGGCGTCGGTATCGGTGAAGAGAGCCCGATGGTTCCTTTGGATCTGTCCCCTTTTGCTGATGATGTTGATGACGGTGAGGATGGCACTACGCTGTCTTATCAGATTCTATCAGGCCCAAGCAAAGGTAGCGCCGAAATTGATGGGACCATCATTACCTATGACCCTAACGGGGAATTCGAGGCTCTTGGGGCAGGCGAATTTGAAAGCATATCTATTGAGGTTCAGGCGCAGGATAGTGTCGGCGCGGTTTCTGAGGTGAGAACCGTAACGTTCACGGTTACAGGTGCAAATGATAACCCGTTGGCGCCGAATACATCTGTAGACTACGACTTTGACACCATTCCCATCGAAATCGACGCACTGGCACTTGTGTCGGATATTGATAGCGATTCCGTTTCATTGAACGGTGTCAGCGTGGCGGGGCAGGGGCTTGTTAGTATCGATGACAAAGGCACCAGCGATGTGTCGGACGACACGATCCTTTATACGGCAAATGCAGGTGCCTTAGGGACCGATAGTTTTACCTATAACGTGCTGGATAGTGACGGTGGGACGGCCAGCGGTACGATAACAGTGAACCTGCTGAATACCGCACCGAATGTGACAAACAGCAGCGCGAATGTAAGCACTGCCAGTGCTGGGACGCCACCCCCGGGTCCAGGTTGGGTGCAATGGAGCGAAGCGGATGGTGGGAATGATCATTTCTATCAATATGTAAACGCACAGACGAATTGGGCTGACGCGCGGGAGGATGCCGCTCTTAGAGGCGGGCATCTGGCCACGATAACCTCGGCTGGAGAACAGGCCTTCATTGATAACCTGCCCAGCCCTACTGGGGTTGGCTGGCTAGGGGCATCCGATGCAGGCGTTGAGGATCAATGGATCTGGGTCGATGGCCCTGAGGCCGGGCAACAATTTTGGCAAGGCACAAGTTTTGGTTCCCCTATTGGAGGCGCCTTTGAGAATTGGGCAACAGGTGAACCGCTCGCTGGAAATGCGCTAACCGAGGATGCGCTCCATACTTTTGGTGATGGGACGTGGAATGACATTTCTGAGTTCATTTCTCTGGCTGGGTATTTCCTTGAGTTTAGCGGCCCCCCTGTTGTCACCGGGTCAATTGCGGGGGACGTGACAGATATAGAAAGTGATACGATCACCTTTGCAGCTACCAATTCGGTGGCTGGCGTTACGCTTGATAGTGCAGGAAACTGGGCATTTGACCCCACCAACGCCGCCTATACCTTTTTGGCAGCAGGACAGGTTGAGACCTTTAATCTCACTTATACGGCGACAGATGAACACGGTGCCGCGGCAACGGGCAGTTTGGCGTTCAATGTCACAGGTATTAATGACGCGCCGATTTTTGAAAACCTTGATTTCGGAAGCATCGATGAAAACGCAAGTCCGCAAGTTTTAGACCTGCTCTCTGGCGCAACAGATCCAGATTTAATCGATAGCCTGCAAGTGACAAACTTTGCTTTCCAATGGACAGGGGCTGGTCCATCACCGGAACTGGAGCTTGCTGGCAGCGAAGTGGAATTTGATCCAGCAGATTTCAGCGCGTTGGATACGGGCGATGTGGCAACGCTTGAACTGACCTATGATGTCTTTGACGGCACAGTTGCCATTGCACGAACAGCGACGATTGATGTCACGGGTGTAACTGACGGGGGTCCTCCGGGTAATATCGTCGCAAATGACGATAACCTTAGTCCGGGAGGCACCGCAGTCACGAATGAGGATATTCCGGCGACCATTTCGACTCTGACGCTTTTGGCAAACGATGACGATCCCGGTGGTCTGGGGGTCAATTTTATTCAGGTGGATGCATACAGCGCACAAGGCGCGACCTTGACGCTTTCGGGCACCGATTTGTTTTATAATCCAACAACCTCATCCTTGTTGAACGGATTGGACCTAGGAGAAGAAACGACGGATACTTTTACGTATCTGATCGCATCAGATGACGGATCGCAGGTGGAGTCTGCAACCGTGTCACTGGTTGTCGCAGGGCTGGATTCTTTAGGTGACAATGCCCCCGTGTCGTTTGATTTAGACGGAGAGGGGTTTGAGCAAGGCAGTGCGAATATCTATCAGGTTAACCCAATTTTCTTCCGTGACGATGATGCCTTTACCGGCATTACGTATAAATTTGGCCAGACCTTTGTTGACGGCGAGTTGCCGAACTTCCTGACCTTTGATCCATCGTCCAGAAATCTAAGTGTGAATGGAAGATTCACCGGGCTTGATGTGGGAACGCACAACTTGTTCCTAAGCGGATTTGAAGCGGACGGCGATTTTACGGTTGTGCCTTTCCAAATTCAGCTCGGTGCGGATGGTGATTTTGACTATACCCTATTTGGGGTGGGCAATAGCATTGGCGCCACACCTTTGTTGGAAGTCGGCATTGATTCCGACTTTGGATTGGGTGATCTGCCTTTGGGTGTGTTGGTGGATCTAAGTGGCCTCGGCGCACCTTTGGCAGATGTAGAAATCATTGACATCAGAAATGCGCAGGAAAACCGACTAACGATTGATGTGGACGATGTGTTGGCCTTGGTTTCAGGCAATGCAGCAGATGCCAATGAACGGATAGATGTGGATATAGATACGGACGATCTGTTCGACATCGAAACGGGCGCAGGAGATTGGATACTGACATCGGTCGGGAGCAACGGGACACAATTGACGGCGGTGGACGGAGGTGCGTTTGACGGCATGGGCGTGCTTGCGACCTTCTTTGTTGACGATGGTGTCCCGTCGTGATGATCCTCGCGGCATTGCTAAAGAAAAGGAAATACAATGCCGCGCCTCCTCATCACCCGTCCTCTTCCTGAAAAAGTAATCGCGGCCGCAAAGTCAAAATTTGATGTGGACGTGCGCCCCAGCAATGCGGTTTTGACTGATGATGAAAAACGCGTCGCGCTGACGGAATATGACGCTGTATTGCCAACCTTGGGGGATGCGTTTTCAGCCGAATTTTTTACGCAAGATATGCGGTGCAAATTGCTTGCGAATTTCGGCGTTGGGTTCAACCATATTGATGCCACCGCCGCCCGTGCTGTGGGGATTGAGGTCACAAATACTCCGGGTGCTGTCACCGATGCGACCGCTGACATTGCCATGACACTGATGTTGATGACCTGCCGCCGCGCGGGGCAAGGGGAGCGAATGGTGCGTGCCGGACATTGGGAAGGATGGCATCCAACGCAGCTTTTGGGGATGCATCTGAGTGGAAAGACTTTGGGGGTTGTTGGCATGGGGCGGATCGGACAAGCGATTGCCAAACGTGCAGCGCTTGGTTTTGGCATGGAAGTGGTGTTTTACAATCGCTCCAAATTGTCTGATCTGCCGTTCAAAGCCCGCCAATTGGATACTTTGGAAGAGGTACTTGCTACGGCAGATGTTGTTGTGCTCGCTGTGCCTGCAACGCCTCAAACACGTCACTTGATCAATCGTGGTACCATCGCATCAATGCGTCCACACAGCTATTTAGTAAATATTGCCCGTGGCGACATTATTGAAGAAGCTGCGTTGATTGATGCGTTGAAAAATCAGCAGATCGCAGGGGCCGGACTAGATGTTTATGAATTTGAACCTCAGGTTCCGCAAGCCTTATGCGATATGGAAAACGTTACATTGCTTCCGCATCTGGGCACCGCGGCCCAAGAAGTCCGCGAGGAAATGGGTATGATGGCCGTTGCCAATCTGATTGCCTTCTTTGAGGGGAAACCTGTTCCAAACCCGGTCTGAGCTTTCTTCTGGGCCGCAAAAGCACCAGTATTGTTAACTTAAATGTGAAAGGTCTAACCAAATTCCTTTTGGGATTGCTTGATTGTTTTTCTTGTTAGCGCTAACAAGCCCCCGAGGAAAATTTTCCAAGTCACACAAGGAGCTACGCCCATGACTACGCGCATTGCAATCAACGGATTTGGCCGTATTGGCCGCTGTGTTCTGCGGGCCCTGTTCGAAACCGGTCGCACGGATGTTGAAGTTGTTGCCATCAATGATTTGGCTTCGCCTGAAAATCTGGCGCACCTGCTGAAATATGACAGCGTACATGGCGTGTTTAATCATGCTGTCAGCGTTGAAGGCGATACGATGATCATCGACGGGCGCAAGATTGCGCTTACCGCGATCCCAAAGCCTGCCGATCTGCCATGGGGGGATGTTGATGTTGCGCTGGAGTGTACCGGGCGGTTCAACAGCCGCGATGCTGCGGCGGCTCATCTTGAAAATGGCAGTAAACGCGTCTTGTGTTCTGCACCGGCATCTAACGTTGACCGCACAGTTGTTTTCGGGGTGAACCATACAGAGCTGACCAGCGCGGATGTAATCGTGTCAAATGCGTCATGCACGACCAATTGTCTGGCACCTGTGGCCAAGATTCTGGATGATACCTTTGGCATCAAAACAGGGTACATGACCACGATCCACGCCTATACGGGCGACCAGCCTTCCCACGACCGCGACCACAAAGATCTCTATCGTGCGCGTGCATCCGCTTTGTCGATGATACCAACATCCACCGGAGCTGCGCGCGCGATTTCTTTGGTCCTGCCCAACCTTGAAGGCCGTCTTGAAGGATCGGCTATCCGTGTACCAACGGCCAATGTTTCACTGGTCGATCTGAGCTTGATGACAGAAAAACCGGCAAGTGTTGAGGCGATCAATGCGGCGATGCAAGCCGCCTCGAATGGTCCGTTGGATGGTGTTTTGGGATATGAAGACGCGCCGTTGGTGTCCTCAGACTTCAACCATAACCCAATGTCGTCGACCTATGCGCCTGATCTGACTTCGGTGACAAAGGATGGGATGGTCCGCGTGGTCAGCTGGTATGACAATGAATGGGGTTTCTCCAATCGCATGCTGGATACGTCGGCGCACATCGGATCGTTGATCTAAACTTTTGCCTTAATGGCACCGCGATCTGCGAAAAAAATGCAGCTTTCTTTGATAGGGTGTCCCACCGGGGCACCCTTTTTCATTCTTTCGGGACACAGATGATCGTGCGGCGACGCAGACTTCAGACATCAAATTGACGCTCCTCGTCCTCAAAGGCGTTATTCTGATACAATTTGAGCTTTCACCGTTGCAAAAACGTTGTTCCCGGGCTAGATCGACACTGTTAGCGCTAACAAATGGAGAGCCCCATGTCCGTGCAGCCAATACTCCAATCCATCACCGACCGTATCGTGGCCCGAAGTGCGGGACCAAGGGAGCAATACCTTGAACGCATGACAGCAGCGCAATCCAAGGGGCCTTCACGCGCACATTTGTCCTGTAGCGGGCAGGCACACGCTTTTGCTGCCGCAGGCGAGGATCAAGACAAGCTGGCGCGAGGCATTGGGGGCAACCTTGGCATCGTCACTGCGTTCAACGACATGCTGTCAGCACATCAACCATTTGAAGTTTTTCCCGATATCCTGCGCAACGCGGCCCGCGAAGTTGGAGGCACAGCTCAGGTGGCTGGCGGTGTTCCGGCAATGTGCGATGGCGTCACGCAAGGCGAAGCGGGCATGGAACTAAGCCTTTTTTCCCGCGATGTTATTGCTATGGCGACCGGAGTCGCGCTGAGCCACAACACTTTTGATGCAGCGGTCTTTTTAGGGGTATGCGACAAAATCGTGCCGGGCCTCGTGATTGGTGCGCAGGCGTTTGGCCATTTGCCCGCAGTGTTTGCACCCGCCGGGCCAATGACCAGCGGACTGCAGAACGATGAAAAAGCGCTGGTTCGGCAAAAGTTCGCTGCGGGTGAATGTGGCCGTGAAGAATTGATGGCAGCGGAGATGGCGGCTTATCATGGTCCGGGCACATGTACCTTTTACGGCACGGCGAACACGAACCAGATGTTGATGGAGTTCATGGGTCTGCACCTGCCGGGTGCCAGCTTTGTTACACCGAACACCGACATTCGTACCGCTTTGACAGCAGAGGCCGCACGACGGGCGCTTTCGCTTTCTGCATTGGGCAATCATTACACGCCTGTCTGCGATATCCTGTCGGAAAAGGCGTTTGTGAACGGTATCGTCGGTTTAATGGCGACAGGAGGGTCTACAAATTTGCTGATCCATTTGGTTGCAATGGCCCGGGCGGGTGGCATTATCTTGACGCCCGAAGATTTCTCCGATGTATCAGATTTGGTCCCCTTATTGGCGCGGGTCTATCCAAATGGCCTAGCAGATGTAAATCACTTCCACGCTGCAGGGGGTTTGGGCTTTTTGATCGGCCAATTGCTTGAGGGCGGACTTTTGCATCCAGATACCAAGACTGTAGCGGGCGAGGGGTTGGCTCATTATACCCAAGAGCCGTTTATTCAGGACGGTGAATTGACGTGGAAAGCTGGCACAAAAGAAAGCCTTAATCCCAAGATTGTAAGCCCAATCACCAGCCCTTTCCAAAACTCAGGTGGCCTGAAACGGTTGGTGGGGTCTTTGGGCACTGGTGTCATGAAGGTTTCTGCGGTAGCACCCGAACATCAGGTTGTGGAGGCGCGCGCACGTGTGTTCCACACGCAAGAAGATGTTAAAAAGGCGTTTAAGGCAGGGGAATTCACAGATGACGTAATCGTTGTCGTGCGTTTCCAAGGACCCAAAGCGAACGGCATGCCAGAACTGCACAGTCTCACGCCGATGCTGGCGATATTGCAAGGACGTGGACAAAAAGTGGCTTTGGTTACGGATGGCCGAATGTCGGGTGCATCAGGCAAGGTGCCAGCGGCAATCCATGTCTGCCCCGAAGCTGTCGATGGCGGCCCGATTGCCTGTGTTGCCGATGGCGACATGTTGCGGGTCGATGCAGTTTCCGGGACTCTAGAAAACCTGGCGCCAGACGCATCTGAACGCAAACCTGAAACCGCGGATCTCTCAGCCAACCACGCAGGTACCGGCCGAGAGCTCTTTAATCCATTTCGCGCCTCGGTTGGCACTGCTGACACAGGCGCGTCAGTATTTGGCTGGTAGGAAAATAGATGACACTCTCCCGTTCAGAAAATGTACGTAAACTCTGTGCTTTGGCACCCATCGTCCCTGTCTTGGTGGTGCATGACATTGCCGATGCGCGCCCCTTGGCAGAAGCGTTGGTACGCGGCGGTTTACCCGTCCTTGAGGTGACTTTGCGCACCCCGGTTGCTCTTGAGGCGATCTCCGAAATGTCAAAGGTTGACGGTGGTCATGTTGGGGCAGGAACGCTTGTTACCGCTCAGGATGTGACTGACGCCATCAATGCCGGAGCAACTTTTGGTGTTTCTCCCGGGGCCACAGACTCTTTGTTGGACGCCACTGAGGCTGCAGGCCTGCCGATGCTACCGGGAGCGGCAACAGCTTCGGAAGCAATGAGGTTGCTGGCACGGGGCTATGACGTTCAAAAGTTCTTCCCAGCAGAAGCGGCGGGTGGTGTTCCTGCTCTCAAAGGGATTGGCGCACCTTTGCCACAGATTACCTTTTGTCCAACCGGAGGGATCAACCCCAAGAACGCTAACGATTACCTTGGTCTGTCCAACGTGATCTGCGCTGGCGGTAGCTGGGTTGCCCCAAATGATCTGATCAAAGCCCAGGACTGGGATGGGATCGAAGCTCTTGCACGCGCCGCCGCGCAGCTTGGCTGATCCTCAAATTTAACATGCACCGTTTTCCAAAATGAACGGTGCATGTTTGCTCAAACGATCTTTTCAAATCTGGCCACTGACGGCCTCGCGAATTGCGCCAAGCTTTCTTTGGGCCGCTTGGCCAATTGCGCATTATTTTCCCAACTCCAAATCCGTCATTTTGAGAATCTCCGATTCGGTGATATAATTCCCGTTATTTTAGAATTGTTCATTTTGGCGGGGGAATTATGGCGCAGGATATTTATACCCAATTGCGGCGGGGACCGGTGCCGCAGGATCGCGAACCGCTTTCAATTGAATTGGTGACGCAAACGCCGCTTTCGCAAGCTAAGATGCGCGAAAAGGTGCAAGTCGTATTGCCTGAAGCCGTATTGGACGTTGAAGCGACTTTTGATGCTGGCAATGACCGGTATTTCTTTGTCGACTTCCCTGAGGTTGACCCCCTAGGCCAAGAAGCGCGGATATTTGAATTTGCCCGCGCGCTGAAAACGGCAACTGAGGTTCAGGAGGCCAATCCGGTTTTAGCCGATAGCCTGTTTGGTGCGCATGCTGTTGCGGCGGGCAATGAAAGCCTGTTCAGTTTTTGTGAAACACCACGTGACAACAATCTGCCCTTCGGATGGCATCATCCGGCAATTGACACGCTTGGGGCTTGGCAACACACCAAAGGTGCGGGATCAACGGTCGCGGTGATTGACACAGGTTATTCCGATCATGCTGAACTGCGCGGGGTCACGACCCAACAGGGTGAAATAAATCTGGTTGAGGGTGGATCGGATGCACATGACCGGTTCTCTAACGGATTTATGAAACATCCCGGTCACGGCACTTTGGTGATGTCTGTTGTTGCGTCACGGGGAACCGTAAATGCGGCGGGCAAAACGGGCACGCCCGGGGCCATCACCGGCACCGCACCCGAAGCCAAAGTGATGCCCATCCGTGCAATCAAATCCGTTATTGATGCCACACAACGCCGCATAGCAAAGGCGATTGATCACGCAACGACACATGGGGCAGATGTGATTTCAATGGCGCTGGGCGGGCCTAATCGTGTGGCCAGCACAGAGGCGGCGTTGCGCAGGGCCTCTAACGCGGGAGTGGTGATTGTTTGCGCTGCGGGTAATTGCTGGCCATCAGTGGTTTTTCCAGCGGCTTATGCCTCGCTTGAGATCTGTACCGCTATTGCGGCATTGCAACCTGACAGACATCCCTGGGCCAAAAGCGGACGAGGAGGTCAGGTGACTTTCGCCGCCTACGGAGAGCAGGTCTGGGGGGCCGCCAAGAACGCGGCATCAGATCCGGTTGGCGGCATCAGGTCGTCTCAAGGAACCACGCTTGCCACTTCAATGACGGCTGGCGTCGCCGCGCTTTGGGTCGCAAAACATGGCGGGCGCGCTGCGTTAAAACACGTGGCGGATCAACGCGGCACCACGGTGCAAGCGATGTGGATGCGTGCTGCCACCACTGGTATGCGCCGCCCGGCTGAATGGAATGGGGCAACCGATCTGGGGGCAGGAATTTTGGACGCGCGTGCCGCATTGGAGGCCGAACTTCCAAGTGCAAATGAAGCACCCACGCAACCCGAACCTGATGCAATTTCGACGTTGAATATCCTGCAATTGCACCTTGCTAATAGCTCAGAAAGCGCGGGGATCGGCGCAATTGATGCCGACTTGGCGGATCTCGCGCCGGAACTGATTTGGCTTAGCTATCGCAATGGTGCCAAACGGCGTATGTTGGAAACCGACGCAGAAGCCGTGGTGCAAACCGACACACCAAGTGCAGATGTGGCCCAGGCCTTGGCCCGCTCCCCTGCCTTGCAACAGGCCATCGGCGGCTGATTGAGGTCTGGCGATGACTTTGACTGCGGACCAGCTGCGCAAAGTAATCACACAACATGAACCAGTTGTGGATCTGGCGCTTGAGCAATTGTTCACAGAGCCGGACATGCCCGTCAAATTGGACGCATTGCGGATGTTGACGCAGGATGATCAAGACGTGGCGGATGTCTTGGCCAAAGTCATTATCCAAGGGGGATTGAGCCGCAGTCTCGAAACATTTTTGGGCGCACGCGGCATTTCTTTGGTGGATCGGGATCAGGACGAGGTGCTGGATCAAAATGCAGCGGCCTTTGCGGGGGCAGAAATAGCTGAACCCGATCCCAAAGATTTTGAATGGGACAAACTCGGTCCTTTTGCCACGCGGGCCGCTGCTTTTCGTTGCCGGATCAAGGTGGATGATGCAATCGAAGGTTCAGGTGCATTTGTCTCAAAACGATTGGTGCTGACTGCGGCTCATGTGATCGACAAAGTCATTGTTGCAATCGAAAGCGCTCAAACGGCTGGGGCCGATGAAGCAAACTTGCCCAAGATCACAGTGAAGGCTTCAGATGGCAAAGAATATTTGGCGCGCTGCATCTGGTACTCTCCTGTGCACGAGGATGAACGCAATGGGATTGATCCGCCCGAAACAGCGGCAAACACGCACAAGGATGTGGCCTTGCTGCGGGTTGGTTTGCCGATTGGTCTGAACTACGGATTTTGTCAGTTGCCGTCAGTAGCGGTGAAGTGGACCGGATCACGGCTCATGACTTTGGTGCATTATCCTGACGGAGTGGTGCGCGGTATGACAACCGGGCGGGTGCAGCGTGACACGCTCACTGACCGACGTTTGAACCATACAATAGATACAATGGGCGGGTCTTCTGGTGGCTTGGCCTTTGACCGGGACCTGAAATTCATTGGCATACATCAAGGACGGTGGAACGCTTTTCGACGTCTGGTGCCGCACAGCAGTTTCGATGCGGTTCCGGGTTTCGCGAATGCCATCAATGACGATCAGCCGCGTCGATATTTGTGGTCATTAGAGGATGATGTGAACGGACAAATTGTCATCGGTCGGCAGAATTTCTTTGCCGGGCTTGCACATATGCTCGAAGAGCCCAACAGTCAGATGCGCGGAATCTGGATCAGACGCAGAACATTTGATCAAACTACGGGCCTTAGCTTTGGCTTTGAAATGTTGCGGGGGTTCCTAAAGAACAGAATTCTCCCAACTGATGTGATCAACAAACATGCAACGTTTTTGATTGCGACGGATCTGAATGAACGCGACCTGACAGCGACATTGGCCCTTGAGGTTCTGGGCACCGCGGCTGTCGCTGCGCGGCCCGGTGTGCGCGCCGGTGAAACCAGCGATGTCGCGCAAGAACGAGACCGCGCCATGCGTCTGGCTCAAGACTTGCAAGACCGGGCCGCGCAATCGGGTCGTACCTATTGGCTGTTTTTTGAGCCACCCCCGGATAACAAGTTGTCAGATACCGCGCGCACCCAATTCGAACATTTGATGGAATGGTTGATCACCCATCCCAACCTGCGGGTTATTCTCGCTGGTTTTGAGCAATACGCGATTGAGCCGCTGAAATTTGAAACAATCGGAGAAGTCCCGGCTGGGCGTAAACCCGGATTGCTTGTCGATATGATCGGACAATTTACGGATGCTGATGTCAGGGTCACTTTGTCGGCGATGTTGTCTGACCTGTCTCAAGAGGAAAATACTGCCCCGGCGGTATTGGATGATCTGGTGAGACGGGTCACCAGAGATATGTCGGGGGATAGGCCGAGCCATTATTCATTTGTCGAACTTGATCGGGCTGTCACGCGCATTCGCCGTTTCGTCAAAGCATTTGCGGAGATTGATTGATGGCAGCTTCTTCCCAAGATCTCGCATTGCGCGATGCCTTATTGAAACAAGCAGCCCTTGTTGATGATTTCCTGCCACGGGACCTGTTGCATCAGGTCCTTCCGGCGGATCACCGTGATGATATCATGTTGCAGGCCAAACTGATGTCGGCGCTCCGTGAAAAATGCACAACCCGTGGTGAGAAATGGCAGTTGCGCCCGTTGGATCGACGCAAAGTGTTAGGCCAGCTTGCCGGTGATGAAGCGTTGCCAGACACAGAGATCAGCAGCGCCTTGAAAGGGCAAAGCATTTATACGCCCGAACAGCTGGAGCAGATGGTTCAGGACGGCGGGACAACAGAAAAACTGAGTACCGCCGTTGCCGCCTTGGAGCACGCGGGGCCAGCCGCTCCAGGCCATACCATGTTGATGGCGCTAAGCAGCAGATTGGAGCACCAGCGCAAAGCAGAAGCGACCATTGCAGCGCTTGGGGACGGGTTTGTTGGTCGTCAAAGTGAATTGTCACAGTTAATCGACACGATTGATAACCCCCAACGGGATGGCCCCGTTCGCACTCTGCATATTCAGGGCTTACCGGGGGTGGGTAAGACCTATCTGCTTGAAGAGATCACGCGGTTAAGCCGTGAGCGCAGCCACATTGTCCTGATACGTCTTGATTTTGATCGGTCGGCGTTCAGCTTGGGCAATACCGACGCGATATTTGGTGAAATATCCCGACAAATCGGCACGGCAATACCATCCGTTGCGGCAGAGTTGCATGACATTCGCATGCGCTCGTCTGGTCGAGGCGTTAATCTGACCCGGGGCCAAGCGCTGGTGCCTTTTGATCTCTTGCACCGAATGATCGAAATTCTTGCCGAAAATGATCGTCAGATGCTTTTGGTCGTAGACACGGTAGAAGTCTTGCACGGTCATGGGGGTACATTTGTTCACAAACTGTTAGAGGACCTAGACCGGTTTGCAGATAAGGGCCGGGTTGAGATCAGCATGATTTCAGCAGGGCGCGGAACAATATTTGACGAAGGTGACAAACGGCTGCGCGGATTGATCCGATTGGAAAAATTGGATGCCGAAGTTGCGCATGCGATCCTTGCCAAACGTGGTGTCCCGACCGCCGCGCGTTCACGTATCGTCGCGTTGTCTGGCGGGAATCCATTGCGTCTGGTTCTTGTTGCGCGCGCATTGCACAGCGCAAGTGAAATGGAACTGAGCGATGCGGATTTGTCAGCAGCAGAGAATGGCTACCTTTACCGGGCAATCTTGTCTCGGGTGCCGATTGATCTGCGTGTGATCGCTGCGGAGGGTCTTATCCTAAGAGAAATCGGGACATGGGAACTTGAGGCGATCATTGCCCCCGCAGTGAAGATTGAGATGGACGCCTCGCGGGCACAGCACCTGCTTGAACAACTTGAGCAACAGCGCTGGATGATAAAGCCTTCAGGCAATGGCAGGTTGGCACAGAAAGAAGATGTGCGCCGCGAAATCCTTGAATTGACGTATGCCGAAAGCCCCGTTGTAACGCGACGCATTAATGAACTGGCCGCGCGTGCTTATGCCGAAAAAGACCCTGTTTTAGCGCTCTATCACCAGTTGCAATTGGTGCGGGATGGGGGCGACTTGCCTGATATCGATCCAGCACAGGCCCGTCATTTAACGCAAAACATGATGGAAGACCTTCCTGTTGAGGCGCAGGATGCCATCCTGCGAGTCTTGGGCCAACGCTCTCGTAATCCGGTGACGTCATCGTCTTTGGTTGATGAAGGGCCAACGTTAAACCCGCAAGCCTCCCCCCCTTCAAAACCTGTGCTGCAGGTTGCTGCGGCGCGAGCTCAGCGTGATGGCATTTGGGTCCAAGCGCGAACCAACCGCAATGGGAGCCGGTTGACCCTTGTGCAGGATGTCGATGATCCCGTGGCGCCAGATCCCGGCGGCCTTGCTGATCTGCGCAACATGCTTGAGGCGGGCGAGCGGCGCGAAGCGAGCTTTGTGATGAAGCATGTATTTGCGCGCCCTTTCCGGTTGGAGGGAGAGGCCGCACAGCTTGCCTTAACCCACCAATGGCAATCCGGACATTGGTCGATGGCTAAAACCTTGTTTAATCTGTTGTCTGACGACGATCTGCACCAAATGATCACATCGGGGCAAGGTGTGGCGGTGATGAGCCTGCTTGAGATCTGGGCAGAGTTTCGGATTGATGACTTATCCGCCAAGATGACAAATGCTGCCGTGTCTCAGGCGGTGCATGATGCCGTGGCATTATCCCAACGGATGGGGTTACAGCAGGGGGCCTTGTCATTTGTTCAAGCACCTTCGGAGGACGCGGCGCAGTCGACCATCATCAGACGCTATACCTCAGAGCAGCCCAAGATTGACCCACAGATTATCCATTCCAGCAATGCGATCCGGGCTGAGTTTGGTCTCTTCCTCAAAGCAGGCGAGGATGATCCGGGTTCACTGCCCCCAGCATTGTTTGGGCAAGCGATTGCCCCTTTGAACCCCTATGCCAATCCATTGCGCGCGTTGATCGAGGACCTTTCCGAAGACCCTACCCGCAAGGTTCTGCGCGACATAGCCGCTTTGGGCACACAGCTTTCTCAGCTTGGGTCGCTCTTTGCGCCAAATTTGGAAGGAGCGGCGCAAACCGCTGCCCGTGCGGGATCATCCGCAAATGAGGCAGTGGATATGATTGCGGCACTTGGGCTGACTGCTGAATTGTCCGGAGGCTATGCATTCTATTCTCCTATTGCGGATTTACCAACGATCGCCCGCGCCGCACAACGCTGGCAAAGGGCCTCGCTTGGCCAATGGTCCTATGGCGCGCATCGACCGGATGACTGGAACGAGGTTCCAACAAACCCAATGATCCAACAAAACGCCGACAATCTGCTTGCGGCGGGTGACCCTGTTGGGGACGCTTTGGCGATGTTGCGTATTTGGGATGATCCAGCCGGCGCGTCTGATCCAAAGGCATCCAAGATGCACAGCCGCCAATCCAAAGCGTTTGCCACGATGGCGCAGGACCCAAGCCTGGAGGCCCGTCTGACCCGGCTTTCCTCCTCCAATGTACCAACCGTTTTGCAGGCGCCCTTGGCGGTTTTGTCCTACCTCAACTTTTCCAACGACGAAATTTTCTAAACCGGGCCGCACCGCCCATCCAAGCCATTTGACCAAAAGGGAGACGTAAGATGAGCAGGCAAGAAGAAGAAAGCCGCGGTAGGCTAGAGGCGATGCATGCAAACGGCGACATCGATCGCGCCCGCGCCATCGTCGATGCAACCCCCCCAATATTGGCAGAAATGGGCATCACCGCAACTGCAGCTGCGGCGTTTCTGGACACGCCGATTTCGGGCCTAGAGGCCAACGGCGGGCAACCTTCCCACCTTGAAGCGATTGTCAAAGCGCTGGGCCGTCCGCCATTGGTCGTGCAGGGCAATCAGGTTCAAGGCAAACATGCCCTAAGCACAGATTTCCCGGCTGAGGTCGATCAATTGATATCTGGTGTCGAACCGCTTTTGCCCTGTGTTGGACGTGTCGAATTTCTCAATCACGACATGGCGTGGGGGGGCACCGCATGGGTGATCAAAGAAGAGACAGATCATTTCTTGATTTGTACCAACCGCCATGTGGCCAAGATTGTCGCCCGCCGCAGCTTTAGAGGGGACGGCGTGTTCATGTTTGCGCCTGCTAATGTACCTTACGGTGCGCAGGTGGACTTTGTAGAAGAAGTCGGTGGCGATCCAAATCCCGATGCAGTTTTTCGGATCGAGAAATTTACCTATTTGGCTGATGATGTGTCCGCTGACGTGGCAATCGCAAAAATCTCTAAACCTTCAGATGGCGCGGCACACCAGCTTACAACGCTGAAATTGGCCGCAAGTGATGGTGAAAACAAAGACCTTGTTGCAGTGGTCGGGTATCCCGCGCGTGACAGTCTGCGCAATGACGCGCTTCAAATGGAACGGTACTTCAACGGGCTTTATGATGTGAAACGTTTCGCGCCGGGCTTCCTTGAGGTGCAGCCGGGTGTCAGTATCTTAAGCCACGACTGCACGACCTTGGGCGGTAATTCCGGCAGCCCCGTGATCCGGCTGGAAGACGCCAAGGTTGTCGGACTGCATTTTGCCGGGCGTTTCGGGGTGGCTAACTCTGCAGTAAGGGCGAGCACTCTGCGCGCTGTCATCGACGGAACAGTTCAGACCAGTGTGCCGGGTCACCATTTTGGCCAGACCGAACGCCCCGATGGGGTGCATGATGCAGCTCACTTTGACGGGCGTGAGGGGTACGACCCTCACTTTTTGCAAGTGGCCAGCGTGCCTTTGCCTCAAACCCCTGCCGGTATCCCATTATCAACACCTTCGGATGCAACGGCGCAGCGACCCCATGAGCTGCGCTATCAGAATTTCGGTGTTTTGTATTCGGGGCAACTCAAAAGTCCGATCCTTGCGGCGATGAACCTTGATGGGGCGCTGTTCAAACCGCAAAAACGGGGCAATGACAAATGGTTCGCTGACGGGCGTTTGCCCGAAGCAGAGCAATTGGGAAAAGTCGATTATGACGACCCGGCCATTGATCGGGGTCATTTGATCCGGCGCGCCGCAACCAATTGGGGAGAGACCGAAGCGCAAGCGAAACAATCCAACGCCGATAGTTTTCATTACACTGTTGCCAGCCCCCAGCACATGGGTTTCAACCGGAGTCATCAACAGTGGCTTGGCCTTGAGAACTACATCATGAGCAATGCCCGCACGCATGGTTTTAAGTGCTGCGTGTTCACGGGTCCGATATTTGACGGCGGGGAACCAGAGCTTAAGGCAACGGGATCTCCTATACCTTTTAACTACTTCAAGCTGGTGACCATGTTGGCCGAAGAAGAGGGTTCAGGTGGGATATTGCGCCTGCACGCGACGGCTTATGTGCTGGGCCAAGGGCAATTGATCCAACGGTTACTGATGAAAGCAGGCGAAACCGAAAGCACTGAAGGATTCGCATTTGCGGAGTTCAAGACATTTCAAACTCGTATTGCCGACCTGGAAGAGATGAGCGGCTTTGATTTTGGCGGGCTTAAGGATGCAGACCCGTTGAACAAAGCCGTCAGCCGGATGACGCAAGAGGGACCTGCTCCCAAGCCGATCATAACAGTTCATGGTTATGAGAATGTTGTGCTGTGATACGTTGCCGGACACCGAACCGATGAGGGGCGAAAATTCGGTTGCTACAACGTCACGGGTGATTAATTTGAAGGCGTTGACTTTGGGTTAAGCCTAAATTTTAGGCGAAAACCAAACGGGAACTAAAAAATCTTTGGCAAAAGCTGCCATTGCCGGGCGAATTGTGGTCAAAAAGGCCGACAACACTGCGCTTTGGGGGCTGCGATCCATCACTCCAGTTCAATGAATGCACCGGCTTTTGCCGCTGTCCAGCCGCGTGCGGTGGGTACGGCGCGGGTTGTGGTGCGTGCGGATCAGGCTGGCCAGACGCGGATAGCGGATCTGCGGATGTCGGGGTCCCTCAAGCTTGTTTTTCCTCAGAGATTTTCTCGGGCTGCCGAGGCGATATTGGTCAACACGGCGGGAGGCATCACAGGCGGGGATCGATATGCCGTTGAGGCGCAGGTCGATGTTGGCGCGACGCTGAGCATCACAACACAGGCAGCTGAACGGGCCTACCGGGCTCAGCCTCATGAGATTGGCCGGGTATCCACCACGCTGACTGTGAATTCGCAGGGGCGATTGAATTGGTTGCCACAGGAGTTGATCTTGTTTGATCATGCGGCTTTGCAACGGCGATTGGACATATCGTTGGCAAGGGACGCTCAACTGTTGATGGTTGAACCTATGGTCTTTGGCCGCGCGGCGATGCAGGAGGTCCTGCGCGATGTGCGGTTTGAGGATCGTATCCGGATCACTCAAGAGGGTGTGCCGATCTTTGCTGACGGTATGGATTTATTCGGCGATGCAGCCACACACCTTGCTAAACCAACCATTGCAAATGGTGCAGGCGCTATGGCCACACTGGTGCTTGTCGCGCCGGACGCCGCCGCACAGCTTGGCCCGATGCGTGCTATGTTGCCTGCCACAGCTGGCGCTAGCATGCTGCGGGACAACGTTTTGGTTTTGCGCCATTTGGCCGCTGACAGTTTTGAATTGCGCCGCCATTTGGTTCCCATCCTTGACCGCCTTACTCAAAATACGCTGCCCCAATCATGGAGACTTTGACCTATGCAACTCACTCCGCGTGAAAAAGATAAACTGTTGATCGCGATGGCAGCAGAAGTGGCGCGCAAACGATTGGCGCGAGGCGTCAAGTTGAACCATCCCGAAGCAATTGCACTGATCACGGATGTCGTGGTTGAAGGCGCGCGTGATGGCCGCTCTGTGGCGGATATGATGGAAGCAGGTGGCCACGTGATCACCCGTGACCAATGTATGGAAGGGATCGCTGAAATGATCCACGAAGTGCAAGTCGAAGCGACCTTTCCCGATGGGACCAAATTGGTCACCGTTCATAACCCGATTAGATAGGAGACAACGATGATCCCCGGAGAGATATTTCCTGCTGATGGTGGCCTGACCCTGAATGAGGGTCAGGAGGCTATGACTTTGATGGTTGCAAACACCGGGGATCGACCCGTGCAGGTGGGCAGCCACTACCATTTTGCTGAAACGAATGCGGCATTGGAATTTGACCGCGCCGCCGCGCAGGGCATGCGGCTTGATATCGCGTCAGGCACAGCGGTGCGTTTCGAACCGGGGCAACGTCGCGAGGTAAGGCTTATTGCTTATCGGGGTGCCCGCCGGATATTTGGGTTTAACGGCAAGGTTATGGGGGCCTTGGCGCTTATGGTGGCATTGCTGTTGCCGCAGCCGTCACAGGCGCAGTCACCCAGCGAATGTAATGCACCGCAAACGCAACAAGCGATGAACGCTTGCGCTGCACTTGAGTACCGCGAGGCGGATGCAGCGCTTAATGAGGCGTGGAAATCTGCGCGGGCCTTTGCCAAGCAGATTGGGCAAGGCGATGCACTGTTGCAAGCGCAACGCGCGTGGCTGACCTACCGCGATCAGGCCTGTGCAGTGCAGGCCAGCCCATACGCCGGCGGTTCTATTCAGCCCATGGTGTTGAACTCGTGCCTTGCCGCTCTCACTGACGCTCGCACCATTATGCTGCGCGATTTTAAGGTAAACTGATATGGCCACCAAAATTTCCCGCCCTCACTACGCCGCAATGTATGGCCCGACGACAGGGGACAGGCTGCGTTTGGCTGATACTGATTTGATCATCGAAGTAGAGCGTGATCTGACCATTTACGGAGAAGAAGTGAAATTCGGCGGTGGCAAAGTCATCCGTGATGGCATGGGCCAATCACAGGTCACCCGTGCGGCGGGTGCCGTGGATACCGTCATTACCAATGCGCTGATCGTGGATCATTCCGGCATTTACAAAGCGGATGTTGCACTTAAGGACGGGTTGATCCACGCGATTGGCAAGGCGGGCAATCCCGATACGCAGCCCGGCGTTGATATCATCATCGGCCCCGGAACCGAAATCATTGCCGGGGAAGGCCGTATTTTGACGGCGGGCGGCATGGACAGCCACATCCACTTTATCTGTCCTCAACAGATGGAAGACTCGCTGCATTCAGGCGTCACAACCTGTTTTGGCGGTGGGACCGGACCGGCCCATGGCACCTTGGCGACAACCTGTACGCCGGGGCCCTGGCATATTGGTCGTATGCTACAAAGCTTTGATGGGATACCGATGAACATTGGTCTGTCGGGCAAAGGCAACGCCAGTCAACCTGACGCTTTGGTCGAGATGATCAAAGGTGGGGCCTGTGCGTTGAAACTGCATGAGGATTGGGGCACCACACCCGCTGCTATTGATTGCTGCCTGAGTGTCGCGGATGACATGGACGTTCAGGTGATGATCCATACCGATACGCTGAATGAATCCGGTTTTGTGGAAGATACGGTTGGCGCAATTGCGGGCCGCACCATCCACGCCTTTCATACCGAAGGTGCCGGAGGCGGACACGCGCCCGACATCATCAAGGTTTGCGGTGATGCCAATGTGCTGCCCTCCTCTACCAACCCAACGCGGCCTTTCACGGTCAACACGCTCGAAGAACATCTGGACATGTTGATGGTCTGTCACCATCTCGACAAATCCATTCCCGAAGACATCGCTTTTGCCGAAAGCCGTATCCGGCGCGAAACAATTGCCGCCGAAGACATCCTGCATGATATGGGTGCCTTTTCGATCATCGCCTCAGATAGTCAGGCGATGGGGCGTGTAGGTGAAGTGTTGATCCGCACCTGGCAGACAGCGGATAAGATGAAGAAACAACGCGGTGCCTTGGCAGAAGAAACCGGTGACAACGACAATGTTCGGGTGCGCCGCTATATCGCCAAATATACAATTAACCCCGCCATTGCACAGGGCGTAGGCCATGTGATCGGGGACATAACGGTCGGGAAACGAGCGGATCTTGCTCTGTGGAGTCCGGCATTCTTTGGGGTCAAACCGGAAATGGTGTTGATGGCCGGGACAATTGTTGTCGCGCAGATGGGTGACCCTAACGCCTCTATTCCAACCCCGCAGCCGGTCTATTCCCGGCCAATGTTTGGCGCTTATGGGTCTGCTTTGTCTCAAACGTCGGTCAGTTTTGTTTCTGCGGCTGCGCAGGACGCGAATGTGGGGGCAACGTTGGGGTTGGCCAAGCAAACCGTCGCGGTCAGAAACACCCGCAAGATCAGCAAAGCTGACATGGTTCTCAATGATGCATTGCCGCAGATCGA
Source organism: Sulfitobacter sp. (assembly GCA_039986635.1). GTDB lineage: Bacteria > Pseudomonadota > Alphaproteobacteria > Rhodobacterales > Rhodobacteraceae > Sulfitobacter. The sequence goes on from JBDWQI010000274.1 coordinate 92,364, forward strand.
GGTACATCCAGAGACGTACGAGGTGCGCGCGGATGGTGAATTGCTAACCTGCCAACCTGCCGAAGTGCTGCCCATGGCACAACGTTATTTCATGTTCTGAGGATCAACAGATGAACACGTTACCTACCGCCCAAACGCTGCACCGCAAAGGCCACTGGTCCAACAGTGCCGCGCAATGTGAGCTTGACTATACAACCCGGTTTTTGCGCCGCAAACGGCTGACCACTTCGCAGGGCACAGCCTTTCTTGTTGATCTGGAACAGACGACATCTCTGGATCACGGTGATGCGCTTGAGCTTGCTGATGGCCAATTGGTTGAGATCATCGCAGCGCCCGAAGATGTGTTGCGGATCACCAGCCCCGAATTGAACCGGATCGCCTGGCATATCGGTAACCGCCACACTCCCTGTCAGATTGCCCCCGATCATTTGGTGATTATGGCGGATCCGGTCATCCAGCATATGCTCGAACATCTGGGGGCAACAGTAACCCCTTTGAGCGCACCCTTTACGCCTGAGGGCGGGGCATATGGCCATGGGCGCACCCACAGCCACGAACATGTCGCAACGGCGCATGACCACTAACGCAGAGATCCTGACGCTGGCGCAATGGTTGTCCCCCGCCTTCCCGGTCGGGGCATTTGTGTATTCTCATGGGCTTGAGACGGCCATTCAGGACGAGCGGATCAAATCAGCAAAGACCTTGGAGGTTTGGCTGTCGGATGTTTTGCAATACGGCACGGGTAAAAATGATTGCATCCTGCTGCGCGCCGCCTTTGCAAGCCCGGATGCAGATGCCCTGTTAAAGGTAGACGTAACTGCGCGCGCCTTTGCCGCCTCAGCGGAACGGCTAAAAGAAACACAGCTTCAAGGGGCGGCCTTTGCCGCAACAACTGCCGCAATTTGGGGTGAACCAGCGATGGATTTGACCTATCCGGTTGCTGTTGGTGCCGCCGCTGCACGGCTCAAGATCAATGTTGATCTGACCTGCGCGATGTACCTCCAAGCTTTCGCCAGCAATCTGGTCTCAGCCGCTGTGCGACTTGTGCCTTTGGGGCAGACCGAAGGCCAGGCGGTCCTTGCGCAATTGACCCCATTGTGTGGCGACATCGCCGCAGCAACCCAGACCAAAACGCTCGATGATCTACAAAGCACCGCTTTTGTGTCGGACATCGCCGCGATGCACCACGAAACCCTTTCACATCGGATATTCCGCTCATGACCAATCTTAACGGCCCTCTGCGTATCGGCATTGGTGGACCTGTTGGCGCAGGCAAGACCACGCTGACCGCTGCCATTGCCCGCGTCTTGCATCCCAATGTCAGCATTGGGGTGATCACCAATGACATTTACACACAAGAAGACGCCGAAGCGCTGATGCGGATGCAGATCCTCCCGCAGGATCGGATCATTGGCGTCGAAACAGGCGGCTGCCCGCATACCGCCATCCGCGAGGATGCTTCAATCAATCTCGCCGCTGTGGCAGAGATGCGCGACAGGCACGCCGATCTTGATGTGGTGTTGATTGAAAGCGGCGGAGATAATCTTTCTGCAACGTTTAGCCCAGAGCTGGCGGATCTGACGATCTATGTTATCGATGTGGCGGCTGGAGAGGAAATACCGCGCAAAGGCGGGCCTGCCATCACCAAATCCGACATTCTGGTTATTAATAAAACCGATCTCGCACCGCATGTCGGGGCGTCCTTGGATGTGATGCAGCGCGATGCATCGCGGATGCGCGATGGCCGCCCCTATTTGTTTTGCGCCTTGCGTGCGGGGGACGGGGTCGATGCGGTCATTGATGCCATCTCTGAGATGGGCGGGCTGTCGGTGCCTGCGATTGTGGATTGACCCCAGAGACCACAAAAGCCTTGCGTTTCTGTGCCTCAACGCTTTCTGTCGAACGGTGCGAAATGATCCAAGGATAAATTAATGCAGGGAACTTTGATTTATCCCGAATGGACCCCCATTGAGGTCGCCAGACATTACGGTCTGCCAGAAGGGTTAAGTGGTGCCGGGCAAAAGATCGCGGTGATCGATATGGGCGAGGTAGTGGACCTTGCCGAGCTGGCTGTTGATTTCGAGAAGTTGGGCCTTCCCATGCCGGATGTGCAGCTGATTGATCTGGGAGGGGCGGCTGTGCCCGCATTGGGTCCCTCCGCGATAGAGACACATATCGATGTTGAAATCATCGGATCGCTTTGCCCTGGCGCGCAGATTTTTATCTATCGATGCGCATTCTCTTTTCGTGCTATGGCCGACACCATTGCGCGTGCGGTTGTGGATGGTGTGGATGTTATTTCGATCTCTTGGGGGGCACGCGAAGATGCGCTGGCCTCTGGTGATATCGCCCGGATCGAGAACGCGTTACAGGATGCGAAACAGGCAGGTGTGACTGTCTGTGTTGCATCGGGGGATGCCGGGGCTTCGGGGATGACCAGCCCGGTGACACATGCGCCCATCCCTGACCCGGCCGGTGGCGTGCATTGCATTTATCCCGGTTCCAGCCCGCAGGTGTTGTCTTGTGGCGGAACTCAGATCGTAGAACACGAAGGTGTCCAGCGAGAAGTTGTATGGAATAACACGGCGACGGGGGGGCGGGCCTCTGGTGGTGGGGTATCCAAACAATTTCACCCTCCCGAATGGCAAAAAGGGATGAATATCGCGTCGCAAAACCGATCCGGGATGCCGGGGCGCATCAGCCCGGATGTTGCTGCTGTTGCTGCGGTGAAATCTTGGAAATTCTTTGACCGGTCTGGGACGCAGGATTTGGAAGGCGGGACCAGTGCTGTTGCGCCTCTATATGCCTCATTGATTGCGCTTGCGAACCAACAAAGGGTGGCGAACGGCCAGAAACGCTTGGGGTTCCTTAATGACCGCCTGTATGCATTGGCTGCTAAGGGCGGGATTTTTGCGGACATCTGCGAAGGCAACAATGCGGTTGCGCCAAACGGAAAAGGTTACGAAGCCGCTCAGGGCTACGACGCCTGTACGGGCTGGGGCATTCCGCTTATCGCGCCGCTTTTGAAAGCATTGGTTGACCTTAAGGAAACGCAAAATTCGACTCAACTTTGAGGCGCGATCCGTTGTCTTTGTGGATCGGCGTCTTTAGCATCGAAATTGACGATAAGTGGGGGGCTTAGATGCGCTTTGGATCATATACACTGCTTGAAAAGCTAAAGCAGCGCGGTCCTGTTATCACGCGGCGCGCCCAAGAAACGTCGACAAAGCGCCCGGTTATCATAAAAACCCTGCAAAAAGACGCCGTTTCGCCCGAACAGGTTGCCGCACTGCGACGCGAATATGCGATGATCCGCGAAATTTCGTCATCTCGTGTGGTCACCGCAATAGAGCTGGTCTGGGAAGACGATTGTCCGGGGTTGGTGCTTGACGATTTGGGGGGGCAAGTGCTTGCCAATCGTTTGACGGGGCAACCAATGGCGCTGAACGATGCCCTGAACATGGCCTTGGGAACGGCCCGAGCGCTGGAAGCTGTTCATGATGCAGGTATCATGCACGGAGACATTAACCCCTATAACTTATTGTTGGGGGACAACCCAAGCGACATTGCGTTGATTGACTTTGGCTTTTCTGAACGGGGTGGCCTGCCGCCTCGCGAAGGGGCTGGGCTGCGTGGCTCACCAAACTATATTGCGCCCGAGCTTACGGGGCGGTTGTCACAAGGTGCTGATAGTCGGGCAGATCTCTACTCGCTTGGGGTGTTGATGTACCAGATGTTGACCGGGCAATTGCCCTTTCAAGCTGGTGACCTTTTGCAGATGGTCTATGCCCATATGGCGCTGCAACCACGCCCGCTTCTTGATCTGGCGCCCAATGTGCCTGTTGTTGTGGTGGATTTAGTCGCCCGCCTGATCTCCAAACGGCCCGAACAAAGATACCAGACCGCGGCCGGATTATGTGCCGATCTGGAGTATTGCCTTGCTGTTGGCGACGGTGGGGCGGCGGCAGCAGATTTCGTCTTGGGCGCGCAGGATATCCCGCGCAAACTGTCCTTGTCCAAAAGCCTGCAAGGACGGGAAAGCGAAAGCCAAAGATTGCGCGAAGCTTTTGATCAGGTGCAGTCAGGCGCGCCTGCGGGATTATCAATTGAGATTGTGGGCGCGGCTGGTGTGGGCAAGACCACATTGGTAAATGCCGCCCTGACCTATGCAGATCGCAACGGCGGCATGTTCGTGACAGGTCGGTTGGACGCAGGCGCATGGGATGACACCTTGGGCGGTTTGGTTCAGGCGGCACAGCGCATCGCAGAGCTGGTGCTGACAGAACGTTTTGGCAGCTTGGAGTTTTGGCAAAAACGGCTGACGGAAGGCCAAGGTGATTTGCTGAGCGTGCTTGTCCCTTGGGTGCCCGAGCTGGTCGCGATTGTTGGGGATGTTGCATTGCCTTCAACGCTTGATCCACGCGAAAGCGCGGAACGATTGACACAGGCGTTTCGCTGGTTCTTCAGGCTCTGTGCAACGCCTGAACATCCGTTGGTGTTGGTGTTGGAGGACGTTCACGCCGCAGACTTTGCCACAATGGGATTGCTGGACGGGCTGGCTCGGTCCGAAGGGCCGGAGCATATGTTGCTTATTCTGACCCGCCGTGCCGATCCGGCATTGTCTGAACAGACAACGTCAAACGTCGATGAATTAATCCGGCTGGAAGACCTGAAAGCTGGTGACGTAGCGGAAATGCTCTGCGAGACATTTCGTCGTTCCCATGATGATTGCATGCCATTGGCTGAGACGATGGTGAATAAGGTTGGCGGCGGCCCGCTTGCCGTGGGGCAATTCCTTGGGGCGTTGGTTGATGACGGGGATGTGCGGTTTGATAAAGACGCGGGGGGATGGGTCTGGGATTTGCCGGCGATCCTCGCGCGAGACAGCAGTGATGACGTGGTTGGCATTCTGGTTTCGCGATCTGCGCGAATGACCTCAGAAGAACGCGCAACGATTGGCGCAATTGCCTGCATCGGCCGCAGTTTCACACTTGATGAAGCGGAAGCGGCGGCGGGAACAGAGGCAGAAGACGTCGCGCTTCACCTTGAACGCGCAGTGTCCATGGGATGGATTGCACCAGAGGTGCATATTGGCGAACAGGCTCAGCCTGCTGGATTGCGGTTCTTGCATGATCGTGTTTGGGAAGCGGCTCTGGACTTGCTTGATCCCAAAGCGCAGCGTGCCGCTCATGGCCGTCTTTGTGCCCTGTATTTGGAAGCAGCGGGAGGGCAACCGCCCGAAGGTGAATTGCTCTTTACTCTTGCTCGTCACCTTGGTGCGGCCCTTGGTCCGGATGCTGCTGCACAGGACAAGGCGCAGGCGCGCGGGCTTAATGCTATGGCCGGAGGATCTGCGATTGCTGTGGGTGACTTGCAGCGCAGTCATTTCCATTTTGGCACAGCAGCAGATCTGTTGGCACCCGAAGATATTGGCGCCAACCCCGAAGAAGCCCTGGGCATTATTGCGGGTGCAGCGGGTGCTGCATTGCTTGTTGGGAATTTCGACGCGATGAAATCGCGGCTTGAGAGCTTTTTTACCTATTGTCCGGATCCCACTGCCTGCGCTCGCATCCAAACACTCAACATTTTTGCAAATCTTGCGCAAAACCGTGCAACGGACGCGATCGAATTTGGCCGCGATGCCATGGCTGCGCTGGGTGATCCTTTGCCGGATGTTCCGGGTCCGGCAGAGATTGAAGCCGAAGTTGATGCGGTGTTCATGGCCCTGGCAGGCCGGTCTATTGAGACCATTCTGGAATTGCCAGATGTGTCGGACCCGGTCCACGGGGCAGGGCACGAAGTGCTTTCGGCGACGCAATTTGCAGCCTATTCTGCTAATCCTTTGATGTTTGCAGTAGTCGCAGCGCGTTTGACGGCGCGGGCCTTGCGTGAAGGTATTTCAGCCGGTGCCCTAGAAGGGATCAACGGCTTTGGCATCATGGCTTGCGGCCCGATGAATCAAGTTGATTTGGGTTACGGTATCAGCCAAATCGCGCGACAGGTGGTTGAAAATAAGGGTCTCAACGGTGCCCGTGCGCGGGTTGAAACGATACATAACGCGTTCATTCGCCACCGTAAGGAGCCGATCCGCGATACGCTGGGAGCGTTGCTGGACGCCCGTGACACCGGGATCGCATGTGGGGATATTCACAGCGCTGCTCTGGCGTCTTTTGACCACGGTTTTCAGGTATTCTGGATCGGTGAAAGGCTCGAAAGTGCCCATAGCGTTTTGCGGGATGCAGCGCATTTTTGTGATGATGTTAAGGCGGGCATATTTCCTGATTTGATCAAGATTTATCGTCAAACCACAACCCGACTTCTAAAAGATCCAACGCCAGAGGACACAACCGTTCGTGATCGCACAGCCTTGGCGGCGATCTATCACCAAAGGCGAGATGTGAATGGTCTTGCGCAGTTACATATCTTGCAAATGCTTGAGGCACATATTTTTGGGAAACCTGAAATAGCCCTTGAAGAAGGGCGTCTTGCGGCGACGTTTTTGGACGGCATCGTCAGCACGCCGGCAGTGCCGGCCTTTCACGCGATGTTTGCCATTATTGCCACGCCATCGGACGGGAGCGCGCCGACGGCGCAAGATCAAACCGTGCTTGATGCGGGGCGCGCAGTTACCGATTTATGGGCGGAACATGCGCCAGACAACTATGCCCACCATGCTTTGATCACCCGGGCCGAAGAAGCCTTGGCAAAGGGTGATGAGGCCACGTGGCTTGAGGACATGGAAGCGGCCGCCGATCACGCGACCCAGCATGTATTTAAGCGGGATGCGGCCATCATCCTCGAACGGATCGCCAAAGTCTGTCAGGTGCAGGGCAAACACCGCCGGTTTAATCACTATTTGCGCGACGCATGGCGCGCGTGGGTTCACTATGGTGCGGACGCCAAGGTTGCGGCCATGTCTGATGAATATGGGGATGTTGTCGAAAGCTCTGTCTCCTCAGAACAGGACAACAATCATTCGCTGTCGCTCTCGGTGCAGGATGAACAACTCGATTTTGGCGCTTTGCTCAAAGCCACCCGGTCGATCTCGCAGGAGGTTCAGCTTGCCGATTTGTTAAGCGCCCTTCTGGCAGGGATTGTGGAAACGGCTGGGGCCACCCGGGCAATGGTACTGGCACCGGAATTGAACCAGTTCCGTATTATCGCAGAATTGAGCGCAGGCAGCGATGGTCCAATCTATGCCAGCGCACCGGATATCGCCAGTGGTCATCTATGCGAAGCTGACGCAGCGCCGCTTTCTGCGTTGCGTCTGGTGTCCCGTTTGCGTGGGCCGTTGTCCAGTAGCGACATGACCGGTGATACGCGGCTGTCAGGGGATCCATATCTTCGTGACACACCACCCAAGGCATTGGCTATTGTTCCGATGTTAAACGGTGGCAGGCTCTTGGGTTTGGTCTATCTGGAAAACCACGAGATATCGGATGCGTTTTCGCCCATGCGCCTTAACTTGCTCAGCGCTCTTTGTGCGCAAGCGGCGGTGTCGTGGGACAACGCTACGCTTTATGATCATCAGTCACGGTTACTTGCCGCTGCTGACCGGTTTGTCCCGGCAGAATTGTCGCGTCTGTTTAACCGCGACAGCATAGCAGATGTTCAACTGACAGATGCACGTGCCGGGCGCATGACCTTAATGGTCTCTGACTTGCGCGGATCCACCAGCCAAGCAGAGCAATTGGGCCCGCAACAGACATTTTCTCAGATCAACGCGTTCTTGTCTGGATTTTCTCGTAATGTCCGTGACCATGGCGGCTTTGTGCTGAAATATATTGGCGACGGGGTGCTTGCGGTTTTCCCGGATGGCCCGGCTCAGGCGATGGACGCTGCTGTGGCTTACCAAGAAGAGCTCAAACGCCGCACATGGGATCCTGCAGCAGGAGTCACCTTGCAGGTTGGCATTGCCATTCACGCAGGGGACGTCATGTTTGGAGTCGTCGGCGATGAGACCCGGATGCAAATTGACGCATTGTCTGACGCCGTGAATGTGGTTTTCCGACTTGAATCGATGACCAAAAAGCTAGGCGCTAAGGTGTTGGTTTCGAATGCTGCGCTTGAAGATGTCGCAGAGGCGGATGCAGGTCGGCATCGCTGTCGTTTCCTTGGTGAGGTTGAGACGCAAGGCCGATTGGGGCTTGAGCCTATTCATGAGCTGTTAGACGCTGAACCTCAGGAACTACGAGAGGTAAAGCTGCGAACACAGGAAATGTTCGAGCAAGGTGTGCGTTGTTTTGAAAAGAACGATTTCGTCAATGCCTGCGTTCATTTAGGCAGCGTGTTGCGGGATAGCCCGGGTGATGTCGCAGCGTCCCATCTCTTTCAGGAAGCCGCGCGCAGAATGAGCCAATCTCCCGGCTAGGTTGTATTACTGGGTAGGGCGCGCATTTCTCGGGCTTGTGGACCCGAATTTCAGGGTTCTGATGTGGCGGCGTTCTTGACATGAAGAATGAGTTAACAGACCTTTAACATCGGTGAGCGGTTTGCCCGTCTTACCAAAAGTGTCGCGCAGTGGGGTGTAAGGGGACGGACCTCATACTCAAATGAGCGGCATTCATTTTGTTTTAAGGGAGAATTCCAATGACAACACTTACAGAAGCCGACTGGGGCCGGATTTTCGCAAAGGCCTGGTCTGATGATGCGTTTCGCGCGGCCTACGAAGATGATCCTCGCGCCGCAATTTCAAAATTCGCCGAAGAATTGAACATCGATCCGAAAGCGGCGTTCAGCTTTCCGCCGATGCCAGAGGATATGGATGCGGACAAGGCCAAGGCAATTGCGGAAGGATCCGCGAAGCCACAGCCGATGTACTGCTGCTAATCAAGCAACCTCGCATCGTTTCACGGTCTGAACCGATGACAAACCATCGCGACCCCTTGCTTTGTTTGGCGCCAAACGCAGATGTTTGGTGCTTGCCGGGGCAGGGGGCTGTTGCGCATTTTCCAACAGGGCTGGTGGGATACCCCGGGGCAGTTGCCGAGGCTTGCGCGCGGGTGTTGGCTGATGGTCCCATGACGGCGGGTGATTTATTTACGACGATACGTGGTGGTGTAGACGCTGCGGTGCTCATGTCTGCGTTGGGCCATCTGCGTAGCGAAGGATTGTTGGTTGCTGCAGGGAATGTTGTGCTGCAGGGTCCTTTGACTGGCGAGGTGTTGCCGTGCTCTGTTGGTGTTCACGGTGTTTGGACCCCTTTGTCCTTGGTGGATCGCATTGACTACAAAGGTGCTGGACCTTGGGCACCTGTGTCTGTTTGTGTGGATAAAATTACGGTTGGTCCGCTGTTTCGCGGGCGTGACACTGATCCATGCCGGGTCTGTATCGCCAATCGAACGCGTGCCCATGATGATCTGGGGCATTTGTTGAAAGCATCGAATGATGCTTTGCGCTGCCAGAGCCACCAACTGACAGAAGAACAAGCCCGATCTCAGGTTCGCTTTATCGGCGAAGCACTGGCTGCGTTACAAGAGCACCCGGTTGGCACGATCCTGCTGCGGGGTGCAGAGGGGACATCGACAACCGCACAATCCTTGGCGCAAGGCGGATGTGGGGCGTGCAATGCGCCACATGAAATTTCCGAAGTATCTGGCAAGGCAGTCTTGCGAGATGGCGGCTATCGTCCTTGCGATGCAGAGGAAATGTTGGCGCGCCTGACGGGCGTTGTGGACCCGGTTACGGGCATAGTGCGTAGCCTCGCGCGGCCCGATCTGCCCAATGATACCCATGTATTTGTTGCACGTCATGCGTTCCCTTTGGCCGCCCCTGACATCCAAAGTGTTATGCGCAATCGACAAGGGCGGTCGGCTGGTAAGGGGCAAACTCAGGCTGAGGCCCGCATTGGCGCTATCGCGGAATCTCTGGAACGTTACGCGGGTGTCGCGCGACCGACTGACAGCGTTTGTATCGCCTCAATTCAGGACTTGGACGGCGCTGTTATCCGACCCAACGATTGGGCGCTGTTTGGCGATGCACAACTTGACGCCGCTGATGATTGGCAATCGATAGGACAACCTGCTGCATGGGTGCCTGACCGGGTGGATGTCGATGCGCCTTTGGCATGGGCGCAGGTCCAAGCAATTGGAAACCAAGAACAAGGTTGGGCCCCTGCGGACCTATGTTGGCATCAATTTCGAACCCAGGACGGGTGCGCGCGTGTTGGTCAGGCTGATTCAAACGGGTGTGCGGCGGGGCAGGCGGCATCTGACGCACAGCTTCAGGGGCTATTGGAGCTTGTTGAAAGAGACGCCGTTGGCATTTGGTGGTGGAACAAAGCAAAACGCCCTCAGCTGGCACCAGATTCCTTTGACGATGCGTGGATAACAAAGACATGTGCCAAACTGCGCGCTTTGGGGTATCACCCCGCCCTGTTCGACCTAACGCATGATTTGGGCATTCCGGTTATTGCCGCTGTAGCATGGCCAGTTGGGGATAGAGGCCCGATGCTTTTGGGGTTTGGCGCACATCCGAGCGCCGCTTTGGCCGCCAGCCGCGCATTGACCGAGATCATGCAGGCTTTGCCGGCACAACCTGCCCAAGAGCAGGGTGATGATCCAAGGCGCGGTTTCGGTCTTGTGCCCGGGGTGGCCTTGGACGCAGCGACGGTGCAAACAGATTTTGAATTCCTAATGCCGCAAAACACGGACACAGAAAGGACGTCCACGTCGTCAGTGCCGGAGACCGCACGAGAGGCGTTGGATGATATTGTCAGCAAACTCGAACGGGCGGGATTGCAGGTGTGGATATTGGATCAGAGTCGCCCAGACGTGCCGCTGCCGGTTGTGCGGATGATCGTCCCGGGTCTGCGACATTTCAGACCCCGGTTTGCGCCGGGACGTTTGGACAATGTTCCCAAAATGATGGGCTGGACCACGGGATCAACCCGCAACCGTCTGTTTATAAAACAATGAGCGCAACATCTGACAGGCGATCACCAGAGAGTCGCTTTCGGCTTGTAAGCTGCGCGCAATTGGAGAGGACCCCCTTGGGCCTGAGCGGCCCATTGAAAACAGCGCCACTGAGTGTGTCAGAGGGGCTGGCTCTGACGATTTGTGACTGCCTCAAAGAGTGGTGTCGGCCAGAAGATATCTTTGCGACAGCTATCCGTGAACATGGTCTGGAAGCAGGGCAGAAAGTGGGCTTGGTTTTGGATACCTGCCGATATGTCGGAGCATTAGAAGAGGCGGTTTTTTCGGAGAATGAGCTGTGGGCAAACGTGCATCTCATGCCACAAAGCGGCCTTGGTGATCTGGGCACGCTTCCGGTTGCGCCTTTTGATTGGGGACAGGCGACCACCTTGCAGATTTACGAGGGTGGAGTGCGGATATCCTCGCCTTTGGCCGCAGGGCAGGGCTGGATTGCTGCAAAGGTCTTTGCGACTTTGCCCTCCAGCAACTGGACGCCAGCAGACCCAGTGGAATCCGCACTGGCTAAATTATTCGCCAAAGCAGGGTTCATTGTGTCGGCTGATGTCACACAGCCCCCTTTGATGTTGAGCCCAGAGGCGATGGCCGTTCATGCCCAAAGCAGGCGGGGTAGTGCGCGCAAACCCGTTGGGGCGGTGGGGCCTGAACCAGCGCCGCGCCCTCACATCACCGGGAACATCAGCTTGCCTCTGCCTGACAGATTGCCAGACATGTCTCTTGTGGATGCTTTGCAAGCCCGTATCAGTCACAGACCTACTGGCGACGTCGAACAGCCGTTGCGCCTTGATGATCTGAGCACGCTTTTGTGGATGACGATGCGGTTTCGCAACGGTGGCACGGCTGATAAAGTGGCCAAGGTCTCTAGATCTTTTGCGGGGGCAGGTGGGTGGCATGGGCTTGATGCCTATATTGCGCTTTTGCGCCCACCTGATGGGGTGCCTGCTTTTTCACGGTATGATGCAGTTGATCACAAGTTGGCCGCAGTCACGGGAGACCCCGAACCGTTTTTGACGGACGCAGGGGATGCGATGGGTACTAACGCCCCTGCGGGCGTGATCATATTATGTGCAACCTTTGCCTCATTGGGTGCCCGTTACGGGGATGCCGCCTATCCTCTGATCTTAAAAGAAGCCGGTGGTGCAGGTCAGACTTTGCAGTTGGCGGCGACCGCGCTCGGTCTTGGGTCCTGTTGGCTTGGCGGCGGGAACAGCCGTGATTTTGCACAGGCAACCGGTCTGAACCCGCTTCAATTCGGGCCGGTTGCGGAACTGGCGTTGACTGGCCGATCCGAAAGAACCTCATAGGAGATGATCATGCGTGAACCTGATATGACCACCGATATTGCCGTCATTGGCGCGGGTGCTGCTGGCACCTATTGCGCCTACCGTTTGAGCCAGGATACCGATCAGAGCATTGCAGTGTTCGAGAAAAACGACCGTGTGGGCGGTAGATTATGGAGCCATTACTGGCCCCAAGCAGGCACAATGGTGGAGTTGGGCGGCGAAGCGTTCTCACCGTCTCATGCGATTGTTGCGGGTTTAAGCTGTCGTGAACTTGGGTTGAAGATTGAACCACATGAAGCGTTCAATACTTTGAACCGCCTGTTCCTGCGCAATCAACTTTTGCGTCCAGAAGACATGCGCGATCGTCGCAATTATCCACAAGACGGTGTTGCTGCGGATACGGTCAAGTTGCGCTATTTTATGCAGGATGATTATTTTGTCACGCCTCAAGGGCCGCCAGCGCCGCAAGAACATACAGTGGCAGACCCTTTTGAATCTGTTGCGACGCATTTGCTGAAATATCTGGACCCAAAGGTCGGCATGGCCTTTGGTGCTTTGATGGAGGCTTATGGCGCACGGGTTGCCGAGGTCGCAGGCATAGGGCCGGAGGGCCAGGCAAATCCGTTGAGTGCTGAGCAAGTCGCGGATTTTGTGACGCCGAAAATATACGGGCTACTCACGGCGACGATCCATGCGCTTGAAAACTCTTCTTTTACGGTTTCCCAGCTGACAGCAGCGGCGTTGGGTTCAAAAACGGTGCCGACACACAACCTTGATTTCTGGTCAATGGTTGTCAACGATTTGGGCCAAGAGGCCTATGAGCTGTTTCGCGCTGCTGGGTATGACAACACCTCTGCGCTTAGTTTTAATCTTGTGGAGTTGATGCAGAACCTTTTGCGCGGGGCGCTGATGGGCATGGCCGCCCCTAATTTCTGGAGCATCAAAGGCGGTTTCGATATGCTGCCAAAGACCATGATGGAGCGTGCGGCCCAGACGGGTGCGCAGTTGAAGATCGAACACAATTTGCAAAGCGTGGAGCGCGATGATCTGAGCGGTCTGATTGAATTGACATTCGAAGGGCCGAACGCGCGGACTGTCATTTGTCACGCGAAAAAGGTGATCATGTCAGCGCCTGTCTCTGCGTTTGATAAAGACGTGACACTGGATGGGTTCGATGTGGATATGACTCGTTCGTTCGCACATCGACGGGCGGGTATAACGTCTATTGCAGCCGGAAAACTGTATATGGTGTACCCCACGCCATGGTGGTCGCAAATGCAGGACCTCAAAGACAACGAAAACCCAACGCTAGGCTATGCAAATACCGATATGCCGTCGCGCGCAATCTATTACAAAGGGACGATTGGCGAGACCGGGAAAGGTCTGATGATTGGCGCGTTGACAGACAGCACAAGTGCCGATTTCTGGAGCGGTTTCCTGAGCCCTGATGTGACCATCTTTCCGGGTGCAACCGAAGCTGAACGCCAGAAGTTCGCCGCCCCCGTGCATATGGTCAGCGCGTGTCAGGGAATTTTGCAGCGGATGCACCGGGACGCGATGCCCGATATAATTCCTGAACCGGAATTGGCATTGTATCATGAATGGCGCAACTTTGGCGGAGGATGGAGCGCGTGGAAGAGCGGTCGCATTATCCACGTCGAAGCTGCATTGTTGCGTCAACCTTTTCGGGCAGGCAGCATTGATCAGAAGTTTTATTGCTGCGGAGATTCCGTGTCAGAGCGACATGGTTGGGTGGAAAATACGTTAGAATCCGCCGAGGCCATGCTGCGTGAGGCTTTTGATCTGAAACCGGCCAGCTGGATCCCGACGGGGGCCACATTGTGAGGACGGAATTGACGCTGAGTGACGCAAGCCGTTTGCAATTTCAGACCACAGGCTGGACCCTAGCGCCGCAATATATCCCCGCTGATGCTTTGCCAATTTTGCGCTCCGAGGCAGAAAAATTAAGCCTGTCGACCGGCGCGCAAGACACTTGTCAATACTACGTTGATCAATGGGGAACAGGAGAAACGCGGCTTGCTCGGATCGAACGGATTGTCGAGCATTTGCCGATTTTTCATTCTTGCGGACTGGCCAAACAATTGGCACAGGATGCAGCCCTTTTGTTGAATGGGCCTGTGGTCGCCTTCAAAGACAAGTTGAACATCCGTTATCCCAACAGCGCTGGCTATGCGCCTCATCAAGACGCCGCAAGGTGGCATCGCTTTGGCCCGAGGTTTGTCTCTTTTGGGTTATTCCTTAGTGGATCAACCCCTGATCAAGGGGGCTTTAGCTTTGCTGATTATGATCTGGACCAAGGGTTGAAGGCCACCCGAACCGGAGATTTTGATGCGGTCAGTTTCGAACAATTGCCCCGCCATGATGTCATTGCAAGTGCAGGGGATGTATTGATTATTGATGGCGCGGTCCCGCATTGCACCACTCAAAACCTGACAGGTGGCCGTGTGCTGCATGTGTTGATTACATTTGTTCTTGGCACAGACAAAAGCCTGCGGGATGCGTATTATGCGAGTCAGGAAAGTGCTTTTGAACAAGTGAGAGAGGGGAATGTGTTTACGTTTCCGGCGCGATGAGAAATATCTTTGCCGAGGTTACACACGCGTTAAAGAAAACTCTGCAGGGCACGGAAACCCTGATACCGAAAACACTTAAACAAGACCTGCTGCATCTGGAAAAGACGTTTTAGATATGGTGTTGCCCTATGTCTTAGTCTTAGTCAGGGAAGCAGGACGTTCCGTTGCCAATGGAATATTGGGTCACGATGGCCACTGGTAATAGGCACGAATTTACACAATCTGACGGCAAAGGATAGATCGTTAAGGATGTGTACATTCTAAAATTACAACTATAAGATGAAGGTGGCCTTGTAACACTGAACCGACCATAAGCTGGTGTTCAATGCTCTACATTGATGCAAAACCCCTATGAAGAAATGGGACCGTCATGACTAAGACAACCATTGAGATTACCTATCTGTTCAATACTGGAAGGCGGGCCGTTCTGGGAAAAGGAACGATCGATAACAGGGGCATCATTGACATTGATGTTTCTTCGTCCGGTCAAGAAAGTTACATCGCGCGCGAAATGGAAGAACTGAACGCGCGGGATTATGTATCGCTTAAAGAGCCGCCTACCAAAGATCAGCCACGATTGGCCATGAACAAACGTAAGGTGTATCGCGATGAGGAAGGGTTCCTCGAGGCGCTCAGGGATTTTGGGCTGCGGGTTTACGCGATGGAATTTGAGTTTGATGCAGCAGACCTTGCGGTATCGGCAAACACGCAAAATGAGCTGGATGTTAAGACAGCGACAGCAGACTAAAGCGCCCGGCCAAAATGTTCCCTGTTTACGGCCTGCCTTATTGGGTTTTCATCAAGGGCGAACATTAAAATAGGGCCGTCGAAAACCGACAGCCCCAAAATATAGTTGTTAGGCTCACGCCTCTATCACGTATTGATCAAGATTTCGAGCTTACGCGAACTCTGCCAACAATTCATCGACACCTCTCTCAAGTTCCGCCAGCTTTGAACGGCGCGCCTCGACCGCTGCTGGATCTGGCGCTGTTGCTCCTGTACCCGTTTCAACGGCAGCTTCCGCTCCGTCGTCGCCGGTCTCATCGCTGGCGCTGGTTTGTGATGCCGTGTAATCTGGCGCCGCGGGCGTTTCCCCTGCTTCGGCGATGTCACCTGCATCTCGCGCTGATTGGATTGTGGTTCTTAGCAGGCCGATGATTGCGCCAGCTTTCTTTTGATCGCTCTCAACGACGCCTTCAAACATCTTTTTGAGCCCACCAACCTTTTTCACCACACCTTTGTTTGGTGATCCTTCGGCGGCTTCCAGATCGGGTTGCAGTTCTTCAAATTCACGTTGAATTCTTTGCAATAGGCTTTCGCCCCCACCGCCTTCGGTCGGTGCTTCTTCATCCGCAGCGGCAGTTGCATCACCACCACCATCTGCGTCTCCAGCCGAAGCTTCGCTACCGCCGCCTGCTGTGGCCTCTTCGCCCGTTTCTTCGGTGGCTTCTTCGTCATCTCCCTCTTCTTCTCCAGCCAATACAACTTTGGTGGATTGGTTGCGCTCGGAAAAATGCACTTTGGCCAACCGCATCAGATTGGTTGGGATGCCATCGGGGTCATCGCAGGTCAGTACCAACATCTTGCCTTTCATCGTACAAGTGCCCTTGGCACCCTTGGATGAGCCGCCGTCCTTTTTGGCCATCCGCCACAAAGCATCTGCTGGTTTTTTCCTGTCCGCCATAAAGACGATGCCTTCTTTGCCGATTTGCATCGCAAAGTTATGCTCAGTCTTACGGATCGCACCAAATGTCTTAGCCAGTTCTTCGCCTTGTTTTTTCAATTCAGCGGGACTTGGTTTCTTAGCCATTTTACTCTCCTAGGTTCTTCAAGTTTCAATCTGCATGCCAGTATCGGGCACGTCAATTTTGTTAAATTTGGACATTCGCCGCCACTTGGAATGTCCGCAAAGCGCAAGCGCTAAATATAGATCAGGGGCAGTTTGCCGACCCTTTCGAAGCTCATGTAAGTTAATGGTCAAACGCCTTCTCAAAATGGAGATCAGCGCAAAATCTATCCACATGGATGGTGTTGTTTGTTCGGTAGAATATTCCCGAAAAACGTCACCGGTTAAAATTATACGTCTTCAATGAAAGGAGCATGGCATAGCCGCTGCGCTTTTTCAATCACGTCGTTTCTTGAGGTCAAACGAAGAGACGCGTGGTGCTTGCTGTACTGCAGATCAGTGACCAAAGCTGTGAACCGGTTTTCGGCAATCGAAACGAACTGTGACGATTGATATCACAGGACCTTTCAATTCCTTAGGCCGATAAAATTTTTGATACGGGCGTTTGAAAAAACGGTGTAGACACGGCATTGTCGTGTAGTGAGGTAGACCATGAAAACTCAAGTTGCCATCATTGGCGGCGGACCTTCTGGCCTGCTGCTTTCTCAACTTTTGCATGTGCGTGGCATCGACAGTGTGGTGTTGGAACGCAAGACCAAAGCCTATGTCCTGAGCCGCATCCGCGCCGGTGTTCTGGAACAAGGATTGGTCCAACTGATGGAGGAAGCTGGCTGTGCCACCCGCATGCACGCAGAGGGGTTCACCCACAGTGGCACACATGTGGCATACGGCGATGAGATGTTTCGAGTGGATTTTACTGAACACACGGGCAAACCCGTTGTGGTTTATGGGCAAACCGAAGTCACGGCCGATCTATATGCCGCGCGCGAGGCGTCAGGCGGAAAGTTTGAGTTTAACGTAGAAGACGTCACCGTTCATGATGCGAAATCAGATGCGCCTTTTGTACAATATAACGTCGCGGGAGAACGTCACAGGCTGGAATGTGATTTTATCGCGGGATGTGACGGGTTTCATGGGATCAGTCGTCAGGCAATACCGCTTGAGGTACGGCGTGAGTATGAAAAAATCTATCCCTTTGGTTGGCTCGGAGTTCTGAGTGAAACGCCTCCGGTCAATCACGAGTTGATTTATGCAAATTCATCCCGTGGATTTGCGCTTTGTTCGATGCGTAACGACAATCTGAGCCGTTATTATATCCAGTGCTCATTGAGTGACAGTCCCGATGATTGGACCGATGCGGCCTTTTGGTCAGAGCTTAAACGCCGCATTCCCAAAGCGCAGGCAGATCAGCTTGTCACCGGGCCATCGATAGAAAAATCCATCGCGCCCTTGCGGTCTTTTGTGACCGAACCGATGCAGTGGGGACGTCTGTTTTTATGTGGTGATGCCGCCCATATCGTGCCGCCGACAGGTGCCAAAGGGCTGAACACCGCAGCCTCGGATGTGCATTACCTCTATAACGCGTTACGTTTGTTTTATGAAACGGGATCGGATGCTGGCATTCAGGGGTATTCGGCCAAGGCGTTGGCGCGGGTCTGGAAAGCGGAAAGGTTCAGTTGGTGGTTTTCATCGTTGATGCATCGATATCCTGATCAATCGGAGTTCGACCTCAAAATGCAGGTGGCTGATCTGGAGTTTTTGCGGTCAAATAAGGCCGCACAACAAGCGATGGCAGAAAACTATGTCGGGTTGCCTTATTGATGTCATTTCGAGAACGTGCCGTCCTGCTGGCGGCTATTCAATTTAGGGAAAATGCGCATGCAAGACCGTTATGAAAAAGGCATGGCACAGCGCCGAGAGGTCTTGGGGGACGCTCATGTGGATCGGGCTGAGGCAGCAAAGACCGAATTTGATCAACCTTTCCAGACGTTGATCACCGAAGGCGCTTGGGGCACATTATGGGCTGATGACACCATTTCAAAGCGCGACCGCTCTTTGCTGACGCTTGCATTGTTAGCTGCGACCGGCAATTTTGAAGAAATTCCCATGCACATCCGGGCCAGCCGCAACACCGGAGCACAACCGCAAGAGATCATGCAGGCGTTTATGCATGTGGCCGTCTATGCGGGGGTGCCAAAGGCGAATAATGCAATCAAACTGGCAAAAGAAACATTCAAGGAGATGGGGGTGGCGCTTTGAATGAGCATGAAAAGCCGGGCGGTTATATGGCCCGCGACCGCGGCTGGCAGCCAGAAGCGCTGACGCCGCCGTATAAAACCAGTATCAAACGGAGCCCGCAGGCGGCCTTGCTTTCCTTTCCATCGACTTTGTCTGAGGAAACGTCACCTATATTTGGGCATGGGCTGATTGGCGATCAGGACAACGATTTGATCCTGAATTACGCGCAACCGGGCCAAAGCGCCATTGGCCCTCGCATTATCGTGCATGGCAGGGTTTTGGATGAAAATGGCCGTGCTGTACCGGGTGCCTTGCTGGAGTTCTGGCAAGCCAACGCCGGAGGTCGCTATCGGCACAAAAAGGAAACCTATCTGGCGCCGCTTGACCCCAATTTTGGCGGTTGTGGCCGGACGATCACAGCAGAAGACGGCAGCTACACGTTCCGCACTATACAACCCGGACCTTACCCTTGGCCCAATGGTGTGAACGACTGGCGTCCGGCACATATCCATTTCTCGGTCTTTGGCCATGGGTTTGCGCAACGTTTGATCACCCAGATGTATTTTGAAGGGGATCCTATGATCCCGCTTTGTCCCATTGTCGGTGTTCTCAAGAGCCAAGAAGCCGTGGACGCGTTGACAGCCCCTTTGGACATGCACAAAACGATACCTATGGATAGCCGCGCCTACAAATTTGACATTGTCCTTCGCGGGCGCAGGCAGACCTATTTTGAAAACCGTGCGGAAGGGATGTGATATGGCCCAACCTCTGAACTACCTCAAAGAAAGCCCAAGCCAGACCGCCGGTCCATATGTCCATATCGGATGTACCCCGAATTTCAGTGGCTTTAATCTGTTTGGTTCCGATCTCGGCGCGGTGATGAAAACCGGGCCGGTACAGGGCCAGGAGATCACGCTTCGCGGTACGGTTTTTGATGGTACGCGTACCGCATTGCGCGACGCAATGATCGAAATTTGGCAACCGGACGCGGCGGGGCTTTTTGCGTCTGCCAATGAAACACGCGGGCGGTCTGATCCAAATTTCACTGGCTGGGGGCGCTCCCCGGGTGACATGCAGACAGGCGAATTCATCTTTGAAACCGTTAAACCCGGCGCTGTTCCTTGGCCCGACGGACGTCTTCAAGCCCCGCATATCACCGTCTGGATTGTGGCGCGAGGCATCAACATAGGCTTGCACACCCGCGTCTATTTTGCCGATGAAGCCAAGGCCAATGCCGACGATCCGATCCTAAACAGGATAGAACATCAAAACCGCATTCCTACCTTGCTGGCGCGTTCAGAAGGGCCAAATGCATATCGGTTTGATATCCATCTCCAAGGTCCAAATGAGACCATCTTTTTTGACATTTAAGGACTGCTTATGACGTCTCCGTGCATTCTCTGTGTTGCAATCACTGGTTCTGTCCCTGTCAAGGCAGACAATCCCGCTGTGCCGATTTCTGTTCAAGAACAGGTTGAAAGCACCCATGAAGCATTTGAAACGGGTGCGTCGATAGCGCATTGCCATGTTCGTAATGCAGATGAAACCACGACAAGTGATCCTGAGGCCTTTGCCAGATTGAAAGAAGGGATTGAGGCCCATTGTCCTGGCATGATTGTCCAATTGTCCACAGGTGGGCGGTCTGGTGCAGGAAAGGAACGGGGGGGCATGTTGCCTCTGCGCCCCGACATGGCCTCGCTGTCGGTCGGATCGAACAATTTTCCCACACGGGTATACGAAAATCCGCCAGAGCTGGTGCAATGGCTGGCCTCTGAGATGATCAAATATGACGTAAAACCCGAGATCGAGGCCTTTGATCTCAGTCATATTTTACATGCCAAAAAAATGGCTGACGCCGGCCAATTGGCAGGGACGCCTTATGTGCAATTTGTGATGGGGGTTAAGAACGCTATGCCAGCAGACCGGCAGGTGTTTGAATTCTATATTCAGACGGTCAAACGATGTTTTGGTGAGAACGTCGCATGGTGTGCAGCGGGCATTGGGCCACATCAGATTGAACTGAACGATTGGGCCATCGCCGCGGGTGGACATGCCAGAACAGGGCTAGAAGACAACATCAAAATCGACCGCGAAACTCTCGCACCCTCCAACGCAGCTTTGGTGAAACGAGCGGTCAAAATTTGCGAGAAGTACGAACGCCCCGTCGCAACGCCAACGCAGGCGCGCGAAATTTTGGGCCTGCGTGCTTTTGCCTGAGCCTTTCCTTCTGTCAAATATCGAGGGTGTTTTCTTTTTCCCATGTGCTGAAGTGAGCGGTGAAGTTGTTCCATTCCTGGTGTTTCATTTTGAGGAAGGCGTCTGAGAATGCGGTGCCCATTGCGGCTTTGAGGT
>JBDWQI010000275.1:0-2976 GCA_039986635.1 Sulfitobacter sp.
AAGATCATCAGGCCACATACTGTTCGGTTGAGCAGGAATCAGGGATTTGGGCAGCTCGTCGAAATACGGGATATTTGTAACGCAGATGATTTGCGCCTCACGCAAAACGGTTCCGGCGTGAGCAAGACTTTTTCTGCTCCAAATTTCAACGCCATGATTAAACAAGAGCTGGGAAAGTAAATCTGGCAGGGTTGTTCTTCATACCCGTACGAAAGGATGCTATGATGGTATTGCTTCGAATAGTACTTAGCATTGTTGAAAATGTATTTATAAAGGCTTGATCTTATTTTTTCCGGGAGCATCGAGCCTAGTAGCGGCCGAACGCAAATCGAAAATATATAATGTCATCCTCACATATTTGGGTTTAGTCACGAACAACACACTGGCCAAGTTTCGTTTTCTGAATATTCTTAACCAGGTCTCCAAAGTGATTTCCGCGGAAAAAAGTAGTTCCACGAGGGTTTGCAAAGAGTTCAACACGTTAGTAGGCTTTTCGTATTGCAGCTTTGGTCGCCTTGCTCAACCAAAGCTGCCCGGGCCGTCTTCCCCACGTTGATGCGGTGAGGTCCACAGGAGTAATGTCAACTTATCCTACCTATTAATCGACCAGTGGCCTAACGAGGAATCACACTGGTGCGAGTATCGGCCGCTCGATTCTGTACCAGGTATTCAACAAAGTTGCCGCAAGTAATGCAACCAACTCCAGAGTATGACGAACTACTGCCCTTCACTTGTGTTTTCGCCAAATTGGCGTGGCTATGCAGATGTGCTTCGCGTCGTGAGTTTCAGTATAGCTCGACTTGCTTAGTGTTGCGAGTAGAAGTAAATCCATTGTATTATTCCGGAGATGACGATTTCTCTAAGGAATTACCCGGGATTCACAACCTTGACCACGAAAGAAAGGAATGATAACTCAGGAATTTAATTGTCAAAGTTTGGATGAAATATGCTCCACTGCGTGCAAGCTCCCGGTCGAAAATACTACACTTTTAGTGTAACCAGCTAGATATCGGCGAGGCTGGTGTTCATTACGTCAAACATGTTACCCCGTCTGCGGTTGGTTCAGAGTTTCCACCCAATTTTGCTCACAGTGCTGTGGCTGTTGGAACAGGTTCACAAACGTTCCTCTGAAATTTAAAAAACGTTTTGCAAGTGTTTACAATCGACACGACTTCCTCACATGCACCCTGATAGCCCATGGCGCAATAGCTGCGAGCATCGTCACCTCCGACACAGGCGTCATGTCTGTAGCACTTGAAGAGTTCTTCACTTGCATTGGAGTCGCGGTAGACTCCCTCTCCTAGGGTGAGTGTGTGTGTTGTAGTGCCCTTTCGCTCAGCAGAGGTGCCAGTGGGTGGATTCTCGCAGATGGGAACCACCCACGTGCTGCTGTCATTCACACCGGCTGGAACACTGTTTGGGACATGCGAACACCCGTTGCACACCCTATGAAAGTCATGTGCCTCACCCTGTTGGGTTGGCCAGACAAAGACAGTATTAGGAGATAGGTATCAGGTGGTTGTGGAAGGCACAGTCACCCGCAACATCGCCAAACGTTTTCGACGAGAGTTTCACGACGTGCGCAAGGCGGAGATTAGCGAAAGAGAGGTACACAGGACTAGAGTACATACCCTATACACAAGTGGCTGACACGTCTCGCGTGCGTAGATCGTTCATCAAGAAACTAGATCCCACGACACTTTTACCCGTGCGGCAGCCCAGACACTATCGTAAAGAACGTATATCACGCTCGGAGTCTAGCACTTGGATTTACCTTCGGCGTCGTGTCCATTTTTTTTTGTGACATCGCAGCTAGCCTGTTAATCTCACCTTGGAAATGAAGCTTTGATACAGCTTGATCGGGCAATATAAACCGTTCTCAGCGAAGTACACATCGTCCAACTGCACCGAAGACGGCCCACACATGAAGCTGCCAATAGCAAGTCCGTCTTCGCCTGCGATGTTGACTGTGAATGTCGACTGAACGAGGGTAAGATTCCCAGCGAAAAAGATAGCCCCCCCTCGACTACCTGCCATGAGACGCCAAATATAGATAGGCTCAAAGCACATGTCTATATATAGCATATTGAACGATTTACAATGTTCGCACGTAGTACCGTAAGGCACTCATACCCGAAAACAAGATCCGATTTTGTGACTTGGGAATGTGCCATAGAAAGACATCTGAAGCTGGTACAAACGGTGTGGTTCTTCATCACGCTACACCCGACATATACCTCGAGAGGGTTCCAACTACTGTCGTGGGGTTTACAGACCAACAAGGCTGCACGAATTTATTTGTCTCGAAGTGAAGCACAAAGTGAGGTCTTCCGTGCTGCTAATAAGATGATATATCCCAATCACCCCGACCGATCTCATTCTACGCTTGAAAATACCTCCTTTCACGCAGGTCCACTCGCATGTTCGGTTCCAATTCAACAACCAACGATGTCAACGTGTACACAGAGTGAGGTTGTACATCTATGAAAGGAGGTCTCACTTGCTTGGTTGTAGTGGAAGTGGGTATTACTAACGAAAACGTTCCCTTCTTCAGCTTCGACGTAGATTGCTCCCCCACTCGCAGCGTTGTTCTTGTAGAAATAGGAGTGTTTGGACACCAAGGCTGTGATATTTTTCGAGGAACCCACGTATATAGCCCCTGCACGGTTATCACCGATATTCCACTATTACAGCACATACGATATATACTTTGACGGGTGCAATAGTCGCCATTGCGCCTCTGTGATCGCCTACATGGCTACCATATGAACATGTTTTTTTGCTGAAACAATGAACTGCCTCTCGAGGAGAACACAGCAACTCCAGTGGCTCGGCGGATAGAAAGCGAGTACACGGCGATGAACAGCGAAGTAGCAAAGGAACAGCGCACAAATACTGGGCCCGTGCAACCTAGACACATCACACAGAAGAGCCGATGTTGCGTCGGTATCGCATATTTCAAAATGAAAATACATA
>JBDWQI010000276.1:0-113330 GCA_039986635.1 Sulfitobacter sp.
TTCGATGTACAATAAATACCGAAGGCCAAATCGAACAACATGTCACATGGCCTATAATACTGTCGCGGGATGGAGCAGCCCGGTAGCTCGTCAGGCTCATAACCTGAAGGTCGTAGGTTCAAATCCTACTCCCGCAACCAACGATCCCTGCGATAGCAGGTTGTCTAGCGCCTCGGCCTCCGAAAGGAAGTCGGGGTTTTTCTTTCCTGCTGCAAAGCGCAAGATTGCGCCCAGATCACCCCGCAGGATGATTGCCAATTCCCCATTGTCAGGCATCAGTGTCACCTGCTCTATGAGCGACCGCAGCACATCGACCGCTGGCGCGCGATCTTCTTCGCGGCGAAGGTTCTCGCAGAGCTTGCCGACCCGCTCCTGATAGATATGTGCCATGTTTGGATGCAGCAGGGGCGGCGGTTCATCGGCATTCGCCAGCAACTCAGCCAGTTCGGCTTTGCGCGCTTCCAGCTTTTCGGCTTTGTCCTTCAGCTTGAGCGGCGGGTAACCCTGAAGAATGGCCTCGACCATCTTGTCCAGCTCGCGATCAGCCCGTTCAAACTCCTTTTGCCATCCAACCAAATCCGCGCCGTGCTCGATCCTAAGACGGTTCACCTCGCGCGTGAATTCCGCGCAAAACTCCTTGAAGAGCTCCGGCTCCATTAGATGTTTGCGCAATCCGTTCAGTATCGAAGCTTCCAAAGCATCACGCCGGATATTCATCCGATTGCTGCATGTCCCTTTGTTCCGGGCCGTCGAACAACCCAGCAGGTCTTTTGAGATCAGCGAATAGCCACCTCCACAGCATCCGCATTTGATGAGGCCCCCCAACAGGTGCTTGGGCCGCCTGCGATCATTCATTGGATTGCCGCTGTCCTCGGTTGTATCGAACGCCAGGCTGGCTTGTCGCGCCTTGACGTCATCCCATATCGACTGATCGACAATCCGCAGGTCAGGCACTTCGTGCACAACCCATTCGCTTTCCGGGTTCGGGCGAGACACTCGCCTGCCGGTGTCAGGATCCTTCATGTAGCGCAGCCGGTTCCAGACCAGCCGCCCGATGTAGAGTTCGTTGTTGAGAATCCCTGTGCCGCGCTTGGGGTTGCCGTGGATCGTCGAAGGCCCCCATTCCTTGCCCTGCAGGCCTGCAATGCCTTCCTCGTTCAATGTCATTGCAATGGTGCGCGACGATTGCCCAGCAAGGTAGTCGCGGAAGATGCGCCGCACGACAGCCGCTTCGATCGGATTGATCTCGCGTTCCCCTCGGTTATCCGGGTCCGCGGTCCGAACCACGTCATAGCCAAAGCAGAGACCGCCGCCGGACCGCCCCATTTCAACCCGACCACGCAGACCGCGCCGGGTCTTGTCCGCGAGGTCCTTCAGGAAAAGCGCGCCCATCGTCCCTTTCAGGCCGATATGCAGTTCGCTGACCTCGCCTTCGGACAGTGTCACGATGCTTACATCCGCGAAGCGCATCCGTTTGTAGAGCCCGGCGATATCTTCTTGGTCACGCGAAAGCCGATCCAGCGATTCCGTGAGGATTACGTCGAAACGTCGCTTGAGTCCGTCGGCGATCAGTTCCTGAACGCCTGGACGGAGGAGCGAGGCACCGGAGATCGCGCGATCCGTATAGCTGTCGATAATCGTCCAGCCTTCGCGTTCCGCACGCGCACGACAGATGCGCAACTGATCCTCAATGGACGCATCGCGTTGATTGTCCGATGAATACCGTGCGTAAAGTGCTGCTTTCATATCCTCACCTCCCTAATCGCGGGGGCGAGTCTGTCCATGACGCGCGGTTTCCGCTTCGACAAAATCTCTTGCAGCTTGCCGTGCCAGCAGGCGAACCAAGTTGACCAGACGCGGGTCATCGCTTGCACGTCCCACGCGCCCGACATCACGATCTGCATTTTCGGCCCTAATTGAGCAACGCCCTGTCGAGGTATCGCTTGCCGTCTGGTCGCTGCATGTTTTTTGATCGATGCGTTCCATAAAGCCCAGAATGACTGACGGTCGCTGAGTCTCAAGAAAAAACCATATGGGAAAACAGCGCGTTGCCGCATGCACTGGCGTGCTTTGGCGTAGGCTGTCGCTGTATGGGAAAGCCTGGCGTCGCACATATAGGAACCGTAAAGGCCGGAGTTCGAATGCGTGTCAGTCCGAATACTGTCCATGGCGAGGTCCTCGGCGGACGAATTGCCAGCGCAATCGCCCCATTCTTCAAGAATGCCACAACCCGCCCGAATCGCAAAACGACATCGAGTTGGGGTTGCGAGATTTCGCCGTTTGTACGCCCGGCTACTCCGGCGGGAGAGTTAGAGATGGGTTTTGGGGGCCGTGACGGGCTAGGGCTGGAGGAGTGGCCTCCGGCGCCTGTCGTGGAGGTTTTCCCATGATTCAGGAACAGAATTTCAACGCGCGCCCCGATGCGAGCGGTGGCCACAAGGTGGATGTGTCACGCGGCTCGAACGTGGACCGCGTGTCGTCCGAATGGTTTTCGCGGCCCGACGATGAGCGCCACCTGTCACTCGACGATCTCTTTGCCTCGGTCAAAAGCCGCGCAGAGCGGAGCCGAACGCGCACGGTGGAAAGCGCTGCGATCCGGGTTGAGGCGCATCGCGACAATCCAGAGAAATTGGGGCTGGTTTTGCCTGGAGCAGATGAGCCGATTGCGCCAACGCATTGGAGCTTTGGTCAACTGTCCAGCCTCGTCGGCGCGCCTGCCGCCTATTTGCGCCAGTTGCCCGCACCACTCGCAGGCATCAACTTACAATACGGCCTGACCAACCACCGCGCCGAACAAATCAAGACGCTCGAAACCGGCGACGGGCGCACCGAACTGCGTGCCGTGACCGGGCCCGACTATGGCCGCATCTACGATCACGAGCTGGTCTCTGCCGTCCAGCGTATCGCGGGCAATGGCACTGGCGACACGCGTTGGAAGGTGCCCGGCGTACTCGATTGGTCGACCGGCATCTACAATCCGCGCGTCGATATCACCAAAGACACCACCACGCTCTACGCCTCGGATCGCGATGTCTTCCTTTTTCTGGTCGACGACCTCAACCCCATTGAGGCGGGGTTGCTGCCCGACGGCTCACCCGACCTCTATTTCCGGGGGTTCTATTGCTGGAATTCGGAAGTCGGAGCCAAAACCCTAGGCATCGCCAGCTTCTACCTGCGCGCGGTCTGCCAGAACCGCAATCTCTGGGGCGTCGAGGATTTCCAGGAAATCAAGATCCGCCACTCGAAATACGCCGCCTCCCGCTTTGCCCATGAGGCCGCCCCGGCGCTCACCCGCTTTGCCAAACCGTGTGACCGAAGATATCATGCCCGCTGATTACAAGAAGCAGTCAACGAAGGACGTCTGGTTCTACGACCTGCGCGCAAACATGCCTTCTTTCGGTAAAACCAACGCTCTGACGGAAAAGCACTTTGAAGAGTTCGAACAGCTCTTTGGTCAAGATCCGCTGGGTGGCTCTGATCGCGAAGAACAAGGCGAAGATGGCCGCTGGCGAAAACTCACTCGCGCGCAGATTGCAGATCGTGGCGATAATCTCGACTGGTCATGGCTGCGTGATGAAAGCGGCGACCCCGAGGACGACATGACTGACCCTGATGAGATCGCAGCGGCAATCATGGGTCACCTGCGCGCAGCGCTCGACGAAATCGAAGCTCTCAGCGAAGAACTGGAAGAGGCCACCGAAGTTGAGGCCGCTGAATGAGTGCAGGCGATACATTCGGGCGCACGATCCAGCTGTTTCTTGTTGATGGCAAACCCACTGGCCTGCGCAAGGCGACCATTCACGGTTGGACCGGCTTGCTATTTGTAAGCGGGGCTTCGGCCTTCGGTGACCTAACCGCGCGCGAGGAAGTTGATCGCACCGGCGTCTACATCCTCTCTGGCCCTGATCCCGAAAAGGCCGGGGCCACGCGGGTCTATATTGGCTCTGGCAACTCCGTGGCAGAACGGATCAAGCAAAGCGCGCTGAAACGCGACTTCTGGGAAACGGCAATCACAGTCACCACCAGCGATGACGACCTGTCGAAAGGTCATGCCGAGTACCTTGAGGCGCGGCTGATTGAGCTGACCTCGCAGGCGGGACGTGTAACGCTCGACAATGGCACACAACCCGACACCAGCCGCCGCAGGCTGCCAGAGGCGGACGTGGCAAATATGGAGCAGTTCCTCGCCAATCTGCGGATCATTCTGCCGGTGATCGGGTTGGACATGCTCAAGCCGCAACCCCGTGCGGTTACCCAAACAGCGCAGCCGGTGGAAGAACGCACCACGGGCGATGTGCAATTTGAGATCCGTCACAAAAGTGGAGTTCAGGCCACGGCGGTGGAGGAGGACGGTGAATTCATCGTTCTGGAAGGGTCAGAGGTACTGACCGGCACCGGCTATGTTCAGCAAAGCTATGGAGGGCTCAAAGAGAAGTTGGTCGCTGATGGGGTATTGGTGCCGCATGAATCAGACAAGCTGCGCTTTACCAAGCCTTGGTCATTCAACAGCCCTTCTGCTGCAGCGGCGGTTGTACTGGACCGCAACAGCAATGGCCGGATTGAGTGGAAGGTGAAGAACTCAAAGCAGACCTATCATGATTGGCAGCAGGCGCAGGCTGCAAAGCAGGAGGCGGCGGAATGAGCAAGCTTCCTACAGGCTGGGCCGAAGCAACCCTTGATGATGTGACGTCGCCTCGAGGTCATAAGGCGGACCCTCAGTCACTTGGCGATATGCCGTTTCTGGGAATGGATCATATCGAAGCTCACACATCAAAATTGCTGGGGAGCCAGCCAGTACGTGAGTTGAAAAGCGCTGTCGCTGTCTTCAAGAAAGGCGATTTGCTCTATGGCCGCCTTCGCTCCTATCTCAACAAAGTGCATTTGGCTGAGTTCGACGGTGCTGTATCGGCTGAGTTCATTGTGTTTCCACCGTCGGAAGCCATTGAGCAACGTTTCCTGCAAAGCCTGCTACGCAGCCCCGATTATCGAGTCTTGGCAGACCAGCGCAGCACGGGCGACCGACCGCGCGTAAAATTCGACAATGTCAGCGACTTCGAATTTGCGCTACCTCCACTCCCCGAACAAAAGCGGATTGTGACGAAGCTCGATACCCTCAGTGCCCGTACCTCCACCGCCCGCAGCAATCTTGAAGCTATCCCGGCCTTGGTCGAGCGGTACAAATTCAATTTTTTGCGATCGGTTTTCCGGGGTGAGCAAACTGCTAGCTTCCGCGAAGAGAATGACTTGGTGCCCGTTTCAGCTCTACTTATGCAAACGGAGGCACCTGAGCAGGGTCGCGGTGGGCGTAAGGCAACGGACGAGATCATTTCCGGCAAGGGCGGTATCTCAGTCAACAGCCCGGAGACTGAGCTGCCCAAAGGATGGGATTGGGTGCCTCTTCTTCGCCTAGCGCGTCAAGAAACTGGTCATACACCCAGTCGATCTCATCCAGAATGGTGGGGTGGAGATGTGCGTTGGATGAGCATTCCAGACGCAAATATCCACCACGGAAAGGTCATCTACGATGCCATTCAGAAGACCAACGAGGCAGGCTTGGCGAACTCCTCTGCGCGACTTTTGCCAGAAGGTACTGTTGTTCTTTCTCGTACAGCTTCGGTCGGTTACGTCACCATAATGGGCAGTGAAATGGCCACCAGTCAGGACTTCGCGACGTGGACTTGCAGCGAGGCACTCGAACCCAAATACTTGATGTATGCACTGCTGTCTGAAGGCGATGACATCCGGGACTTTGGGGAAGGCACTACACACACGACGATCTATTTTCCAGAAATTAGAGCATTCAATATCAAATTAGCCCCGTTGGAAGAACAGCGTGAGATCGTCCGCCGTATCGAAGCGGCATTTGGTATGGTTGAACGTCTTGCTGACGATGCCGCGAACAGGCGCTCGTTCTCGGGGCCTATGCCATGGTCACCAATGCCAACGCGATGTTCTTGCTCGACGAACCTGAGTCGCACTTCAATCCCAAGTGGCGCGTCAAGTTTGTCAAACGGTTGATGGACATGACTGGCAGTCGTCAGAACCAAGAGGTTCTTCTGACAACACATGCGCCATTCGTTCCGTCCGACATGCCGCGAGACCAGGTGATGATCTTCTCGCGTGATCCTGAGACCAATAAAGTGTGGGTAGCGCAGCCAGAAGTTGAGACCTTTGGCGCAACCTTTGATCGTATTCTGGACGCCTGCTTTGATGTTCGCCCACCAATTTCAAAGGTGTCCAACAATGCAATCGATAAACTGCTCGATTCGGATGATCCAGAATTCGTTGAGCGAGGCTTTCAGACGCTCGGAGCATCAACTGAGAAAGCTCTGGTCGCAAGTCACCTCAGGAAGCTAAAGGCCGGGGGTTAAAGTTGCTGTTTGCTTTTCCCGTATTCCAAGATGACAAGAACTGGCTGAACTCGACACTAGTCGATGTTTTGCGTGCGGGCATGCAAGCGATTGATGAAGGGGAAGCACCCGTGGTGTGGCCTGATTGCTTACCCAATCATTTGCGTCCGATTTTGACAAACCGAAGCGGGCTAAGAAACCGCATTGCTGATTTTTGGCCTGCCTATCAAGCGCTGGATGTCGATCAGAAGTTGAGACTACGGCAAGCTATTGACGACCAAACCAACCTACCCGAGATCTTCAGCTTGCCGTGCAATTGTGAAACCATCGTCGGGCTTCCTGATCCTGTTGTAGAAGCCGCAGGTCAACTTTTCGATTTTGCATTCAAACAGCTTAAGACTCTGAAGCTAGACGGAGAGTGTATTAGGGACATCCAGTACAAGGCTATCTACGATCAGCTCCAAGAAAAGATCTGTCCCTTTTGTGGGCTAAATCATTTTCGTGCTCCGGGCGCGCCCCGTCATGCTCTTGATCACTACTTGCCAGCGTCTCGATACACGTTTGATCCACAAACCTCGCAAAAGACGCCCGCCGCATGTGGCCAACCAACTTCAAACCCGAAATGCCAAAATGACTATCGACCTGTTCATAACGGAAGTAGCCAACCGTCTAGGTCTGAGAAAGTCCAAGGATCAATAGCATGGGGAAACCTTCCAATGGGTCGATTTGTTCAACACCCAACGCCTGCTTCAGCCGTTGGCATACATCACGCCTTTCGAAACTGAGGAGAAATACAAACAAGCCTTGAAGTCAGACAAAATTGCAGCTCGAAATACACAATCAATAGTCTCCGGTAAAACCGGCGCTATTCACGCATCGGACCGCGGCGACCACTAACTAGGCCGCAAACGGATCATCTGCAACGCCAACCAATTGCATTACCAGTTCACCGTTTTCTTCAGAAACAGCTGAGCCGTATTCTTGGTCAATCTTGGCTATTGCGTCCTGAATAGAGCTGTCGTTGCCCCGCACGAAAAGTTCCATCGCTTCGGATGCATCGGTGACATCGGACAATCCCTTGATCACCGCAAAATAGGTCCCAATATCTGTTTTGCTACTGAGATATCCACGGTCCCCCAACTGCAAATCAACGTCGGATTGGGTTGAACCTGCAGGCAAATCTGTTTTGGCGCCTTTCAATACTTCTAGGATAAATGACCCGCGTGAGACATTGCCGCTGTTGAGCTGATCTTCCCAGAAGGACAAACCAGCCGCATCAGGGATACGTCCTAAGACGTTGTTATAGACTTGGGTAGCGAATTCGAGGTTGCTGGTATCTGATGGATAGGTTGCACGGGTTTCGTCCTGATCAAGGAAGAGCGACGCAATTTCATCGAGGGATGTACCGTTCGCGAATGCTGTTCCCCAGAAGTTCAGACCAATCGCATCTGGTGCACGGTTAAAGTACGCGATGTAGAGTTCAACAAAGGTGTTGATTTGTTCGCTGCTAAGCGCGGTGATCCCCTGAAACAGTGTCAGATCAATCAACCCTTCTGAAAAGATCGAGGCGCCACTGCCAAAGGACAACATCTCGATCCCGCTTAGCAAATCCGTTCCCTCACCCCCGGTGCTGCGGTCTTGTGCTGTCACGGTGCCATCGCGGGACATCTGGAGGGTAAAGTTACCCAAGCCGCCGCCAAAATTGGCCATGTCACCATCCCCTGCACCACCGAAAAGCACGTCGTCATCCATGCCGCCCGTCATGCTGTCGTTGCCGTCAAAGCCGAACAAGACGTCAGCGCCGTTGCCGCCGTTAAAGTCGTCGCTTTCTTTGGAGAGGAAGAACCAATCGCCTTCGTCGGATCCATTCAAATCACCGCTAAAGCTTGCCGCGAAGGTTGGATCGGAATTGCGAGACCCCATGACAAATTTGTTCATCGTTGATGCCGCGTCGGGCAGGGCGTTGACCACGGCATTGAACAACGCTTCAAATTCTGCGGTTGCTGTTGCTTCGACAGTGTTTGGATCAGCGGCTGCATCAGCGATGAGCTGAGCGGCTGATGCTTGCAGGGTTTCAAATGCCTGTGTTGCTGCAGCTTGTGCCGCCGCCTGAGTGGCATCAATATCGGAAATAGATGTGCCGCCCTCTACAAGTTGAGATGCGACGGTTTCGTTTGTGCCGACAAAAGACAAGATGGCGCTGCTGACAGCCTGCCCCAATACCTCAAAGAATTCCGCCAAGGAACTGCCGCCATAGGCGCCTGCATCGGTGCCGTTTTGGGCAAACCAATTGCCTGTATTGGGGTCAACCGTAAAGGTGGGCGAAACGAATGTGCCGTTGCCATCATTCCACTGCAGGCTAAGGAGGTTGGCCTGAGCTTCGGCGATGGCTTGTTCGATCTCGGCAGAAAAGGAGCCATCACCCACATTGATCCCGCCAAGCGCATCGCTTAGCAAAGTATCCGCAGAGAAAGGGGCAACCAAAGCAAGGGCTTCGTTGATTGGACCGCTAATTTCTGAAAAGTCGCCCTGTGCAAAATTTTCCAGCAAGGCGAGGGCTTCGGGTTCTATTTGGTCCCTGACGGCTGGATTGTTCAGGGCTGCTGCAAATAGAGAATTGTCAAAGGCCGTAAATGCGGCCAAGGACGCTTCGAGGTAAGCACGGTATTCCCCTACGGTTAGGGTAAAGATGCCGTCGGGTGTTGTAGGTGCTGTAATGCCAGAAAAGGAACCTAGGTCAGCGAGGGCTTCAAAGGTCTCTGTGAATACGTCGGTGGGATCCATAAAATTATCCATAAGAAATGTGTTTGAATGCAGGAAAGTATATCCAGCAGTTTGCAATCAGGAAGCAAAAACCGCAGAATTCCCGCAAAATAGCGATGTTTGGCGCTGAATTTTGATTTTCCAATCGATTCCGCCATAAAAAACGCGCCCAGCGGGATGATCCGTGGGCGCGTTTAAGTCGGTCTTTGATCGGGTTTAGGCGACGGCGAAAGGATCGTCCGCAACACCAACCAGCTGCAACAACAGCTCGCCACTGTCTGCGGCCTCTGCTTCGATGGCGTCCTGATTGATCTGTGCCACCGCAGTTTGAATGGATGCCGCGTCATCGCGGACATACAGCTGCATTGCCGCCGATGCATCAGAGACGTCAGACAGCCCTTTGATCACAGAATAATATGTGCCGATATCGGTTTTGTCCGCCAGATACCCGCGGTCACCCAATTGCAGGTCGATGAATTCTTGGGAGGCGTCTGAGGCGGGGTCCGCCTTGGCGCCGCGCAACACTTCGAGGATAAACGCACCGCGGCTGACATTGCCGCTGTCGAGCTGCCCTTGCCAAAAATCAAGCCCTGCCTGATCGGGCACGCGACCCAATACGTTGGAATAAACCGCAGTCGCGAATTCAAGGTTTGTTGCGTCAGCAGGGTAGGTGGCGCGGGTTTCGTCCTGATCTAGGAAGAGCGATGCGATTTCATCCAACGATGTCCCGTTGGCAAATGCAGAGCCCCAGAAATACAGGCCAAGCGCGTCCGGGGCGCGGTTGAAATACGCGATGTAGAGTTCGATAAAGGTTGAAATGTCTGCCTCACCCAAACCGGTGATGCCTTGGATGATTGACAGGTCGAGCGTGCCTTCGGTAAAGATGCTGACCCCTTCGCTAAAGGCCAGTGTTTCAACACCGGTCACCACATCGGTTCCGTCGCCATTGCTGTCGCGGTCTTGCACCACCACGGTCCCATCAGCGGCAAGTTGCAGCGTGTATTGACCCATGGAAGACGCAAAACTGGCGACGTCACCAGTACCCGCGCCGCCGTGGATCGCATCATTGCCCGCACCACCGGTCAGCAGATCATCATCATCGCCCCCAAAGAGCGCGTCGTCATCATTGCCGCCTGTCAGGCTGTCTTCGCCTTTGAAACCATAGAGCACATCCGCACCAGCGCCGCCGTCAAAGGTGTTGTCGTTGTCATTGAGGAAGAACCAATCGCCGTGTTCAGAGCCAGCCGCGCTGCCATCCGCGCTCACTTCAAAACTGGGGTCGGAGTTGCGCGAGCCGAAGGTGACGTTGCTGAGCAGCGTTGCAAAGGATGGCAGAACTGCAGTGAAGCTCCCCAAGAATGCGGAGACCTGAGCCTCAGCCAATTCTTGGATGGCTTCGGGATCAATGGAGACGCCA
Source organism: Sulfitobacter sp. (assembly GCA_039986635.1). Lineage (GTDB taxonomy): Bacteria > Pseudomonadota > Alphaproteobacteria > Rhodobacterales > Rhodobacteraceae > Sulfitobacter. The sequence continues at coordinate 10,531 of JBDWQI010000276.1, forward strand.
CTTGTGATCTGAGCGCCCAGTTCCTGAAGGGTTTCAAACGCGCTGGCGGCGGCGATTTCGGCAACAGCGGCCGCATCGTTTATTTCGGAAGCGCCGATCGAGGCTGAGTTGATCGCGCTGCGCACGTTAGGCTGACTATCAAGGAAGACAAACAAAGCGCTGCTGGCGGCTTCGCCCAATTGAGCGAAAAAGCTGTCAAGCGTCGTGCCATCAATGCTGCCTGATCCGGTGTCTTCGCTGGACCAAATACCAGTATCTTCGTCCACACTAAAGGTTGGTGAGGTGAACGTGTTACCCGATTGCGCCCACAACTGATTGCTGAGCTGGATTTGAAAAGCGTTAAATGCCACCTCTACGAAATCGGTAGGCGGCTCGGCTGGCGTTCCGCCACCGCCGCCGCTGCCACTACCGCCACCCCCGTTGGAGCCATCCGGATCCCCCAGAACCACATTGCCAACAAGGCTTTCACCCGGAACATCCAAAAACGGCGCTCTTGCTGGATCGAGGATGGTGAATGCGGCTGCGAAATTATCGTCCCGCAGGTCTGTGATGAATTGGACGGTATCAGGGGTCAGGCTTCCAACAATCAACGGATCGTTCAGCAAATCATCCAGCTCGGAAGTGGGGATCGCCATCAGCAGTTGTTCTGCATTGCTGAGCACGGCTAGGAATTCTGTTGCGGTCAGGCCCAAGACGTTGGGAACTGCGGGTGCGGCGGCTTGTCCCGTCACCGCAAGCAGTTGCTGGAGTGAGCCATAGGTCGAATTAAACGCTGTTTGAAATTCCGATAACGGATCCACGATTTTTATCCTCAAAAACTGCTCTAATGGTCGGGCGGAAGTCTACAAAGGTTTTGTTTAAATTGAAAGCCACCACGAGAAGCTGTGGGTTAACTGGTTAACCAAGTGTGACCGTTAGTGTTGACAGGCAGGTATCGGCTACTTCGGATGGGGGGGCGGGGGTAAACCAGCGGTAATGTGATGCCTGCCCTTGACTTCTTTGGCCGGGAAAGGTGTACCTGCGCCAAACTTTTCAGCCCCTCGAAAGGGACCGCTATGCACGCCTATCGCAGCCATTCATGCGCCGATCTGACCCTTGCCAACAAAGGCGATACCGTCCGTCTCTCTGGGTGGGTGCATCGGGTGCGCGACCACGGAGGTGTGTTGTTCATCGATTTGCGCGACCATTACGGATTGACGCAGGTGTTGTGCGACTCTGACAGCCCGGTTTTCGCTGAGGTGGAAAAGCTGCGTTCTGAATGGTGCGTGCGCATTGACGGAGAGGTCAAGGCCCGTGACGCCAGCCTTGTGAATGCCAAACTGCCGACTGGCGAGATCGAAGTTTATGTGCGCGATATCGAAGTCTTGGGCGCGGCGGGTGAATTGCCGCTGATGGTGTTTGGGGATCAGGAATATCCCGAAGAAACCCGCTTGCGGTACCGTTACCTTGATCTGCGGCGCGAAAAAATGCAGGACAATATGGTGCTGCGTTCTGATGTTGTCAGCTCGATCCGCAAACGCATGTGGGATCGGGAATTCAAGGAATTCCAGACCCCAATTATCACCGCATCTTCGCCAGAAGGCGCGCGTGATTTTCTGGTTCCGTCGCGGTTGCACCCGGGCAAGTTTTATGCGCTTCCGCAGGCCCCGCAGCAGTTTAAGCAGCTGCTCATGGTGTCGGGTTTTGATAAATATTTCCAGATTGCGCCGTGTTTCCGGGATGAGGATCCCCGTGCCGACCGGTCCCCGACTGATTTCTATCAACTTGACCTTGAGATGTCCTTTGTTACGCAACAGGACGTTTTTGACACCATTGAACCCGTTCTAGCGGGCGTGTTCGAAGAGTTCGGTGGCGGCCGCAAGGTTGATCAGGATTGGCCTCAGATTTCCTATAAAGATGCGGCGCTTTGGTATGGGTCAGACAAACCCGACCTCAGAAACCCGATCAAGATGGAAGTTGTTTCTGAACATTTTGCGGGATCGGGATTTGCCATTTTTGCGAAACTGCTTGAGCAGGAAGGCACCGAAATTCGCGCTATTCCGGCTCCAACAGGGGGGAGCCGGAAGTTTTGTGACCGCATGAATGCCTTTGCGCAAAAAGAAGGGTTGCCCGGGATGGGCTATATCTTCTGGCGCGAAAAAACCGCAGACGCTGTGGCGCAAGAGCTGGGCATCACGGTGAAAGAAGCGCAAGCCAAGCTGAAATCAGGCGAGGTTGAAGGCGGTATGGAGGCGGCCGGACCGCTGGCCAAGAACATCGGCCCGGAGCGCACAGAAGCGATCCGTCAACAGCTGGGTCTTGAAAAAGGCGATGCGGCTTTCTTCCTTGGTGGCAAACCGAAATCCTTTGAAGGTGTTGCAGGCCGGGCGCGTAACGTGATCGGCGAAGAACTAAATCTGACCGACATGGACCGTTTTGCTTTTGCCTGGATCGTGGATTTCCCGATCTATGAAAAGGACGAAGAAACCGGCAAAGTTGACTTTGAACATAACCCGTTTTCGATGCCGCAAGGCGGGATGGAAGCCTTGCTTGGCGATCCGCTTAAAGTATTGGGGTATCAGTACGATCTTGCCTGTAACGGGTATGAATTGGTGTCCGGTGCGATCCGAAACCACAAACCTGAGATCATGTTCAAAGCCTTTGAAATTGCAGGGTATGGCGAAGACGAGGTGCGCAAGCGCTTTGGTGGGATGGTCAATGCATTTCAATATGGCGCACCTCCCCACGGTGGATGCGCAGCAGGTATCGACCGGATTGTGATGTTGCTGGCCAATGAAAACAACATCCGTGAGGTCATTCTGTTCCCGATGAACCAGCGTGCCGAAGACCAGATGATGAACGCACCCAGTGACCCGACATCTGATCAACTGATGGATCTGGGGCTGCGGGTGATCCCGCAAGAGTGATCATCTGGCGGGGCGAAATACCCGGCTGACCACGTTTCGGTAATGAAAACATTGCGCGTTGCGGTTATACTGCGGCGGCATGTGGTCCCTGTATCGAATAATCCGACATGAGCTTTGACGCCCATATCGCTGCGCGCCGGTTCGGCTATGGGCTGTCTCCTGTTGGCGCTGCGCCCGGGGACGTGGCACAGATGCTGTCGGGGATCACGGACCCTGATCAGAGCGTGGCGGCCCATCCGATCCCGGAATTTCGCCACTTGCAGGACGCATTGGTGCTCCGCCGGCGTTTTGCCAGCTTTGCGCGCGAAAAAGGCGACACGGCTGAAGGCAAAGAGGCGCAACAAAAGAACCGGGAAATCCAGCGCAGAATACGCAATGAGCATGATCAGTGGTTTCTGAGCATCTTGATGCGCCAAATCAGTTCCCCGCATGGGTTTCGCGAACGGTTGGTCGCCTTTTGGGCCGATCATTTTACCGCTGCCGGCAAGGCGGATTTGCTGCGTTTTGCGGGGCCGATTTATGTGGACGAGGCTGTGCGGCCGCATATTGGTGGAAATTTTGCTGATTTGCTGACGTCCTGCATCACTCATCCTCTGATGCTGCATTATCTTGATCAAAATACGTCCGCCGGTCCGAACAGTTGGTTGGTTCGACGGCGCAACCCTCAGCGTGGGTTGAATGAAAACCTCGCTCGGGAGGCGCTGGAACTGCATACCTTGGGGGTGGGCGGCCCGTATGCGCAGGCGGATGTGCACGCGTTGGCCAAACTGTTCACCGGTATGTCGACAACCCGCAATTATAGTTTCAAATTTCGCAGCCGGATGAGTGAACCGGGACCCAAAGACATCCTGGGCCAAAGATATGGGCCTAAGCCGGGAATGAAATCGATCCGACAGGCGTTGCAAAATCTGGCGACACATCCGTCGACGGCGCGGCATTTGGCGCGGAAACTGGCGGTGCATTTTGTCTCTGATGATCCGCCTGATGATCTGATTGCAGCGATCGAGACTGCATATCTGCGCAGTGGTGGCGCATTGATGGACTGTTACGCCGCGTTGCTGGAACATCCCGCCGCTTGGACAAAACCTGCGCATAATATTCGCCCCCCGGCGGAATTTATCGCCACTGCATTACGTGCCTTGGCGCCTTCTCCCACGTCCCTCAGGGCATTGGACAGGGAAGCCGTGCAACGGGCGTTTTTCAAGCCGTTGGAATTGATGGGGCACAGTTGGGGGCGTCCGGCTGGTCCTGATGGGTTGCCCGAAGATGACAACGCATGGATCACACCGCAGGGTGTGTCGGCACGGCTGGAATGGGCGGTTACGGTCCCTGCGACCCTTATGACCGACCTGCCTGATCCCCGTGATTTCGTGCGTACAGCGTTGGGGGATGACATTCCAAAAGCTGTTGCAGTTGCGGCATCAGCGGCGGAAAGCAAACAGGTGGCCATAGGGCTTGTTCTGTCTTCACCAGCGTTTCAAAGGCGATAGGAGAACAGATGCAGCCTTTTTCCACCCGTCGTGATTTCCTTGCCCGCAGTGCATTTTGGGGATGCTCTTTGGCCGCAAGCCCATTGGTTACACCGATGACTTTTGCTGCTGCCCCTTGGGATACGCGATTGGTGGTGATCATTCTTCGGGGGGGCATGGACGGGTTGGATGTGGTCCGCCCGCTTGGCGATCCTGCATATGCCGCGCTGCGCCCGACATTGTTGAGCAATGATGCACCAATTGATCTGGATGGCCCTTTCGCCCTGCATCCGGCGTTAGCACCGTTGCTGCCAATGTGGCGACGCCAGGAGCTGGGGTTTGTACACGCTGTTTCAACGCCGTATCGCGACAAACGCAGCCACTTTGATGGGCAAGATCTTTTGGAGGCGGGCACAGACAAATTGGGCGGCAAAATACGCGATGGCTGGTTGAATAGAATGTTGCAGGAGGTGCCGGGGTTAAGTACGCAGACAGCCTATGCGATTGGGAACAATGATGTACGCGTGCTCGACGGTGCTGCGCCTGTGGCGAACTGGGCGCCTGATGCGAATTTGCGGTTAAGCCCTGCGGCGTTGCGTTTGGCGCAGATGGTGATGGAGGACGATCCGGCGTTTCACACCGCGTTGATGGAGGCTGAAGCCATTGCAGAGAGCAGTGAAGGCGAAAAGACGCAGGGGCGTGCGCATAATAAGATTGCACAATTTGCCGCAACCCGATTGCGCGAAGAAGCGCGGGTGGCCGCGTTTTCTTTGGGCGGGTGGGATACGCATCGGACGCAACAACGTTCCATGGCACGCGGTTTGAGGCGGTTCTCAGAGACATTGTTGACGTTGCAAGCGGGGGTCGGTCAAACAATCTGGGACAAAACGGCCGTTATTGCGATGACCGAATTTGGCCGAACCGCCCGTGAGAACGGCACCCGTGGGACGGATCATGGCACGGCGGGGCTGATGATTTTGGCCGGTGGCGCGATCCGGGGAGGGCAGGTTTATGGACGTTGGCCGGGGCTTGGTGACGGGGATCTTTATCAAGAACGTGACCTGATGCCGACAAATGATGTGCGCGCGCCAGCCGCATGGATCATGCGCGCGATGACAGGAATTGACCAAACAACGTTAGAAGACAAGATATTCCCCGGATTGCGGATGGGGTCGCAGATGCGGCTCTTGCGGTAACGGCGCGCTTGTTTTCAGGGCTTGGCCCTGCCAGTCGATGCGCCTAACGTAGGTGTTATGAATAATATTACCGCGCCCCTTGGTGTTCCCGTCGAAAATTGGTCTGCCCCTACCGTGCCACAGGCAGAGGTGTTGCTTGGGCGGTATGCCGAACTTGCCCCCTTGTCCGCAGAGGCGCATGCCGCCTTGTTGTTTCGAGCCTATGCCGGACATGATGCGGTTTGGGATTACATGCCGGTCGGTCCCTTTTCTTCGGCGGCGCAATATCACCGTTGGGTCCGAGATCATGAGACAAAGCCCGATCCATTCTTTTTTGCCATTCGCAACAAAGACAGTGATCAATGGGAAGGGGTGGCCAGCTTTCTTCGGATTAAGCCGGAAAGCGGGTCAATTGAGGTCGGTTACATCAGCTATAGTCCAGCGCTCCAGCAAACGCGGGCCGCGACAGAGGCGATGTATCTGATGATGAAATGGGCGTTTGAGGCAGGCTACCGCCGGTACGAATGGAAATGTAACGCGTTGAATGCCGCCTCGCGACGCGCAGCACAACGGCTTGGTTTTTCTTACGAAGGGGTTTTCCGGCAAGCGGCGGTGGTCAAAGGCCGCAATCGGGATACTGCGTGGTTTGCCGTGATAGATACGGAATGGCCCGCATTGAAAGAAGCGTTTGAAGTCTGGCTATCGCCCGGTAATTTTGATGCGAGTGGCAAACAGCAAGAAAGACTAGGCGATCTGACCGGGTTGGTGCGCGCCGCAAGTGATCCTTCACTTTAGGGGCCGTCCCTGAGAAAAGCCCACTTGCCCGCGCAATGTTTCGCTGTCAGATCGCGATTTTTTCGGCCAATCGGTTTTGCAATAGTCCCGCAATGACTGCCATTTCTGAAGTGGCGGGTTGACCCAGCGCACGCCTTTTTGCCAATGCCTCAGCGGCGGTAACAAGGGATGAATCATCTGCGTGACGCGCCACTCCAGACAGGAATTGGGCGACGTAATCCAGCACTTGATCGTTGTCTTTCTCGTCCAACACATCCGCTATATGGGCAATATCATCCCGGTAGGCGAGCCGATCAGGGGCAATGACACGGTCATCGATCTGACGAGGGCCTTTGGGGCGCCGCTCCATCGGGAGCATGCCAAGTATTTTCTCCTGAAAGGCACCGATAGATTCGATAGGCTTTTCAAGAAAACCATCCGCCCCCGCAGCTATTGCTTCGCCCTCAAGATGGGTATCACCAGAAATGGCAAGAATACCATCCACACGGGGTGACGACTTGTCTAATTCATCAATCAGATCAGTGCCGTTACCATCCGGTAAGCCAAGGTCAATAACAACAACCGACGGACGGTAAACGCGAAAGTGGCGCCGAGCAGAGCGCAGACAATCAGCGCGCCTGATCCGAGCGCCTGATCGCAGACAGAGCAGGCGCAACGCCTCACAGGCGAAACGACTGTCTTCAACAACCAGAACAGTCAGGCCAAGCAATGGCCGCAATGCTGTTGGGGTCGGGATGTTCGCAGAAAATGGGTCTGTGGTATCCATGTTAACCTCCAGGTTAGGGCCCTATCGTTACCTATTGCTAGCTAACAGGTGGTTAACGTGCCGCATTGCCCTTCATCTTTCTTCTGGTCATAAGGATGAAATATACAGTTTGCCAAAGGAAAGACTGATGATTGGTCGCCTAAATCACGTCGCCATCGCGGTACCAGACCTTGATGCGGCAGCAGATCAATACCGCACGGCGCTGGGCGCACAGGTAGGTCCACCTCAGGATGAGCCAGAGCACGGTGTGACGGTAATTTTCATCGAACTGCCGAACACCAAAATCGAATTGCTTTACCCCTTGGGAGAAAATAGCCCAATTCAGGGGTTTCTGGACAAGAACCCGTCAGGTGGGATCCATCATATCTGCTATGAAGTGGATGACATCCTTGTGGCGCGCGACCATTTGCAATCAACCGGCGCACGCGTTCTGGGTACCGGGGAACCAAAGATTGGCGCCCACGGTAAACCGGTATTGTTCCTGCATCCCAAAGATTTCAATGGCGCGTTGGTCGAGCTTGAGGAGGTCTGAGGTATGGGGGTAACTTCGGGCCTGGTCCTGTTCGCTGTCATCTGGTCGATGTGTTTTCTGGTGGCCTTGCCGATCAAGGTGCAGACCCAAGGGGATCTGAATGATGTGGTGCCGGGCACTCATGCCGGTTCACCTGAACATCACAATTTACGCAAAAAAGCGATTTGGACAACGGTTGTTGCCACGCTTATCTGGGGTGTCACTGCGACAATCATCCTGTCCGGCTGGGTCACTGTTGATGACGTGGAGAGCCTGTTTCGTGCGGGTGCGTGGTCAGGGCGTGAAATAGATGGGTAAAAGTGGCGGCCCCCAAGATCGGAATAATAAGGTTCAACAAAGGGATTGATAACGGGATCGCCATCAAAATCCCGGCTATCCAAATTGAAATGACGTATTGACTGCGCAGGCGTTTGGCCTCCGGGCGGCTCATCCGGCGGATGGCGACCATGGTGAAATATTCCCGCCCCAGCAAGAAGCCGTTAACCCCCCAAAAGATGAGCGGCGCGGCGGGGGGAAACATCGCATAAAGCACAATTGCCAACAGGTTTACACCGATCAGGACGCCTAAGAAGTTTACGGTATCACGCAATGCGTCTCCGAAAGACACAGGCTGAGTGCGGCGAAGATGCGGGTAATGGCGCGCCTCAACTGCGTCCGCAACTTCGTCCAAAAACATCGACGTGATGGCGGAGGCTGTCGGGATCATCAGAAAAGTTGACAAGAAAAGCAGCAAGAACGCCGCGCCCCATGTCAGTAAGTCGTCAAGCCACCGAACCTCGCCCAAAACCGGAAGCCATGCTTCTTCGGGGGTGACCCATTCGATAAACCAGGTGAATGCAGCGGTGAATCCGATCAGCAGAGCGAGAGCCAACGCAATGCCCAAGAAAAACACCCGGCGGAACCGTCTGTCTGAAAGTTGGCTGAGCGCCAACAGGAAACTGCGAAGGATCACTCCGACAGCCACGTGGTGATTTCATCCAAGTTGGGGCGGGGGCGTTCGGGAGGGCGAGAGGATTCGGTGCCGATGTGAATGATACCAGCAATACGTTCGTGATCCGCCAGATCAAAAGCATCTTGCATGAACCCACGATCATGAGAGGCCCAGCCACTGAGCCAGTTTGCGCCCCAACCCGCAGCCAGAGCGGCGTTGAGAAGGGCAAGGCAGACGGCCCCAGCGGAATAGGTTTGTTCAAGTGCCGGAATCTTGGGGGAAGGTTTTTGCACCTCAACCACAACCACGGCCAAATTGCCTTGATCAAACTGATTGCGGCCTTTTGCAATCTGTTCGGGGTCCAGAGCCAGCCGTTCGCCGGCCCGTTGCACCGCTTGTGACAACCGCGCCATGGCTGGTTTTTCAAGAACAATAAATCGCCAAGGCTCGAGTTTCCCATGATCCGGGGTACGGGCTGCGGCCGTCAGGAGAGGCTGCAATGCGGCTTTGTCAGGGATCGGAAGACAAAGTGTTTTGGCGGGCCGGGAGCGGCGGGTTTGCAAAAATTGCAAAGCACTGGGGTTTGTGTCTAGCATGGGTCACAGATCGAGTTGCAGGGCCATTTTGTCAATGGACTGGCGCAAGAAAGCATCGAATTCAGCGCTGGGCTGTCGACATTGCAAGGAAACGGCCATCGGGTCTGGCGCCTCAATGCTGCTGCCTGAGAGTGCTGTCAAAGTGGCATGACCACAGAACGGCACATAAGCCTCTGAATACCCTCCCTCGTGGACCAGCACCAAGCGGCCTTCACAAAGATGTTCTGCGGTGTCTTTGATTTTTTGGGTCATTGCACCAAAGGTTGCAGCGCTGGCTAACATCCGGGCCAGAGGGTCAACCGCGGCGGCATCAAAGCCGCAAGCGACGATGATCATATCTGGCTTAAAGGCCTCCAAAGCAGGGATCACAACGCGGTCCATCGCATGCAGATAGGCGGTATGGCCTGAGCCAGCGTGCATCGGAAGATTGTATGCAAAGCCTTGGCCAACGCCTGTCCCTCGATCAGTAAGCCCGCCGGAGTGTAACGGGTAGTTCCCCTCTTGATGCAAAGAGAGTGTCAGGACGTCGTCGCGGTCATAAAAGATCGATTCAGTGCCATTGCCATGGTGCACATCCCAGTCCAGAACCGCCACACGCTTCACCACCCCATCGGCCATCGCCGCTTCGATCGCGATGGAGATATTCGCCAGTAGACAAAATCCCATCGGCGTGTCCGCTGTGCAATGATGTCCGGGGGGGCGGCTAAGTGCATAGGCGTTTTTGAGATGCCCTCGGGCGACAGCCTGCACGGCACCAACGGCAAGACCGGCAGATTGCGCAGCAATTTCGTACCCTCCTTGTGCAAAGGGCGCGTGATGGCCTAATTCGCCGCCCCCAGCATCAGAGGTCGATTTGAATGCGTCAAGATAGGACGCAGGATGCACCCGCTCCAACATCTCCCGGGTTGCAGGCGGGGCGGATTGAGCGGCAAGTTCCTCGGTCAGGCCCGTCACATCCATCAGGTTCTTCAGACGCCGCTTTGTCTCGGCGCTCTCGGGAAGACCACCGGCCGCGAAGGGTTGTACCAGACCACCAAGCGGTAGCGTAAAGGCGTAGTTGCCGCCTGCATGCCAAAAGCATCGCTCATCCCAAAAGAAACCTGTTGCCATCTTTATGTCCCTCATTATTTGCAAGGAAATTGCAGCAGTGCTGGGCGATTGTCCATTGCGTATTTGCTTTGTAAGGCGGGCGTGCCGCCCGCCCCGATGGGTGGCGAAGATCGCCACCTTACGCGGATGACATGAGGCAAAGCAGCGTACGTTGCACTTGCCGAAGTGAATACAGGATGTGAGGGTCGAGATACTGGGCCATTCTTTTAAGCTATTTGGCGGTGGTTCTTTGGGGCTGCGGTTTTCCCCGTTGAGCGAAAGTTAGTGCCTTGATGGGAAACTGGTGGTGCCAAACATGTCAACATGTGGAGCGAAGAGTTGCAGCGCGTAGACTGGACCACTGTCTGGAGCTGGAGCGGGGGTAGGGGCTCGCGCCAAGCGTGTCCTATTCAGCTGTGCTTAAGAAGAAATGACGCAGCTTCGGATGGACGAATTTATTTCAGGCCTGGGTGATCTATTGGCCACCCAAAACAAACCATCCGGCAAGTTAAGCTAGATTGGTCCAAGGCATCCAACAACTGGTGCCCGGGATATCAACAGGCGGCTTTCGTACCGTTCTAGAAAGGCGGCGTGTTAACCTTGGCTTTTGAACCAGTCGGCGGTCTTGGGAGTAAGGCGGGCGTTTCGCCCGCCTTCGGGGCGGCGGGGACCGCCGCCTTACAAGAGGATGTTAGCTCACCATTCCGACAATCTCATAGGTGCGTTTGAGGATCGGTGCTGTGATCTCCCGGGCTTGATTTGCCCCTTTGGCCAGAATCCGATCAATCTCTGTCGGATCAGCCATCAGGCGGGCCATTTCGGATGAAATCGGGGAGAGTTTAGCCACCGCAAGTTCCGCGAGCGCTGGCTTGAACGTCCCAAATTGCTGCCCCCCGACATCCCGCAGAACCTCGTCCACGGATTGTTCATTTAGCGCGGCATAGATATTCACCAGATTGCGTGCTTCTGGCCGGTCGGTCAGACCTTCTGCCTCAGACGGCAGCGCGTCGGGGTCCGTTTTGGCCTTGCGGATCTTCTTGGCAATGGCATCAGCATCGTCGGTCATATTGATGCGGCTCGCGTCAGATGGATCTGACTTGGACATTTTTTTGGACCCATCACGCAAAGACATCACACGGGTTGCGGCCCCTTCAATCACAGGTTCGGTGATCGGAAAGAAATCCACACCGTAGTCATGATTGAACTTTGCAGCGATGTCGCGGGTCAATTCGAGGTGTTGCTTTTGATCCTCGCCTACAGGCACATGTGTAGCGTGATATACTAGAATATCCGCAGCCATCAGGGCGGGGTAGCCAAACAGACCCAAAGATACATTTTCAGCGTTCTTGCCAGCCTTGTCTTTAAACTGGGTCATCCGCCCCATCCACCCCATGCGTGCCACACAGTTGAAAATCCACCCCAACTGTGCGTGTTCCGGGACCTGAGATTGGTTGATCAAAATCGACTTGTCCGGGCTGATCCCACTGGCGATAAATCCAGCGGCCAGTTCGCGGGTGTTGTGCATCAGATCTTTTGGGTCCTGCCAAACGGTGATCGCATGCAAATCCACCATGCAATAGACGGTCTCAAAGTTCTCTTCTTGCATAGAGACGAACCGTTTGATCGCGCCCAGATAATTGCCCAATGTCAGGCCACCTGACGGTTGGATGCCAGAGAAGACGCGCGGGGTAAATTTGGTTTCAGACATGGTCGGACCTCGGGGGCTGGATTAACGGCTCTTTGCGGCGTAACTCTAGGGCTTGCTGCCGTCAAGCGGCTGCCTCAACCCGGTCGTTCAACGGCCAAGGAGAATGCATGGACGATCCCAACCTTCAACCACCGGTTAACCCGTTGCCTCCAATTGTTGTGCTGACGTTTTTTGCGTTGGCCGGGATCGAGGCTGGTTTGTCTTTGGGAGAAGCGGGCATCATCGGTGGTCCGGGGGCTGTTGGGTGGCGGCTGGGGTTGATCAGGGACTACGGGTTCTCAGGGCAGATCTGGGATTGGATGATGGCCAACGACACTTGGCCCTTTTGGGAGATCGCACGCGTTGTCACCTACCCTTTCATCCATCTGGGCTTTACCCACAGTCTGTTTGCGATGGTGTTGCTCCTGGCGTTGGGCAAGTTGGTGACCGAGGTCTTGGGGCCTGTGACCTTTGCGGTGATTTTTGTTGTCTCCGGCGCTGTTGGGGCTGCACTTTATGGGGTGTTTCTCAATGATCCCAGTTGGTTGGTTGGGGCTTATCCCAATGTTTATGGGTTGATCGGAGGCTATTCTTTTGTGATGTGGCGCAAATTGGCAGGAACAGGTGCGCAGCAATACCGCGCCTTTACGCTGATTGCCTTTCTGATGGGCATTCAGATGGTTTGGGGCGTGTTCTTTGAGGTGGGATTGCAATGGATTGCTGAATTGATCGGTTTCCTTGTGGGGTTTGGTCTGTGTTTTATTTTTGCGCCAGGGGAATGGGTGCGCATGCGTGAAACTCTGAGGCGGCGGTAAATGCCGCCTTTCTAGGTGAGCACCGCGTCAGGGTTGTTGCCCCGGCTGTTTAGCCCCGGTTACGCCTGAAAGACGCTTTGAACTCTGATAGTTTGAAGGCACCCAAGAGCTGTGCTGCACCGAAAAAGCTGGCCGTGCCGATGGAGATCAGGACCAGCAAACCCAGACCGCGCCACCAGGGTGTCCGAAGCAGCTCAAACAATGCGGCATCTGCAAGCGCAAGCGCCCCTCCCATTACAACCGCCGCAAGGATGATCCGCCAAACGCGGCTACGGAAACGGACGTCAAAACGCGCAGCTTCTCCGTAACTTCGGGCCCCGAGGAACAGACATAACAACATCGCCCAAGCGGCTAAGGTTGCAGCAATTGCGGGCGCGATCCAGCCGATGTAGGGGGATAACCCGACCGCCAGCACGATATTAACAACCATAGCCACAAGCGCATAGTGAAAGGGACGTCGCGTGTCACCCCGGGCAAAGTAAATTGGTTGCATCACTTTTTGCAGCACAAATGCGGGCAACCCCAAGCCATAGATCGCCGTGGCCGTTGCAATTGCAGCGGTGTCATCGACGTCGGACGCGCCGCGTTCGAACAACACTGATACCAAGGATTGTGGCACAACCATCAACGCAACAGCCGAAGGGATGGTCAGCATCAACGCGATTTCACCTGCCCTGCTGAGCGCATGTCGTGCGCCGTTTTCATCACCCGCCTGCAAGCGCCGCGACAGATCCGGAAGCAAGACAATGCCAACTGCGATACCAACCACCCCAAGAGGCAATTGATACAATCGATCCGCAGCAAAAAGCCATGAAACCGCATTTTCATACTGACTGGCGACAAGTTGGCCCACGACAAGGTTGATCTGCATCACACCTGAGGCGAGCGCTGCAGGCAGGGCGATCACGATCATCGCACGCATATCAGGCGTCCAACGGGGCAGTCCTGGTCGCAAACGAAAACCAGCCTGTTCAGCCGCGCGCCACGTCAGGGCCAGTTGCGCCACACCGGCCAGAGGGATGGCCCAGATCAGCCAATTGATCACCACGCCCCCTGTTATCTGGCCCAGAACCATCGCTGAAATAACAGAAATATTGAGTAATACAGGGGCGGCGGCGGCCACTGCAAACCGTCCTGTTGCGTTCAAAATACCTGAAAACAGCGCAGCGAGCGACATACATAAGATATAGGGGAAAACCACGCGGCCATATCCGACGGTCAAATCAAACCGCGCATCATCCGCAAACCCTTCGGCGGTGAGCCAGACAAATCCGGGCATAAAGACCATGCCCAACCCGACAAGGGTCAACACCACTAGAGCGAGCCCGCTAAACGCATCTTGGGCAAACCGAACGGCGTCTTGGTCGCCTTCGATTTTTTTTGAAAACATCGGCACAAAGGCTGCGTTGAAAGCGCCTTCGGCAAAGAAGCGACGGAACATGTTGGGCAAGCGAAAAGCCGCGACAAAAGCATCCATCACGGGCCCGGGGCCGATCAACGACAGCAACAGAACTTCGCGAAGGAAACCCAACACACGGCTAAGCAGCGTCCAGACACCAACGGTGAAAAAGCCAGACATGAGGCGGATTGGTTTCATGGAATGCGTATGGGCCTGACGTTGTTCTCTCCTTTTGGGTAGCCCGGGAGACACATGCGCGCAATGGGAACGCATGTGATGACAGTCAGATCAGCAAGATACTGTGGTGTTTACCCTGACTTTTGGGGCAAAATGTAATGGAGCTTTGCCTCAGTTTCTGTGGTGTTAGGCTTCGGCTCTTTGCCTTGAGCGACGTTCGCGCGTGACAGGGGGTTTGGAAAACTCGAATGCCTCTGGTTCGATTGGTTCTTCTCCAATGACAAGAGAGATCTTCTCAACATCGCACTTGATCTTGTCGTTTTCATCTTCGATTTTGGCCAAACAGTCGGAGGTGAGCTCCTGAAACCGTCGCAATTGCGAGATAACTTCATCAATGCCGCCCGATGGGTCATCCAGCCTTGCGCTTTCGATCTGACAAAGGATGCTTGTTACGCTTAGCCCAGAAAGCGTTCGTTTGAGCAACACGGCCATATCGAAAAAGCGTTTGGTTTCAATCTGAATACGGTGAAGCGCATCCCTGATCTTGTTTGCGTATTGGACATTCAGATTGTGCAGCTGTTCCGCCTCGTAAACGATCGCCTCATGCTCTCCCGGGCTGTCATCAGACCGAAACCGATTGATGGTTTCTTTTTGAATGTCATTGGCACAATTGACAAAGAGCCCATCATTCACATTTTTTCGCGCGGTTTCCGAACAATCCAAGAAACCATTGATGCTTGCGCGAATTTTGTCATTCAGCGTGTCAAAGCTGGCGAGAACGGCGGTTAACGGTGCAGCGATATCGCCCATGCGCACAGATTTGATCCGCATATTTAACGGAGAGGTCTGAATGCGGTTAAATCCTTGCTGGATTTCCAAACCCAGCTTCAAAATCGTATCAAGGCACTGGCCCATGTCGCTATAGTTTGCCAAATTCGCGTTTGGCGCGCGCCCCAAAGAGGCATTGCGCGCCTTTGACTCTTCGGCAAGGGCATGTGCCATAAAACTCTCGTAGTCGGGAAACCCCATTTCCCCTAATTTTCCCAGCAAATGTTGGGCGCTTTCCTCTGGGGAGCAATCTAAGCTGCGCTCCCTCTCAAGCATTTCGGCGTAAAGGTCGATGACTTTGGCCAAAAGCGGGCTGGTTGGTTTGATGCGAACAGAGATGAAGCCATCCTCAAGAGGCGTTGCTATGGCAAAAACCCAATAATACCCCCCGTCCTTTGAACGATTTTTGACATAGGCGCCAATCGGAGAGCCCGCGCCCAGCCGGTTCCAGAAGAGCCAAAAAACGCCTTTGGGCATCTCGGCGTGGCGAACCACCTTGTGAGGCGCGCCGATCAATTCTGACATTTCATAGCCAGACACCCGTTCAAAAATGCCGTTGCCGTTCACAATCACGCCGCGGGGGTCCGTTCGGGAAAAGAAAATCTCATCAAGAAGAAAAGAAACTTCGTTGTCGTTTTCTTTTGAGGGCGTGGCTGCAGGGGATAGGGCGCTCATCTCTGACCTTTGGTCTGGTTTAGCGGCCAATATGCCCTCAATTTCCTTACCAAAGGATTGATCAAAAACTGCGGCTTTTTGACAACAACCTGATATGGCCACATCAATCAGCCAAGATCACCCCTTTGCCCGCTCCACGCCTTCAGCGATGGCCTGCCGCAACCGCTTTTCAAGCGTGCGCTGTTTGCTCTCAGTATAATACTTCAGACCGAACATGTCTTTGACATAAAACGTATCGACCACCTGTTCGCCATAGGTCGCGATCACCGCGTTGGCGATATAGACATTGGAATCCGCAAGGCTGCGGGCCAGATCATACAAGAGGCCGGGACGGTCACGGGTGTCGACCTCAATTATTGTATAAATTTCAGACCCTTCGTTATCAAAGGTAATATGTGTGGGTACCTTGAATGCGGTTTCGCGTTTCTTGACCTTATCGCGAGATTTCAGAGCGTCACGGGCAACAACCTCTCCGCGCAATGTTTTTAGGATCATCTGGCGCAGTCGAGGCAGTTTGCTGGCTTCATAGGCGTTGCCGTCTGCGTCCTGTAGCCAAAAGGCATCGGTGACATAGCCGTCTTTGGTTGTATAGCTGCGGGCGTCGACCACATTTGCCCCGACCAAAGCCAGCGCGCCGGCAAGGCGTGAAAAGATGCCGGGATGATCGGGCATAACGAAACAGGCGCGGGTGGCATCGCGGTCTTCGTCTGGATGCAAATCAATGCGTATGCCGTCTTCGCCCATGTCACGCATCAGGTTGGCCAAGGCCACGTGGGCCGTGACATGCAACCCCTGCCAGTAGGGGTCATAGTGACGGCTGGTTTCGGATTGCAACTCTTTGCGCGGCCAATCTGAGAGGGCTTCGCGCAATCGTTTTTTGGCTTCCGCACCCCGGTTGGCGCGGTTGAGGTCTTCTAGGCCTGTTTCAAGCGCACGTTCAGTCTGGCGGTACAGTGCGCGGATCAGCACGGCTTTCCAATTGTTCCAGGTATCAGGCCCGACCCCGCGAATGTCGCAAACCGTTACAAGACACAACAAGTCAAGGCGTTTGACCGTCTGCACCGCCTTTGCAAAGTCCCGAACAGTACGCGGATCCGCAATGTCGCGTTTTTGCGCCATATCCGACATCAGCAGATGGTAGCGGACCAACCATTCGACGGTGTCGACCTCGTCCTGTTTCAAGCCCAAACGAGGGGCAACTTTACGCGCGATTTTGGCACCAAGGATCGAATGATCTTCGGGGCGACCTTTGGCGATGTCATGGAGCAGCAAGGCGGTATAGAGCACCTTGCGGTTCACCCCTTTCTGCAAGATCGACGACGCAACAGGCAGCTCTTCTTCGAGCTCATTCCGCTCGATCATCGCGAGGTTACGGATCGTCTGGATCGTATGTTCGTCAACGGTATAACTATGGTACATATTGAACTGCATCATCGCCACGATGGGTTCAAATTCCGGGATAAAGGCCGACAGGACGCCAAGCTCGTTCATTCGTCTGAGGGCACGTTCAGGGTTGCCGTGTTTCAGCAACAAATCAAAGAAGATGCGCTGGGCCTCAGGCGTGGTGCGCATGGTGTCATCAATCAGGTGCAAATTGGCTTTGACCAGACGCATGGCATCCGGGTGTATCAGCATACCGGTGCGCAATGCTTCTTCGAACAGCCGCAGCAAATTTAACTTGTCCGACAGGAACGTCGTTTCATCCGCGACGGTGATCCGGTTTTGCACAACCTTATACCCGGGTTTGGTCTTGGGCTTGCGCCGGAAAATGCGCTCAAGGAGCGGCTCTGCTTTGACGTGGATCGCTTCGAGGTTGGTCAGGAAGATACGGGTCAGGTCACCAACGGCTGTGGCGTGGCGAAAAAACGCCTGCATGAACACTTCCACCCCGCGCCGCCCGCCTGCATCTTTATAGCCCATTGCGTCGGCCACCTGCACCTGCATGTCGAAGGTCAGTTGTTCGGTGGCCCGCCCTGTTTGCAGATGCAAATGGCCACGCACTGCCCAAAGAAAATCCTCGGCCTGTTGAAAGGTCTCATATTCATCGGTACGAAAGATGCCCTTGTCGACCAATTCAGAGATGCGATTGACCTTGTAAATGAGTTTGGCAATCCAGAACAGCGAGTGCAGATCGCGCAGCCCGCCTTTGCCCTCTTTGACGTTTGGCTCTACCACATACCGTTGCCCTTGTTTGGTATGTCGACGGTCCCGCTCCTCTAGCTTGGCCTCGATGAAATCACGGCCATTGCCAGAGAACAAATCCCGGCTCAGCGTCTCGTGCAGGTCAGCATCAAGTGCGGTGTCGCCGGTGATATAGCGCCGCTCCAGCAAGGCGGTCTGAATGGTGAAATCTTCGCCGCCCAATCGCACACAATCTTTGATGGTCCGGGTCGAATGGCCGACCTTCATCTTGAGGTCCCACAACATGTAAAGCGTGCTTTCAATGACGCTCTCGGACCATGGCGTGGCCTTGTAGGGGATCAAGAACAGCAGATCGACGTCCGAAAAAGGCGCCATTTCGCCGCGGCCATATCCACCCACGCCGATCACACACAACCGCTCGCCCTCGGTTGGGTTTGGTTTGGGGTGTAGAACGTTGACCGCCGTCTGCAAGGCGCTCTGGACAAGCTGATCGGTCAGGTAGGTATAGGCCCGGGTCATACCACGTGCGTCAAAGGGGGCATCGGCAAAACTCTGTGCGATCACCTTGCGCCCGTGCTTTTGTGCTTCACGCAGAATGCCCACAGCGGCGTTGCGTTGCTCCGGGGCGGGCAGATCTGCACAGGCATCTTTAAGAGCCGCAGCAATCGCTGTTTGGTCAAAAATCAGTTCTGGGGCGCAAATCAGGCGCGGGAGGGGGGCCGCGCCTGAGGGGTCAGTTTGAGTGATTGTGTTCGTCAAGATCAAAAGCCGGCGCCGCCAAAGGCCTGCGGTGCGTTTTCGATAACAACCACGGATTTGTTGCGAATGCTGGCAATGGCCAATCCGCGATCATTGGTGCCGTCACGGCGCAGCCTGAAAATGCCGCTGGCGCCACGAAAGCCAGCCCCTTGGGTGAGCGAGGCGCCGGACAGTGCATTAGCCTTGCCCGATTGTGCAAGCGCACCGATGGCCGCAATTCCATCAAAAGCCAGCCCCGCCAATGGGTGGGGTTGCGAGCCGTAAGCCGCTGAATATTTTTGCCGGAACGCGCCTGTCGCGCCGGGATCAGGCAAAGCGAACCATCCGCCCTGCACACCAGGCAGGTCAAGTGTTTGTGGCGGGATATCCCAACGCGTCAATCCAATATATTGAGTTGTTGCGGCCTGAACGCCTGCTTCTGGCAAGAGTTGTGCGAACAGTGGCAAAGCGCTGGCGGAATTTGTGGTCAGAAAGAGCGCGTTTGCGTCTGTACTGTCTAATGCGGCCTTGACCCGAGGCACCGCAGCTGTGACGGATTCCTGGCTGAGCGCGTAATCCACAGTGCCCGACAACGTGGCGCCATTGGCCGAGATCGCCTGTTGGATAGCATTGCGCCCCAGTTGCCCGGCAACATCTTGCGCGTGCAGGATCACGATACGGTCCTTGCCGTTTCGTTTCGCATAGCCCACCATCCGGTTCGCGGTATTGGCAAAGGTTGGCCCAAGTACAAAGACATTGCCGCCAGCTATGGTAGGATTGTTGGAAAAGGACAGAACGTTCACGCCAGCTGCCGCCACGGCAACCCCTGCCGAATTGGCCGCTTCGCCGTACACGGGTCCGATGATGATCTTGGCGCCTTCGCCCACGGCCTGCGCAGCCTGTGAAGCGGCGGTAGACGCATTGCCTGCGGTGCCGTAAACGCGCAAGTCAATCTGCACGCCGTCTAGGTCGCGGATCGCCAAACGTGCGGCATTTTCAAGGTTTTTGGCCAAGAGATCATCACTGGCTGAGCCACCGCGCGGAACCAAAAGCGCAACCGGCACCGGGGCACTTGCATCAATTGAGGGGCCATCTGTGTTGGTCAGACTGGTCAGCGCCGCCGGATCACAGGCCGCTACCATCATCGCAAAAAGAGACAAAACCAATAGCCGCAGCTTCTTGCGGCCCGTATCAAAAAAGGCAATCATCATTAACTCACTCCCACCATGGTCAGAACGGTGATTTTACACCGCTTCGTTGGTGCGTGATCATAGAGGGTGCGAAAGGCGGGTCCAGCGTGAATTATCAAAAGGTGCCACTTGCGGCGGGATTATACTTTGTCGGGGTGCCCATCGGGACCGCGCGCGACATCACGTTGCGTGCGCTTGATACTTTGGCCAGCGCAGACATGTTGGCCGCAGAAGACACTCGCTCGTTGCGAAAGCTGATGGACATTCACGGCGTTCCATTGGGCGATCGACGGATTTTGGCATTACACGATCATTCCAGTGTCGGTGTTCAAGAGCGGTTGATTGAGGCCGTAAAGGCAGGCCAATCCGTAGCCTATGCGTCTGAGGCAGGGATGCCTCTTATCGCTGATCCGGGTTTTGAGTTGGCCCGGGCGGCGGCGGAAGCCGACATTCAGACGACCTGTGCTCCGGGTCCCTCAGCTGTGCTGACTGCGTTGACATTGGGAGGCTTGCCAACGGATGCGTTTTTCTTTGCAGGCTTTTTGCCAAATGCAAAAGGCGCCCGGTTAGCCGCGTTACAAAAGGTCAGTGACGTGCCGGGAACATTGGTGTTTTACGAATCGCCCAAACGATTGGGCGCCATGTTACGCGACGCGGCGCAAGGATTGGGGGAAGATCGCCCGGCGGCTGTCTGCAGGGAATTAACAAAGAAATTCGAAGAAATTCGACGCGGAACCTTGAAGGAGCTTGCCGAAGTCTATGCGGCGAAATCTCCGAAAGGAGAGATTGTTGTTCTGATTGATCGATCGCGTTCAGAAACTGTTAAGCAAGTTGACTTAGCATCGGATCTAAGAGGTGCACTGGAAACAATGTCAGTGCGTGACGCTGCGGATCTGGTTGCTCAGGCACATGGGCTGCCGCGCAGAAAGGTCTATCAGGCCGCTTTGGCAATGGGAAAAGACACATCATGACAGGGGGCAAAAATCGTCATTTTCGCGGTAAAGTGGCGTATCATGCTGGTGCTGCTGCCGAAAATCGGATCGCAGAAGATTATGAGCGCCGTGGATTTGCCGTCGCACGTCGGCGTTGGCGTGGGGCTGGCGGTGAAATTGACCTGATTGTCAGAGATGGGGCCGGATTGATCTTTGTTGAGGTTAAGCAGAGCCGATGTTTGGCACGTGCCGCCGAAAGTCTGTCACAGCGGCAAATGACTCGGATCTACGCCTCAGCTGAGGAATTTCTGGGGACGGAACCTGCGGGCAGCCTGACAGACGTGCGTTTTGATGTCGCGCTGGTTGATGGTCAGGGCGATATGCAGATCATCGAAAACGCCTTTGGTCACTTCTGACCCATTGCACCTTGCACTGTGCTGCGCCATCTAAGGAACAGACAGCAAGGATAGATCTATGAAAATTGCATTTCAGATGGACCCAATTGGGGACGTTGATATCAATGCCGACAGCAGCTTTCGCCTCGCCGAAGAAGCTCAATCGCGCGGGCACGACCTGTTTTTTTATTCACCTGACAAACTGGCCTATCAAGAGGGGCGGATCACCGCGCGTGGGCAGGATTTCACAGTTAAACGGGTTCAGGGAGATCATGCGCAATTGAATGAGGAGCGCGAGGTTGATCTGGCTGATTTCGATGTGGTTTGGTTGCGTCAGGACCCGCCATTCGACATGCATTACATAACGTCAACCCATCTTTTGGATCGCCTGAAAGGCCACGCATTGGTGGTGAATGACCCATTTTGGGTACGCAATTACCCTGAAAAACTTCTGGTCCTTGATTTTCCGGATTTGACCCCACCGACAACCATTGCGCGCGATCTTGATACGATCAAAGCGTTCAAGGCCAAACACAAGGACATCATTCTCAAGCCACTTTATGGCAATGGTGGCGCCGGAGTGTTCCGGCTGGATGCGAATGATCGCAACCTGACTTCTTTGCATGAGCTATTCACCGGGTTTTCCCGCGAACCATTGATCGTCCAAAAATTCCTCCCCGACGTATCCAATGGCGACAAACGGGTGATTTTGGTGGACGGTGTGGCCGTAGGTGCCATCAACCGGGTGCCTGCCGCTGGTGAAACCCGATCAAACATGCATGTTGGGGGGCGGCCCGAAAAGATTGGTTTGACAGACCGCGATCTTGAGATTTGTGCCGCTATTGGTCCTTTGCTGAAAGAAAAAGGGCAGGTGTTTGTGGGAATCGATGTGATCGGTGATTACCTGACGGAAATTAACGTGACCTCCCCCACTGGTATTCAGGAGTTGGAGCGGTTTGACGGCGTCAACATTGCGGCCAAGATTTGGGAGGCAATCGAAAGACGGGTTGCATGAGCCTGCGCGCCCGTCTTTTGAACATCTGGCTGAGGCGGGTTGAAAAACCGGCCATGGCACGTCTTGCGACACCACGCGCGTTGCGGCGGCGGTTTCAACGGAATGCCCGACTGATGTTTCATG
Source organism: Sulfitobacter sp. (assembly GCA_039986635.1). Lineage (GTDB taxonomy): Bacteria > Pseudomonadota > Alphaproteobacteria > Rhodobacterales > Rhodobacteraceae > Sulfitobacter. Next base: position 32,906 of record JBDWQI010000276.1, read on the forward strand.
CGCCAGTTGGTACGCAACAGCAGTGGCAAATTTTGGAAAATGGCGCGCGACAGGTAAAGGCGCTTGACGTCGTGCCGCGTCAGGTGTCGAGCCCAATGACCCTGCTTTATATTCACGGCGGGGGATTTGTATTTGGCAGCCCGCGCGCTTATAGCGCGCTGGCTGGGACACTTGCCAAGGCGCTGGGCGCACGCGTGGTTTTGCCAAAGTACCGATTGGCCCCTGAAAACAAGTTTCCAAGTGCCTTTGATGACGTGCGGTGCGCGTGGGATGGACTATGTGCCAGCGGTATCAGCCCCGATAAGATTGTGATCGGAGGGGACAGTGCCGGAGGGGCATTGGCCCTGTCATTGCTGGCCGATCTGGTGAAACAAGGGGCGGCGCTGCCCGCTGGTGTATTTTGCTTTTCGCCGCTAACGGATATGTCTTTTTCGGGGGACAGTTTTTCAGAAAATGCAAATCGCGAGGCCGTTTTACCCGCGCAGCGCGCCAGCGAAATGGCGCAAATGTATCTTGATGGTCATGCGAGCGATGATCCACGCGTCAGTCCGTTACGAGGGGCCTATGGCGGTGCGCCGCCTGTTTGGATTTCAGTTGGTGATACCGAAATTTTACGGGATGATGCGCGACGGATGGTGGTGCGATTGCAGGCAGATGGCGTCGATGTTGTGTTACAAGAGGAACAGGATTTGCCGCATGTCTGGCCGTTGTTTCACAATATGTTACCAGAAAGCCGCGATACCCTGCATGCGGTTTCAGCTTGGATCACTGAGTTGCCGTGTTAAGCCGAAAGCTCACTGCCTCGGCGATATGGGGTTTGCGCACATCTGCCGATCCATCCAGATCAGCAATTGTGCGGGCCACTCTGATCACACGATGATATCCGCGGGCGGATAGATGAAAACGTTCGGCGACACGGGTCAACAGGCTTCGGGCTTCGCTGTCTGGGGTTGCGATTTCCTCCAAGATATCCCCCATTGCGTCAGCGTTAACGCGCATGCCCGGTTTGCCTTCGAAACGGGCCAACTGAATGTCCCGTGCGACGGCGACCCGCGCCGCTACATCAGCCGAGCAGGGACCACTGGCGGGGAGGTCGAGATCTGAAAATGCCACGGGCGGCACGTCCACCCTCAGATCAAAGCGGTCCATCAATGGGCCAGAGATCCGGCCCAGATAATCGTCACCACAATGCGGCACCCGCGCACAAGCACGGTCCGGATCGGACAGATATCCGCATTTGCAGGGGTTAGCGGCGGCGACCAGCATGAATTTGCAGGGGTATTTCACATGCGCGTTTGCACGGGCGATCATCACTTCGCCGGTTTCTACCGGTTGACGCAGGGTTTCCAAAACGGTTCTTGGGAATTCAGGAAATTCGTCCATGAACAACACCCCATTGTGCGCAAGGCTCACTTCGCCCGGTTTGGCTTGCCGTCCACCGCCAATGATCGCGGCCATTGAAGCAGTATGATGCGGCTCACGAAAAGGACGGGCCCGTGAAATACCACCTTCGTCCAATAGACCAGCGAGCGAGTGGATCATGGAGGTATCCAATGCCTCAGACGCGGTGAGCGGCGGGAGGATAGAGGGGAGACGGGCGGCGAGCATGCTTTTTCCCGAACCCGGGGTCCCCACAAACATGAGGTGATGACGTCCTGCCGCAGCAATTTCCAAGGCGCGTTTGGCACGTTCTTGCCCTTTAACTTCACGCAGGTCCCGGCCCGTTGGGCCGAGCGAAACTTCTCCCGGTTCAGCAGCGGGCAGGGGAGTTTGGCCGGTGAAATGGCGTACCACATCGCCCAAGCTTGGGGCGGCGATGACCTCTGCGTTGCCAACCCATGCTGCTTCGGCGCCTGATCCTTGGGGGCACAGCAGGCTGCGGTTATGTTCTGCGGCCGCCATCGCAGCAGGCAAGGCACCCACAACGGGCATCAAGGTTCCGTCCAAAGATAACTCTCCCAAAGCCACGACATTTTCTGTGACGTCGGCGGGCAAAATATCTAGCGCAGAGAGCAGGGCGAAAGCGATTGGCAAATCAAAGTGGCTGCCTTCTTTGGGCAGATCTGCGGGGCTGAGATTTACGGTGATGCGTTTTGAGGGGAGGGCGATGGCCATCGACGTTAACGCAGTGCGTACCCGGTCGCGGGCTTCGGATACTGCTTTGTCGGGAAGGCCGACGATGGAAAATGCAGGCAATCCGGGTGTGATTGCACATTGAACCTCAACGATTCGTGCCTCCACGCCCTGAAACGCGACTGTATAGGCGCGTGAAACCATCCCTTACTCCCCTGCAACTTGGTTAATGGGTATTCAGGGTGTGTTTAGGAATGGTTAACGCGTTTGATCTTGAGTGTTAGGGGCTGGCCCTCTTAATCTTGCGCATTTGGCAGTAAAACCGCGAAATTTCCGAGGTTTGAGACCTGCAGAGGCGGGCGGACCACTGTTCAAGTGGCTCACACCGATGAATTGATGCGGTTTTGGCGTCTTGCGAAATTGACGGATTTTCCCTGTGGGCTGCATTACATCTGCTTGAAACTCAACAGAAACGCCTGCGCAGCAGCGCCCTATCACAGAAAAAACATGTCAAACCAACGAGGTAAGATTTAGGGACACTGGCTCTAGGCCACCGGCCAAGGAATTGTTGGCACGCCCATGTCATACGGGAATGTATCGTATGTCGTTTTCAACCCTTCTGCGCGCCAAGATTTGAACGCGTTGTCCTTAATGGCGGTCATGCAATAGGCGCGCGCATTGTCGGAAACGGGCAAATCATACCCAATAATCCGTGCAGCGACGGGGGCGTACATCGCGTCAGCCACGGAATACCGGCCAAAAAGCCAAGGGCCGTCTTGGGTCCGTGTGGCCATCGCATGCGACCATAAGGTTTCGATCCGTTGCAGGTCCGTCTGCACGGCATCACTGGCGGGAAAGCCCTTGTTTACATGTTGCAGCTGCATCGGGCATTCCCCGCGCAAAGCACCAAAACCTGATGCCATGGCCGCACAAATAAACCGTGCGGCGGCCCGTGCGGCAGGATCATCAGGCCAAAAACCTGCATCAGGGTGGCGTTCGGCAAGCGTTTCTGCAATTGCCATGCATTCGCCGATAACGATGCCCTCGGGGGTGCGCAATGTCGGCACCAACGTTGCCGGTGCCAAATGAGCCATCTCCTGAGCCATTGTACCAGAATAGAGCCCGACCAGATGCGCCTCGAAGGGGAGGTTGAATTTTTCCATCATCAGCCAGCCGCGTAAGGACCAGCTGGAGAAGGTACGATCACCGATATAAAGTTCATATGTCATGCTGGGTAGGGTACGCGGGCCAAGGTCATCATTTCAAACGCAAATTTGTGCGCTATATGATCACGGAAGGTGATTGATCGCCCCGGCATTCCAGCGTCCCATGGCGCGTGTCAGAGTTGTCACAGACAGGTTGTGAATCTTATAGGCCATCGCTTCTGGCGGGGTGAGGCCCAAGGCGCGCTGTATCTGCGTCAGGATCACACCGAAATGGGCGACACAGATGATATGCCTGTCCGGATATGCGGCGTTCATGCGCTCCACCACGCCATTCACCCGGGCTGCTGTCTGATTCCAACTTTCGCCGTCCGGGGCCTGAACATCACCGGGGGTTTCCCAGAAACGGCGCGATAGGCTGGGATCACGGGCTGCTACCTCATCAAAATGCATGCCGTCCCAAACGCCGAAATCCATTTCGCGCAGGTCGGCATGGTGCGCAAGGCGTTGGCGCCCCGGGCCGATTACCGTGTCAGCAGTGGTGATACACCGGATCAGGTCAGATGAGATAACCAGCGCCTCATCAGGCAAATAAGCAGATAGTCGGGCGATTTGGTCAATATCCGACAAATCAGCCGGCACATCGCGCCACCCAACAAAGGTTTTCTGATGTGTCGGACCATGGCGCACCCAATGCCAGGTTGTCATAAGAGCGACCCTTTCAAGACTTGCGGCAGGCCTGCAACAACCTGCACCGCAACCTCTGCTTGGGCGGCCAACGCGATATTTAAACGCCCCTGTGCCTCGCGAAATTGCCGCGCCAGAGCATTGTCAGGGACAATGCCATGGCCCACCTCATTTGAGACGATTACCCAAGGTGCACGGCATTTTTGTAGCGCAGTGATAAGCGTTGCTTGCGCTGCGGATAGATCCTGATCCTGCATCAGATGATTGCTAAGCCACATTGTCGCACAATCAATCAAAACGGCCTGTTCTGAGTGCAAATTCGAAAGCACCCCGGACAGATCGAAGGGTTCTTCGATGGTGGTCCAGTTGGCATGACGGCGGGTTTGGTGGATTTTGACACGGGCTTCAACCTCGGCATCAAAAACCTGCCCTGTTGCAAGGTAAACCATTGGCAAACCGTAAGATTCGACGCGACGCTCGGCCCATTCGGACTTTCCCGAAGCTGCACCTCCCAGTACGAATACGGATTTGGCTGGCATTTTATCGTTTTTCCCGGGAACCAAAGATGCACCTCGTGCGTACACAATACAAAGGCGCGTCACAAGATGCGCAGGAAAATCCAGGGAGATGGACAATGGCACTGCAGACGGCGCGCGAATTCTCTCTTACCCGAACGGCAATGAAAGCGGAGCTGCTGGATGCCGAAACGGAGCTGGAACTGGCCTATGCCTGGCGCGATAACCGGGATGAGGCCGCGCTGCACCGCCTGATCACAGCCTATATGCGGTTGGCTGTTTCGATGGCCGGTAAATTCAAACGTTACGGCGCACCGATGAACGATCTGATCCAAGAGGCGGGTCTGGGATTGATGAAAGCGGCAGACAAGTTTGACCCGGATCGTGGTGTGCGGTTTTCGACCTATGCGATCTGGTGGATCAAAGCGAGCATTCAAGATCATGTGATGCGGAATTGGTCGATGGTGCGCACCGGCTCAACGTCTTCTCAAAAATCGTTGTTTTTCAATATGCGCCGTGTCCAGGCACGGTTTGAGCGTGAAGCCGCATCAGCAGGGGAAACATTGGACAAACATCAGCTGATGCAATTGATTTCCTCTGAAATTGGGGTGCCGCTGCATGACGTTGAAATGATGGAGGGACGGCTGTCGGGTTCTGATTTTTCGCTCAATGCGACCCAATCTGTTGAAGATGAGGGGCGCGAGTGGATTGATGCGTTGGTAGATGAAAGCGCGCAGGCCGCTGAGCAGGTAGAGAACACGCATGATACCGCACAATTGCGGTCTTGGTTGTTGTCAGCGATGCAGGCACTGAATGACCGGGAACAATTTATCGTGCGTGAACGCAAGTTGCGCGACCACCCACGAACATTGGAAAGCCTCGGAGAAGAACTCAAGCTAAGCAAAGAAAGGGTGCGGCAGGTTGAGGCGGCGGCATTTGCAAAGATGCGCAAGTCCCTTGAGGGGTTTTCAGGTGAAGTCCAGCATTTCCTGAACTAGCACCGTTGTGCTGAGGGGCTGGTACGTCTGGCTCAAGCGTCTTACAGTCTGGTCCAGAAAAGGCCGGGAAAGGGCGTATCATGCTGGCGGGAAAACACATTCTGCTGATCATTGGCGGTGGGATAGCGGCGTTCAAGTCGCTTGACCTGATCCGGCGACTGCGTGAGCGTGGAGCTGAGGTGACACCTGTCCTCACCAAGGCAGGTGCCGAATTTGTCACCCCCTTGTCGGTTTCAGCCCTTGCCGGTAACCGCGTTTATCAGGACCTTTTTGATCTGGGTGATGAGGCCGAAATGGGCCACATACAGCTGAGCCGCGTTGCGGATCTGGTGGTGGTGGCGCCCGCAACGGCGGATCTGATGGCCAAGATGGCACAGGGTCAGGCAAATGATCTGGCCTCGACTTTGTTATTGGCCACTGACACATCTGTATTGATCGCCCCAGCGATGAATGTACGCATGTGGGATCATGCCGCGACACAGCGCAACCTTGCGGTATTGCGCGGTGATGGCATACAGGTGGTTGGCCCAAATGAGGGCGATATGGCTTGCGGTGAATTTGGCGCCGGGCGGATGGCCGAACCATTGGAAATCACAGCCGCCATAGAAGCACGATTGGTGGAGGGGCCGCTGAATGGCAAGCGCATCCTTGTGACCTCTGGCCCAACCCATGAACCTATCGATCCGGTGCGCTATATCGCTAACCGATCATCAGGGGCGCAGGGCGCTGCAATCGCGCGGGCTCTTGTCGCTTTGGGGGCAGAGGTGACCTTTGTCACAGGTCCTGCCGATGTTGCGCCGCCTCCGGGTGTTGATGTGGTTGCGGTGCAAACCGCCGAGGAAATGCTGAAAGCAGTTGAGGAGGCCCTTCCTGTAGCGGCGGGTATCTTTGCCGCTGCGGTTGCGGATTGGCGCGTTCAGGGGGCCAGCGACCGCAAGCTCAAAAAGTCCAAAGACGGGATGCCCGCGCTGACCTTTGCAGAAAACCCGGATATCCTAAGATCCATAAGCCAGCGGGATAAGGATCGTCCGGCTTTGGTGGTTGGCTTTGCTGCGGAAACCAATGATGTCTTGGCCAACGCCACAGCAAAACGTATCCGCAAAGGTTGTGATTGGATCGTGGCCAATGACGTATCACCACAAACCGGGATCATGGGCGGCAGCGAGAATGCGGTGACCCTGATCACCGATAGCGGGGCTGAGGACTGGCCGCGCATGACCAAAGACGCGGTAGCGGCGAAACTGGCGCAGCGCATAGCGGAGACTTTGACGTGACTGATGTTACAATCAGATGTCTTTGGGCAGACGGGGCGGATACTGCGCTTGGCTTGCCTACCTATGAGACATTGGGCGCAGCGGGGGCAGATCTGCGGGCCAATCTGCCTGCAGGTCCGGTTACGCTTGACCCCCTCGAACGTGTGCTCATCTCAACCGGGTTGCACATGGAAATCCCACTGGGCTTTGAGGTTCAGATCCGACCCCGTTCTGGGCTCGCTTTGAAACACGGGATTACCCTGCCCAATACCCCGGGTACCATCGACAGCGATTATCGCGGTGAGGTTGGTGTCATTGTGCTGAACCTTGGCGCTGAGGCGTTTGTGGTCACCCATGGCATGCGCATTGCCCAGATGGTGGTCGCGCCGGTCTTGCAGGCTCGGTTTGATGTCGCTGACATGCTGAATGACACGACCCGCGCCTCCGGCGGCTTCGGGTCAACTGGGGTTAATTGATGGTTCCGGTACTGGTTTTGGCTGCGGCGATTTGGTTCGGCGGCGGGTATATGGGCGCGGATCGTGCTGTGCGCGGCTTGTTTCTGGGGCTGCTGTTCATTGCGGTCTTGGGGATTCAGGTGGTTTTTCCTGAACTGCATCCCCTGCGTGTCGCCACAGGAGGAAGCGCCGCTCTTTGGTTGATCATCGGTGCGGTTGGTTTGCTGGTATGGGGCTACAGCCAATTCATCCTATTCTTGCGCAACAGGGCACCGGTCCAAAAAACGACGGAGCCTGCTCCCAAGGCAGATCGGTTCTCGGACACCGAGCTTAACCGGTATGCCCGCCACATCGTGTTACGAGAGATCGGCGGGCCGGGGCAAAAGGCGTTGAAGAAGGCGCGCGTTCTGGTGATTGGCGCTGGAGGTTTGGGGGCGCCTGCATTGCAATATCTGGCAGCCGCTGGAGTGGGCACCATTGGTGTCATCGATGATGATGTGGTCGACAATGCCAACCTCCAACGTCAGGTCATTCACGATGATGCTGATATCGGGATGCCCAAGGTTTTTTCAGCCGAAAAGGCCATGCAGGCGCAAAATCCCTTTGTCACCATACGCCCCTACAACCGTCGCCTGACCAAAGATATCGCAGCTGAACTGGTGGCTGAATATGATCTGGTATTGGATGGGACGGATAATTTTGACACGCGCTATATGGTCAATGCGGCCTGTGTCGGTACCAAAATACCGTTGATTTCCGGTGCGTTGAGCCAGTGGGAAGGGCAGATGTCAGTCTTTGACCCTGCAAATGGCGCTCCTTGTTATCAGTGTATCTTCCCGCAGGCTCCAGCCGCCCATCTTGCACCCAGCTGTGCCGAAGCCGGGGTGTTGGGGCCGTTGCCCGGCGTCATTGGGTCAATGATGGTGGTCGAAGCGATCAAGGTCATCACCGGTGCGGGCGCACCTGCACGGGGTCAAATGCTGATCTATGATGCGCTTTTTGGCGAAAGCCGCAGCATTCGGTTAAGCCCGCGCGCGGATTGCCCGGTCTGCGGAACCGCTTAACTCCGCGCAATTGTGCACAGTTGATTGTATCTCGCAATCATCGCTCTTAGCTATGAGACAAAGGAGATTTCTCATGACAAATCCATTGCTTGCTGACTGGGACACCCCTTTTGGTATCGCCCCGTTTGATCAGATTAACGATGATGATTTCGCGCCTGCACTTGAGCGCGCATTGGCTGCGCACAACGCTGAGATCGACGCGATTGCGCAAAATTCGGACGCCCCGACATTTACCAATACGGTTGAGGCGCTTGAAGCTGTCGGAGCGGCGCTTGATAAGGTTCTGGGCGTGTTCTTTACCGTGGCCGGGGCCGATTCCAATCCCGTCCGAGAAGATTTACAACGCGCGTTTTCGCCAAAACTTGCGGCACATTTCTCTGAGATTTCAGGCAATAAGGCGTTGTTCTCACGTGTCGCTGCTGTCTGGGAACAGCGCAAAGACCTGCGCCTGACCGACGAACAGGCTCGTGTGTTAATGTTGACCCATCGCGGGTTTGTGCGGTCTGGTGCGGCGCTGACAGGGGCCCAAGAGGACCGGATGAAAGAGATCAAGGCACGTTTGGCTGTCTTGGGGACACAGTTTACGCAAAACCTGTTGGCGGATGAACGGGAATGGTTCATGGAACTGACCGAAGCGGATCTGGTGGGTTTGCCTGATTTTGTTGTGGATGCGTCCCGTTCTGCAGGCGTTGAAAAGGGGGTGGACGGACCGGTCGTGACCCTGTCGCGGTCCCTGATCGTGCCCTTTTTGCAATTTTCGCCGCGACGCGACTTGCGTGAACAGGCCTTTCGCGCCTGGGAGGCGCGGGGGGCAAATGGTGGCGAAACGGACAACCGCGCGATTGCTGCTGAAACTCTTGCTCTGCGCGAGGAACGGGCGCAACTTTTGGGGTATGAGACCTTTGCCGCCTACAAGCTTGAAACAGAGATGGCAAAGACGCCTGATGCGGTGCGCGACCTTTTGATGGAGGTTTGGGACCCTGCCAAGGCCCAGGCGGACAAAGATTCAACGGTCCTGCAAAATATGATGCATCAAGACGGTGTTAATGGTGATCTGGCCCCGTGGGACTGGCGCTACTATGCTGAAAAGCGGCGTGCGGCCGAACATGATCTGGATGAGGCGGCGCTCAAACCGTTCTTTCAACTTGACCGGATGATAGAGGCATCATTTGCCTGTGCGACCCGGTTGTTTGGCTTGGCTTTCCAGCCACTTGATGTGCCCCTTTACCACGAAGATTGCCGCGCATGGGAAGTCACACGCGACGGCGAACATGTGGCCGTTTTTATTGGGGATTATTTTGCGCGTGGGTCCAAACGTTCTGGTGCTTGGTGTTCTGCGATGCGCGCCCAAGCTAAATTCCCCAAGGTGCAGGCTCCGGTTGTGATCAATGTCTGCAACTTTGCCAAATCCGATCCTGCGCTATTGTCTTATGATGATGCCCGGACCCTGTTTCATGAATTCGGCCACGCCCTGCATCAGATGTTGTCAAATGTGACCTATGAAAGCGTCAGCGGTACCTCAGTGGCGCGGGATTTTGTGGAATTGCCAAGCCAGCTTTATGAACATTGGTTGGAAGTGCCAGAGGTCTTGGGCGAATTTGCAACTCATGCAGAAACCGGCGAAGCGATGCCCCAAGAAATGCTCGACAAGGTATTGGGGGCCGCAACCTTTGATATGGGGTTTCAGACGGTAGAATATGTTGCTTCAGCGCTTGTTGATCTGGCGTTTCACGATGGTGCCGCCCCAGCTGATCCGATGGCACGCCAAGCCGAAGTTTTGGACAGTATAGGCATGCCCGCCGCGATCCGTATGCGTCACGCAACACCACAGTTTGCCCATGTCTTTTCCGGTGACGGTTATTCAAGCGGTTATTACAGCTACATGTGGTCTGAGGTGATGGATGCAGACGCCTTTGAGGCATTCGAAGAAGCCGGTGGGGCGTTTGATGCTGACCGCGCCAAGGCGCTCGAAACACATATCCTGTCAACAGGTGGGTCGCAGGACGCCGCAGAGCTTTACGTGGCCTTCCGCGGGCGGTTGCCGGGGGTCGAAGCCCTGCTAAAAGGGCGCGGATTGGCAGCCTGAACGGCAAGCAAGTAGCGTTTGACCTCGGGGCGGATTTATCGGGCAGTTGACGACATGATTGCGTGAGGGGTGTGCTCAATCGAGCTTGAAACCGGGCTTTCAGAGAACAGAATGAAGGTCCGGTTGCTTGTGAAGTCGATGTGTTGCGGCCAGCGCGTTGCCACGATGAGGTTTTGGGTCTTGCTTCCTTTTTCTTGTCGACCGGCGTTCTCAAAATTTATTGCTGAGAGCGGGTAAGAGATTTGTTCTTTGGGCGAAAAAACCTAGCCTTTTCGGATGGTTAATATCCCAAGTCCCGGTCTACGAGGTTGAGAAACGGCTTGCCATCTTCGCCCCGGCGAATGTTCTCTACCACAACTTGGGAGGCGGTCACGGCCCGTGTTTCTGCGGCGATATGCGGTGTGACAGTGACCTTTGGATGGGTCCAATAGGGATCACCGGGGGGCAAAGGCTCAACTCGGAACACATCCAATGTGGCATGGGCGATCTGACCGCCGTCCAAGGCTGCCAGCAATGCAGCATCGTCAATCAAGGGCCCGCGTCCGGGGTTGATCACAAAGGCCCCGCGCGGCATTAATGCGAGCGTTTGCGCATTCAACGTGTTCTGTGTTTCAGCCGTATTGGGCAGCAATAAAACGACGATCTCCGCTTGCGCCAGCGCTTGTTCCAGCCCTTTGGCACCATGCAAACACTTCACCCCAGCGACGTCCTTGGGGCTGCGCGACCATCCCGTGACGCGAAACCCAAGACCGAGAAGCTGCTGGGCAACGGCAGTGCCCAAAGCGCCGAGGCCAAGTACGCTGATGTGACGTTCCTGAGCCAGCGGTGGCAGTCTTGGTTCCCAGATGGGCTCATCACGGCAAATGTCCAGATCAATCCCAAGATGGTACCGCAAGACATGCGCGCTCACCCATTCGACCATGCCTTTGGACAAGCCGGGATCAACCATACGCGTCAAGGGGATGTGTAACGTTTCATTGCCCACAATGCCTTCCACCCCAGCCCAAAGATTCAAAACAGCCCGTGCGCGTGTGTAAGGCGTGAAATCCTGCACTGCGCTGTCAGGCGCATAGATGATATAATCAACTTCATCCGGCGCGATATCCATCGCTAGATGTGCGCTCATTCCCGCCGTCTTCAGGGCGTCGCGCAGGGGGTGTTCGTAGTAATTCCATCGGCTTGCACCGGCGGCAAAGAGGATATTCAGAGACATATGTTATCGCGGCCTATGCACATGGGCCGACTGGACGAGGCCAAAGGCCAGCAACAACACCAGCATCGCAGACCCGCCATAGCTGACCAGCGGCAGCGGCACACCAACCACCGGGGCCAGCCCCATGACCATCGACATGTTTACAGCAAAAAATAAAAAGAAGTTCAGCGCAATGCCCAAGGTCAGCAAGGATGAGAACCTGTCCTTGTTGCGGATCGCAGTGACAACGCAAAACACAATGATCAAAGCGTAAAGACCCAGCAGGGAAATCGCCCCGACAAAACCGAATTCTTCGGCCAATGTCGTAAAGATAAAATCGGTATGTTTCTCGGGCAAGAAATTCAAACGCGATTGCGTGCCTTGCATAAAACCTCGACCGGTCCATCCGCCGGACCCCAATGCGATTTTGGATTGTGTGATGTGGTATCCGGCCCCCAGCGGATCAGCGGCGGGGTCAAGAAAGGTATCAATGCGGCGGTACTGATAATCATTCAACAATTGCCAGGTTGTGCCGCGGGATTGAAAAACCGCCGTAATCATCCCAACACCCGAGGCGATGACAGCCGCAAAATAGGCCCAATGCACCCCGGCCAAAAACATCATCCCGGCGCCCGCAATCAACAACAAGATAGAGGTCCCAAGATCAGGTTGTTGCAAGACAAAAGCGGTAGGTAAAAAGATGATCGCAACCGGGAGAAGCACCCAAAAGGGATGTGATATTTTGCGGGCAGGCAGCCAATCATAATAGGCAGCCAGAAACATAACGAGTGTGATCTTCATCAACTCGGACGGCTGTAGATCAATAAAACCCAGATCAAGCCACCGCTGCGATCCTTTGCGCTCATCCCCAACCACAGCCACTGCCGCCAAGAGAAGTAATGCAACACCATAAGCCACACCGGACAGGTTGCGCCAAAGCCAGATGGGGATCATCGCAACAAACATCAAAAGAGCGAGCCCAAGGCCGAAACGTTTCATCTGTGGTTCAGCCCAGGGGCTGAATGACCCACCGGCAACGGAAAACAGCATCAAAAACCCAACACCACAAACCGACGCCAGCAACAAGATCAGCGGCCAATTCAGATGCAGGATTTTACGAAACCCTGTTGGGACCGATTTGACCGTATACTCAAGATAGCTCACGCCTGATCTTTCCCGTCAATCGCTGCTTGTGGTTGAACATCCCGCAGACGTTTCTGCTGGGTTCTGATGCGTGCTCTATCGCCGGTTGGATAGGCCTCAAGCGGTGGCTCTCCTTCGGCCAAAGCCTGCAGCATGACATCGCGGGCAATGGGGGCCGCCGCCGTGGAGCCGCCACCGCCATGTTCCACCAGTGTTGCCACCGCGTAACGGGGGGAATCATAGGGGGCAAAGGCCACAAACAACGCGTGGTCACGACGTTCCCACGGCAAATCCGCGTTCCGGGTAACTCCGCGTGCCCGTTCTGCTGTGGTAATGTTACGGACCTGTGATGTGCCGGTTTTGCCTGCCATTCGCCATTCTTCGGCGATCACACGGCTGCGATAACCTGTGCCGCGCCGGTCGTTTACAACGTCATACATCGCCCGGCGCAACTGACTAAGGTTTCCTTTGTTCATCCCAAGGTCTTCACCACGGCCTGAAGGTTGTTCAACTCCATCAATGGATTTGATCAGACGGGGCGTTACCTCTCTGCCCGTGGCGATGCGGGCGCTCATCACCGCCAATTGCAGCGGCGAGGCGAGCATGAAACCTTGTCCGATGGACGCATTGACCGTATCCCCGATCACCCAATCCGCCCCGCGCGCTGTGCGTTTCCAGTCTTTGGTGGGGGTCAGGCCCGAATTGACCGATGACAAAGACAAATCATGACGGATACCAAGGCCAAATCGTTTGGCCATCGCCGAAATTTTCTCGATCCCGACCTTAAGGGCCAGATCATAATAATAGACATCGCAAGATTGTTTGAGCGAGTTGGCAAGGTCCATCCATCCATGACCTGCACGTTTCCAACAATGAAATTTCCGTTCCGCAACCTCTAAATGACCGGGGCAATAGACCGTGTCATCCGGGCTGACGATACCTTCCTCCAGAGCGGCCATCGCGGTGAGCATTTTGAAGGTTGAACCGGGGGGATAAGCCCCTTGCACAGTCTTGTTCACCAGGGGACGAAATTTGGAGTTCAACAGCGGGTCATAATCCGCCGAAGATATGCCGCCAATAAAGAGGTTGGGATCATAGCTCGGCGCTGAAGCAATGGCTGCCAGATCGCCGTTCTCGCAATCAATCACAACCACCGCAGCGCTTTCTTCGCCCAGACGCGCCTGCACATAACCTTGCAATTTGCTGTCCACGGTCAGTTGTAAATCCGCGCCCGACTGCCCTTCGCGTCTATCCAGTTCGCGCATCACACGGCCGGTGGCGTTTACTTCAACTTGTTTGGTTCCGGCTGTTCCGCGCAGGGCATCTTCGGCGCGGGCCTCAACGTTGATTTTTCCGATCTGAAATCGAGGGATACGCAAGAGTTGATCAGGGTTTTCCAGCGCATCCAGATCTCTTTGGCTAACCCGGCCGACCCGCCCAACAACATGTGCAAAATCTGATCCACGCGGATAGACACGGGTAAGGCCGACCTCGGGGGTGATACCGGGCAGGGCAGGCGCATTTACGCTGACCTTGCTTACCTCGTCCCAGGTCACGTCATCAACAATCGTAACCGGTAGGAAGGGCGCGGATCGTTTTACCTCTTCCAAGGCCCGTTCATAGGTTTCCAGATCAATCTCTATGATCTGGCTCAGCCGGGCCATAACAGCGTCAACGTCGCCGGCATCTTCACGGACCAACACAATCCGATAGGACGGCACGTTTTCAGCCAACCGAACACCGTTGCGATCGAAAATCTCTCCGCGGGCCGGGGGAATCAGACGAATGTTGATCCGATTCTCTTCGGCCAACAGGCGAAACTGATCCGCTTGATCAACCTGTAAATGGCGCATTCGCGCCGCAAGCCCCCCCATAAACAACAGCTGCGCCCCCCCCAACAAGGCGGCCCGGCGCGTCAGCTTGGCGTGGCTAATGTCATTTTCGGCGCGGTTGCGTCTCATCTCGTCCTCATTTCAGACCCGTTGCCCCAGTGCATCCAGATCCCCCGGCGCCGCTTTTCGGACGGCCATGCCGTAATGGGTGATCATGACAACAATCGGATAAACCGCCAAGGTCAACATCAATTCTGAGAGGCTAAGCGCAAAGCTGGGCAGGTCGACAAGCACAATGCCCAGTACAACACGGTTGACCAAGCAAATAGCGATAACGATGAGCCCAACCGCAATCCACTCTGCGGCAAAGTTTGCATCGCGCAGTGATCGGGCGCGCGATTTCAGGTTTTCACATCCGATTAAAGCAAGCACAGCCCACAGACCCGGCGGACGTTGCAGCAACAAATCAGACAAAAGGAATGCCAAGGCCAGCACAATTGAGGGCACATATTCAGGGCGTCGCATGCTCCATGCCAATGCAAAACACAGCAGAACATCCGGCCCGGCCCAACGACGCGGCGTGGTTTCCAGCGGCAGCAAATGAAAAAAGATGATCCCCAGCGTCAACACCAGAAACGCAGCACGCATCAGCCACAATCGGGTCTGGGACAGATCATTCATCAGCCTGCTCCTGTGCGGCGGCCAGCGGACCTTCGGGTGTGATGATCCGGGCTGTGTCCGTCACGTTTTCAGTACCGTAGTGACGCAGAACCCGCAGGAATTCTAACCGCTCGTAGTCTGCCGCCAGCCGAACCCGCAACCGCCCTCCGGGATCTGCCGCCACTTGCCCGATCAGCAAGCCAGCAGGAAAAACACCTCCATCCCCAGAGCTGATCACCCGGTCACCAGGGCGCACCAAATCGGGATTTTCGAGGAAATCAATCGGTGGGGCGGCAGAGTTATCACCTGCTACAATCGCGTCCTGGCCAGAGGGTTGAATGGTTGCTGGGATGCGGCTTGAGGCATCGGTCAGCAGGATCACACGCGCCGTATTTTGAGCAACACCCGAGATACGCCCAACCAGCCCGATCCCGTCCATCGTGGCCCACCCATCAACCAGCCCATCCCGCTTGCCGACATTGAGCAGCACGGATTGCCGAAAAGGGGAGCCGCTGTCAGCCAAGACAACCCCGGTGATAAAAGTCAGCCGTGGGTCAAGCCGCACCTTGTTGAGATCCAGCAGGCGTGCGTTTTCTTGCTCCAGCTGAAGAGCGGCTTCTTTCCATGCTTGCATTTGCCGCAATTCACTGCGCAATTCCTGATTTTGTTCAGCAAGACGTTGATAGGACTGAAAGTCGCGCAACAGATTGATCGTGCCCGTCACCGGAGCCATGGCCCAATCGAGATTAGGCACAAGGCGGTCGGTGATTTGGGCGCGGAACCGTTCAACCCTTGGGCTATCGATGCGCCAAAGCAGAAATGTTGCGGCCAGCAACAAGATCAGCATAGCAAGCAAAAGCCGCCGAAGCGGACCGGTGTAGTCACTGCTGTTTGAACGGTCGCTTGCCATATCGCTCATCGTTGCCCCGGAATAGGTCCGGGGCCTCTTCGTCAGTGTGCCGCGAGGAGGGGTCCGGGATCAAGTCCGGGGTGCCCTGTTTGTTGGTTTAGCTGTCGTAATCGATCGCGTGGCGGAGCTGTTTTTCATATTCCAGGGCTTTGCCGGTGCCCAGGGCCACACAATTAAGGGATTCATCGGCAATGGAGACCGCAAGGCCGGTTTGTTCCCGCAATGCCAGATCCAGATCCCCAAGCAACGCCCCGCCGCCCGTCAACATAACGCCACGATCCACGATGTCAGCGGCAAGATCAGGTGGGGTTGTTTCAAGCGCGGTCATAACCGCTTCGCAGATTTGCTGGACCGGCTCGGCCAGTGCTTCAGCGATCTGGGCCTGTGTCACTTCGATTTCTTTGGGCACACCGTTCAGCAGGTCACGGCCGCGAATCTGCATGGAGGTGCCGCGCCCGTCGTCTGGCATCCGGGCGGTCCCGATGGAGGTTTTGATCCGTTCGGCAGTGGTTTCCCCAACCAGCAGGTTTTGCTGGCGTCGCAGGTAGCTGATGATCGCTTCATCCATCCGGTCGCCCCCCACACGCACAGAGCGGGCATAGACGATGTCGCCCAGCGAGAGCACCGCAACTTCGGTTGTGCCGCCCCCGATGTCCACCACCATATTGCCCGTAGGATCGGTGATGGGCATCCCTGCACCAATGGCCGCCGCAATCGGTTCCGCAATGAGACCGGCCCGGCGCGCACCCGCAGATAAAACCGACTGGCGGATTGCGCGCTTTTCAACGGGTGTGGCGCCGTGAGGTACACAGACGATGATCTTGGGCTTCGAAAAAGTCGACCGTTTGTGAACTTTGCGGATAAAGTGTTTGATCATTTCTTCGGCGGTGTCGAAATCGGCGATCACACCTTCACGCATCGGGCGGATTGCTTCGATGCTGCCCGGTGTACGGCCCAACATCAATTTGGCGTCTTCTCCAACAGCGAGCACTTTTTTGACGCCGTCCTTGACGTGATAGGCCACAACCGAAGGTTCCGAAAGGATGATCCCGCGGCCTTTGACATAGACCAGCGTGTTCGCTGTGCCGAGGTCAATTGCCATATCTGACGAGAATAGCCCGCCGAGGTTTCCAAAGAGGTTCATGCGCCTATGTGCCTTGCCTGAAGTCGTCAAATACCGGATGCGCTCGCGACTCTGACGAGGCAAGCTGTTGGTTCTTATAGGCGCGGGCATGGATGGGCGAAAGGGGGTGTTTTTGTAACGTAGGCATGTTGATGCCACTTCGGTATGGTGGGCAACATGCCCCCCCCTTACGAAAGTCCTGATATGAAGAAAATCCAGAGCCTTGGCGTGCACCACATCACCCTGACCGGCGCTGACCGCCAGACCAGTATTGATTTTTGGGAGGGCGTGCTGGGTATGCCCTTTGTCTTTGAACAGCCCAATCTGGACCAACCGGACGAAGGGCATCTTTACTTTGACCCCGGTGACGGACGGCTGATCACGGTTTTTACCAAGGAAGGACGCAAGCCAAAGCATCAACGTACGCCAACGGATCCGGGTTGCGTGCACCATCTGGCGTTTGAGGTGGATGCCGCGATGTTTGATCAGGCGTTGGCGCGACTGGACGAGCGGGGGATTGGCCATTCGGGCGTCAAGGACCGGGGCTTTATGCATTCGATCTATTTCAAGGACCCGCTTGGCCTGTTGATCGAATTGGCCTGCTACACTTTCATCCCGCCACGTGGCAGTAGCCATGCGGAGGTAATGCTGGAGGCGCATAAATTGCGCGTGGCGCAAGGCGCAGATGCGATTGAGCGCGAGCATTTGGCAGATGCAACGGTGTTGATTGTGGAGCGGATGCAAGGGTCGTTGAGCAGGGACAGGGCACCGCGAAATCCCTTTGGATAAAGGTGGGCAAGATGCCCCCCTTACGCGCTTAAAGCCCTGTCACAAAAAAGAAATCATCCCTGAAAAACGAAAGAGGAGCAGAACACTCTGCTCCTCTTTGTTCAAGAATGGTCAGGCGCTAGGAAATGAGGCGCACCTACTACTACATCGCATCTTTGTAGCTCACCTCACGCTTGTCCGTGCCCCCCTTTTCGCGGCGCACCAGCAGGCGATTGAGCGCGTGAATATAGGCGCGGGTTGACGAAACCACCGTGTCGGTGTCAGCGGATTGCCCGGTCACGATGCGTCCGTCTTCCTCCATGCGCACAGATACCGTGGCCTGCGCATCCGTGCCTTCGGTCACGGCGTGAACCTGATAGAGCTGCAAGCGAGCAGTATGAGGCACCAGCGCTTTGACGCAATTGAAGGCCGCGTCCACCGGGCCATCGCCGGTTTGCTCGGTGCTGTGCTCTGCGCCGTTGATGTCAAGGGTCATACGGGCCTGATTAGGCCCTTCGGTGCCACAGACCACATGCATTGAGACCAGCTTGACCTGTGCCTCCTCGGGATCAGTGGAGGTGCGCATGAGGGCAATCAAGTCATCCTCGTAGATCTCTTTCTTGCGATCAGCGAGTTCCTTGAACCGCACAAAGACGTCCTTGAGTTGGTTATCGCCAAGTTCGAAACCCAGATCTTCCAGTTTGGAGCGCAAGGCAGCCCGGCCTGAGTGTTTGCCCATGACGATGTTGGTTTCGCTCAGGCCCACATCTTCGGGCCGCATGATTTCAAAGGTCTCGGCGTTCTTGAGCATACCGTCCTGATGGATTCCACTTTCATGGGCAAAGGCGTTCTTGCCCACGATGGCTTTGTTGAACTGCACGGCAAAGCCAGACACAGCCGCGACGCGGCGGGAAATATTCATGATTTTGGTGGCGTCAATCTGTGTATCAAAGGGCATGATGTCATTGCGAACACGCAAGGCCATGACCACTTCTTCGAGCGCGGTATTGCCTGCGCGCTCTCCCAAGCCGTTGATTGTACACTCAATTTGGCGCGCGCCTGCTTCGACGGCGGCCAAGGAGTTGGCGGTCGCCATGCCAAGGTCATTGTGGCAGTGGGTGGCAAATGTGATCTCATCCGCGCGTGGGACATTTTCCAACAGTTTGGTGATCAACTCAGCACTTTCACGCGGGGCGGTATAACCGACGGTATCGGGAATATTGATCGTGGTAGCCCCGGCTTTGATCGCAATCTCAACCACACGGTAAAGATAGTCGAGTTCAGTCCGGGTGGCATCCATCGGGGACCATTGCACGTTGTCGCACAGATTGCGGGCATGGGTCACGGTGTCGTGGATGCGCTGAGCCATTTCGTCTTTGGTCAGGTTTGGGATGGCGCGGTGCAGCGGGGAGGTCCCGATGAAGGTGTGAATGCGCGGCTGGCTTGCGTGTTTAACCGCCTCCCAACACCGATCAATATCCCCCAGCTGCGCACGGGAAAGGCCGCATATAACTGAATTAACAGAGTTTTTCGCTATCTCGGAAACAGCTGCAAAATCACCTTCAGAGGCAATGGGGAAGCCTGCCTCAATGATATCGACACCCATTTCATCCAGCAGGCCTGCGATTTCCAGCTTTTCTGCATGGGTCATTGTGGCGCCGGGAGATTGCTCGCCGTCGCGCAAAGTCGTGTCAAAGATCAAGACGCGGTCTTGGGGTTTTTTGTCGGTCATGTTGGGTTCTTTCGTTCTGCTGTGTCATCTGATTGGCGCGGTGCGATGCCCTCTGAGCGGACGCGCCGGGATGGCACGCTCAGAGGCGAATTAGCAGCAGTAGGGTGGCACGCAGCAGGGTCGCGGCGGGGCGCGATACGTCAGAGATATGTGCGGCGTTGATCATGGGGGCCAGTTATAACCCGCGCGTCTGAAATGGGAAGGGGGGAATTTCAATTTGGAAATTTCCAGCGTTTTAGGGGGGCACCCTGCGTGCACCCCCCGTGCACCTTCTGTACACCCCCCGGTGCATGGATTTGGATGCCCTGACCGGGACCGCTGATTGGGAAACAGGCGCGCGGGGTGCCCTTCAGCTTACCCACGTGTCGAGCGTGGCTTTGACCTTGTCCGGCCATGGCACAGATGTGTGTTTGTCAAGATCTGATGCTGCGAGAACCTGCGTGCTGTTCCAGCGTTTCTCACCTTCACAGCTGATCTCGTGGCGCAGGGTGAGAGAGGATCGCCCAACCTTGATCACTTGCAGATCGAAGGTGAGCGTTTGCCCAAACAGGGATGGTATCGAAAAGTCACAGGTCAGATGCACGGTTGGCGTTCCCCACCGATCCTTCCAGATGATTTCGTGCCATGGATAGCCCAGATGGGCCCAGAATTCTTCGTTCACGCCATTCAGAATATCGAGATAGGCAGGAAAATAGGCGGTGCCGGAAATATCACAGTCGCCGAAGCGCAGTTCGCGTGTTGTGGTGAAGGTCTTGGGCATGGAGCGGGGTCCTTGGTGGGGTGGTGAGGCGCCAAGTTTACCGGGTGGACCTAAATTTTGATAGGCCCCGATGCCGTCACGGCATGATTGCGACGTGAGCGGCTTGGTATTGAGCCGTAAAAGGGGTGATGGATTGGGCCTTGATCTAAACCTGGGTTGAGCTTGTAGACCTTTAGGCAGGTCGCAAGAGGCGCTGGGCGAACAGCACCATTTGGAGGAGGGACAACGTGCAGTTTAGCAAAGCCGGGATTATTTTGTTCACCGAAAGGTATGAGGAATGTGTGGATTTTTACGGGCGTGTCTTGGAGCTGGAGATATTGCATCGGATCGACCGGACAGGGGAGCGGCTGACGGCTTTTTGTCTGGGGGATTGTTATCTCATGATCGAGACCGGCGGGAGGGCGTATGAAGGGCCGAAACCGATGGAAGCCAACCCCAACAAGTTGAGGTTCAACGTGCCGGATGTGCAGGCAGCCAGCGCCCATTTGGGCCAAAAAGGGATTGAGGTCAGGGTTGTTACCCACAGTTGGGGAACCACCGCCGAATTTTGTGACCCGGATGGAAATCGATGTGCGCTGCGCTCGGATGAGGGGTTTGGCGCTTGATCCTAATCCCAAGGCCCTACGGATTTGACGGATTTTCCCTCGGCCTGCGTTACATCTGCTGGAAATAGCGCGACTATTCCCCGCAGATATGCATTGTCAGAGAAAAAATCTGTCAAACCAATAGGCAGGATTAAGGGGGGCAGACCCTAGCCATGGGTGGCCTTGCTGTCTTTGGGCGCCTGGTCGCGGTCAAACATGCCGTAGTCACGAATCACATGTGCAATGCGCAGATGGTAATCGGTAAAGATACCACCCCGCCCTTTGGACTGAGCCGTGCGGTGAGCGGTCAGGGTGCGCCAGCGTTCAACAGCGGCTTCATCCTCAAAAAAGGAAAGCGACAACAGCTTGTCCGGGTTGGTCAGGCTTTGAAACCTTTCCACGGAAATGAAGCCTTCGACGGATTCGACCATGGGGCGCATTTGTGCGGCGATGTCGAGGTATTCGGCTTTGTTGTCAGGGTGCGGCATGACTTCGAAGATGACGGCGATCATTGTGAGGTTCCATGTGGTGAGGAAGCAAGTTTGAGAAAGGTTCGGTCTTCGCGCAAGAGGAATCTCTCGGATTGGGCAAAATCGTAGTTTTCGCGGCCTAATGGATCCGCAGCCAGGCGCGCACGATAGGCCTCGTATGCGGCAAGGCTGGGAATGTTGTAGATGCCATAGGCCAGAGTAGAAGAGCCTTCGTGGGGCGCGTAATAGCCAATTAGATCGGCGCCGCAGCGCGGGATCGCTTGCCCCCAGTTGCGGGCATATTGTTCGAATTGGGCCTTTTTGGTGGGGTCGATTTCATAACGGATGATACAGGTCAGCATGTCAGTTCCTTTTGGGTGATGGCCCTTGATAGGGGATTGATTGGCGTAAATGCTTCGGCTAGCATCGAAGTATGAAGGAAGGCCCGGATATATCGCGTATTGCAGCCCTGATCGGTGATCCGGCGCGGGCCAATATTTTGACGGCACTGATGGCGGGCAAGGCGTTGACGGCAACGGAGCTGGCATCAGAAGCCGGGGTGACGGTGCAGACCACCAGCGCGCATTTGGCCAAACTGGAGGCGGCGGAGATGATTGCCTGCCGCAAGTCGGGGCGGCACAAGTATTTCACCTTGGGAGGGGATGATGTGGCGCATGCCTTGGAAGCCTTGATGGGGTTGGCGGCTGGTGTGGGGCATTTGCGTACGCGCACGGGTCCAAAGGATGCCGCATTGCGCGAGGCGCGGGTGTGTTACAACCACTTGGCCGGCAGTAAAGGGATCGCGTTGTATCAGGGGTTGCTGGCGCGCGGTTTGGTGGTCGAGCGCGGTGAAATGGTTGAATTGACCGACGATGGCGCAGTGTTTTTGAGCGAATTTGGCGTGGATATCGCTGCGTTAAGTCGGTCGAGGACGCCATTGTGCCGGTCTTGTTTGGACTGGTCGGCCCGGCAGACACATTTGGCAGGATCGGTGGGGCGTGCTCTTTTGGTGCGCATGCAAGAATTGGGTTGGGCCGAGCGGGTTGAGGGGACGCGGGTGATGCGGTTTAATGCCCGTGGAGAAGCCGCCTTTGCGGAGAGGTTTGGGTGATTGATGCAGGTCATCCGTGGCGCATCTATGTGCGGCGCCCATAGGTAAGCGGGTCTAGAGTTTGCCGTTGTCGCGCAGTTCAGCAATGCCATGACCCAGCATTTTGGCGCTAAAGGAATGGCCGCCGTCAAACAGGCAATATTGCAGGATTTCACCTGTGGGATTGGTGCGGTTGCGGCAGCTTAGCGTGTCGATTTGGACGTCTTTTGACGCGCCGAATTTTCCGAATTTTTGATACATGTCAAGGGCTTCCTGGACGTCGCCCTGTTTGGTTTCCCGAATCGCACGTCCTGTGAGAGGGACGGTTTTATCTTTGGTGCCGTGGATATGAACGATTGACGCGGCGGGCCCTTCGCAGGTGTCGGGCGGTTTGAGCCAAAAGGTGCCGGACATTGGGATAAATCCTGCAAATTTGTCAGGATGGGAGCAGGCAAGATACCAGACCATCATGCCGCCAGCGGAAAAGCCAGAGGCGAGGATGCGGTCGGGATCGATGTGATGATGGGCGGTGGCGTCATTGATGACGGCATCGAAATAGGCGAATTCGGAAGCCCCATTGCTGTTAAAGGTGCCGGGGCCGTAAGGCAGATCCCATGAGCCGCGCACGCCTTGAACGGCGATAAGCGCCAGTCCGGCGTTGGACACCAAATTACGGATAGATTTGTTGCGCATAACCCCAGCCGCAGAGCCGCGGTAGCCGTGTGACCACACCAGAGCGGGCACCGGCGTTTTGCCGTCCCAGCCATCCGGCATGGCGATGCGGTAATGGCGCTCCCCCAGTTTGCAGTCGGTGTCGGGTCCACAGGCGAATGCCGGTGGGGCGAGCAGGAGAAGGAGGGCAAGGAGAAAGCGCATGTTGGAAAGATGGACTGTGAGGGACAAAGGCTCAAGTCACATGATTGTGGGAGGAGGTGGACTGAAAGTCCCCCTTACGAAAACGTGCATCGGAAAACAGGACGTGACGCGGGGGTGGACCACTGGTCCCCCTTACGGGTTGGACGCGGTAGGGGGGCGAATTTCCGCATCAGTTGCTGCGGTGTGGAATGCCTTGGCCTGTTCTGCGATGGTTTCAACATCGGCGTCTTGCAGAATGATGTCAGGCACGATGATATGATAGCCAAAGCTGCGATTGCTGAAGTGAGATTTCAGGCGGCCCCATGCGGTTTGACGGTCACGAAAGCCAATGGGGTCACGCAGGGCAAAGCCCAGAAAACGGTTATGGTTGGTGTCTTTGAAGATGCCGATGTCGGTAATTTCATCCCAAGTGGCAGGGGGCGTGTAAAATCCTGAAATCCCATGTCGATCCAAACGCAGGGCAACGGGGCGGCGCCATGCAATGCCAAAAAAGAAGGCTGCACTGCCGCCAAAGACTATACTGATGCCGAGGGCCAAAACACTTACCCACCCAAACACCGCAGCTTGAACAATAGACAGGAACAAGAAGGCGAGGCCAAGCAGGGCAAAAGGTACCATGAAAGCGCCCAAAGCGATCGATCTGCGACGTCTTATGTGGACGATAACCGGCTGCACGATGTCAACTTGGATCGCGCCAACGGTTTACAATCGGGTAGCGGCGGTCAAGCCAGAACGCGCCTTTGGTCAGGCGAGGGCCGGGTGCGGATTGGAAGCGTTTGTATTCAGAGATGTAAATCAGGTGCTCGACCTTTTTGGCGGTGGCACGGTCAAAGCCTTCGGCGGTGCAGTCTTCAATCGAGCCGTTTTCGTCAACGAGAATCTCTAGCAGGCGGTCGAGGACCGGATAATCCGGCAATGAATCGCTGTCTTTTTGGTCTTCGCGCAATTCGGCGGTAGGCGGTTTGGTGATGATGGTTTCGGGGATCATCGTGCCGGCGGGTGCTTTCATCCAATCGCGGTGATTGGCGTTGCGCCAGCGACAGGTTTCAAAAACGCGGGTTTTGTACATGTCTTTGATCGGATTATAGCCGCCCGACATATCGCCGTAGATGGTGGCATAGCCCACCGCGACCTCGGATTTATTGCCAGTGGTGAGCAGCATTTCGCCAAATTTGTTAGACAGTGCCATCAACAGCAGGCCGCGCAGGCGGGATTGGATGTTTTCCTCGGTCAGGTCCGGGTCTGTGCCAGCAAAGAGCGGCGCAAGGGTGTTGGTGATCGCGGCGCGCCCTTCGGAAATCGGGACATAATCGTAGCGACAGCCAAGCGCTTTTGCCACGGCTTCGGCATCATCAAGGGACGCTTGGGATGTGTATTCGGAGGGCAACATCACGCAGCGCACGTTTTCAGGGCCAAGCGCGTCAGCGGCGATGGTTACAACAATTGCAGAATCAATGCCGCCGGACAGACCCAGCAACACCTTTTTAAAGCCGGTTTTGGCCATGTAGTCCCGCAGGCCCTGAACCATGACGCGGTAATCAGATTCCCACGGGTCCGGGAGGTGGGCCAGGGGTTGTTCGATCACCCGCCAGCCCTCAGCGGTGCGTTCGAGATCAACCTGCGTTGTGATTTCATCAAAGGCGGGCAGTTGCATGGCCAGTTTGCCGCCGGGGTTCAGGGCAAATGATGCGCCGTCAAAAATTTGATCGTCCTGACCGCCAACCATATTAAGGTAAATGACAGGCAGGCCGGTTTCCACAACGCGGGAGACGATGACGTTCATCCGGGTCTCCATCTTGTTGCGGTAATAAGGAGAGCCATTGGGGACCAGCAGGAACTCCGCACCGGTTTCCGCCAGAGTTTCTGAGACATCCGGGTGCCATGCATCTTCGCAAATCGGGGATCCGACGCGGGTATTGCCCACGGCATAAGGGCCGCCAAGGGGCCCTGAGTCAAAGATACGCACCTCATCAAACACGGTTTCATTGGGAAGTTCGTGTTTGAGCATGCGCGAGCTGATTTTGCCGTTCTTGAGGATCAGATAGGCATTGAACAATTCGCCATCCTGGGCCCAAGGCGCGCCAATGGCGAGGGGGGGGCCATCTGCGCAATCCGCAGCGAGTTGTTCGATATGGGCTATCGCATCAAGCTGAAAGGCGCGCTTCATCACCAAATCTTGAGCGTTGTAGCCCGTGATGAACATTTCGGGCAGCGCGACAAGGTCGGCATCATTGGCTTTGCCCGCAGCCCATGCCTGTCGGGCAAGGGCGGCATTGCCTGCCAAATCCCCGACGGTTGGGTTTAACTGGCCTAAAGTAATGCGGAAACGGTCTGCCATGGGTGCGGCCTCTGATGATCTTGATGCTGTGGTTAGCATGGATGTAGCAGATCAGCGCCGGGGTTAAAGGGGATTTGGCGGATGCGGGTTTGAGACAAGATGATCAGGGATCATCAGGGCGCAAGGTTTGAAAAGACGTTGCCCCGCAAGGCCCCAGTGCTTAGGCTACTGAAAATCTAACGTCACACTGTAAAAAGCAAGGTTTCTGATGTCCGTTCGTGCGATCCTTTTGTGTCTTATTTTGTTTCCTGTGTCTGCGGTTGCGCAAGATGGGCAGGTGTTGAGCAAGCAATACGATGATGGGGGGATCTATGAAGGTACCTTTCGAGGGGGATTGCAGCACGGTGAAGGAACATACAAGCTGCCCAATGGTTACGAGTATTCGGGCAATTGGATTGAGGGTGAAATCAAGGGCGAAGGGGTCGCGCGGTTTCCGAATGGATCTGTTTTTGAGGGCAGTTTCGACAAAGGCAAGCCAGATGGATTTGGCAAGATCACCTTTGCAGACGGGGGCACCTATGAGGGAGAGTGGCTGAGTGGTGCTATCATGGGAAAGGGCATTGCGCTTTATGCCAACGGGGTGCGCTATGAGGGGCAATTCCGCAATGCCAAACATCATGGCAAAGGTGTGATGCAAAGCCCGGGTGGGTATGAATACAAAGGGGATTGGGTAGACGGTGCCAAGCAGGGCACCGGGGTAATCACTTATCCTGATGGTGCGGTCTATGATGGTGAGATTGTTGACGGCAAACGCAGCGGCACCGGAACGCTGAAAATGCCCGATGGGTTGATCTATGTCGGGCTTTGGCGCGACGGACAGATTGATGGCACAGGCGCGCTGACCCAACCCAATGGGGATGTCTATGAGGGGCAGCTTGCGGCGGGACGACGCGAGGGCACAGGAACGGTGACCTATGAAAACGGTGACGTCTATGTGGGTGATTTCAAAGATGACCGACGCGACGGGCAGGGCCGGTTTGTCGGCACGGATGGCTATGTGTACCAAGGATCGTGGGTTGCCGGGCAGATCGAAGGTCAGGGGCGCGTGACCTATCCGGATGGGTCGGTTTATGAGGGATCGTTCCGAAATGATCTGGCGGATGGCGAAGGGGTGATCACCTATCCTGATGGTTCAACCTATGAAGGGGGATGGGTGGCTGGTGTCATTGAGGGCACAGGCCGGGCGACCTATCCCAACGGTGTTGTCTATGAAGGCGGGTTCAAGAACGCGCGCAACGAAGGTCAAGGGGTCATGACCTATGCGGATGGGTATCGCTACGATGGCACATGGAAGGACGGTCAGCGCCATGGCACAGGGACAGCGACCTACCCGGATGGCACAATATACACAGGCGAATTTGACGCCGGACAGCGCCATGGCTTAGGCAAAATTGTGATGGCCAGCGGGTTTGAATACGATGGCAGCTGGCTGCGTGGGGAGATCGAAGGGCAAGGCGTTGCGACCTATGCCAATGGCGATATTTATGAGGGCAGTTTTGAAGCCGGACGGCGGCAGGGCGCTGGAACCATGCGATATGCCAGCGGCGAAGAGGCCAGCGGCGATTGGGAAAGCGGCGCGTTAAAAGAGGGCGGCTAGTCAAGGCCTCTGAATGTTGCGCGGGCAACGGCGGCTTCGCGGAACTTTGGTGATTTGCGCGGCGCCGGTGGTGGTTGTTTTGTCGATGACAGGCGCGTGACATTAAGATGATGCGTCATCTCTGCTTTTTCTGTGCCGACAGGCGCATGCAAAAAAACTGCGGTGTGGGGTTTGAGGGGTTTTCCCGTTCTGCTTTGGCAGATCTGCGCGGGAATAGAGCTACTAACCCGACGCAGATGCGTCTGTCAGAGCGATAATCTGATCAGGATGTCAGCCTGAGGAGAGACAGGTCTTGGAGTCAGGACCTATTTGTCCTGCGCTATCGGTTTGACAGATTTTTATCTCTGTTAAGGTGAATATGCGCGGGAATAGTTGTTCTACCTCAAGCGGATGTAAGGCAGGTAGAGGGAAAACCTGTCTAATCAGTAGGACGCTGTTTTTGCTGCATCACAGCGTCTTGGCGGACTTGTTCGTAGTGTAACGATGACCTGCATCCACCAAACCCCTGTGATTTTGCAAAAACCAGCGCCAACGGGGCAGGATTAAGGGGTCCCGGCGCTAAGGCAGCTAGCCTATGCATCACGCTGATCAAAATTTACCAAGCAGGATGACAGGATCATCTGCACTTGCGCTCCTCTTGGCATTCAGGGGCATCTGTCCAATTGATGGGTGGCTTGGCCTAGGTTTTTAGGGTGGTGAAGTCGTTTGAGGCATCGCGTTTGATGAAGACCGTTGGGCGAATTTGGGTGACATTTCGAAGTTACAAAAATGTCCGGTTGAAATAGACCAGCGACATAACCACCCCGAATAGGATCACAACACCGCGCAGGTGGCGGGTGCTTATACGTTTGGCGAGCCGCCCACCCGCATATCCTCCGATGGTGCTGCCGAACATCATTGCGACAGCCTCTGGCCAAGCGATGAGACCACCAACCCCGAAGACCAAAATGCTAAGGATTGTGAAGCTTGTTGCCAGAAGGTTTTTGATGCTGTTTGCGACATGGAAATCCGAGAACCCCATGATCTGAGCAATGGCGAGTAGAATGAACCCCAGACCTGCACCAAAATATCCGCCATAGATTGAGGACAGGAAGAGGGCGACATAGATCAACCTGTTCCCATGTGTCTCACCCAGCCAGCTGAGCAAGAAGGGACGAAGGGCATTTCCAAAGGCAAAGAGACCTGTTGCGAATAGGATAAGAAACGGGATGAGCAATACGAAAACGTCAGGATCAGAGACCAATAGCAAGAGCGAGCCAACAATTGCACCTAGGCCAGAGACGTTCAAAAGGGGCAGGAGATTTTTACCAAGCCCCCTGAGTTCTTCTCGATAGGCGGGAAGTGCTGCGGCGTTTGACGGCAAAAGCGCAAGGTAATTTGTTGCATTTGCAACAACCGGCGGCAGGCCAGCAGCCATGAGAGCCGGGAACGTGAATAAGGTGGCACCGCCAGCAATCGCATTCCAGACACCGCCAAACAGGCCGATGCAGATCAAGATCATGATCTGAGTGAATTCCATGATGAATCTCGCTTTTTGACAGGACCCTATGACGATGGTTGATTTAGGAAAAACGAATTTATACGATCCTCATCATGAATAAAAACGAACGCTTGCCGATTGATTCTGACCTGCTCCAAACATTTGTGAGGATCGCCGATTGTGGCAATCTGACCGTTGCTGCTGGTCAAATTGGGCGAACTCAATCCGCAATAAGTGTTCAGCTTCGCAAACTTGAAAGCGGGTTAGGTGTGTCGTTGTTCATTCGTGGGGCAAAGGGGATGACGCTGACACCGGCAGGAGAAGCGTTGCTGATCCGGGCCCGGTCTATTCTTGTTGATATACGCGATACAGCAAGGCTCTTTCAGGAACCTCTGAAAGGTTCAATCCGGGTTGGGTTGCCCGACGATTTCGATGAAAGCGTGCTCGAACGCATTCTTATGGGGTTTTCGAATGCGCATCCCGGTGTCCAAGTGTTGGCAAAGTCGGGTTGTACATCAGCCTATGCTGAGGCGGTCCGAGCAGGGGAGCTGGACGTGGCCATCTGTTCTGGGTTGGATGTTCCCCAAGGTGATCCGCTGGATACGGAGGCGATTGTCTGGGCGGCGCGTGAGGGCAAGTCTTGGTGTGGGGGCGAAGATGTGCCGCTGGCTATTCTTGATCGCCCATGTTTTTGGCGTGATCTGCCGCGGAAAATTTTGGATACGGCGGGGCGTCAGCATACGATTGCTTTTCAAAGTAGCAGTTTCACAAGTCTTCAAGCGGCGCTGCGTGCCGGATTTGCAATTGGTTTGTTGCCGAGGTCCTGTGTGGGGGACGGTTTGCAGATCTTGACAGAAACCGAAGGCTTTCCAGAACCGCCTGTCTCCCATCGTTCGATTTTGTTGTCCGATCATTCATCTGAACATGTGGCTCAGGCTATGGTAGAAGCTATTCGAAATGCGCGTGTGCCTTAGGGTCGGACCAAGGGCCGTGAGCCGAGGTTTGGGCCCCTGATGATCAACGGGTCGCTGAATTTGGCAGGGCCTTGGGGAATTTCAGGTGTTTGAACATAGGTATTTGGATGGAGGGGAAAGATGGATGACGTTGCTGAGTTTTTAAAAGCAGTTGGGCCTGCGAGGCGGCACCGTGAAGCGGCCGAATTGGATGGGTTTTTTCGACGTGTTACGGGGTATGAGCCGGTGCTGTGGCCGGGAAATATTCTGGGTTATGGTGCATATAATTACGCATATAAATCTGGCCGTACGGGGCGGTGTTTCGCGACCGGGTTTTCGCCTCGCAAGGCAAAGTTGAGCATTTACATAGTGCCCGGCTATGCTGATTTCTCTGAGATCCTGAACCGTCTGGGCAAGCACAAGATGGGCAAGTCATGTCTTTATCTGAACAAGCTGCCGGATGTAGATATGGATGTGCTGGCGGAATTGGTGCAGGCGGGATTGGCGGATTTGGCTAGGGTTACGGCCCCTTAGTTTTGCCCCATTGGAGTGACAGGTTGTTTCCTGTGGTAAAACGCAGTTGCAAGGGAACGCCGGTTCATTTCAGCGGCGGGGGGCGTTGAAAAAGGCCCGCGATTGCCTGCATGTCACAACCCTCTGAAATGTCGTGGTTTTGAGGCCAATGTGGCGGGATCAAAGGATTCTGAGCTTTGGCAATGGCCTGTGTCTGCGGCCCAGAACGCTAGACAATCCTGCGGCCCTGTGACAGTCACACCCCATCTGAGAGGATCCGTTTCATGTCACACCCTACTACCACCCGATTTGCCCCCTCACCTACTGGATTTATCCATGTGGGCAACCTGCGCACGGCGTTGATGAACTATCTTATTGCGCGCAAGGCGGGTGGCCAATTTATCTTGCGGATTGATGACACCGATCCTGAGCGATCCAAAGAAGAATATGTAGATGGGATCAAGCAGGATCTGGAATGGCTGGGCTTGCATTGGGACCGCGTAGAGCGCCAATCTGAGCGGTTGGACCGGTATCATGCGGCGGCAGATGCGCTGCGGGAGAAGGCGCGGTTTTATGAGGCGTTTGAAACGCCCACGGAATTGGACCTGAAGCGTAAGAAACAACTGAATATGGGCAAACCGCCGGTCTATGACCGGGCGGCGCTGGCCTTGTCGGAGGCGCAGAAAACAGCGCTGCGCGCAGAGCGGGGCGACGGTGTTTGGCGTTTCAAACTGGACCTCGCGCGGATCGACTGGAACGATGGCATTTTGGGCGATATTTCAATTGATGCGGCGTCTGTGTCTGATCCGGTGCTGATCCGGGGTGATGGCCAGATTTTGTACACGCTGGCGTCGGTTGTGGATGACACCGAAATGGGTGTGACCCATGTGGTGCGCGGATCGGATCATGTGACCAATACGGCGACGCAAATTCAGATTATGCAGGCGCTGGGCATGACGCCTCCTTCTTTTGCGCACCATTCCTTGTTGACCGGTCCGCAGGGCGAGGCCTTGTCCAAACGGTTGGGCACCTTGGCATTGCGGGATCTGCGTGAACAAGGTGTGCAGCCAATGGCTTTGCTGAGTTTGATGGCGCGGTTGGGGTCTTCTGATCCGGTTGAGCTGCGCACGGATATGGCAGAATTGATTGACGGTTTTGACATTGATCACTTTGGTTCCGCGCCAACGAAATTTGATGTGGCGGACCTGTTCCCGTTGACGGGACGGTATTTGCAGACGCTTGATCTGGCGGATGTTGCGGACACGATTGCAGCGCTTGGTGTGCCGGACGACAAAGCGGCGCAATTCTGGGCAGTGACGCGCGAAAACATCGAGACATTGGGCGATTTGGACGGCTGGTGGGTGATGTGCCGGGACGGGGCAGAGCCGGTGATCGAAGCGGATGATAAGGAATTTGTCGCACAGGCCATCGCGATGTTGCCTGATATGCCGTTTGATGACGGCACTTGGGCGGCATGGACCGCACAGGTGAAGGCGGAAACCGGACGGAAAGGGCGCGGGTTGTTCCGGCCTTTGCGGCTGGCTTTGACCGGGCAGGAAAGCGGGCCGGAAATGGCCGCGGTGATGCCCCTGTTGCAGGTGATAAAGGCGCGCGCATGATGCGAGCCTCAGCCATTCTGCTCAAATGGATTGAGGGCAGATATGGCTGAGGCGAAATTTCTCACGGGCAACTTGTTTCGGCATGTAACGGTGATGTCGTTAACCGCGTCCTTGGGGCTGATGGCGGTTTTCATTGTTGATTTTGTCGACATGATTTTTATCGCGATGCTGGGTAAATCTGAGCTGGCGGCGGCGGTTGGATATGCCGGTGCGATCCTGTTCTTTACAACATCATTTGGCATTGGGTTGGCGATTGCGGCTGGGGCCTTGGTGGCGCGCGCATTGGGCGCAGGCGATGAGCAACTGGCGCGCGAAAGAACGACCCATGCGTTAAGCTATGGGTTTGTCTTTTCAGCCCTTTTTGCGATTTCTGTTTGGCTGTCGCTTGATGTGCTGGTGCGGCTTCTTGGCGCCACTGGGGAGACGGCGGTCTTGGCTGTGCATTTCTTGCAGATCATTGTGCCATCCATGCCGTTCCTGATTATTGGGATGATGGGTGGCGCGGTTTTGCGGGCACATGGGGATGCGCGCCGCGCCATGATGTCAACGATTGCGGGCGGGCTGGTGAATGCGGCCCTTGATCCGATCCTCATTTTTGGTCTGAACCTTGAATTGACCGGTGCGGCAATTGCGTCAGTGGCGGCAAGATTGGTGATTTGCGTCATGGCTTTGTGGCCCTTGATGAAGATTTACGGCGGTATCACACGGCCAAGGTTAAGCGGTATGTTGCGTGATCTGAGCCCCATACTGGCCATCGCTTTTCCATCAATTCTGGCACAGATTGCGACGCCGGTCGGACAGGCGTTTGTGACCCGGGCGATGGCGGGGTACGGCGAAGGGGCGGTGGCCGGACTGGCGGTTGTGGGCCGCCTAACACCTGTGGCCTTTGGCGTGGTTTTTGCCTTGTCCGGGGCGGTGGGCCCGATCATTGGGCAGAATTTTGGCGCTGGTAACATTGAACGTGTGAAACGTGGGTTCAATGCAGCGGTGATTTTTGTTGCTGTGGTGATTGTGTTGGTTTCGGGGGTGTTGTTTTTGGTGCGCGGTCCGATTGCGGATCTGTTTGGTGCTCAGGGGGTGACCCGAGAGCTGATCTTTTTGTTTTGCGGTCCTTTGTCCTTGGCGTTTTTCTTTCCCGGTATTTTGTTCATTTCAAATGCGGCGTTCAACAATTTGGGACATCCGTTTTATTCGACATTTGTGAATTGGGGGCGCAATGTGGTGGCGTTGATCCCGTTGGTGTTTATGGGGTCTTGGGCCTTTGGCGCGCAGGGCGTGTTGATTGGGCAAACCCTGGCCGGAGTGGTTTTTGGTGCAATCGCCTGGGTTTTGGCCTTGCGGGTGATCGAGACTTGCGCAGATGCACCGCCCCCCAAACGCGACCTTTTTGGCCGGGAAGGACGGCTCATGGCGCTGTGGAACTTGCGGCGTTAGCGTCGGTGGGCGCATGCAATCAGAGCTGTGCGATGTGAAAATCCACCAATGCAGTTTCTTGGGCTGAAAGCACCCGGTGGCGGGGATATTGTGGCGCGGCCCGGTCATCTAGAATTGGCGTATCCCAGCCATTGGTGGTGGCAAAGAATTCGGCCACGCCTGTTTCGCCAAACTCTGTAAGGAACCCCTGAACCACCACATCAAGATAGCTTAGCAGGATCGTGTCTCGGGATGTTTGGCCTTGGTTTTCAAGCGAAACCGCATAGTGGGCAATATCAAGCGTGCCCGGCAAGGGATGTGTGACCGCATCACCGGAGGGGAGCCGTTCATAGCCAAATTCGCGGGCATCAAGTGCGGCCCAATCGGCATTGGGGACCGAAGCGATGAGACCGGAAATGGTTGTGTCGGGGTCTTTGATCACGCTGAGAAAAACGCGGTCAAATGTGGTGGATTTGATCCATGCCCGCCGCCACCCGCGCAATTGTGCGGGATGTGCATCTGGGTAGTCATGGGTGGTGCGGTTCACAAGGCTGCCATAGCCGAAAAAGTAGGGGGTCATTGCCGGATCACCTGACGTGGGGTTGCAAAATGATGGGATGCCACACAAAGTCCCCGGAACCAAGAAAAGAAAATGAGGCGGTTTTGTTATGATGTACAATCGGGTGGTTCAAGAGAAACGCGCGCGTAAGCTGTTGAAAGGGATTGTGACGTCTGAGACAACTGTGGGCGAGATTTCGGGAAAGATGGCCAAGCAGATGCGGCTGAAACCGAAGTCGTTCGAACGGTTCGATTTCCCGGAGTTTGACGTTTGTGGCCAGCCGTTTGAGGATGAAAACGGTGATGTTCGTCAATTTGATGTCATGATTGCCAATCAGGTCTGGGAACATTTGGACAGGCCCTACAGGGCCACACAAAACATCCATGCGATGTTGAAGGAGGGGGGGCATTTCTATGTCGCGGTGCCGTTTTACGTTCGCTATCATGGCTATCCGGTTGATTGTAGCCGTTGGAGCGCGCGTGGTCTGAAAAACCTGCTGATCGAGGGCGGGTTTGATGAGGACAAGATCGAAGCTGAACAATGGGGCAACGTTGAATGTGCCAAAGCCGAATGTGGGTATCGTTTTGCGCGCTATGACGCGGAAAAGCACAGTTTGAAGAATGACCCGGAATTTCCGGTGGTTTCCTGGGCGGTCGCGCAAAAGTAGATTGACGCAGCGATAGAGCACAGCATACCAAGAACCAGATCATGGGAGAATCAGCCTCGAGCTGATGCCGAAGGAGCAACCGCCCCGGAAACTCTCAGGCCACTGGACCGTGATCGTAGGACAACACTCTGGAGAGTGGTGCATGCGCACCCGCCGAAGGGATAACGATCTCAGGCGAAAGGACAGAGGGGGCATCAGGCGCTGCATTGTGCGGCGCTATGGTGCCGGTGTGTTCCTTTCTCAAAGGCGCTGGCCATAACGGGAGACGGGGTTGATGGACGCGCTGAAACGGACACCGCTATATGATTTGCATGTGGAATTAGGCGCCAAGATGGTGCCTTTTGCGGGCTATGAGATGCCTGTGCAATACCCAATGGGGGTGATGAAAGAACACCTGCATTGCCGCGCTGAGGCTGGGTTATTTGATGTCAGTCACATGGGGCAGGTTATGTTGTCCGGGGCGTCCTGGGAGGCGGTTGCGACGGCGTTCGAGGCTTTGGTGCCAATGGATGTGCTTGGCTTGGAAGACGGCCGACAGCGGTACGGATTTTTCACAAATGAAGCAGGCGGGATCGAGGACGATCTGATGTTTGCGCGGCGCGGTGAGGCGTTGTTTGTTGTGGTGAATGCGGCCTGTAAAGACGCAGATATTGCCCGGATGCAGGTGGCATTGGCGCCACAGATCACTGTTGATGTTCTAGAGAATCGTGCGTTGATTGCGGTGCAAGGGCCTGCTGCGGGAGCGGCAATAGCCGGGCTGGATGCGCGGGCGGATGCCATGGCGTTTATGGATGTGGCGGATTTGACCCTTGCGGGGGTCGAGGTGTGGGCATCGCGGTCAGGGTATACGGGCGAAGATGGTTTTGAGCTGTCTGTCCCTCTGGATCAGACGGCGGCGTTGACGCAAGCTTTGTTGGCGTTGGACCCCGTGGAGCCGATTGGATTGGGTGCACGGGATTCACTGCGCCTGGAAGCGGGGCTGTGTCTTTATGGTCATGACATTGATGCCGGCACGACGCCTGTAGAAGGCGCGTTGAACTGGGCGATCCAGAAAGTGCGCCGGGCAGAAGGAGACCGCGAGGGCGGATTTCCGGGAGCGGATGTGGTGCTGGATGCGTTGCGCAATGGCGCGACGCGCAAGCGGGTTGGATTACTGCCGCAGGGACGTGCGCCGATGCGCGAAGGGGTTGCCCTTTTTGATGCCGCACAGGGTGGTGTTCGCATCGGCGAAGTAACTTCGGGTGGGTTTGGACCAAGTGTCGAGGGGCCTGTTGCCATGGGGTATGTTGGTGTGGACCACGCCAAAATAGGAACACAGCTTTGGGGTGAAGTGCGCGGCAAGCGACTGCCTTTGAGCGTGGCGAAACTGCCGTTTGTGGCAGCAAATTTCAAGAGATAACAAAACGGGGAAAGACGACATGAAATTTACAGAAGAGCATGAATGGTTGCGCGAAGAAGATGGCGAAATGGTGGTTGGGAT
Source organism: Sulfitobacter sp. (assembly GCA_039986635.1). Taxonomy (GTDB): domain Bacteria; phylum Pseudomonadota; class Alphaproteobacteria; order Rhodobacterales; family Rhodobacteraceae; genus Sulfitobacter. The sequence goes on from JBDWQI010000276.1 coordinate 68,959, forward strand.
CACGATCCATGCCGCGGAGCAGTTGGGGGATGTGGTGTTTGTGGAACTGCCTGACGAAGGCACAACAGTCAGCAAAGATGATGAAGTTGTCGTGATTGAAAGCGTCAAGGCGGCGAGTGACATTCTGGCGCCGGTGGATGGAGAGATCACGGAAGTGAACAGCGCGTTGGCGGACAATCCCGGCGCTGTAAATGAGGACCCGCAAGGTGAGGCGTGGTTCTTTAAAATGAAGATCAGTGATCCATCGCAGATGGACGATTTCATGGATGAAGCGGGTTATCAGAAATTCATCGGATAACGGCGGAGGCCGGGCCTGACCGCCTGCCTACCGATTGATCAGAACAAAAAAGAGGGCCTGTCATGACCTTTAAGCCGACAGAATACTTGCCATATGATTTTGCCAACCGGCGTCACATCGGGCCGTCCCCGGCTGAGATGTCTGACATGCTCAAGGTGGTGGAAGCGCCATCGCTTGCGGCATTGATTGACGACACTTTGCCGCAAGGCATTCGGATGGACGGAGAGTTGGCTTTTGGCAAGGCGATGTCAGAGCGTGAGGTGTTGGAGCATTTGCGCATCACAGCGTCCAAGAACAAGGTTTTGACCAGCCTCATCGGACAGGGATATCACGGCACCGTCACCCCACCTGCAATCCAGCGCAACATCTTGGAAAATCCGGCGTGGTACACCGCATACACGCCCTACCAGCCTGAGATTTCGCAGGGCCGGTTGGAAGCTTTGCTGAACTTTCAGACGATGGTGTCTGACCTGACGGGATTGGAAGTTGCCAATGCATCCTTGTTGGATGAGGCGACGGCCTGTGCCGAAGCGATGACCATGGCGCAGCGGGTCTCTAAGTCCAAGATGACTGCGTTTTTCGTAGACGAATCCTGTCATCCTCAGAACATCGCGGTGATGAAAACACGCGCGGCACCCTTGGGGATTGACGTGATTGTGGGCGATCCGCTTGAGATGGAAGCGGACAAGGTTTTTGGTGCGATATTTCAGTATCCGGGGACCTATGGACATGTACAGGATTTCAGCGATCCGATTGCAGCGCTGCATGCGAACAAGGGGGTTGGCATTATCTCGGCTGATCCTTTGGCGCTGACGTTGTTAAAAGAACCCGGTGAGATGGGCGCGGATATTGCGGTTGGTTCAACGCAGCGGTTTGGGGTGCCCGAGGGATATGGCGGACCCCATGCCGCCTATATGGCCTGTCGGGATTCCTTTAAGCGGGCGATGCCGGGGCGGATTGTTGGTGTGTCGATTGATGCACATGGGAACCGCGCATATCGGTTGTCCCTGCAGACGCGAGAACAGCATATCCGGCGCGAAAAGGCGACGTCAAACGTCTGTACCGCGCAGGCTTTGCTGGCGGTTATGGCGTCAATGTATGCGGTGTTCCACGGACCTGAGGGGCTTAAAGCGATTGCGCAGCGCATTCATCGCAAGACCGTGCGTCTGGCGGAAGGTTTGAAGATGGCCGGGTTTGACGTGCGTCCGGCAACCTTTTTTGACACGATCACCGTGGAGGTCGGGCCGTTGCAAGCGGCGGTGATGAAATCCGCCGTTGAAGAGGGGATCAACCTGCGCCGGGTCGGGGAGAGTAAGGTAGGGATCACCTTGGATGAACGTTCCAAACCTGCGACGATTGAAGCGGTGTGGCGTGCGTTTGGGATTGAGCGCACAGACAAAGATTACACGCCGCATTATTCGATGCCGGAGAAGCTGGTCCGTACAACGACCTATCTGACCCATCCGATATTCCACATGAACCGGGCTGAGACCGAGATGATGCGGTATATGAGGCGTTTGGCGGACCGGGATTTGGCGCTGGACCGGGCGATGATCCCTTTGGGCTCCTGTACCATGAAGCTGAACTCGGCGGCAGAAATGATGCCGGTCAGCTGGCGGGAGTTTTCATTGATTCATCCGTTTGTGCCTGAGGATCAGGCGCTGGGCTATAAGGAAATGATCGATGATCTGTCCTCAAAGCTGTGTGATATTACCGGGTATGATGCGATTTCAATGCAGCCCAATTCAGGCGCGCAGGGGGAATATGCCGGATTGTTGTCCATTGCCGGCTATCACCGTGCAAATGGCGATGATCAGCGCAACATTTGTCTGATCCCGATGTCTGCACATGGGACGAACCCGGCATCAGCGCAGATGGTGGGATGGAAGGTTGTTGTGGTGAAATCAGCCGACAATGGCGACATTGATCTGGAGGATTTCCGCGCCAAGGCGGAAGCTGCGGGTGAAAATTTGGCCGGCTGTATGATCACCTATCCATCAACCCACGGCGTTTTTGAGGAAACCGTGACCCTGGTCACCGAGATCACCCATGCACAAGGCGGGCAGGTGTATATCGACGGAGCCAATATGAATGCCATGGTGGGGTTGAGCCGTCCCGGTGATCTGGGGGGCGATGTCAGCCACCTGAACCTGCACAAGACGTTCTGTATTCCGCATGGCGGTGGGGGACCGGGCATGGGGCCGATTGGTGTCAAATCTCATTTGATACCCCATTTGCCGGGTCATCCGAATGCGGGAGGCTCTGCGGTGGCGGCAGCACCTTATGGGTCGCCTTCGTTATTGCCGATTTCATGGTCATACTGCCTGATGATGGGCGGTGAGGGGCTGACGCAGGCGACGCGGGTGGCGATCTTGAATGCCAATTATATTGCCAAACGTTTAGAAGGGGCATTTGATGTTTTATACAAGGGCCCGACAGGTCGGGTTGCGCATGAATGTGTGATCGATGTCCGCCCCTTTGAGGAAAGCGCGGATGTGTCGGTTGAAGATATTGCCAAGCGATTGATCGATTGCGGTTTTCATGCGCCAACGATGTCTTGGCCGGTGGCGGGAACATTGATGGTGGAGCCGACAGAGTCAGAGACCAAAGCCGAACTGGACCGGTTTTGTGATGCAATGCTGGCGATTCGTGATGAGATCGACGCGATTGAGAAAGGCGAGATGGATCCGGTGAACAACCCGCTGAAGAATGCGCCGCATACGGTTGAGGATCTGGTTGTGGATTGGGGAGACCGGCCCTACAGCCGAGAGCAGGGATGTTTCCCCCCCGGTGCGTTCCGGGTGGACAAATACTGGCCTCCGGTTAATCGCGTGGACAACGTACATGGGGACAGAAACCTGATTTGCACTTGTCCGCCTATGGAAGAATATGCCGAGGCGGCCGAATAGCGGGGTGGGCTAAAAGCCCCCCTTACGGGAAGGAAGGGGGTGCGAGGACGGCAAGAGGACCCTCTGACGGATTTGATTTAGGTGGTTTGAAAACCACCTTACGAGGATGGGTGTAAGGCGGCTTTGGAAGCCGCCTTTTGATCAATCGGTATCCACCAGGAAGCTGAACACTTTTTTCAGTCGGTTCCATGTGGTGCGGTCAGGTGCGACAAGCAGGTGGCCGGTATGGCGGCTTGCGGCGTAGGGGCCGCCGTCCAGCATTTCGACATGGCACCCGGCGCGTTCACAGATCAATGCTCCTGCTGCGTGATCCCATGGGTTGAGCGACTGGGTGAGCAGAAAGTCGGAGAATCCCTGAGCGATCAAGCGATATTCATGTGCCGAGCAACGCAAGGCTTCCGTGCGGTTGAAACCCGGCAACGTCAGGGCGAGCTTTTGCTGTGTTTCCCTTGGGAACATATGGAGTGGAATGTGTCCGTTGAGCTGTTCCAGCGGTTTGCCCATCGCGGCCTTGAGCGGACGTGTGGCCCCTGAGGCCTGTTCTAAGTGCGGGGTGGTTTCTTGATCTGCAATGGCCCAATCATCAGCAATTGGATCGTAGATCAGGCCGAAGGCCGGGCGGCCAAATTGTGTCACCGCAAGGATTACGCCAAAGACCGCAAACCCGTGCGCATAGTTCCAGGTTCCGTCGATGGGATCGATAATAAAGGCCACCGGGGCGTCCGCGATTTTGTCGAGAAGCGCGGGGTCTTCGGCGACGGCTTCTTCGCCCACAATCAAGGCTGACGGGAAGGCGATTTTCAGGGCGCGGGTGATCATCGCCTCAGCGGCTTTGTCTGCGATAGTGACCAGATCATCAGCGGAGGATTTGGTAACGATGTCGCTGGCGGCTAATCCGCGAAAACGCGGCAGGATTTCGGCACGTGCGGCGCGGCGTAAGATGTTGACGATGTGGTGCTGTTGGGCCGGGCTGACAGGAGCAGATAGGGTGGCGGGGAGTGTTTCAGGCATCGGGTATCCTTGGTTTTATTCGCGAGAGCGCAGCACCTGCGCGGGGCGAGCATTGAGTGCAGTAAAGGCAAAGCCGAGCCCTGCCAAGACGGTAGCGGAGATGCCGCCGGCGATGATCATCAGCGCCGAGGACCAAATCAGCGTGAAATCGGTCTCCATCACATAGTGGCTGACGGCCCAACCACCCAAGGCCCCCGCAAAGAGCGCGACGACGCCGGCAAAGAGGCCCAACAGGGCGGCGCGCAACACAAAGCTGAGCGCGATTTGGGTGCGGCTGGCACCGAGCGTTTTAAGAACCGCGGATTCGAATGTGCGGGCTTCGGACCCGGCAGCGGCCGCACCGATCAGCACCACGAACCCGGTAAGGAGCGTTGCCAACGCGCCATAGGAGGTTGCCGCAGCGAGGCTTGCCAGCACACCGGACACCCGGTCGATGGCATCGCGGACCCGGATTGCAGTGATGTTGGGATAGGCGCTGGCCAGATCTCGCAGGATGGCCGTTTCGGCCTGTTCTTGGGCGTAGACGGTAGAAATGAAAGTATGCGGGGCCCCTTGCAAGGCGGTCGGGTTCATGGCCAGCACGAAACCGATCCCGGCATTGGAGAAATCAACCTCGCGGAACGACGTGATGGTGCCAGTGATTTCGCGACCAAGGATGTTGATGGTGAGACTGTCATTTAGGGTGAGACCCATTTCTTCGGCTTCTTCTGCGGCAAAGCTGATTTGGGGCGGGCCGGTGTAGTCCTCGGGCCACCATGTCCCTGCGGTCACCTTTGTTCTGGCATCAGGTTGGGCGGCATAGGTCACCCCCCGATCGCCCCGCAACACCCAGTGATCGCCAGCGGTTTCGGCGGCGGGTTTGCCGTTGATTTGGGTGATGACACCGCGCAGCATTGGCGCGCTGTCGATCCGCGTTACAGCAGGGTCTGTGGTGAGGCGTTTGGTATAACCGGGCATCTGGTCTTTTTGGATATCGACAAAGAAATACGAAGGTGCGACGTCTGGCAGGTTACCGGAAATGGCCTGACGCAGGTTGCCATCGATCTGACCCACAGCAGCAAGAACCGATAGGCCAAGGCCCAGCGACAGGACAACTGCGCCTGCCCCTTCGTCGGTGCCCGAAATGGCGGCAAGAGCCCATCGCAGGCGCGGACGGCCGCGCGCCAGATGGCCAAGACGGCGGGCGAGGAAACGCAAAAGGCCAGCGGCCAGAGCAAGGATAGCAAGGGCGCCAGCGATGCCGCCCAACGTCCATAATGTCAGCCACCACGACCCATTGAACCAGCCAGCGAGAGCAACAAGTGAGGTGGCGATGAGTGCAATGACGATCAGGTATTTCGCGGAGGGCAGGCGGTTGGCACCGGCCCATGCATCGCGAAACAGCGTAGCCGCACGTACATTTTCGCTTCGGGCGAGTGGCCAGAGGGTGAAGGCCAAAGCGGTCAGCAAACCATAGAGCGCTGCCTCGATCAGGGGGGCAGGGTAGAGCGAAAAGGTGGCCGGAATAGGCAAACGGGCAGCGATGATGGGAGAGAGGAGAAGGGGGACAAGCGCGCCAAGCAACAAACCGATGAAGATGCCAAGCAAGGACAAAACACCGATCTGGATAAAGTAGGTTTGGAAGATCGTGGCACGGTCAGCACCAAGTGCGCGCAGGGTCGCGATGACGCCGGTTTTGCCATTGAGATAGGCCCGCACAGCCGCAGAGACCCCGACGCCGCCAACGGCGAGGCCTGACAGGCCGACAAGGATTAGGAAGGCGCTGAGACGGGAGACAAAACGTGCAACCCCCGGCGCCCCGTTCCGTGCATCTGTCCAGCGCATGCCGCTGTTTTCAAACTGCGCGCGGGCTTGGGTTTCGAGTTCAGCGAGATCTGTATCGTCGGGCAGATCAAGCCGGTATTTACTATTAAAGAGTGTGCCGGGAGCCAGCAGGCCCGAGCCGGTCAACGCGTTGCGATAGAGCAAGGTACGCGGCCCAAGCGCAAAGCCGCTGGCCGCTGAATCCGGTTCGCGATCGATCAGTGCGGTCAATCGGTAGGTGCCGGTGCCAAGTTGAAAGGTATCCCCCGGAGACAGGCCCAGACGGTCAGACAGCGCCCGTTCCATGACAGCGCCGGGTATGCCCTGGTGGGTGGCAAGGGCCTGTGTGATCGGGATGTCTGGCGTGAGCTCTAGGGTGCCGACAAGAGGGTAGGCGGTGTCGACTGCTTTGATCTGGGTCAGGGCGCGGTCTTCTCCTGAGGTGGCCATGGAGCGGAATTCAGCGATTTCGGAGACCCGGGAGGCGCGGGTTTGCATCCACGTCAGTTCTTGGGGAGAGGCGAAGCGGTAGGTGAAGTCCAACTCGGCGGCCCCGCCCAAGAGCGCAGCGCCTTCCCGCTCCAACCCTGTTTGAATGGCGGAACGGACTGAACCAACTGCGGCAATGGCCGCAACGCCAAGGGCCAGACAGGCCAGAAACAGACGAAAGCCGCGCAGGCCTCCACGCATTTCGCGGCGAGCAAAGCGGGCGGCGAGTGAAAGGCTCATGCGATGCGTCCATCCGCAAGGGCGATGGCGCGATCACAGCGGTCGGCCAAAGACCGGTCATGGGTGACAAGCACCAAAGTGGCCCCGTATTGGTCGCGCAGATCGAATAACAGATCCATGATCGCTGCGCCATTTGTGCTGTCGAGGTTGCCTGTGGGTTCATCGGCCAACAGGATGGTCGGGCGTGGGGCACAGGCCCGGGCCAAGGCGACCCGCTGCTGTTCACCACCCGACATTTGTGCAGGGTAATGTTCAGTGCGGTGTTCGAGGCCAACTGTCTTGAGCGCCTCTTTGGCTTGATCAAAGGCGTCTGTAACACCGGCCAATTCAAGCGGTGTGGCAACGTTTTCCAAGGCGGTCATTGTGGGGATTAGGTGAAACGACTGAAACACAATTCCCATACGGCCCAGTCGAAACCGAGCCAGCGCGTCTTCGGATAAGGTGGTGAGATCTTGGCCCAAGGCGGTGACGGAGCCGCCAGTGGCCTGTTCCAGACCGCCCATTACCATCAGTAACGAAGATTTGCCTGACCCGGATGGGCCGGTTAAGGCAATGGTTTCTTTGGGATGTACCTCAAGGCTGATCCCGCGCAAGATATCGACAGATCCGGCATTGCCTTTTAGTGAAAGCGTTACATCTGAGAGGTGAAAGACGGACTGGGACATGGGAGGCCTCGCGTTGGGGTCTCTTGGCATATGGAGTAACTGGCAAGATGCGCAAGGCAGTGATTGGCATTGTTATGATTTTAGCGGCCCCCGCACAGTCAAAAGAAGTTGTAATTGCAGCGTTAGGCGACAGTCTGACACAGGGGTATGGGCTGGCTGTTGAGGATGGATTGGTGCCTCAGTTGCAGGCATGGCTAAATGAGCAAGGCGCAGAGGTAAGGTTGATCAATGCCGGTGTGTCAGGGGACACAACGGCGGGGGGGCTCGCGCGCGTTGATTGGACGCTTACCCCCGAAGTGGACGGGATGATCGTGGCGCTCGGCGGGAATGATCTGTTGCGGGGGTTGGACCCGGTACAGGCCCGAAGCAATTTAACCGGTATCTTGCAGGCGGCGGAACGCGGTTCTGTTGAGGTGTTGCTGGTGGGGATGGAGGCCCCGGGGAATTTTGGACCGGCGTATAAAGCACAATTTGACGCGATTTATCCAGATTTGGCGCAGGAATTTGGCAGCTTGTATCTAGAGAGCTTCTTTGTGAGGTTTCGCATTGATGGAAAGATGCCTGATCTCGCGGAGCTTGGAGCGTTTTTGCAGTCAGACGGGATACATCCGAACGCCAGCGGTGTGGCACGGATTGTGGAAGGGCTGGGGCCGCAGGTGATGGATTTAATCGCTGAGATTGAAGAATAGCGTGACGCCCCTGCCGGTTGGTTCTGGATATGAGGGGGCGTTAGTGCGCGAGGGCTAAGCGGGTAGGACGCGCCATCTGTTTGCGAAAATGTGGCGTTTTGTTTGAACGGAGCGGGGATTCGGGGAGCAGAGACGCGGCCCAAAAGGCGGCGATTTGCAGATTATGCGGACCCGGGATGTGGTGAGGACAGGCGCATAAGACACACAAGACCGGCGCAACTGCACCCGTCTTGTGCGAAAGAATTTGGCCGAAAGTGAGAAAATTTGACGCGCATGGTCAAAAATGCTGCAAAAAATAGCACACAGAGCCAAAGTTTAGGGTGGACCCGTTAGGCCAGCGCAATGTTACCCGCGCTTTCGCGGCCATCACGGCCTGCTTCTACATCGAAGGTCACCTTTTGGTTGTCGGCAAGCCCGGTCAATCCGGCCCGTTCAACCGCAGAGATGTGGACAAAGATATCGTTGCCGCCGCCTTCGGGTGCGATAAAGCCGTAACCCTTTGTTGTATTGAACCATTTTACTGTGCCTGATGCCATGACCCAGTCTCCTTTTGATGATGTGCCCGCGTTATGCGGCACCGTGGCTCGGACGAAAGTGTGACCGATCGAAGCCCATGAAAAGGTAGGTCGGGTCGAAAATCGTTCGTTTAGCACCTCTGATAATTAGCCTGAGAGTCGAAAAATCAAGGGATTCGACAACGGAAACCGCAATCGGCGGTTGTTGGCGCACAAAATTTCACACGTCTGAAATAATTTTACCAGTTGATAAAAAAATCATTCCGTGAGAGCGTTTCCCCACATCCAGCGAACAAAAGGGCAAGCCAGATGGGATCAGACGTCTTTGAATCAGGAATACAGGCCGGACGGCTTGAGGCGGACAGCTATGATGCGCATTTCTCTGATTTGCATCCACGCTTAGACCCGCATGAAGCATTGGTTGCGGCGGATCGCTGCTATTTCTGCCATGACGCACCTTGCATGACAGCCTGTCCGACCGACATCGATATTCCGCTGTTCATCCGCCAGATTGCAACCGGTACACCGGATGCCGCTGCCAAGACGATCCTAAGTCAAAACATCATGGGAGGCATGTGCGCGCGGGTTTGTCCAACCGAGACGCTGTGTGAAGAGGTTTGTGTGCGCGAGGCGGCCGAGGGCAAGCCGGTGTTGATTGGTCAACTGCAACGTTATGCCACGGATCATTTGCAGGAAAAAGGCGTTCATCCGTTCACGCGGGCCGTGTCTTCGGGCAAAAAAGTCGCTGTGGTGGGGGCGGGACCTGCGGGTTTGTCCTGTGCGCATCGTTTGGCGATGTTGGGTCATGATGTGGTGGTATTTGATGCGGCATCAAAGCCCGGTGGGCTAAACGAATTTGGCATCGCGACGTACAAAACGACAGAAGGATTTGCGCAGGCCGAAGTTGATTGGCTGATGCAGATCGGCGGGATTGAGGTGCAATATGAGACGGCCTTGGGTCTGGGGGTCACGTTGGATGATCTGAAAGACAAGTACGACGCGGTGTTCCTTGGAATGGGCCTGAGCGGCGTGAACGGTCTTGGGACTGAGGGCGAGGACATGGATGGCGTGACGAATGCCGTCGATTTCATCTCGGATTTACGGCAGGCAAATGATGTTGCAGCTGTGCCGATTGGTCGGGATGTTGTGGTTATTGGTGGCGGGATGACCGCGGTGGATGCTGCGGTGCAGGCCAAGCTGTTGGGTGCGTTGAACGTCACGTTGGTGTATCGTCGGGGGCATGACCGGATGAATGCCTCCGTTTTCGAACAGGATCTGGCAACGTCAAAAGGGGTACGGATTGTGACGCATGCCGTGCCTGTTGAGGTGCATGGGAACGGCGCGGTGCGAGAGATCGAATTTGAATATGTCGATGGTGACATGAAGGGCACGGGGCAAAAGTTGCGCTTGGCGGCGGATCAGGTGTTCAAGGCCATTGGTCAAACCCTCAAGGGCGAAGGATTACCTGCGTTGGACGGCCGCAAGATCAAGGTTGATGAGACGGGGCGTACGTCTGTTGCGGGGGTTTGGGCCGGGGGCGATTGTGCGTCTGGCGGTGATGATCTGACGGTAACTGCGGTGGCTGAGGGGCGCGATGCGGCGCTGGATATTCACAGCGCATTGAACGTGTAAAGGGAGAGAAATGATGGCTGATCTAACAACCAACTTCGTCGGGATCACATCCCCCAACCCTTTCTGGCTGGCCTCTGCGCCGCCAACAGACAAGGAATACAACGTCCGCCGCGCTTTTGAAGCAGGTTGGGGAGGTGTTGTGTGGAAAACACTGGGGGCCGAGGGCCCGCCGGTGGTGAACGTAAATGGCCCAAGGTACGGGGCGATTTATGGTGCAGATCGGCGGTTGCTGGGTCTGAACAACATCGAATTGATCACGGATCGGGATCTCTTTACCAACCTTGAAGAAATTAAACGCGTGAAGGCCGATTACCCGGATCGAGCGATCATTGTGTCGATCATGGTGCCCTGTGAAGAGGGCGCGTGGAAAGCGATCCTGCCGCTGGTTGAAGAGACGGGCGCGGATGGTATCGAGCTGAACTTTGGCTGCCCGCATGGGATGAGCGAACGCGGCATGGGGGCTGCTGTGGGGCAGGTGCCTGAATACATCGAAATGGTCACGCGGTGGTGTAAGCAGTATTATTCCAAACCGGTGATCGTAAAGCTGACACCAAACATCACGGATGTGCGCAAGCCCGCCGCGGCGGCCCATGCGGGGGGCGCGGATGCGGTAAGCCTGATCAATACGATCAATTCCATCACATCAGTTGATCTGGACAATATGTCACCTGAGCCGTCGATAGATGGCAAAGGGTCACATGGCGGGTATTGCGGGCCTGCGGTGAAACCAATTGCCTTGTCTATGGTGTCCGAGATTGCCCGAAACCCAGAGACCCACGGTTTGCCGATCTCGGGGATTGGCGGTGTGACGACATGGCGGGATGCGGCGGAATTTATCACGCTGGGATGTGGCAATGTGCAGGTGTGCACTGCGGCGATGACCTATGGTTTCAAAATCGTGCAGGAGATGATCAGCGGGTTGTCAGATTGGATGGATGAAAAGGGCCATACCTCGATTGATGATTTTAAAGGTGCTGCGGTGCCAAATGTGACGGATTGGCAATATCTGAATCTGAATTACGTCGCCAAAGCCAAGATCGATCAGGATTTGTGTATTTCATGTGGGCGTTGCTTTGCGGCTTGTGAAGATACCAGCCATCAGGCGATTGCCATGTCCGAAGATCGCACGTTTAGTGTGATTGATGAGGAATGTGTGGCCTGCAATCTATGTGTGAATGTCTGCCCGGTTGAGGCCTGTATCACAATGGAGCCGATGGAGGTCGGCACAACCGACCCGCGCACCAAACGTGTTGTCCAGCCGGAATATGCAAACTGGACAACACATCCAAACAACCCATCTGCAAAAGCTGCTGAATAGAGAATGGCAGGTCATGTTTGTTCATGCCTCTGTCTGGGGTCTTGCCCCTGGGTTTCAGGTCCTAAGAACCGGAAGGTTTGAGGAAAGGCGACGTGGGGAGCGGATCGGGCAATTCTGGGACCGGTGCAATTGTCAGGGTTGGGGCGGCGTCATCTGTTTCAGGGAACTCTGACCTGTCAGCGGTTTGGGCGTTCACAACGGATGTGCGGTCCGCATCCGGCGCGCGGGTCAGATTGGAGGCGAAGTGGACGGGGGCCCGAGCGGCAGTTCCGCCTGCGCCAGCGCCGCTGCCTCTGTAAGAAGTTGCTGAATCACCCCGGTTGTACACGTTGCTTTGTTGGGAGGGATGAACGGCATGTGGACCGGCGGATTGGCCTGGGGACACACCCGGCCCGGTTGAAACTGTCATTTCGGCAGGGGGATGGGATTGCTGGTGCGCAAAAGGGTTGGTCAGTAATAGAACACTCATTTGAAGCTCCCTTAAAACTTAAGGAACCCGCCACCCAAATCAAATTTGCGCCAGATGTGCTAACGGAGTCTTAATGCACTGGGATTGTTGAGCTGATGGTTAACGTCGGATGTTGGGTTGCAGAAGGGTGCGGAACATTGATTGCAGATGCGCAGATGCGCTGACATAGGCATCGGTTTTGGGCCCAAGCAGCACACCGATCTGGGTCTGGAAATCTGCGTAATGCTGGGTGGTTGCCCAGATCGAAAAGAGCAGATGGCGTGCGTCAATTGCGGGCAGCCGACCTTGGGCAATCCAATTGTCGATGAGCGCGCATTTTTCATCAAATAGGGGTTTTAGGTTGTTTTCCAGCTCGGGTCGCATCCGTGGGGCACCCTGCAATATCTCATTGGCAAAGAGTCGGCTTTCGCGGGGCAATTCCTGTGCCATATCCAGCTTGCGTTGTACGTAAGATAAAATCTCTTCGACCGGGTCACCATCGGGGTCCAGCACCACCAGCGGGTCGAGCCAAGTTTCCATCAATTGGTTTAACAATGTTAAGTGGATGTTCTCTTTGTTTTCAAAATAGTACAGTAAATTTGGTTTGCTTAGGCCTGCCTCTGCCGCAATTTGGTCCAATGTGGCACCGCGAAAGCCGTGCTGAGAAAAGACTTCGAGGGCGGCATCAAGGATCGCGCGGCGATTGCGTTGTTGGATGCGGCTTGGTTTCTTGTTTGTCCCGTCGGGCAATGGTGTACCTCATGATATGCTGCAAAAAGTAGCGGTCGGGCAGGATCGCCTACACCGAGGCCAAAGCAGTTCTTGACATGGGCCAGTCTAGCCGCAATCGTGCCTTTACCAAATGGTAAAATTTTGCCTCGCCAGCTGTTTAAGGAGCCAGCATATGCCCGCACCGGGAGAGAACCTCAAGATCAACCCTGATCGGTTGTGGGATAGCCTGATGGAAATGGCCAAAATTGGCCCCGGCGTGGCGGGGGGGAACAATCGCCAGACTTTGACAGATGAGGATGGTGAAGGGCGCGCCTTGTTCCAAAAATGGTGTGAAGATGCGGGTTGCACCATGGGGTTGGACCAAATGGGCAATATGTTTGCCCGACGAGAAGGCACCGACCCGGACGCCTTGCCGGTCTATGTGGGCAGCCATTTGGACACACAGCCGACCGGTGGCAAATACGACGGCGTGTTAGGTGTGTTAGGCGGGTTGGAGATTCTTAGGACGCTCAACGATCTGGGCATCCAGACAAAGCATCCGATTGTGGTCACGAATTTCACCAATGAAGAGGGGACGCGATATGCCCCGGCGATGCTGTCTTCGGGAGTTTTTGCGGGCATTCATACGCAGGATTGGGCCTATGACCGGGTGGATGCAGAGGGTAAATCTTTTGGAGATGAATTAAGCCGGATTGGCTGGCGCGGTGAAGAAGAAGTTGGCGCACGCAAGATGCATGCGTTTTTTGAGCTGCACATTGAGCAGGGGCCGATATTGGAGGCGGAGGGCAAGGATATTGGCGTTGTGACTCATGGGCAGGGTCTGAGCTGGACACAGGTGACGGTGACAGGCAAGGACAGCCACACCGGATCCACGCCGATGCCGATGCGCAAGAATGCGGGATTGGGCATGGCGCGGATATTGGACAAGGTGGATGAGATTGCTTGGTCCCATGCGCCGCATGCGGTGGGCGCGGCAGGGCATATCGATGTGTTTCCCAACTCGCGCAATGTGATCCCGGGTAGGGTCGAATTTACGGTTGATTTTCGATCCCCCGATTTGAGCGTTATTCAGGACATGGAAGCGCGGTTGCGGGTTGAAGGCCAGAAAATTGCTGATGAGATGGGTCTTGGAATCGTATTTGAAAAGGTGGGCGGATTCGATCCGGTGGCTTTTGATGAAGGATGCGTGACGGCCGTACGTTCTGCCGCGGAGCGGTTGGGGTATTCCCATATGAATCTGATTTCGGGTGCCGGACATGACGCCTGTTGGATCAACCGGGTGGCGCCGACGGCGATGGTAATGTGCCCCTGTGTGGATGGGCTAAGCCACAATGAGGCCGAGGAAATTTCGAAAGACTGGGCCATGGCAGGTGCGGATGTTCTGCTCCATGCGGTTGTGGAGACGGCAGAGGTTGTCGGGTGAAATTGGCGGAGATTTCTTACATCAGATCAGATCGAAAATTGGGGCATGGGCAATGAGACCCATGGCACGGATTTGGGATATTTTTGCCGGTCTGTAAATGATGTGAGGTTGACTGGGGCTCTGCCCCAGACCCCGCGGTATTTAAGGCCAAAAAGAGAATGCGAGAGGGAGATATGTCATGAGCAAAGTGATCAAAGGTGGGCAGGTGTGCACGGCGGACCGGACCTGGGAAGCGGATGTTCTGATCGAGGGGGAGAAGATCGTTCAGATTGGTGAAGATCTGAAGGGTGACGAATATATTGATGCGTCAGGGGCTTATGTGATCCCTGGTGGTATTGACCCGCATACGCATCTTGAGATGCCGTTTATGGGGACCACGGCGGCTGAAACTTTTGAGACAGGGACGTGGGCTGCGGCTTGTGGTGGGACCACGATGGTTGTGGATTTTTGTTTGCCAGGCGCGGATGGCAGCATCAAGAATGCGATTAATGAGTGGCATCGCAAATCAGCGCCGCAGATTTGTTCTGATGTTGGATATCACATGGCGATCACTGGTTGGGACGAGACTGTCTTTGACGAGATGAAAGACGCTGTGGAGATGGGGGTCAATTCGTTCAAGCATTTCATGGCCTATAAAGGCGCTTTGATGATTGAAGACGATGAGATGTTTGCATCTTTTAAGCGGTGTGCAGAATTGGGCGCTTTGCCGATGGTGCATGCGGAGAATGGTGATCTTGTTGCTGAATTGCAGCAGAAGTATTTCGATCAGGGGATCACGGGGCCGGAGGGGCATGCCTTTTCTCGTCCGCCAGAATTGGAAGGTGAGGCTGCGAACCGGGCGATTACAATTGCGGATACGGCGGGGGTGCCGTTGTATATTGTGCATGTGTCGTGTGAGCAGACCCATGAGGCGATCCGGCGCGCGCGCCAAAAAGGGATGCGGGTTTATGGCGAGCCGCTGATTCAGTTTTTGACGTTAGACGAATCTGAGTATTTTAACAAAGATTGGGATCATGCGGCGCGGCGGGTTATGTCGCCGCCGTTCCGGTCCAAGGATCATCAAGATTCGCTTTGGGCGGGTTTGCAGGCGGGATCGTTGCAGGTTGTGGCGACGGATCATGCGGCGTTCAACACTGAGCAGAAACGTGCCGGGCGGGATGATTTCCGAATCATTCCCAACGGGTCGAATGGGTTGGAGGAACGGTTGGCTGTTCTGTGGACCGAAGGGGTTGAGACGGGGCGGTTGACGCCAAATGAGTTTGTCGCGGCAACCTCGACCAATGTCGCGAAGATCCTCAACATCTACCCGCGCAAAGGGGCGATTGTTGAGGGAGCAGATGCGGATATCGTGGTGTGGGACCCTAAGATCACCAAGAAGATTTCGCCTGCGAACCACCATTCGATTTTGGACTATAATGTGTTTGAGGGGTTCGAGGTCACAGCGAATGCGCGATATACGCTGAGCCGGGGAGATGTAATTTGGGCTTGGGGGCAAAACAGTCAGCCACAGCCCGGGCGGGGTAAATTTATCCCGCGGCCAGCGTTCCCATCAGCGAATGTGGCGTTGAGTAAATGGAAGGCTTTGACCAGCCCAAAGATGATCAAACGTGATCCGTTGAATATTCCTGCTGGGATATAAGTATCTTGAAATCCTGTATCAAACCTCTGAACCAAAATGATTGAAAGACCTGTCGTTTCGTATTGCCTGACCATTTTGGTCTTCTGCTGTATCATCTACATCCCTCAGCTAGGAGCTTCGGTACAGGATGAGGTTGCCGGATCTGGAGGCATGGTGAACATTCTGTCGACCTTGGGTTTGGGATTGCTTGCTGCGATACCGGCGTTTGCTGTTTGGGGGCCGCTATGGGTGTTGCTTAATCGGTTAGGCATCGCGCAAATTTGCCGGGCTGTTCTTGCAGCTGGCCCAACAGCATTTCTTGTCGCATACGGGGTGAATCATTTTATCCGGAAATTGAGCAGCGGGTTTGGAGCGATAAATAATCAGCCCAATATGCATGGAATACTGATCGTATTTTTGGTTGCCGTGCCTGTTGTCTTTGGTGTTTGGGTATTTGCGCCTAAGGAAAGTGAACAGATATGATCGGTCCAAGCGTGATCTCCGCCCAAAACCTTGACCTGACATTCCAGACGAATGATGGCCCTGTCCACGCGCTTAAGGATGTGAACCTTGAGATCAACGCAGGCGATTTTGTTTCCTTCATCGGGCCGTCGGGCTGTGGCAAGACGACGTTCCTGCGTGTGATGGCAGATTTGGAGCAACCGACGGGAGGCACCGTTACCGTAAACGGTGTCAGTCCTGAAGAAGCGCGCAAATCGCGGGCGTATGGCTATGTGTTTCAGGCAGCGGGGTTGTATCCTTGGCGCACCATCGGAGGAAACATCCGGCTGCCACTCGAGATCATGGGAATATCGAAGGATGAGCAAACGGATCGTGTGAAACGTGTGCTGGAATTGGTTGATCTGGCCGGGTTTGAGCGCAAGTTTCCCTGGCAATTGTCGGGCGGTATGCAACAGCGGGCCAGCATCGCGCGGGCGTTGAGCTTTGATGCGGATCTCCTGTTGATGGATGAACCTTTTGGCGCGCTTGATGAGATTGTGCGCGATCACCTCAATGAACAGCTGTTGCATCTGTGGGCGCGCACGGAGAAAACAATAGCCTTTGTCACGCACTCCATCCCCGAGGCTGTCTATTTGAGTACAAAGATTGTCGTGATGTCGCCGCGACCGGGGCGGATTACAGATGTGATTGAGAGTACCTTGCCAAAAGAGCGACCTTTGGACATTCGCGACACGCCGGAGTTTTTGGAGATTGCGCATCGGGTGCGCGAGGGGCTGCGTGCGGGACATCTGGATGAATGATCAGCAGCTCAGACGCGCCACTGCGGCGGATGGGGTTGCCTGTGGTGCAATTCTGAATGCGTGGATTGACGCCACAAACTGGATGCCCCGGACGGTGACGCCTGAGGCGATTGTCGATGCGTTGTGCGAAGGATTGCCGAAGCGAGAAGCCTATGTGATTGGCGATCCGGTTGCGGGATATCTGTCTTTGGAGGCTGAGGCTGCGCATATCTGGGGGTTTTATGTTGGATCGCCGGGGCAGGGATTGGGACAGCGGTTGCTGAGCCAAGCCAAAGAAGGGCGCGAATTTCTTAAGCTGAATTCGCACCATGCCAATACCCGTGCGCATGGGTTTTATGCCCGTGAGGGGTTCGTTCAGGTGAGTGACCCTTGGCCCGGTGACGACGGGATTGACGAGATCACGATGGAGTGGCGGGCATGAGGTCAATAGTTCCTGTCCTGACGGTTGTGGCGGCGATCATTGGCATTTGGTTGCTGGCGGTGATCCCGATGAATATGCATTTGGTTGCGGATCAGGCGCAGCGGGACAAGCTGGTGGTGGCGCCGGAAACACCAGCGCAGCGACAAGAGTTAAGCGGGTTGGGTTTGAGCTTGAAAAACCCACAATTGATCCCGTTGACCTATCAATTCAAACGTCCGCGTTTGCCGTCCCCTCAACAGGTCGCAGGGGAGATGTATGCCACCATTATTGACAAAAAGATCACCTCAAAGCGGTCATTGGTATATCATGGTTGGGTGACCTTGGCGCCAACCCTGTTGGGTTTCCTGATTGGCACGGGGTTGGGCATATTGCTGGCGGTAGGGATTGTTTATAGCCGAGTGATGGACCGGTCGGTGATGCCTTGGGCGATTGTCAGTCAGACGATCCCGATTTTGGCTTTGGCTCCGATGATCATTGTGGTGCTGGGGTCGATGGGGATACAGGGGTTGTTTCCCAAGTCGATCATTGCTGCGTATCTGTCGTTCTTTCCGGTGGTTGTGGGCATGGTAAAGGGGCTGCGCAGTCCTGATGCGATGCAGCTGGATTTGCTGAGGACCTATCATGCATCCGGGTCTCAGGGGTTTTGGGCGTTGCGGTTGCCGGCATCTGCGCCGTACCTGTTCGCCTCGCTTAAGATCGGGATTTCAGCGTCTTTGATCGGGACGATTGTTGCGGAATTGCCGACCGGGGCCAAAGCCGGATTTGGTGCACGGATGCTGGTGGGGGACCAATATGGTCAGCCGTTGGTGTCTTGGGCTGCATTGTTTGCCGCTGCATTAACGGCGGCTGGACTTGTTGGTTTGTTTAGTTTGATTGAGCGACTTACACTTAAACGGATGGGGATGCAGGCGGCATGATCTGGGCGATTGCGGCAATGGTGATCTGGGCGTTTGGCTGGTGGGTCAATGTGCGGCTGGCAAATGGGTCTGCATCAAACAACGCAGGGGTACGGTTTTTGATTCCGATGATTTTCGGGCTGACCATTGTGATCATCTGGGAGTTGCTGGTGAGGGGGTTTGACGTAAACCCGGTGATCTTGCCTGCGCCAAGTGTCATTTTTGCCCGGCTGTTTTCGGAGGGGCCTCGCCTGTGGGCGGATTTCCAGCAAACGATCATCAAAGGGGCGATGACGGGATATATTGTTGGTGGCCTTGCCGCGTTTGGCACCGCCGTTCTGGCGGATCGTTCCGAATTTTTGACACGTGGTATTTTGCCGGTAGGCAGCTTTATGGCGGCATTACCGATCGTCGGGATTGCGCCGATTTTTGTAAAATGGCTGGGCAGTGATTGGGAAAGCAAAGCGGCGGTTGTTGCGGTGATGGTGTTTTTTCCCATCCTTGTGAATACCGTTGCAGGGTTACGGGACACCAACACAATGCAACGGGATTTAATGCGGACCTATGCGTCCGGATATTGGCCGACGTTGTTAAAACTGCGTCTCCCTGCGGCGATGCCGTTTATCTTTAACGGTCTTAAGATCGCCACGACGCTGGCGTTGATCGGGGCGATTGTTGCTGAATTTTTCGGCTCTCCAACGGTAGGAATGGGCTTTCGCATCTCTACGAGCTTTGGCCAACTTGCGCTTGATATGGTCTGGGCCGAGATTGTGATTGCAGCACTGGCGGGCAGCGCCTTTTATGGGGCGATGACATTGATCGAAAAGCGGGTAACGTTCTGGCATCCGTCCCAAAGATGAAAAATAACCAAGACCCTCGCATAGGGGCATACGATAACCAACCAAAGGGGAAGTAAAATGATGAAGAAACTGATGATGGCGGCGACATTTGCCGCAGGTCTAGGCACTGTTCCGGCGTTTGCCGATGGACATGCAAACAGCGTGACGTTGCAATTGCAATGGGTCACGCAGGCCCAATTTGCCGGGTATTATGTCGCGCTGGACAAAGGATTTTATGAAGAAGAAGGCTTGGATGTCACAGTTCTGGCGGGTGGCCCTGACATTGCACCGCCTCAGGTTTTGGCCGGTGGTGGCGCGGATGCGATGCTGAACTGGATGCCGTCTGCCCTTGCTGCGCGGGAAAAGGGGTTGCCAGTGGTGAACATTGCGCAGCCGTTTAAGTCATCAGGTCTGATGCTGACCTGCTGGAAGGACACCGGGATCACCGGGCCACAGGATTTCAAGGGCAAGACCATTGGCGTCTGGTTCTTTGGAAACGAATATCCATTCCTGTCCTGGATGTCTCAGGAAGGTATTTCCACGGATGGTGGGGATGATGGTGTGACCGTATTGAAGCAGGGTTTCAACGTAGATCCATTGCTGCAACGGGAAGCCGATTGTATCTCAACCATGACTTACAATGAATATGGTCAGGTTCTGGATGCGGGTGTTAACCCTGATGAGCTGGTGACGTTCAAATACGAAGAGCAGGGCGTTGCGACGTTGGAAGACGGCATTTATGTGTTGGAAGAAAACCTTGCCGATCCGGTGTTTGAGGACAAAATGGTGCGGTTCGTTCGGGCGTCGATGAAGGGTTGGAAATACGCAGAGGCCAATGCGGAAGAAGCTGCAGGTATCGTGCTGGACAACGATGAAACCGGTGCACAGACAGAGGCGGCACAGGTGCGCATGATGGGCGAAATTGCCAAGCTGACCGCAGGCAGCGATGGCGCGCTTGATCCCGCTGATTTTGACCGCACAGTCGCATCACTGCTGGCAGGGGGGTCTGATCCGGTGATCACGAAGAAGCCTGAAGGGGCTTGGACACATGCGATCACGGACAAAGCGCTTAACTGATCGTTGATCCTTTGACTGCTGAGAGGGGCCGGTGTTTTGCACCGGCCTTTTACGTCGGCCTTTTGCTTGTGTGACGGCGTTTGAAGTTGCCTGTTGCAGTGCGCGACCGTTGCGTTAGGTGTCGGACATGACACGTGATGTGATCGAACAGTTTTGGGCGACCATGGCAACGAATGATTTCGATGCCGCCAGCACACTATTGAGCCCGGATTTTGAATATTACATGCCGCAATCGCAGGAGTACCTGACGGGGCGAGCCAGTTTTGCCGGGCTTAACAAAACATATCCAGCGCAAGGGGCGTGGACGTTTGATGTGCGGTCCCTTGTGGTTGAGGCCCAAAGAGCTGTGTCAGAAGTGGCAATCAGTGATGGTGTGATGAAGGCCACTGCTGTTACGTTTCACTGGGTGCGCGATGGCTTCATTTGGCGGCAGGTAGAGTATTGGCCGGACCCCTATGAGGCACCCGGTTTTCGGTCCAAATGGACAAAAGTGGTGGACAGACCTCCGTTCTGAAATATTCAACCTGAACCTTGATCGGCCAATATTTTGTCATGGTCCGCGTTTTCGGGGCATGGCGATTTTAGGTGTCTGCGGTGAAAGGTCGGATAGTTTGAAAACTGCTTCGCCCCTAACTTGGTGCTTGACCTAGAGTTGCTCCAGGTCGCTATGCTGAGATTCGATCAAGTACGAGAGGGGCTATGCGCATATCAGAAATAGCTGCGGAGACAGGTTTGAGCATTGATACGATACGGTATTATGAAAAGGCTGGGATATGTCCGCCAATTTCCCGTAGTGCGGATGGCAGGAGATTGTTTTCAAATGAAAATTGTGAATGGCTGACGTTGCTTGCGTCTTTGCGCGAAACCGGGATGCCTCTCAAGGAGATGTCAGAGTTTGGTCAATTGTATCAGCGGGGTGATGCAACGGTTGCGCAGCGTAAGGCGATGCTGATTGCTCATGGGCAACGCCTAGAAAGGCGCCGTGCGGCCTTGGCGCGGTGTGATGCCTTGTTGCAGTTCAAAATTGGACGATACGATGAAATTCTGGGAGAACAGGCATGAGGGTTGTTGTTGTTGGGGCGTCCGGGGACATTGGGCAGGCGGTCTGTTGTGCTTTGGCGGGACGCCACGAGGTGATCCGGGCAGGGCGGCGCGGGGCGGATGTAAAAGTGGATCTGTCTGATACGCGATCAGTGCAGGCGATGTTTGAGCAGATTGGGGCTGTGGATGCTGTTGTGTCTACAGCGGGGGAGGTGCATTTTGCCCCGCTTGAGGAGCAGACATCCGAAACAATATTGCACGGTTTGCAGCACAAGGTGATGGGGCAGGTCAATTTGGTATTGGCTGGGATGCATGTGATTGCGCAGGGTGGATCCTTTACATTGACCAGTGGTGTTTTGGACCGCGATCCGATCCCAATGGGCACAGGGGCGGCAACAGCAAATGCGGCTTTGGCGGGGTTTGTGCGCGGTGCGGCAATAGAATTGCCACGCAGGCTTCGGGTAAATTTAGTCAGTCCCGGATTGCTGGATGTGTCGGTGCCGCGTTACGGGGCATGGTTTGCAGGCCATGAACCTGTGGCGGCGGCGCGCGTAGGGCAGGCCTATGTCAAAAGCGTTGAGGGCGGGCTGACCGGGCAGGTGATTGTCGTGGCTTAGGGCCTTGACCCTATGCAAAACAAAAAAGGCCGACGCGCGGTCGACCTTTTGGTGTTTGTGTCTGTGGTGCGGTTAAAGAACCGTCACGACTGTCCCGATTGGCACGCGTTCATAGAGATCAATTACGTGATCATTGATCATCCGAATGCAGCCGTTTGAGACAGAACGCCCAATTGTGTTGGGCTGTGTCGTGCCATGGATGCGGAAATACGTGTCGCGGCCCCCTTCAAAGAGGTACAATGCACGGGCGCCCAAGGGGTTGTCAGGGCCACCGGGCTGGGCATCTGTGTTGCCGATGAAACGTTTGTAGGCCGCTGGTTCGCGTTCAATCATTTCATTTGTGGGGCGCCATGTGGGCCATTCTTTTTTGACAGCGATGGTAGCGGTGCCTGTGAATTCGAGCCCGGCTTTGCCGACGCCGACGCCGTACCGCATGGCTTTGCCCGGTGCGGTCACGAAATACAGGTAATGGCTGCGTGGCAAGACCAAGAGCTGACCGGGTTGGTATTCGGATTTGATGGAGACTTCTTGGGGCGTCGGATCAAACGCAGCGGTAGATGCAGAGAGCACCTGAGGAAGGGCTGCTGTTGCAAGGGCGCTGGCGACAAAAGTACGGCGATGCATGGGAATGCTCCATGAGTTATGTTGTGCAAATAAGGTATAGTCCGAAAGCGATGCGAATTAGCAACCCGTACAACAAAGAAACCGACCCACTGTTGCCAGAGGGTCGGTCAATTTTTTGTGACAATATTGGGGCAGGACCCCAATTAGGCGAGTTAACGCCCGAAAAGCTTACGCAAGCGCGATGTTTGTCGCGGATTCGCGGCCGTCACGGCCTGCTTCGATGTCGAATGTCACTTTCTGGTTGTCGGCCAGACCGGTCAGGCCTGCGCGCTCAACAGCAGAGATATGAACGAATACGTCCTTGCTGCCGCCATCGGGTGCGATAAAGCCGAAGCCTTTTGTTGTGTTGAACCATTTTACGGTGCCAGTAGCCATCCGTGTGTCTCCTTAGATCTTGTGCCATCCGCGTTTTGCGATGGCTTGGCGTGGTCGGTCTGATGTCGTCCGTGGCGCCGTATAAAGGAGACAGTGGGTCGAAATAGAAAAACGTCTGCAGGGGCCATATGGCAGTTGTTAGAGATTCGTTCAAGGGTTGTAGTAAATGTGAGCTAAACATTGCTGATAAAAGCAACCCCACATCAATCATTTTGATGTGGGGTGAGTCTTTGGGACAGCAGGGCCGTTCCGCCACCGCACCGATTTCATTGCGGATGAGGGGCGCGAATCATGACTCGTTTAACGCACGAACTTCTTGTGTTTGAGGCGCTTTGGTTCAAGGGCATCAGCGCCAAGGCGGCGTTTTTTGTCTTCTTCGTAGTCCTCAAAGTTGCCTTCAAACCATTCGACATGGGCTTCGCCTTCAAAGGCGAGGATATGAGTGCAGATACGGTCAAGGAAGAAACGGTCGTGCGAAATAACCACAGCGCAGCCAGCGAAATCGACAAGCGCGTCTTCTAGGGCGCGCAATGTTTCGACGTCCAGATCGTTGGTTGGTTCATCGAGCAGAAGCACGTTGCCGCCTTCTTTGAGAAGCCGCGCCATATGCACGCGGTTGCGCTCCCCCCCCGACAGGTTGCCGACTTTTTTCTGTTGATCGCCGCCCTTGAAGTTGAATGAGGAGCAATAGGCACGCGAGTTCACCTCAGCGTCGCCGAGTTTGATCAGTTCGGCACCGCCGGTGATAGCTTCCCAGACGGTGTCGGTTGCGGCGAGGTCATCCCGCGACTGATCCACATAGGACAGATCAACCGTATCGCCATATTCGATGGAGCCGGCATCGGGTTTTTCCTGTCCGGTGAGCATTTTGAAAAGCGTGGATTTACCCGCGCCGTTGGGGCCAATCACACCGACAATGCCGCCGGGCGGCAGGTCAAAATCAAGCCCTTCGACAAGCAGTTTATCCCCCATGGCTTTGGACAGGCCTGCCACTTCGATGACCTTGTTGCCAAGGCGGGGACCATTGGGAATGACGATCTGAGCCCGCGTGAGTTTTTCACGTTCCGAGCTGTCTGCCATTTCGTTATAAGCGTTGATCCGGGCTTTGGACTTCGCCTGACGGGCCTTGGCCCCCTGACGCATCCATTCCAATTCCCGCTCAAGGGTCTTTTGCTTGGACTTGTCCTCGCGGGCTTCTTGTTCGAGCCGCTTGGCTTTTTGTTCCAGCCAATCGGAGTAATTGCCTTCGTAAGGCACACCTTTGCCGCGATCCAGTTCGAGAATCCAGCTGGTGATGTCATCAAGGAAATATCGGTCGTGTGTTACGATCAGGATTGTACCTTTGTAATCCATCAGGTGTTGTTGCAGCCATGCGATGGTTTCAGCGTCAAGGTGGTTGGTCGGTTCATCGAGAAGCAACATATCGGGTGCTTCAAGAAGAAGTTTACACAGCGCCACACGCCGTGCCTCACCACCGGACAAGGATTCGACATTTGCATCATCAGGGGGGCATCGCAGCGCTTCCATTGAGACGTCTATTTGACTGTCGAGATCCCAGAGGTTCTGGGCGTCGATGTCGTCTTGTAGTTTCGCCATTTCATCAGCGGTTTCGTCTGAATAGTTCATCGCCAATTCGTTGTAGCGATCAAGAATGGCCTTTTTCTCGGCGACGCCAAGCATGACATTTTCGCGGACGCTGAGAGTCGGGTCGAGTTTGGGTTCCTGGGGCAAATAGCCAACACGGGCGCCTTCGGCAGCCCAAGCTTCGCCCGAAAACTCCTTGTCGAGGCCCGCCATGATCTTGAGAAGTGTAGATTTACCAGCGCCGTTGACGCCGACCACGCCAATTTTCACACCGGGGAGAAAATTCAAGTGGATGTTTTCAAAAGTTTTTTTCCCACCCGGATATGTCTTTGAGACGCCGGACATGTGATAAACAAATTGATAGGCGGCCATGAGTTTAATCCTGTATGGTCAAAACGAGTTAAGGGACGCAATATCGCGCAGATGGAGCAAGATCAACTTAGAGGTTTTTGGCGACGCATTGCAGCGGTGTTTGGGGCATTGGTTC
Source organism: Sulfitobacter sp. (assembly GCA_039986635.1). Taxonomy (GTDB): domain Bacteria; phylum Pseudomonadota; class Alphaproteobacteria; order Rhodobacterales; family Rhodobacteraceae; genus Sulfitobacter. Next base: position 93,972 of record JBDWQI010000276.1, read on the forward strand.
TCTCGGCCTGTGTGGGCGGCGTGGAATTATCGCAACCACCAAACCTGTATCTTGATGGTCGCAATTACCCAAGTGGGCGGGTGTCGCCACCCTTGCAGGTGATAGACCCGCCGATCTTTTATGTTACGGACCGTAATCCGGTGATGAGGGACGGTCGGGTGATCGGCTATGGGCAGGAACGATCCGATGGCATGGCTTTTGGCCGGGCGCAGGTCCGCTTTGGTGCGCTGGACTGGGACGATTTGGTGGCACGGACACATATCGACAGGGGCGGCAGGTTGTCCCGGTTGGATGTGGAAGAGGTTGCCGAAATTGTCCGATTCCCGGATATTCCGCTGCTGGCCGAGCGGCATAAGGGCGAATTGCGGGTCATCCCCGAAGCTCAATCGGCCTATGATGGGCAGGCAACGGCGTTTCAGGCGGCGGTGCGCGCCGAAGTTCAGCGAACCGGGAACGGGCGGATTTTGGTCTTTGCGCATGGGGTGAACAACGATTTTGAGGAAACGTTGCAAACGACGGCAAATCTTTGGCACTTCGCTGGACGGGGATCTGTGCCGGTGGTGTTCAGCTGGCCTGCGGGGAATGCGGGTTTGTTGGGGTATTTCCGTGATCGCGAAGCCGGGGAATTCAGTGTGTATCACGCCAAGGAAATGCTGCGGTTGATTGCAGCAATCCCAGAAGTGGCGGAGATCGATATTGTTGCCCATTCGCGCGGAACGTCGGTGATGACGCAAGCGTTGAGGGAAACTGTGATTTTCCATCGGGCACGGGGGGAGTTGCCCAAAAAGGCGATGAAAACCGGTACGTTGATCCTTGCTGCACCTGATCTGGATACAGGGGTGGTGCGACAGCGGTTGTTGTCTGAGCGGTTCTCGGAGGCGTTTGAACAGGTGAATATCTATGTAAACCCGGATGATGTGGCCCTGCGGCTGTCATCCTTTATCACCAAACACCCCCGAATAGGCGCAGCCGAAAAAGAGGACTTTAGGGAAGGTGAGCTTGTCCGATTGCGCAAGGAAGAGCTGGTTCATTTGATCCGTGTTGAGGGGGCATCGGGGGCAGAGAGCCATTCGTATTTCCGCAATAATCCCGCCGTTTTATCGGATATCGTTCTGGCTCTGCGCACGCGGGCATTTCCGGGTGGAACTTTGCGCCCGCTTGAGGAAGATCCCGACACGATTTGGCGCCTGCATCCTGATTATCCGTTGGATCGTTTGCCGGAGCTTGAAATCGAATCGCCGCAATAGAGCGCGCGTGGGGTTTGAACTGAGGGTGCATTGACATTGGGACACCCGGCCCGTGATACCGTTCTGGACGGTCATAGGAGACACCCATTTGCGCCATACCTTTCCTTTTGCGACTCCCGGTCAGGTCATCGGTTTGTTGGGCGGATCATTTGATCCTGCACATGGGGGGCATGCGCATATCACACGCGAGGCGATAAAGCGGTTTGGGTTGAACAAGGTCTGGTGGCTTGTCTCGCCCGGGAATCCGCTGAAGCTGCACGGCCCGGCCCCTTTGGCAGATCGGATGGCGCAGGCGCGGCACGTGATCCAACATCCTCGGGTTGAGGTCACGCAGATAGAGACATTGCTTGGCACGCGCTACACTGCGCAGACAATAACACAGCTGAGACGCCTTTATCCGCAGGTGCGATTTGTCTGGTTGATGGGGGCGGATAACCTGACGCAGTTTCATCTGTGGCAGGATTGGCGCGGGATCATGCAAAGCTTGCCGATTGGCGTTTTGGCACGTCCGGGGCAGCGTATTTCTGCGCGGTTGAGCCGGGCCGCGATGTTGTATGCGCCTTATCGGATACCGGGGCGGTTTGGGCATTTGCTGGCGCAGTCGGATGCGCCTGCGTGGTGTTTTGTGAATGTGCCGATGGATAACGCGTCTTCTAGCGCGATCCGGGCGCGCGGTGATTGGTCAGCGCAGGCGGGTTGAGGCAAGGCCTGTGGTGATGATGACAGCCAGGCCTGCCCAAGTATAGGCATCTGGCAAGGCGCCAAAGATCGTCCACCCCAAAATCACGGCGGCGATGAGCTGAAAGTAAACAAGTGGTGCAAGTTTTGTCGCAGCAGAGATCCGGTACGCGTAAAGGAGCAACAGGTTTCCCAGCATAGAAAAGAACGCTGAAGTGAAGGTCAGGGCGGCGATTGGTGCGCTGAATGGTGGGAGCTGTGTCAGCCCGAACGGCAGGAGCAAAAGCGCGCTGATGGTCAGTTGGCTAAAGGTCAATGCGATCGGTGTCCCTACGCCGGTCAGCCAGCGCGACATGGTTAGGAAGGCGCCATAAAACAGCCCCGCCGTCATAGCCCAAAGCACACCCGCATCCCCCCCCATGCCCGGACGCACCACCAGCAATACACCTCCAAAGCCGATGAGGATCAGGATGCTGCGCAACAGGGTCACGGGTTCACGCAGGAACGTTGCAGCGAGCACGTAGGAAAACATCGGGCCAATAAAGAAGGCGGCAAAGACGGTCGCGACATCGGCCGTTTGCAGCGCGATTTGGACGCAGGTGATCCCGCCGGCGAGCGCTGCGGCGCGCAACCACACGCGCCAGTCGCGGAACAATTTTAAAGTGTCGTGGGTTAGGAAAGGAAGCACCAGCACCGTGCCAAGTGCAAAGCGGGACCAGGCAACAAAAACAGGTGCCACGCCCATTTCGTTTGACATCCATTTGCCAGCGCTGTCCCCGGCAGGGATCAGTGACATGGCGACAAACATGATAAGGACAGCGCGGTGCATGAGACCGCTTAACATGCGACAATTGAGATGAAAATGTGAATGCGGAGTGGTTGTGAAATGTTGGTGGGTACGGTTTAAGTTCTGCATGAACCAAAGAGTTTCACGACGCCGTTTTCTGAGTACAACCGCGGCTTTTTCTGTTGTCGGGACAGCGGTGATGGCGGCCCCGCCCGCCACGTCATTGCGCCCGGTCTTGCGTGATCCTGCGTTGTGGAAACGTGCGATCCCTGACGCTGCGCAGATCATTCGGGAGCAAAAGCTGACGGGCACAGTTGCCTTTGCGGTTGCTGATACGAACACGGGCGGGTGGCTGGAGTGTGAGAACGAACGGCTTGGAACCCCTCCTGCCAGTGTGACCAAGGCGGTGACGGCGCTTTATGCGTTAGAGACGTTGGGAGCGGCGCATCAGTTTGAGACGCGCATAGCGGCGACGGGTGGGATTAAGAATGGCGAGGTTCAGGGGGATTTGCTGCTGATTGGGGGCGGTGATCCGACGCTGGACACCGATACCCTGGCCGAGATGGCCGCCGCGCTGAAAGCGGCGGGCGTACGCGGGGTCAAAGGAGCGTTTCGGGTTTATGAGGCGGGTCTGCCCGTGCTTGACCGCATCGACGCTGCCCAACCGGACCATGTGGGATATAACCCTGCTGTCAGCGGGTTGGCTTTGAATTTTAACCGGGTACATTTTGAATGGCGGCGCGCCAACGGAAATTACACTGTGACGATGGATGCCCGATCTGAAAAATACCGCCCCAATGTCAAGGTGGCTGCGATGCAAATCGCGGACCGCGCGGCACCGGTTTACACGTACAAAGATCAGGGGGGGCGTGATCAATGGAGCGTGTCGCGTGGGGCGCTTGGTGGTGCGGGGGCACGTTGGTTGCCGGTGCGCAAACCGGGGCTTTATGCCGGGGAAGTGTTCGCGACGTTGGCTGGGGCGCAGGGAATTAAGTTAGGAAATCCGCAGATCATCGACAGCTTGCCCGCGTTTGAGGTCTGTGTGACGCACCATAGTGCGCCGCTACGGCGGATTTTGCGCGATATGTTGCGGTTTTCTACAAATTTGACGGCTGAGATGGTCGGTTTGGCTGCCACCCAGCGGCGCGTGGGCGTGACGGGGTCTTTGGCCGCATCAGCCGCTGAGATGAACCGCTGGGCGCAGGGGGCGTTGAATATGACCGCGCCGGCGTTGGTGGATCATTCGGGGCTGGGCGATGACAGTCGTTTGACAACGTTGGACATGACACGGGCGTTGATCGCCGTGCGGGATGCGGATTTTCGGGTGATTTTGAAGCGGTTTGGTTTTCGTGATGCAAAAGGCAAGGCCATTCGTGATCAGGCGATTTCAGTAGACGCCAAAACCGGGACCTTGAATTTTGTCTCAACGCTTGCAGGTTACATAACGGCGCAGGACGGGCGGGAGATGGCCTTTGCTATTTTTACCGCTGATGTGGATGCGCGGGCCAAAATCAGCCGAGCTGAACGTGAAAGGCCCGCTGGCGGGCGGACTTGGAACAGGCGCGCCAAACGGGTGCAGCAGGCATTGATCGAACGGTGGGACGCGCTTTATGGGCGCACAGGCGCCTAACTTAGGTGACGGGCGCGAGCGCCGCGTTCTATGGCCGCGGCATGCAAACGGTCGATCTCAAGCTCATAGCGAATCTCTTCGAGAAGGCGCAGTTCGGCTTCGTCCAATGTGCCATCGGCGGCAGCAACGTCACAAGCCAGAGCATAAGCTGTTTCATAAAGCCGCTCTGGCAAGGATTCGCGGATCAGGCCAAAGAGCGCATCAAGCCCGTCTTCTTGTTCAAACAGATCAAATACTGTCTTACTGATCACTGTGAGGCGGTCGTTGTCATATTTGGCAAAGATCGGCAGCATATTCACAGCGGATTGGATTTTGATCAACTCTGCGGTGCGAATGTCCTCATCCGAAGCGGAGACGGCAATCATCAGGGCGACAAGGCTGTCTTGTGCGCTGAATGTATGGGGGGTGTCGTCGTTCATGAGGATGATCCTATCAGGGCGATGTTGCGGTGCAGAATATTGACGCTTCGCAAGGGACGCAATAGGTACACGCCAGCCTGCGCGCATAGGGCGCGGCAGCGGCAATAAATGGATAAAGACATGTCAGAGATGCGGGATGCGGCAATGACCAGCAAAGCGTGGCCTTTTGAAGAGGCCCGCGCAGTGTTGAAACGTTATGCCAAAGCCCCGCCTGAAAAGGGGTATGTCTTGTTTGAGACGGGGTATGGCCCGTCGGGTTTGCCGCATATCGGCACCTTTGGCGAGGTTGCGCGCACAACAATGATCAAACGCGCGTTTGAAGAAATTTCGGACATTCCAACCAAGCTGGTGTGTTTTTCCGACGATTTGGATGGGTTGCGCAAGGTGCCCGGCAATGTCCCCAACCCGGAACGGTTGGAGCAGCATTTGCAGCGTCCGCTGACATCGGTGCCGGATCCTTTTGGCACGCATGAGAGCTTTGGCCATCATAACAACGCGATGTTGCGGCGGTTTCTGGATACCTTTGGGTTCGAGTATGAATTTATTTCGGCCAAGGAGTTCTATGGTTCGGGGCAATTTGACAAAATTCTGCTGCGTGCGGTCGAAAAATACGATGAGATCATGGCGGTGATGCTGAAGTCCTTGCGAGAGGAACGCGCAGCGACTTATTCGATTTTCTTACCGATCCACCCGGAAAGTGGTCGGGTGATGTATGTGCCGATGAAAGAGGTCAACGCGGCGGATGGCACGATCACCTTTGATACCGAAGACGGTCAGGAGATGACCTTGCCGGTGACAGGTGGCAATGTGAAATTGCAATGGAAGCCGGATTTCGGAGCGCGCTGGGCGGCATTGGACGTTGATTTTGAAATGTACGGCAAAGAACATGCCACCAATACGGCAATCTACGACCGGATTTGCCAGATTTTGGGCGGAAAGAAACCGAACCATTTCAGTTTTGAACTGTTTTTGGATGAGAATGGGCAGAAGATTTCCAAATCTTCGGGCAACGGCATTTCGATTGATCAATGGCTGACCTATGCCAGCACCGAGAGCCTGTCGTATTTCATGTATCTCAAGCCAAAGACCGCGAAGCGGATGCATTTTGATGTGATTCCCAAAGCCGTGGATGAATATCATCAGCAATTGCGTGCCTATGAAGGGCAGGACGCCAAAGCGCGCCTGAACAATCCGGTGTGGCATATTCACGGTGGCGATGTGCCGGTGTCGGATATGTTGGTGCCGTTTTCGATGTTGCTGAACCTTGCGTCGGTATCCTCAGCTGAGGAAAAATCGCAATTGTGGGGGTTCATTCAGCGGTATGCGCCGGATGCGACGCCAGAAACCAACCCCGGAATGGATGCGGCTGCGGGTCATGCTGTGCGGTATTACAATGATTTTGTGAAACCAGCGAAGGTGTTCCGCGCGCCCAATGATCTTGAGCGTGAAGCGCTTGAAGAGTTGCGCGAGAACCTGAAAGCCTGGGATGGTGGCTTGGATGCAGAAGCGCTGCAATCGATGGTTTTTGCCGTGGGAAAAGAGCGTTTTGATCCGCTACGTGACTGGTTCAAGGCGCTTTATGAGGTGCTTTTGGGGGCGTCACAGGGGCCGAGATTTGGTGGTTTTATTGCGCTATATGGTGTGGATGAAACGGTTGCTTTGATTGATGATGCATTGGCTGGAAAGCTGCTTTCGCGTTGATTTTCTTGCCCTGCGTGGTGGATGCCCTAGGTTTTGTCCATACCATGCAGGGAGAGAGATGATGTGGAGTGCACTAAAGATCGCGCTGACTGGGGTGATCCTGTCTTTGATGCTGAGCGTGCAAGTAGTTGCACAGCAAAGCGAGATTGAGGGCACGATTACCAGCCAGATTGAGGCATTTAAAGTAGATGACTTTGAGCAGGCGTTCACCTTTGCGACGCCAAGATTGCAGGAGTTGTTCCAGACACCTCAAAATTTTGAACGCATGGTTACGGGCGGTTATCCGATGGTTTGGCGTCCGGCTGAGGTAAGCTATCTGGAGCTGCGGGAACGCGGCGGAGAGATGTGGCAAAAAGTGCAGATCATCGATCAGAAAGGGGTTGCACATGTGTTGTTGTATCGGATGCAACTGACGGACGCCGGGTGGCGCATTGGTGGGGTACAAATCCTGCAACCCCCTCCTGCTACGGCTTGAGCCTTTAACTTGGATGTTTCGGCATCAGCTGCAGGTGTTGCGTGGGGCATCGTGCTGGGGTCTTAGCTGTGTTTAACGGTTCATTGATATTTCCCTGACCTCGGACCGACAGATGTCGGGACCATGGGCAGTCAAACGGTATTGGGCGGGTCATAATTCTGCTGATGCCGGGAAAAGGGATTTTTGATGAACAAGGTGATTACCGATGGCTTGGTGTTGATGCCAACGCCCTACGCAAGCGGATTGGATGTTTGGTCCAGTGGGGATGGCGTGCCGGGGGCGGACACCTATGAAAATGCGGCCAATGCGCTCCTGATCCCATTTGACCAAGATTTTGGTGGGGCGCTGGAGCTCCTTAAGACAGAGAACACCCAAAAGCTGCGGTTCATGGGAGAGACATCGGTATTGCCGGGGTGCTATCTGCGCATTAGCGCCAAGGTCAAAGCGATCAGTGGCAATCTGCCTTCGGTTCGGATTGGCGGCTATGCAGCACGCGGTGATGGCAGCCAGATTACCGGGTTGCCCGAGTTTGGTCCTTCTGTTGATTTGCAGGCCAACGGTGAAGTGGTCGAGGTCAGCGCGATTGTCGGGGGCGGTGCCCGTAACGGTGTGGACATGGTTTGGGGTGCCGAACCGGTCTATGGGCACTTTGGCATTGATTTGATCGGCCCCAGTGGTGGGATTGTCCGGGTGGACGATATCGTGATTGAGGATGTGACGGCGGTGTTTCTGAGTGACATCGTGTCAAAGGTGGATGTCTTGGATTATGGTGCCATCGGGGATGGCGTAACGGACAATACCGCGGCGTTTCAGGCGGCAAATGCCGGGGCGAATGGCCGGAGCGTTTATGTCCCTGAGGGGGTGTATCATCTGAATGGCGACGTGACCTTTGACACTCCGGTTGAGTTTGCGGGTCGGGTGAGCATGCCGGATGCATCGGTGCTCTTGTTGAGACGGAATTTTGATTTGCCGGCATATGTGCAGGCATTTTCCAACGAAGAATTGGCATTCAAAAAGGCGTTTCAGGCTTTGCTGAGCAATTCCGACCACGAATCGTTGGATATGGGGGGGCGCAAGGTTAGCGTATCTGCGCCTTTGGATATGCAAGCGGCGGTGCCTGGGCGAACATCTTATGCAACACGTCGGGTTATTCGGAATGGACAGCTTGAGGCCGAAGATTCTGCGGCCTGGGCCACGGACACTTATACCTCACAGGCAGGCTATGCGCAGAAGGATCCGTTGCTTTTGACAGATGTGAGCAATGTTGCAAGCATCCCTATCGGGTCTTTGGTCGAAGGAACAGGCGTTGGCCGCGAAGTCTATGTGCGAGACAAGAGCTTGTCCCGCCAAGAGATCACGTTGAGTAAACCGCTATATGGCGCAGCAGGTGAGCAAACTTTTACGTTCCGAAAGTTCAAATACATCGTCGATTTCAGCGGGTTTTCGTCGCTCAGCAATCTGGGCCTGTCAGGTGTCGAATTACAGTGCAATAATCGATGTTCGGGGATCATGTTGGCACGGGATGGCGAGCGGTTTTCGCTCACCGGATGTTTTGTCAGCTTGCCTGCGGATCGTGGGGTCACATCTGTGGGTGAGGGCTGTGAGGGCATCATTTTGGAGGGAAATCAGTTCTTGTCTGGTGAAGCCGGTATGGATGCGCCTTTGCGTCACAGTATTGGTTTTAACACCAACGCTGATGACGCAAAAATCCGCAATAACCGGGCGACTAAATTCAGACATTTTGGGCTGTTGGGTGGTGTGAACACCCTGTTTAGCGGGAACCATTTGGTTCAGGGGGATGACGCTGTAAATGGGCTTCGCACAGCGGGTGTTATTGTCGGGCGCAGCTATGTCAGTACGATTGTGTCGCAAAACCATTTGGAAGATTGCGCCATTGAGTGGACAAATGAGGCAGATGCGGAACCTGCCTTCGAAAGTGGTGTGTCCTTTTGTGGGTTGAGTGTAACGGATAACGTGTTTCTGTGTGGGGATGTGGCGCCGTGGTTTAGTTTTATTGCCGTGAAACCGTATGGGGTTGGGCAGTTTTTGAATGGTGTGGCAATCACAGGGAACCGGTTTCACAGCCCGACCAATGTGATTGATCGGGTGGATCGGATTGACACAACATTTGCCGAGATGGACATGGCGCAGTGTAAGAGCGTGTCTATGACTGGCAATTCGTTTATCGGGGTCGCAGCGCAGGTATCAAACCCGGCATTGGTGGATCACAGTCAAAACACAGTGGCCAATGCTTGGGCGGTGAATGCGTCGGGTCATCTGCCCTTTGGCGGTGAGGCGGTCAAGGTGGATGCGGTTGTGGCATTAGATGAGGTCCGCGATATCAATGATGCATTGCAGTTTGCCATGCCGCATGCAGGCCCCTCCCATGGCGCACAGCGCGATCAGGTTCAGCTGATCTGGCCTGTTGCAGTGCGGGGCCGTGTGCAGGCCAGCATTCGGATGGATGGGTAGCTTAGACGGCGGGTTTGGCGCAGTTTTAAAAGCTGTGCCAGACCGCTAATCTGAGGGAGGATTTGTCCTGATCATCAAAGGGAATTTTGGCTCCTACCTTGAAATTGAAGCGGCTGTCTTTGGGCCGAATGAGGAGGGACGGTTCAACGGCTTGATAGGTATCCCCGTGCTGATGGAACAAGGAAAGCTCCACCAACCCAGAGGTACGTTGCCCCAATTCAAGACCAAAGGTGGCATCCATTTTGGTGATATGTTCCCCCAATGAGGGTTCGTAAATGAACGCAGCATTGACGTTGACCCAGCCGTTGCGATCATAGAGTTGCACACCGCGCCCCCAAGACAGCCCGGATTTAAACGTTGGAAGCACGGCGTCGTCGCGGATTGTACCACCAATGCCAATTTCATAGGCCAATTTATGTGGCCCATCGTTGGCCCATAATTGCCGCCTGAGGAAGATGTGGCCTTGGCCATCGCGAAAATCACTGCGTTGAGTTGAGGTGGTCACATCAAGTCCAATGGTCATTTTTTCGGACAGACCGTATTCAAAATAGAGCGATTGCGACCCTTCTTCGAACCTGTTCAAACCAAAGGACAAGGAGGTGAACCCAGAGCCTTTTTCACGCAGCCACGCGCCTGCCTGCGCCGGGGATCCGGCGCTAAGCCAAAAGGCCACGCAAATTGCAACAAGAAGCCTCATGGCACCTCCTGTGGATCAAGATTGCGTGGCGTCGTTAATAAAGGATTAATCGATGTAAATCAGGCGTTAAGAATGACGCTAGGCGGTGGGCAGAACATCGCATGTGCGAAAGGAGGCAACGGGCGCGCTGGCCCCGACCAAAGGGAGGTCGATTTGGGTTTGCCCCAATTGTATCACCACGCCCTGACCAAATTGCAAACCATTCAGAACGTTGCCAAAACCACGGTCGATGACGGTGAGGGTCTTGCCGCTATTGCTGAGCTTGTGTTGGTCCGTTGATATTGTCAGCGGGGCTCTCCCCCGAAGTCGCATTGAAAAGATCGGGGCCGGATCAAACGGAACCCCCTGTGTAACGGAGATTGAGTAGAGCGGCGCTGTTGGATCATAGGTTAGCTCGAGCGCAATTTGCTCCGTTTCATGTTTTAAAACGCAAGGTGTGCCGGGCGTGAATTCCCATGCGGATGCAGGCCATGCCGCCCCACATGCCAGCACAAGGCCAAGTAGTGCTTTCACCTGCCTTTCCTGCGTTTCACCCCGCCGCGCATACCGCCGCGGCCCAAGGTTGAGCGGCCCGATTTGCCTTTGGCATCATCCACCGCTTTGTCCACCGCATATTGTCGCGCCATTGGATCATCAGCGATAGCAAGGTCCACAGCCTCAAGACGTTTGACTTCGTCCCGCAGGCGCGCGGCCTCTTCGAATTCAAGGTTTTCAGCGGCTTTGCGCATATCCGAACGCAACCCTTCAAGCACGGCTTGCATGTTGGACCCAGCCATCTTTTTGTCGATCTGTGTGGTGACCCGTGCCTGATCGGTGTCGCCTTTATAAAGACCGGCCAAGATGTCATCGACGTTCTTTTTCACGGTGGCAGGCGTGATCCCATGTTCCTCGTTATAGGCAATTTGTTTGGCCCGGCGGCGATCCGTTTCAGCCAATGCACGTTCCATCGAACCTGTGATGCGATCCGCGTACATGATCACGCGCCCCTCTGCGTTACGCGCGGCGCGGCCGATCGTCTGAATAAGCGAGGTTTCGGAGCGCAGGAAACCTTCTTTGTCGGCGTCCAGAATGGCGACAAGCCCGCATTCGGGTATGTCGAGCCCTTCGCGCAAAAGGTTGATGCCGATCAATACGTCAAAAGCCCCCAATCGCAGATCGCGCAGGATTTCGATGCGTTCCAAGGTGTCGATGTCTGAGTGCATGTAGCGGACGCGAATACCTTGTTCATGCATATATTCCGTCAGGTCTTCGGCCATGCGTTTGGTCAGAGTGGTGCAAAGTGTGCGGTACCCGTCAGCGGCGACTTTGCGCACCTCATCAAGCAGGTCATCGACTTGCATTTCTACGGGACGGATTTCGACCTGCGGATCTAACAGGCCAGTGGGGCGGATCACTTGTTCGGTGAAAACACCACCAGTCTGATCAATCTCCCAAGAGGCCGGGGTGGCAGACACAAAGACGGATTGCGGGCGCATGGCGTCCCATTCTTCGAATTTCAGAGGTCTGTTATCCATGCAAGAAGGCAGGCGGAAACCATGTTCCGCCAAGGTAAATTTGCGCCGATAATCCCCTTTGTACATGCCGCCAATCTGAGGAACTGAGACGTGGGATTCGTCAGCAAAGACAACGGCGTTGTCGGGAATGAACTCGAACAGGGTTGGGGGCGGCTCACCGGGGGCGCGTCCTGTGAGGTACCGTGAGTAATTCTCAATCCCATTGCAGACGCCAGTTGCTTCCAACATTTCCAGATCAAAGTTGGTCCGCTGTTCCAACCGCTGTGCTTCAAGCAATTTGCCGTCATTGACCAACTGATCAAGCCGGATTTTCAGTTCTTTTTTGATACCGATAATGGCCTGTTGCATCGTTGGTTTCGGCGTGACGTAGTGGCTGTTGGCGTAGACCCGAATTTGTTCAAAGGTATCGGTTTTCTCTCCGGTTAACGGGTCAAATTCTGTGATGTTTTCCAATTCTTCGCCAAAGAAAGACAGCCGCCATGCGCGGTCTTCTAGGTGGGCCGGGAAAATCTCAAGGCTGTCGCCCCGCACACGAAATGATCCGCGCTGAAAGGCTGCGTCGTTGCGGCGGTATTGTTGTGCGACAAGATCTGCAATGACTTTGCGCTGATCATAGCTTTCGCCAGCCTTTAGGTCTTGGGTCATGGCGCCGTAAGTTTCGACCGACCCGATACCATAAATACAAGACACGGATGCCACGATGATCACATCATCACGTTCGAGCAAGGCACGCGTGGCAGAATGGCGCATCCGGTCAATCTGTTCGTTTATCTGGCTCTCTTTTTCGATGTAAGTATCCGAGCGCGCCACATAGGCTTCGGGCTGATAATAGTCATAAAAACTGACAAAATATTCGACGGCATTGTCAGGAAAAAAGCTTTTGAATTCACCGTACAATTGCGCAGCGAGCGTTTTGTTTGGCGCAAGAATAATCGCGGGGCGTTGGGTTTCTTCAATGACCTTGGCCATTGTAAATGTTTTGCCTGTGCCGGTAGCGCCCAAAAGCACCTGATCGCGATCACCGTCCCGTACCCCTTGGCTCAGTTCTTTGATGGCTGTGGGTTGATCCCCGGCAGGCGCAAATTCCGTCTCAAGTGAAAAGGCGCGCCCCCCTTCGAGTTTGGGACGGCTGCGCACATCAGGCGCAGGGTTGGCAAGAACCGCTGTGGCGTCGGAGCTGTCAGTTTGGGCATACGGCATGGTGCGATTCCTTGGTCTGTCCCCTCAAACTGTCGCTTTTTTAGTTTGGTTCAACCCCAACATGGCCTTTACTGACGTATACTGTCAGTAGTCCGATATTATTTCATCAAACGTTTGCGGTTTGATCTAACGCGGTCGCTGACCGGGGCAAGGGCTGCGTCAAATAATTGGTCGGGTCGTTGGCCTGCTGCCAAGGCCTGCGATGCATGGGCAACTGATTGTGCAAGAGCGGGGCCTTTTTCTTGCATCATTCGGCTGTTTTCACCTTGCGGTGTCGCAATGATCCCACTCATCCCCAAAATTCGCAAAGTCATGACGGATTGGGCCTCAACCATCAAAGTCGTCAGGCGCAGTTGCATGTTAAAGAAATCTTGGGGCAGCATTTGAGTATCCGATCTGAAAAAGGAGACTAATGCTGCGATGCGGCAATTAGCAAGCTCTTTTCCTATTTTCCTTTTGCGTCCTCTTGCTCCAAGCGCACAAATGCCCGATAATGCCGGGGAATTTAGATTGATGAGGCTCTCATGCGCGCACGCATTTTTCAACCTGCCCGGACTGCGATGTCGTCCGGTACGGCCAAAACCCACCATTGGGTGCTGGAATTTGCCCCGTCAGAAGCGCGCGAGGTTGATCCGTTGATGGGGTGGACGTCATCCTCAGATACCCAAGCACAGGTTAATCTGCAGTTTGATACCAAAGAGGCGGCATTGGAATATGCGGCCGAACATGACATCGATGCACAAGTGCAAGAACCCAATAAGCGGAAACCCAATATTCGCCCCGGCGGATACGGCGAAAATTTCGCAACGGGCCGGCGTGGGGCGTGGACACACTAGTCCTGACGGTCTGGCAGAGTTTGGAACTGCGGTGTCGGTCAACGAATTTCCAGAGGGCCTCAGCCATTTCTGGGCGTAGGTTCTTGTCATCTGATCCGTTTCGCAAGGTTTTATCCCAATATCCGCGCGATTTTTGCTTTTTCTTAAATTTGTTTGAGCATAAGGTATTGTAATTGCGTGGTTAATTTGAAGATGCTGAGGTATCGTTGACCTGATGGGCATTCATTTGGATTGATGTGGCCGAACCGAGGAAACTTCTGTTACAGCATGCTGCGGCGGATAGTTTCTTTTTGTGATCTACAGGCACATTGAAAAGCACAGAAATCCATTTTCGTCATGATCCACAGAGCGACCAATTTGGTCGCTCAGATTTTGTCCAACCCGGCTGGAGCCTCTCTTTATGACTATCACTCATCTTGTCACGCACTCCGGTGGTTTTCATGCGGATGAACTTTTGTCCTCAGTTGTTCTGACACGTTTGTTCCCGGATGCGACTTTACTGCGCACAAGGGACAAGGCGTGGATCACCCCAAAGGGGACTCGGATCATTTATGATGTCGGTGGTGATTTCGACGCGGGCGCGCAGATATTTGATCACCATCAACGCCCCAATCCGCTGCGCGAAGACGGCCAACCCTATAGCTCGTTCGGGTTGATTTGGGCACATTATGGTCGCGACTTTCTGATCGCGATGGAGGTGCCGGAAAAAGACATTGAGACGATCCATGCATCTTTTGATCGGGGTTTTGTTCTGCCCATTGATCTTGTTGACAACGGCGCGGTGAACCCATCTGAGGCTGGTCCGTTGTTTTCGGGCATGACGTTGCCGGTATTGCTCGAAAGCCTAAAGACCGTGTTTGATGATCGCGAGGAGGGGGCCGATGATCGCGCGTTTATGGCTGCATTGCCTGTAGCGCGTGCCTTTGTTGAAGCACAGATCAAACGAAAAGCCGCCAAAATCCGGGCCGAAGACATTGTTCTGTCGGCCATCCAAACCGCAGGCGAGGGATGCGTTCTGGAATTGCCGATGGGCATGCCGTTTCGTGCGGGCGTGGAAAAGGCAGGAGCGGACCATCTGTTGTTCGCAATCCATCCGCGCGGCACAGATTGGACCCTGACCACGATCCGGGTCGGCGATGACACCTTTGAAAACCGCGCAGATCTCCCCGCCGCATGGGCTGGATTGACCGACGATGCGTTGGCGGCCGCCAGCGGTGTCAACGGCGCAAAATTTTGCCATAACGGGAGGTTCATTGCGGTAGCAAATACACGCGAGGCAATTCTGAAAATGGCCGATATCGCAGTTGCTGAAGCGTTGGCGGGCGCGACCTCGCCTGAACCAACATAGCGAAACCTGACCAGAAGATATTACCTTACGAATATCTTCTGGGTAGGTCATTGTCATCGCATGAATGATTCTACATCTTTGAACCAAGCGAAGCCGATATTCGTCCCGGCCCGTGAAAATCCGAATGACGTCGATGTCAGAGCGTTGATTGAACGACATTTCGACCTGATGCGCAGCTTGTCCCCCGCGGAAAGTTGCCATGTCATGGAACCTGAAACTTTGGTGCAGGCTGGTGCTTGTTTGTTCGGCTTGCGCAAGGAAGGCGTATTGCTCGGGATCGGGGCTGTGACACCGCTGGATTCGCAAACCGCTGAGTTGAAATCCATGCACACTACAGCTGAGGCACGCGGCCAAGGTGTTGCGCGTTTGTTGTTACGGACATTGTTGGATGCAGCACGTGCAATGGGCGCGTCCCGGGTCAATCTGGAAACTGGGACAGACCCCGCATTTGCAGCGGCCCGTGGGCTCTATATATCCGAAGGTTTTGCAGAATGCCCACCGTTTTCTGGCTACCGCATTGATCCGCTCAGTGTTTACATGACCAAATCGATTTGATGTTGGGCCTGATCGGTCTTGCCAAGCTGTCAAGGATGATGGAGAACCGGCACAGCGGTCCCTTAGCTCAACTGGATAGAGCAGCTGACTTCTAATCAGCAGGTTGAGGGTTCGAGTCCTTCAGGGATCGCCAGTAAGTCATTATCTATTTGATTTTGCATCACTTTTTCACCATTTTACCGATTGGAACGATGTGGTTTACCGTGTTCTGGTCCTGTTCTGTTCCGATTAGAACTCGCTTCACGTTTGCGCTCTTGATGTATTCCTGCGCTTCAGAGAGCGTTTTGTGACCGCCCCAAGCCATGATCACATGAACAGAGGCACCTACTTCCGCCAGCGCGGTCAGGCGGGATTTCCGCAATCCATGCGCACTGCGACCTTGAATTTCGGCCTTGCGGGCCGCAGCTGAAAGGAGATTGCTCAGACCCTTCTTTGTGCGCGGCTTGCCTGTGCTGGTTTCTAAGTAGGTAAAGACACCTTTCGGCAAACAGGCCAACATCTGCGCTCGATCCACCTCAAGTGTCTCGCCCCAATCTGGAAGGGGCGAAGTCCAAGGGATGTGCGCAGGGTTTTGCGTCTTGCTTTGCTTGAATGTCAGAAGACCGTCACCACCGATCATGCGGGGGCCAAGCACAACAGCATCAACCGTGCGCGCGCCTGTCCAGTACACCAGTTCAAAGCAGAGCCTTTGGGTGGTGCCGATGGCCCAACGATCACGGTACGCCTGCACTTCGTCTTTGGACCATGGCAGGTGGCCATCAGTCTTTGGAGCTTTGATCGATATAATGCCGTCAGAAGGGTCAAATTCGGTCAATTGGCGCTCTTTCCACCAAAGGCCTAGCTGCCGCCACGCTTTGCAGCGCGCGACGCGTTGCGTGCCTGTGTATTTGGCTAGGTCAGAATTGATGTGAAGCGGACCAAGCATAGAAAGCGGTGCATTTCCGTACTTCTGGAGAATGTCACGAGCGTTTTTGTTGATTGTCGCCCTATATTCTTTGCTGAGTTCAGCATTTTGCTTGGATTTGAGATAGAGATTTACACCGTGCGCGACGGTGCCTACTGAAGATCGCTGCCGAGCGCCCGGTGATTTGCTTTCTTCAATCTCCCACGCAGCGACAAAGTCGATATGATCTTCTGGCACGCCATTCGGCAACGCTGCGCGTGTAAACTTATGATATTTGTAGACTTTCCCACGTTTGTTGACGCGATGAACCCTGGGCTTTTTCACGATTTCACTCCGAAGATACCGTCGCATGGGTTCTACTCCGATTCACCTTCCAAGCTGAGTGCGTCAGCGAAGGCAACCAGATCATTGATATGATAAACCCGTTTGCCGTCCAGCACGCGACGGGGGATAGCCAAGGACTTGAGCTTTGATTCCGACGCACCGAGGAAATGCGCGGCTTGTGGGCCGGGCATAAGCCGAGGGGGGAAGTCGAAATGCAAAGCCAAAACCTAGTCCCGCTCGCCAATAACGGCACGTTCTTCTTCAGTTGCATGCGCAATCATATCGCGCATCTTTCCAATGCGAAATGTCCGAACTTCCTTAATATCGGTGCCGCCGATCAGGATTTTGTCCCATTCTGAGGGATCAGGAACGTCTTTTGTGCGCATCGCGGTGCCACCATCATTAAAATAGGATTTGACCAGAGAAATTGTCCGATCTTCCGGATATTCACGTGCCAATTGGCTGATCTTGCAAGCAATACGACCGGCGACCCGTTTGCTCTCACCATCTTCCAGCAGATCACGGAAGAGCCAAAGCGCCACCATATCATCGGGATCAAAGAGGCGTGCACGGCCCGGGATCGTACTTGGTGCACAGTTAAAGTTACCTGCCGCAACTTCTTCGTTGAACCGGTCACGATCAATTCTAGCAACTCTGCAGGCGGCCGGTGTGGTGAGTTTTAGTTTCATGATCAATTTCCTCTTGCGTTTCCCAAGAGGTATCAAGCCCTCTTGGGAAATTCAAGAGCTTTCAGTTCATTTTGTCATTATTTTCTCTCACAATGTTTGGATCAGCGCGAAACTCTTGAACAACTACGGAAAACGCGTTGTGAGCCTCCTCAACTGGCACATTCTGAAAAACCACGGCCCGCAACATCGCAACCAGCGTAGGCTTCAGTTCAGACTCAAATGAGCCAGCGTAGTCGAGAAAGGGGCGATCTTCTTTGGATTTCTCAACTGCACGTTTCACGATGACAGAAGGGTTGCCGCCAAAGAGCCAATCCATGTTGACATCGTTTTGCTCTATCCACTCCATCAGCTCATCAGTGAGAAGCGGGTACCCTACCCCGCTGGAACGCGTTTCCATCGGGTGCAGCATGTTTTTGAGCCATCCAAGCATGTTTATCTCCAACGATCTGAGGCGTGGCGGTGGACAACGCGTTCAGCGACCTCTCCAATGGGTTCCCAATTCCGCGCTTCGATCTGAGCTTGCGGATAGGCGGGTTTGGTCACGGCACTGATCTCAAAGAGGTCAGCCGCCTTGATGATGCGCACAATCGCGCCGCTACGTTCTTCGACATGTTCGCCGCCGGGTGTGACACGAAAGCCGGGTGACAGGCCCCGTACAAGGCCAGCAGCATGGGCCGTCAGGAAGTCTCGAACATATGAGACCTGCGCCATCTCGGCGCTGATGGTTGCATCCACAGTCAGGGCGTCTTCAGTTTCGAGCAAAACCAGAGTGCCGGCAGAGCGTGAAGCGAGCGGTTTGCTGAAGTCATGACCAGACAGGAAATGCACGTCTTCGCCCCGTTCCAGTCGTCCTGCGAAGGCGCGGGCCGCGACAAGTTCGCGCCGTTCTCGCCCCATGCCGACGCCAGACGCCAAAACGGTTTCGCAACCATATGGGAAGGTGGCCCGAAGGCGGGTTTCCCCGCCCTCAGTCCGCAGCTCAAGGCTGCCTATATGAGCGCCCCAGAGCATTATTCGGTCATCGCCAAACCGGTCAGCACTTCAAGCTGATCTGGCCGCGCCACCGTAAGGTCCACCGTCGCAAGTGCGGTCAGCCTTAGCCCACCGGACTGCGCATCAGAAAATACATCCCTGATAAGGTCAACGCTGCCCCAAGTTCCAGCAAAGACAGGGGCGACACCACCCGCTGACGTGGTCAGCAGTGCCGAAGTCGAAAATTCGAGAGGTGGACCGGCAACAGGATCTGCAAGGGCTTCATGCGACATCGCGATGTTACCAGCGCCCAATGTCCGCAGTACACGGTCCCAATCGAATACAGTTCCACCATCATTTGCGACCAAACTATCAAGATAGGACCACAGTTCTGGCCGGAACAGCGCCCGCACATCAGATGGTTTTGACGCTGCATTGCGGTTCATGAACCTGGCAACTGCATCAGTAATCACCTTGTAGCGCACCTGTGTGTCTACCGCGGTTTCAGTGATGCCGTAAGTGGCCGCACCTGACACCACGCCCAAGGGCTGGCCATCTGCCCCAGTCCCCAAGAACACAGCCCGGTCCATTTCCTGCGACATATCCGAGAGCAACATCGTCAGAGCCTGCATAGCTATGGTCGACCACGCATGACCGAAGAGTTGCAGGAGATGGGGCTGAGGGTTGGGCACCGCCGGATTGGCCGCCTGATGCGCATGAACGGCATCAAGACCGTCAGGACCAAAAAATACAAGGTGACCACGGACAGTAACCATGCGTTCAACATCGCGCCCAACTTGCTGGATCAGGACTTTTCTGCCGATGGGCCAAATCAAAAATGGGCGGGTGATATCTCGTACATTTGGACCAGCGAGGGTTGGCTCTATCTGGCGGTGATCTTAGATCTCTAT
>JBDWQI010000277.1:0-5577 GCA_039986635.1 Sulfitobacter sp.
GAGAGAGAGAGAGAGAGAGAGAGAGACAGAGAGCAAGGAGAGAAAAAAAGGGACACGGAGGGAGATGACCATGCTCTATTCTATTCATCGTGCGCTGCTGTTGTCCTCGAGCATCGACCGCCATTGGAGCCGGATCTTATGCATTATTATATTGGGTGATTGTAATATTCTCTTTAGGGAGGTTTCGGGGTATTTGGTCTCATATTAAATAATAACTGATCAGAACTGCGTCTTATAGAACTTTTTTATTGAAAAAAATGTTCCTTGGTTTTAATAATAATTTTGTTTGACCGAATAAATGTTTTTTGCTGGCGGCTTTGTTCAATCACCTGGTATAATTTCATAAAAGCGATTGAAAACGCTTTTTCTTGTAGGAGACGTCGAAGACATTATACATTTTTTGTAAGGTAAAGACTGGGCTCATGACGGGCCACGACGCTTCGTGCTTGGTTACGCATGTACGCAGCTGGGACGCAGAGTTCGTTCATCGACCACCTCGGAGAAGGAGGATATCAGTACCTTCGCCGGCATGGCGTGCGTTGCAGCCGCCCAACTCCAGCTGCTCTTCTGGGCAAGACAACGTTGGGGATGAATAGGACGAGACTTCAGCAGTATCGAAACAATCTAAGTTATGAGTTTTTCCGACTACAACCGCCGAAAGCAGCTCATCCTCCGTGACAACGAGAGCTCCTTGCTGGTTCAGCGGCTAGGAAATCCCTTGCACAGCTCTCCAGGAGGTGCCACATTGGATTCATTCCTGCGAGGGACTGGTGGTGACGGTTGATCGCTCAACTCGGCGTGGATGACTAGTTCGTGTCGTCGAGTTCAAAATCTCAGTTCTGCCCTGTATACCGAAGTATATGTTTTTATTCCTGCTTCACGAAATAGAACCAAAATCACAATAAGATGGCACATCGAATAACGATGTGGTGGGATTTGTTGCCGGTGAAAAGTTCAACTTCCTTCCGTTTTCAATCCACGAAATCATATTTTGCGTACGATCCGGCCTGGCGAGCAGGACAGGAGTTAGATTGAAAATAACAAATGACGAGTGCATACAAATCTGGTATTTTTTGTCATCGTGATATATTATGTGCCCTGTGCCGTGTATTTGCGACCGAGAAGATATTTGCTGCTGCTGGGAAAACGACGTTTCGGGCAGCTACCGAACTTGAGTATCGCATACTCATCCGGTCGAACTCACAGCTGAGACGTACTCGGAATATGTTTGTGAGTGCATCAAGACCACACAAACGCAGCTTGCAAAATGAAGTATCGACCAGTCTACCGCTCAAGCCCCCAGCTGATGGATTTGACAAAAACGTGAAAGCGAAACACATGTTAAAATCATCCACCACACCCCGAATGCGTTCTGTCGTCTGCACATCTATATGTCGGCCACTATAGGCACCATCCGCGGTTAGATCCTTTCCTTTCAAACGGCTTGGCGCCCACCTAAAAACAATATTTATATAGAAATTGATTTCAGGGATCGTCCTGAAACGCCCAAAAGAAAAAAAAGAAAAAAAAGAAAACGCTTCGGATTGCCTTGAAAAACAAAATCAATTCCGGACTTTGCTCTTCCTTGTACCTCCCACCAACCGACTCGGCTTGGCCGATTTTTTTTGTGGGGGTAAAAATCTACGAAAAAAACGATCAGAGCAAAACTGTTGTGGCCAGAGGCTTGACAATGAGTAAAGCTCCGACTTGCTTGGCGCTGGCCACTAGTCGAGCGCGGGTGCCGATTGCGAAGCCCAGCAACTGCGAGCAAACTGAGCGTGTGGGGCCGCAAAAGAGTTTGTCGTAGGGCACGAGTGCAGGCCCGTCCGGGGAGGGTTCAAGTTGACCACCACCCGCGTTGGTGGCGACTCGAATCCCAGAAGTACTGTAGAGCTGCGCAAGCGAAGACGGTTTTCATCGACAAAAACGAAGAAGCTTTGATATCAAAGCAGAGATGTTGCAGGATGTGCATCCTGCTATCGCACATTTTTCATTGTGCCGAAAAACGAGCAGTGCCACGCGCACAGGATGTGCCCGGGTCTCGTACCGAAGATTGAAATGGACAGGGTGAAGGAGAAGGTTGTGATGAACACTGGGAATAGGGTCGAGTGCGCGAAACCAATCAAATTCCACCTCAGCGTTCAGAATGCGTTGTGGATAGGTTATTGAGGGGCGCAGCGGGTGAAAAACGAGTATCAGGGCTGAGGAATAAAAGATTTGTGGACTTTGCTTTAGGGTCGACGTGCCGTTTGTTTTTTTTTTTTTGCTTATAATTACAAGCAGGTGTGTGTGTAGCTAGGTGAGGCCGTAGCATACCAACACAGCTGAGCGCGAAAATATGACCACGGAATCGTGATGCCCACCCTAAAATGTCAACCTACCCTGAATTTTTCAGCTCGATCTAAGATGTTGGTTTTGGCGGGGATATTTGGGACCGTCCCCGTTTTTCTGCGTTTTAGCGATTTTCCAAACGGCTTCCTGTAAACACCGTTGGGACCCGGGCATACCCTGTCGCTTTTGTTTTTTTTCAAGAACCTATTGTCTGAAGTAACCCAAGAAAAAAATTTCTTAGTAGGTGATTTTGAATAACTATGCCCCCATTCCACTCATTTTTCGACATACAACCGCGGATGGCGCGTATACCTCATATCTTTCTGTCATGTTGGTAATTCAACTATTACGGGGGTCCATAGTTAACGGGACCAAATTTTGTTAGTAAAAATAGGTAAATATATAGGTTTTTGTTTATACCATAGGTCCTATTATAACTATGGACCCCCGTAATACTAACAATACAACAGTTTACTCGCCCAGGCAGCCTCACAGACCTGCAACGACGTTTCCCGGAGCTGTTTAACGGACGTCACGCCCACCTCCCTCATCCACACTGTTGACGCGACAAGCAGGGTCGCCTCTGTCACTGCTGACGGAGGCTTGCAGCAGCAGTGCCGTGATCCTAAAGTACGAAGGTATATATTACGGGGGTCCATAGTTAATAGGACCTATGGTATACATAAAAACCTATATGTTTACATATTTTTACCGACAATATTTGGTCCTATTTACTATGGACCCCCGTTATAGTACAAAATGGGAAACAGGCATGCTTAAAGCAACTATTTTTCGGTTGTTTATATTCTTGTTAAATATATATTCACGACAACGCTGCTCTGATTCTGCGAAGATTAAGCAACGGAAAGAACGCGATTAATTAATAAGCATGAATTTTTTAATTGCTTACCCAACATTACAGCAGTCCTCTGGCGGATTCCTTTGCTGTTCGATTTCGAGCTTCAGATTTGTATTCGTCGATCCCGAAGGTGAAACATGAAGAAAGCATCTGCTTCTTCTATTCTTGTGTCCGAAAAATCATAATCCGATCAGACGATTTTTTTATTTGAAGATCCGCGTGCCCCAACATCCGATGACTATTAGGGCCATCCGGTTCTCAGATCAAAAAAAAGGAATAATTTTGAAATCCAGGATGTGTCGATTCTTCTAGTCGTTGTTTGTTTCAGGTTTCTTCATTTTGACTCGAATATCGTAACCAGCACGAAAACTCCTATATTCTCGACGACCATATTTTGTACTGTTCCGCCTAGCTCATCATTCCTATCACTGCTGTTGGGCATCGCCTCCGAAAACAGTGCCCCAATCAATTCTTGAAACATATCGCCCGAAAAATAGCAATCTTGATCCTTCCGGCAATCTCGGCGAAAAGAAGAGCCAATCTCAATCTCGAACTCAATCTTGATCTTTAGCGCGCCAAACTTCGTGGTTCCTGCTTGTATTCTACGACATGTATGCTGATGTATGCTCAAAATGCCTTTGTTTTTCATTTCAGCAACAATATAGACCACTATAGTACACTGTACGAGTCGCAGTATGCATCCTCCTTATTCCACGGAAAGGTGTACAACAGGGTGTAGCATTCCATCTGCACAAAAAATAGACATCAAAGTGTGGTAAGGTATCAGCAGCGCAGTAGCGCAGGACGCACACGTACCTGAACACTATCCATGGCGCGGCTTCTTGCATAAAGTCTGGTTGGTGCACATTTTTTTTCAGTTTTCGTGATTCATTTGCTGTTGGTATCCCATGCGGCTTACAGTGTTGCCATGGCTTCCCACTCCCCACATCCCACACATGAAAAACACAACTAGCGAAATCGTTGGAGCAAAGACGCATATAAAAATACATAAATGCATCTGCATGATGGTGCCTGGGCACAGCCGTGGTTTGTGTGGGTGAAGAGCACGGGCAACGGGCGGAGGGATGCGTTTTAAAGGGGTTTCAAGTTACATCGTAAGGCGTTATCTTGGCGGGATCCAAACATTTAGATTGAAAGCATGAATCACCAATCTTCCAATCAATATCAGTCCAGAACATGGCATTGCGCTGTATGTTCTGCTTACTGCACACCATTGTATGGTGTCTGGAGCACTATTTGATATGATGGGCCGAGTTTCAGTCGGTTCATGGACGGGCACTCGAAATGTGGGAGGCACGAATAAGTAGGTATACAAGGTTCTCCTCCGGGAGGTGCCTAGAGGAGTGGCACAAGAGCGAAATGATACTCGTATAAAATCCTGCACACGTGATTAGAAGTATACCTGCATCCACCCATCATTCTAACGTGAAGAACACACACACATAGTTTTGAGGGCATACTATTATACTGCTTTTTACGGAATTAGTGTGGGGTCAGTACTACAAAAATATAAAATAGGGTATCGGCAAGTGGATACAATGATCCAGATGACTCGCGGCGAACAAATCGATGTATGAGGCGTAAACGTAAGTACAAAAAAGTTGCGTGAGGTCGAGGTTGCGCCATATTACTTTGTGACTGGCTGAGTAAGGTATAGCACATACATCCTAAATATAAGGACTATTTTGATGGAACTAATATATGCTAACCCTAGTATTATTTCGTCCGTTGCTAGTGGTATGTATATATTCGCCCAAAATGAATGTTTCTTGGTGCCCAGGGTATCATTAAGCTTTCACAGATAATTGCTCGAGAACATTTCGTAGTCCGAGTACTGGGAGTATTGGAGTACTGGCGGCCAAAATATTGCGAGTACTGAGAAGGCCCAAATACTGAGAGTAATGAGAGTATGAGCAGTACCGAACACCGAGAACACAGGTAAGTATGTACCCGCGGTATAGTATCGAAACACGAACTACTAGGAGTAAAGGCAATATGCGCAGTGCAGAACCTCGAGATACGATTAATATGAATATTCGCAGTACGTTCAAATATATTCCTCGCGAATGCATTTCTCGAAAAACTGCCAGACTGCTTTAAGTACTCTAGTTGTTTCCAGCGAAAGTAGTTCGCTCCAACTCCCACTCGTGTGTTACTATCTGGGAGTGATTTGTGCTGAACGCTGGGCCTAAGAATTGTCGACACGGTGCACAGACGATTGAAGTATATACTTCATACTCGAAGTATACTGGGCATATTGAGAGTATTTCGGTACTGCGAGTACTGAGTCTCGCAGAAGCAGTACGAACACTACCAACGGACGAAATACTGCTAGACTAGTATACTCGTAGTACGCGCGGAACAGA
>JBDWQI010000278.1:0-2908 GCA_039986635.1 Sulfitobacter sp.
GGCGCTAAACCGCCCCGCCGCCACACGAGGTCTGGTGTCAAATAACAGGTCGAACAGCAAAGGCGCGAGCAAACATCTATGCCGTAGGGCCTGCCCCACCCCGTACAAGTCCGTATCTCCACTATCGTCGATGTGAATGCCCTCACGCAATCCATCGTAGAAGTGGTGGAAACCCGCGAACATATTCGGTGGTGGTGCGTCAGTTAGGGCGACCACGGTCCACCGGAACGTCCGTACGACTTAATCGTATGCCTTGACGTGGTAGACAAAACTCATATAAAGAGGGGTGCTCTTCACTGGTGCCGATTGGTTAAATCGTTGAACTACCGTCATAATATCATGGGTCGACCGTTGCAGTTTGAAGCCGCGCTGATTTTCTTGTACGGTATCCCCCCGTTCGTAATAATTGCTGAGGCGATCGATGATTACCTTTAGGAGAACCTCGCCAGCGTATGCCAAGAGGATGCCTCTCGATAGTTGCGGTACTCGGTCCGGTTCTTCGTCTTGTGCAGCACTTTGATCGTGGAATCATTCCGCTCATGCGTACGCCCCCGCCCTACCATATGTCGATCACCATGACGTAGAACTATTCCAGTGGAGGGCGGTTACCATCGCGATCTCTGTCTAAGCGAATGTGAGGTGTTCAACGGGCAGCTAGCTGGGTCCAACAAACTTTGTATTTAAAATACCCTAGGGCGGTGTAGAACGCCCAAGGATAACATTTTGA
Organism: Sulfitobacter sp.; assembly: GCA_039986635.1. Classification (GTDB taxonomy): domain Bacteria; phylum Pseudomonadota; class Alphaproteobacteria; order Rhodobacterales; family Rhodobacteraceae; genus Sulfitobacter. The sequence continues at coordinate 728 of JBDWQI010000278.1, forward strand.
AACCGAAGACTGCAAAGACATACTGGAGTTACCCAGCGGAGTTACTTCGTTGGCAGAATTATCGGTCACACAAGCAAGCGCCCTTTCGCAGCACCAGCCGATACGTGTATCAGAGCAGGTACTGCGGCGAACACACCGCTGTATCAGCTTGAATTTGTCAACCGTGCTTCACTTTCGCGTATGTCGGCACCGGTCGAGGTTCGGTTTGCCTGTGGGACCCTGTGGCATTGTCGAAAATGCTGATCAGTTGACCGACTTAAGACTGTCTTTAGGCGGGTGGCGACCTAATCAATATTTCGTAGATGTCCCTCTATCTCCACGCAGTAGCTCGACTGAACGATATTTGTTTACTTAAATACAGAATGCAGAGGTGACAGGCGTAAGATTGTGCTAGTGAAAAACAAATTTGTGTGATACTGATCGGGACACCGTGATACACGCGTATGCGGCAACTACAGCCATTACTGAATTAAGGAAAAATACGTTTCAATGACGCTTAAATCCCTACCAGTTAGATGGCGTGTATTAAATGTGATGTGTTTTTCCCAGACACCTGTTGGGTTCCAATTTTCCGATACATGGACTTATATCCGCCGCCCATAGTGAAATGCTATGCTCCATATACACGAGTTGCCCCGGTGAAGAACGCCTTGACGTTCTCGGCGGACGAGCGGTCGATTTTGCGCTTGCGAGGCCCCCCTTCTAGACAGGTTACTTGCTGCCAACGATGACATTGGCTGCACATGGTGTCTAGCGTGTATACTTAGTTGGAAGGCAGTCCACGGGAACACAAAACGTTGAAAGTCTTGTGAGAAAGGACGCAGACGCAATGTAACGTACTGCCGATTACTGGCTGCGTGAGGACCCCGATCTGAATTGCGCCTGGAAGAGGTATATACAATGAAGGAAAACAACGCTGTACTTTCAACAAATACTTGTGTACATTGTTACTCGCTGAGGTATAGGTTTACGTCCGATAGCTATTCTGCACTCATTCTGTTTACCATGACTGCTGTGTTCATCGCTAGTTTAACACCTGTTGTGGTCATGTGCGAAAGGGATTTGAAATGTATCGTACGCATTTCTCTGCTTGAATCATCCGATGAGCACGTAAAGTTTCTATAATAGTGTGCTTCGGCTGGAGATGTTGAGTTTCGTGCCGTCCGACTTCGCAATATGAGTGTACTTGCTACTTACGTAAAAACCAAATATTGAGATGCCGGTGCTTCAGTGGGTTTTTGCCATTCATTCCAAAAACAACCGCAGCACCTATAGTGCGAGCAACACAGTCACCCAAAAGAAACATGACAAAACGCGTTAGGCGGCCAAATTATGTCCCTTAGACACCGTCCAAACTATATAGTTTTTGTGGTGTATTTATAGGTTTCATCCGATCTTGAAATAGAGTGTTGTCAAGGATATTGTCCACATACTTATCTACTTCCATTAAGGTAATTTCAGAACATAACTGATAGGAGCTATAGTAAGACTGGCACCGACAGCTTCGGCAGTAAGTCCACGATCAATGGTTTCTCCAGAACATCAAACGATCGCATGGCCGTGTGTATCGCGAACCGAGAGGGTTTTGACACCAACGACGTTCGAAAAAACAATATTTAACCTCAGCCGAGCGACTGTGACCGGCTAATAAATATGCAGCTGATCTGTTGATGACATGTTTACGATTGGCGATGTCGGACTCTCTTTACTGTGGCCATCGGAACAATGTCGACAATATCTGGACATCGATTGGCCCCGCCGAGGTTGTCCGTGACAGGATATAACCGTAAACTACATCGGAGCCTGTTGGCTGTCGGCAGTGATGAATACACCTCTATTTTTCCTCCCACCTATATCTCCTAGAAGTCTGTTCCATTTAAAACGTGTATGGGATTGTGTGGACCATCGAGGGAGCGTTGCAAACCCTGTCTAGCAAACCCGAACATCTATTAGCCTTAACGATATTAACTGTGTCAGTCTTCAATTTTAACATTCCATTGTACGGTAGCGTGTTGAGTATCCGCTGTCAAACATACAGATGCGACCTCCGTCCTAACGATTTGGCGTAGACATCTGTTTCATTTCAATTTATGTTCAATATCTGGTTGAAACCACATGAGAATCGCTGAAAAAATCGAAATCAAAACCATCTGGTTCACTCTGTCCTCCAACAGGTGCGAT
>JBDWQI010000279.1:0-13593 GCA_039986635.1 Sulfitobacter sp.
CTACTGCCGCTGCTGCCGCTGCCGCTGCTGCTGCTGCTGCTGCTGCTGCTGCTACTACCACGGTATGGTGGAATTGAAATGATACACGAGTTGCTATGCTGTCGCGGTCTGCAAGCAAGGCGGTAGGAGCACGAGTACGAGTACGAGCCCATTCGGAACGACGCATGTTCCAGGACAACGACCAGGTGAAAACGTGTGTACCGTAGCGGCGGACCGCCGGCGGCCCACTGACACAGCTCAAAGCCACTCGTCCACGTTATACTCTAGCTACACCTCGCGAGCCTCTGTGCTCCCAGCGATTGTCGTGCTGACAGCAAGCAGCATGGTGCGTGGAGGCATGGAAGGTGCTCGGGGATTTTAATCCTTTGAGATGCGTTCGGCGTCGCGACAATGCTCGGTGCGTGCAGGCTAACGAAACAGAGATACAATAGTTACCGCGGCTTTCGACCAAATCCTACCTTCTCTTGTTATGTGTTTTTTGCCGTTCTCGAAAATTTACCCAAAAGTATATGTTTTCGGGAGAACGTCTGGAACTAAAGCAGAAGCAAAAACAAAAAACGATACATTGTTTCATTTTCGCTCGGGGCATCGTTGGAAACAAACGGTGGGAGGGTTGTTGCCGTGTTATTTCCTTAGAACAACCGGCAGTATCTACAAAGAAATAGGTCTGTTCTCAAACGAGGCCCCCCATAGATCTACATGGCAACGAGTACCGCGCAATCAACACTTTCGGCAGGCATCAGCTTCTTCATTACATTTTCCACGTTTCTTTTTCGTCCATCCGGACAATTAAGAATACTTGCGCTCCAAAACCGATTCCAGACGGCATGGAGGAGGCCTACGTGTTTTCTGTCAATCACCGTGCTCTTCAGCTGTATAATGACTTTCGGCAGCCACTTAATTAGTCAGCAATCAGGTTATACAACGGGTCTAACTGAACATACTCCACCACCTACGCCTATAAACACATTGATGAACTGAATGCGATCAACGCAACCGGCGACCGCTTCGTCTTCCCTGCGGGCGAAGGGATCTTGCTACTTGTAGTCGTCGTCATGGTGGGCCGTTCGGACCTCAAGCTCCCCGGTGCGCCTTTCTACTCCGTTCGTAGCTGGACTTGGACGTCGCCTGTTTGCGTTCCCTGCAACGTCCCTGCACCGTTCGGTTCACTGTCCCCTTTTGTTTATGGTGGTAGCTAGTCACACGCAAAGCACGCGAATTTCAGATATCATTGTCTTGCCGACGACGCCACTTGTTAAGATCGAGGTCGGGACTCTTTTGTATCCCTGGACAGGTCTCCCTATTAAGCAGGTACTCGTTGGGTCGCACGTGTGTTGCTTGCTTGCAGATACGAGGAGAGCAGCTTCATTTCTTTCGCGCACGGGGAGACTGAGAGCAAGGCTCTTACCTCGCTGGGAAAAACCTGGTTTTCCATCTGAGATAGTCCTCCCAAGTACTACAAATACGATCGATTGTAATACCTGAACCCACAGGTGATGATGACGTAAATACCGGACTCTAGTCGTATTCAAGAAGTACCATAACATATACTCGTGAAGGTAGTTTGAATACCTGGTACTCATTACGCTTGCTAGAATGGGTCGCAAACTCGAGTCTCGCCCCATATTGTGTGTATCTGCATCTAAAAAGAAGATGCTCGGGTATACTTGGGCGAAACAATCGCACATTGATAGAGATATCTCGAACGGTTTCGGTCTGTTTCGTTCAAGGCACACTGACACCCATATGCCCTCCGGTTCCCGGGTTTCAGGCCACTCTAATCTCTTGATGTCTCATCGGAACAGGAAAAAACATCGCTATTTTTACACGCTGCGTTTAGAACTTCAGCTGGTTCGTGGTCACCCGAGAGGGGCGGTTACGACCTTATCACAGCAGCTTGTATTTCTCTCAAGATTGATCCCCCGTAGGTTCTCAACAGGGGCCTACACCTCGACTAAGAGGTGCTGCTGTGGTCGAAACTGGTCGAAATTTGGGGTGCACAAATTGAGGCAACCCCCCCCCCCGCGTTTGAAGGTTTGCACTTTACCCGCAGCTGGCCACAGTTCTCTACAGGAAACTGCAGCCCTCGAAGTCGAGGGATGCTCAAGATGGGTTTTGTGAGGGCGTCGGGTGGCCCAAATGGCAGTCAAAAATATCAAGGAACGACTCACGAGGTGTTCTCCTCGTGTATTCGAAGTTGCGAGCGAGTAGCATATAAAGCTCGTGAAAACACGAAAATGTTTCTTTTCACGTAACGGAGCATTGCCCAATGACTACTTCACCAATGAAAAAACGGCCTTCACTAAAATATTGCTGTTCTCCAGGCGGATGATACAATCCGTAAACGAACGCCCGTTGGCATGCAAACACAACACCGATGGACAGTACGCGCCCTCTCTGGAGCACCCCACCTGTCGGCCGTGTCACGGTGTTTCTTCAAACATCTCCGCTGAGGTACTTCGTGTCCCTTAACATAGTGTTCACTAGTGAGGACTTGACTGACGTTTTTCTGCTTACCGACAGCTTAATCCGCGTTGCGCGTACCGTATTTCTGTCATGACTTCAAGAACAACACACGTGCTCCCCATCTAAACATACGACAAACCTTCGGGATCAATATCGCAAGCATCGTGCCCATCGTCTCAACGCAATGGCGTAGTATCGTTCGATCTGAAAACTGCTCTTTGCATATGCTATTGCATCGGCATTCATAGCAGTCGGAACGCCTTACGTGAAGGGGGAGGTGACGGTGGCTGCATTTCTGTCAGCGTGGGTAAACACATTGCGTGATGCAAGGGCTAACAAACGCTCCTACTGGTAGGGCATGGCGAGGAAAAAGGAGCGAATGCATGTCGCATTCAACTGCACTGTTTCCAATCTAATCTATTGAATTTCGACCATTCAATTTCTTGTTCGCCTATATGCCTGTTTGTTCTGCTCGTGACAATTGCACTAACATAGATATTCTTAGCAGTTGGAATGTCTTACTTCAATGAGAAGATGTAAGTTGTGGCGTCTCTGTCGGTTTGGGTAAACACATCGCGTCGAGTAAGGAAAATGAAAGCAATGCACGTTACATTTATTGTTATTACTATGCTTTCCATACGACAATATGCACGATGAGCTTCAACGTTGATCACTCGAACCATTTCTCACAGGAGAAATTGCCGAAAGCAAAGGAAATGTATACATTAGTATTGATTCGAGCATTTTTTTTCGATCATTTTATTCAGATAGATGTTTGTCTGTCTACCTCTCTGTCTGCGCACTGTCGTTTGTCTGTCGGGATCACTGAATGCGAGGGATGTACGCCGCTAGGTTTGACGAATGCGCTATCTATACAAGCGGGTATGTATGGCGTGTGTGTGGGTAGGGTTTCGTTCAAGTCTGTCTCGAGGTGATCGCGCTCGCCGGGTTGTTGTGGCTTCCGCCATCTGATTTGAGCGTGGCAAGGTTTGATTTATCGTCTCCTTCGATAGCAGACGGGCTACTACATATCAAAGGCCACCCCGCGTCATTTACCCGCAGCTAGTTAGCCACCAAACCGTGTTTTGCTTACAAGGAAGGCTCTACGGTTACCATTCTTTACTCTTCCTCCCCACCGTGTGAAGTTCAAGTGTTTCAATCTTTTTGTTTTGAAACGATCAAAACCTCGGACGAAGGGGTTTAAAAATTGAACTCAACCAAATTATGCGTGTGGGATCGCGTCGATTGCTTTGTCTCTTGCCGCATTCGAAAAGTTGCTTCCTTCGGTCTCTTCATCTATCGACTCTGCTTGGCCGGTTTAGGGGTGTGCCCCCACTCGGACGTTTGATCAGAGCATGACTCACAGGTGGAGAATCGTTGGAATATTTCGTAAGAACATCAAACTCCTGAAGGAAAGGGTTAATGTGTGGTCTTATCTCGACGACAGTGCCAATCTGAGAGATAATGCGGTAAATTAGTGATCCCCACACCAAACGTCCCTCTCTTTAACAACATAGGCGCTCAACGGAATGTGCGGAGTGTATGACGGGGGGAAGAAGGGTATTCATGACCTTCGTCGACCGAATTTACCCTGGCACGTTGATATGCCGCACAAATCAGAAAACGGATTCGTCATCTCCACCCCAATGATCCCGTAGCCTGGAAGCATAAGCTCGATCAGCGGATTTTTTAAACCCGGGGAGGTTTTCCTACAATCCCCGCAATGGACACGTACGAATATTGAAATCCAGGTGCCGTTCATCGTGTTTCTTTTCTTTCCTTCATCTATTCGAGTCACAAGGTCACAAAGATACGCCAACATATGAGAGGTTCTTATTTCAGGAGATGGTAACGACCCCCCCACCCCCAATAAAAAACACACGACAATTGCGGAATCCTAGGCTGAGAGAAGGTGAAAACCCTCATATTATGTAGAATATGTTTGAAAACAATACGGCCAGATGCCTCTGGGCTTCGACGGACGAAGACCATTATACCCATGTGACAGCACTCTCTACTTGTGTGATATGGTACAGGTGTCAGGTACTAAAGTACAATCATACCACCCACAGGTAATGAGGGGGCTACCTCTTGCACGATGGTATCTATGGCCAGAGTAGTTTGGTGCTATCATAGAAAAGGCCTAGAGAGCCATAGTATTCGGTGGCCTTGTGGACATTGATAGCCACTGTGGATCGGCCGCCATCGGGTCGGTACGAAGGGGGCCGAAAGGGCCGAAAGGGCCGAACAAGTCGCAAATGATCAACCGATTTTGCATTATCTGACCCAGAGTAGTTCCTTCGGCACTATAGTTCCAAAACAAAGGGTTGGCTGTGTCTGAGCGGCTTATTGTTGAGTGAAACTGAATCATACAGTCGAATAGTTGGTAAACCCTCCTCTTCTGTATATCCGCATTTGCTGTGCTGGTTGCAAGCTGATATTGTCACGTGGGACGTGCGGTATTGCGCAGTTTACTCCTGACGTTGACAACGTTGACCTCGATGGGATCGTGAGTCGGTGATCTGCACGCCAGAAGACGGTATACTTCGCTCCATGTACCGTATCATTAAGCACATTTCGAGCGTCTCCATGAGAACCTGAGGCCATTTCGTTTCCACCATGTCAACATCCTCGACGCCGCTCTGCATATTTGAGCAAGAAGGCTAACCAAGTTTCCGACCGTCGTCATGTGGGCCCCCAAGAATCTCGGAGTGTGCAAGAAACCCCCGGCACATCAGAAATATTGTTCTCAGCAGGAGGTGGCAGAAACCTTAGTTGGCCCTCACGAGACTATCAAAACCATGCTGTGGAACCTGACCGCTTGTCTACGTGGGTTGCCATTATCTTCTAACATACACCTCGGCAAAATCCACATCAGGTAGTGTAGCAATACAAAGTAGTATGTGCCGTGTGCTGCCATGTGCAGGCTTCCGCAGGAGGGACGAATTCGCGTGAAGCCGTCTTACGTGCTCTTTATATGGAGCAGTACCATATACAAATAATAAGTCTAACAGGCCGATGAGACGTCGTTTGACGTGTAGGATACATTGTTTTGATTTGATCGGGCGCGCCACTTCGGGGAGACGCCAGGTGGGCGACCCAGACAGGCAAACAATACAGGCATTTCAACCGATATTTCAACAAAATACCAGTATTCGAGTTCTTGATCTCGTTTCACACTAAACACTAATTTTTAAAGAAGGTTGAATGACATTGATTTTAATCTCAGTTGATTTGAATAGGCGAGAAAGTGCTCCTTGTAGTCAGGAGTCGATGCGAAGGTTTACTCTGGTGTCCGTGGCCATCTCCGGGTGCAGGGATTATTTGGCCAATGGACGCAGCGGATTAAGGATATTTTTGGTGACGGATCCACATTCATGCCGAAAATAGCGTACAGGTACCCCGGTGTCCCGTTTGGTTTTGCGGGTACTGTTCTCCGAAAGAAGCAAACTCGTGAGGTATTTGCTGAGCAGTGTTCAAGTTCTAGATTTAAGTTTCCTATCCAGTCTGGGGCCTATGTCGGACTCGACTTAGCGCGTTTCACGGAACCGACGCAGGCTACATGAGTTTGTCCCGTGCTGTCGACTGCCAGAGAGGCGAAGTACATCGACACCGAAGGCCAAAACCATCGGAGATGCCCCAGCATGGGCGTTTGTACCGAGTCAACGGCCCGCGGCGGCTCTAAGAAAGTCAAGGACCTCGAAACCCGGTTTCCATCCTGATTCCCTTCTATACATTATCAGTAGGAATCAGGTCAGGACTTTCGTGGTTCGTTCACCGGCCATGTCGTCGTCACCGCTAACCCGTGTGTAGGTTAGGGTCTGTCCCAGCCCACCTATTACATCCGTAGAACAATAGCCACCTTACCTGTGCCGGCGACACAAGTTTGCCTATAGTCGCAGAGCTGCAGGGAGTTCGCATGCCGTCACTCGCCTTGTTGGTTGTTGACAGGTAATCGTTGCCTTTTATTCGGTTTTTAAATTGTGGAGTACACAATGTGGCCTTTCTTGATGGGACCCAAAGTCGAACGACATTTCTCCAGTTCTATTGCTCAGACCATCTCCCTCATGGCAGTTTTAGAGAGCACTGGCAAAAGGCAATATATTCCTTTTTGGGGCGTCAGGTCGATTTGACATACTGATCCTCACGAAAAAGACCTCTTACTGAAGAACGACTCCGCATGCCTCTGCTACCCGTGAAGAACGACTCCGCATGCCTCTGCTACCCGTAGAGGAGTTTCAAGACTGAAGTTTCTTAGGCTGCTGATACTGGATTAGCTCAGATTGTCGACCACAACGCCTAGCACGAATAGGTGAATCTACCTGGGCCTCTGGTGCAACCCTGCGTAGCTAAATGAATGTGCCAGACAGGAGGTCCTCAGTTATTTAAATTATTGTAGCTGGGGAAATTCGTTTCGGGATGCAAGCACCGAAAATCCTGTCTTCCTTTGCTGATCCAAGACCCCGAACACTTCACAGAGACAAACACGGCTTTACGTCGATCGGGATATATATGATCTAATAATTAGAACTGGGGCTATGCGCTATTCTGCATGGAGTCATGACGTGGCGGCATTGTACCGGGAATAGTATTGCCGCTGTAAAAACGACGAAAAAGATATGTTTCAAATGTCTCAAATCATTATGTTTGTGTTGGTCGTAAGGGTCAAACAATTATTTTGATATCTGAGTCACGGGTGTCCAAGCCAAGAACACTGTGTAGGCAGAGAAATGTGACCTACCTCACACTCTTCACGTAGATAGCCTAGGTCAGAAGGGAGGTGGCTGGACACATTTAACAGATACCACAGGCTTTATGTATGGCCACCATGTGATGCATGTGTGTTGAACCTGCCACGGGTTATCTGTAAGAGCTGCAGGGCTCTCGAACACGCGTCTCGCTCGTGGACAACGGTTTTGCGACAAAGGGATATAAGTACAACTAGTTTACAGGATTTGGGGTCGGTGTCACTGGCGAGCTCTTCGGTTCGTACCACAATCAGTCGGTACGACGGACCCAAGCAGGCTGGTCTTTATGGTCAGCAGCTGATAACGGGCGACGATGAACAGAAGGCGGCATTAAAGCAACGTACGCGTGGCGAGATAATAACCCGCATTTATTTCCGAGGCAGCAATATCAGTTTTGCGCGCATTCCGTCACCACGGTCAGCTGCTGTGTCTGGACAGCTGTGTTGCTGCTGTTGCTGCAGCTAAGTGCCGTTGCTGAGAGCTTTGTCGCGAAAATCCAATCTCTTCGGAAGCCTCTCATGACTGGAACCTGTAGATTTTGTGTTTCGTGTTCTGCTATCTGATGCATCTGGTATCTGGTACGATAAAACGTGAGTGCGTTATACTCTACGTATTGTTTGTCACCAATTTTTCCCCGTGCGAGAGTTGCCAGAATATATATATATATTTTTTTTTCACTGTTTTGTTGCGTGCGGTTTGTTTTGGTATTTCACCCTTCATGCACTGATTGCTGTTTTAGCTCTCCGAGGAAAAGCTGTAAGGAGACAGCACTTTCACCCGCTGGCAGACAACATTTTTGTCTTAACATCCCTTAACTGACTGACATCAAACTGCCCGATGTTATAGTATGGAGCACTCGGGCCTTCGACAAGGCCCGTTTTGCTTGACATGTCCTCTGATGTAGTTGCTCCTTCTGTAGGTTCCGAATCCAATTTGGCGGATAGGTTTTGAGTTTTTTCTACTAGTTTACTAGTGCATTAGTACATTTTCGACACTGTTGTTTTGGTTCTGCTGTCTCTTGTTGCTGTGGTCTGCCTGTAACAACACCATCGGTGTCCCCAACAAAAAAACGGTCGCGTATGAAGACCTCGGCGAGCGGGGAGCGCGGGGAGGCGCTGTCCCGGGCGCGGCTCGGCTTTCTTGCCGGGAGCGGGACCAGATTCCCTCGACAATGGATTGTGATAAACTAACCAACACCATTTTGAACAATATATTTCCGCTCTATTTTCGAGTCAATAATTTTCACACTAATTGTAAGACATTTTTTCCAACCACATTCGTTTCTAGGAAGCCGAAGAAAAGTAAATAATTAGGTGCCCAAAAATCGAGTCAGAGCGAAAAACACTCCAAACAACGCGAGATAGCCGTTCCTACCCAAATATCCAAGATAAACGAGTCTAAAAACTCAAAATCGCTGAAGGCTAAACCAAACATTTATAATGCAAATTAAGTACCCCGTTGTTGCTCGCCGAGCGCGAACCTTACTGTTACGTCCCCCGCTCATTGGTCACATTATTAAATATAGCGGCCAAGATATTACTGTTGGTTCCTGCACAAAAACAACTTCGTTTGGTTGGCATTCTTCTGGCTATTACCCCAATTGCAGCATGTGACCTGCGATGATTGGCGGTATAAAGCCAACCAAAAGAAGTCGTATTGGTGCAAGAAACGACTACGTCTTACTCCCACTCCGAAGGAAAGCCTTCTATATATATCACGACCAGAGCAACCGAAAATCATCCTACCGGCGACTAAATAAGTGTTTTCCCCCGACGAAGGGCGTTTAAACAGTAGTAGCCGTCACCCACCACATTGAGGTGGAAATCCATTGTGGCGGCTGTTGATTGATGTTGTGGCTTGCCGGCGAAACATCTGTGGCAACCTCCCGAGGTATTAGCTAATTTTCTACTCTATCGTTTGCTTTGGTATGTTTCCTCAACGGGTTTGCCGTTTCACCCTTCTCGCCGTGCGCTGATCTCGAGCCACGCAGCTCCAGGTTTACTCGGGTATGGTTTCACGCTCCCGATGTCACATGGAAGGCAACCTTCTGGTACTACTGGTGCGGTGATCTCTGTAAGACTGTTTGGTTTTTTACCAGAAAACACAAATACACCACTCCATGCTAGCCGAAAACGTGATTGTTTAACCCTGTTTCCAAGTGGGGTCAACACAGGGGGTCGAATTGGAGAACCCCAAAAGGGCCATAGAGAAAAAGCAAGGGGTGTAGAAAATTGGTCCTTCTCGCTCCCTTCTGGTGGGCCCTGTGGCCATGTCGAGACTTGCAGGCGTGTGCCTTGTCCAGTACGCAGACATTTCACTGATACGCAAATAGGTTACGAAGAACGAATGATGACATGATATATGCAAGCGAGAGCCATTTATTGTCTGTTTCGAACGCATTCGGTGAAAGAGCAAAGATGCGATTGTAAGAAACGAGAGTTTAATTCTTGTTCTTTTACTTGTATTTAAGCGTTTCTGATTCAGTCCTCTGGGTTAAATTTCCCATGCTAGTGTACATGAGATTCTTCCAGTGTTTGGTGGTTTCTGATACACCACTTGTGTTGATTTTCATCGAGGTTGGCTTCCGAAGAAAAAGAGGGTAACCAAGAAGTTGTTTTCGCGGTACAGACGGCCTTTAGTCTTTGTTTAAGCCCAGTAGTGTTCTACCCTTTACCGGGACAGAGGCTCCCTACCAACGGAAAACGGTGTTGTGATTCATACGACAACGCCTTTGGGGTTGATATACTCTTCTTGTGGCGAGACTACATATTCCCCAAAGACGTTCTGAATGGCCGACGCCGCACTCCTCATCAAAATACACGCATCGGAATCTCTATAAAAATAAAGAAGGGGCGTCAGAAGGGTGGACCGCTTTCTGCCAAAGACTTGTTGTACTCGGAGGCAGTCGGTTGAAGCCCACAACGAGGACGAGACCGCAGCTCGACAACAGCACGAAACGTAGAGAGCAAAAGGAGAATAGGGTAAGATCAGAGGTAACGCTGGCTGCGGGCGCCCCCCCGCTGAGCCCCGCATGGGTGCGAGGGGAGCTTCCTTGCTCCCAGGCAGGCATGCGGAGGCCACCGCGCGTGATGGACCTTAAATCGGTGGTTCACTAGAACGAGGCGAATTTCTCCTAGCTGTTTATCCTTGAAGCAGCAAACGCCTCGTCCCTATCGTTGCAGCTCGGGGTGACAGAGATCACTCTGTAGTCCTAGTGGCGGGAGGCTTCAGTAGGGTCGGCTTCAGCGGCCGGAACCGCGTTATTCAGCAAAGCCGAAGCAAGAAATACGTGAGGAAATGTTTGAAGAAAGAGGCACGAACGAAATGATGGTAAATACATACCTGGTATACTCATTGACCACATGTATCAGTTCTAAGTGTGTAGACCAGTAGGCACGCAGGGCACGCGAGCGCGCCGGCACGTGAGCACGGGGAGGCTCCACCTTTAGGGGGCAACCTGAAGACCCGCGTGGAACACCCGCACTGCGATTTCGCATCAACCACACAATCGGGCCCGCCAGCATAGCTATATACTTATCCGGTCGGCCAATAGTTCACGTTCATCAAAGGAAAAAACCATGATGATATATATACAGTAGAAATACATGTTATGGATAAAAGCTCAGTCCCAATTGTCGTTGCTATGGGTTGCCCTTACATCCGCCTTGTCTCTCGGCCAGTGCGTCTGGTCACGGTCGCATCGTAGGTAGGTCAGCTAAAGGCCAACTCCTATTCATGGAGCAACGTCAAATACATGTACCTCATGCCGTGTCGCCTGCGATAGGTACCCGCCAATATATGGCGCGCCAATCTATCGCGATGGCATTTAGAAGTAAGAATTACGTGTTAGCATATGGACGTTGATATCTATACGTCTCTATAAATAATGTGAAGTGCAGTCAATATGCACTGATACGAGTATACGATTGTCGGAGTTTGGGTATTCCGGTAAATGCAATATGGTGACAAGCACGAGTCTGTCTCAATCCTTGTATGGCATATTGTATGTTCAGTTTACAGTAATTCTGTCGAGACGTTGACCGTACGTAGAGCGAGACAGCTATTTTACCATTGGGAATGCTGTCATAGGACCCTACACCAATAGGAATTTTGCTATTGGACGGAATAGCTCACTAAGAATGTTGCTCTAGGACGGACTGTCAGCTAGTACAAATGTCCTTAGATTAGCATATCTGCCCGCAGCATAAGCAATGTACCGGATGACCAGGCAACGGTCAGCCCTACCTCGATCACTCCTCCACTCCTGCACTGCTCCACTCCTCCTCTTCTTTGCTCCACCTCTCGTCCTCTCCTTTCCCCTTCTCTTCTTTCGATCTCTGAGGTCAACTATCTTTCTATAATGGCCACAAAAGCGACAATTTCAAACCGTTGTATTTGTTCCTTTTCACATGTGATCTATACAGACATTTCGGTGCCACCTCTTCCATCTCTCGTCACAGACACAGAGCCTCGACACATGCCTATTTTGGTCAGTACGACCCCAGCGACCCCAGCAATGTCCGTCGCGAACAAACGGTGGGCGGGGACGAGCGACAAGCCGAACCTAGATTGCATGCCGACTGTGAAAGACGTAGAGCGAACTCCATCCGCCCAAACTCGAGCCCGCATGACATAGGAAGCACCCAAGCACGATGCGTAAACGAACGGGGCGGAAGACTGTCCGGGGAGTCTGAACTACCGCTAGTAGATCTGGGAGAAGGTTGTGCTGCGCTCGCAAACATTCAGGATGGGGTAATCTTGTTCGGGTTCCATGCTCTAGAGTACCAGTGAACATGGCGCGAGTCCCCGTAGTAGGAAAACGCGTTCCCGGGGGTGTCGCTTTCCAATCGCTTATCGAAAGGATACGGCGAATTTTTCCGAAACGAAGTCGCACCCTTGGTAAAACGGGGATGCCCGGTGAAGTGCGCCGGCATCGGGGGTCCCACATGCCCGGCGCGATCCCGTTTGGTGCTGCCACTGTCCGCCAAAGCTTCGAAGCCGTCATCATTGATGTAAGGGTAGCCAACGCGTGTTGCCGCAACCTCTACATAAAAAATTAATACCGTGCCCCATGCAGCAGACGCCGCGAAAGAGCGAATCTTCATGGAGATCGTGGAAACCGCTCCCGCTTCCATATTGAGCTCGCGGCCAGAAAGATGACCCCCCCTATGGGGTAGAGTACGCTGGGACGTACAACGTGTGCACCACCATCCCGTTTGACTGGAACGAGAACCCCGCGAGTTACCACTCACTCATCGAGGCAAGCTCAACGTATATTCGACTACGCGGCATTCCTGTTCTGGCCTATATCGACGATGCTTGGTACGATAACGTTTCTTACATGTTCGTTTGCTATGGTATGGTGGACTGGATGTCCGCCGTGGAGGCCATTCACGTGGATGTGTCGTTGTCGTATACTTGGGCCTGCTGTTTATCTGATACGAAGCGCGACCTGAAGTCGGCGAGAATACAACGATACCGCGGCCTCCTGTGCAATTGGACTACAACTCGTGCCGGGTCCCGGACGATAAGCTCTTGTCACCGCACCATTCTAAAACAAGCGTGAACAAGTGGATGAAAATCGCAGGAATGTGGGTCAGGGTTTCCCGCGAGACTCGTCGGGCGTCGTTGAAGACGCATTACATGTTCACCATAACCGCGAAAGTGATGCAGCGGGAGAGACAGCTCAGCGAAACACCCAAATTCCGTTTCAGCTATACATATATATATATATGGCTTGACCTGTCAATGACGACCCAGGAGGGGTCGTCGTTCAAACCGCGCCATGTCACCTCATAGGTCACCTTCGTCGCATCTGACGCGTCGTCGAACCAGTGGGGGGGCGTGGTATCGATGCCGGAGGGCGAGGTATCCGCGGGCAGGGGGTTCTCACGCGAGTGGACGCCACGATATATCAACGCAAAAACGACGTTCGCACTGATGTAAGCGATGACGCGGTGCTGTCAACCACACGGGGAAGCCACAACAATAGAAAACAGAGGTTCGCGCTGGAGGTAGCCATGACGCAGGGTTGTCAAGCCCGCTGGGGACAGTTTCGGCGGGCGAAGCTTGTGATAAATGTATTCAACAACTCCGTGGTGGACGCGTTCAACAAAGGGTGGTGAGAATCCCGACCGCCCACAAGTTGCTGATAATTTTGTTCGGGCTACATGTGGACCAGGATTTCTGGTGGTTTGTGCGACGGGTGCCGACTGCAGACAACCGCCATTACTAGACTAGGGCTGCCAGAGCTCATCCGTCTTCGGCGGGCGTTGTTCAACGGTTGCAGTCGCTGTTCGCAAAAAAAACCGTCGACTTTATGGCTTCGCCGGACAATGCCCCGGAGAGTTTCACCACGAGGGATGGACGAAAAACGGAG
>JBDWQI010000280.1:0-3392 GCA_039986635.1 Sulfitobacter sp.
CCCTATCATATGTTTGTCGGGATGTTTAGCCTTATGTTGTATTTCATTTGGGAATGGTCTTGTTCTCGTGGCGTGATATACCTGGTGATCCTACCCGTCTGTTCTACCCATGTCGCCTATGATGGGTGCGTACCGTGCTACCCTGCCTACCGTGCCCTACTTGCTTTAATCTACCTCACCTTCTTCGGAACCGGTCAACGCTTACCCCACCCCTACCCATTTTCGTGGACTCCACTCATGTAGCGGATACGTGAGTCTTCTGGTGCGAGATGTCGACGGGTGGGACTAAAGTATTCATCCCACCTACGTTCAGATAATATAAACTAGGCGTTTGAATATTATACAGCACCGGCCACTACGTGATGGGGGGACGATGCAATGGTTGGTTTAATGATTTGGGGACGAGCTAGCCTTTACATTAAGTATCTTCGTAATTGTCAACGTGTTAAGTATCCTGTGGTGTGTATGGTTGTTATGAACAGTCAACGCGTGTCTCGATAGGAAGTGACAGCTAACTCGACCTTGTTCGAACGACGCTTCTCCCCCACCTTTACGCCAGAGTTTGACTGAAGTGAGATCGTAAGTGAACGCCGACATGGCACCACTGCCTGCTAAGGCCATCCGTGGTACTGCTTGGGCGTTTCTGTTGGTCTTTCATGCTGTCCACACCACCCAAGGGCAATTGACGGCATGTACGATGGACGACCTAGACGAAGCGGTAAGGGTGCCATACGCTCTTCGTGCTTGCGGTCGGGCTTCAAAAGGCGTTTCCGACAAATGGCGTGCACTGATAGTTAACGTCGCACCCCCTTGTTGTGCACACTGGCACTCCGCGCGGCTAAATTCGCCTTGCGGTCTCTAAAGTCCGACCTACTTTTGTACGAGGTGCCTAACACATACATTTCCCACCCCCATTTCGTTCATACGTCCAAACGACAATCGACGAGGCAGTGTTTCCTCAGTGACCTAGATGTTGACATCGGTTGTGGCACAGCAACAGAGGTCGGGAGTTGCGTTCAAATTGCAGGCACCGGCGACCCGGTCTGCGTCCTTGGCACCGTCTCCTCTACAAATAACATGGTGAGCGACCGGTGAAGACGGCGACAGCGAGTTAGTTCGCTTAGGTCTTCGTTGTATAGCAGCGTCGAGCCACATAGGCTATGGACCCTGCCCCTTCATTCAGGAGTCTAATATCTAGTTATTTTCTTATTCCGCGACACGGACTGACATATGGGTGATTCTTCACGCTGTGTCAAAACGAAATGTTTGATAGCTGTCTTTGGACGAAAGTACGTTGACGATTGCTTTGACGGTTTCATCCCGTAGGTAAATTATTTTTGTTCCCCTTTGCCCTACAGTACGTTTGTTCACCCGTTTGAACGGCTTCCGTTCGTTTTACTCGTACGCAGAAAAGTCGTTCGGGGAGCCCTCTCTGTGGCCTCGTAACTTGGTCGGTCACGCAGCCTCGTTGTTTGCATGATTCGCTAAGCTGTCCCCGTATGCGTTTTTGGAGAACAACTTTAATATCCTAACGTTTGGAAGACATGACTTGTATCACCGAACATTTCACGAATTCTCCAGAAAAACGCGTTTTATCCGTATATCTTAAGAGTGGACGATTTTGCACAAGAAGACCGTTGATACGGTAGGAAGGGTACCCTCGACGTCACCAACCCCTGTACACCACTGGATCGACTGTCTCATTTCATCACTCAATTTTGGTGATGACATATGTTTTTGGGCATACACCAGCAATCCCCATCGCGGTGCATTTCGCTATTAATAAATGGTAATCGCTCGGTCGAGTGGCTCCGAGTAACTGAAAAACAACGACCTAGAAAAGCGACCCCCCAACCGTAGAACTAGTCATTAAATATATTATGAGTTAAGGCAGGAACGACGAAGTGTTTCGGCTTAAACGTTTGCACCCGTAGGCGTCATTCAAGAAGCACAGTATTTTTCAGATGTTGTCACACGCAACGCCGTGGAACATCGTTCCAGAAGATATTTAGCGGGTTCGTGACTGCGACCGATCATTAAGATTGGGTAGCATGTCGACCATCGATTACGTCACGGAACAGCACCAAACCTTTAGCTAATAACCGGATATCAACGAAAACATTCGTAGTAAGGAGGCGGTGCATCTTGATTGTATTTTGTTAACCCACCCGCTATCACCGCACCTGCAGGATTAGGTTTTGGGTTTTTTAAACATCACGTTCGCTCTCTAGCTTTACTCGTAGGTGGTTTTCCCCTCACCGACCTTCTTCAGTACAAGCCGTGGTCACAGGTGTAGTCCTTTATCCCCCCCGGTACGTGCCTTGATTTTTATCGCGTATAGGGTTCAGCATTACCTCTGCTCGTCAATGTTCATTGAAATTTGCTATCTCACGCTTTCGCGCTTTTCGCAAATCAATTATTTTTGCAAGAAAACATCCTTACAAGTATGCACTCAATGGGCCGACTGGGTGATGCTGTCGGTGCAAACCCCCTGAAATTTTCGCAGTCAACTAGAGGTGTCAGGAAACAAGCAACAGCTACAATACTTTCATTACTCTTTTTTCGTACATCCATCGTTTGTCAGGTTTGTTTTGCGCCCGGAGGCTGTGTGTGTGCCGGCGGTGTTTGCACCGCCAGTTCGAGGATCGCAGTATGCGGTGAGGCGGTCAGTCTTTGCTGCTGATGAAGGCCACGTACCTGACCGAGTTTCCTTTGCTTTCGTTTTGTCAGAAGGGCACGTCTGCGCGTGCCCTCTCATCGTTGCGCTCTTCGACGCATAACACCCCACATGAAATAATTTTAGGTTAGGGCTTGGCACTGAAATCAATCAGTACGTAATAGTATACGACGGCGTCAGATGGATTCAATCATTACACCTGAGATTGTTTTAGGGCGAGGTGGTTGCTGCTATCCACACAGAACAACACGTACACGAAACAGAGCAAAACGAACGGCACGTTTGGCGATGATGTCATAATCTTCATGTCGTAAATTTGGGTTGAAGCGAAAATTACAACACTCAGGTTTTCATGTCAATTCGTTGCTCCTACCCTCAGGGAATAGAGTCGTTGGGTCTTAGCAGAGAATACTGTCCCACCTCGCCCTCTCTCGTGTCCCCAAAACCAAGTTGAAGCGTTTACATAAGACTATATTGTGTCCCTCGGCGGTGACATACGTAGGAGGACGTCAGCTAGCTGTATCATCTGGCAGGTCTAACCAAGAGCTTGCGACTACCAGTAGGTATCTCCTGGCAATTAAAAACCATGCCCTTGCCCAACCCAGCTACGGAGTGTTTACTTGTTCTCCCATCTCCTTCCAGCTGAAAATAAACTGGTGGCCCTGCCTACCGGTGTAGTTTGTAATGGGAAGAAATGTTATCGTGGTGGCTTCTG
>JBDWQI010000281.1:0-3278 GCA_039986635.1 Sulfitobacter sp.
AGTTTTTTTCACGAGCGCTTAACCGACGATAACCATGCGCGCCATACTTGCTATGTCGTTAGATCCTGATTGGCTCGATGAGAAAAATATCCTCGTCCATCTGTCACGAATTTATCGGTGATAGTTCATCTACATCGATCAAATTACTGCAACGGCAGGTGTAGACTGAGCCCGTCGCCGCCACAGATCTTGTGGGCATGCAGGAGAACGTTTTATTGAACGACTATTTCGGATGTCTGGCCTTTCTTGCGCTCGCGACCGCAAGGTAAGTGACTCAGTACGTGCCCGTGCCATGAAAACACCCCTCGCCTATACTCGAAGCAGTCCTTCGGTTATCAATTGTAACCGTTATAATTACTGGACTACTATACTTGTACCCGACCCGCCGTGATGCTTGCCGTAAGGCATGGGGGTGCTCAACGGTCCGAACCGGCACCAGAACGACCATAAACAGGTAGCGATGCCAAGTAACGATTGGTGTACAGTGCAGTACACACGTAGCACCAGCGAGAGGCGGCGAAAACATCCAGTCAATCAGGTATTGTTATGTACGAGGCCGCTCGTGACACGACTCGTAACACGATATCCCCGCGCGTTTCTCGTTTCAGCATGGTTCGGCAAGCGATGGTCAACAACATGCTCGGCTTAACCTCTGTGCAGGACCAGAACATTTCTGTCGGAGTCGGCCCCAGGGGAGGTGAGGAAGCGGAGTTTCCTCTGCGGGACGAGGAGGGAGAATGGCGCTCGACGTTGGCGAGTCACGATAGGGTGGGAAATCCTTCCAAGAGCATCATGTTGTGCGCGATCGCCCTCGAAGCACTCGTGCAAGGGTGCTCGGTGAACTTTGTGAGTCGGTTGTGCTTCCAGATATTTAAAGGGACGGCTTCTGATTTCGCCTACACTTGCTACTGGTGCACTGTGAACGACAAGAGCACCCGACTTCCCTTGGATTGGTGCGTTGAGATGGACAGGGGGCGTTTGACATATTTGGAACGACTGTCAGTACTATCGAGTAAGGCGGCAGGGCTATTGACAACGTTTGCGTGCTGTACGGGCACTATAGGTCTGTCACACCTGTCCATCCTTTCGTTCATGGAAGCGTCCCCCGCCCGAGCGAGGGTGAGCGGGCGGGGGGGGGAAAGGGTCGAGCGTATACCCGTAGTTGTTCCTGCCAAAGCGTTTCGGGCTCGCCTAGCAACATAATCGATGGAAGTCAAGACCCTAGGGAACTATCCAGTCCGAAGCAATATCGAAACTACTATCTGTCTGTTCGCCTCTTGGTTTTCGCACAATTGTTGCGCCCGCGGCCGGCCATACCCGACTCTAAACGCAGTGTCTCACTGGACGATGTTACCCCGTACAGTATGTTCAAAACGTATACTTATACTATTCTCGGGTGTCTCTTGAGAAGTCCTTCAGTCGTTCTGGGACGGTTCTGGTGTCAATCCTTCATCGCTCCGGGATCGCCGCTAAAATTTTATTACGCCGTAGTTGTCTCAGATCCATTGTTTATGTGGGTGCCGTGATTAGCAGGGTGGGTGTGGTCGTTGGGTACGTAGCCGTTTGACCGTATTACCTTTTGAAAGAGTGTACTGTCACCGGAACGAATGATCGCCGACGTTGGTACTACTGTAGGTTGGTGTTGTCGACGAGATGTGAGAGGTATGCAACCGAACAACAACACCGAGACGGCGATGTACTGCTTGCTGTTGTGTTTGCCGATCACGACACCCCAACCGAACTATGCGGATGGGAGGCAGCATGTGAGCTAAAAGTGGTCTATATCCTTTTCTTTTTCGCTCCATGTTTTCATGTTGTTCGCTCTAGTCAGAAGACGAATAGTGCGTACGCCCGCCGTTGCGTCGTAGTTGCTCCCTCCTCGTCTCCCCCGCAAGATCGTACGCGTGTGGCTATCTCCATACGAACCTCGCCCAGTTTCACCACCAATCCTGCCGACTGTTGTTTGTTAAAGGTCTAGGCATACCATACGCTGCCCCATGATTCACTACCAGAGACTGGGTCAGGATCCGCCGTAAAAACGGCCAGGTGAGGGAGTGAAAGTATGTCGTTGTTCGTGTGTACAGGGGCGGCGCAGCACATGGCTCGTGCGTCAGCATGTCTCTTGTCGCGACAAGATGCGTGATTGTTCGGGTAGAAAGCGGTGCGAGATAGTTAGACATGATATCGTTACTACCAAGAGTTTCGTTGAGCTACTTTTATCGCCGGGGTTTGGCATTCGAGTCTTGACGGTGTCTCCCCGTAGATAAACTACTTGTTGTGCCGACGCAAGCTTCTGTGGGTTTTGGTCCGACGGGGAGTCGTCGGGGGGCGCTTGGCTAGCGGGGGAACTGTGTGTGCGAGGGGGAGAGCTACGTGGTTGTATTGCCTTCGCCACCACAATATTAAATACGCCGCCTTAGCGATTGGACGTGTGCCCAGATCGGGGTGTTACTATTGCTCGAACGCGATAGACCAACAGACCAACTACCCTTTGAAACACACTAGGTTGGGCTGGCGCCATTCGGGTATTGCTCCTCTTTACCTCACGCCTCCGCATCCATTTCACGTGTGGCATCCCTCGTTCCTAGGGCCTACCTTGTCATGGCCGTCTTGCACACCTTCGTGGGACATAGGGTAAGTACCTCTATAGGTCGACCGTCTTTGACTGGGTGAATAGCCTATAGTAATTCCCGAGTACGACAACGATTCGAAAACCATAGCTGTCTTCTGTTCATACCAGGTATGTGTATCACCGAACACCGTAGCCACCTAAACCTTAACACAGACATGTAGGGTAGGGCAAGGGTTGCCCTGTTGTTCCCTAGGTGTTACCATACATTAAAACGTTGGACGGAGGTATGAAATTTCTCTCGCGACGTCGATATTTGCCACGTAGAATATTACTTGTTTGAAGATGCTGCAGTTGCCGCTATTTGAACCAAAACATAACATCACAGTCGCATCGCGCAGATTGCGATGACCTCGACGTGTCGCGAACACATCCATACCAAATAAAACGCCGCAGTGAAGTCCAAGATGACAAAAGGCATACAAGTAGACTTTTCGCCAATGATCGTTACGTACATGCACCCCGTAAACAAACTCTGTCGACTGACACAGTTAACATAAATGTAGCTGCAGAACTCGAAAGGCTGGACGCGCCGTGCAACATTTCTGCAAAATGCGTTCTAGCAAAAAGACGGAAACAAGAAGGCAGGCAGTCCGAATCGAGAAGCAATATAAAATACAAAAAATCTAAACGTTTCAACACACATGTG
>JBDWQI010000282.1:0-3298 GCA_039986635.1 Sulfitobacter sp.
AGCCTCGAAATCGTGAAGCAGATCTCGCGAACCAGAGTATGTTTATGGCGTGGCATAAGTTCAACGTTAGAAGTACTACGTCGTGGCGAAAACATGTTTGTCTGACGGTGTTCATCTACGGGGAATCTACCCGGTATCAGATCATGTAGGTGTTGTAAAGGAAAATTGTCGTCAGTACCTACGCCACGAAATTGTTAATGAGGGGCAAGGCTACAGTTGTTCTCAGAAGGAGGTTTGGGCGATTGAGGTACGGACATGTTGAGTTGGGGAGCTCCAAAAATACTGAGTTTTTCCCGTACCGTAGCACACGCCGTGGGTTTATCGCTAATGGCCTGTAGTACCTAGGGCGCAGCTCAGATATGATACAGCTGGTAGCAGCTAGGGCGCAGCTCGGATATGATATAATTACCGTGGATGGGCGGAAAGCACGATCATATGCCCCCATCGATATGTTGATAACGACGTAGCATCCCGTGCCTGAAATGTGCACGCGATAGAAAACGTGCGAATCAAGTAGTGGGGCATAATTTGCTGGTAACGTCCAATCAGCGAGCACCCATCCGAGGCCCGAACATGACGACGTCCCCGCGTGTTGCAAACCGATTGATACGTTCATCCACTCCTGGATTCAAGAGATGTCAACAATTTTCCACGAACGAGAATTGAAGACTTTGGAGCCGCCATTCCAACCTTTGACTCAAAAAGCATCTCGGACTAGGGGGTCCTCCGATGGCGAGCTTGACCAGCCTAAGACCCGTACCAATTTCGTACCGGCGCCTCTTGCTTACGTTTCGCGTACCTAAGCCCATACTTGACGTGCAAGTAATATTACCTGCTGATCGGCAATAGATGCCCCCTTGAAAAGGATGTCCCCCTCGCAACGGCCTACTCTTTGTCGGCCAGTCAGCAGCTCCAGCAGGGTGCTCTTTCCTGCGTACGTGTACACCATGTGCATTTAGCGTCAGGTGTTAGCCGACGCGAATATTGCCTCCCAGACGGGTTGTCTGTAATCATCTACCCTATGAAAGGGATGGTCTCGTTTGCTGGTCGAAACGTGAACACCGGGGAATTTTCCATCGGGAGAGGTAGCACAGGTAGAGGCAACAGCCAATCGTACAAGCGGGTGAAGGGGGCTCTCATCTCTTGGTCGCCGGACCCCGTATGATGGGATACAAACGCTGTTTTCGGGAAAGCGATATTCACAGAGCAATCTTCGCAATCAAACGCAAAAATACACATATCACACCTTTTCGCAAAATCCGACATATAAGACATGGACACGTCTATGACCATCGGGTATGATCAACAGCTTTCCAAGTCCCGTCACACTGTTGTGATGATAGAGCTTGTCCTCCGTACAACATGTAGGTCTACAATCAACCAAACCATAAATAAGCTTATCGTGGCTCTACAAGTGGTATTCTTGCGCGTTTCTCCCAACACCAGACATTCCAGAATGCCCGAACGTACCAAACCCCTGGTTCCCTGTTGATGACACCAAAATCTTGAATCATAAACAAACTCAAATTTCTAACTATGCTGGCTTTACTCCAACATTTTTCCGGTAGTCAACACGCACCCTTCCCCGTTCAATGGATATCAACCGAAAAAATAGAAAAACCATTATAATGCAGGCAACATGAAACGGAACGCCTGCCCCTACCAAAACAAACGTTAATAACGTTTCTAAGAACCACTTACTCTGGCTCCGAGTTCGAGAGTTTGATGCGTTTCTGAGTTAGATAAAGCAGAACCATAAGCACCCATACATCACTAAACCCCGTGAACCAGACCTCCTTACAGCCGCCACACTTGCGTACTCCACGCCCGCCAACGCCTGCAAGCTCAGGCCTCCTACCGTTCCTTTTGGAAGATAATCTCACAAGAATGAGTCCGTCTCACTCACCGTACAATACCAAGTACTGCCCTCCAGGGCACTAACTTAGGCAGAGCGCAAAATCTAGCCACTTCTTTCACTGCGTTGAAGATGTTTGCCGAGGCTAGGTTGAAAGTCGCAATAGCGAGCCTACCAACTCGTGAAACGGCCACGTTCATGGTGTTTCGTTCGTATGAAATTTCGAACGCCTCGTTACAACAGAAAACAGCACACTCATCCCAAACTCTATCCCGTACCCGTCCGACGACTGCTCAGCGATTATAGACTGAAAAATCTAAAAAGATCTATTCCAATAAAGTGTCACGGTGTCAACAAGATTGATTTCGGTTTGCGTCGCTTCTAGCGCATCCGTTGTAGTAGCAAGTACTGAACAAAACGCGTCGGTGAGCATCTGCACATGTGACATAGAAATTGACCTGGCTGCGCTTTAGAGCTCATGGCCTGTCTGACTCGTTGTTTGCGACTGTTTCTATGGTAGTCGAGACTCTCGTCACCTACCCTAGGCGACTCGGGCAAGGGGCTGCTAACTTCTCTGACAATCAAACGTACTCTTACCTTTTCGGGTCCAGAGTCGAAAAATATACAAGAGGAGGTGTGTATCGCGAAACCTAAAACCAAAAGCAAGACTGCCAAACAGATATGAGTAGACTTTCGCCGAAGAAGCTGTGAGTGGCTAGATTATAAGGACCTAAGGACGCCTCCCCCCACGACAGCGTTTGCCCAGCGTCATGCCGTGTGCTAGCGGTAACACCTAATCTATCTAAGGTTCGTCACCTGAAGAGCAATACAACCCCCTCAATATATGATCGTCAGATAAGGTGGGCGGCTAACGTTCGTTTATCGTAGGTATTGCTCGACCATATTATTTTGAAACAAACACTGAATTTAACGATGTTGGGTATGGCCTCAGTTTTAACTCCACGTCAGTCGGAAATGAGTCGACAAACACGTGCTACTGTACCTGTACTGTAGCGCACCATACAAGTACGCGATCCAGGCTGGACCGCCTGGTTTATTCACCATTCATCCAGATTATATTCTATGCGACGATGTGCCGCGAGGCTGAACGACATTTGACCTCCAAGTGCAAAATTTTGAATCCGAGAACGGTATGGCTATACTTTGGTTTCAAATTCATATCCTGCGATCTTGTCGAATTGTACTATAGCAGCAGACTGAAGAGCAGAAGCAACGGCATCAGCAACTGCAGCACATATCATTCCGTCCAACTACCGATGTGGGTTAGTTGCGAATACGAGACGAGTAAATACTAACATTGTGAGTTCGATGCACTTCGCAGGAATTATTTTTGTTCGTGTGTCCTGTTTGGACGTAAATACCGCCTGGCGTATGGGTATGCTTACAGCTGCTTCGACTCGAGTCGATAAACGAAGAAATTTT
>JBDWQI010000283.1:0-3023 GCA_039986635.1 Sulfitobacter sp.
CTTACCACTACCCTAGAGCGGCCACCGCATCACAGAGGGACAAAAAAAGGTTTTTGTCCGGGGAACCTCGCGATCTCTAACATGGTTTGTGGCATGATATTTTCCCGCTTACTTCAAATTTGTTTGGCCCGACTACTGCAATCTTTCCCGTGATTGCAGTAACAGTTTGTGTGGCATCGAGGGAGAGGTTTTGTTGGTCATTGGGTTGACGTTTATCATGACATTAACATTGACATTACTGTGGTTGATGAAGCCCAAGGAGTTACGTTCTTGTTATTTCGTTTGGCAATGTTATATGAAGAGCCAGGGAGGGTATTCGTTTGGTCGCCTCTAATGACTGTCACGTACCGGTTGGTACCATTGCCTATCTATTGAGGATATGTGACTCTTAACATCTGAGGTTGTAAGTGGTGACGCGCGATGTTCACTTCTTCTCCGTCGCTACCCTGTGAGAGGCCAGTAGTACATGACCTGAAACACCCATCCATAAACTGCCATGCAGTCTGGGTTACCGTTGCCTGAGGCTTCGAACAGACTCACCCTTTCTCTGTTGTTCGAGAGGGTCGATCAATCCATCCAGACAGAGACCGAGTGAGAGTTTCGGCCCAAATATATAACGATAGCAAGAGGGATATAATCATATACTTTGTAGGAGCTTGAGGTTAGCGCGGAATTGAAGCGGAGCTGTGGAGGCGCGGAGATTCAACACGGGCAGAAGAAAGAGTGTCAGGTATGCGACGATGGTACGTACGAGATACGTATCACCACTGCACGAATCAGTAGCAGTAAAGTTGATATTATCACCCGTAGGCAATCGTATCACATGCGGGTTAGATATGTGACCGTGCATAGCGCAGTGCCCACGATACACACCAACGTATCAGAGGTATAGTACTTGTACAACAGTGAGCTACTGCTGCAATTGTTGTTCGTCTGTTTCGGACGTGTGTAGGAGGTGCGGTCAAACCTATTTCAAGGATTAGGCCGAGCCGTACAGCAACAGCGGCAGTTGTGGAGGTGGTTATATGCCGCATGCGCGAGGTTTGTGGTCTAGATATACACGAGTACAACTGTATGTGTACTGCAGTAGTGGCCACATTTAGTCCGAAAGTCCCCTGTTATTCTCCCCGGGTAGTGTGTAAATAAATCTACCGTACTATAGGCATAACGTCTGCTCTCCATCCTTCGTCACGATGCTGCTACCTGTAACACTTTAGGCATCACTCAAACCGTCGACCGGCGGCCGCCAAGCCGCTTGCGAAGCCCCCTGTGGGCTTAATGAACACTGAGAAGCTGGCGACGCAACACGCTGATACCAAGACCCAATCACTTTCAGGGGCCACGCCGGTCGTGTTATAGCCATGTCAAATATTAATGTAAATACGTTCTTCGAACACCCAGAGGCATTCGCCAAAGGGGACAGAGTACTACCTAAATAATCTTGGCCGGCGGTTTAACCCAGCTCTGCTTTCTCCTGGCTCGTCTGCGCTGCTGACGAACGATGTAGTGGGGTAAGTCGAAAGCTGGCTTCATCCTAGGCCTCACCTCCACTGTAGAAATGCTAGCTTCATCGCACGGGATGATTGGAAGGAGTAAACGGGTTCGAATACAGGCAGGACCAAGGCCCAAAGCCTGGCAAAATGGAGCGTGACTCCGAGCACAACGCCCCACTGGAGAGGCGGAGCAGAAAAGACATGTCCCGAGCTTCAACTCGTGAGAAGCCCCAGACAGCACTCGTCACCGGGATCGACACACAGAATGCAGGTGACGCTGTCGGAAGGTGTTGATCGCTGTGTGTTGTTCATGAGCACTTTGAGTATAATCGGAACAGGTACGTACCTTGGACGTGATACCTCGTACCTCTGTGCCTAAATCTATATAGAAATACCGCCGAAACACCATTTTTTTTAATACCCGGACAGGGTAGATTATGCAGAAGGTAGTTCATGACCAGACTTGATGACTAGTTCACGTACGCAATCAAGCTCCAGTGACAGGCGAGATTATTCTACAGAAGTACTAAGAGTAGCGTGAGAAGTGCTGCAGATCAGCATTTCGATACTGCTGCTTGTACTGTAAGTAGTATGTCCCTCGTGAATATAAGCAATTACAGGTATATGCATACACAAGGGGTGCTTCGCCGTGGTGGGCTGACGCCCGCCTGCGGCTCCACGCATGCCCGTATTGGCTAGGGGCGTACCGGTCTGAAACTCGAGGCTGTTCGTGCGACAGCACTGCCAAGGGGTGCATTAAAATTAGAAAAGCAATGAGTTAATAGGAAGAAAACGCTGCAAACACGAGAAAACAAACATCAATGTCCAACATCCGGACCAACAACGCGATACTCATTCGTATACAGCAGCAAGCAGCACTAAACAGTACTACGTACGAGAGGCTCGGCGTCCGTACTGTATACTTCCTGTACAGATAGATGCTAAACAATTAGTTGAGCAGCAGCCGATCGAGTTAATCGACAGTACGAAGCGCCGCTGATTACGTTTGTGCAGCAAGCATAACAGCAGCAAGCAGTAGCAGCATAGCGTACAGGTACATATCAAACGAAAACTACGCTGGCACGAGACATCCACCGAGACGCTATACCAACATCAATTTCGAGACGGTACTCGTACAGGTTCCGAAGCAGTTGGATTCGTCTTTCAGCTCTAAGATGCGGAGATACATCTCCGAGAGGATTTGACTTGCACAATGACCATGTCCACATGGGGGTCAGCAATAAAACATATCGCACACAAAGCAGCAGCACTAGTGGAGAGAAGCCGAGACTTGGCGGACGGTTTAAGTCTTGGCATAGATGCAGAAGTCGAAGACCTTAGGGAGTTCCGAGCCACCGAAGAGTCAACGGGTCTTGCCCCCTTGGTGTTTGGAGTTGAGACCGGGCTGTGGTCCACTGTAGCAAAAACGGCGGGGACGTGGTACCGGGGGATCCTTTGAGCAGCCGAACGGTTCATGGTCAGGTAGCACGAGGCTGAGGCGGAGCTGAGTAGGCAGCGCCGCGCATCCAC
>JBDWQI010000284.1:0-2608 GCA_039986635.1 Sulfitobacter sp.
TATATACCTCAACTTACCGATATACCCTATTATATACCAGGTATTATTATTGCAGTAATTAATGATCCCACACTAATTCCGCGAACAGCAGTATAATATAGTCTGTCCTCAAAATATGCTGTGTGTGTTCTTCACGTTAAAATGATGGGTGGGTGCAGGTAGGTGCTACTTCTAAAAAAGTGTGCAAGGTTTCATACGAGTATAATTATTTCGCTCTTGCGCCACTCCCCTATTAATACGGCACCTCCCGGAGGGGAACCTTGTATATACTACGTTCCCCTGTACTAGACTTAGTGGAGGGACCTCAGAGCCCGCAACGTAAGCGCTATGGCTATAGAATCCATTGCGCACACCGCGGCCGAGATAATATATGGTATGACAAGCCAACTGGGGAGTGATGTGGTCCAGCTAGATGTATCTCCTCATAACCTTAAACGAGGGTCGCCCAAATGCTGTTCATCATTCTGTACAATACGCACGCTACGACCAAGCGAGAGACTAGCGAAAAGTATAGCCACGGCTGACGTTGTAATGATAGATGCACCGGACGCAAGCGCCCAGAGAGCGGGCGTGTGAAGGTGTTGCCTACAGATCTATTGGAGTAAATATCGATCGATTACTCCGCTCAAGGTAACCCTTATAAGATTCTCCGCCCTATGAAGAGTGAGATCTTTAGGACGTGATGGTACCGTATACCGTCGTATACGTTGACCCACCCGCGTCGTTGCAGCACCTGGGAAACAAGGGAGACATGGTCTTTGGGACGCACGCTCTAGGCGTGTATTTTAAGGAAATATGGGAAGCGAGATTCGAACCCGTGTCCTCGACGAGGTCAAATTTGAAAATGTTGCCTACTGAGCTTTAAGGGTTAAATATACATAGATTACCCAGCCCGCGGGAATTCTTACAGCAGGCGTCGGAAACAAAACGTAGGCGGTAGTTGTGCCGATAAATGCACTTCTACTATAGGCCGTGAAAATCCTGGCTTATATTAGCTAGATACCATGCGCTGCACAAGACGACCAAAAAAACGAATTTCTGAAATCAACAAATTAGTGGAGTGTGGTTGCACGGATGGACAGACTGCCATCCCGATATCCGCGGAAAACCGGAGTATAGCCAAGCTCTGAGTCACGTCTATGATACCCAATCTACGATAACAGTTGACCGTTTCCACGTATCTTTCTAGGGTGAAGAATCAGCACAGACACTGGGCTTGCTGGATGTCGACGAGTAGAAGAACGGTTTAATGTGAAGAACACACACACGGCGCGTATGTCTCATACGTTCATGCGTAATCGAGTGCATACATAATGTGGTGCCTTTGGCACTAGCCTTTAACGATTGGACTGAACTTCTTACCAACCACGCCTTCCCAGGTTGAAACCGAGCTCATAGGGACGGAACGTGCTATCGGCATTTGGACTGAACTGTTTACCAACCACACCTTCCTATTGGTTGACACCGAGTTCAAGTTGTCGAGCGTGGTATCGGCCGGCAACCGCTATGTGTAAACTGACCGGTGGCGCGAACCGTGACGTCACTTCATGTAATCAAAATTAAGTCAGTACCCTGTGAACGCGTCAACTACTTTGGAGTTACTGGTAGACTGTCCATAGCCCCTGATGGTGCACGATGAAGCACGAACACAACTAAACCAGAAAGCAAAGCGAAGGCGACGGCAAACATCGTCTCGTCGACTTAAGACGATATGCTTCCGCGTCTATATACGCTAACCGATGCCGCAAAATTGCTAAAACCGTCTACCCCGAACGGGCCGTAGAGTTTTCATACCAAGATGCATCAGGAACCATACTCGCCCAGACTCTTTAAAAAAAAAACGAAATAAGACACTTAAAAAAAAAACGAAATAAGACAAAGCGTCACGTATTAGAGTAGCATGTGCTTGACAACACCCCCCGAAAGCTACTTAACCAGTCAACCAAAAACAAGTTACATTCCTAGCAGGCACAAAATGAAAGCTAGGTGGCGAGCTTAATATTCTACCAGGTATGCCGTTTCGGGAGACGCAGCAAGGCCGGGGCAGAGGGCTGCGATAACGTTCACTAATGAATGCCGCCATCAAAATAAGACCTGGTAAAACGTCGAAGTTGGTGACCATCAAAAACTACCACGGGATTGCTTCAACGGCACCCATTGTTAGCAGCAAAGCATACCCCTGATACCCCACACACAATGCAATGCCGACACCATCCAAATTCAATGTGCAGCAACTTTAGCTGGGAAAATGTGTGGAGATCTCGGCTGGGTGTGTGCTATGTACGTGTCTGTTCGAAATCACGTATTATCTGCTCAAAAACACTTATCTCTGCTCGAAATCACTATCGATATAAAACAGGCGACAATTTCAGACACTCACAAGTGAAACGTGTGACTTGGTTGAACCTTATACCCCAAAGCAGCAGCGTGGTCACGCTATGTTTGGTCATCTTGTGGGTGAACAGTGAGGAATCAGACCAGCCACGTTGCAGTAACGGTTTCCTCTCAAAGCTATTTCTAATGCAGACCGACTTTCCTCTGCGGCATGATCATCACACCCACAGGAGGGGCAGCAAGACCATCAAGGCAAAGGAATACGCGATAGCAG
>JBDWQI010000285.1:0-3491 GCA_039986635.1 Sulfitobacter sp.
TGCCTCAAGAAGACATGAACGTCTTGTTGATCGCACCGCCTTCAGTCAACACCACACTCACCAGGCTTTGTATACCCGTGGGACCACTACAACAGCTACAACAGACACTTGGAGCAGCAGTACCTGGAACCACGACTACATCTACGAGTACCTGCAACAGCATGGAGCAAAACGATGTCCACGAATACTGCTGTCCGTACTACAATCACGACAGGTGCTTATTGAACATCGCTTAAAGCAAGCGTCAGCTATTTTCTCTTCGCAGTGATCACACGTTGAACAACAGCATCTGCAAAAAGCATTGTCAGCTGTTACTACTATAAATTCATGTCCTGCGATATCACCCGCAGTACCTGCGACGTCCACGTCAATAGTACGACAATAACACCAACCGGAGCTATATTTAGTGTTTGGTAGCATCGCGTTAGTCTACCCAATGCACAAGGCCACGTCTTAATGATCGAACCAACGCGCGTTTCTCTATCAACGGACGTTCCGGGCGTCAATAATATAAGTTTTCCTTATCGAGTCATCGGCACAAACTCAGACACGACACCATCGCCGCCGATGATCGCATGAGGGATCAGCTCCACAGCATCACCACCAGAGCTTTCGTCAAGCAGCTGGCCATCAACTTCTCCGCCACGATTGGGACTAGTTTTGTTCATCATTGGTGTTTTACAATACACAGAACTAGCTTTCTCAATCAAAGCTCCACATTGGACTCCAACGGAATTCCTCAGTTTAGTGTGGTAGCTTTGTATTTTCGGGGACGCTAAGATGATGGTGCGTCGCATTATTTTGAGCGCCAAATCTGCGAAATCTCCTAGGAAAAAGGCTGATGGGGCCTTACAGCATCATGTCCACGCGTCGAGCCGAGCCAACTCAGCATTATTATCGGATCCATATCGACCATCATAATCATGAAGATTCTTATCATCAGCATTGGTTCACAGCCATCTCTCGACGCAACATCGTTGTAAGTCTTCTTCGATGACCTCTTCGTGAAATATTCAACAACAGGTGGAACGTGAAGACCACCACGAGAAGGAACATCTACTAAGGAGAACCGTAGTGAATCGGACCAAATGTTGTTAGTAAAAATAAGGAGATATTAAGGTTTTTGTGTGCACCACAGGTGTTATTTACTATGGTCCTCCGTAATACAACAACGCAACACCTCGCCAGGAAGCAGAGGGGCCTTCGGTGGTACGAGCTGCTGCAGGTAATTCTCAGTGATTTTCTTATCTGTATTTGTGGAGAAGGTTAAGGTCTATTCTTTCACTTCGATGTATACCTGCGAGCATTCATGCGTGCGGCCCGGCAGTTCCGTATCTACTGTTAAAACTACTGCTGTGATATCACAGCCGAGGTGGTATCCCGTTTTGGTGCAAGTCCTGACCTACACCTACATCATCTTGAGTAAATTATATGGCTTTGCAGTGCCATAAATATGGTATCATAGAACTTCTTAAACATATCTCAATCTCTGAGCGTGCTCGGTTGGTACGTCCCTGGCCTCTCAGAGCTCCCACTTGGAAATCGCCTCCTTTTATTACTTGCCGGACCTTTCCAGCGGTTTTTTGTTTTCTTCTCTTGGCACTTTCAGCCCTTCTTTCTTTTTTTAATAATTCGTTTCGTATGCGTGCGTGGTTCCGCGGGCGAACCCAGCGCCGTTACGGGTGTCGGCGGATGGTGGCCAGTAGAGAGGAGGTTGCAAGGAGCCCGATCGCCGGTTTCGTGGCTAGGCGTCGTGTGTGCCTCGAGACACGAGAGAAGCGTGAGTGGGCTCCGTCTGACCTCCGTTTGTGGTTTCTGATAGAGTATCCACGAGTGTATAAGGGTCGTTCCGAGTTTCTAGAAGTCAAGCGTTGCTTAATATTTCCGACCGGGTTTGAAGCTCAAGGAGAGAGATACGCAGTCTGACCACGAACATGGTCGAGCTGGCGAACGACCGGCACGGTGAGCACCGGTCTTCACGGGAGGCGAGCTACGGGGCTGTCACGGCGAGCAGGGGGCATTTCACCATTTTATTTGTGAACCTGGAATTGTAGTACCTCGGAGGGATAGCATAGGAAGGGATTGACGAAACGTGCGTGGGACTCTGCGAGAGCTGGGTATGTCGATCACTGGAAACACGGACTTCAACCAAACTGAGAACATGTGATGAACTTGTGAATCCCTCGCACGAAACGCATGCCCTGAACGCACGGAACACTCTCTCTGAATGCTTGGAATGTCATCTGCACGCTCGTGAGTCACCCGCCTGACCTACCTCTCCCACTTCGCTTGATCCCGGGAGCATCCAACAGGCCATACCGTAAAAGGTAGGAATACAGGCTTTCGCATCGCTTTAGTACGATGTCTCACGCAATAATAGGACAATATACAAGTGTACAAAATCGTTACGCGCGTAGGGTCGCTTCCTCCCCCGCCAGAATCGAACACGGGCCCGATCAGTGAAAGTCATACATCCTAAGCAATGGACTACAAGGATCTGTCGCTTGCTATGCTTGCATTGATCGCTTCTTCCTTCGGTTGCATGCTTGCGTACCGGCATCAATTGCGGTGTGCTTGTATACATCTCTCCACCGCTTTATCGAAAATAATGTATGCATCTCTAATATGAACGTTCACCGACAATATTGCTTGTACGCTTCGGAGAGATTAATACCACTTGTACAATATATTTTCAAGCCACACCCGTGACGTGAACCACCGCTTCAACTGCCAGGCAGTGTTGCTTCCTGTGCTTGCATGACCACTTCTTCCTTCGATCGCATGCTTGTTTAGCGGTGTCCACTGCGCTGGTACACATGCTCCATCGCATTGTCGAAATATTGTATGCATCTCTAATATCGACGTTCACCGACACAAACAACAGTGTACCTTTCGGAGAGATTTAAACCACTTGTACAAATTCATTTTCAAGTCAAACTCGTCATGCACACCAACGCTCCGTCCACATGCATGCGTACGCACGCAAACCAACGCTTCGTCCACATACCAGCACATACCACACTGCTGCAACGTGCCTATTACATTGCCGCGTATAGATAACAGAAAAGTCTTGTTCTACTTGACATTACTGTTGGATCCTCTCGTGATTTTATAACGCCACTTGAAAAACATGAAATGCCCCCGTCTTCGAACTACAGTACCAAAAAACTCCCCTAGTGGGTGGACAGCGTCAGGACTGACCAACAACCATCAGACGCCGGTAGGTTAGCTCTAAATCCTTCAACCGTCCTTAGACTTTAGTTTCACGTTGGGACCTGCGGATCAGGAGACCAACTATTTAGACCTGTCGGGATAGGTTGTTTTTTAGGCAACACCAAGACAAAACAAATAAACCATTTGCTATTTTTTTTTTTTGCCAATATAAAAATTGTAGATATCGCAAAAATCATTTACAAGACTAAAATACGTAAATAACCTTTATATTTTCGTGAATCATTGCTATAAGTGATGTATATAGCAAGATCTTTACC
>JBDWQI010000286.1:0-4870 GCA_039986635.1 Sulfitobacter sp.
GCAGCTTGTCACGCTCTACACTATAAACGCACTCGGGAACGCAGGTTCGGAAAATAAAAAAGAAAGAAAGAAAAGAGAGCGCAAGAAGAACGAAAGAAACGAGAAACAGGCAACAGAAAAAAAAAAAAAAAGTTGACTTCAAAACCAGATGCCTCCCGGATAGGGATGGCTCACATGATCGTGAGAATATCTAGAAGAAGCGCAGCAGTCCTATGCTTGGCCAGAACATTCGTTGAATGCGACGACGTCAGATGTGAAGCGGTAGACTGAGGTAAGGCAAGGGTAAGAGACGCGGGTGGTTCTGGCAGTTAGGAAGCAATGGTTCTTCTGATTTAGATCTTCTTACTGATGGCGAGAGCTGAGGAGGTGCTCTGGTAGAAAAGTGAGAGGTAGGGGGGACTCGACGCCTAGATGTACTCGTCCCACGACACGCCACAAGCTCTCCCAATTTCCTATTATCTGATATAATCCTACAGAACTTTCCTATGGCTACTGATCGTTCTCCTGCTATTATAAGAACTTCTCACTTCCGGGTCCTATCTGCGTTGAGGAACATTACTCTTGTCGAATGGGTTATCCGCCCTAGGTAACATTCCTAAAAGAACGCCACTCCCGACTAACGGAATACCCGCCGGGTTAATCCATTCTTTGGATTATTCCCGTATACGTGAGACTACAAGACTGCAACATATTGTCTATATCTATAGCCCGTGAGTACTCCGCTCCTATCACACTGTACTGTATAGCGCCTGACTATGACACTTGTAAACGCTCTTTACTATTCATACTACAGCAGTACTGTAGACTATACAGGGACAGGAGAGCCCACATCAGTACTTACTACGGTGTTTGTCCTCCTCGAGCATACCGGTATACTCATGGCCCGTGTCCACAACTCCACCGCCGCGCTTCGGATGACGATGTGCCAAACGCGGCTAAAACAGCGGGACCTTCTTTCGTGGGTTAAACGTGGGCAAAAATACACAGCACATTCAGGGCTTGACGGGGTTCGCAGGATCGGGAAAATAGAGCGCCTTATTGAGATGCGATGGCGACGGTGGGCGAGACGAAGTCGAGGGTGGCTCGCGAAGTGGGGGTTGGAGGATAGGGGAGGGGTGCGTCTCACATTTATACCAGTCATAACATTGAAGATACGGCCGTCACTGCAGGTTCCCGAATGTGTACCCAAGGGTGCGAAAGAAGGGTTCGTTAGCAGCGGCGGATGTTGTTCACCCTGCTTGATGTCCCGGGGAAGGCTCTCAACTCGGCGCCAAAAGGGACGTGAGAAAGACTGCTGGCGGCGCTTGGCTGCGCCCACGAACGCAAGTGCAGAGTCCAAAATGTGTGTGAGGGGTAAATACGAATGTTGGGCAGGGTGGACAGAAGGTACCCATCGGTAAATGCAAACTGTATTTGGCGGTTGTACTAGTTTCATGATGACTATGCAACTTGCGTTCTGCGTTGTTGGGCTTAATTCACGCGTACACGTTACGAGATGCGTGTGGCATTAGTTTTTATTCATATATTTGCACTCGGCTTGAATTCCGCAATATGTCCCAGGGGGGGGACGTAAGCGTCTCAAGAAAATTAGGGTGAACCTCTATATCGTAGAACTCTTTGTGATGGTAATAGATTATTTCATCACTTCTCGTCTTGGGACCTGGACGTTTTACGTTTTACCCTCTGCGAATCATCATCTTGCTTGTTTTTGGACTAAAGCTCTGGGGGTACGTGTGGACGTACGTATTTTATATTGAACAAAACTGCCATTTTCCGCCCGTCGTATTCTTTCATTAAATTGCTGCTTTCATTTTACATCGCCTCCAGCTTTCCCGTCGTCAGCTCGTTGGGTTTCGTCATTTTTTGCCATCTTGGTGTATGCACGTTCGGCGACAAATAATGTTCTCTACATGTACATCAGCAAGCATAGTCCATATATATATCTGTGCTCCAGATGAGTACGCTTTCCAGTTTTTTATAAGAATTGCGAAGGGAGTTCCGTTCTTCTCACTGGGTGTGAATTCGATGTGCTGTTATGTGATTTATGTCTTGACAGGGGACGAAATCGTTTTCGGTCTGACGGCGACATCCACCCCAACCCGGACCCTTG
This sequence comes from Sulfitobacter sp., assembly GCA_039986635.1. Classification (GTDB taxonomy): domain Bacteria; phylum Pseudomonadota; class Alphaproteobacteria; order Rhodobacterales; family Rhodobacteraceae; genus Sulfitobacter. The sequence goes on from JBDWQI010000286.1 coordinate 2,111, forward strand.
TCCAATAAACTATGTCCAAAGAGCTGCTTCGTTTTGGCATACTTCCAGAATACTCCATGTAGGTGGTAGGGCACAAAATGGAGTCCCGCTGTCGCGGGCACCTATTAATAGTACTCATCTGTCCTGATATATAGTGTTATTTTTATCCGTATATTCCGTATGAACGGTCTTTATATTTCGGAACAGAGGAGTACTGCCTTTAGTCTCAACTTTGAACTGGTCGTCCTTAAACAAATCAACAAATAATCCGGCGGTTTTGTTGTATAGATATCTTTTCGTACGTAAATTATGGCTGGTCTCCGAACTCTGAGATTATTTTTTGAATTTGAAGAAATGTGCACTTCATTCGTGCTATCACCTGTGATCTTGCCTACCGTCATTGTTGGACTACGGCATTCTCGGCTATTATTATTGAGGAATGTATATCCGAGTTTAGGCTTCTTGCACTCACAAATTCTACGTGTTGTAGCTGCCGGGTACTTTCACACCACTTTGACCTATAAATATCGGTCCGCAGGAAATCATGTCGGAGAGAGCTCAGACACTTCAATTTCAAGAAAAAGTGAAAAGTTAAAACAAGCCGAACTGCCGATCTATCCAAGGCACTATATACAAAACTATTCTGGTCCCTCGGTTCACCTATTTCCTACGTTGGTTCGAGGTTTGTCAGTATTAATATTAATAGTATTAACAGACAGTATGCTTGGCCCCAGGCGTTTCGGCTAATACTCAATTTCACTATGTTAGTATGGCTGTTGTCGTCTTAGCTTTTGTCCAGAAAATCGAGTCCGTGGTCACAGGACAGGCTGGTCACAGGACAGGCTCCGAACGCTGGAGCGAAATAATGCCTCAGCGATGAAAGACAAAATATATACAAAAATACAAAAACTTCAGTATAGACTCAGATACACAACGTTGTTATTTGGTCCTATTCACTATGGTTCCCCATAATAGTATACGACGCACAATACTATGTACCGTAAGTCTCTACATTTTCACACTGTAATGTAACCTGACGTATCATTTTGGCGTAGTGTACGAACTAACCGTGCCAGAACTCTGTAGACGGCAATGAATCGTGCCCTGTTCCCTGCTCCATTTGTAAATCAGGCTTGAAAGGTATTGTATTGTTGGAGAAGCATAACGGGGATCCGCCCCAAAACCGAAATTGAAGGTTTGATCTCTTCAAAAATCTGAAGGATTGACACACGTCGGCCAGATTGGATTACCTCGGATCTTACCCTCGAGTCTGTTTTCGTACCTGAAATAGTTGATCAAAACCGATTCACTATCGTTGGTGATACCGACTGATGGCAGAACGAAAAATATGGCCCTGTCCAGAACAGCAGAACACAATCAATCCAAAGCGGAAGAGTCACACCACCCGCGGTCGGCCTAAATCTGATGATCAGATGTGGTTGTTGTTCTCTCACATGTCATTGAGCTGATAGCTACGATGCAGCCCGTGGTCACAAAACAGGCTGCAATACCTGTGGAGGCTGCAGTGGAATGTTGAGTATTTCGTCGGGAGGAAAATAGAATGGAAAATAGTGTACTAAATATCCCAAAAAAACGTTACCTGCGGTGAAATAGTTGGGGGATCACCGTTCGTACGTACATTTTACGTACAGTGCAGAATGCTCGAGCCGAAACGGAAACTGAGGCGACTTCATAGCACCCACAAAAATGACAGGACGAAATCGAAAGGGAAAGAAATAATATCAAGAAAGCAAGAAAAATCAATAAGATAGTGCGCAAACTTTCGGGGTCATAGCACCGAGACGAAAGACAGAATCGGCCATCAAGGACGACACGCGAGCGAAGAGAAGCGAAAGCTCACTTCTTCAACTGCTGTACCCGAGAATTTGATTTTTCGATACCACTGTATGAGCTGGTTCCGGCAACAACAACAACATTCCACATTCAGGCCATAAAGCAATGAATACGCCAAATATATCGATGTCACCGCATCAACTAAGGAAACACGTCGGAGAAGCTGGTTTGACGTGTGAGATGTAGTCCGCAAGATTTGGGAAGTGTTCGTGTTACCTTGGAGAAGCGTTCTTGCATACCGGGTAGGGAGTTAAACTGCTGATATTTAGTGAAACCCAGAGAATGCGCTCTCAGGCCATAAATATGTCAATACGTCGAATAATTTGACACTGAATGTGTTGGTATGATCGTATCAACAAGGGGAAGGCGCCCGTTACATTTTCGTTGTTCTGCGAGCCGTGCGAAGTGAGTGTAGTAAACACCTGCTAAAGTACTTGAATACTATTTAGGGCTCTTTGGAAACCCCAAAGAAAAATGTATTTTTTCACGGGAACCACTTTGGCATCTTGGTTTCTGAGGGATGGAAAGCGACCTTTGGCAAGGTGTTGCCTCATAAAAATGCACAAAAGTTCCGACTGGACTTCTATTTACGTATAGAAACACGTATCAATAAATAATAAACGAGTCCCGTCGTGAGTCGGTGAGCGCGGTCAGGACGTACCATCCTGCCAAATTCCTAATCCAACTCTCCAAAACCAAGTTGCCAGCGCGTGTAAGTTCGGAGAAGAATAGATATGTCTGATGCTTGAACCAGCTCGTATTACTTCCAAAACCCCTATGTACGGAAATGCTTTTGATGAAGCCGGCGAGCAAATGTCGGAAGCACCCTCTTGCTCAAAAAAGGATTAGAGTCCTTCTCAGAGCATACTTTGTGGACGCGAGGCCGATGTGTGCTTGGGCTATTGGGAGGTGTCGCTGAACAACGTT
>JBDWQI010000287.1:0-2992 GCA_039986635.1 Sulfitobacter sp.
CTATAGGCTGTGTATGCGATTGACGTAGCCATTCGATGAGCATGGTATGTTGTGTGAGCGGCAACAAAGCATGTTTCATGCGCCTCTTCTACTAGATGATATGTTGTATGTGTACATCGTGCATTCTTTTACAACTGGGAACGATAGCCTGAAAACATTGCGGAACACCCACTGCGCCCACTGCTTAAGATGGTGAACAGCAACACAGAACTACCAGGGGTAAAGGCGTATTGTTTCTCTGCGGGGATAAATGCCGCACCCATGTACTAAGATCGGCCCCATACTTGTACATATCCAGCTTAGACCATTACCGTGTTCTCACCATAGATAACGACTGCGTCTGCAGCTTGTGATCACTACGCCAACTTTCGTCTATTGTGCGACAGGGTGTTGCATTGTCTTCATGACAAATTAACACCGTTTAACTACTCTACCGATCGACATCCAGCGCTCCCGAGGTCCGTGTTAGGCCGTCATCCTACGAGAGAGAGACATCGAACAGTTTAATAGTCGCAAACTACGAGACAGAACCAATGGGTCCCATCTACAAAGCAGGCTATCAAGTGAAACGTGAAGCGCACCCAGTAAATATTGCAGAACAAAACAAACACAGGCAACAACTGGGAGAACAAACTCGTGTTCTTGTACCCTTTACGCATGGTGCCGGTTCTGCTGTCAGCTCCGCGTTTTCTGTGTTTAAGCTCTCAAGTATGCACTACGTAATCACGTTTAAGGCCTCACCGAGAGGCGTAACGTGAATGTCCACATATGCCATGGGATCTTTGTGCCTTCCATTTTGGTGAAGAAAGCTTCTCACGCACAGTGTTGGAAATATCGCGAAGAAAGTTGCAATTTGATCAAGGTTCTATAAACGTCTTCAAGTAGCTCTATCGTGATTGATCCTGAACGAAAACCATATCGCATATATGTATATCTCGATTAATTGCGATATACTGACATACCGTGGTCCTCTAGCGAGGCAACTGTCTCGAATACCGAATATCGACCATGAACAAAATATATGCTAGGGTGGGAAGTAGAGAATATACAGCAAGTTCAGGTATTCGGTGAATATTGGATTCATCGATGGGCTCCATATTTTCCGAAAGAAGTCGAGATAGGGTAATACATATTTTAAACGTTGCTCCCGTAGTATATTACAGAGGGGTTTTTGCATCGAAATATATATAGTGATCGTGGGCGATATTTCCGCGATCTCGATTAAAAGATGTCGCGATTAACTCGTACTCAAAATATCAAGATTGACAACACTGTTGACGCACTTCTTGTGTGTGGTGTGGTGTGGTGTGACACGAGGTTTGTACTGCCTTCAGCAACCAGTCAGCGTTCCATTCGTTAGGACGGTTTCCACATATAGTGCACTTGCTTGAACGGTGTTCACCTGACAAAGTGGTGTCCTATCCGGCAGTCATTGCCCCGTCTGCCAAAAGTGTCCCATCGGGCAGTCTTTGGTCCGTCTGCCAAAGTGTCATAGCTAATTGCACGCGAAACATTCATACATTCGGTACTCGTGGAATCTGCACCCCCGGAGATTCTTGTCTTTGCCTAACAGAACAAGTTTGTCCTGCCGAAGATTCGTCGGGGTATGAATGGCACGCAAACAACATGGCCGATACCCACGACAGTAGGCATGTCGACCGCGTGTCTTGTGCGAGACCCGGCCATCCGGGTTGCTTGGTATCACGAGTGCCCGGTGGTAAAGTCAGGAACAGCGCAGTGTTCGGGCAAGTATCGGCTTGCAGTACCTCGGAATAGTAGTTGTGTGGCAGGTAATTATAAATGTCGAGATCTGTTCGTAAAAACTGTGCGGGTTCTAACGTTTAGTCGTACCATAGCACGGCGTCTCTTGGATCAGGGTCGCGTGACTATATACGGTGAATTGGAGCTGCAACCCTAATGCCAAATCGTTCGGCAATGGCATATTCTTCGCGGGTGTGGGCAAAGCACTGACGACGCGTTCTACGATAAACGTAGCAGATTTTTGATACACGTTCTATGAATGACGGGGCTATTTCGCCCAAAATCGTCGGAATGTTAATCTTGGTCTGAAAAATGACGTAATTTTGTACTCAGGCCATGAGGTTATTCATCGGGATGCAATTTCATTTTTGCTGAAGTCAGGTTTAGGATGAGGTATGGAGCTGTTCAATTGAGAACCCTCAGAAAATTATGGGAGACCCTTGATCGTCGAATGCCTCTGACGGGTGTACCATGCGATTATATTCATTGCTGCTTTAAGTTGTTCGACATCTTCGAAACAACCCTGTTCCCGAACGCTCTGGTGCAGATTTGTGCTCGTTACTGTGGTGGGTTAATGCTTGTCTGGTGCTGTGCTTCTTTACGTTCGTACACCGCCTACGTTAGGGTGCAAAACCGACAACGACTGCTCGTCACCTTCTTGCTGCATGGGCAATGGTCAGTGTTCAAGTGAGTTTGTCGAGCGCCCCTTGACCGTGGAAGCAGGCATCGACTATTCGGGGAAAGAAACATCTGACATCATGAACACTTATAGGTTGTCGAATTCCAGTTGCTCATGCTATGCATGTGCACTAGGCACCTGTCTAGTCACTTGTCATTGAACGCTCTTGGCCAACTCTGACATATCGATAATCGATACCTTAAGGGACTCTCGGTTGCTCCTTTTCTCCGCTCATCCTGACTAGAGTAGAACAACAAGGTGACCGCTCGCCACAGCTGCGTTCCATGCCTTTGCCCGGCTTTGGTGCAAACATGTTGGAACCATCTACAAGTCGACAACTTCCCGGCACAGTTCAACTTATTGCGAATACCACGCGTAGAGAATAATCATCAGCCGTCGACGCAGACCACGGGTTACCTCCGCCCTGCTTGTTCAAGTGTGCGTAATCTACTGTAGTAAATGTGGTGTTCGCCACAGTATTGATGGTGTGCCGGCGAGCGCTGTACCTCTTTCTCCTGTCTATGTGTTCCCATGGCCTTGTGTGTTGTCCGT
>JBDWQI010000288.1:0-4639 GCA_039986635.1 Sulfitobacter sp.
TATCAGGAATGATGAGACTCAGGAAACAAATGACCTATGTGATCAATAACTACAACGAGGAGCCCACTGAAGGAATATCATAAACGAGCATGAGACACATAATAACTACTGCTGTAGTTGTCGTGAAGGTTTGATAAATGAGGGCGAGGACAAAACGTCCGAAAACAACGCGCCCGAGGACAATGTTATCAGGAAATACGAAACAGAAAACGTCTTATGCTGACCTAAAAAAACAACGAGGAGACCGATATGTAGCAATACTAAAAATGAGCCTGATAGACATGAGGCAATTACTACTGCTGTTGTTCTTACCGTTGCAATAAAGAGGGCAAGGACAGAGTGTAAAAAACAACGAGCCTTAGACTGAATGCTGACTGCTGGTACACTTGACGTTTTGCTTTTCATCCTGAAACAAACTCACCCTTGGCATTGATTGGCTTGAATAATACCGTGAAAAACAGCATACATGAAATTGCCTTCTCCCGCAACACTTGGTATTGACTTGATCCTGTACCGGGATAATATCTCGACCCACAATTATTGTATATTCATACCAGTTTCGTACGCAAGTTGACACTGAGGTACATATTCCTATCCGTCGCCGGCACCGATGCGGAGCCCTTGTTCGCAGTACAAAAATATTACAGTTCGGCCAAGAGATTTTTGGTTTGTTGTGTTCGTACTTGCATCATAAATAGATGCACAGCTCGAGTTTACGGAGAGCTTGGTCTCCGCCCCGCTTCGATTCCACCCGTGCAGATAGTTCGACCACGACCGCCCAGCTTCCGTTGCCTGGTGCCCGCTTTGAACCCCGTATCACGCGCTGGATTCGGCCAGACCCTCGGAGTTCTTACCACCGTAGTACCAGCTTCGTTGTGAAATCAATGTTCTTCTGAGATACCGTAAGAGAAACTCTCTCTAGGAATGAACCCACTGATGGATATTTGTAACGGTCGTCAACTGTGCGTTCGCAAAGATTGAAACCTGAACCTGCTGCCATACTGCTGTACGTGATACTGGCATACATACACATCCGCACCACGCATCGAGTTGAAATTCCATCGAGGTCATATTTTTTCTCAGGTCTCCTCTCACTGTTCTCTATCTCAAATAAACAATGCGCGGGCTCGGCCCCGCACGGTTACCTAATGGCACGTGTTTTGAACGCGAGAGGCCGGAAAGGCAAAAAAAGGCCGCCGAGGAGAACGGAACAATAACACTAGTAGTAGAAGCGGTACTACTACTTCCCACCGTATATGACAGCATATATCCAAAATCTCAACACCCGGGTTGATGCACTGGGGGTGTAATATACACCGTCACTCCGGTAATCAAGACGGTGGACGCGTGGGATTTTAGATTATTCACCCCGGAATGCACACTGCAGGGGTGTGATAAACAGGGGGGGTGACAGCATTGTGGCACAAGACGGCAAAACAAAGACACGATCAAGCCTGTAACCGCACCAGCAGTCGTCTGAGCCGCCAACATGTTTTGCGCGCTACGATGAATCACGCTTGCACTACCGGTAAGGATGAGTAACTCTTCCACCTCCACGATGCTGGTCTCCATACGGTAATATTTGGTACCGGCGCTCTTGCACACTTGGTGTGGTCCTGCTGGTCCTGCTGTGCTGTACGGATACCGACACTCGTTTTGTTTATCACGGCACGCTTTCACCCGCGGCGTAAACTCGGGAGTGTCACGATCATGAGGCATTCCCTCAGAGGGCGCGATAGAAACAGTCACCCGGGTGATAACATGGGTGGTCGTTTAGTATTTGAGAAAAATGGCCGCCCGGTAATGGCCGCCTGGGTGGTATACTGCGGGGGGCTGGTCTATATCAAACAGCAGTAAAGGTATGTGAAGAGCACATCCCACGTTACGTGATGTTCCAATTTGAGAGTATTCATATTCGTGTTTTATATTTTGTTCTCGTGCGTGGAATATCATCACGAATATGTTTGTGTTCACGCAATTTCTAAATTCAAAGACTTTGAGTGCGAGTCTGGAATTGTAAAGAAGGGCAAGCGTTGAACCTGCTGTTCTCTAGGCGTTACCATTTGAAACAAGGTTGGAAAGAGGTATGGAAATTTCAGGGATTGGTCGGGCTTGGAAAAGCGGCTAAAAAGCAGAAACGATACCTTCGCGAAGCCCTCGGCCACAAACAATAACATGTGCATTTGGGGTAGGAGCGAAAAAAAGCAGCAGCGATACAATAACAATTTGAAATTGCAGAGGTCAGGTGCATTTTGGGTAGGAGTGAAAACTTGTAGCAGCGACACCAGGACTACATAATGCAATCAAAAAGCTCGGCAGAGTACCATTGCCCATTCATCGGCACTCAGTCCTTGACTCGCGAATACCAGCCATTCCGAAGTACCGAGTCTAAAAGTACTTTATAGTACTGAAACGACAGAGTCCTCGTGAGTCTCAAGGGTACGAGGGGCTGAAATGACAGAGTCTTCGCGAGTGTAATGGGTACTTAGATTTGAAACATAAAACAAAAACATGATAGTACAGTCGAATCGCGCAGATTGCAATGGCTTCGATGTGCCGTGTACACACCCATACCAAATAAGACGGCGCAGTAAAGTCCAAGACGACAGAAGGCATACAAGGAGAACTTTCGCCAATGATCGTCACGCACATGCACCCCGTAAACAAACCTCTGTAGACAGAACAGATCATAAAAATGCAGCTGCGCAGAACTCTCGAAGGCCTCGACGCGAAGCGCAACAACCTAAACCAAATAATCAACCGCAGACACGACCTCAACGTTGACGGTTAAAAGGGTAGGTTGACTGTCGTCCTCCGTGGGCCGTTATCGTCGTGACAATGTAGGTATCGAGAAAGTACGCAGAAATTACGTCCTCGTGCTATATTGCAATACAGTTCGTAGTCTATTACGGGGGTCCATAGTTAATAGGACCTATGGTATACAAAAAAAACCTATATATTTCCCTGTTTTTACTAACAGTATCTGGTCCTGTTAACTATGGACCCCCGTAATAGTACGGCAGCAAGCAGTAGGTTATAGGTTTGGGAAAAATAACGGCGTAATGTACTGTAGGTACCGATAAAGCACGTAGAATATACGTACTCGTACCATAGTCTAATGCAGTAGTCTAGTAAAGCAGTAAGTGCGTCGTTTTTCATGTATTTTTTTCCCTGCTAGGTACGACTACGCGGGTTCAACCACATCGTACACAGAAGAGGCACCCATCAGTCACAACGAGCAGCAGGAGGACAGCCGCAAATCCATTGCTGGTGCTTCTGCTGCTCCTGCTACAGTTGCTGCTGGCGGTGGTGATGCTGCTGGTGCTTCTGTTGCGTTCTGCCTGCGTCGGTCTTCATTTAATTTGTTGAATTCCCTCTGTCTGTACCACTTGGTCTGCGGGTACAATTTTTGCGCGGTTGAGGTCTCGTACAGCATGACGTTGCTGCTGCTGTAAAATAAGCAATGTCCACCTGGTATTTATTTACAGCCGTCTCTCGCGACAAAGACATTTGCCAAGTAGTTTTTTACTTGATTGAAGATGCTGCCGCCGCTATCTATAATTCCTTGCGCGGGTTTCCAGAAGAAGTGATGGCAGCAGGAGATACCAGGCACACAGTAGACGCTGACCATCCGACCCGAACCCTAACCCTAACCCGAACGCTGTGAGTTGACCTGTGCTTGGATGCAAAATAGGTACCGCGGGTTGTAGGCATTGAGAAGTCAGTATCACTGTTGTCTTGATTAACCCTGTGTAGTGGGTTAGAAGGGTAGGTTGTCTGTCGTCCTTCCTTGTCGTGGGCTGCCTATTTTTTTATTGGAAATAATTGTTTCCCTTCAGCCTTTTTCTCCCTGGAGATTTTTAAGCGCGATGGACGACGAAATTCTTCCTTCATGCCGCACATTGCCGGATGGGAAATTGTTGGCCTCAATATGGACACTATGGACACTTATGCCAAAAGTTTGAATTCCAAAGATACTCGTCATAATTTTTCAGGCACAGCTTGCTATAACCGAGATTCGTAAAACGGAAAGTTTAAAACTTTTGGCAACCCCGGAAAGAAACAATTTTGGGGCCCAAGTTGGGCAAAGACCGGCTTCAGAAAAACTCGGGCGGACGTTTGGTTCGAAGAGGCGAGACTCTCAGTCTTCGACAGACATCGATCGACAAAACAAACAAATGCGTCCTGAATTCTGAACGGAGTGCGCTCGATAGGGCCTCCGACCCACGCTAGAGTCACCGTGTCATCCAATGGCCGGTGACATGCGTTGGGCGCTGGTCAGGCATACGATAAAAAAAACAATTGGTCGCTGGTGCCCATGAAGCATATGACAAAAATTCTCGACACATCTCGAACGGCAAAAAAAAAAAAAAACTTCAGGTTTGGGAGGATACCGTGGGACGCCGCCGGCAAGCTCTCGCCTCCTAGACCATGGATCCACCTGATACCTTCGACGACGTCATTTATACTCGTCGGACTTACCTGACACCAAGCGTCCCCGATGGCTTGGGAGGTGGTCCGCGAGCCTATCAAGATCAATTTCGTGAGTTCGAGTCTCACCGAGTGCATGCTCATAGGGACTTTTTCTTGCATAAAATTGATTAGCGGAAAGCGCGAGAGCGTGAGTTAGCTGTACATT
>JBDWQI010000289.1:0-2913 GCA_039986635.1 Sulfitobacter sp.
CAAGCGTGTGCAATTTCTGTATGAGGGTAGCGCATAAACGTCACGACACTTCTCACGTGAGGAAATCTGAAGCGGTGTGTGAAAAAACAAACGAAAACCGCAAGCAGACAATCAATCGCAAAGCCTAAGCAAGTCGCGAAACCTACGGAAAATCATCAGTCGTACTACAGCGATGGTGGATGAAATACGGATCAGTCCTAAGCATGTCGGCCGGATATTGCTACAATACCAGCTGGTAGTACGCCTCGCCGGGGACTGCACTACGCTGTAGTCTTGCCCAATGCCACGATAGTGGAAATACTTATAGTTTCGTAAGCTCCCTGTTTGAGGGTTGATATACCCCGTTCATAGCTCACCCTGAATGAACAACATGTTACGCTTACTCCACTGAACAATCGCATGGTCACAGGAATATGTATCGAATAGATAAAGAAGTATCCAAAAGGGACTCGAGCGATGTTGGGTGGTTTTGGAGGAGTATCTTCTCGTCAGCCGGGAATGCTCCAGCCAAACCGAGCCACTGATAGCGTTGCTCACTTCACACAAAACGAGCCAAACCTAGCGCAGGCTTCAGGTCGCACGACACAGTAATGAATATTTTCCATAATTCAACCTACAACAAGTTCCTGACAATAGCGCTGGCGGTAAGAATTTGCGGTAGAGTCGTAGGCAGAGGTTATTCATAGGATCATCAAAGCGATTCAAGAATGTCGCTGGAAGCTGACGAGGACCTCTCGAGTCATTAGACACAACACACTGGGCACATATACCTCAAAAATGCCGAGCTGGTTGATCTGGATCGCTGCTATGATGTCCTGACCGCTCGACAGAACGAATGTCCCCCTCAGTTTGTTTGCGGCGATCGGGTAGTACCCACGTTGGACCATGCAGCCGAACTGCACACAGCAGGGCCCCCCGTCAAACGTCTGGCGATTGGTATAATTTTGGTAGTTTTGAAGGCGAACAACAACAGCGCAGCAATAGAGAACAAGTCAGGCAGGTTAGGCAATCGGTATACAAGCGTGAACGGGACACCTAGCCTCGTGGGCGCAGAGCTCTTATTTCCGTTCTCTATGTAATGCCTGGTGCTAGCAGAGTGTTTGGGTAGAATTTCGCATGCACGTGTTAAGGGTTTCTACTTGCCTTACTACAGTATCGTACATGACGCCTGAGAGAACAAAAACCCCCTCGGTCAAAATTCGACGATCATTTGTCGACAATGGTGAGAATGTACACGCCAGGCGACGTTCCTGTAGAAACATATCGGCCTCCACCTTTGCTACGTGTACCCTGTTGTACAGTACATACCCGATCCCTGAAACTGACCTTAACCCTTTTGCTACTAGAATAACAAGTATACTCGTGCCATTTGTTCTGTCCCAAACGCGAGGGTGCAGTTTGAAAAGGGTGATTAGGGGTGAAAGTGCAACGCGATTCACGACAACGTGTCCTAGATATATACGTTGAACGGGTGTGTAAAACACTAACGGCACATTAACGACATCGGGCAGTTCCTCACGTTTAGTCAGGATTCCTTGCTTTTGGCTACAAGTGGTGCCCCAGTCGTATGTAGCGCGCCTCTGAAACTCGACGCGCTGAGGCCGGCAGCATAATACTAGTTGCAACATATATTTTGCCTGCAAGGATTGAGATCCTGCCGACCAGCGGGGAGTCTAGTAACCACGGCGGTGGATTGGAAGACTGTGTGACAGATTTTTGGCCGTAACAGGCTGCTCAACGACCACGTTACCAAGGCCATGGCGGCCGTGCTCGACATCACATGCACTTGTGTTCGTCGGTAGCTGTGATTTTGACGGTTGAAGCATTCGCGGCCGTAGACGGCGGCTTGCTGGGAATTCGACCTGTTTCTCTAGCACGTACTCTAGGTGATGGCATAATTACTAGCTACTGCTACGTTAGGGGTGCACCAATTTCCTGGGCCTCCTCACGGATAGATCTTTTCACGCTCCACCTAACCCAAAAATGGCCTTCAGAAAACCGTACGCTCACATTCACCCGAACCCGGTGCTGCAAACACTATACGTCTGATCCGATGGTCCATATCGAAAAAGGTTGGTCGGAATACTATCGATGTTGGGGAGTTCCTCTTCCGATGAGAGACCTAGTCCGTCGGAAAAAACTTCAACCCAACGGTAATACCCTTACGGTAGCACGCCTATATGTTGAGCGTGACCTTTAGTGCCCAAGAGCAATTCGTTAAGCGGACTCCTCAATTGAGGATTTGCCCCCTACCATCAGACCCACCTATTTATGCAAGTGGTTTTCGTTTACCAAACGATGGGGCACGAAATTACTGCAGTCTTGTCTCGACGAAATTCAAGGAATGAAGCGCAGAGAGGAATGGGGATAAGAGCATACGTAGTGACCCCGGACCTGAGTTTGTGCGAAGACTTGGAAAAACAAGAAGTGCGACGATAATGAATCGCTTGGGGAACAAAACAAATTAATTATACGTATAGATGTATATATATATATATACGTCGCCCATAAGATTTCGTAGAGGGCTGAGACTCACTACACGTTTGGGAGTTCACGCTTACCATTCTGCATATTGTTTGACCGGTTTGGTTGTTCGGGTGAGAAGCTGAAGGTTAGACGATTATTTCGATTGTGTTTCGTTTCTTAGCACTAGGAAGCGCATCGGGATCTCGATCGGGGTTGCGCGAACAGCTTTTAAACGAAAACCTATTTCCAAAGGCGATATATTCGGAAGTGTTCCCAGAGGTGATGTATTGAGCTCCTCATGTTGGGCGCTCATACATTGAGGTAAACCCCCCTACCTTGCGGCACTGCTCTTCATGTGTCGTTGGTCATCACACTCGGTTGTTGTGTGCTATTTTTGTACTTTTTATCATCACGTTTATGTTCCATCTTTTCACAAGCCGTGGTCAC
>JBDWQI010000290.1:0-2437 GCA_039986635.1 Sulfitobacter sp.
CGCTACTATACCCACATCATATTGCGTAGTCTCATGAGTCTCGACACATGCCTGGTCAGTGGAATAGGTCTCGCAACAACGGCAACGTTCTTGCGACCCCGGTCCTGTATCAAAGCGAGCAAGTCTGGTACCAGGTGGCTCGGGATGCCAACTACATCGTTCGCCTTTCCGACGTCCGGCTTCGCCCGCACTCAAGACACAGGAGGCTCTGGTCATCTATTAGCTATCGTTTTACATCAGTTTTGTCAACAGATTCTGCTCGGGTACCTCTCCCTGGCTACATATCATACCCTTGACTTTGTCCAAGAAGAGGTCTGCTGCCTAGATCTTGGCCAAGTGAGGCACCTCTTGTAGCTACTCGAGGGAACACTTGGTCACCATCGTATTCGATGGTTTCCCTTATCGTGCCAACCCCTGCCCCCTCCCAGTAAGTCTGCCCTCGATAGGGTCAGGCTTTCGACTGTCGCTGATACCCTGCTGTGATCGGTGCCTCGAAATCTGCAACGGGTTGCGTATCGACTCCGGAACTGCCGTTGCCTCCTCCTCGGGTTTCGCTTTGAAGTTCGCTGGCAAACGCGAGGTTATCACGGGCCGAAGGAGGCGGCCGCCAGCGGGAATAGGAGTGGATATGGGGTACGTGCGCGGATAGTCCGTCCTACTAGAAGCCCGAAGCCGTCTGCTCCTGTTGCTGTAACTTTGTCGTGTAACGTCAAGTTGGCGAGCTGCGCCCTACGGCTGAGGTCGTCGGATGTTTCGGGCAGCGCTTCGCAAATGGCTGCGACCCTCGGGATACTATCGACGATCCCGCTAGGCATGGATGGCATTGGCGCATTACTCAGGCCTTGCTTGCTGACTACGTGTTCTTCTCTGACACCCTGTGAATATACTGGTCCTTCTCCCAGTGGTTCGAGATCGTTCAACAGTTACCCATCAAGGACCGAGCCCCTGGGGTGGACGAAATTGTTTGGTTGCTAAGATGATGCGCCGTCCGGAAAGGAGTCATCGATCGAGTCACCCGCTGCTCCCGGGTGGGGCACGCAGGATAGGCCGTCGGATTATTTGTGTGATGTCTGCACCCTCCACTTCAAGAACATGATACAGTCGGCCGTGCCTAGCGCCCACCGGCACAACTTGGGGTCGCGGTCTCGACTACAAATTGAACAAACCAGCGTGGAACAGTCTGTGACTAGCGTGAATATTCTACCAGATGAAAACGGGTGATCGTGGATTACCGTCCACAAACCCCCCACGCACGCCCTCACAGTGGCCCCGCGCCATCACGATGAGACCACATATGGCTGGCCTAAGCGACGACCCACTCTGTTCTATCGTAGACCCGCGTTAGTGCTACACCCGCGCCCTCCGCGCTGGCATCTGTATTTATCACAAACGGACTGTCCTGTACCGGGAAAGCTAACACAGGACAGGATGTCGACCACGGGATTGGGGATCACCGCGCTTGTTTGGACGCAAAGGCGTTTGTTCCAAAGGACATCTGTACGGCGGGCGGCTATGATGCTGTATTGCTCTATAAACTGCCACAAGTAACCCATCATACCGCGAATTTCTCTGAGACATACTTCAATTGACGGTGGAGGTGGTTCGGCTACCGCGGCAACCTTTTACTTCGCCCGCCGAATCCCCGCCTGTCTACGACCATTGTGATCAGTTCTACAGATGACCAGCACAGGATTTATAAAGGTCCACTGACAGCCCGGCGGACTGCAGGCGAGAGAGGGCTGCTTCAATGAGGATGAAGTGCTGGCCAGAATCTCGAGTGTAGATGATACTGTCTCCAAGGTAAGTTCCCATTCCCTTCCCTCGTATCCCACTCAACAACTCTGCTACCATACTCGCACAAACTTGTGGCACGATCGATAGTCCGAACCCACACCGCATGCACTCCTAACGTCGTCCGAACTCGCCTCGGAAAGCCGTCCTGCCGTGATTCACCTCTGCAATGGGTAGCTGGAAAATGCTCGACGATAAGTCGATGGGGGTAAACCATGAACACCTCTGGCATCGCTGAACAATACCGTGCATGTCGCCGAGACCCTCACTACTAGGGGTCATGAGGCCGTTTGGCGCGTGGTAGTCCAGACATAGACGCAGCGTGCGATCGTTCGTAGGTACGGTCACGCATCTGGCTGCCCATGCGGAGGTGGACTCTCTTCTCCAATAGCCTTATCTCTCTGTGAATCTCTTCTGTCTGCTCTGGTGAGAAGCTTTGCTGCTGAACTGATATCGGCGAGCTATTTTAATCGATTAAGGGTATTCGCATATTCTCTAATAGTGCACGGCCTAACGCGTTTCCGGTCGAAACGGCGGGCCACATTTTGCGGTCGGGGGGTGTGCAGCAGCTGGGCGTTTAGCCCGGGCTGAACTGGCGAATGTTAGCGTCGGAGAGCGCAACCCTTTTTTTCGCCGATTGTTCCGA
>JBDWQI010000291.1:0-8099 GCA_039986635.1 Sulfitobacter sp.
TTCACTACCCGTTGTACGTGTTCGGCTTAAATACTTACCGCAACCTGTTTCCAAGAACCACAACATCCGTATTAACGTACTAGATCGAGGTTTTGCACCCCCACTCGACTATAGATAGCCCAGCGCACAACGGGCATGTGATCTCCTTTCATCAAGATTGTTTCAGGCGCGTGTTGTGGTAAGTTAGCTCCTAGAACTAGGAGAGCCCCCCTAGTCACAACCGTGCCAGTAGGTCCAAGACATTCGTGGACAGGCCATCCATAGGCTTCCATCATCCGATGTTATCGACTGCGTACATCGTCATCGAAATCAAGTTTCCACCGCGCCCCAGACTCTATACACGATCTTCTCAAAACGTCCCCAGATGCATCGGATCTCAGCTTGCGTGAAAACGACGGGGAAATATGATATACCGTGGAGCGTGTAAAGTACCACCTGGTGCGCCGTGGGCACCCTCTAACAGTATCGGATAAAATACAGCATCGGCACTGGAAGTGGGTGTTTATTGAAGTTACCCTCGTAAGGAAACACGTGACGGCATAAAAATCTCCTACAAGGTCCCAAATAGTACAAGACTTAACTGGTTGCGCATGTGACGTATTTAAACACGTTGCGGTTCTTGTCACCTTGCCTTCGCGCAGCAGTTTCCTCAGCAAACTCTGCACTATCTTCACCGAAGCAAGCAATATGTCGGGCAGTTACCCACACTGTAAGTTGCTAGGTCTGGCTCATTTCGCAGAAAATAACGCGATCATTACGGTTGCTGTATCTATCTGCCAACTTGACATGTTAAGCCGCGTATTGGACGAAGAGACGTGTCGGGCCTACAGCAGAAGGGGGTCCCTCGCCACCTGCATGCCAAACAAGCGGAAATGATTGGACGCCAGCAACGCCGACGCCATAATTCACCGAACACCCGATGGATACCATTGAAAATCAACGATCAGACTACCGTGAACGTACTGTAGCACCTCACAAAACAACGTATCATACCCCCACCCGTACCTGAGGGTACCCGACATACTCACTGTGATGAGGAAGGTCAATAATATGTGGCTGCTGGTTGCGTTGCCTCGACGTGCGCGGTAGCTTCACAGCCCAAGTCCGCCAGGAACGCATTTTCACACGAATTGTTGATCTGCAAGTGTTCTCGCTCGGACTTAAACAAGCACAGAACCGTCGGCTATTGCGCCACCCAAACTGTACTCGCCTGTCTACTACTACCAGGTCACGGAATGCGTATTCAAACGACGGCGAGCACTCCAACTACCCCGCCATCAGTCTGAATTTATCTGAATGCGTCTTTGGCATTCGGTTTGCCGAAAACTTTGCGTGAAGCGACGCCGTATTTCCCCCCTAAATATACAAAACAAAACCTTGCCTTACATCACGCAGCAAATGCCCAAATGACAATTGACGAGATGTCCGTGTCCACAATTACCTCCGGATTCGATGGTTCGTTCGCAAAAGTAAGCGAATGGATTACACGAGTTGTCGACGTGGACGACACTACTACCAGCGGCGACAGAATCAGTCACATCATGGCATTGACCAATGCAAGGGGGCAGACAAAAACGCGGGCAACCCATACGTCCTCACGAACCTTATTGATACTGTTGTACTTGAGAGCAGCCGTGATGCAAGTATCGTCGAAACCGTTAATATTCAGGGGTGCCCCATGGACGGCAATGTTAGCCAACTGGTCCCCTTTGGGAAACAGTTTCGCAGCACCAAACAAACTGCGTACTTGGGACACAGAAACGCCAAGCAGATATAATTGGCATTCAAAGTCTTGCATGCGCTCAAACTTCGTACCACGAACCTTAAAGAAAGCCATGAACGCACGCGCCATGCAAGCTAACACTTGCGGCTTAGACTCGCTTTTTATTTCAGTAACTGACAGCTTCTCCCAGACTGTCAGCCACAGATGTAAACACTCAAACCCGCCAGCTTGAAGAACCGACGCAATCACCAGCGATACAAGTTCCACGTTCTGTGACGAAACCCGAGGTTGTTCGTTCGCCGAGGGTAACCCCGCCAGCTGAAGCAGCATATGTGCCTCTATCCCTTGGACGATATACCAGGGCTTTCACCCTTTCCGCTATCGTCTCCGTCGCCCGACGCGACAGAGATCGGAAACGCGCCAACATCAGCCTTGGCCTTTTCATGTCCAGTCCCACTGGAGCCATGCGTTTCGGCACGGAATCAGACGTCCGAATCGTGGCGGTACTTACCCGGGATTCTCTTGTTTTCGGACCTGCATTCCCGCTAGAAGGCGCAACGGAATCACGGTAGCTGAGCGGAGTCATCGTCCCTGCACGCACGTTTCACGGCGCGCCGTGTACTTTTCTGAAGTGCGCCAGCCCACCAATGTCAATATAGGGGGCAACCTTCGCCCAGGTGAAGAGCACGGCGCCAGAAAACTCCTCTTTTCCAGGCGGCTTGTGCTATTTGAAATTTGCCAAAGAATGAGTTGCGTTGTGAACCGCGGTCGAACAATCCTCAACACGTTTTATTGATGAAGCGGGCCACCCTCGCTCTGTGGACCGCAAATTGAATTACTTGGTAGTCAGATTTGACGTGTGACGTTGCCATGTGGACGCCGTTCAATTATTACGCGCGCACCTTCTCCACCCGCACATTTCCCGGCATCAAGGTAAGGTCACGCCCGATCACATGGAGAAGGAAAACTTGCCTTTCGCTGTCGATTGTGATAGTGGTCTCCGATTATGTCCCACGCGGCATAAGAGCGTTGGCATCCAGCCCCGCTAAATCAATGAGCCGTCCCATAACCCATAGGATGCTAGGCCAGTTCTCGTATATAACTCTCGCAGCTGGACCCTGCGCAAGTCATATCGCTTTTGGATTCTCACCACAAAGGACAAAAAATGCTCAAATGCTGGGATTCTTCTAAGCCGCGATCTTCTCCGTCAGTTGTAACATCTCTGACATGCTACCGTGAGCGGTAGCCGCACAATTGAGCTGCCCCTGGTCACCACTTGGCTAGTCAGTCTCTGGGTTGACATCGATTTCATCCAGCACAAGGTGAGGGTACCCAAGCACGTCCTAGATTATTTTGAGCGCCCTTCTGTTTAACGAAACTGTCCTAAATCGCTTAGAGCCGCGCCTCGTGCTTGGCCGCACTGGCGTAAAACGCACCGATCCGATCTTTGACCGCCTCGTGGTTCAAAGTGTAATTCACGTAACGGGCTCAGCGCCCATTTGCGTCGATATTCGTACCACTCAACTTGCCGCTTTCCGTGGTCGTCTTGGGCCGTACCGTTTCCTTGAGTAGAACTGAAACTTCTTGTGATAAACAGAATTGAACCCGGGAACGTGATGCGAAGCCAAACCTTATACTGCGTGCACAATGAGCAGGGTGGCCATACGTTCAAAGGCAGCCACAACTGTACGTACGTAACCAGCAGGTGGATTGCCAGCATTGTATGCGCGGACGCAAACGCACTGTGGTGGGTTTTGTCTAAATCAGCTAAAATAGAGACAAACGAATATCATATCCGTGTATTCACTCGTTTGTTTCGCAGGCGAATAGCTTGATTGTTACCACTGCCTGTAACGAACTGGTGTCTAGGCGAGGATGTCAGATGACTTAAAAACGGCACATACTTTGCGTCCCATTGAAACCACGCAAAGGGTATCCTCACGAATACTTTATTTTTCACGCAATTCGACGACCTTTAACCCTACTATACAGAACTACCAACACAGCTTAACCATCTCGTGAAAATGCCGTTTTACTGCTGCATCCCTTCGTCGTCTTGCCCCGACGTCAACGAAACGCATATGCGTGTACCTGCCCCTCCCCTATCCTGGCCGATATTATACCTATTACCTTCTCACAGTTTTTCACGTACGTGAGTTTCCGTCATGATGTTCAGATAGCGGGCAATATGAACATATTGATACTCTGCGCCCCATAGCAACCGTGTGAGAGAGGTACCAGAAAGACTATTCGATGACTCTGCACACTTTTCTAGACTAAACATATACCTACTGCTCTTCAGCAAACGAACAATGTGGTCATTCAAAAACGTTCTGCGCCCCATCGGGACCGCACGAGAGGGAATCAGCACGAACATAAGCTTGCATTCTACTGAGCCGCATTTAGCGACGTAACGTTTTGTTGTCCTGCCGTGATCTGCGGAGAACGCCATTAACGTTCGGACAACCAGACGCTACTTCCGCCCTTGCGATTGACCATGTAAGAGTATCCGCGCTTAATACATCTCGAGCGTTTGGTTGTGAAGATCCTCTCTCATCCGTTGTTGCACGTTGAACGTCATATCTGTATTCTGTCATTACGCATACTTGCTTTCGAGTTCAAGACCTCTCCAGTCGATCGTATGATTCTAACGATTAACTCTCACACAGCAGTCGGAATCAGTCATTCATTATGGCTCATGATTTTATCGTGCATGAACACGTCACTCTAAACGAAATATTCACCCACAGCGAACGCGATATGGGTACAGGCAAGAATACTCAGTTGTTTTGCATGAGCGATAGTATTGTCATGCAACTTTCGCGTAACATCGCCGCAACGTATGAACCCAATTGCAATAATGATGACGATGCATCCAACGGCAGTAACTTGAAGCAATTGTTTAGGTGAACAAAATTTTACATAATATAGTCTGCGCCCCCATCGTGGACGCGATAGGTATATACCACAGCAGAATGTTCAGTTGACGCACCAATCGCCTGCTGCTTTAATACGTTTCTCGACCTACCTCTGCGAGTGATCGATTTATGATCGTGTCCCTCACAGGTCAACCAACAGCGACCCAACACCTTTTTTGGCCTTGCAGGCGGTTGTGATCAATTCGTACTATGTATACCATTATCAAGTATCATTTGACACCGAAAACGTTATGAAATTCTCCAGGCGATACACATACAATAACTTATTATGCCATACATTCTCGAAATATCCTCATATATCCACGCCCATGCTACCGAGAGCACCACTGGAAGCGATGACTCTCTCGATTACGAGTATCGCAATATATCTGCCTCGGCTCGAGCGGAGAGTCGGATGACATCTCCCGGCCGACATTAGTGTTGCTGTTTGTCCGCTTTTTGGTTTTCCACAAGCAACGCATCTTCCTCGAGCCATTTGTAAGCCCACACGACCTCGGCCCACATGCGTGGGGGAATATGGAGACATATAACAACCCGTATCTGCACGCAATGCATACGAGTCGATACGCTACCTGTGCCACGTATCAAACGCCTCACCTCCGATATTGCTTTGGCCGCTAGCGATGGATCAGCAACCACAAAATACCTGGGCCAACGAGCGACCACTGTAAGCATCGTACTCACATGAAGAGCCGACGAACAGCACGATAAAAGACGCACTGCCAGCCAAGCTTTTCGAGCCGGAACGGCAACCGTTCTCAAACCTGGGGTCGGAAGGTCCCGTCCCGTCAAAATCCCAATGCATATTTCCGTGTCGTCCTGAAAAATGTATGTACCGTCCCGTTCCGTCGTGAAAACTGGTACGTAGCGTCCCTTACTGTCGAGCGAAACGAAAGTATCGTCCCGTCCCATGGTGAGGATTGTTATCTACCGTCCCGTCATGAGATCGAAGTCATTGTACTGTACCGTCCCGTCCCATCGAGAAAATCCACACAAAACGACTATTCCCGTCCCGTCTCGCCAAGTGTATCTTTAATTTGTGTCCGCCCCGTGCCGTCCTGTCTTCCATTGAATCCCCACCAAACATGTCAAACCAAGCGCGTCTCGTCCCGACTCTAGTTGTGCCCGCCATGACAAGCCTGAACCATCACCCTGTTGTCGTCGACGACCACTAACGTAACACCCAACGATACTGCCGTGTCGAAGGCCACGCCGACTGCCCTGAGCTCGGACACCTGTTTATGTCAACCTGCCGCAATTTTTTATAATTTAATATGTTGTGAACGTGAAGAAGTGACTTGATCACGGTTTAACAAAGTTGTCATTCTCATGTTGGGGGAACCTTCAGGTAGATCAGGACCTCGCCGTGTACTGGGTTAAAACCTGGAGCAGCGGGGCACTGGTGCGGCAGAAGGAGGGAGCTATACTCTCAAGCAACTCTTTCAGCATCCAGTCTTTCTTCAACCACAGCTTCCTGCTCGTTGAGCAACAGGTACATTCGGTGCACGTGGGATATCATAACCACGTCCTTATTGCAATCGACAACAGGTACGGTATAGCGCGCTACGACATTTACCTTCATTCATTATTTATATTATCCAATACGCAACGTCGTCGACTCTTCCTTCAGCCACAGAATTTTGGCCGTCCTGAAGCAGCTACGTAATTCTTTGCCGCAAATACGGAACATTTACTCCCAGAGGATCGTGGTGGCATTGCACTCAACGGTTGTATGGCGCTCAATGGTAGTATGGCATTCGACGATAGATTCTAATTAAACTGTGTTGGAATTCTAGGTATTTTTGCATGTATCTAGGATTAGCGAAAAAAAGGGTTGTCGAGGGATTCTATACAAATTTAGCATTTACATGTGTCTAGGAAATAGCGGGAAATGGGTTATCGGGGTATTCTGTACCACTTTCCGCCTTAGGGAAACTCCGCGACAGAAACGCGGAGGCAGCAGATGTTGCCGTGGTCAGCGTGGTTCTGACATAACTGTAACTCATAGTATTACATCACTTGACCCGCGGTGAGGAGGCAGGCTTCAGCACATGTGAAGGCGAACAATAAAGTACGTCAGACTATACTTCGTCTTTGCATAAGTATACGTCGTGTAGCCCTGTGCAAACAGGTTCAAAGATACAACATTTTATAACCAACTCAGCACAAGAATATTAAATTATACACACCAGTACCTGGTACGCAGTCCCCGGTATGTAGTTTACCTTCGTATTGCGTTAAGCGTCCGCTTACCTTTAACCTCACTTTTACCTATACCCATGTCCTCCCCTAGACTCTTAGCCTTACCGCCACCCTAATCCAACCCCCCCCCCCCAACTTTAACCCTGACCTTAATCCCACGCCCTCCCGCTTACCGTGTTGGTGAATCTGTTTTTTGGCGATTTGGAAACGTATGAACCACCAAAAACGGCAACAACTCCAACGAACAGCATGTGGAGGGCTTGACGGCATACAACGCCAAAATGTGGAATCCCAAGAATATGGCCTTTTTCACCATGGGGGAATTCAACCTCGAGGTATATATCTTTAAGGCCACGCTAACACGCAAGCCTCTCCTGATCCCCGGGTTCCCGGTCATTGTGATATCTAGATTTATGTTTTATCGGAACATAGTAACACATTGCTAGTTTAACACGCTGCGATTTGAAGTTCGGCTGGCTCGTGTACGCTGGAGAACGACGGTAATATGCTGGAGGTTTCTCACAGCAGCTTGTATTCCGCTGGAAATAATTCCCCAGCAGATTCGTCGACATTTGGAGTGCTTAAAATGAGACTTAAAACGACACACAACATATCGTTTTCACTTTGCCTGCAGACAGCCACATCTCCTGACAGGTGCATACAGCCCGCCATATTGATGCATGCTTATTATAGGGTCTGTTAGGGCTTTGTGTGCAACCGACGGCAGTTGCAGGTAACGAGAAACGACTCACGATATGTTTTCGTGTATTTGAAGCACCGAGCGAGTAGCGCCAAAACTCGCAAAAACGCTTAAATGTGTCATGTCACGCAAGAGTATAGCGCAATGGCCACACCACCGATGAAGAAATGGCGTTCACTCGACGATTGCTGTTCTCCAGGCGGATGGTAAATCTTTTAGAGAGTCGTCGTCGAGATATTGCCAGAGAAAAAGACTGCGTTCCCATGATTGGCAGTAAGCTATCGGGTACAAGAGTGTGCTAAAAAGCTCAAAATTCTAGTATATTTGCGTCGACCGTTTGACAACCACGAAATACGGATCCTGGCTACCAAATACTTTACTCTAATTCCAAGTCGCATGGATATGTTGCGGAAACGTCTATGCGCGAATAATTGACTCCGCATTCTTGGGCGTGATAGCGTCCCTATAATGGAGGGGGGGAGATTTTTTTGCTCTTGGTTTGCCCAGGAAATTTGACCGGAATGAGGGTGGTCAT
>JBDWQI010000292.1:0-5013 GCA_039986635.1 Sulfitobacter sp.
GACACGCATCGCCGTTTAGGAGAGGGGGGAGGGGTGCTTGCTACTCGTATGTGACCCCGGATCTCAGTTACGACTAAGAGGGGGCGAGAAAAGAAATGAGATGGGAAAAGAAAGACAAAACAATAGTTCATGTTGGGCGCAGCGTACGTCATGTAGGGTCATGGTGTCCCCTAAGATCTAGTAGGTATACCGCGTAACGATCAAGGACGATTTCGCAGGTTCGAGCCCCGCCAACTGCATGCTCATCTATACTCGTAAGGACGTTTCCTGTGCATAGAGTTGGCTTACAGAAAGCGCGACAGCGTGAGGTAGCGACATTCGATGGAAATCGACCACCAGTCGGGAATGCTGAACCCTCTACGCGATAAAAATGAAAGCACATACCGGGGGGGAGTACGGACGGCTTGTCCTGAAGCTGTGAAGTATTAGTGAGGTTATATATAAATTATGGTCCCGGCAAAAACGCGGAGTGATTGGAGCTCGATGCATAGAAGTTGCCGGTAGACAGACATGGTGTTCCATGGATGAATTGAAGAATACCCTGGTTCGCAACAGCACTTCCTTGGAGATGTGTTTATTTCGAATGCCTGATCACACGCTCGAGCTATGTACCACGTCGTCGGGGGGCATTGCGTTGCCTACCACCCTCTCGCCTTACGACGACCATATTAATACGTCAGAACGCGTATTCTACCTACCTCGAGTACGAAGCAAGCAGCCATATATACAATGCTCATATATGCACCAATGTCGATATTCAAATTACGTCGAAAAGTGGAAAGTGAGTTGCACATTGTCGGAAGGCAACCTGAAAAACATATCAGAGGTAAAACTCCTTGCGCACGAAATAACGGTATCCCCATCCGACAACATATTTTATGTGCGGTGTACGTCGTGAGTCGTTACTGCCGCTTGCTACTCTCGTGTTGTTTACAGTTGTAATAGAAAAAAACAAATGCGACATCTGTTAAAACGAGGATTTGAATCGAAACTCAGCTTTATAAGCTGCGTGGGATACTAGTGATACTTCCATCGCGCGTACTTCGGGTTTCGAGGGGAACAAAATACGACAGCTGTGGAACTCAGAGGATGCACAGGTACATGGTATACTTACTGAAGGTGTGGAGCTGTAGGCTGGCAGAGGTCCAGTCAAGGCTTGGTGCTCGCGCTGCCCATTTGGTGCACGTGCGGTGGGTGGTCCTTCGTGCTCCATGGCTTCTGATCTTCTTGCAATACGACAAAATGAAGTATTTTACCATCAAAACAGCAGTTTGCATTATAATAGTGTCAATCGCAAAAAAAGTCACGAAGAAAGAGGAAACAACTAAATACATTCAATGATTGTATATTTGTGTCCATCACCCGAATCATGTGCCTGAGCGGGTAGGAAGCTATACTTGATAGCTCTTCTGCACACATTTCTGCACACATTTCTGCAAACAAAATGGTGGGCACAAACCAGGAATAGTAGTAACATACCCAGGTAAGGTTTCACTTGCCTCCATCTCTACATCTCTCTGGTGACTGGCCATGACCTGCCTGAGGGGAGAATAAGCAAGCACATAGCTCTCAGCTCTTAGGGGCATATACATATTCGTTGGATATTGATTCATGAGCAGGGGTGAGCAAGGGCGTGCTATTCGAAGTATAGTTCAGCATGTACACAGATTATTAATGTTTGTTCGCCGGAAATGGAGGGACAGCTATGGGCTACAGATAGATACATGAACAATGAACTGTTGATAGGCCTTGATCTGTCTGTCCTGCGAGAAAGGAAGGGTGATACGAGTACGAGTGAGAGTATCACGTTCTAACGAACGACGTCGACGTACTATTACGTAGCAGAGGTATTATAGTAAAATATGCTAAATGACACGATAGTACTGCTGCGGCTATATGCGACCATATGTAGTGGTGCCGTGGCCTGCTATACAACGGTAGAGCACCGGATCAAAGCTTGGGAGAAGTCGACATTGGATGTATGTATCAGGTATAGCTACAGTGGTAGGTCTTCGTTTGGGGCTACGTGCACTTTTAAAAGTACCTCATCGAGGTGCTATTTTTCAACGTACCCCATGCGGTACTTATACCAGGTCCAGTTTTAGAGGCGATAAGCATATTCGATGATATTACCTCTTCACATACAATTACTGCAACATGTTTATCCCATTATATCAAGAGTTGTGCCCGTTTCCTCACGCGACGAAGGTGTCCTCATTATCTGCGTATTATACTGCGCTTAGTACACTGTTGATGCTGCCGAACGATAGTGGAAATGTACACAAGAAAAAATACTCTTTATAAGAGTACGACGGTCGTTCATGGTGCTGCTCTATAGCCGACACGTTATACGTGGGGTATTTAACTGTAATACGATCCATACACGCCGACGATGATGGTGTTTCGTTGCGTATGGTCGCCGTTTTCACAAACTGTTGCACGCGGGCCATTTATAATCGACCGGCTGTAGTAGCAGGGCTCGGGCACCGTCAAAGGTATTGGCGCTGCAATCGACCTATTTTTCCCTGCCTGAATACAGCGTGTTTTGCAATCGCCGGAGCTTATGCAAACCGACGAGCAACAACAAAGAAGATCCTTCGGTACGATCAATACTAATACCAGGTACAGGGGCGGAAGAAAGACGTTCGCAAACATATGAAAGAACGAGTCAAGTCCTTTGAATCAATAGGGCCACATTGACGCGCCGGTTGAGGACAAGCAGAGTTCAGCCGGCCTCGACACAACCAAAACGAGCTACAAAGCTCCACCATGTTATCTATTTGGACGTGAAGTTAACGGACGCCCCAAGTATAGTTTAGAAAGCAGTTGTGAAAACGAATATGCCAATCATTCGGTTGTAGGCCCCTGCTAAAGTAGCAGAGTTCATCAATAAGCAGTTTTTTATTGCTAAGCGCCTTTGCGTTTGCTCGTAATTAGAAATGGCGTCCCGCAGTATCCTGTCAGGTATGCAGCCCTAGCCTAGCTAACCCAGCTAGCCCATATCTTCGTACTTGATAGTACAACGAAAAAATTCCTCATCCTTCACACGTCAAAAAGCGGCGCAGCGCCGACGAAGTATCCGTAGTATTCGAATAAACGACGAGCTGATCTCATCTACAACCGACGTCGGAGAAGTTGACCAGACAATCCTGCACTACAAGAAAAATACATATTTTTTTCTATATCGTTCATGCCTCCGTCCCACACCCCAATGCACATTACAGACGCGGTGGCCAGATCCCGAGCCAAAAGCGACAAAACAAACACGCACGCTAAGAAGACACAATGCGCTTCCTCTACATCTTTGGAAAATCCTTCCTTTCACGTTAAACCATTGTCACTGCCCTCTCTGTGCAAGCCCTGCTACGGCGCTGGTTGCTTTTACTAACTGCCCCGAGATCGCCCGATGCATTGTACTAGGTACTGGACACAAGACTGGAACATGCAGAGCAAGAAATATCCGACGTCGTCTCGTTCGCTCTTCCTCTGGCGTGTCAGAACATTCTGTTCGGAAGACGTCGTGAAAGAAAGCACACGCAGGAGGGCGGTGGCGGGCACGCTTAGATATATATCCTGGGCAGCTTTATCGCAGACTCAAATTTGTGCTACTTCTTCGCAGGAGTCTATTGGTAGTAGTTTGCTACGGTGCTATTTCTTCGAGCCTGCGGAGAATCACACATTTAGCGACATGGCGTTTCCTGTATCTTGTCTTGCGAACAACGGGTTTTATTCGACCTGTCTGACGGCATCACGTTGTGTTTGGAACGGAGTCAAGGTTGTGCATTTCATCAACAAGTACAAACCTGCATGGGGGCCCCAGCATCATTGGATGATACGGCTGGCCGATATTCTACGTTAGCATGCGTATTTCTCTGCCTTTCATTTCGAAGCGACGTTGTACCATGAACCGCTGCACTGCTGTTGCCGTTGTAAGGTGTTAGATGCGACGAATATTTTCCGAATAGCAGCCGTTGTAGTACATTGTCCGATTCGCGTTATTACACGCAATATATACACACCTAATCGGACGAACTTCCCATCAGAATTCTTGTCAAAGAGGAGTCGAAAGTGCGAACACCGATCGATCTGTCAAAGAATCGACCTCCACGATGTACGTCCGAAACCGCATTTTCGTTGTGTGTTCCCCTTGTTTGGGAGAGAGGCCTCGATAATCCTGCAAGGGTGTAACAAATCTTTAGATCGGTACCGTGCATGACACCTGTCGAGGGCGTAACATACCGCGTACCTTGTACGTATGCATCAACATTCTCAAGGCGAATTAGCCGGTGCATGTCGCAGGTACCATGGGTGAACTACGGCAACACCAGTGCCGTAGTATGCTAGATGTAACACATACCTCTAAGACAAAGTATCCAAACTGCTTTGTTCGACACCAGGGAGAGTGCAAATGCCGAGTGATGCTTCAACGTACTTGCCGTAGTATTCTACTTTTTGACCCGCCTAGTATATTCGCCAGTAGGTTTGTCTTCCATACGTCCCATAAACACGCCACGTTATTGTAAACCCACCAAATGCATCCCGGGAAAACAGAAGAGAGCGGAGAGAGACGCGATAAGAGAAAGAAGAGGGAGCTCATGCTGTACCTTTCTTCAATTTATTCATTAGATCGCCACATCATCGCCGCACGGGTGCATGCATTTTTCTCAACATTCTTCGTGCTATTTCCCGAGTTGATGAAGGCGACCACCCCCGGCCAGTATGTTGCTGCAACCCAGTATACTGCCTGATTTTGACGATAGCACTATCACTACCGACTGAGTCAGCAAGTGTCCAGTCCGATCGAGGATAAGATTTACCTGTTTGTCGAGATGTTTCCGCAGAGTGCATATATCGCATGTTTTGCTCGCCTTGGTATCGAAATAATCGGTTCGAAATCCATTCGAGGGTATGTTATTTTGCGTCTTACACGGGTATATCAATACGTGGTACTTGTCAACTTGTGGTAGTGGTACACGGTAGAGTCCACACCTTTGATTTGTAGCAGACACGGCT
>JBDWQI010000293.1:0-2692 GCA_039986635.1 Sulfitobacter sp.
AGCGACGAAGTGATACCGGGGGATCTTCGAAGCAGTCGAACGGTTCATGGTGAGGTGGCACGAAGATAACACTCAGCTGAGTAGGCAGCGCTGCGCACCCGCCGTGGGTGTGTCCAAGGCAATGGGGGACGGGGGGGCAACAGGAAGAGTGGAAAAAAACCCGACCAAGGATATGCGGGGAGGGGGGGGGTACAAGTGGAGTAGAAGGGAAAATGCTGGGGACAAAAGTAAGACGGGGATGGCAGACAGGCAGCAACGCACCTGGCCGGCTAGGAAGTAGAGCATGCCTACCTATGCTACTCGTGCCGCCAACTGGTGCAGCTGGTTCGAACGAGGTCTTCCTTGGTCTCCTATTTCGTATGTTTGCGCCTGATCCTCTTGTGATTTTCGTTGTATTTCTCTCTTCCGTTCTTTGTTCTATTAATTAGCCTTATGATGGGAGTCGTGGCTGGATGATGAGCCTACTTTGCTTGTTTTTCGTATTGTCCGACGCCGAGCGGGGGGGCATAGTTGATGAACGCAGGACGGAGATGACAGACTGGGTAGCAAAGGTACAAGGCGGACAAGCTGGGGAAATCTGGCTATGCTACTCTCACCACAAATTGCTGCCGCTACCTGAAAGGTGCTTCGTGCTTTGGTTTGCATGTTATTTTCCCTTGGTTCTCAGTCTCATTCTTTTTACAAGTAGTAGTTTATTTTATCTTCTTTTCTTTTTCTTCAGCGAGTTATTTTCAAATGTCTGCCACATACGCTGCGGGGAGGCACGACAGTATTTTACCTCTACTTTCTCTATGTTTTCTTTTTTTCTTTTTTTCTTTCGATTTATCTTTTTTGTATTTGTTTTGGTTTCTTTCGTTTCTCTATTTCATATAATGTGTATGTAGTGCCTGTCGAATCCAGAATGATGACATGACATTCAATATTGCATTGTCCATTGTTCTTATTGCATACGTGTAACTTAGTATCTCTGCGGCTCAGTTTTGTGGCCACTTATTATACAACTTGCATCTCTCTAGGATTGAAGAATCGGCACGGACACTGGTTGTGCTGGATGTCGACCGGTAGAAAGAACGGTTTGATGTGAAGAACACACACAAACACACACCATCCACCAATCCACACAGATTGATGGAGGGATCCGTACTGATTTTGGTTTTTATTATGCTGAATGGATGTCGAAGGGCGTAGTCCCTTTTGTTCCTGTTTTTTTGCGTTTCTTAGCGACCTAGGTAGGGGTACCATGTCTGTGAGCCCGTTTTTCCCCCTGTGAGGCTGTTTCCAGTATGTTTCGCTTTCAAGCTTCAGATCTATGCTCTTCGATCTCGAAAACCAATGACCTTCCTTATGCAGTCAAAATATGCTAAATCCTACAGGAAAATTTTCGATTTGATAACCGTATTAGCCAAGTCGTCGGATGTTGGGTTAAGTCCAACGACTTGGGTCATCAAAGCTAGAATCGAAAAACTACATGCTCTCTAAATTCCAAATGTTATCCATGACGTCGAACAGCAGCACAACGGTCGATTAGCGACGTCGCTTCGCGCTCTACGCGCGGGTGGCGGGCGGCGCGTCTCTCCGTGGCCAGAATACGGTTGGCTGATGCGAGCTCGGGTCTAGAGACCAACAGAAGCGCACTCGGCACGCATCTCTCCGTGAATACGTACTGATAGACTGCACTGCTTTACAGCAGCGGTCGGTCGATTAATGAAACACAAAATACCAAGGCAGGTTGACTCCAGCGCACTCACCATGTCCCTTCGTCACCAGACCAGAGACAGTCGGCCGTGGCTCCCAAGCTTGGGTCCTACGCAAATGGCGGCGAACTCAACGCGTCTCTTCGGGGTGATACACCACAATAACATGTTACAGCGGTTGGTTTCGGCGTTTGCTGCAATCTCTCCACGCACAATAAAATTTAGTTTTCTTCACAAATGGGAAGACTGTTTGGATTTGTCAAGTTCACATGTGAAAAGCGATCGGGTCAAAATCTGAAGCTCAGAAATCGAACCCCATAGGAAATGGCCTGAGCGCCAAGAACGATTCGTTTTGCGGGAATATCGTTCGTATGTGCTGGAGTTTACTCCGCCGATCTCAAAGGATTATGTCGCGACCTCGACTCCACCCAACTTTTTCTACTTACGTTTACGCCGCAAGCATTGAATTGATCGCCGCGAGTCATCTGTGCCAAGGATCAATATCAACCTACCCGTATACCCTATTTTATATTATTATCGTAGCATTGTAATGACCCCTCATTATTTCCACAAACGGCAGTATAAGGTCTGTCCTCAAAAATATGTATGTTCTTCCCATTAAATGAGGGGTGGATACAGTCATTGATACGAGATTGAGTTCGTTCTTGCACCACTCCCCTATAGGCACCTCCCGCCGGGGAATCTTGTACTTGCTAGCATTATTCAGAGGATGTCGTTATTGAGATGATCACAATAAACAGAACAGAACGACAGAGACCCCTGGCGCCAGATTGCCTCTTGCCGTAGCTGCGTCTGCTTGCAGTAAGTAGCCCACATGCAAAATAAAACACAAAACAAGAACGCGGTATATTTAACACATGGTCAAGTGTTGCCGTAGACGTTCCGGGGCGACGTTGGTAGCACTCCCCATTTCGACGCGAACGCCAGAAGTTCGCGCTTTTTTGGCCGTCACACGCATACGTGCACCAAGCAGCATC
>JBDWQI010000294.1:0-3803 GCA_039986635.1 Sulfitobacter sp.
TGGATGACTCTTGATAGTAACACGGACCTCCCTCTCTCTGTAGTACTCCCGAGCTATCGAGCGACAGCCTGTGACAAAACAAGACAAACGTTTATCCAGTAAACAACCAGCACGACAATGTTCCCGTTTCATCCAGAGAACAACCGCCAAAGTCCCCCTTTTATATACTCCAATATCAATAAATGGAACTCCCTAGTGTTAGATAGGAAAATTCCGTCGTGTTCGTGACCATACTCAATCGTCGCGCATATGTATTATATATTACATATCGAATCACAGTAGTATATATGAGACCAACTTGCGTCTCGGCAAAAGCACGAATTAAAAGTCCTCTACACACTTCAAGACCCGTTTCCCGACACGAGGTCGAGCGCTTTGTTAGCGTCTTCCGCAAATTTTCCGTCTACTTCGATCGAACCCACAAAAGCCTTGCCAGTGGCCTCCTCGCTCCCTCGGCCAGCGTAGGTGCAGAAGTATTCCCTCTGATACATGCCGTTTAGGTATATTACAAAGTCCTTGATGTTCTGCATCATTGGCAAAACATTTTTTTTTTTTCGAAAGGTCCTCACAGGTCATATTTGAATATTAGTAAAATAAATAGTACAACACCGCAGTCGAGGTATCTGAACCCAAGGTATCGGCTGTATTGTGTCAACAATAGATTCGATGGTATGGATAACGTAGGATCGTTTGCACCCATTATCGCGTGAAGACTCTTACTACTCTTTTGCCTTGAGCTATTTGCCGCGTTGATTGTTTAGGAAGTCGAAGAAGGAGCAAAAGGATATCGTTTTGAGGTACTGGGTCCATCGTGTTTGACGACTGACGCACTCAACAGCGAGTACCTGAACACGTAGAGCTGCTGATGTTGTCATTGGCCAAGAGTGTCGAAGTACGTGAATGCTCGAAAAAACGAAGTGCTGGCGCTACCGCTGCATTGGTTGCGTACTTCCACAGCGGGGAAATGGGGGGTGCAAAAGCATATAACACACTGTACTGAAGTATGGAAAATAGTGCTTGGTTTTGTGTAGACGGTCGAGACCGACGTATCCTAATATAAGGGGCCAACTCGGCTGTGGTATAACCAAGTACTAATTTTTCCTAATTTATTGGCTCATTTGGAGAATTTGTGCGACGGTTCACGAACCCAAGGAGGCGTTCGCCATAGCCAACAAAATAATGCTGTTCACCACAACATGTAGCTCCACAACACCCCGACCGAATGATTCAGTGCGATCGTCACTAAAGTTTCTGGTAATGCTTTCAAAAACGTGTGTTCAGTGTTCGGGGCTCGTGATGTTTGTACGCGATCGTGTGGCCCTTGCCCCCACTGGGGACTGTGGCTTGCCAAACCTTAAGGCCGTGTTCCTCGTGAGAATGTTGTTAGGGTCAACGATTTGGGGCGTAGGTTATATTGTGGCGGGTAGTACACCGAGAAACTTGACTCTGCGGAACCCGTATGAGCTTTTGCTTAGAGCTGCGAGTCTCACGATCTGCGGTGATGTCACGAAACCCGTCTAGTTGCTTGTTTAAGTTCCTCTTCCTCACAAAAAAGCAACTCCAGCAGCCTCGCGCCAGACTGCAAGCGATCCTAAAATGTCTTCCCGTTGATGACAGATGTCTCAAGCATGGTACACCCCTCACTCTCCACGTTGGGGTTGGTGCCCGTTTTCGTGGGTGGTGATCACTGTTATGGCTTGGGGACCAGACACCCATCACCGCCTGCTGGTGGATCGGGGTTGCCTTACGTCTGCATTGCGTCATACAACTTTGCTACTCATCTAGTTCTCCACGACCTCGAGCCAAAAAGCTCTAGTTCAACTAGCGACAAGCGGGAGCTCTCGTACGCCTCGTAGAAATCAACATTCAATGCCCTGTGTGGGGATACCTTGTCGGTAGTTTGTGGATCACGGAAAAAAACGAAACCTCTCTAGACAAGCTTAAGTCAACCCGTCTGCACTCCGGGGCCAGAACACATGAACCGAAGGAAACAAGGGCTGCATCGGCCTACGTTAACCTACTCTAGACCTTATATCACAAAGCCAAAGAGGATGGGCAAAACGATATCAGGCCCGCTGGGTTAACCATTTGCTTTCAGATTAATCTAGGGTTGTTGAAACATACATATTTATAGGTTTAATGTCTACGACCTGTGCTAACAAAGCTCTCACGTCCAGCAAAAATATAACTTGATCTAAAGCGATGTTCGCCAACTCTCCGGAGCCAGTATCGCATACAAATGTAATGTTTGCAAATACCCAGATCTCATTGCGTAATAAGCGCGATAAAACCCACGTAGAGTATGCCATGGCCACTCCAAACCATTGATCAACAAGTAGTTATGCCTACGAATGTCCTATCTTGTTCTGAATAGACTGCGCGCAACTTTTATACCGTCCGGAAACACCAAAACACTCGTCAGAAAAAGGTGCCTTCGCGAAGGTGCGTGGAAATACCTGTCGGGAGAGAGCTAGAGGTACAGTTGTAAAATATGGCCTTCATCACGCGCGCCACACGCAAGGACGCATTTCTTTCAACTAACACTACAGTTACACGACCTGCTTGGGCCATGACGCCGATTTGTGGGGTTGGTTTACGAAATGAGCACCAAAAGGTTCGGATGTGCTCCGCCTCTCACCTGCCGCTATGTGCATTCGCCTGCAATTGCCCCCCTATACAGGGTGTACAAGGCACAGCACCTGCGATCCCAAATGCTGCGTGGCGGACACGAACCGTTGCTCAAGTAAGTCTTGCACATGACCCCACCATCTTTGTTTGTTGGAAAATCTACGAAACAATTGTGAAACTATTTTATAATTTATATATGGATAGCAGTCATGATACCGAGACGCGGAAGGGACTGATTACGATATATGTTTCCACCTCGGCTGTTGACCTTGGTCCCGGTAGGGATACTCAGTTTGGGCTCTAATAGATGAGCTGCCCGACGTAGTTGCAACTCCACGTACATGATGCTATCGTAGTTGGTGCATGTTTAACCCATCGGACTTCTCATCGGGGCCCGGGAACAAGTTTTCTCAAAGGTCTGTTTATGATCAATGGAGGTATAGAGCGCCGCACGTTGCGACTCGTGAAGGTACCCCCTCTGTCATACAGTAGACTTTGCAGGCATCGGCTTTACATACGTAGCGTGACTGCTACGCAAGTTGCTGTACAGCACCCGCTGTGTGACGTGAAAATCAGTTTGTTTTTTTAATGATACTGTCCTCGAATGACTGGAATGGTGGCACCACGCAGTCGTTTTAACGGACTGATGTGTAAGGGGTTTCGGATGCCCTTCTACAGGTGTGAAGGAAGATCTACGCTGCCGGAGGTATATACGAGTATATCGTCCATAGCACGAGATACATTCTGAAAATTTAAACTGGCTAGTACATCCAAAAACATGTTTCGCGATGTAAGGTAACCACATATTAATAACTGATGGTTGATGTCGCTAAATATTATTGTTTTTTCAGCCTTAATGTTCGCACGGACATCTGCAACGTTCCTGTTACCATGCACCTTTTTAGACATCGTTTTAGTCCTCGTACAAACGGTTGTATTTCCAGAAACGTCTGCTCGATCCGTGCTGGGAGGGGTTGAAGTGGATGACAGATGTCAATGCAAGATCAACTCTGCCGCGACTACCCCCGCGACTTCTACGGGTCCGGCCTTCAAAACGTGCAGTAAGTAGCCGTTTGCCGCGTATTCGGCCAGCTAAATGTGGGGTGGAATATATTGCCTTCAAGTCAACTAGTCGCTGAAATTACAACTACAATCGAACACCTGAGAGTGTTAAC
>JBDWQI010000295.1:0-2997 GCA_039986635.1 Sulfitobacter sp.
GCGTTCTGCGGCAGCCCCGGTGAAAGGTATTTGATTTTTAGCCACGGTGCTCTGCGAGTGGCACGTTTGAGCGCTAGTAGGTCTTTCACTTGCGGGGTCCCGCAGTGAGAATGTTTCACTAAAGGAAAACCAAACCCGTCATCGTTTACCGACCTCTCGCCTCACGTGCAGTCAGCGGGCCCTCGTGGTCTCTGCGGGAAAATATAAAAATTATTATAGTGCCTGCTTTATCCTGAACGCGTTATGTATAACCATAAACCATACAACAGACAAAAACGTCACCTTAAGTCAGATTAAAAAATGCGCGCAAAGAATCACGTTCTTGAATCCAAAGTATGGCAACGGAGATGCCATCTACTCTGAATTTGTTCCGGCGATTTATTTTAGTCCTGTTCATTCAACGCGTAGCTGATTAGTTCTTCACCGAGCGCTATCACATGGAAGAGATCGTTAAAGAAAAAATCAAGTGTATGACCTCGTCTTTCCATCTGTTCACACCTGGAAGTCGAAGGACCTAACACTCGACATCTCAATTTATGCGACTCCTACGTTTCGCTACCCAAGTCCGTGTAACTCTCAGGTTTTGGGCGTTGTCGTGAGTTAGCTATCGAACAGCACCCAATATGTGGCGGTTCGGCGTTTGCCCGCTACAAATCCTGCATGGAAGGGCGAAACAGTAATCGCAACGGGTAGCAAGCACGAAGATACTCCTTTTACTTTCTGAGGGTCGTCGGCTATGTATACAGCAACTGCTGCGGTACTGGTGAACCCAGTGAGGGAAAGCAATTTATGTCCCTCAAATAGATCTCATTTGAAGTCAGCAGCAACTTCAACCGATTGTGTTTTTTGTACCTTTCGTAGTTTAGCGAACAACTAGGCTTGCTCTCCGGCTATAGGTAGTCGACCAGTAGCGCTCCGCCAAATATCATCTAAGTGACATATTGGTAACCGTGTGGAAATAGCTCAAGATGCACTGATCCCGAAACGAATTCCACGTCGGGAGTTAATCGAAACCTTTCTATTGTGCTGCGCTGCTGGTACTTTTCAGGAATTCAAGCTCTACGCCGAGCAACTTCCGTCAAGAGTCGTTCAGGTTCTATATCCATGGTATCGGCGAGAACCGCGAGAACGGTCCGACCTTGGTGTTCAACCGCGTGACGACAGGCACAGAAAAGCAGTATCCCGGGTCCGGCTTCAACTTCGAGGAAAAACTCACCAAAAAGACCCTGAAGCTCCATCCGACGCCGGAAGCTTTCGTGTCATCCTCAAGGTTGGTGTCATTAACCAGTCGACGCTCCCCACCGTCGGATGTCCAGAGATGAAGAAACATTTTTCAGGGTTTTTGACGTCCTTCTCTACTGGTTCCAAGTAAGGTTCCCTGAACTTCTACGGGTACGGTGATAATACACGTGTCCTTCGTTTGATTGTAAACCATCGATGGTTTAGCGAACTGAGGATGAAGTCGACAACGATCTGTATCTTGCCACCCGACATCAAGCCTCTCGGCTACAAGTAACGTGAACGTTTTGAATGGCGTCTGAATGGGCGTGTCGCCCCAACACGTTCCTATAGATGACATTGGGCGGCCTGACGCTGTTGGTGCGCTCGGAGGCGGACGGATGCGTGACCGCTCCGGCCAACGTTTCTTCTTGGCGCAAGCGTGAGAGCGTTGACGAGGTCAATGCGAAACCGGAGAGTCTGCAGTTCCCGGCTGGAGAGAAGAATGAGGTGGGATTTAGCGACATCAATGTTTCCTTTCTATGCTCGAAATCGATTGCGATTGATCGTTTTGTCTTATATTGACGCGTATAATGGAAGGCCGACCATCCTCATACTACAGCAATGACTACTCTCGATCTGAGAGCACCGTACCTCACTATAAATTGTATATGCAGATTTTGTGTTGGGGCAGCCTCACGAGCCTGGCGTATCGACCGTATCATACGGATAGAAACACACCCCGGTTGCACTCATTAACCCAGGTTGTGCGTTTGTAGGAATGTGTGCCACTATCGTACTATCGGTGATTAACACTAACAACGCGAACCCAGCAGGTAAGAGGGGTGCTGCAGGAGGGGGAATAATGCCTGATAACAAGTCGATCAGAGTCGGCGAGGTGACGGGGGGTGCTGTAACGAGGGTATGTGCAAGCGGCGTCGTTGGTGAGCACGGAGTGGCAGCAAACCCGGGCGAGATAATGAGGGGTGTGAAAACAAGGGGATGCACCGAATGGAAGGGGTGTTACCGGTTACCATGTAGAGCCGTAATCGTATGTCCATAGGCCCTTGAATGCCTACAGTGCCCAGACGTAGGATGTCGGGTTTTCACCGACCACGCAGACATTGCTGGCGTCAAGCGCGGATGGACGTGATGCTTCGGCCAGTTGAATGAGGGCTGAGCTCCATCATACTTAGACCCCTTCAGGGGCGGACTTTCATACGGATAACAGATTCAAGTTTTTGAACCGTCCAGTGTAACCACTCGAAAACAATTTATTGAGGATAGTAAGTAACTGCCTCATGGCTGCTTAACCATAACCACAACCGGTACGTATCACACCAATTTCTCGTGTACGGCGAAAATGTTCACCGTCCCGCACAAATGATTTTTGTCCATCGCCAGCAGTGATCGACCGCTAAACCCAATCGCAAAGGTTGTCCTGAATGGCTAGCTGATGTAGCGAGCGGCATGTTCCGAAGTGTCATCGCCAACCGACACGAACAAAGCGTTTCATCAACAAGAGCTCTCCTCACGCGTGTTTAAGGTTTCGTCTTGGACACTTTTTTGT
Source organism: Sulfitobacter sp. (assembly GCA_039986635.1). Taxonomy (GTDB): domain Bacteria; phylum Pseudomonadota; class Alphaproteobacteria; order Rhodobacterales; family Rhodobacteraceae; genus Sulfitobacter. The sequence goes on from JBDWQI010000295.1 coordinate 2,789, forward strand.
TCCTATTTCCAGGCAACGGCGATCATAGTAAATTGATGCTTGCAACCACGAATTGAATGAAAAATGAGCGATTTCCTGCGATAGTGCAGAACGATAACTCTAACTTCACTCGGTGATAAGACCGCCGACGGTTGCAGCTCGTAGGTCGGGTCCGGCAGTAGCAACGCCCGACGACATACTTGAGACGTAAAATATCTCTTTCGCTCATG
>JBDWQI010000296.1:0-4046 GCA_039986635.1 Sulfitobacter sp.
AGGTAAATTTTTGAGGTAAAGACTTAAAAGGAAGCCTCAACCGAGCAGTAGCGTTCGCTACTGTCGACTGACTAAACACTCTTTGTTACAGTGTTATTGACGCAGATGTTGGGAATCATAGCTGGAGGGATGGCAATCCCGGACATGCGTTGTGCTTGGCAGCACTGGGAAATGAGCCGCACGCTTGTGGTGCAGTCAGTAACTCGTTGCTACAACACAACAATATAGTATGTAAGATACAAAGCTTTTGTGACTCCTTGTGATTTGATGCGTGACGCCATGGTGATCGTTGCCCATTGATTCACCCCGGTCAGCCGTGGGTCACGCACTTGACGAAACACCTTCGTCGGATTGGTGGGGAAGTTTTTTCTTGATACTAAGTCCATCTGGGTTTGGGAGGAGTATTCGAACACCCATACCCTTCCCTTGAAATACAGTCTACCATTGAGGTAGAATGCGAAGGAAGGCTCCAGGAATGATATTGGAACAGAGACAATTCGCTCTTTATCTAAGTAATTCATGTTGATTTTGGCAACAACAGGTATTGGGTATTCGACTGCGTTTGAAGATCGGAAGACGAGTCAGCTAAAGCATACCGCTAGATGCAGGAAGTGCATGTCTCTAAACACGGTACGAAGGACATAGTCGGTGACAGCAGCAGGAGCACTTCGGCATACCACTGCAACACGAGGGCAACAGGCTGCGCACAGCGGAGTTTTACATTTATTTATATGTAGACGATCGTTTGCGCTTTCTAAGGTCAAGTTTCTCCTGCAGTAAAATGAAACCACACACAATTTGGTTTGCAAGAAATGGCAGCTATTTTCTGTCCCTGGCCTCTCTCCGGTACAGACCTGTAACATCGTGGAGTGAAACTCCGACGCATACCCTACCTCAAGACACGCCTTTTTGCGGTATAAAACAAGTTTGCAACACTTGCAACATGTAATGGTGCATCTATCCCCGTTACAAATCCATCGGTGAATGTTGAAGATAGAGATTACGATACTACTTCTAGTCCTGGTGTTAAGCAACAGCACGTAACGCATGCTACAACGTAGGTCAACGTACGACTACGGGCTGCTCAATCAATCCGCTCTAAGCCTCACCAAGACAACGAATTTGAAAATTGAGAGTAAAACCCGTTCAAAAACCCAATGGTCGAAGTGTACAACGGAAAATAATTTAATATAACATAACGAAATTGGGTGATTTCAAATTTGAGGTGGCTATAGGACCTACGGTACACAAAAAACATCATTATTTGCCTATTTTTACTCACAATATTATGTTCTATTTACTCTGGTCCTTCGTAATAGTCAATCGGAAACCAAAGTGGCAGAACGGGTTACCCTATAGTAGCACGAGTTACGCATAACCAGGTTTTCAACCGTTCGTACGTAGTCTATCGTTTTCGTTTTCCTTGAGATGCCAACCTGTATGTCCCGTGTATTATGTGTGAATGCCCTGAACAAGATATGGACGCCACACTGACAACAACCTGTGCTATCGTAGCTGGACTGGGCTGAACATAAACTTTCTCACAGCGTGGGTTATCGCTTTTCAGCTGGGGGCGTCACGCTCGTCGCGCGGGTGAAGGCAACTCACAGCATTCTCCCGTAATATCGCCGCGTTTGCCGGATAGACATTGGCATTCGTCCTCCACGACCACTCCGTCCGGTTGCTTCACTGGGCCCACTGGTATTGACGAGAAGCAATTCAGTGCAGGGCAGACCGGCGACGGAGGAAAGCAGCGAAAATTAGAAGAACGATGCAAATGGTCATCCGGACACAAACCGCAACATCACAAATCGAACGTACTGGCCAGCATCATCAAGTGTATTGCGTCCCCCGTCAAACCCGATTGTTACTGGAGAGAATGCTGTGGAAAGGCACTAAAATATCAAGCGTGTTGTAGCTAAAAATCACAAACGGACAGAACCAACGTGTACCACAAGCGATGCACGCTATCCAATTCCGCACGTTCTCGAACCTTGGGCCGGCTTTGGCTGCATAAGAGAAAAATACAATGCCCGATCATTTTGATGATCCAAACAAGGCCTCGAAATAATAGAGCCGATACCATAGAGGTACCATTCACGCTTAAGGTGAATTGTCCTACTTCGCCTCGAGTAGAGGGACCGCTGCATATATGTGCATAGGGAAGAGGGCACGTAACCCGACAACAAGAAGCGGTCTGCCTTCTAGCTCGATCCCGGCGTCCACACTTGTCGGGCGACATTCTTACCGCAACGATGCTTGTCTTCGAGGCAGCAGGTGCCGGACATGCAGTCCATGTCGTTGTTGCACCCTAACGTCATGAGTAGAGTCCAAAAACGCGAAGGAGCACCGCGGCAGGGAAATTATCACGGTGAACACCATTGGTGTAGTTGACGGGGAACGCCGGGGCGGAGATAATGATAAGTAATCATAACGGTTGGGCTTACATGTGATCGACAGGATTACAACAACCGCATGTGCGCTACGTCAAGCGGGTAAACCCCACATTATTTGCCTGGAGCATTCTGTATTTAGTGTGGTAGTGTCTACGCCACCCGCCAAACTAAAGGCGGGATGAGAACTTCTTAAAAGAAGTCTATCGGATGGCACAGGGAAATATTGAAGATGACGAATCACCGACCGAATCAATTCCGAATACTTGGCATACGATACTCAACTTGTGATCGACAACAATCTGGTTTTGGAGTGGGAGGGAACGATGAAAAAATTCTGCCGTAGCTTCGTGGTGGGGAAGGATCTGGGCAAAATTCGCAGCTCCCCGGATACGGCAGACATTTTGTTTTAGAGTTAAGCTCATAGGGCGTAAGCTACTCAAAGCATATATACAATACGATTATGTGCAGGATTCTTTGCGCAGTTGATACCAAAACATAGCTGGGGAGTCATCAACCTTGGGCGTTCCCCACGTTCAGCAGCACAGCGATTGAACACAAATCATGTTACCGTTTCTTCGGGCTACGCTGCTACGACACATACATGTATTTTAAGTAAGAGATTGGACGTTGCGCGGCCCAATTGTGGCTCTCAGGCCGATACACGGTCGTGCGTTCAGGTCTATCTGGATCTCGAACGAGTATTCGAAATGAAAAACCCGTTCCGATAGTCGAGGATGGGGTATACCGGGACCATATATTGAATGCATCGCAAGCTCAAGACGTTTACTGCCTATGAAATAATGATATACTTGGCAAGCAGAATCACAGACCATGTCATGGCGCGACAAGATCAGAACACGAGATGGCTTCAGCGGCCCACTGGAAGCAGGTGGCATATTCTTCTGGAACTACTGTCCCGTTAGCCAATAGCGGTATTGTTACAAACGGCTGTGGGTTATCACCAGCGGAAAAACGGTATCCCGACTAACTTGAGGCTTCAAAAATGTCAAGCAGAGTCAAGCGGTTTTGTGTGAATAAACCTTCTGTGTTTTCCCCTGCTCAAGCCACTGCCCGATACTCCAAGGCTAACCTGTGAAAAGGTTGACGCCCACAGTCGAACATCTGACCTTCGTTCCGTCAGTATTAAGCAGAATAGTACGTCAAAAATCTCTGTCAAAGTAATACTAAAAAGTCACGAGGTAACGACTTAACTCACATATTCTACCACCATATATTCCAAACGTCTACGCCGTTGTGAGAAAGACCCTGAATCTATGTGCTTCTCAAGCAGTTCAAACATTCTTTCAACACATGCCAAATGTCGGAAACCCGGGCAATCAACAAACAAACGCCCCGTGAGGTATCGCGCTCGTAAGCACTCGTACAGTAGACGACGTGTGCTGTTTGCGGCCTGACCCGAACAGATATCGTGGGCCTCAACCACGAAACATGTTTCCGTCGTCTAGCTTGAACCAGCGTGCTGAAAATAATACTGCGTTTCTCAGCATAAAGTTCAGTTGTTTCGCGATCGCAGGGTCTAGCGAAAGATACAGGTGACATGCGGTTTTTGATGTATGGTGGTGCAAACAAGCGCAGAATAAGTTCTAGTGGAAACGGCTTTCAACAGTGGTGGCCTTCCTCAGTGATGTA
>JBDWQI010000297.1:0-3856 GCA_039986635.1 Sulfitobacter sp.
GTAATATATTCGGTCGGGAAACTCATGTTCGGGTGGGACGGTCTGTACATGAACTCCTGATGGCTGAACACCAAGACGTGACACCACTAGGGGCCAATTGAACACGTTGTAGGAGCTGTTGCACGGATCTCCATGCCTTCAGCAGACGACAAACGGCCACTGCCAAACGAACGTCTGAGCAAGCGGTTTTGGCTTCTTGGGTTGTCACATGGGACACAACGTTTTGCGTGAAATCGTCCATCACGTTCCTCACGCAGGTTCGAGAGTAAGACGCCTGAGTGCGTACGTGCGTGCATGCCATGCGCGTTGCGACGGTAACGCTGGCTCTCTGGTCCCCTCTCTGCAGGTGTTCCAGACATTTTCGTGCGAAGACTACGACGAGATCGAAAAGAGCTACCTGAGGGCAGACAACCGCATCGAGTGCTACACAGACACCCACAATGGGTACAGGATGTACGCCATGTTGATGATCATCCTCTGTGAGTCCGAAGAGCGCTAATGGAGGCGTTCTGTACACGATCAGGGCGACAGGTTTTGGCGACACACACCTATTAGATAGTACCACTCTGTCAACGTATATCGGCCGCTGCTACATTGATATCCAATCCAAACATGGATAAGATCTCGGATCACAGTTAATTCTTTCACTGACCGAGGTCTATAATCCATCGTCATTGGTACGGCAGCGGAGGTTAACGATATGATTTGTGATGCGGGTACAGTAGGCTTAGTTTTGGCTTGTTTTATCGGGTTTGCGTTTTCGTGCTTCTCGACATGAGCTTCTGTGCGACCTAATCTTACAGATATCTCCAAGCGAGGGGCTTCCAAAACAATCGGTGCTACCGATACCCTCAGCTGAAATTATTCGAAATTTCCCGGTATTTGAAAAAATACTCTTTCGATATCATAATGGGTTTGGTTGTTCGCCGTTTGAACGGAAGCAATCACGGCGTGTACACCATACTGCCTACTTGTATTGTTGAACTTCTTTTGAGTCGTCGCGTTTGTTTATGCCTCTGGACGCACGGTCCGAACTTATTCAGTGGTGGAGGTGGTGCAAAGAAAATGAGTGTCGCACGACACTCGGCGTCTACTCTGTTTACCCACACCGTCGTGTTCGGGAGCAACATTTTAGAGTGCCGTAGGCGCTGTGGTAGGGGTCATTTGGGCTTCAGAAATGCCTTCAACATGCACTTTAAAACATCCGCGGTAAGCGCTATCCCGGGTCCACGGGCTGCGCAGCGCATTGCGAACTCGCTAGCACAAGTTCCAACATTAACAGCGTCAGTTTGCTCGTTTCCAGCAACACTTCGCTTTCGTCGCTCTGGTACGAGTGAATTCGCGTCGAAGTGATGCAGAGTTTCGGTCGGAGTCTACGCTCATCCGTGCCGTCCAATCATTTGCGCCCACATTGTTACCGGTGGCACTTCGTAAATTTGTATTGATTTTTCCATTACGTTGGTATCTGACCCGTGGTTCGGTTTTCACTCGTCGGTCACGTGTTTTCCTGCGTTTTACTTCAATTACTGGCCATGCGAGTCTTTGAGAACCACCTGCGTCTCTCGATCCTACCTCACGCCCAGACCCACTAGGCATCCCGGCAGCATTTGCGTTGCTGCTGGTACGCAACCGGGATTCAATCAACCCGCCAACAGATGAGGACTTGAAGGAAAAAAGAGGGAGGGAGCACGTCGTGGTAAGCAGAAGGGTATCAGACAAACGTTATTGCTGACTGGCTGACACCCAAATCGTAAAAAATTAATCATTACTGTAGGTCCAATTCATTTCAAACAAGTCGTGCCCAAGACGGGGATGATTTCCTGCTCGCATGGAGGACTGCACCCTCGCTGTGAGGGCAAAACACTTGGACGTAAGAGGCGCGACGAGTAGGCTTGTGTACACTGCAGATCTGCAAGGGTTTAACTTACAGTAGGATTTGCACAATACCATAAAAAACAATCCTATAGGCTCTTTGCTCGCGATCTGAATCGTCCCGCACCTACCACCAGGTACAACAACAGGCCGTGTGATCGACCCGTGGCCTGCAATTTAATGTTTTTTCGGAGTACGGATTTCGAGTGATGACAAGTTGAAGGACTATTCCTTTTCTTCCTGATGTAGGGAAGCCTCGGAAACTTCCGATGAAAACCTATTGGTAGCATATACACCTTTTGTGTTTTGTGCGCTTGCACTTTCTTTTGTTTGTGTGCTTCCACGTCCGACCGCATATTTGGGTCGTCCGTTCATCAGACGAATCCAGATGTTGCTTCCAGGGAGAGGTTTACTTTCATACTTCACCCTCTTGGGGACGCCGAGTCGGCGATCGAAACAATGTTGTCCACCGGTTACGGTCAGGGCACCCAGGAAAAACGGTAGTACCAGGTTGCGCCCATGACGTACGAGTGCCTGTGTTGTAACTCGGACACCACTTTGCATCATCCCCCAGAGCAGGATGCGGCCGTTGCTGCGGTTGTCGCTTTCAATAGATAATTCTCCCCGCTAAAGCGTCAAAGAGGGTTGACCCCATGTTGGGACTGCACTCTCGTTGTTGGAGCTAATCTCAGGCGTATGATTCGGGACGGTGTAGTATTGAAAGCGTTACCCGTGGTACGGCGGACAAGTGGAGTTACACTTTCAAACCCGGCCAGTCATCACCGACGAGCTTTCTTCGTGACGAAGAGCTATCTACAATATGTAGATGTGATGTGTATCGGTTCCGGTGCTTCAGTAACAGTTAAAAAATATGATATTGCCCTGGATGAAATACATCGAGCGCTGCTCTCAGTTTGATCGTTTTTTTTTATTAAGGCGCGGTTGGAGTTGTTGAGAGTGACGAGAAACACCAGTCGGGACCAGCACAGACGGCACGCCGGCAGGGGGGGATTGGCTGATACTGAACGTCGGCGTGCTGGCGTGCTGGCTATCGGTACTACTCCTGGTCGTACAAGACATGGGATATACGTCGTGGTTCGTAAAGGGTGTTGTTGGTATTGATATAAAACAGTGGTGACCATAGGCACTTTCACAGCCTACTATTAGTATTATAGTAATACTAGAAACTCGACGCAATATGACACTCTGAAAAACATTTGTTTGATACGAACTGTTGTACCAACGTAGTATCTTTGTGGCGTAGTTTTGTGACCACAAAACTTGTATCTCTCTAGGATTGAAGAATCGGCACCGACACTTATTATGCTGGATGTCGACGAGTACATAGATCGGTTTAATTTGCAGAACACACTCTCTCACCAGGGTACCAGGTACCAGGCAGTGGGTACCAGGGACGCTGTCGGTGATACAGTGCCCGAAGTATTGTAATGTTACTTTTTACTGCGTTGATCTTTTTTTGACACCTGGTACCCTGTTGAGGTACCACTCCTGGACGTACAAGACACGGGATACTCGTCGTGGTTCGTGATACCTACCTGGTACCTGGTACGCGTATGCATTTACCTCTCACCAGGAGATATACTGCTTTAAAGTACTGCTTGTACTCGCTCATATGCTCCTACCACAAAACCTTGGGAGGCACGACATTTTATTCTGTTCTTTTTCCTTGTAATTTTCCTCTTTCAATTATTTTTCTTTGTTTTACCAACCTGGTACTTGGTACGCGTGTGCACTAGAAAGTACCGATGGGACACGGCGGTGACGTGCATTCATATATGTGATCATATAACACGAAAATACCATGTATACAGGTAGCCTGATGGTTGAGAAGACACCGACGGAGGTACCGTGAAGAAACATCGGTTTAATGTCAAAACACGGTTGGAGTGCTCGTTGGATATCATACAAGGTAAAAGGTATTAAAAAAATTACCTGTTGCTGCCGTTCGGACGTGGCTGCTGGG
>JBDWQI010000298.1:0-2486 GCA_039986635.1 Sulfitobacter sp.
CAACGGGGCGCAGCCAACCGTCTGTGTTGTTGGGAAAACCTTCGTTCAGAAAGTAGGGGCATACGACAAGTGCAGCGAAACCTGTCCCGTCTTCCTCAAGAGCAGCAATCTGCGTGGCAACCGAATTCGCGAACAAAATCCCGTCTGGATCAGGCCTGCGGTAACTGTCGGGAGCCTCCACAAACCGGAAAAACTGACTTAGGCCAAAGCCAACTGTTGGCACATTGGACTTGCTCAACTGGCTCACAAGCGAGGTATTGCCATGATACGTCGCGTCCGTCGCGATGATGCCTCGTTTGCCTGTCATGGCTTCGGCCATACGCAAGGCAATGTCGTTGGCCTCTGATCCTGTACAGGTCAATATCGCAGTATCTAAGGAAGATGCCGTCGTTGCGGTCAATTTCTCAACATAGTCCAGAATACCGTCATGCAGATATCTGGTGTGGATATTCAACGTGTTGGCTTGCCGTGAAATCGCCTCAACAACCCGTTCGTTGCAATGGCCCACGTGTGGCACATTGTTATAACAATCAAGATACTTGCGCCCCTCAGCGTCCCAGAGCCAAACCCCCGACCCTTTTACAAAATGAACGGGGTCATCGTAAAATGTGGAAACGTTTTTTCCCAACAGGAGGTCGCGATCTTCCATCATCTTTGTTGTGCTACGCATAATGTTGGCCAAGGTCTGATATGTTCCTCGTTTAGAGTTTCGTCAATTTTGCTATCATCCGTTTCAGTGAAAGGCCAAAAGTTTCATAAAAGTCCGGTCTGATGAAACGTCAACGCAGCGACATTGATCGCCACCGTTGACGGATTTGGACTGTTCATGCCGATCAAATCGAGACCCTTCAACAAGTTTTCAGCGATGTAGTCCACGGCAGCAACGAGCCCAATTTGACCACGGTCAGTGAGACGGTTACGCTGCCGATGATGGAAGAGTGTCGAGGTGAAAACCGTGAAACACAATGAAGTTATCCAAGTCATTACTGATGCTGTCCGAGATGCGCCGGGCATCCGCGCCTTGTTTCTTAGCGGCAGTTACGGAAATGGCATGGCGGATGAATTCAGCGATATTGATTTTATAATGGTTGCAGAAGAGGGCGCAACTGACGCGGTTGCGGAGATTTGGCGCGAAGCTGTGAGTAGAACTGGCGATATTGTCCTCTGGTGGGATCGGACGAACGTCCCTGTCTTAATCAACGCCATCACAGAGGATTGGACGCGCACTGATGTAATTATGCTGAAACCTGATCAGATGGGATCACACACGCAAAGTAGCTTGAAACCACTTTTCGATCACGACAACATCTATAGCGATTTGGCGAAAACAGCACCGAAGCGTGGCCCAAACGTGAAGAAATTTAAACATCAGGTCGAAGAGTTCATCAGGATAATAGGCTTATTGCCTCTTGCAGCAGGTCGCAAAGAATACATCAACGGCGTGTTGGGAGTTTTCCATCTTCGCAATCTGCTCGTCGACTTGTTGATTGAAGAAACAGACGCCCCTAATCGCGGTGGCATTTTACATCTCAATCGGCTCATATCTAAGGAACAGCAAGACCTTCTAACGTCTCTACCGCCAGCAGTTCCTAGTCGAGATACGATGATTTCAGCTCATCTGGCTTATGCCAAGGCATACCTGCCGCGTGCGCGATTAAGAGCTGCTCACTTGGGAATGGAATGGCCTGAACGCTTTGAAGCTGCAACTTGGGCTCGGCTAGGTGAAGCAATTTCTGTTCTTCGACCTTACGACAAGGTTTGATCTTGTGTGAACGGCTGCAAAGTCCGCACAAGGGACATCCGTATCAATGCACAATTTCGGTCTGGTTTTAACCGGTTTTGACAGAAAACCATCTGTGCTCTTGTGACAAAGGCCCCACAAGGGGGCCTTTGCACTAGCGTGTTACGCCTATTTGCCGAAAGCTCTGTGCTTCCCCTGTCGGGATCGTTTGCTATGCAAACGACCCTGTCAGGCTATGCACATCTGCCTTTGGCAGATACGCTTACATCATGCCGCCCATGCCGCCCATGTCGGGCATGCCGCCTGCTGGAGCTGCGCCTTCTTTGGCGGGTTTGTCGGCAACCATTGCTTCGGTTGTGATCAACAGACCAGCGACCGATGCGGCGTCTTGCAGTGCCGTACGCACAACTTTGGCCGGATCGATGACGCCGAATTTGAACATGTCGCCATATTCTTCGGTCTGAGCGTTAAAGCCGAATGTGACATCATCGCTCTCGCGGATTTTGCCCGCAACGACCGAACCGTCAACGCCCGAGTTCTCGGCGATCTGACGCAGAGGTGCTTCGATTGCCTTGCGAACAATCGTGATACCAACGTCTTGATCAGAGTTCGCACCGGTCACGCCTTCAAGCGCTTTGCCGCCTTGGATCAAAGCAACACCACCGCCGACAACAACACCTTCTTGCACGGCCGCACGGGTCGCGTTCAGGGCATCATCAACGCGGTCTTTGCGCTCTTTGACTTC
>JBDWQI010000299.1:0-3973 GCA_039986635.1 Sulfitobacter sp.
CCCTTCCTTGGTTTGGATCTGTCACATGAAGATCCTGCACCACATCCCACAACAGCGGGTTAGTATCTAGATGAGCTAGACCATGAGCTGTCCGACGTGTGAAATGTGTTACTGTTTATGCACCAAGTATTCAGACAACAAGCCACGGCGATGCGCATCGGGCGGAGCTCATAGGTTATCTCAGATTCGGCCTTCGTGTGGAAACCGGAGGGTGCATACGTGTGGGGAATATTCTCGACATCCTGCCAATCCATGGCGTGGTAAGCCCCGGAAAATTGTCAGCATGACCCAAACTTACCCGCAGAAGCTGGTTCCGAGGCGCAAGGTGTGACTCCGAGAGAAACCAAAGCCGTGACGAAACAAATGTGTCGAACCATCATGGAAACGCGGCGTGTTATGGTCGCAGAAATCAGAGTGCTCTTCGGGTGGGGGCCGGGGAAACCGCGAAGCGAGAGGAGTACGCAATGGGACGAATGCAAAGCAGCGGTACAATGTTGGTCAAACACCTCAGACAAATCCATTGCCATTGCCGATGTGAGTTGGTCGCAACGTTCACCTCGCTCAGGCTGGTCTTAGTAGAAACCGATCGGCAAATTTATGTCACAAAAAAAACATGAGTCATTGGTTTGGGCTTGAACGGATCATACTACAGGACGAGGGCCAGTCAACCATTCCATGATGAATCTGGGCTATCGTCAGTACATAACTTGCTTGAGGATTTTCCTGCTCTGCCGTCGCCGCTCTCAATGGTTCGATGAGGCGTTTCAGGATGACAAATAGGGCTTTATGTTACCCAGGTTGTCACGAAAATCCATGGAAGGCAAGAAAGGAGTTATCGATCACCCAACAAGCAGCTTCAGCCCACCAGCTCAACCACCGGATATGTCGATCTCGGCGACTAGAAAGTGTTGAAGGTATGCTTGTGGGGTGTATCGGTACCCAGGATTTTCGGTGGGGCTAGCAATTTTAATAAATTGTCGAGAGCCTGTGTTTTAGGTTGCACAAAACGCAGCAAAGTGTCGGACACCGATAGAGAGCTCGTGACTAATAGCACCGTCGTTTCCGATAGAGTCTTTCTGTGATTACAAACACTTCAGTAACGTTTGAGATGGTACTGCGGCCTTACGGAGTACTTCAGTAAGTTCCGGTAGAACAATCCTGGCAAATACCCTACCGAAGATAGATTTAGAAATCCTGATCAATTTGGAGAACCCACACTCGCGTGAAACAATATTGAAGCAGAGCGGCATGTAGCGATGCCACACAAATGTGAATTCAGCTCATCTCTATGCGGATCAGGTACATACTGACATGTTGTACAACAAACAACATAAACCGAGGCGATCGCCATAATACAAATTGAAGAGAAACCAAACCAGTACTTGAACACCATTGACATATTCAAGGATAATACACAAGAGATGTATTCATTCCTCAAACTCACCAGCGGGACCGGGGTGGCGAGCAAATATTTGAAACAACAACGGGGGGGAAATACAGGTTTTAGCAGATTTCTTCGTCGACACATTCCAAATTGTGCCTCGCCTGTGCTGTGGCTGGTGTTCAACCTGTCTATGATCTGCTTGTCGAAAATCCCGTTAGATGACACTGCCTTGCATGCTGAAGTATTCCTACGTGTTTCTTTCGCGATATATTTCTGTAACGTATAGGGAATGTCACCAAAACGTTTGCCGGTCTCTATGACGATGACTGGCGGCGCTGAATCTCGACACTAAACAAATGCGCCTGACGCGTGGATTCGCGAACGCGAGTATTTCTATTCTGCTTGAAATGGAGCAGCGATTCAAAGCGAACAATACACCCAAATTCAACCTCCCACACACACAAATGATCACAAATTATACATATTAAGTATTGATAAATATACAATACCGAGGAACTCAGAACCGTTCACATTGCATTGTGGAAGCACAAGCCTTAAAGACGATCATCCAGCAAGGCGAGGCTGCAAATACTGTAAATATATCATAGGATCATTATGGCGATGCCATCGGTGTCTTGAGCGTTCATGGACGTTCATGATCTGGCACAGGTTTCCATGGTAATTGAAGGGGGGTATCATGACCCTGCGTACTCCTTTTGCTTTTTTCGTTGGAATGGCATGTGACACGTTGTGGCACGTTGTGAACGGTGGCCTATTATGGCCAACCACAGGGCATTGGGGATGCCCTAAGAGGTATCATGGCCCACCCAGTGGACTGCACAGGTCCTATTCCGGCACGTTGAATGGTATCCCATAACCCACAATGCAGTGGAAGTGGCTTGTTGGTCAATGTCATTGCAATGGGTCTGAACGCATGAAGATTGTTTAGTTACAGTATAGCAACTGCCGCGTTAAGGCGGGAACCATCGTGGCGAGCTAAAGCGTGTGCTACGGTTTGCCATGGCACTGCAACATGTAACTGCGTCACTGCAATAGCAGTGCCACGGGAGATGGGAACGGCCTATCTCGGCCACCACGAGCAATGACAGTTTCACGATGACCGCGGGCAACACCTTTGTTTGAACGTGGAAGTGTGTTAAAACGCACACCATTTTGGTGTCCGCCTATACCAGTTAGGCGCGACACCCTCCTCAGCCAGTCCTAAGTACTTGTTTTCCCTATGGTCTGGCCAATGCTGCCCTTTGAATTTGATGCCGGGTTCGTTTCAGGCACTGGGTGAACAAGATACTGACAGGTAGGTTATCACGCCCAAGGGACTGCGGCCTACGTATTACACGTACGCTTGCGTGCAGAGGTCTAGTCTTGCTTTCCTTTAGTTACCTCCGTACGTTTTCTGATATAGGAGTGAGTATAGTAGGATATGGCGCTTGGTTCGGCTTGTCTACAATCGTACATGAAGAAGATGCAGGCGGTTTAAGCTTGACGATGCGCCCTTGGTTCTACCTTATATATGTACTGAAACTACACAAAGTTATCAGCTCGTAGATATCTAGGCGACGTCAGCAGTGGCAAGGTAGCAGAACAACACTAACTAGCAGGCCCACCTAGTAAATCGTAGTGTGCTCGACAAGGGTTGATTCCTCACAAGTAGTGCAGATGTAGCACAGGTAGGTGCCGCCGAGGACTGCAGAAATGTCCACTGCGTTTGGATGGGTCTGCTCTCGATAGAGGGTGACGACCTCCTTCTGAGTTGAGGGACTGCTTGAGTTGGATGCGCAATGAAACGTGACTGCCTTATGCGGGCATGATCGAGCAGGAAAAATACATGGACCCATATCCCGTCATATATGTTTTTCCGCGATTATTAACAACAATTACCGTGGGTATGGCGGGACCTGGTTGCCCGAACAAACAAAATGGTGTGCGTGGGTGTGAAACCACTTCGTGTGCGCTGTGCACATCGCATTGTGACCCCACAGTGCACAACGGACCGTGCAAGTACTTCGTGTGCACAATACACAACGCACGGAAAGTATCCAGATGATGACGCTCGTTGGCAGTGAGTGCTTCTCATGTTTAATTTAAAGCTGCGCGACATCATCCCTCAAAAGAAAATGTCGATGAAGCCATCAAACCAATCAAAGGCTTCGCGCGTTTTCCAGTACGTTGTAACCATTGGACAACCCACGACTGTAGACAGGACAAAACCACAATGGTCGGTTCTGGGGTCACGAGAGTCGGAGGGGCACGTGAACTGAACTGCTGCTTACCAGACAATCGTCAAACGTTTTCTGACAAATGCCCCGAGGAAAGATTGTGTGCGGCCTATTGTCGAGAGACAAGTATTGATTTGAGCGATCTCACCGTGGTCGTAGTGAACCACCACTTCAAAGCACATTGTTGGCGACATCCGACCAAGACGTCTACGAGGTATTCGTATACTAAATATACCTGTACAACTATCATAAGGAGCTCAAACCGTTTACCGAAACGTTTTAGACAAAGCGTTAAACCTCTGCAAGGGGATGAATCTATAGCCAATACCATGGCGACTACGTTTCGTTCGAC
>JBDWQI010000300.1:0-5026 GCA_039986635.1 Sulfitobacter sp.
GGTGACCTTCACAGGATAACCGACCTGCTCCAAAGTACAACAAAACCTCCTTCCAGATCAAACCGGCATGAACAGACCTGGCCTCGTCTACCGTGTTTTCAAAGTTGAGCTCAGGCACCTCCTGGCTGATCTAAAAAGCAAACTTTTCCGGAAATGTGCATACCTTATTGCACGTTATGGAGTACGAAGACGGAGGTGTTGTTTATGCACAAATCATTGTCAAATACGAATGGGCTACTGCCAAGCAGCGCGAAGCAGTTGACGATTATATTTGAACCAATCTCGCAGACCTTTTTATCGTTAACGGGGAGCTCCGTCTCAAAGTGCTCAAATACATGGTCCACAAGATATATATGTGGAAGTCACAATGCATCCGCACCTTGCATGAACGTAAAACAAAACCCCACGAGAAGTATTGCCAGAACAATTATCCTCGACCTTTCCATCCGTTCCCCCCTCCACACTGACAAATTGGGTTGAGCCTAATACAAACATCTTAACAACGGTGACAAGGGCGATATCAAGTGCAAAAACGGCGAAAACAAACCTGTGGACACCGTTGTCGATAACAGGTACATTGTCCCATACAACCCATATTTGTCAATAAGATATAACCGCCATATTTGCGTGGATTTGGTGACCGCCATGGCGGTCGTTGCACACATTTACCGGTACGCATACTAAATGGCAGACACAATACGTACAGAGGTTTCGTACGGGAAATGTGAGGTAGAGGCCTACAGAAACGTCCGGTACATATCCAGTTCTGAAGCCATGTATCGAATTTATGAATTCACCAATCAAGAGAGAACACCTTCAGTTAACCTGCTAAACGTCCCCCACAAAGGCGACCAGGCAGTTGTTCACGAGGAAGCCGACGAGCCTGGCAACCGACAAGCTCCTGCAGACGCCACGGTCTCCAATCTTTTGAGGTACCTTGGCCGCCCTATTTCGCCGCTTTACGATCACTCGAATTACCCCCAGTACGATCGTACACCGAGCAATTTTCAATTGAGAGAACAGAAAAATCTTCTAAACGGCGTCGAATCGACATGTCTAAAAATGACAAGGATAGCAGTGGATATGACGAACCTCAATCCTAAACTATCACCCTACGAGACAGAAACATTGTCTATCAGAAAATTACCACTACCACCAGCCGCATGCAATAATACGACTACCACTACCACCACCAAGAGGATATCTGGTTCTTTGCGTTTGTTGCTGCTATATCGCCCTGCCGATAGCTTCTTTTACTTACGGGCTATTAACGGCTAGAAGTACGAAATTTACGAATAATGTGCAAGCCAACTTCGCCTCGTTCATGGCGTTGACGAGTATGCCAATAGCATGCAAGAGGCTGTGGGGTTTGCCACATCGCGGAACTCCGTAGTCTTTTTACAACATTATTACTGCACGGCGCCCCGCACACCCATTGTGGCAGGCCGTTTAGGTGCCGCTCTCAATTCACTTCACAGTGACGATGTCCGCCGCTGCTAGCTCAGTCGCCGCTCTTGATCATATTGACCTCATGCTCAACGAATACGGCCGTCCCACAAACCAATTACGCCTTTCAAATGTCCACCATATAACACGGAGTTTGACCGCATCCTCAACAACTTCAACAAGACATAAATTTTCCACATTACGAAACAACAAACCCTGAGCAATTTTTTGTGCGTGAAGACAACCGTACACGGCGAACGAAATTACTCGTTTGCGCGTACCTGCGATCCTTGTACAGCACCAATTCACATCTCCAACTAACCGCAGTTCTAGCATGGATATACCTTACCTCGTCGACCGTGTTTTCGAAGCCAAGCTCAAGCACCTCGTGGCTGATGAAAAATGCAAACTATTCAGAAAATGTGCATACCCTATGTACTTTATTGAATACCAAGACAAAGGTGTTGCGCACGCACATGTCATTGCCTAATACAAAGGGGCTACTGTAGAACAGCGCGCAGAATATGACGATTGGATTTGGACCAATATCCCAGACCTTTCCATCGCTAACGCAGAGCTCCGTGCCAAAGTGCTCAAGTATATGGTCCACAAGTGTACTGCTCTAAAGAAAGAGTAGTAGTCAGTTCTTGCTGAATACGTCTTTTTCCTTCAAGCAATAGGCCAACCCATGGTTCGCGTGTCCGGCACGAGCAGCTACACGCGTGTTACCTGTCTGTCTTCTTTCGCCTTGCGACGCTCCCGGGATTTCACGTTACGTACATCCGAAGGGGAACCTTGTATACAGTACAGCATATCAAAACCAACACACCCCATTTTTCTCACGAAACGCAGGCGGAGGTCTCCCCGCCCCTCTCTTATCCATAGACTCCTTAGCACTCGCATAGGCACTATCAGAGCCGAACCTACAACGTCTCAGTCTTCCTGTCCTAAATATATGTTTTTACGTATTGTAAATGTTTCCGTTAACTCTAAATATATACAAAAGCTGACGACTTATTTCTTTACTTTTTTTGCATACGTTTCGTTGAGCACAATACTCGTTTTGGTGGTGTCGTACACCTGTAAAGTTTGACCCATACTGTTCTTTGCCAGTGTTTCAAATGCACAGATGTCTGTGTGCTGAATCAGCAAAAGTTCGACGTATCGAAGACATCCTAACTTTGACTATTAAAACTAGGATTTGCCTGTAATAGAGGGCTCGACGCCGTTTACTCTAGTTGGATACAGGGATTGAGCTGAGAGCTTTGATCGGGAGGGTAGGACCTGGGATCATTTGAGAAGCCAGGTGTTTCCCTCCAAGTCTCAATTTCTTCCGTTGGCATACGATCAGAAAAATATGTCTAACGATATATTTATGTTGGTGAGAAAAACAATAAAAATGTAACATGGTGCTTGTATTAGAGTGACCCACACACGCGTGTTAGAAATTTAGATGGTTCATCGTGGCCCCGCCGCCGTGTACTCCCTTTCGCGTACGAGGTATATATTACAGCTTAAAGGAAAGGAGGATCAATAAAATCAAATGTATTTCGTTCTAGTTTTGATAAAACCCATTCTTAGTTGTTGAAATTGAAATGTTCTCCAATGACGGCAAATATGCAGAATGTGTTATTCAACCAGATCACATGTCCTGTTTCAGCCTGCACTCTCGCAAGCGACTTGCAGGCCTGAATCACATATCGTCTTCAAAGCTCCATGTGCCGTGGGTATCGAGCAGAAAAACCTGGAAAGCGTGATGCTCATTGGTAAAAACTTCGATGTGTGCCTGGTAACTGAATCTCGACACGAAAGGCGAACACGTCACGCATACAACCACCATGATTGCACTGAGGAAACGGTAGCGTTCTTAGCCTTTTACCATCCGATCTCAAGCGTATAACCAGAGGTTTCCGTCGCGTCTTTCTTTTGTGTCTGACTTCATGTTTTGAATTATCTCGTTGATCTTGATCTTCATTTTCTTAGCTTTATAGTATTTGACAAAATATCTCCGTGGTAACCTGTCACCCTCTTCCGTCTGGCTAGAAAACGCAAACTTACTGGTTGACATGACACCTCTACAACAATAGCATCCGACACCATGGTGTAGTGACTTCGCCCCGTCAAGTTGGTATTTTACGAGTTCCTCTGACTGAGGTGTCGTCCGCTGTATGGCCTTGTGCGACGGCGATGTTGTGTCTATTGAGCAATTTGAAATGCTTTGAGGTTTATGTGAGATGGATATATGTTGCCGGGCCACAGCATTATCACACGGCGAGCGTCCCTCCTTCTCGTGTTTGTTGTATATTGACTACATGCGGCAACGCGTGGGTACGCAATCGTCGGTACTCATGTTTGTGTTGGGTTCGGTCACCGTAGCGGGTTTGTCGTGTACTTCCTGCGGTCAAAGTAACCTACCCCGGCGTTAAACCCACGTTTTTTATCAGCGCACGCCTCGAATATTTTCTGACGATGTCGTCTCAGAATTCCTTGTTTTACGTATAGCTGTGACCATCTGTGTTTTGTTGAAGCTATTGTGCTAGCGTCGAAATGTCTTGACGTCCGTACATACGGTAAATCCGCAGCCGGTCGTGTTTTCCTACCTTCTATCCTGTCCCTTTTCAGGTGTTCCGCTCCACGAGTCTTCGGCGGTCTTGCTGGGGACTACATGCCTCTGATACGCGTCGTTGTTGTGCATTTCACAACGCTATTTCAGGGTGGTACTCATAAAGCACAGCAGACTGTAGTACGGCCTGATGCCATTATTCTCGGCGTTCGCGACCAATAGATACACCTCGAAGTATAGCACGTATATGCTTCCCCTTGTCAGGCTCTACGCTGACGTTGGCAAACAATCAGGGCAGCTGTCGTTGCAGCTAAATGATCTGAATTACTACTGTCAGCTGCGCTTGATGCATGCCATTCACTAACATCACGACAAACATCATACATATTTGATGGACAAGCCCGTTATTTCGGTCGTCTACTGTTGGAGATAAGCTCGTTGCATATTTATAACAACACATTTTCCCCTCATTGTAACATCTTTCCTACCCACAGGTGGCTTGTACGCTTCCTCGTCGAAGGTGTGGTTGAATGGCTACACTGAATTCTCCAGCAACTACGCTGGCTATTGGGGAGGTAAGTCGGCTAGGGAACTTGCGAAGATTTCACCGATGCTGCTGAGAAAGGCAAACAAATAACGTACAGTATGATAGCGTTCGCCGTTGACCATGCGTGGAGTAGACACTCCCTCGGCCGTTAGCAGGTAGGTAGATCGAAATACACATTGGAAAAAGGTATCAATCCTCACTGCCATGAACTCGATGCCGCCTGTCGATGGTAACCACGGAGCTGCCATGCAATGTTTTGAATTTAGTGTCCATCCCTCATGTTGTCGGCGGCGGAATGTGACCCCCTCACTAGGTTTGTTTCACGATAAACTTAGTTCCAAAGAAAACTTGTTTTTTCTCGTGTTTGAGTTGATTGCGCCCGACAGCATTAGATTCACCCGACCACAGATGACGGCGCAAAACTTGATCCACCCCACTAGTTTTACTGTTGTAACATCGCGTCGTACGTT
>JBDWQI010000301.1:0-4421 GCA_039986635.1 Sulfitobacter sp.
ATAAATTTCACAACACAAGTCGAGGTCGTCAACGCCCGATCCGTCGAGGCAGCATTCTTTGCCGTAATGGCGCTAGAAGTGCTGAGCCACTCGTTCGTCTGGCCTACCACCCAGAGTAATCGGAGGAGTAGTAACCCAGCCGACCTCACATGACTAATGTGAGACCACTTTGGGTATACGTTTAACCCGGTGAAAACAATGTACTTAGAGTTAAATCGAACCGAATCGCTCCGGCATGTCATCAGCGGCACCCGCAGAGCTTCGTTGGACTACCACCGCCAAAATTGGTATATGTATTTTGTTCGATCGTGTTTCTCAACAGCTAGATGTCGCATTTTGATGGCGCGCCGACTTCTATGTATCCGTTCGCGAACCTGGTTGTGGCCGTTTGCGATTGGTCCGCCAGCCACGGTCCGAGCCGGGACCATGTCGTGGTCATTGTCAATGTGGTCTGAGAAAATCCTCCCTGGCCACGTACCACGGACGTTCGTCAAAGAATCACCGCCCACAAGCAGCATTTCCAGAGGTATAACTTATGCAGGTTCATCCCTGTAGTGTTTACCACGTTATATGTATATGTATATTGGGTTATTGTAGTTCCATCATTTCGTCTGGGGCTATCCAGTCGAAAGGGGAAAATAAGCAGAGGTGGATTTGAGTTTGTTCGTTGTCTCACTGCTGTGAATCGTATTGTCTCCAAACACAATTCGCACACAATGCTGCGCGAACCGAATAAAAACACAACGGGGCCGCGCTTCTTTTTTTTTTCTTTTGCAATGTCGATATTGTTGGCGTAGAGGGGCTACGGGGTTCAAGAACTAAACTCCTCACTGCGGATATACGCAAGAACGGAACTCATCACTGCGGATATACGCGAACACTAGATTGCCTAAATTGAATGAGGAAGCCGTATTTTGGGATATGTCGTACCGGAGAGTTTGTGCGAATGGAATAAAAGGGGTTGGATACACAAGACTAGCTCGCCGCACCGGTTCAGGTCCGTAGTGTACTGCAGGTTAGTCGTTCGACACGACGTGTCCACCGTACATGGGCTTACCCGGCAACAGTTGGCGTCTGTGCTTCACGCTTTGCCTGTATAACGCTAACGGCTACTGTCACAGCGTATTAAATGAACTCCTTACCACAGTTGTCGAGATTATCAGTGCAGGGTACGCTTGGGCAGCAGTACGGATAGTCTGGCTCAGCACAGCGCTGGCTGTTTTCGCATCTTGTAATAGACGAGGCGTGAGAGCGTTCCGGTAATGTCAGTCGATGAGACACCACACGATTAATGCAGCTGGGAAAAGGCTACACAAATCCCGTCGACAACAGACACGGTAAGAGGGCCTAGATGTCGTGAATGTCTACGTCCACAACGTGAAGGGTCTCTCTCGAGCGACGTTTGCCTCAGGAAACCTCGTTGGGGACTCCTATTTATGCCCGGACCGTTCCCGCACCTTTCGCGCCATTAACGTCAGAACGAGGGGCCCGTTGTGAACAGTGCTGATGCTAATATGTCGTACTTCCTCTTCATAAACACTGCATTCACGCCCCGCCCGTTCCCGCATTTTTTGTGCCATTAACATCAAAACGAGGGGCCCTTTTCGAACAGCACTGATCCTTGCTTATCCTCATTCCTCTTAGAAAAACAATTTCCGGTCGTCTGCGTGTTAATACCGTATATAGTTTTCACATTCAAGGGACTTCACACCCTGAAAACCATCGGTTAAATGCTGCTGCTAAGCATGATATTTCTTTGTAGCAGTCGATGACAACAAGAAAATTGTTTCCCTCTTATCCGCCGTCGACGTCTGTACTGGACACAAATGTCGCCCGAAAACAATCGCGAACTTATGGCCACGTTCGAGACGCGTGTTAGCTACCATGGTTGGGGTCTCTCAGCTTTGTGACAAAAGCGATAGGTCGCGGTTCGACGTTGATACCGCACCACTAAGTTCAATTCATCTCAAATAAAAAACGCAGTCACCTATGAAAGCATGCAGCCTCCAATGTGGGCAACACGTCAACAAGTGTTGGCTTCTCTCGCACACGGAACAGTCTAAGCACACCAACTCCACCGACCGCATGAAAATATTATCTGAATGGTCGGGGTTGACAACAAGCAGCATAATCTACTCTGGTACAAGTTATTCATGTGTACATCAAACGTGACACCAGTTTTCGACGTCCTACATCGTGTCACTCCACTGCCAAACCCAAGTTGTCCACACTATCGTACCTATTCGACATGTTATTGTCGTCCATGCCTACCTCTGTATGTATTCGTATTAATACTTCGTTCAAATATGCAGGCATGAACGCTGTTACATGCACTAGTATCACCTCGGATTGTACTCTACCACATGGATTAGCAGTCTTAAGTTATTTATGTTTCTGTTTTCGCGATGTGCACATCAAACACAGAATTGGTAAGACCAACTTTGAATCGAGTAAGTACAGAATGACATGCCCTAAAGGCGTAGACAATGCAGTGGGAAAAGGTGGTAGCTACTTAACTATTGCACCAGCCACAGGGTCGTGGCATTTTATCGGCAAATCCTCAGAATATTCAGTCGGTATTGTCTACCGAAACGATTGTCCTCACCACAGAGAGCAAGGTCTTTCACACATTTTCCATTCGGACAGCAGAATGTATAGGCTGGATCGGTGCAGTGCTCGTCTTCTTGGCATTCTGTCGCAGACGGCAAAAAAAAAACCAACAGAAAGAGCAGCGGCAGCGGAGCCACAAGCATTGGCTCAAACTAACGATGTGGGTATTGATACAAAACGCTGGTTGGTACATGAATTGATACGTCGGTGACGGCCTTTAGAGCGAAATTTCCGACAGATATATGTCCACCAGATAAAGTCCAGTAAAGGGCCTAGAGCGAACCTACAGAGAAACAATTATCCCCGTTGGATGTGGTAGGAATTTGAAGTTAAACCGTCGACTGGACCGCAAGCTTTCGCTCCTTCGACGACGTATCAATTCAGGCAACGAAGTCAAATTGTTCCACGGAATATACGACACCCTAACGAGGAGCCCGTGTCGAACAGTGCTGATGCTTACATGTCCTCCTTCTTCTTCAGGAACCATTAGGGGTGGTCTGCGTGTTAAGAATACAAATGTTTTTCACACGCAAGGGTCTTCACCCCCGGAGAACAATCGCTTAAGTCCTGCTCTTAAGCATGATGTGCTTTTCGTAGCAGACGATGACAAGATCACATCAGTTTCTCCCTAATCCGCATTCCACCTCTGAGCTGTACCAAATAGTCGCTCAAAAACAATCGCGAATATATGATCACTCTTCGGGACTCTTGTTAGCTACCATTGTTGGTGTCTTTCAGTTATGTGACACATACGCGATATGTCGCGGTTCGCCGATGATACCGCACCATTAATATCCATTGGTCCCAAATCCTAAACGCAGTGAAATATGAAAGCATGCAGTCTACGCAGTGGCCAATACGTCAACAAGTGTCGGCTTCTCTTGCACACGGAACAGTCTAAAGTATTCCAAGTCCACCGACCGCATGAACATTTTACCACATGATCGGGGTCGACAAAACATCAGCAAACCTTACTGTAGGTAAAGGTTATTCGTGTGTACATCAAACGTGTCCACCGTTTCTGACGTCCTACACCATCTCTCTACCGACGAACCCAGTTTATACACATCGCCTTAAGTTTTCGACATATTATTGTCATCCGCGCTTGCCGCTGTATTTATTCGTATTCATACATTGTTCGGAAATGCAGGCATGGAAACGATGACATTTTCTAGCATCCCCTTGGACAGCACTCTACCAAATGGATTTTCATCATAACACTTTTTATCGTTTTGTTTTCTTGATGTGCACATCTGACACAAAATTTGTAACAATAACTTTGAGGCGAGGAGGTACAGAGTGACTTGCCGTAGACGCGTAGGCAATGCACGTAAAAAGGTTGTAGCCCCTTAACTCTAGCACCATCTCCAGGGTCTTGGCTTGCAGGCGACAAATCCTGAGAGAATTCAGTAGTTCTTGTCTACCGAAAAACGTATCCTCACCACAGAGGTCAAGGTCTTGCGCACATGCTCCACTCGGACAGCAGAATCCATGCTCTGGATCGGTGCAGTGCTCGTCTTCGTGGCATTCTGGTTGCAGGTGGCCAGTACAAAATCAGCAGGAAGCGCCGCGGCCACGGAGCCACAAGCATTGTTTTAAACAAACGATGTGGGTGATGATATCAAAAGCTGGTTGGTACATGAATTGTGCTTGTGTCGCCCGTCGTCGGTGACGACCTTTCGAGCGAAAATTCCGACAGATAAATGTCAACCAGATAAAGTCCAATAAAAGGCCTAGAGTGAACCTACAGGGAATGAATTGTCCCGGTTGGATGTGGTAGGAATTTAAAGTTAAACCGTCGACCTTTCGCT
>JBDWQI010000302.1:0-219946 GCA_039986635.1 Sulfitobacter sp.
GAAACCGGATTGAGATCATGTTTGGCCGTTTGAAAGATTGGAGGCGTGTAGCAACCCGGTATGATCGATGTCCAAAGGTGTTCCTGTCGGCCATCGCTCTCGCTGCAACCGTGATATTCTGGTTATGAGTCCTGAGCCTAACCTGAAACTTAATATCGAAGTCCAACCGGCAAATCAAACAAACCCTTATCAAGGCATTCCTGTGTATAAAGTTGATGGTTTCAGTGGCGGCGGCAGCGGAAAAATCAGACGAATACAACCCCGTGTAGAAATTAGAGAGTGCCCCTTAGGGGTTTGCCCAGGAGACGATTAGCCTAGCAGGTTCACCCTCTATCTGCGCGGCTCCATTGAAACACTATGTGTCATTCTGTTTCACTAAAGCACACGGCCAATGGGTCTGTTGGGTGAAACTGGTGAATAACCTCAAAGGTTCACTTTCTGATGAAACAGAACTCATATATTCTGTTTCATCGAGGTCAGATGCCCAGACGAAACTATCTTCGGTGATTCCAAGCTAATTTTCGTGATCTGCTGGACCCATCAGAAATTTCCTACAAGCCGATGTCTATGAACACGCCTTATCCAACTTCCTCAATGTCATCCACCATGTGTCTGCGCCTGTCACTGGCGCTAATTGTTCAAGGCGTTCCTTTGTCTTGAGGATGTCACCGCCAAAGCCGCAATGTCAGCCACATACGATGGGATATCGATATGCATACGGGGTTATGCCGTAATTCTCACCCCTTAGGAACATCTGAAAATGATAGTTTGCCCTGCTATCGCGGTTTCTGAATAATCTATACCCAGATCACGCGCCAAAGCGTCATAGTCGAAATATGTCTGCAAGGCGTCGGGTACGTCGCCCATGATGCCATCCTCAACAAATTGCTCCGCCAGTTCGTGCAGGCTGTTCAAGTGATAGACATCAACGTCTAGCTCGTTGGGGTCGTCCTTTTCCAGATCGAACGCATAGCCACATTCACCAACGGCAAGAATGTAACGCAGTTTGTCGTCATGGCTCCATGCTTCGACGATATCGAAGTACTGACCGATATTGGCCTGATTGATCGCCACCGCGTCTGCCAAGGCGCAGTCGATGGCATTGCCATCAATGAACTGTATCTCATATTCTTCGACTAGATCGCCGTAGTCGTTACGGTTCTTAATGGCGTTGTTGTTAAACTCATCCAAGCTTTCAAAGTAAAATCCGTTTGCTGAAATGTCATATGGTTGTGCGTGTAGTTGTGTCATCTGTTTTGTTCCTCTTCTTTGATCTGACGGGTTGCGCATGCAACCGTCTGGCCTCCGCCGAGGAACCGGGGGGGTAAGGATCAAGGGCGCGGTCTCGCGGGACCAGAGCCACGCGCAAGCTGCAACGCCAAGTGAAGCGAGCATGGCGAGGACCCACCCTTTGATCTGCGCTCGGGGCAGTCGCCCCAAGCAGTGATCCAACGGGCTGAACCGTTGGTGGTGATCAATCAGCGAAATGATTGTGCATGGATTGGTGGCAGGTGGAGAGGTCATGTCTCCAAACCCTGCGAGGGGGTTACAAGGGGCGACGACGCGCCCTTCGTTTGGGTTCAGCACCAACACGCTGACGGCATCCAATCGGCGAACGGTTGGCCTCCATGGCATGGTCACAGCGGATTTGCTCTGCGCTTGCGCGCAACCGCGAGGGTTCTCAGGGGCAGGAACCGCCCTTGAGGATATGGGGTGTTGGGGAGAGATGCAATCTCCCTGACGAGTGTTTGACCGGTGATACGGTCTATGGCTCTGTGATGGACTTCATGTCCTGAGCTGAGCCAATAGCTTGGGGGATAGAACGGGGGAGCGCATGCGTCCCCCTTCTCAAGTGTTGCGGTACTACCGCAAACATCTTGCAGTAAACGCTAAGAGCACAACCTGATGCAGGATCAAGTCATCTGACCCGGAGCTGACCATAGGAAGAAACCACCCGGCTTGCACCGGATAGCTTTGGCTGGATGCTTTGATCAGGAAGCTGAGCGCAGCCAACTTTAGCACAGCGCGTCTTTCAAATGGTGTCGGTGATCGGCGTTATGATAGCTGTTTCCTGTCTCTTACTCCATGAGGTCGTAGCCAACGATGCAACAACAGATCGAGAATGCCTTGGTCGCCGCATTGGCGCGTTACCAAGAACGCGTTGAAGAGCCGTTCCGGTGCGATGTGGCGCTCAGTATATCGCAGGATGCAGATTTTTTCGCCAGCGTTGCCCCGAGCAGCGAGGGAATTTCGATCAACATTAATACGGGCGTATTGGATCGGGTAAAATCATCTTGGAACAACATGTTAGGCAACCAAGCTAAACTTTTACCTGAGCATAATATCGATCTACTGGGCGATCCAGAACACGTTGTCGACATGGCGCTGCGCTGGCTCTTACAGCACGAGCTAAACCATTTCGCAGTCGGTCATTTCTTGCTGACGGATGGCGCTGCGATATGCGAAGGACAGCATGGGGCCGTTCACTGCGTAGTAGAGCGTTCCACGAAGAATCCAAGACCACAGTTTGCCGGGTTTTCAACAGAAGAGCTTGCTCTCGTACCATTGGCTCTGGAACTGCAAGCGGATCACGATGCCACCGAAATCGTGTTGGGGGCCTATTCCCCCGATAACTGGGCGCTCTTTCAGTATTATGCCACGTGCATCATTATGGTGATGTTGTTGATTGAACGGCATGAGCGCATCCATCCCAACACGGGACAATCGCACCCCCATGCCGCAGCTAGATTGTTCATGTTGATGGGGCATTTGTGCGAGCTTCCTCACATTCCTTCCATCAAGCGCGCGCACCGTGAAGGGCTTGCGATTGTTCCGCCCTCTTACCAACCGACATTGGACGAGCTTGATGGATATAACGCTGCCGTTATACAGCCCGTTTACCATGCATCCCGCGCATTGGCTGACGCGGCTGGGGTCTCGGGTTTTTGGGAAAGCGTTGGGCCAGAAGATGACTTCTTCGAAGACGTTTTCCGGGTGATTGCCCATGGATACACGAATGACCTCAAGACGCCCGGTGCACGCCAATGCGCAAAACTAAAACCGGTTAGCGACAAGCTGCTGGACATTATCGAGGGTTTGGGAGGGCGTCCTTAGCACCGTTGGTGGCAAGGGGTCTGGCTGGATGGGCGGATCGCTCATTCGCTGCGAAGACGAATAATCTAAAATCTCCAATGTGACCGGACATTCGTCGACGAAACCACTACAGACTTTTTTCTGCATGTGCGGCCTCGTCAAAAAATCTTGTCGTTCGATTTGCACGCAACTTCGGTACCGACTCGCGCCTTAGGAGGGCAACATTCAATATGCTTTCACGAAAGAAACATGCTATATGGGGTGCGAATTAGCGGACGCTCTTATTACTTTTTACTTTGCGTTGCGCGCACTGGTCCGGAGGCCAACAATGGGTAAAGACGTTTTTCTTAGTGTCGGCGCTACTGCGAACAGTACACAAGAAGACTTTGTTCAGGCCATCGAAGCGCGCTTACGAGTCGAGGGATTGACCCCGAACACCGTCGGAAGAAACACGTTTTCTGTTGATTCGCCTCTTACGGCCGTTGCGCAGCTAATGGATAGATGTGTTGGAACTGTCGTAATCGCCTTAGAAAGATCTTACTTTCCGTCTGGAGCCGAAAAGCGCGGTGGCACTAATGAGACAACGCTCGCCGAAACAAAACTAGCGACACCGTGGAACCAGATTGAAGCTGCAATGGCCTATAATCGTGGATTACCGCTGCTGGTGGTGGTTGAGAAGGGACTCCGACTAGAAGGGCTCCTTGAACCGGGATACGATTGGTACGTCCAGAGCGTTCCCCTCGATACTTCTTATCTAACCTCCGACGAATTCAACGGGATTCTGGCGAGTTGGAAGGGCAAAATTGAAAAATCGAAAAGCCAGCAAGCAGTTGAAAACAAGACCGGGCATGCCGAAGTGGAAAAAATGACAATTGGTCAGCTTGTTAGCGCTGTGAAACCCGCACACTTGTGGTCACTATTAATTTCATCCGCGGCTGTGATTGTCGGTGCTTTCTCAGTGGGTGCGCGATTTTTTCATTAAAAAACAAAAATATAGACTCAGTTTGATCGAAATCACATTTCTTGGCAACGTTTATTCCCATCAATCAGGCGAGTAAACTTCCACCTCAACACTCTCAAGGGTTGAATTGCGCTCCAAACACCATATGTTGCCTCTGATCGCCAATACTTCACAAGATTTTGGAAGGGATGCCCAGATGGCAAAAACGTATAGACTTTTTATCAGTCACTCTTGGAAATATGATGACCTTTATAAAAGGTTGACCGAGTTTCTGGATGAACAGGGTATAAGCTATTACAATCATTCCGTTCCCAAAGACGATCCAATCCACACGAATGGTACAGACAAACAACTACGCGCAGCCATCGACGCCAAAATCTCTGGTTGCAGCGGCGTCATTATTTTGGCCGGTGTTTACGCCACTTATAGCAAGTGGATTAACGAAGAGATTACAATGTCAGGTGCCTACGACAAATCGATTATTGCTGTTGAGCCTTGGGGAGCTGAGAGAACCTCAGCAGTTGTGAAGAACGCCGCTGACAAAGTAGTCAAATGGAATGGAAAGTCTGTCGCCGATGCCATTAAGGAGCTCTTCTAGTTGACACGAAAAGCGCTAATTGTCGGTATTGACTTCTATGAGCACGCAAGCCCGCTATTTGGATGCGTGAATGATGCGCACACAGTGAAATCGGCGCTGGACAGACACGCTGACGGCACTCAAAATTTTGCCACAAAATTATTGACTGGGACTGGGGATGCCAGCCCAGTCTCTCGCCATGATTTTAGGCAAGCCGTAGTCGATTTGTTCGCAGGGGATGACGATATAGCTCTCCTCTACTTTGCAGGGCACGGATATATTGAGCAGGTTGGTGGATATTTGATCTGTTCCGACAGTATAGATGGGAATGATGGGTTATCGCTTAATGAAGTCGTCACTATGGCCAATAGGTCCAAAGCCCGAAACCGGATCATTGTCTTAGACAGTTGTCATTCTGGGGTCGCAGGAAATGCACAAATCGATGACCAGCACGTAACGATCAATATTGGCGTTACAATTTTAACGGCTTCCACCCTAAAACAATATGCAACCGAGATTGATGGCTCCGGTCTTTTTACCATGTTGCTTGTTGATGCGTTGAACGGTGGAGCCGCAAATCTGCTCGGCGAAGTGACGCCGGGGGCTGTCTATGCTCACATTGATCAATCCCTTGGCCCATGGAACCAGCAACGCCCTTTGTTTAAGACCAATGTGACTACCTTCACTTCTCTAAAGACAGTTCAGCCCCCAATAACGTTGGAAACGCTAAAGCAGCTGGGTGTCTACTTTTCTGAACCCGGCTTCGAGCTTCAACTTGACCCGAGCTTTGAGCCAACAAGTGCTGATCCTAGTGAGGAAAACACTGAGGTATTTGCTGATTTGCAGGAAATGGCGAAAGTAAATCTGGTGCGACCCATTGGCGAGGTTCACATGTACTATGCCGCGATGAACTCCAAGTCGTGCCGTCTAACACTTTTGGGAGAGCATTACTGGAAGTTACTGGACGCGGAAATGATCTAGTGCCAGATTTTACCAATCCACAAAGTATCTACTTGGTCTTGGCCCTAGTCGTACCCGGTTTGATCATTACATACGTACGAGCCCAATTCATCACAGGACGCTTGCAGAATCACGCGGATGCAATCCTGTCATATTTTGCGCTTTCGAGCGTATATGGTGCGATTGTTTTTCCGATATTGGAGTGGCTTAGTCGAGATATGAGTGATGAGCCTATTGGCATGGGCTATTGGTTCGGGTTGATATTCGTCGGCCCTGTGATTTTCGGCGCTGTTCTGGGGTTAATCTCACAGACTGGGATTTTGCGAAGTCTTCTACACAAGATCGGAATTAGCCCCGTCCATACGATGCCTACAGCTTGGGATTGGAAATTTGGGGCCCTGAAAGAAAATCTGGTAATTGTGACACTCAAAGATGACACCCGATTTGCGGGGTATTGTGGTCGAGGTTCATTCATGTCCTCCGACCCGACTGAGCGAGACATTTACGTTGAGAAAATTTATGCTTGGGGCGAAGATAATAGCTGGAATGATACAGGTGAGCACGGGCTCTGGGTCGCTTCTGGTGAAATTCGTTCGATTGAATTTTTCCCTGCATCGGAACAAGGAGTTAAAAATGACTGACAAGAATAAACCCACCCCGAAACCTACGCCTCGTCCGGCACAAACACGCGAAGCCATAGAACGTGGATATCAGCCAACTGGCCCCCGACTTGGGTACCAGCCAACGACAAGCGAAGCTGCCCCAGCAAATCCGCCCAGTCGAGATAGTGGCGGCAAAAAATAGCCGCTGCTTACTATTCTTTGATGGCTATAGTCGAATGAGATTCCGTGAATTTTGGCGTTCGCCGAGCTACTGAAAGTGATCTGTATAGTGACGAGGTTATCGTAAACGAGCTTGGCGATGGCGTCGACCTCCCGGATGCTTCACCTCGCACATGCAGCGAATGGCCTGTGTGGATGGCTCCTGCATAGCAAGACATATTTGATCAGATTTGTGCATTTGTCAGAAGCAGTCATGTGTCCGGCCTGTTTGCGCGGTTTTGACCGCTGGCCCTGATGGGTTCCGCAAACCAAGTTCCTATCAGCAATTCGGGCTAAAATGCCCGCGCCATTCGGCGGAGTGTCTTGGTTTTGGCGGCAGACTTATGCACCATCATCTCGCGGGTCTTGCTAACTCATTGTTCTTTTTCCTCTTAGGCAGTGTGAGGTGTGTAGGGTTCGTTGCGGGTCAAGACTGCCCAGACGATCCGCGCTGTCTTGTTGGCCATTGCGACAGTTGCCACACGCGCGGGCTTTCGTTCCAGCAGTGACGTCAGCCATTTACTTGCGCGCTCTGGGTGCGACTTGGTTTGTCGGACGAGCGACGTCATACCAACAACGAGCAGTGATCGTATGTATTGATCACCCATTTTTGTAATGCGCCCGAGTTTCTCTTTGCCGCCGCTAGATTTGTTCGCGGGCGTCAGGCCCAGCCAAGCCGCAAATTCCCGTCCATTCCTGAACTGATGGCCGTCACCAATACTGGCGATGATCGCGGACGCCGTGACAGCGCCAACGCCTGGTATTGTACGCAACAACTTCACTCGTGCGTCTTCCCTTGCGACCTGCTTCAGGCGGTCTTCGTACCAACGGACCCGAACATGCAGTGCCATGAGATGTTCGCACATGTTGTGGATCACTTCGTTCGCGATGTCAGGCAGGTTTAAAACTTCGCCTGCCAGTATGTTCTCTGCAAAACCGATGATCCGAGCAAGCCCTCTCGCGATGTAAACACCAAATTCGGCGACCATACCACGCAAGCCATTGATAAGTTGGGTGCGCTGCCGAACCAAGAGGCTCCGCGCTCGGTGGACAGACAATAAAGATTGCTGTTCGACGGTCTTGATCGCCACAAACCGCATCGTTGGGCGTGTTACTGCTTCGCAAATTGCTTCTGCATCGATCGCGTCAGACTTGCCCCGCTTGACGTAGGGCTTCACATACATCGGTGGAATCAACCGAACGTCGTGGCCAAACTTTGTCAGTTCACGTGCCCAATGATGCGCGCTGCTGCAAGCTTCCATGCCAATCAGGCACGGTTCAATCTTGGAGAAGAATGGCAAAAGCTGTGCCCGTCTTAAAGGCCGGTTAAATGCGACCTCTTCGCCTTGTGTAATTCCGTGGACCTGAAAAATGTTCTTGGCCAAATCTAGACCGATTGTGGTAACTTCCATTGGGTGGCTCCTCCTATAAGCAGATACGGACATCTGCAGTATGGCGCTTTGCGACGCCGATTGGAGCAGGAGCCATCCACCCCATCAGGAATGAAGGGCTGCAATGCAAAATATTGAACTGGTGAGCAAGGTCAGCTTGAGCCGATCACTTCACAAAGCGCACCCGAATCCGATGGACCACCCAATCCCGATCTGGCCATACTTTCAGCAAACCGCGCAATGACACGGGCAGTCCTTTGCCCTGTGCCACAACCACCACAAACTCTTGCAACCCCAAATCATGGCTTTCCTCGATAGGGTCGGGCTGACTAGATGCAGTTTGCGGGAAGGCATTAGAGCCGGGGCTGAGCGGAACGATGAACTCACCATCACCCCCAAGCTCAATAGTGTGCCACGCCTTACGCACACCCTGCATGGCGATTGCATATCCCGGTTCATCGACCTCCAATTCAAAGTAGAAGGGTTGCCCCAGTTTGATCGTCACATCTGCGTTTGTAGCAGCGCTGCGGCGCTGCACGATGCCCATGTCTTTGCTGGGCAGAACAATCCGTAGCTTGCCAGTGATGGCTTGCTCGTTGACGATAGCCTGCCAGTGCATTTCCGGTGTTTCGGGAAATATCTCCGGCGCTTCCAGATGTGCTGCAGCAAAATGGTGCTCAAGCAGGAAGTCATAGAGCACCTTGGCTCTGAGCGCCGCGTAGTCTCCACGCTGCATGTTCCGGCGATAATTCGGGCCCAAGTTCCAAGGCGGATCAAACGGCGTTTGCATGAACTGGTCGAATGGCGCGTTGGCCAATTCTGCTGCGGCCACCAGAGCGTTGTAAAGCTGCGCCTTGTGCTGCTTGTTCTTTGGATCAAATGTCATGTGGAATATGTTCCTATGGCAATAACTGTCATATCTTGACATACTGGATACAGGAGGTGCTGCAAATGGCCAGTATGAATATTTCGCTCCCCAACCCCATGCGGGAATGGGTCGAGCAACAAATGCAATCCGGGCGCTATGACAACGCCAGTGAATACATGCGTGATCTTATTCGCCATGACCAAGATCGGGCCAATAAGGTGTCCGCAATGCAGCGGTTGGTGGATGAAGCCATGCACAGCCCAGATAGCGACAAATCCCTCTCAGAAATCCGAGCCATCGCCCGGCAACGTGCGGGGAGTGCTGCCTGCGAATGACGTTCCGCCTTTCTGCACGGGCACAAACCGATCTGATTGATATCTACCTCTACGGTGTTGAGCGCTTTGGTCTCCGTCAGGCAGAGGGGTATCAAGACAAGATCGAGCAAGTGATTGCATTGATCGCAGCCAATCCGGAACTGGCGCGATTGCGCGAAGAAATCACGCCGCCGGTGCGTATCCATCCGGTTGAAGCCCACATCATTGTCTATCTGGTGGATGACAATCGCGATGTGCGTATTCTGCGCGTCCGTCATGGGCGAGAGAATTGGTCAGATCATCCCAAGTCGCCAGACTAACATTCACCCGTATGCACCCGGCAAACACCCCGTGCGGCAGCGCTTGCCTTCATGATACGCCACGTAAGGCAATGGGATCAATCAATAATTCCTTGCGAGAACGGCGAATGTGATGCATGATGTTCCATATTTGTTCGCACCCTAACTGCTTTACTGAGCAGCAGGTGCGATGCATCACTTAACAATTTGAAGAAAGGAGGCGCAGTCATGGACTTGCCGCCAAAAGGGAGTCCACCGGATGTCTCCCGCCCAAGCCTTAGCATCGACTGGGAAGTCTACGCGGCCATGCTGGAAGACAGCGATATGCCGTTGGAACAACAAAAGGAACTTATCGAAACCTTGTGGTCCATCGTTGTGGCCTTTGTTGATCTGGGCTTTGATCTCAATCCCGTACAGCAAATCTGTGGAGAAGCGGATGATCAGCTTAGCGATACGCCTGCGGATGTCGTATCCTTGATGGAACAGTTACCAGCACAGCACAGATACGAGGAGGACAGATGACAATATCAAATGCACATCGAACAACGACGCCATCAAAGGCCGTGATCTATGCCCGTGTCTCTGGGGCCAAGCAGGTGCGCGAGGGCGATGGCCTTGCCTCCCAAGAAAACCGATGCCGGGAATATGCGACCTATAAGGATTATGATGTCGTTGAAGTGTTCAGTGATGACATGTCAGGTAAGTTTGCACGTCGCCCTGCGATGGATCGGATGTTGGCGTTCCTGCGCCTGCACCCCAAGAACTCGGTTGTGGTTATCATTGATGACATCAGCCGCTTTGCACGGGATGTACAGGCCCATATCTCTCTGCGCGAAACCCTTAGTGACGCAGGCGGTATTCTTGAAAGCCCATCGATTGAGTTTGGCGACGACAGCGATTCAAAGCTGGTTGAGCATATGTTGGCGTCCGTCGCGCAGCATCAACGCGAGAAAAATGCGGAACAAACCTCAAATCGCATGAAAGGCCGGATGATGAACGGCTATTCAGTCTTCTCCGCACCCATCGGGTACAGATACGAAAAGACGGGATCGCACGGTAAGCTGCTGACCCGAGATGAACCCCTAGCATCCATTATCAAGGAAACCCTTGAGGGTTATGCCTCTGGTCGCTTCGCCTCTCAGGCCGAAGTGAAACGTTTCTTTGAAAATCAACCTGTGTTCCCCAAGGACTTGCCCAATGGACAAATCCGTCAGCAGAAGGTCAGCGATATCCTCAACCGGATTATCTATGCCGGATACATCGAACACGAGCCATGGGGCATCTCGCGCCGCAAGGGGCATCACGAACCCATCATCACATTGGCAACGTTTGAAGCCATCCAAGACCGCAAGACCCAACGGGCAGTCGCGCCCAAGCGGAAAGACATTAATCAGGATTTCCCATTGCGTGGCGCAGTTACTTGCGCCTGTTGCGACAACGCAATGACGGCCTATTGGGCCAAAAGCTCAACCGGCAGGCGCTACCCATACTACAATTGCCAGACACGCGGCTGTCCAGAATATCGCAAGGGCATCCGTGCCGAGAAGATTGACACAGGCTTTGAAACGATCCTTCGCGTATTATCACCGAGCAAGCAGTTGCTTGATATCGCCTTAGCCATGGTGAAAGACGCATGGGGGCAGCGTATGGATCAATCAACGCAAGCCAAATCCACGCTCAAGCGTCAGATCAAGGAATTGGACAAGCAGCAAGATGCTTTGCTCGAACGCTTGATTGAATCATCAAACCCGAAAGTAACCGCAGCTTTTGAGACCAAGATCGCAAAGCTTGAGGAAGATAAGCTGCGTTTGGGCGAAAAACTCACCCAGAACACCCAATCCAAGGCCAGCATGGGTGAAATTATCGAACTATTGAAAGGGTTCTTGGCAAGCCCTTGGAATATATACGAAAATGGGTCGCTCAACATGAAGAAAACCATCCTTAAGACGGCATTCAGGTCCCCTTTGGCGTACGATAGAAAAACAGGTTATCGAACGCCGCAAGTGTCTGTAATATTTGAGTTTTTAGAGAATTTCACATCAAAATGTGAAATGGTGCGGTCGGAGAGACTCGAACTCTCACGGGTATTACCCCACAGCGACCTCAACGCTGCGCGTCTACCATTCCGCCACGACCGCAAGCCATGAGGATGGGGCGGGTTTAACCGGGAACGTGAACCTTGTGAAGACCCAAAAGCATCAAAAAAGCCCGACACCAATTGGCATCGGGCTTTAACTCATTTGCCGGCTGACAAGCCCCTACTCAGAAATCGAAAAAGTTGGCAGTCCTGAGCTGGAAACGGGCTGTGGTTGTGGCAATGTGCCAGATGTCGGAACACCTGCCATGCGTTGGGATGCCACGCGGATCAACTCGGTACGTTCAGGTTGACCGGGTACAAAAACCGCCGCAGCGCCTGAATCGACCGCAGACAATCCCGCCTGATACCAGCTTGTCGCCATATCAACACGTTTTGCCGTCCCAAACCCCTGACTAAGGTGGTGCCCCATCAATTCTCCGTAGACCCCTTCGCCCATAGCAAAAAGCAAAAGTGCAGAGCCAACCGCGACATCCATATTATCAGTGCGATAGCCAACCCCCATACAAATGCGGGCTGTCCCTGCCAATTGTGCAGGCGACATGCCAGTGGTCAAAATAAACGATGACACGTCCGACACCACAACCTCGCGTGATTTCAAAGACAACGATGCGACGTGATCTTTCATCGCGGGACCAAACCCTTCGCATTGCTGAGCGATCTGGTCCGGCGTGAAGCCCTGAATTTTGCTCACCAGCTCTTCTGACTTGGCAATTGCATAGGTGCGCGCCAAGCAGAATTGTTCATTAATCGCGATGTTATGGTCGGCCATGTTGGCCAAAGTCGTAAATCCGCCATTGGTATTGGTGATCAGCGAAACGGTATTGCAGTGTGAGGCAAGAGACGCCTGACTGCCCGCTCCCAAGAAATTGGGCAAACCCGCTGATGGCGCAACCGCTTCGGCCAGACTTGCCACGCCAGCCAAAGAACCACCTGCCGTGGTTGTCGCAACCGGCACGGGCTGAGGAGCGGCCTGTGGGGCAACAACGATCGTTGTCTGGGGGGCCGGATTTCCGGCTGGTGACGCCCCGGCCATTTCAGCACGGTATGACTTCAGCAAACCACGCGTGCCGTCCGGCGTTGCTGCAACCTGCTGCTGCACAGCATATCCGCCCGCCTGTGCCCGGTTATAGCTCGAGATCAGCAGGTTTTGTTCAAAAGCCGACAATTGCCCCGTAACCGGATACCCAAGATACGCTTGATATTGCGATACAGCGTTGCGGGTCTTTTGCCCCAACTGGCCATCTACCGACCCCGCGTTGAAGCCAAAGTAATTCAACGAAGACTGAATATTCCGGCCTTCTTGCGTCGATGGGATGCGAGGTTTGTAGGTTTTCTTTCTATAGGTGCGTTTTGTCGTTGTACGGCGCTGTTTATTTGCGTTGGCCCCAACGATGCCGCCGATGATCGCACCCGCAATAAAGTCGCCCGCATCAGCCTCCGCACGCTCTACAGGAACAAAGACAAGGGACGCGCCTAAAAGCATGCCGGTTATGGATTTGAGATACATAAAAACTCCGTGGAAATTGAATCAGGTAATTGCGAAAGGCATAGCACAAGACCGCCCAAATGCCAAAATATTGATGTCAGCTGACACGATTTGGCGCTTGAAAAACAGTCCGGAAAACCTGACCTTTGCAGCGCTAGCTCAGAAAGGCGCGGGAAATGACCACCGATTCAGCAACATCTCAAGACCCCATTGTTCAAGTCGATGTCGTTTCAGACGTGATGTGCCCTTGGTGCATTATCGGATACAAACAATTGGAACAGGCGTTGGGAATGACAGGTGCAGGGGCCTATGTGCGCTGGCATCCATTTGAACTGAACCCGAATATGCCCGCTGAGGGGCAAAACCTGTCTGAACATATCATGGAGAAATACGGCAGCACCAAAGAGCAATCCGCACAAGCACGCGCACAGTTGTCGCAATTGGGCACTGATTTGGGATTTGAATTTGCCTTTTCCCCTGACAGCCGGATCGTCAATACCTTTGCCGCGCATCAGCTTTTGGGTTGGGCACAGCAACAAGGCCTTCAGCATCCGCTTAAGCTTGCCCTGTTTGATGCGCATTTCACGCAGGGGCTGGATGTCTCTGACCCCACAGTCTTGTGCCGGGTTGCAGGCTCTGTTGGCCTTGACGATGAAGCGGCGGCTGAGGTCCTGACCTCGGCAAGCCATGCTGAAGAGACCCGCGCCCATCAGCAATTCTGGACCTCACGTGGTGTTTCCGGTGTACCGTCTATGATTTTTGATGGCCGGTACCTTTTGACCGGCGCGCAGGGGGCAGAAACCTACGCTCAGATGATCCAAAAGGTGCTGGCTGAAAAACAAGCCGCCTAAGGCGACGGCCAAGTGGGCTTTCCCATTGGGCCAGCTTTGGGTAAGTCATCGCAATGGTGGAATGGATCACAACAGACGGGTTGACCGATTATCGCAGCGCAGAGAGCTGGATGGAAACGCGGGTTGCCGCAATTTCAGCAGGTGAGGCGGATGAATGTATATGGCTGGTTGAACATCCGCCGCTTTATACGGCTGGCACCTCGGCAAAAGCCCCTGACCTGAAAGATCCCGATCGTTTTGCGGTTTATCCAACCAAACGCGGTGGACAATACACCTATCATGGTCCGGGCCAACGTGTGGCCTATGTCATGCTTGATGTTGCCAAACGCGGCCGTGATGTGCGGTGTTTTGTGCGAGACCTCGAGGCTTGGGTAATCGAAACGCTGGCCCAGTTTAATTTGCGGGGCGAAATCAGGCCCGGGCGCGTTGGTGTTTGGATCGAACGTCCTGACAAAGCCCCCCTCCCCGACGGAAGCATCGCCGAAGATAAGATCGCCGCCATTGGCATCCGGTTGCGCAAATGGATCAGCTATCATGGGATCAGCATCAATGTTGAACCCGAGCTGAGCCACTTTGATGGTATTGTCCCTTGTGGCATCATGGATCATGGCGTGACCTCTCTTGTGGATCTGGGCCTGCCGGTGACAATGGATGACCTTGATGTAGCCCTGCGCGACAGCTTTGAAGTTGTCTTTGATACTGCGGCTGCAGAGGGTACTGATGTGCCTCATCCCTAGACGTCCGACCTTGAGCTTCGAAAGCTGACTTGTTGCCAAAGACATGGATCAAAACGATGCAAACCTGACCCAAATGCCGCCCCCTTCAAAGAGGGACGCGTCCTGCCGTTTGGTTTATAGAATCACACGACTGTGATGGCGACAAAACCCACCAAGAAACAGTTACCTTCTTGGTTAAAATTGAAACCAAAAAACCTTCGAGGTGAATTTGGATCAAATTCGGCCCTTATTTGGGGCGGTTCCTGACCAAAACCGGCGCAAACAACCCGAAAAATCTCGCCCTGCGGCAAAGGCGCCCATTGCCCCGGACGGCCTGCTTCACTAGAACCGACCTCAGCAAAGGCACCATGCCCAGCCAACAGGTGTGGTGTAATTCAAATTAATCGAGGAGGCACCGCATGGCAGACGCAGCCATTCACGGGCACGATCATGAAGACGAGCGCGGCTTTTTTACCCGCTGGTTCATGTCCACCAACCATAAAGACATCGGTATCCTATATCTGATTGTCTCAGCTTTCGTTGGTTTCATATCTGTCGCATTCACCGTCTACATGCGGCTGGAACTGATGAACCCGGGCGTTCAATATATGTGTATGGAAGGGGCGCGATTTATCGCTGACAGCTCCACTCTATGTACCCCTAATGGCCACTTGTGGAATGTGTTGATCACAGGCCACGGCATCTTGATGATGTTCTTTGTGGTTATTCCGGCCCTGTTTGGCGGTTTCGGCAACTACTTTATGCCGCTCCAGATTGGCGCGCCTGACATGGCGTTTCCTCGCATGAACAACCTGTCGTTTTGGCTTTATGTTGCCGGTACAACGCTTGCTGTTTGCTCTGTCCTGTCGCCCGGCGGCAATGGTCAGGCGGGTTCAGGTGTGGGCTGGGTGCTTTATCCGCCGCTTTCCGTAAAAGAAGGCGGCATGTCGATGGATCTTGCGATTTTCGCGGTTCACGTCTCAGGCGCCTCATCCATTCTGGGGGCGATCAACATGATCACTACCTTCCTGAACATGCGTGCCCCGGGCATGACCCTGTTCAAGGTGCCTCTGTTTTCATGGTCGATCTTCGTAACAAGCTGGTTGATCCTGCTGTCCCTGCCCGTCTTGGCTGGCGCAATCACCATGCTGCTGATGGATCGCAACTTTGGCTTTGCCTTCTTTGACCCCTCAGGGGGCGGTGATCCGATCTTGTATCAGCACATTCTGTGGTTCTTTGGACACCCGGAAGTGTACATTATCATCCTGCCCGGCTTTGGTATCATCAGCCACGTTATTGCAACATTCAGCCGCAAACCGGTCTTCGGCTATCTGCCGATGGTCTGGGCCATCATTGCCATTGGTGCATTGGGTTTTGTCGTCTGGGCACACCACATGTACACGGTCGGTATGACCTTGAACCAGCAAGCGTATTTTATGCTGGCAACCATGGTCATCGCGGTGCCAACAGGGGTCAAGGTCTTCAGTTGGATTGCCACTAT
Organism: Sulfitobacter sp.; assembly: GCA_039986635.1. Lineage (GTDB taxonomy): Bacteria > Pseudomonadota > Alphaproteobacteria > Rhodobacterales > Rhodobacteraceae > Sulfitobacter. Next base: position 15,937 of record JBDWQI010000302.1, read on the forward strand.
GTGGGGCGGTTCGGTCGAATTCAAAACACCAATGTTGTGGGCCTTTGGCTTCTTGTTCCTCTTCACTGTTGGGGGCGTGACAGGCATCGTTCTGTCTCAAGCTGCTGTGGACCGTTACTACCATGATACCTATTACGTGGTGGCGCACTTCCACTATGTGATGAGCCTTGGTGCGGTCTTTGCCATCTTTGCCGGGATCTACTTTTACTTCCCTAAAATGACAGGCCGCATGTATCCTGAGTGGGCGGGCAAACTGCATTTCTGGGCCATGTTCATCGGTGCAAACCTGACCTTCTTCCCGCAACACTTCTTGGGCCGTCAGGGTATGCCACGCCGCTACATCGACTATCCCGAAGCCTTTGCCTATTGGAACCAATGGTCCAGTTGGGGCGCATTCCTAAGCTTTGCCTCCTTCCTGTTCTTCTTTGGGATCATGGCTTATGCGCTGACACGTGGTGCCCGGGTAACCGAAGCAAACCCTTGGAACGAATATGCTGACACGCTGGAATGGACACTGCCAAGCCCACCACCAGAGCATACGTTCGAAATCCTGCCAAAGCAGGAAGATTGGGACAAACAGCCCGGCCACTAGGTCTGACTGAAACAAACGCAAAAAGGCTCCAACAGAGGTTGGAGCCTTTTTTATTTTCGCCCACAGCCGGTATTCCTCATTCTTGGGTAATATGGGCATCCTGCCCAAGCTGAACGGATATGAAAGGCTCTGGACAATAATGGTAACGCGGGCATCTTGCCCGCCCGGTGCTCGTTGCCCTGGCACGTTCTACTCCCGCCAATGCCGCGCAAGCGCCCGCCACCCAATCCCGCCCAGAAAAACGCTCCCAAGGGCAGCCACCAGAAACGGCGCAACCAAAGCCGAATTTCGCGATACAAACCCGTCGGCCAAATGCACGATCATCCCGGATAACATCAACCCGACAGGCATCATCCCCCAGGCGAACAACCGATAAAGGCTGTTCACCCGCCCCAATAAAACATCCGGGATCATCCGCTGCCGGTAGGACACCGACACCGTGTTCCACACCAGTCCCGTAGAGCTGAATACCATCAGTATAACCGCTAAACTCACAGCGCCCGGTGCAAGCGCGATTGCCAGAAATGCTGGCGCACCAGCAACCAACATCCATTGCAATGATCGCAAAGGACCAAGCCGCGCGACAACACGGTCACCGTACCACCCCCCCAAGATCCCTCCTACTGCCCCCGCAGCAAGGATCATCCCATAGGCCTGTGCGCCCAAAAACAAGTTTTCCTGAACATGCAACACCAACGCGACCAACACCATTTCGTTCAAAAAATTCCATAAACCGGTGATCCAAGCCAAAGTCAGCAACACCGGTGATGCGCGCAGGAAATTTACCCCCTCCATCATTTCTGCCTGCCATCGACCTTCGATGTTCACCTTTGGCCGATAGTGGCCCCGAAGCGGCAGCAGAAACAGAAATGCCAATACATAAGCGACAGCATTCAAAGCAAACGGCGCGAAAACCGCATGAGCAATCAGGAACGCCCCAAGCGCTGGCCCCAACAGCGCGTTGCCCACCAGCTCAACACTCCACAGCCGCCCATTGGCCGTTTCAAGATCAGCATCCGGCACAATCGCGGGCAACATCGTCTGAGCAGCATTGTCGCGAAACACTTCCGCACCACCAACCAGCGCAGCCGCCCCCAGAATCAAACCAAATATCATCGGATCACTCACGCCGGATTGTGTCGGAGCAGGCAAAGGCAACGCGGCAAACAGGACCAGCCCGACTGCTGCAAAAATCAACCCCCGGAAAATATCCGCCCGTAAGATCAACAATCGCCGATCTGTCCGGTCAGTAATGATTCCGGCAGGAACCGCGCATAAAAACCACGGCAATCGCAGCGCAACAGGTACCAGTGCAACAAGCAATGGATCACGGGTCAGCAATGACGCCAACCACGCCCAAGCCACGACCGCCACACCATCCGCCAGATTGACCAAGCCGCTGGCTGTGATGAAACGGCGATACGGAGTGGTAAGCATGATCTCTCCTGTTTATTTTTAACTCTGCACCCTCAACCAACCTTTAGGTCAAGCAGCAAAAAGGGTCTCCTACGCAGTCAAATTGGCTGGTTGGCAAAATTTTTTAATATTTTTCCGATCTGTGTGGATTTCCCTCTTGCACGGGGCGCGTGGGATGAGTATCCCCGCCACACCAAAGGATGCGGGCGTAGCTCAGGGGTAGAGCATAACCTTGCCAAGGTTAGGGTCGGGCGTTCGAATCGCCTCGCCCGCTCCATTTGGGTCTGTCTCAGGACAGAAATCAGACAAAGCCGCCTTCGGGCGGCTTTTGTTTTTTCTGATTGCCTCTTTCATGGTTCTTAGATGATCCACCTGCCTCGGACTTGCCCGAGATCAATTGACGCGATAAGAACGAATAAAGAACACACATACCACTTGCTGTCGTTGGTTGTACCCTGCGACCACAGAGGGTTTAATGTGCGAAAAGAAGGCGGGCGGCATGCTGACATCAGTAGAACTTTGCGCAGGCGCAGGTGGCCAAGCCCTTGGTCTGGAACAGGCTGGCTTTGCGCATTCCGCATTGGTTGAGATTGACAAACACTGCTGCAATACGCTGCGCCATAACCGCCCGGATTGGACGGTTCTAGAAGAAGATCTGCGCATCTTCAAAGAACGGGCGTCAGAGTATCGCGGGATGGATCTTTTGGCCGGTGGCCTGCCCTGCCCGCCTTTTTCTGTTGCTGGCAAACAATTGGGTGAGCTGGACGAACGTAACCTTTTTAACGATGCCATCGATATCATTGATGCAGCACGCCCGCGCGCCGTGATGATAGAAAACGTGCGCGGCTTTCTGGGGGCGGTTTTTCATGATTACCGCGAGCGGCTCAAGTCGCAGTTAGACAAACTCGGCTACAATACAGACTGGCGCCTGCTGAATGCATCTGATTTCGGTGTACCACAGCTTCGTCCCCGCGTTGTAATTGTGGCCATCCCCAAAGAACGAGCCGAATTTTTTGACTGGCCTGAACCAAACCCGCATAATCCCCCCACCGTTGGTGAAACGTTACAAGATCTGATGGCAGCGCGTGGCTGGCGCGGCGCTCAGGACTGGGCGGAAAAAGCTGATGAAATCGCGCCAACCATTGTGGGCGGTTCAAAGAAACATGGCGGCCCCGACCTTGGTCCAACCCGCGCACGGGCAGCATGGGCCACTTTGGGGGTCGAGGGCCGCACAATCGCACCCGAAGCACCGGACCCCTTCCACAACGGCATGCCTCGTCTGACGGTACCAATGGTCGCCCGTATCCAAGGATTTCCGGATGACTGGCACTTTACCGGGGCGAAAACAAATGCGTATCGTCAGGTTGGCAACGCCTTTCCTCCTCCGGTCGCACAAGCGGTATCAGCGCAAATTGGCAAGGCTCTGCGCAAACCACTGTTGCGCGCGGTCAATGGCTGAACTTTGCACCTTGCGGAATCTGTGACAGGGTAACGGCATCAAGCAAATTGTCAGAGCAATGCGGATTTGAAAAAGAACATCCCAGAAAGCACCGTTGTCGCGGGTCACATTGATCACGCTCTGCTCAGCGCCTTAGCCCATGAAATCACTGATCGTGCTGGGGGCGATATGCCGTTAGCCTCCAAGTTCTCAGCGATGCTGCGCCAATGTGTTGATGATGTCATTATGACCCCAAAGACCGGGCGGCGGTCATATGACGAGCTGGAAAAAACCGAAAAGACCTATATCGGGACCCGCGTTGAAATTGAACTTCGGGCTATGCTGCGCTTGAGCAAAGGAAAATTGGACACTGTTATTCTTGGCAAAGACGTTGACATCAAAAACACGATGGGCAGCAATTGGATGATCCCGACCGAAGCCATCGACAATCCCTGCATTCTGGTGGCCGCGGACGAAGTGCGCGCGGTATGCTATCTGGGGCTTATTGTGGCGCGGCCCGACTATTTGACCTTTGGCCAAAACAAAGACGCCAAGAAAAGCGTTTCTGCAGCGGGTTTTGCAAATATATTCTGGCTCCTCAAAAATCACCCCTACCCCCCAAATTTCTGGCGCACGATCGCACCAGATGTAATTGAACGGATTTTCGTCGGAACAACAGGCAACCAACGTATGGCCAATCTGTTTCGCGAGGTTCGATGCACGCCAATCACCCGCGATGTGGTTGAGGCCGTAGCCCAACAACAAGATTTTATGCGACGCATCAGGTCCGACAAAGGCCGGGGTACACGGGATCTTTTGGCGCGCGAAGGTATCGCGCTTTTATCAGGTCATTTCGATGCACCTCTGATCAGCGCTCTAAGCTTGCCGTCGTGCGCAGGCAGCGAATTCATCTCTTACAGACCTGCCTCAGGGGCAGAGGCTCTTCTGGTTGGCGAACATGGAATCACCCTCACCCAAACCCCCAACCCTGAGCAATAAGGCGATAGGTTACTGGGGTGTTTGAGGGGGTGCCAACCCCAAGACACCGATTTGCAAGTTCATGCCGTGTTTGGGAAATAGAATTTCAGCGGGATGCGTCTCTTCTCACTCTAACGGGTCTCAGAAATTCAGCGTGCCCCGGCGCATGTGAGTGCCCTCTGGAAAGACACATGGCCCGTTTTCAGCTTATTGCCGCAACGTCATCGGCGGTTTGCCGCCCCAATCGTCCAAAACGCACATTCCCGGCACATATCCGGCCAATTTTGAGCCCATCACAAATTATTCCGTCAAATTTTGAACATTTTTAGACAGTTTAGTCAGTTTCAACCTGAGGTTTGATCACACTTAGGTTGCCCCTTTCAGTTCCGGGGGATCAGTGTTGGTAAAAAAGAGGTGCAAAATGAAACTGTTAGCTGTCGATGACAATCCCCAAATCTTAAAAACGCTCCCTGCAATCTTCAGGCAAGCCAATCTCCGAAATATTGAGCTGGCGGCCTCTGGTGCAGAGGCGCTCAAGCTGCTTGAAGATCCGACCCGGAAATTCGACGTTCTCTTGCTCGACATCAATATGCCGCAGATGGACGGGATCGAATTGTGTAAACGTATCCGAAAAATGCCGCGGTATCATGCCACGCCCATTTTGATGCTCACCTCTTCAACTGAAAATCAGCGGATCGAACGATCCTTTGCAGCCGGGGCAGATGACTACTTGACCAAACCTTTTGACGTCAAAGAGATCGTGACCCGGGTGCGCGTCGCCGAACGCATGGCCAAACGGCGCACAGTAATCCACACAATCGACCCTGGCGAAGTTGGGATTGATCTCAAAGAAGGTCAGCACCCGTTTTCGAACAATGATCCACTGCGCATCTCCTATGTTGAACAACTCATTTTGCCATTTTCTCTGGGCAATTATTTGTCGCAATTGTCGCGCCGTCGACTAAACAACTGCTCGGTGTTCTCTATCAAATTGATGGATGTTGGGCTTCTTTATAGCTCTGCAAAAACGCCTGAATTCGGCTTTGCGCTGTCTCTGATCGTAGATACGGTATCAAAAATCGTGAATTGCCCGCGTTTGCTGATGTCTTATGAAGGCAACGGATGCTTCTTGTGTATCACCCAAACAACCGAACCACTTGCTTGGCCGGGTGCAGAAGAATCCATTCAGGAGCTTCTGGATTCACACGCCTTGCCTCTCGAAAATGGGTGGCCGATGGGATTGGCGATCGCATTGGGGAACCCGGTAACGCCAAACGCCAGCTCAAATCAGCGGGTCAAACGGACCTTTGAACGTGCGCGCGAACGTGCTGTACACCGCGAACATTACAAGATTAAGAACGCCTTCCATACGCGCCAAATGTTAAACAACAAGAACGTTAAACAACTTTCTAGTTGATAGGAAATTGGCCAAGACAACGGGCTGCATTCTCGCGGTAATCGTCCAGCGTGTCCGGCACGCTGCGACGGTCCCGCATGATCTCCAATGCAGCCTTCTTCTGGCCCCATGTACCACTGACATGGCGTTCCAGTATCAACGTCGTGATGCTCAGCACCACATCCTTTTCTTCTTTTGGCATAAGTCCGGCGCGCGCCAGTGCGACAGCTGTCAACGCCAGCGTATTGGCACAGCGCAACGCGGCCGCCTCTTGTCCTTCGTATACCTTAGCCGCTTGGGCGCCGGTTGCGCCAGATACCGCAACAGCCAACACCATGCCGAACATCCACCGCATCAGAATACCTTGAACGTCATTGTCGTCAGAGACCTTTCGATCCCATCGATATCCAGTAACTTCGCGTTGATATACACACCAACATCTTCTTGTGCCGGAATATACAGCTTCATCAGCAGATCAAAATCTCCTGAGGTTGAATACAACTCAGAATGGATTTCCCGCAGAGCGATTTCCTCGGCAACACGATACGTCGTACCGGGTTTGCAACGGATTTGGATAAAGACGCATGTGCTCATGAAAGGCCTCTTTGGATGGGTTGCCCAAAACTCGCACACCACCCAGCTGCTCGCAATGGGTGATCTGGCTTGGCCTGCGGGCCGCGCCTGTTATAAGGGCGCCAATCACCCGTTCGGAGATCACAATTATGCGAACCACCCGCCTGACACGCACCACCGCTGAGACCGATGTAAGCGTCGAGATCAATCTCGACGGCACTGGCCACTATGACAACCAGACCGGCGTTGGCTTTTTTAACCATATGCTGGATCAATTGGCGCGCCATTCGTTAATCGACATGACCATCCGCGCCAAAGGGGATTTACACATTGATGATCACCACACCGTCGAGGACGTTGGCATCACTTTGGGTCAGGCGCTGACACAAGCTCTGGGCGACAAACGGGGCATCCGTCGGTACGGCGCCTGCCTGCTCCCGATGGATGACGCATTGGTGCGTTCTGCGTTGGATCTGTCGGCGCGGCCTTTCCTCATTTGGAACGTCGATTTGCCGACAGCCAAGATCGGTGCGTTTGACACAGAATTGGTGCGCGAATTTTTCCAAGCCTTCAGCACCCATGGCGGCATCACGCTGCATGTCGATCTCCTGCATGGCCTAAACAGCCACCATATCGTCGAAGCTGCCTTCAAATCCGTCGCGCGCGCCCTGCGTGACGCTGTAGAAGTCGACCCACGCAAGGCTGACGCGATCCCATCCACCAAAGGTGCGTTGTGAGCGTCCGATGCTGACCGCTATTATCGATTACGAATCCGGCAATCTGCATTCAGCGCATAAAGCGTTTGAACGCATGGCCCGCGAAGTCGACGCGGGAGAGGTTGTTGTCACAGCTGACGCAGATGTCGTTGCACAAGCGGACCGCATTGTCCTGCCCGGGGATGGTGCGTTTCCGGCCTGTATGGCGGCGCTCAAAGGCGCTGGCGGGCTTTATGATGCGATGAAAGAAGCCGTCGAAGTGCAGGCGCGGCCATTTCTTGGGATTTGTGTCGGCATGCAGCTGATGGCCAGTCTCGGGCGTGAATACAGCGATACGCCGGGGCTGGATTGGATCACCGGCGAAGTCACTCAGATCACACCAAACGACCCAACGTTCAAGGTGCCACATATGGGATGGAATGATCTGATTATTGATCACCCACACCCGGTATTTGACGGTATAACCACGGGCGAACACACGTATTTTGTGCATTCTTATCATATGGATGTCACCAAACCTGCCGAACGGCTTGCGCATGTGGATTATGGCGGCGATGTCACCGCTATCATTGGCCGGGATACAATGCTCGGGATGCAATTCCACCCTGAGAAAAGCCAGGCAACGGGCCTGCGTTTGATCGCGAACTTTTTAACCTGGGCACCCTGACCGACGGGACCGACAGGGGCCACCTTTACGTTGCGCGTTAGGATGTCAAAATCACCACCGCCCCTGCCCTGATGGTTGGGGTGGACCCAGATTTAGGTTGATGTGTCCTACTTGACCCGTGTCCATTTGCCGCCACTGCGACAAACACCCAGCACACAGCCTTTCACGTCCAGACTATTCCCCGAAAGGACCAGCCTGCCATTGTAGGTCTTTTCCCGATCCGGGGAAAAGACCTTGCCACCGCTATATTTGCCGCTGCCGTCGTTCTTCATATCCCAGATCAGCTTGCGCCCGACATTCGCGGATTTGAACGCCTTTCCAGCACTGTCAAAAGACGCGATCAATGTCCCACAAATAGCAGCACCACATTCCACAACCTCGATATGCCCCGAATTGCCGTTGTCATCCGCGATGGTCTTCCACGTTCCCACAATAGGGTCCGCAGCCATGGCCGAAGTTGCAAGACCAAGGCCAAGCCCCATGCCCAAAAACAGTTTTTTCATGATATCCTCCCAGATGTTGGGATACTTTGCCCGCGCAAGCCCCATTCTGGCAACCCTGACCTCGGGTCGCGTTGCAAATCCGCTCCCTGCGTGCATAAGGGTCGGCATCTGTTACCAAAGGCCTTCATATGATCCTCTACCCTGCAATTGACCTCAAAGACGGCCAGGCCGTGCGCCTTGTTCATGGCGATATGGCGCAATCCACCGTCTTTCATGACGACCCCGCCGCACAAGCCCGCAATTTCGTCGAGGCTGGGTGTACATGGCTGCATCTGGTTGATCTAAATGGCGCTTTTGCAGGCGAACCGGTGAATGCCGCTCCGGTCGAAGCCATTCTTAAGACCTGTGATGTGCCCGCACAATTGGGCGGTGGAATCCGCGACATGGGCACCATCGAACGTTGGTTGGACAAAGGTCTGGCCCGGGTCATTCTGGGCACCGTTGCTGTGGAAAACCCTGATCTGGTGCGCGAAGCCGCCCGCGCCTTTCCCGGCAAAGTTGCTGTGGGCATTGATGCGCGCAACGGCAAGGTTGCGACAAAAGGCTGGGCGGAAGAAACCGATGTCATGGTCACCGATTTGGCCAAGTCCTTCGAAGATGCTGGTGTTGCTGCGATCATCTACACCGACATCTTGCGCGACGGCGCCATGGGCGGGCCCAACATCACAGCAACGGCAGACCTTGCCCGCGCCGTCTCCATTCCGGTCATCGCATCTGGTGGCGTCTCTTCGCTTGCCGATCTCACCGCCCTCAAGGAAACCGGCGTGATTCAAGGTGCGATCTCGGGGCGCGCACTCTATGATGGCGCCATCGACCTCTCCACCGCTCTAAAGGCGCTTGCCTGATGCTCAAGACCCGGATCATCCCCTGTTTAGACGTCGCTGATGGCCGCGTCGTCAAAGGCGTGAACTTCGTCGGCCTGCGCGATGCAGGCGACCCTGTTGATGCCGCCATCGCTTATGACGCTGCAGGGGCAGATGAGCTGTGCTTTCTGGACATTCACGCCACCCATGAGAACCGGGGCACAATGTTTGATCTGGTGCGCCGGACAGCTGAACATTGTTATATCCCATTGACCGTTGGCGGCGGTGTGCGCAGCTCTGCTGACGTGCGGGCATTGCTGCTGGCCGGAGCGGACAAGGTCAGCTTTAATTCCGCCGCTGTCGCAAATCCCGACGTGATCGCCCAAGCGGCCGACCAATTTGGCAGCCAATGTATCGTCTGCGCAATCGATGCAAAAACCACCGCTCCCGGCAAATGGGAAATCTTTACCCATGGTGGCCGCAAGGCCACCGGGATAGACGCTGTCGAATTCGCGAAAACTGTTACGGCCAAAGGAGCCGGAGAAATCCTGCTTACCTCAATGGACCGCGACGGCACAAAACAAGGGTTCAACCTGCCCCTCACCCGCGCCATCTCGGATGCTGTAAGCGTGCCGGTCATTGCATCTGGCGGTGTCGGCACGCTCGACCACCTCGTTGATGGCGTTATAAAAGGCGGCGCATCCGCGGTTCTGGCCGCCTCAATCTTCCACTTCGGTGAATACACAATTGCCCAAGCCAAAAACCATATGGCGGCGGCTGGCCTGAATATGAGATTAACATGACCCTCGATGATCTTTACGCCATAATCCTAGCGCGCAAAAATGCAGACCCCTCAAGCAGCTGGACCGCACAGCTTCTTGCAAAAGGTCCTGAAAAATGCGCCGAGAAATTTGGGGAAGAGGCCGTCGAAGCAATCATCGAAGCCGTAAAAGACGACAAAGCCGCCCTCACCTCAGAGGCCGCAGACGTACTCTATCACCTCATGGTCATGCTGGCCGCCCGCGATGTCCCTCTGTCCGATGTCATGACAGAACTGACCAATCGTCAATCTCAGTCAGGCCTCGTGGAAAAAGCAAACCGTTAGAATTAGCAGAAGCCCAACCGCCTTCAATTCTGGCCGATGTCCCCCGCCTTAGTATCAATCACACCAAGCCTGTGGCCCAAGCCGGACCAAGGTTGTGTGGTGACTAAGGTGTAGCGTGAGCCGACCTCTTGATATCCAACATGTTGAGGGCGGTGTGGACGAAAGCGCCGAAAACAGCCTCTTCCTTGCGAACGAACACTCGAGCTTCATACCCTGCTCCACACCGTGTTTTCCCAGCATAGGCATCCCAAAATGCCGCATCTCCAAGGCCCGGTTTTTCGACAAAGTACCGCGCTGTCACAGCGCCCTGACCGATCACAATTTGCTGGATATGACCCCGGTCGCAAACCCACCTAGCCGCAGCTCTCCAAACAATCGCTGATATTCGATCTTGGGGCACCTGTTCTGTATCACCGTCACCCCTCGCGCCTCAGCTTGCGCCGCCGCTGCCGCATGTTCCACCCCAATTTGCATCCAGATCGTCTGTAGCTTTGGAAACAACCGCAAGGCATCCTCCACGATCTCAGGCACAGCGTCAGAACGGCGAAAGATGTCGACCATATCTACATCCCCCTCAATCGCGTCCAAACTCTCAAAAATCGGCGTGCCAAAAAGCACTTCACCTGCATGACGCGGGTTAACAGGCAGCACATCATAGCCCCTCAACCCCAAATACCGCGCCACAAAGTAACTGGCCCTGACCGGGTTCATCGACACACCAACAACGGCAACCCGTTTGGTCCGTTTCAACACATCACGTAATACATCATCTGAATAGTTCATTCCCCTCTTTACCCCGACATCTTCATAAAAAAAAGCGCCCCAGCGACAAACGCGGGGCGCTAAAGTGCGGAACGAGGGACAGTTAGGGACGCACGAGAGTTCCAAACCCGAGCGTCTTAAGCCGAAGATAAGTATCCATCAGGCCCTCCAAAAGGGGTATCCCGGGGATGTGAACAACAGGTTAATAAAACCAGCGAAACCTTGCCGACAGCTCTTTTCAATCAAAGATATCTTCAACCAGATCAAAAAGCTCTTCCGTGACGCTTTCGAACCAACTTTTACGCCTTTTCACTTTACGAGGCTTGGTTTTCTTGGCGGCACGGGCTGCTGGTTTCTCTGCGAATTGGCGTTTTTGCGGTTTATGGCTGATCGCGCCTCTTTTGCGTTCTTGCTGTTTTTGGTCCTTGGGTATTCTCTTTAGGTCATGCAAGGGCGCCCCACAGCTGGCACAACTCAACTCATGTCGCCCCGCGTCAAGTGTCAGCGCAGCTTTGCTGCCACAGTGACAACAGGTGGCAATTTTTGTGGGATACCCCATATCAGCCTCTCAAATTATGCATTTGTCCTTGCTGCATATAGGGCGATAGCCGCAGCATTTGAGACATTGAGCGAACCAAATTGGCCTGCGGCATCAATTTTGACTAATTTATCAACTGTTTCACGGGTCTTTTCCCGCAATCCCGGGCCTTCTGCCCCAAGCACAAGAGCCACAGGCCGATCCCGTTTGCCTTCCATCGCTTGTTCAATGGTCGTCTCAGCTTCGCCATCAAGCCCAAGCACCAGATACCCCATATCCTGCAACGCGCGAATAGAATCAGCCAGATTGCGCACACGCAGATAGGGTTGCCGTTCCAATGCCCCCGAAGCCGTCTTGGCCAATGCCCCGGTTTCAGGTGCCGAATGATGACGGGTGCCAATGACCGCAGACGCCCCTAAAACCTCTGCCGAACGCAAAATCGCGCCGACGTTATGCGGGTCTGTCACACGGTCCAATAACAGCAATCGCGGTGCCGCATCCCCAATGGCCACATCTTCCAATCTGCCCCAATTGAGGGGTTTCACCTCAAGCACAGCGCCCTGATGTACAGATCCTGCGTCTAAGGGCGGGCGAAATTTCCGAGGGTCCTGGACCTGCGGTGTAACCCCGCTCTCAGCAATCGCATCCTCAAGCTTGGCCTGCGCATTCGGGGTCACCAGAAGGGTCAACTTTTCGCGATTTGGATTCATCAAAGCATCACGCACAGCGTGCAAACCAAAGAGCCAGACAGTGATGTTTGCCTGCGCCTTTTTGTCTTGCTCCTTCTGTACCACCCATTTGGGTTTTTTCATCTGTGCGTCCTCATCTGCTATGGTGTCAAAATACGGTGTCTTTTGCCTTGACGCCCTTGAAGGTCGCTTGTAATCACGCCTCCACGTCCAGTGCAATGCACTTGGACAAAGTGGGCGACAGGCCGCAAGGTGTGGCAGGGGACTGTAACTCCCTCGCGGAGACGCACGCCTGGTTCGATTCCAGGGTCGCCCACCATTTCTTTTCAGATACTTACGTCGATGACGGCAGGCTGAGGCTCCAGCCGCTGCCATCCAGCGACAACCCGCCGCCCGGGACCACGACATGGACGTGCGGATGATGCGTCATCGCAGAAGCCCATCTATGCAGCACCGATGTTTTATCTGATCCAGTAGTGCCGGCATTGTATAGGCGAGACTGCTCACTTCTCGGACCTCAGTGTTAAGTGCGCTTGAGAACCTTCGGTTGATTGCGCACCCCTTTAAAGATTGGTCCGTAGGATCACTTCGACACGTATTCGCTCCTGCGACCCTTTTGCTTGCCGGCCGTCAACAGCGGCTTTGAGCTTACGAACAGCGCTACGTACCAAGTGGCCCGGATCTTGTGCGATGATGGCATCCAAGGTTCCGGACTTCAGTTCTGATTCTGTATATGGTGTTCGCTCGTGGGCAATCTTGACGAGATCAAAAGTTCCCACCAGTTCATTAACGACTGAAAGCGGTGGACGAGCCTCAGAGGACATAACATAGACACCTACAAGATCGGCGTTGTTGCGAACGGCGTTTTCAATGATGTCTTGCGCGCGTTCGACGTTCCCATATGTTTCCAGAGACGGCAAGGCGCGCAAGTTTGGAAAACTCTTGTTGAGCTCGGCATCAAAGCCTAACCGTCGCTCCAGACTGTCCCGTGACTGCATGCTTTCGGCAATGATCAGGATTGACCCACTGGATGCTTTGCTGAAACGACCAATGAGGCTAGCAGCAGTCGCGCCCGCGGAATGGTTTTTCATTCCGACCCAGTGTTCTGTTGTTGTTGTTTGATCGGAAATGAACGGAAGAGACGGCACGCCCCGTTCCTGCAACCGAAAAATAGCGTCGCGAACCTGGGGAGATTCAGGTGCCATGATTGCAACGCCACTCGTCATTTGTGGATCAACCGTCGCTAGGAACGCGGTTATGCTGTGGGGGTCGTTCTCATTGATCTGGTGAACGTCGCACCACACCAAGTCCTCAGCAAAAGTTGCGCCGGCCTCGTCGATATGACGAATGATCTCATCCAAAAATTGATCACCAGACTGGGGGAGAGCAAATACAAAATGGTACTTCTTTGATTTCGCAAGGTTGGCCGCTTGGATGTTGCGTACAAAGCCGAGCTTCTTGATGGCTTCATTCACACGATCAACGGTTTTCTGCTTTACGCCATCTCGGCCATTGAGCACGCGATCAACTGTTGCACGACTGACGCCGGCTTCCTTCGCGAGATCCTTTGTTGTTGGGCGCAGCAAGGTTGGATTCAATGTCATTGTTCCGGTTTTACTCATCTTATCAGGTATTTGTCTGGCCGCAACAGGGCTGGCGACCTACGGTGGTTCCTTGTTGTTGGAGGCGTTATAGCAATGTTGACGCACGTGCCTCAAGTTTTTCTTGCCTTGAGGCACGTGCCTCATATATTGCTGCTGTGCACTGAGTCGTGGCGAGGAGACTTGGCGCTACATGGAAACGGGAGGAGAAATCCAATGAGAACCAAGATGATGACGGCTATGGCATTGGGCGCATTTACTGCGACAGGTTTATCAACGGCGGCGCAAGCTGAAGATCTTACTTTGTGCTGGGCGGCGTGGGACCCGGCAAATGCTCTGATTGAATTGAGTAAGGACTTTGAAGAGCAGTCCGGCCACAATATGAGTTTTGAGTTTGTGCCGTGGCCCAGCTTTGCGGATCGCATGCTGAACGAGTTGAACTCTAGTGGACAGCTTTGTGACCTGATGATTGGCGACAGCCAATGGATCGGTGGCGGCGCTGAGAACGGCCACTATGTGAAGTTGAACGATTTCTTTGACGCAAACGGTATCACAATGGATGACTTCATTCCCGCTACCGTGACGGGTTATTCCGAATGGCCAAAGAACACACCGAACTACTATGCGCTGCCCGCATTTGGTGATGTTGTTGGTTGGTCTTACCGGAAAGATTGGTTTGAGCGCCCTGAGCTGCAGGCGGAGTTTATGGAAAAGCATGGCTACAAGCTTGATGCGCCACAGACACTTGAGCAGTTGAAGGATATTGCTGCGTTCTTCCAAGGCCGCGAGATCGACGGCACAACTGTTTACGGTGTTTCGTTATACACTGAGCGGGGCTCCGAAGGCATCACGATGGGCATTACGAACGCCCTGTATAACTATGGTTTCCTTTATGAAAATCCAGATAAACCATATGACTTAGAGGGCTTTGTGAACTCTGCTGGCGCGGTTGAGGGCGTTGAGTTCTACAAGGAGCTTTATGAAGTTGGCACACCGCCGGGTTCTTCGAACTGGTACATGGGCGAAAACATCGACGCTTACAGGTCTGGTCAGGTTGCGATGTCGATGGGATTTGCATTCGTTTGGCCAGGTGTGGAAGCGGACGAAAATGTTGGCGGTGGCAAGTCGGGTTACTTCCCGAATCCAGCGGGTCCGGCAGGTCAGTTCGCGCAATTAGGGGGGCAAGGCATTTCTGTCGTTGCGTACTCTGAAAAGCAGGACGCAGCACTTGAGTACATCCAGTGGTTCGCACAGCCTGAAGTTCAAGAGAAGTGGTGGGAACTTGGTGGTTACTCAGCGCTTAAAGCTGTGGTCGAAGACCCGGGCTTTGCAGAAAGTCAGCCGTATGCGCAGACCTTCTTGGACTCTATGGCGATCGTAAAGGACTTCTGGGCGGAGCCTGCCTACGCCGATCTTTTGATCCCGATGCAAGAGCGTATGCATAACTACGTCATAGCTGGCGAAGGAACGGCGCAAGAAGCGCTTGATGGGTTGGTGCGTGACTGGACCGAAGTCTTCGAAGATGAAGGCAAACTCTGAGCCCCTCCCTATTGGGCTGTTTAAACCCAGTTCTAACGAAATCCTTCGGCCAACACACATGGCCGGAGGGCTTTACCAAGGGAAACGCCTGTTCTCATCACGCGTTGACTTGGCCCCTGACACTAAGGATCAAACACAATGACAAACAGCCCGCTCGATAGGGTCGCGAAAGGGACACCGAGTGGTGTCGCGCAACGGATAAGGGGTCTGTCAGATCGCACCATTGCGTGGATATTCGTTGCCCCAACCATCTTCCTGTTGCTCGCTGTAAATATATTTCCGCTAATCTGGACGATCCGGCTAAGCTTTACCAATTTCCGCGTGAACCGTCCGAACAAAGACGTGGAATGGGTGGGCTTGCGCAACTACGAGCGTATCCTAAATGATCCCGACATCTGGAACACGATGCAGGCTACAGCACACTTCTTGATCTGGACGATTGTTCTACAAGTTCTGATCGGGTTCACGCTGGCCTATCTCATCAACAAGAAATTTAAAGGCAACGACCTTTGGACCACGATCATCGTCTTCCCAATGATGCTTTCTCCTGCGGTGGTCGGTAACTTCTGGACGTTCCTTTATCAGCCACAAATCGGTTTGTTTAACTATGCTATCACCTTCTTTACGGGGGGCGATCCTGCGAGTTTCTCGATGATTGGCGATGTGCATCTGGCCCCTTGGGCGATCATCATTGCTGATACATGGATGTGGACACCTTTTGTGATGCTGATCTGTCTGGCCGGGCTTAGGTCCATTCCCGACAGTATCTATGAAGCGGCCGAATGCGACCGCGCAAGCAAGTGGCGTCAGTTCTGGACAATCACCATTCCGATGGCCTTGCCGTTCCTGATGTTGGCTGTCCTGTTCCGTGGGATTGAGAACTTCAAGATGTTTGATCTGGTGGTTCAGCTCACTGGCGGCGGCCCCGGCAACACAACAACCCTGACCTCCATCGATCTGAAACGCGAAGCGTTTGAGAAATGGCGCACCGGGTATTCGTCGGCCTATGCGGTCATCCTGTTTGTCACCGTGTTCGGCCTCGCTTCGATCTACGTTAAAGCGCTCAATAAGGTAAAAGACAGATGAGTTTTTCCGTCACAGAACCCACCAAAGGCACGAAATGGTTCGCTGGAACTGCCGTTATCCTTTACGCTGTTATAACGCTGATCCCACTGGTTTGGATCATCGCGACGGGTTTCAAATCGCCCGCTGACTCCATCGCCTACCCGCCGAAGGTCTTCTTTGAACCAACGATGGAAGGTTATGTGAACCTCTTCACTGACCGGACACGTGCGACGGATCAGATGCTAGAGGACGCGGGCCCAGCAACCACATGGTACGACAAAATCGCCCGCGAACGGGGGACGGTCATCTCTGGTCCGTCCCGCTATGGCGAACGTTTCTTGAACTCTGTCATCATCGGCTTTGGGTCTACCGCGCTTTGCATGATTTTGGGCACAATGGCGGCCTATGCATTCAGCCGATTCAAGGTGCCGCTCAAGGACGATCTTTTGTTCTTCATCCTGTCCACACGGATGATGCCACCTATCGCGGTTGCGATCCCGATCTTCCTGATGTTCCGGAACTTGGGGCTGAACGATACGCATCTTGGGATGATCCTGCTGTATACAGCGGTGAACCTGTCCTTGTCTGTCTGGCTGCTGAAAGGCTTCATCGACGAAATCCCAATTGAGTATGAAGAGGCGGCGCTCATTGATGGTTACACACGGTTCCAAGCCTTCTACAAAGTGGTCCTGCCACAAGCGGCCACGGGTATCGCCTCAACTGCCATCTTCTGTCTGATCTTTGCATGGAATGAATACGCCTTTGCCGTCTTGTTGACGTCAGGTACGGCGCAAACGGCACCACCCTTTATCCCCAATATCATCGGGGTGAACGGCAAAGACTGGCCCGCTGTGGCCGCTGGCGCCACGGTCTTCCTTGTCCCTGTCATGGTGTTCACAGTGCTTTTGCGCAAACACCTTCTTCGTGGCATCACATTCGGAGCGGTACGCAAATGACCAATTTTATCAATGCCCTGCTGCGGCTACGCCGTGGTCCGTGGGAAATGGTGGCCTCAATCCTGATCGCACTTGGCGTCATCATGCTGATGCAGCCCTTCGCCATCGGGATCTACACCTACTCGTTCATTGTCACCCTTGTTGGCACGGTGATGTTCATTATCGTCAGCCATTTCCCGGAGTAAGCGCATGGCACAAATACGAATTGAAAACGTGCGTAAGGACTTTGGATCGTTCAACGCGGTGAAGTCGTCTACTTTCACGATTGAAGATGGTGAGTTTTTTATGCTTCTAGGCCCATCGGGCTGCGGTAAGACAACCACGTTGCGCATGATGGCAGGGCTGGAGCTTCCGACGTCTGGTGAGATTTTCATCGATAATGAAGAAGTGGGTATGAAACCTGCTAGCGAACGCGACATTGCTTTTGTTTTCCAGATGTTCGCTTTGTATCCACATCTGAACGTCGGCAAGAACATCAGCTATCCGCTGATCAGCCAAGGGATGCCAAAGGCTCAGGTCAAAAAGAAGGTGGGTGAGATTGCTGAGATCCTTGGCATCACCGACATTCTGAACCGCCCTGTTGGTGGCTTGTCTGGTGGCGACCGTCAGCGCGTGGCCTTGGGCCGTGCAATCGTGCGGGATCCAAAAGCGTTCTTTATGGACGAACCATTGGGCGCATTGGATGCAGAATTCCGTGAACATATGTCAGAAGAGTTGCGTGCCCTTCATAACCGGATGAACGCAACGACGGTTTACGTCACACACGATCAGCTTGAAGCGATGCAAATGGGGGACAAGATCGTCGTTATGAACCATGGGGTGGTCGAACAGTTCGGAATTCCACAAGACATATATGACTGGCCGGCGACAAAGTTCGTGGCGCAGTTTATCGGATCGCCTCCAATGAACTTCCTCGACTTTCACGGAATGGTTGGAATCGGTGAAACGCAAGTGCAGTTCGGCGGTTCCTCTTTTGATATTCCATCGATGTTGGATGGAGCCAATGGTGCGCTGACTTTCGGCGTCCGGCCGGAACACGTCACTTTGGACGATTCTGCTAGCTACCGCGGAGAAGTCGCGGCGGTCGAGTATCTTGGGACTACTCAAATCATTACTCTAAGTACCGCTAACGGGTCTGTAAAAGCGCGCGTTGCTTCGTCCGATCTCGTAAAATTAGGTCAAAGGACAGGCTTACGCTTTGATCCGCGCACCGTATCAATCTTTGATGCAGAGAACGGCAAAGTGTTGAGAAGCAAAGCCAATGAGGGAGTTCTAAATCATGGCTGAGGTTTCATTGTCAGGGATCAAAAAATCCTTCGGTGAAGATATTGCATTAGACAATATTTCCATGACCGTTCCCGATGGGTCCTTCGTTGTTTTGTTGGGGCCGACAGGTGCGGGAAAAACCACCACACTTCGCATGGTGTCTGGCTTAGATAAGCCTGATACGGGTGACGTGATGATCGGCGGTCATGATATGGCTGGTCTGACACCAGCACAACGGAACGTGGCGATGGTGTTCCAGCAATATTCACTTTACCCGCATTTGACCGTTCGCCAGAACCTTGAGTTTCCGTTGAAATCACCGATCCTGCAAACACCTCCGGCTGAGATCAGCAAGAAAGTTGGCGAAGTCGCGGAAATTCTTCAGATCAGCCACAAACTAGACAACAAGGCGACGGCTTTGTCGGGTGGTGAAATGCAACGGGTTTCAATCGGCCGCGCATTGGTGCGTCAGCCTTCGGTTTATTTGATGGACGAACCGCTAAGTTCATTGGATGCAAAACTGCGAGCAGACCTGCGGGTCGAACTGAAAAACATCCAAGCCAACTCAGGCGCAACGATGCTTTATGTGACGCACGACCAGATAGAAGCAATGACAATGGCCACTCATGTTGGCGTGCTCGACAAAGGTAAATTGGTTCAGTTCGGTACGCCGCGTGAAATCTATGAAAATCCAGTCAGTGTTTACGCGGCGAGCCGTTTGGGTCAGCCGAGAATAAACATTCTTCCTGCCGACGTTTTTGGGGGTGCGCCCAATGGAGCGCAAAGCATAGGGCTTCGTCCAGAACACATTTTGCAGGGTGAAGGAGAAGGCAGCATGGTGACCCGTGTTGAACGCCTAGGTGATCAAACTCGCTTGCATCTGGTCTTCAAAGACCACGACATAGTCACGGTGACGGATGCACACACAAACCTGAGTGGTGGCGAAATCATCAAAATCCGCCCAAACAATCCATACTACTTCGACGCCTCTGGTGCTCGTGTCGCTTAAGGGGAGAGAAAACTTGCAACATTTTATCAATGAAAAAGAAGATATGGTCACCGAAGCCATCGACGGTACGATATCGGTGTCCGGTGGAAAGCTGACACGGCTTGATGGTTATCCTCACATCCGTGTCGTCGTTCGGTCTGATTGGGACAAATCCAAGGTTGCTTTAGTGTCCGGTGGTGGGTCTGGGCATGAGCCCGCACATGCGGGCTTTGTTGGGAAAGGTATGTTGACGGCGGCAGTGTGCGGCGATGTGTTCGCGTCTCCGTCTGTCGACGCAGTGTTGGCCGGTATCCTCGCCGTTACCGGTCCAGCTGGTTGCCTGTTGATTGTAAAAAATTACACAGGTGACCGGCTGAACTTTGGTCTCGCCGCGGAACGCGCGCGAGCTTTTGGACATAAGGTCAGTATGGTCATTGTTGACGATGATGTAGCTCTGCCCGATCTACCACAAGCGCGAGGGGTGGCAGGGACGCTTTTCGTGCATAAAATTGCGGGTGCAATGGCTGAAAATGGCGCTAACCTTGAGGCATGTGCCCTTGCGGCTGAAAGGGTCACAAAATCGACGAGCACGATTGGGATGTCGCTTGATACCTGCACTGTACCAGGCTCTTTAAAAGAAGACCGCATCCCACATGGCATGGCTGAATTGGGTCTTGGGATTCACGGTGAAGCAGGGGTTGAACAAGTCGCCTCGAATGGTGCTGCTGATGCGATTGCTAAGATGAGCGAAAAACTGGCTGACGGCATGCCCAAAACACCGCATGTCGCCTTGATAAACAACTTAGGGGGTGCGTCATGCCTTGAAATGTCGATCCTGACCAACAGCCTGCTTAACTCTGATTTAGGTCGCCATATTCGCCATGTCGTCGGCCCTGGTGCTATGATGACGGCGCTGGATATGCACGGTTTCTCGATTTCCGTGATGGCACTTGCAAATGGCGATGAAGAACATTTGGCCCAATCTGTCGATGCTCCTGCATGGCCGGGGATCAACAAAGTTTCTGAACCTGACGTGTTACCACTCCCCGATGGGCTATCGCCAATTCGCGCACCAGCTTCATCACATGATGTGACGAAAGCTTTTTTGACAGGCTGTTGTCAGGTGTTGATCGATGCCGAGGCTGACCTGAACTCCTTGGATGCCAAATCCGGAGATGGGGATACGGGGTCAACGCTAGCGGGGGCCTCTCGAGCTTTAATCGACGCGATGGGCAGCCTGCCATTGGCGGATCACACCCAACTCTACCGCGCGATTGGTCTGGAGTTGAGCCAAACTATGGGCGGCTCCTCTGGTGTTCTACTCGCGATCTTCTTTGCAGCTGCAGGAGATGCGTCGTCTTCAGGGTTGCCGATGACAGATGCATTGCGCACCGGGTTAGACCGAATGCGCCAAATCGGGGGTGCCAATCCGGGAGACCGGACGATGGTCGATGCTTTGCTGCCAGCCTTGGAGGCTTTGAATATCGATTTGTCTTCTGCCGCAGTAGCTGCGCGTAAGGGCGCTGACTACACGGCGACTTTGACCTCTGCAAAGGCCGGACGGGCAAGCTATATTAACGCGGAACAATTGGAAGGTCACATAGATCCGGGCGCTGAGGCAGTGGCACGGCTGTTTGAACACCTCGCGAGCTGAACAGGATGGCATACAGCCGATATCTTTTTCTGGCTCTTAACGTAGGCCCGCTTCTCCACCAAACTATTGCCTGCGCCCCACGTTGTTGAACGCGTCACGTACCGATTTACGCAATAGAAATCGGCCCTCTCATTTCTGAGAGAGCCGAAATTGTTCGCAACTGCGAATACCAACTACATGACATCGTGAAGAGCCGGGTCTAGTTCCTCCTCTGGCATTGGCACGTCATCTTCTTCTGGAGAGGGCGGCAACACCGGGATACCAGCAACGTATTGAACACCATACTGTGCATCACAATCTTCTTCGTCGCCCGGCTGTACATAGCAGAGGTCGTCCACAGCCCCTGAACCAACAAAATTGATGTTCATCGTCGCAACACCTTCGGTGCCAATGGACAGGTCTTGCGTGCCACCATCCCCGGTTGTGGGGATATCAATTGTCCGAATCAGATCGCCATTTTCATCTAACAGATCAACAGTGCCGCCCGCCTCTTCAATATCGAGCATGGTGATGCTCAACACTTCTGAGGGATCGTCAAAATCAAAGGTAATGACCCCGCCACCGGCATTGTCATCCGGATCATCGCTGTCGTTGTCTTCTGAGATAATCAAGATGTTGCCCTGACCTTCAAAAGCCAGATCATCATCGCCACCGGTTGGGTTAGTGCTGTCAAAGATCATCGCGTCATTTTCGCTGGATTCATCATCCCCATTGCGTTGCGCAGAGATTGTGACACCTTCGAACTGATCACTGACAACATCCTCTGCGGAAAGGGTATCAAAATCAACTTTCAGCGGCTCGCCCTGCCCGCCCTCATGGCTTTCAAGGGCTGTGGTTTCGACAGAAACGTTATCAATCGATATCCGTTCATTTGAGGCTGTTATGTCTGATACAAATCGAAATTGTACATTTTCAGACCCCTCATCCAATAACCCCCCATCATAGGTCAAGGTGTTGGACTCTTCGGTGATTTCATTGCCGGTGTTTGAGCCGACAAGCGCTGATTTATCATCGTTCACCACAAAGGTGTCCAGCGTCTCCCAGCCGCCACCGTCCACCTGCACCTGTAACTCAAGGCTATCGGCGTATTTTCCAGAAGCATCGAACTTGCTCAAGTCCTCTGCCGCAGCGTCGAAGCTGATGGAGGCTGGCCCGTCGGTTTCTGAGCTGGCAAAGGTCAGGGTGCCATCGTTTTTGCCATCAGTGACCGCGCTGCTGTTTTCTGCATTCCAGCCATCGCTGCTGATTACATTTTCACTGTCTTCCAGCGCGCTCAGGCCGTCGAAATCCTCTCCAAAGGCTTCGCTTTGAACAGCTACCGGTGTTGGATCAACCCCCGGCACCTCTTGAGAGGTCGTGACCTTGATATTGTCGATCTGAATTTGCTCGTCATTGGCAGTAACATCGGACACAAACCGGAACTCAACGGTTCCGTCAACATTGTCCAGAATGCCACCTTCGTAATTTAACGTGCTCTGACTTTCGGTGATCTCACTTCCTGTTTGTGATCCGACCAACGCCGATTTGTCACCGTTGACGACAAAGGTGTCCAATGTCTGCCAGCTGCCGTCATTCAAACGAACCTCAAGGCGCAGCTCATCTGCATATTTGCCTGAGGCTTCAAATTTGGTCAGGTCTGTGACCATAGCGTCAAACATGATCGACGCGGCTCCGTCACTTTCAACCGAAGCAAGACGCAGCTCACCTTCGTTGCTGGCATTGGTGAAAAGCGCACCATCGCGCACCTCCCAACCGCCATCCTTGACTATCGCGCCACTCTCCGCAGGATCGCGGATGTCATCAAAATCTTCGAACAAAGCGACTTTATCAACCAACACAGGGTCATCATCAGGTGAATCACCGGTTGTCAAAACCATACCATTGCCACCATCAGAATCGATCACAGTTGCAAAACTGTCGAGATCAAGATCTTCAAGCGTGAGTTTGCCGGTGCTAGAGGACAGGGTAAAGTTTGCCTGCTGCACCGTGCCTTCAGTGGAGTTGTCAACTGTGCCGAATTGTATTCCAACATCATAGTCGTCTTTGACCTGCGCCCCGTTTGCAAGCGTGTTGACGCTGTTGGCGTTGGCCTGAATGCCGGTTACGGGCGAAAATATTGACCCTTGATTGGCATCCGGAAAGAACACCAGATCGTCCAAGATGCTGTCTTGAGCAAGGTTAAAGAAGACGCCGTCGATATCGCCAATCGGCATCGTCGGATCGGATGGGCCGATCACGACAAAAATTGTACCAGAGGGCGTTTCAGTCAAGGTGACATCCACTTCAGGATGGCAGCCCAATTGAATTGTTATGGGGGCTTTGACGGGTACATCTGTATCGGTGGTCATGGTTGGCTCCAAATTCGAAAACGTTTGGAGTAACCGTTAATGATTGCGCTACCATTGGTCTTTGAAAATCAAAGATTAGCCACAATGCGGCACCATTGAGGTCAAGATGATCAGATTGGATCGTTCATTGTTTTGGCCCGATCACCAATCCTAAAACATTGGTTTTATTGTCCGAACCGCCTTTTTCACCAGCACGCAAGATGCGAATCACTTCCTTGCAAAGGAAAGAAAGCTCAGGGGATTAGAACATTGCCGCGTTCAAAGTGGGCGATGTCCATGCTCAGATCATCATACACAATCTGGATCGTAATTGTGCGGACAGAGTCTTTGCGAAAGGACAAGGCCGGGATTCCGTCGTCTTCCAGAATGGCGTTTGGCGTCACATATTCTTCGTGACAGGGCGGCAGGGGCCAGTTCTGCATCGTCTCGCCGTTGACCGAAATTGCCAGTGCTTTTAAACCGCACCGCCAGCCCCATAGATGCGTGACATACAGCCAGTCTTTGCCATCATAATCCCGGACGGCCACCCAATTACCTTTGGTTGCTTCCAAAATCGGTTTGATTTCTGCCGCCGTGGTGAACTTACCCGTTGAGTTTTGCGGTTCTGGCACAAGTCCCACCGGCACAACCGACATGTTAAAGCCCTGCTCAACCGCAACGATTTCCGGTGCTGGGGCTGCGGGAGCGGCAACCGCCCCCTCTACTTGGACATTATCGCCAAGTATCACCGTATTTGGTGCAATCTGCACTGTTGTCGCCGTTTCAGGTTCCGCTTCTATTGCTGGATCTGGGATCGCAACTTGATCTGGTTTAGCAGCTGTTTCTGGCGCAACCTCGGTTACAGAAGGCGCAACCAACGCCAAATCCTGCGTGTCGGATTGTGGCAGATTGTTCAGGCCAACCGTCAATAACGCAAAAAACATACCCAACATTCGTCTTCCCCTTCATCACTGGCACAAATGCAATCTTTTGTACGCAGGCATTCGCGCCTATACTCGCGGTAAAAAATACGAGGGCGTAGGGTAGTTATGGCACGCAAAACGGCAGGCTCGCAAACATTCAACGTGGTTATAGTCGGCCAACAAGGACGTTTGGCCTATGAAGCGCTGATCTTTGCCGCCTCATTGCGCCACACAAACCCCGATTTCAAAGGGCGTCTTCTTATCGCAGAACCGCAACCCGGCCAGTTGTGGGACCAAAACCCAGCGATCAAAAATGCAGAGGTTTTGGCCGCTTTGGCGGATTTTGGCGCTGAGATCATCCCTTTCGAAAGCAAGCATTTCGGCCAAAAGTATCCCTATGGCAACAAAATCGAGATGCTGACGGCCCTTCCCAAAGATGAACCATTTGCCTTTTTCGATACCGACACCTTGATCACCGGCGACCTTAGCAAGGTGCCATTCGACTTTGACCGCCCCACGGCATCGCTGCGCCGGGAAGGTACATGGCCCGAGCCGCAGATTTACGGGCCCGGATATACCGGGCTGTGGAAATCGCTCTATGATAAATTCGGTTTAGATTTCGAAAGCAGCCTCGATCTCAGCCAGCCAGATGAATATTGGCAGCGCTATCTCTATTTTAACGCGGGGTTCTTTTTTTATCGGTGCCCTCATGAATTTGGCGCAATGTTCCTCAAATACGCATTGGCCATCCGCGATACCCCACCCGTTGAACTTTGTGCCCAAAGCTTTGATCCTTGGTTAGATCAAATCGCATTGCCACTGGTCATTCATGCGCTTGGTGGTGGACGAGATGCCCTGCCCCAAGGATATCTGGACGGCGAAGTCAGCTGCCATTACCGGTACCTACCCCTGCTCTATGCCCGCGAAAGCTCCCGCGCGATTGAGATTTTGGAAGCGGTTACCGCTCCCAACAAGCTCAAGAAAGTGTTGAAAGGGTCGAATGCGATCAAACGGACCATCTATCAGGGCCGGGGCCAAAAGGTCCGCGCACTCTTTGATCAGGAACATCTGCCAAGACGCGAACAGATGATCCGTAACAAGATCAAGAAGAACGGATTTTGGATCAGGTAACAGCATTTCTGCCATCATCGATCAAAGACATTTTTCTGTTTCCTGCTCCGACAGGATTCTGGTCAATGATCCTCGCTCGCCGCTCTCCCTTGCTTGCTCATGCCCCATACCTTAACCATGATGCAAAACTGCCAGAATAACCCAAGGAGACACCCATGAGCGATCCGACCTACGGCTTTGACACTCTACAAATTCACGCAGGTGCGCGCCCCGATCCCGCCACCGGCGCCCGCCAGACCCCTATCCACCAAACGACTGCGTATGTTTTTCGCGATGCCGATCACGCGGCGGCGCTCTTTAACCTGCAAGAGGTTGGTTTCATCTATTCCCGCCTCACCAACCCGACAGTTGCGGTTTTGCAAGAACGCATCGCCACGCTTGAGGGAGGCGTTGGTGCGGTCTGCTGTTCTTCCGGGCATGCGGCACAGATCATGGCGCTTTTCCCCTTGATGGGTCCGGGTAAGAACATCATCGCCTCAACCCGTCTTTATGGTGGCACCGTCACGCAGTTCAGCCACACAATCAAACGCTTTGGCTGGGACTGTAAATTTGTCGACTTTGACGATCTGGATGCAGTGAAAGCGGCAATTGACGATGACACCCGTGCGATATTTGGTGAAGCGATTGCCAACCCCGGTGGCTATATCATGGATGTACGCGCCATTGCGGACATTGCGGATGCCGCAGAAATTCCATTGATCATCGATAACACCACCGCCACGCCCTATTTGGTGCGCCCAATTGAACATGGCGCGACGCTTGTTGTGCATTCCACAACCAAATACCTGACTGGGAACGGCACGGTTACCGGCGGCTGTGTGGTTGATTCAGGCACCTTCGATTGGTCCGCAAATGACAAATTCCCGTCCCTCAGCCAGCCAGAACCCGCGTATCACGGCCTGAAGTTTCACGAGACCTTCGGCAATCTTGCCTTTACCTTTCACGGCATTGCAATCGGCCTGCGCGATCTGGGCATGACAATGAACCCACAAGCTGCGCACTACACCTTGATGGGCACTGAAACCCTGTCCTTGCGCATGGAAAAACATGTCGAAAACGCCAAGACCGTTGCGGCTTGGCTTGAGAAAGACGACCGGATTGAAAAGGTCACTTATGCAGGCCTTGAATCCTCACCCTATTATGAACGCGCCAAATCGGTGAGCCCAAAAGGCGCAGGCGCGTTGTTCACCATTGGCGTCAAAGGCGGATATGAAGCCTGTGTGAAATTGGTCAACGCGTTGGAGATCTTTAGCCATGTCGCCAACCTTGGTGACACCCGCAGCCTTGTGATCCATTCGGCTTCCACCACCCACCGGCAATTGTCCGCCGAACAACAAGAAGCCGCAGGTGCCGGGCCCAATGTGGTGCGCATTTCAATCGGAACAGAAGATCCAAACGATCTGATTGCTGATCTGGATCAAGCTCTATCCAAAGCGTCCAGCTGATAACGCCTGATCCAAACGCCCTCCCGCTTGATCAAGATGCGGGGGGGTGAGCCGACTTTTTGGCGAAACTATTCGCGGATTTTATCAACGACATCAGCGACCCCTTTCCTTGTGCCGGGTCACACGCTATTATTTAACCTCTTGGTGTGTATCAGATATGCGCCTTCCCTAGTGTCAATGTCGCGGCGATGAAACCAAGCTTTGCTCTCTCTCTTTCCTTTGACGGTATCCGGTTGTTGCACCGGGCGGTCGGCGGATGGCGCGTGGTGGGCGATGTTGCACTTGATGCCACTGACATGTCCGCAGAACTTGAGATGCTGCGCAACGGTGCCAAATCGCTGGAACCGGGCACTCTGTTTAGCAAAGTGTTGCTGCCCAATGAACAAATCAAATATCTGACAATCGACACCCCCGATCAAGACGATGCTGCACGGCGTGCGGCAGCGATTGTTGCACTTGAGGGGGCCACACCCTACCCGGTTGCTGATCTGGCCTTTGATATCAGCTTGGAGGGCGACAAGACCCATATTGCGGCTGTTGCCAAAGAAACCTTGGCAGAAGCCGAAGCCTTTGCCACTGAGCACCAGTTCAATCCGGTCAGCTTTGCTGCGGTTCCTGGTGATCAAACCTACCTGGGCGAACCTTCCTTTGGGACGTCGTCAAATGCGCAAGGGATCCTTGGTCCGGATGTAAGGGTTGAACCAGACGGGATTGCAGTTGTTGTCATCGGCGATGTCGCGCCAACTTTACCAGATGAAGAACCGCAGGCTGTGAGTCCTGCCGATGAGACCTCGATAGAAGAGGTCGAAGAGGCACCACCAGCGCCCCACCCTGAGACAGTAGAATTTGCGCCCATACATGACACGCCAGATGACGTTTCATCCGCGCCCCAAGAACAACAAGAGCCACAAGACGCCGTCCCCATAGCGGCAGAGACGGCAAACACAGATGAGGTGGTAGAACCACCACTCCAAGAACCAACAGCGACGGCCCCAGTTGGCTTTGCCAGCCGCCGCACAACCGACACAGGCAACGCGCCACAATTAGGTGGTGCCAGCCGCTCAGCCTCCTTCGAGGAAAGTGCCCGCGCCTCTGATCCACCTTTGTCTGCCGCTGTCTCTGTTACCGCAGGCGAATTGGCCATCGCACCAGAAAGCCCACCACCAAACGTTCAGGCGGCACCCTCGCCACCGCCGCCTCCCCCCGTTGCTGCCCCGGCGATCCAATCTCCCCCTTCCTCAGAACCAAAAGCAGGTTTCCTGTCCCGCAGGCGCGCCAAGAATGCGGCCACGGCCCCGATTGTGCTCGCCCCCGGCAGCGCTCAGAGCGCCATTGAAGATTCTGAACAAGAACGGATGACAGTTTTTGGCGCGCGCAAGGCACAGGTTGGGGGCAAACCGCGCTTTCTTGGCTTGATCCTGACTGCGGCATTGTTGGTCCTGTTGGCAGGTGTCGCCGCATGGGCCTCCGTGTTCCTCGACGACGGTTTGAAACTGTCAAAACTCTTTGGCACCCGTGCGCCTGAATTGGCAAATGTCACGCCCGCGCCGCTTGACTTTGACACGTTGCCGGAACCAAAAATTGTCACCGCATCCCTCGATCCATCGCTGAGCGAAGAAGACGCTGCTGTGTTAGACGCATTGCGCGCGCCAGAGCTCCCCACCTTTGCAACCCCGCCAAGCGATACTGAACTGGAAGCAAGCTATGCCGCGTCTGGCATTTGGCCACGTGCGCCAGTGGTGCCACCTGAACCTGCTGGTCTTGTGGACATTGACGACTTTTACCTGACCAACATCGATCCGGTCAGCACATCAACCGATGCCATTGCATTGCCGTCTGTGGACGCCTTTGCGACAGATACGGTGCTGGCCTCGGTCTCTTCACCTGCCGCTGCGGGCACACAATTTGCGCTTGATCCGCAGGGTTTGGTGATCCCCACTGTCGCTGGCGCGCTTTCACCTGACGGTTTCACCGTCTACCTTGGTCGCCCCCCCCTTGAACCACCGGTCATCCCAACCCGGTTTCGCACCGCCCCAGAAGACACCGCGAACCCCTCTCCTCTTGCCCGTTTGCGCCCGTCCCCAAGACCCCGCAACCTGATCGAAAACACAGAACGTGCGCAATTGGGCGGGCTGACCCGTCGCGAATTGGCCGCCATTCGTCCAGC
This sequence comes from Sulfitobacter sp., assembly GCA_039986635.1. GTDB lineage: Bacteria > Pseudomonadota > Alphaproteobacteria > Rhodobacterales > Rhodobacteraceae > Sulfitobacter. The sequence goes on from JBDWQI010000302.1 coordinate 45,175, forward strand.
CCTGCGCCCCCAGTCCTTGCAACAGAAAGCCGAAGCCGCACTGGAACAATCTTCAGAGCCCCAAGACGCCGCTGTGCCACCCGAAATCACAGATGGCGCGGTGCAACTCGCGCTGACCACCCCCGTTGAAAACGCCCCAAAACCCATCGAAAATGCGACCAGACTTGCGGTACGTGCCTCTGTCCGGCCCGACACGAGACCCCGCAACTTTGCCCGGATCGTCAGACGTGCTCAACGGGCGAAACCGACCGAAGAGGTCCGCGTGGCCAGCGCCGCCGCTATTGCGCCACGTGTTGTACAGCCTAAAATTCCGTCAAATGCATCTGTTGCCCAACAGGCAACCGTCAAAAATGCGATCAACCTTAGGCAGGTCAATTTGATTGGTGTTTACGGCAAACCGTCAAATCGGCGCGCGCTTGTCCGGCTTGGCAATGGGCGATACAAAAAAGTGGTTGTTGGCGACCGCATTGATGGAGGCCGGGTTTCGGCTATAGGCGAAGGCGAATTGCGCTACAACAAACGTGGCCGAGACCTTGTCCTCAAAATGCCTCGGTAGCACCAGCGCAGCATGGAATGCCGTGCACCTATGACCCTAAGTGGTAATTTTTCTGAATCTGATCAACTGGCCGCTTCAAGCAATACTGGCCCAATCGTCAAGCATTTCACCCAGACCGCGCCTGTGTCGCGTCCTCGGCCAAGGGCTGCTGTGCGGACGAAGCGGTCACTGATTGAACGACCGCTTTCGATTGCACGCCCAGATATTGTTACTTTTGAACGCTTCATCTAAGATGGACGTGAGTAAACTGAACAAAGCCTGATGGGATTTTATTTTGGCTCGCCAAGCTACCTGAAAGTAGTTCAAGTATCGACCATTAACCAAGGTGATTTCATGAAAGAAAAATGCCGTTTATTTATCTGCGCCATTTCGGCGCTTTTTATTGCTCCAAACCTCGTAACCGCCGCACCATAAGCAAACCAAATTTGTCAGAAGATGATTTCGGAAGGGCGTGGAGGAGGACTGAGTCAAAACGACTGCCTTTGTACCTACCGCGTTGCAGACGCCGTTCTTGATGAAGACATCAAATTACTGCTGTTTGACTCATGGTACAACGGCACCAACAACATGCAGACAATGGAACTTTTGCCAAACCCAAGGCGCGTGAAAAAACAGATCAGAACGATGCAGCGCTCACTTAAGGCAAATTGCGAATAATCAATCTAAACGGATAATTCTTTTGAGGCCCAAAATGAAACCTGTCGTCATGTTTTTTGTAGGAGTTACACTACTGCTTGCTGGCTGTGCCAAGCCAGTCAACCAGAAATTAGTCAGCACGACTCCAGCTACCCCGCAACAATTTTCTGAAGCCAAAAGTGCTGCTTCTGTGTGTGGTCGGCATGCACCCAATTGGGTTGCTGCTTCAACGGCTCTGAAGGCGAAAGGCTATACGGAAACTAAAAACGCTCGCCTAGCATCAATTCAGAGGGCGCAGCGTGCCGTAATTCTTGAAAATTCTGGTACAGATGTAATCGTACTATTGGGTTCAAGAGGTGACGAAGGTGCCTGTTTCGTTGGGCTAGCAGGAATGACGCCGCAACAAAGTTTCGAACTTGCACAACCTTGGGTAAAAAAATTCGACGCACGTACAAACGCTGAAAGAGGTCAGGGACTGGCAAAAAATGCCGTGCAAGCTTGGGGAACGTTAGAAGAAAAGCGCATCGTCTATGTAGCAGCGTACAAAACATGGGACGTGCTGGACGCTCCGGGCGCAGCAGTCCGCCTTTTATATATTCAGCGGTAAAGTCTAAGCGTTTGGTCTGATTGCTCCACCGTAAAACCACTAACACCGAGAATGCCCGTTTAGCAGAAGCAGACCTTCGCTGCGGACTGACCAATGAGCAAGTTGGGCTCTGAGTCAGCTTTCGCCGCGATTTGCACGAAGGGCAGCTTTACCAATTTTCACAATTTAGCTCAGTCTTGTGACGTGAAAGTCAAACATATCTGACCTTCATCACGCAAGCTCAGAGACCCGTGGCACCTGCACCTCAATCCCTTTCTGCACAGGCGCCACAATGCAATGCTAAGAGGCGTCTCGCAGTTCCCCATTGTCGATCTGTTCCTGTTCAATGCTTTCAAACAGCGCTTTGAAATTGCCTTCCCCAAATCCATCGTCGCCTTTGCGTTCAATGAACTCAAAAAAGATCGGACCGATCACGGTCTTTGAAAAGATTTGCAACAAGATGCGTGTCTCACCCCCATCAACAACACCTTCGCCATCAATCAGGATGCCATGCTTTTGCATGCGTTCCAGCGGTTCCTCATGATCTTTCACTCGGGTTTTGCTGAGCTCGTAATAGGTGTCAGGCGGTCCGGGCATAAACACGACGCCTTTTTCCGAAATCGTATCGGTCGCCTCATAAATGTTGCGCGCACCAACCGCGATGTGCTGAATGCCTTCGCCTTTGTATCTTTTAAGATAGGCAACAATCTGCCCTTTTTCATCGCGGTCTTCGTTGATCGGGATACGAATGCGCCCACAAGGAGAGGTCAACGCCCGCGACGTCAGCCCGGTATATTTTCCTGAGATGTCAAAAAACCGGATTTCCCGAAAGTTGAACAAATCGCCATAAAACTTGAACCAGACGTCCATGTTTCCTTTGAACACATTGTGAGTCAGGTGGTCGAGATAGTAAAAGCCGACGCCTTCGGGTTTGGATTGAGCGATCCAGTCGTATTCCCAGTTATACGGGGATGTGTCGTAATATTGCTCTACAAAATAGATCAATGAGCCACCGATCCCCATGATTGCGGGCACGTCCAGTACTTTGCCATCACCGGTGTATTCTTCTGCACCCCTTTCAACCGCATGGGCCAACGCCTTTTGCGCATCCACAACCCGCCACCCCATGGAGGGGGCACATGGCCCATGTGCTGCGACAAATTTCGCGGCAAAGGACGATGGATCAGCGTTCAGCACATAGGTGATATCGCCTTGTTGCCAAAGCTCAATCTGCTTGGTTTTGTGATTGGCCACATGTTCATATCCCATCCGCGTGAACACCTCCCGCAACTCCTGCGGATTCTGGCTGGCAAATTCGACAAACTCGAACCCGTCGGTACCTGCGGGGTTTTCCGCAGTGATCTCTGACTTGGCTGCGTCGTGTGGGAAAGGACCCATGGGTTGTCTCCTTTAATGCGGATTTCAAACGATAACTGATATCTATGCGCATCCATGCGCTGATGTTGCGCATTGTTTCCCTTTGGTGATTGATTTTTCGTCAATTTCCCGCGTACATGTACTGAAAATTGCGAAAGCACCGCATATGCTTGATGATTCCGATCTTCGTCTTTTATCTGCCCTACAAAAAGACGCGCATCTGACCGCCCAAGAATTGGGGGACCGGTTGAACCTGTCAGCGTCTCAGGCCGGGCGACGGCGTCAGCGGCTTGAGGCTGAGGGGTATATTCAAGGGTACACCGCACGGCTTGACCCCTTGCGGCTTGGCTTAAATGTCCAAGGGTTTGTACAGGTACATCTGGGTACCCATGGTCCCGAACATTCGCACAGCTTTGCTCAGCTGATGGCCACACGGGCCGAAATCGTCAGTGTTTGGACCATGACAGGTGATGCGGATTACCTGTTGCGGGTGTATTGCGAGGACCTGCCCAGCCTGAACCGCCTCATTCACGAAGTATTGCTGCCTCATCCGGCGGTGTCACGGGTTCACAGTCAGATCGTAATGGACCAACTCAAGCGCGATGGGCCGCTACCCACCTGAGGTCGCTAATTGCCGCCCTGATCCGACTTTGCCGCTACGCCTTCGATGCTGGCAAAGCTGAACCCTTTGTCCATTTCCGCCACCGCCGCAATAATGGTCGTCATACGTTTGGGTGTGATCTTTTCGGCAAAAATGATTTCGCGGATCAAGTTTTCTGCGGTGACCTGATTGCCTTTGTAATGGGCATAAAACGCAAAACACAGCGCTGCCAGCGCCGCAATGGAGGTCTGCAAAGCAGACGCGACATTGGTGTTTCGCAAATATCGCAGCCTGCCTGGTTTGGTTGGGTCTGTTTCATTGACAGGCGTTTCCGGTTCTTGAGCCTCCCCCGGTTTTGGCTGCTGTTTACGCGGTCCAACCGAGGCAATCGCAACGATAGATGGCCAGATCAACACAAGGACGGCCAGAAGGATTGCAATCCAGAATGTTCCTTTGTTCAGATAGGCATAAGACCAACTCTTGATGTTGATATCCTGTACCAATGCCACACGAACCGGGTCTGACGCGCCGTGTAAACAGGTCGCCACGCTCACAAGATAGGTCGCGCTGGTCATGCGTCCCTCCGGTCCCGCGCAACGTGCAACCATTGGCGGTGTACTGGACGCCTCAACCAAAGACGCAACGGGTGTTTGCGCCCAACTGAAAGACGCGCAAAGCAAGCTGAGGACAGCCACAAACATCATTTTATTCATAATAGAATCGCTTTTTCAAATTTATGGGAGACACACTACCCTAAGTTGATGCGTTTCTCCTAATGCCCGCTTCAACGCCGTTTACCCTTTGACCTCAAATGAATTTGCCCCGATGCCGCTGATTTCATTGCCAACCATTGCTGAGCTGCGCAAATGGCCTCATAAACCCATCAACGCAAAGCGGAGCGCCCATGGAAGGTTTCTTTTTCCAAGCCACAATTTACCTTGCCGCTGCCGTGATCGCGGTGCCTATTGCATCCCGTCTGGGGTTGGGGTCCGTCTTAGGTTACCTCGCTGCTGGCATCCTGATCGGCCCTGCCTTGGGTTTGGTGGGGTCCGAAACAAAGGATTTACAGCATTTCGCCGAATTTGGCGTGGTGATGATGCTGTTCCTGATCGGGCTGGAGCTTGAACCGCGTGCCCTCTGGAATATGCGGCATCGTTTGCTGGGGCTGGGTGGCTTACAGGTCATTTTGTCGACTGCAACCCTGATGGGCATCGCGATGGCCTATGGTCAGCCTTGGAACGTCTCGCTTGCCATTGGGTTAACCTTGGCTTTGTCTTCAACAGCGATTGTGCTGCAAACCCTGTCGGAAAAGAACCTCATGCAGACTGGCGGCGGGCGTTCGGTGTTCTCGGTGTTATTGACCCAAGACATCGCGGTCATTCCGATCCTTGCTTTTTTGCCCCTCTTGGCAGTTTCAGCCATCGGCGGTGTTATGCCAGATGGGTCAATCTCCTTGGATGTGGCCGAAGTCACCAAAGCCCATAGCGCCGCTGATGGGCACGCAACCCCTGCAGGGGCAGAAGCCGCGTTCAATTTCATAGACAGCCTGCCCAGTTGGGGCATCACACTGGTGACCATCGGTGCTATTGCCGCGATCATTGTGGTTGGGGTCTTTTTCACGCGACCGGTCTTTCGCTACATTCACTCGGCCAATTTGCGCGAAATGTACACAGCGCTCGCTTTGCTGATCGTCACGGGGATCTCTTTTCTGATGATCCTTGTGGGCCTGTCCCCCGCTCTGGGCGCGTTCCTTGCCGGCGTGGTTTTGGCCAGCTCTGAGTTTCGTCACGAATTGGAAACCGACCTTGAACCTTTCAAAGGGCTGCTGTTGGGTCTGTTTTTCATCACCGTTGGCGCAGGTATCAATTTTGAGCTGTTGTTTGCCGACACCGTCATTATCCTTGGCATGGCGCTTTTGGTCATTATCGTCAAAGGTTTGATCCTGTTTGCGCTGGGACGGTTGTTCAAGCTCAAAGGTCGGGATCAATGGCTTTTTGCGCTGGCCTTGGCACAAGCGGGTGAATTCGGCTTTGTGCTTGTCAGTTTTTCGGTGACCACCGGTGTCATACCCAAGGACGTGGCCGAAACCCTGCTGTTGGTGATTGCCTTGTCAATGCTGATTACGCCGTTGTTGTTTATCCTTCACGACATCATCAGCAAACGTCATGATGACGCGAATGGCCCCATCATTCCGGACGACATCGAGGCCGAAGGCCCGGTGATCATTGCCGGCATTGGCCGGTTTGGTCAGATCGTGAACCGTCTGGTACAGGCAAGCGGGTTTCAAACCGTGGTTCTGGATCACAACCCTGAAACCATCGCGGTGATGCGGCGCTTTGGCTTTACTGCGTTTCTGGGGGACCCAACCCGGCCTGACATCCTGCGCAAGGCAGGGCTAAAAGATGCCAGCGTGCTGGTGGTTGCGCTTGATGACCGCACCGCGGCACTCGCCTTGATCACCTATGCACGCAAAGAACGCCCGGATCTGCGCATCATCACCCGCGCCCGGGACCGCACCGAGGTTTACCGCCAGTATCAAGCTGGTGCGGATGATATCGTACGTGAAATGTTCGACAGTTCGCTGCGCGCGGGGCGTTACGTGCTCGAAAGTCTTGGGTTATCTGATTATCAAGCCCATGAAGCCGAACGCATGTTCTTTGAACATGACCGCATGTCAGTTCGCGAATTGGCATCGCTTTGGCGCCCTGGCGTCGAACCAGCTGCCAATGCGGCTTATGTTGCGCGTGCCAAAGAGTTGCAGAAAGACCTCGAAACCGCCTTTCTCAACCGCACTGACGAAGAAGACAACGAAGGCGGCTGATCTGGCCCGGCACCACAGTTGAGTGTAAGGGGGGCATATTGCCCCGCATGATCTGATCCAAAATGTCCGGTTTGTCCCCTTGGCTCAGGCACCCTGCATCGCCAATGTCGCGACCAAACGCAATATGTCAGCGCATTACCTGGACTTGTATTTCAGGTCAGGCGATCTGGTCGCGAGAGCGGCCCGTAAGGGGGACGTCCCGTCCACCCCTGTTGTCAGCCATCGCTCACGCCTGCTTGCGCAAAGGTCGCCATCCCGGCATGACAGGCCATCGCGGCCCGCAGTACCCCAATCGCCAGCGCCGCCCCCGAGGCTTCTCCCAATCGCAACCCAAGCTGCAACAGCGGCGTCTTGTCCAGCGCCTTGAGCAGTCGCTCATGACCACCCTCCGCGCTCTGATGCCCCGCAACCACATGGTCCAACACCCTGGTCTGTGTCTTGGCCAGTGTCAACGCCGCCGCAGAACAGATGAACCCATCCAGAATAACCGGTATGCGCAGATCACGGGCCCGAACAATAGCGCCCGCCATCGCAGCAATCTCTCGCCCTCCCAGACAGCCCAAGATATCCAACCCATCACCGGCATCTTGGTGTTTTGCCACACCTTCCGCCACGACCTTTGTCTTTAGCGTAAGCCCCGCATCATCCACACCTGTCCCACGCCCCGTCCATTCAGCCGCCGTCCCACCAAGCAAAGCGCAAGCCAATGCAGCAGCGGATGTTGTGTTGGCAATGCCCATTTCACCAACCACCAACAGATCCGCTTTTTCATCAACTGCGTCCCATCCCGCCTGCAGGGCCGCCAATAACGCGTCTTCATCAAGAGCTGGCCCTTGGGTGAAGTCCTGCGTTGGTTTGTCCAGCTCAAGCGCCACAACATCAAGCTTTGCACCATTTATGCGCGCGATCTGATTGATGGCCGCGCCCCCATGTTCAAAATTCATCACCATCTGCGCTGTGACCTCAGCCGGAAAGGCTGATACCCCACGCGCCGCAACGCCATGATTGCCCGCAAAAACAATAACCTGTGGCAAGGTAACTTCAGCGTTTTCCCCGCCACGCCAACTGCGATACCAAAGTGCCAGATCCTCAAGACGCCCCAAAGCGCCCGGTGGTTTGGTCAATTGCAGGTTATGTGCCGCTGCGGCGGCCTCACTCTGCACATCCGCTTGAGGAAGTGTGGCCAGACAGGCGCGGAAATCAGATAGGGTTGCAAATTGGTTGCTCATGGGCATGCTCTGGCTTTGGTTCGGTTTGGTTTGGTTTGGTCCTGTCTAGCGACAGCATCCACCCGCAGGAAGGGGTTCTGAGGCATATAAATGACAGATAACGACACATCCGCCCGTGCCTTTGCACCGCAGCTGCGTGACCTGCCTCGCGCTCTTGCGCTTTTGACCCGCTTGCCGCTGCCCGGCGCCGCCTTTCCACCCAATGACACGCGCCCCGGCGCCTATGCGGCATGGGCCTATCCGCTGGTTGGCCTTGTGGTTGGTGTCTTGGCCACTTTGGCCGCTACGCTCTCGCTTTGGCTTGGTCTTACCCCCGGCATCGCGGCCTTGCTGGTTTTGCTGGCCAGCGCGCTTTGTACCGGCGCGATGCACGAAGATGGCTTGGCGGATTGTGCAGATGGGTTTTGGGGCGGTTGGACCCGTGAACGCCGATTGGCAATCATGAAAGACAGCCAGATCGGGACTTATGGTGTTCTGGCCTTGGGCATCAACTTTGGCCTGCGATGGATTGCGCTAAGCGCGATCATCGTTTTGCCGGGCTGGGCTCTTGTTGTCATTGGTGTGGCAATGGCGTCCCGGGGGATGATGTCGGTGGTGATGTATGCGCTGCCCAACGCCCGCGAAAACGGGCTGTCCCGCCAAACCGGACGTCCGCCGCAGGGGGCAACATATCTCGCAGGAGGTCTGGCACTTGTGGGATGTGCCATCGCTTTACCCGCCAATGCGGTTCTGCTGATGCTTGCTGCATGCCTTGCGGCGCTCTGCGTCGCGCTGGTGGCAAAAGTCAAAATCAAAGGGCAGACAGGAGACGTCCTTGGCGCGACCCAACAAATCGTTGAGACAATTCTGCTACTGACGTGCCTCGCGGTCCTGACCTAACAGAAAACGCCGCCTCCTGAAAAAGGAAGCGGCGCTTGAATTCTCATGACCTCAAAGGACAGATCAGGCCGCGATGCGGCTTTCCAGTACATCACCAATCTGCTTTGCCGCGCCCAGTTCATCACCGCCGCTGACGGCTGCAACTTCGCGGGTCAACCGTTCAAGTGCAGCTTCATAAAGCTGACGCTCGGAATAGCTCTGCTCGCGCTGGTCATCAGTGCGATGCAAATCACGCACCACCTCGGCAATGGCAATCAAATCACCAGAGTTGATCTTTTGCTCATATTCCTGTGCCCGACGCGACCACATCGCGCGTTTGACCTTGGCCTTACCTTTGAGCGTCTTCATCGCGTGATTGATCACATCAGGACTGCTCAGCGCGCGCATGCCGATATCCGTAGCCTTATGCGTTGGCACCCGCAGCGTCATCTTGTCTTTTTCAAACGCAATCACAAATAGTTCCAAAGTGATGCCCGCGACTTCCTGTTCTTCAACCGAAACGATTTGTCCAACACCGTGCGCGGGATAGACAACAAATTCGTTGGGGCGGAAATCTAGCTTCTTCGACTTACTCATGTACAGGCTCCTATGGTGCGGATCAGACCGCGCTTTATTCTTTGACGCGCCTTAGAGCGCGCAAAAAACGCAAACCTATCACGCGAACTGCGCGTCAGGGTGCGTTTCATTCCGGGTTGGATGGTTAGATGCAGCAGCGAGGATCACGTATCATAAAGCTGTTGCTGACCTTTGTCTCATTTCGCATTGAAACAAGTATATCACAAAAACGCCCGCTTAAAAAGGTGAGCCGAAATCATGGGCCAATTGGGTCTGAAACCCCAACAATTTATGATGCTTTGCGTCGGACATTGATGAAAACAACCTCCCGAATCAGCCCCCTTCTCCGGGAGCTTCGGAAAAATACTTCTCCAACTTACCAGTTTCGCCATCTCGTTCTTCTGCTTCGGGCAATTGATCTTTCTTAGTGATGATCACTGGCCACAGTTCAGAATACTTGCGGTTGAATTCGACCCACTTTTCCATGTCAGCATCTGTATCCGGCCGGATCGCATCCGCTGGGCATTCGGGTTCGCACACGCCGCAATCGATACATTCATCCGGATGAATGACCAACATGTTTTCACCTTCATAAAAGCAGTCCACGGGACACACTTCGACACAGTCGGTGTATTTACAAGCAATGCAGCTGTCGTTGACGATATATGTCATGGTCAGGTCTCTGTGAGGTTGGCGTCAGAGCTGACTAAATCAGGGGGCGCAATCATTCAAGGTGGCGCGCCTTAGAAAGATCAAGGATACGGCGATCCTTCTTGGTTGGGCGTCCTTTTCCCTCAAAACCCGGGTTGGCGGGTTGATTGTTCTTTGAACGCGGCTCTGGCGGGGACAAATCGGTGTAAAGCGCCTGTGCTTCGGGGGCTGGTCCGCGCCGTTCACCCAATGCATCAATCTGAATCACGCGAATATGATCCCCCTGCGCAAAGGTCAGCACATCCCTGGGCGCAACCATGCCTGCGGGTTTATGTGTAACCGTTCCGTTGATGCGCACAGCGCCGCTTTTGACAGTCGCCGCGGCCAAGGACCGCGTCTTGAAAAACCGCGCATGCCACAACCATTTGTCCACGCGCAGCTTTTCGATGGTGTCAGACACCTATTTGTTGTCCTTCAACCCCATCAGGGCTGCGGCAAAAGGATTGTCCGGATCGATTGGTTTTTCTTTTTTGGGTGGACGCGCTGAGAAGTTTTGCGGCTTGTTGCCAGATTTATCGCCGCGCGGCGCGCCTTTGCGGCCTTTACCCTGCGGCTTGCCTTTGCCACGTGGTTTGTCACTGCTACGACGGGGGTTTTGCCCACCGCTGCGCTGACGTCCCCATGTAAAGGTATAAAACACCTCCATTTCAGGGGGGGCTACATTGGTGGCTGTTTCAGATGTGGAAACATCAGGGGCCGGGACTTCTTCTGAAGGGGTGGCGGGCGTTGGCGCGGCTTCTTCAGCAGCTGTCGCCACTTCATCAGCGGTTTTCTCTGCCTCCGAAGATGGCGCATCAGGCGTTGGTTTGGCATTCTCGGCCGCAGGCTTCACCTTTTCGCGTTCGCCTTTTTCAGCATGATACCCCAATCCGCCCATCAAATCGGCGAATTGCTCAAGGGTCATGCCCGTGATCGACAACATATCGGCCTTTGCCTCGAATCCAGCGCGGGAATTCTCAGAGCGCAGCATATCGGCAAGCCGTTCCAGCATATCGATACGGATCGCACGGGTGCCGCCATTGCGATACCCTGCCATTGTATCCGAGCCTTCGGGGGCAGAAGTTTCGACCGGAATCGTCACCAAACCGGGGGGCGGCGATTCGGGGAATTCATCCAAACCTTTGGTCAGGGACCACAAAACCAGACGCAACCGCGTTGGCGCAGGTTTGAGCAGCAAAGGCATGAAAATGGTAAATTGGCCAAATCGAATGCCATGTTTACGCAACGCCCCGCGCGCATCCTGATCCAGAGATTTGACATCATCCGCAACCGCACTGCGCGGCAAAACACCAAAATTTTCAACAAGCTGGAACGCAAAGCCACGCGCAAGACCGGTCAGAGTCTCGTCTTTGGACAAGGCCAAAAGGGGTTCAAATAGCGCCGCAACCTTGCGGTCAATAAAATGCTGCAACCGGCGTTCAACCTTTTGGGCAACCTCGGGTCCGGCAACATCATCCACAAACACCTGGACCTGTGGCTTTAACGCATCCTGCCCCGCGACCAGCTTTCCAACAGCCGCAGCCCCCCACATCAAACCACCTTGTTCGGTGAAATCAATCTCCGTATCAGGGGCGTTATAAAACCGGTCTGCCCGCAGATGAAATTGCGGTGCCAACGCCTGCAACGCGGCTGTCTTGATCGTTTTCTCTTCGGCGCCACCAGCCCCTTTGTCCGCTCGAAACCGGAACCCGTCCAGTTTGCCAACAAATTCGCCTTCGACGGTCACTTCGCCAGTATCATTTACTTCGGCCACCATGGCCTCCTTCTGTCCCAGCCGGCGCAACAAAACTGACGTACGCCGGTCTACAAATCTTTGTGTCAGTCGCTCATGTAATGCATCTGATAGGCGGTCTTCTACGACACGTGTGGCCTCGCGCCAATGGCTTTCGTCTTTTGTCCAGCCTTTGCGCTGCGCGACATAGGTCCATGTGCGGATAAACGCCAATCGTTTTGAAAGCGCGTCAATGTCGCCGTCCGTGCGATCAATACGCTTAATTTGCCGCGCCAGCCAATCATCGGGAATCGTACCCCGCTGATGCAGATCATTGAATATCGTCTCAAGCAGCTGCGCATGTTCCGCACTGCTTATGCCGCGAAAATCAGGGATACGACAGACATCCCACAATAACCGTACCGAAGGCCCATCACCACATCGCGCAAAAACTTCATCCACTTGACCAAGTGTCTTCAGCACTTTGAGATCGTCCGCCTCGCGGGCCCGTACCAATCTTTCATCATCAGGTTTTGCTTCAAGACTTGTGATTAACCGATCGACAGATCCAAATTGCAGGGCATGATTGCGCCAATTAATCTTGTTTTGCGGAGTAAAGCTGTGGTCCATGATCGCACGCGCAACGCCGTCATCCAGACTTGGCGCATCCCCGGTCACCCCAAATGTGCCGCTCTTAAGACCCCGACCCGCGCGTCCGGCAATCTGAGCCAGCTCATTCGGGGCCAGCGGTCGCATGCGACGTCCGTCAAATTTTGACAGGGCGGAAAATGCCACATGGTCCACATCAAGGTTTAACCCCATCCCAATGGCATCCGTGGCAACGAGGTAATCAACCTCGCCATTTTGATACATATCCACCTGTGCATTGCGGGTGCGCGGCGATAACGCGCCCATCACCACGGCCGCGCCGCCTTTTTGACGGCGGATCAATTCGGCAATGGCATAGACGTTTTCAACCGAAAATCCGACGATCGCGGACCGGGGACGCATGCGGCTGATCTTTTTCTGCCCGGCATAGACCAGCTCTGACATCCGGTCCCGACGCAGAAATTCAGAACCGGGCACCAATGCCGCAATGGTGCCACGCATGGTGTCAGCCCCCAGAAACAAGGTCTCATGCTGGCCACGGCTGCGCAACAAACGGTCGGTAAAGACATGACCCCTTTCCGGATCTGCGCAAAGCTGGATTTCATCCACCGCAAGGAAATCCGCACCCATCCCTTCCGGCATGGCTTCGACAGTGCAAACCCAATATTGCGTGCGTGGCGGCACAATGCGTTCTTCGCCGGTGACCAAGGCCACAACCGATGGCCCCCGCAGGGCGACGATTCTGTCGTAGACCTCGCGCGCCAAAAGCCGCAACGGCAAACCAATGACACCCGTGCGGTGCGCCAGCATGCGATCAATTGCGTAGGTGGTTTTGCCCGTGTTTGTCGGGCCAAGAACGGCCACAACCCGAGAATTGCCTGACAATTTTATCCCCGATTAAAGCTCGCGACCAATACCGTCGCGTTTCAGACGCTCCAGCGCCTGTGCAGCATTCCCATGATTTGGGTGGATTTCCAAGACCTTGTCGAACAAATCGGCGGCTTTGTGGAGATCACCAAATTCCTGCCACATCACAGCAAGCCCAAAGATCGCTTCGTAATGGGAGGGGACAAGCGCCAGAGTGATTTCCAGATCATCCAACGCCGGGCCATAGAGATCAGAGCGGAAATAGGCCTCGGCCCGGGCGTGAAACCCTTCGGCAAAATCCGGCGCATGGTCGGTCAAAGCGGTCAGATGCTCAATCGCCAGCGCGAAATTGCCCTCTTCCATCGCGTCCCTGCCCCGCAGCAACAGCAAATCCATTGCCGCCGACCCGGACCTTGACCAGACCGTCTTGATTTCAGCAGCGACCCGCGGGGCGTCTGTCTTGCTGGCTGACTTCAACTTATCCATGAGTTCCTGCGGCGCAGGTTCCGCAAAACCTGTGCTACACAGCAACACAAGCGAGACAAGTGCCGTAAGGTGACGTTTGAGGTTGACGGGTATGATGCGCATAACAAGGGTGAATGTAACAGGCTGCCGCCACAATTCCAGACGTGACCGGAGCCATTTTGCCAAAAAGGTACCGAAATGAGCGATATTGTGAACAAAGCCGTTGCTGCATTGAATGAAAAACTGGGAGGCGGCGAATTTGACGGCTCCGCCAAATTCGATATCGAAGGCGAAGGCACCGTGATTATCGATGCCGACGGCGCGCGCGCTGCAGATGAAGATGCCGATGTCACCCTAAGTGCCGATGCCGACACCTTTCAGGAAATCCTGTCGGGCGAAACAAATCCAACATCCGCCTTCATGACTGGCAAGCTGACGGTTGATGGTGACATGGGTATGGCCATGAAACTGGCGTCCGCTCTCGCCTGATGGAGCTTACGCCCGCGCCTCTTTTCACGGACGTGCACCCCGGTCCTGCCGGGGCAGCAGCCTATTGGGCGCGGACGTCTGACGACAAACGCATTCGGGTGGGCCACTGGCCCGCTGAGAAGGCCAAAGGCACCGTGCTGTTGTTCCCCGGGCGCACTGAATACATTGAAAAATATGGCGTGACAGCAACCGGATTGGCGCAGCGTGGTCTGGCAACTTTATGTATTGATTGGCGCGGACAAGGCTTGGCCGACCGGCTGATTGCTGATCCACTGATCGGACATGTCGACACCTTTCCCGATTATCAAAAAGACGTGGCAGCAATGATGCGCGCCGCCCGTGAACTGGGCCTGCCCCGCCCCTATTTCCTGTTGGCCCATTCGATGGGTGGCTGCATCGGCCTGCGCGCTGTTATGGAAGGCATGGCGGTACAGGCTGTCGCCTTTACCGGGCCAATGTGGGGCATCTATGTCAAACCGCATTTGCGCGGGCTGGCCAGAATCCTATCACAGGTCATGCCCCGCATCGGCAAAGGTCATAGCCTGCCGCCCGGCACCGTTTCTACCTCTTACGTTCTCAAAGAACCCTTTGAGGACAATATGTTAACCACCGACACTGAAATGCACCAGATGATGCAGGACCAACTGCGCGCGCATCCTCAGCTTGCGCTCGGCGGCCCCAGCTATGTCTGGCTACGGGAAGGATTCGCGGAAACCGACCATCTTGCGAGCCGCGCGGCCCCCAACCTACCGACGCTGACCTTTCTGGGCAGCCGCGAACGCATTGTAGGTATACCGCGCATTCACGAACGGATGGAGACATGGAAAGGCGGTCAATTGGAGATCATCGAGGGCGCCGAACATGAGGTCCTGATGGAAGGTGAAACCATCCGCAACACCGTGCTGGATGGTTTAGAAAAGCACTTTTTAGGCACTGTCACCACCTGACCCCTGTGATTTGCACCACAATGGGCTAACCTTGCGAAATGCGCAGGCCTGTTCTCACGTTTACAGAAAATGGCATCTATTGCCCCGCTGGTGATTTTTACATTGATCCTTGGCGCAAAGTTGACCGCGCGTTGATCACCCATGGCCATTCGGACCATGCGCGCCGTGGCATGGGGTCATACCTGGCAACAAGTCTGACATTGGCAATTGTTCGCCATCGTCTGGGTTGTATATCAGGCCAAAATATCGCATATGGACAAGTGGTCCAGATCGGAGATGCCCGCGTTTCATTCCATCCCGCGGGTCATGTGCCCGGTTCAGCCCAAATTCGCGTGGAGGTCGCGGGGGAGGTTTTTGTAGCTTCGGGAGATTACAAAATCGAAAACGACGGGCTTTCAGACGCCTTTGAACCCGTCAAATGCCATCACTTTATCACTGAAAGCACTTTTGGATTGCCCGTGTTCCGCTGGCCAAATCAGACAAGTGTTGCCGCCCAGATCAACACATGGTGGGCCGATTGCGCTGCTGCAGGTAAGACAGCATTTCTAGGGGCGTATTCATTGGGCAAGGCACAACGCCTGCTTACCATGCTGGACCCTGATATCGGTCCGATCTTGGCACATTCGGCCGTGGAAGATACCAATGCTGTCTTGCGCGCCCATGGGGTCAATTTGCCCCGAACACATCTGGCGAATTCGCCGGGCCCCGACCAAGCTTACCCCGGTGCAATTGTTTTGACGCCGCCTTCGACTTTCAACACAACTTGGGCGCAACAATTCGGGGCACAGGAAACTGCATTTGCTTCGGGGTGGATGGCGCTGCGTGACATCCGGCGACGACGTTCAGGTGATCGCGGGTTTGTCCTGTCGGATCATGCTGATTGGGATGGCTTGCTTAATGCTATCAAGGCAACAGAAGCAGAAAATATATATGTCACACATGGTTACACAGATATCCTCACCCGCTTTCTAAATGAAAACGGGTGGCATGCACAGGTGGTTCCAACCAAGTTCAACAGTGAAACTCAAAACGAGGTACGTGCCAAATGAGACGTTTCACCGCTCTTTGTGAAACGCTTGATCGCAGCACAAAGACAGCGGTCAAAGTCACTGTTTTAGCGCAATATTTTACCGATGCCGAGCCTGTGGATAAGCTGTGGACAATTGCCCTATTATCGGGTCGTCGCCCCAAACGTGTTGTAACAGCGCCGCATTTGCGCGATTGGGCGCTTGAGGTGTCTCAGATCCCGCTTTGGCTATTTGAAGACAGCTTTGCAATTGTCGGGGATCTAGCAGAAACCACCGCACTAATTCTGCCGCATGAATGTCCTGTGGATAATCACTCTCTTTCTTATTGGATCAATGAGATACGTGAGATATCTAATGTGAGTAAGTCCACCCAAAAGGCCCTTATCCTAGAAACTTGGCAGCAATTGGGTCCTTCTGAACGGGTCATTTTCAACAAATTACTCACCGGCAGTTTTCGGCAAACCGTTAGCCCAAAATTGATGACAACCGCCTTGTCCCAAGCCACAGGAATACCCGACACAGAACTTGCCCACCGACTGAGCGGCAACTGGCACCCTGATGACATTTCCTGGCACATCCTGATTGAAGCGGAAAACGCCAGCCTGAATGCCTCGCGTCCTTATCCGTTTTGTTTGGCAAGTCCGCTAGAAACCCCATCAGATCATCTTGGGTCAGTGGTCAGTTGGCAGGCAGAATGGAAAAGGCACGGCATCCGTTGTCAGTTAATCCTGCGCGATGGCACCTATTTCGTTTGGACAAAAGATCACGAATTGATGACGGATCAATTCCCGGAACTTGCACAGGCAATTGATCATTTTCCGCCAGGTACCGTGCTTGATGGAGAGGTGCTTATTTGGCCCAACGGCGCTGACAAACCCAATTCTTTCAATGCTTTAAAGTCCCGTACCCAACGCAAGACACCCCCCAAAAAGCTGCTGGCCGACGCGCCTGCTGTTCTGCTTGTCTCTGATCTTCTTGAATGGCAAGGACAGGATATCCGCTCTCTTCCTTTGGCCAGACGCCGCGAATTTCTGGAAGACGCTTGCGCCGCGCTGCCCACTGGCACGGCTGTCAGGCTTTCTGCACAGCTTCCTTTTGAAACATGGCCCATGCTGAACACGCTGCGCGACACAGCAAGAAGCAACCATGCCCAAGGTCTCATCCTAAAACACGCGGACAGCCCCTATGCACCGGATGGCAATAGGGGCGATTGGCGGGAATGGGGGCTTGACCCTCTGAGCATCACGGCGGTGATGATCTATGCGCATTCCGGTATAGAACAGGGTGCCGCCCCCTTCACGGAATTCACCTTTGCTGTCTGGAATGAGGATACGTTGGTGCCATTCACCAAGGCAGGGATCGGATTGAACGACAAGGAGCGCAGCGACATCGCCACATGGGTCAAGAAAAACACCCAACAACGCTTCGGACCTGTCCGTCAGGTCAACCCACATCTTGTGTTCGAAATCGCCTTTGACGGCATCCAAGTCAGCAAACGCCACAAGTCCGGCGTGGTATTGCAAGACACGCGCATCAAACGGTGGCGACATGACACTCCTCCGTCAGATGCACAAACATTGGACGATCTGAATGAAATGCTTCGGATTTATGGATAACCTCAAGGTCCATAATTCCCAAGCCACCGCTTGCCCCTTTGGCCCGGCAGACTTAGGTATGCAGGAACCAGATATGAGGATTCAAAATGTTTCAGCTTCCCTTCCCCGTCCGTGATGCCAACGCCGCCGGTGGCCAAGACAACCTCGGTGATTTGCCTGAGTGGGATCTGAGCGATCTATACACCAGCGAAGACGCACCTGAACTGAAACGCGACCTGGATTGGTTGGAGCAAGCCTGTTCAAGTTTTGCCGCGGATTACGAAGGAAATCTGGAAACGCTGGATGCTGAAGGGTTGCTGAATTGCGTGTTGCGCAATGAAAAGATCAACCAAATCGCCGGGCGTATCATGTCATTTGCCGGGTTGCGGTATTATCAGCTGACCACCGATGCAGGCCGGGCGAAATTCATGTCCGATGCGCAGGAAAAAATCACCAATTTCACGACCCCTTTGGTGTTTTTCACGCTGGAATTAAACAAACTGCCTGATGACCATCTGATCGGTTTGCTCGACAGAAATGCGGACCTTGCGCGTTACAAACCCATCTTTGATCGCATCCGCGCGATGAAACCCTACCAATTGTCTGATGAGCTTGAAAAATTCATGCATGATCTTGGCGTTGTTGGGGACGCATGGGAACGGATGTTTGACGAAACGATTGCGGGTCTCGAATTTGAGGTGAACGGTGAAACACTGGGCATTGAAGGCACGCTGAACCTGCTTACGGACCCGGATCGCGCCAATCGCGAGGCAGGTGCGCGCGAATTGGCCGAGGTTTTTGGCAGCAATATCAAAACCTTCGCACGTGTGCACAACACCCAAGCCAAAGAGAAAGAAATCATCGATCGCTGGCGTGGCATGGAAACGGCGCAAACAGGGCGCCACCTCAGCAATCAGGTTGAACCCGAAGTTGTCGAGGCATTGCGCAATGCGGTCGTTAAGGCATACCCAAAACTGTCGCATCGGTATTATGAGCTGAAACGCAAGTGGTTGGGTCTGGATGTGATGCAGGTTTGGGACCGCAATGCGCCTTTGCCTATGGAAGATCCACGGATCGTTGATTGGACCACCGCAGAGAAAACGGTGATGGATGCCTATAACGCTTTTGATCCGCGCATGGGTGAGCTTGCCGCGCCTTTCTTCACCAAAGGCTGGATCGATGCGGGTGTGAAACCGGGCAAAGCACCCGGCGCCTTTGCCCATCCGACAGTGACCGACGTCCATCCCTATGTCATGTTGAATTACCTCGGAAAACCCCGTGATGTCATGACCTTAGCACATGAATTGGGCCACGGCGTTCATCAGGTTCTTGCAGCTGGTCAAGGCGAAATGTTATCTTCGACACCGTTGACATTGGCCGAAACGGCAAGTGTTTTTGGTGAAATGCTGACTTTCCGCAAGATGCTGGACGGGGCCAAGAATGACGCTGATCGAAAGGTGTTGTTGGCAGGAAAAGTCGAAGACATGATCAACACCGTGGTGCGTCAAATCGCGTTCTACGACTTTGAATGCAAATTGCATGCTGCGCGCCGCCAAGGGGAGCTGACCCCGGACGACATCAACGACCTTTGGATGTCAGTACAGGCCGAGAGCCTCGGACCAGCCTTTGAGTTTATGGACGGATACGAAACTTTCTGGGCCTATATCCCGCATTTCGTGCATTCTCCGTTTTACGTCTATGCCTATGCCTTTGGGGATGGGTTGGTGAATGCGCTTTATGCGGTTTATGCCGAGGGTGAAGAAGGCTTTGAAGAAAAGTATTTTGATATGCTCAAGGCCGGTGGATCAAAACACCACAAGGATCTGCTCGCGCCCTTTGGATTGGACGCCAGTGACCCGGCATTCTGGGACAAAGGTCTGTCGATGATCTCGGGCTTCATTGACGAATTGGAGGCAATGGAGGGATAACCGTCAGCGGTTTCCCCCCTTCCCTACGTCACTACCGCGTTAGATTTTCGAATGCGTCCCGTCACACACCGGGGCGTTTTCGGAGTGTTTGCACCCGCAAAAGAACACTGGTTTGCTCTCGCTTGCCTCATATTTCATCGGAGCAAAAGTCGTGCCTTTGTGTGATCCATCGCAAAACGGCTGTTTGTCCGATTGACCACAAGTGCAATAAAAGTAGGATTTTCCCGCTTCAACCTCCACCCGGTAAGGCGAATGCTGTGCGATCTTGGGTATGTCTGACATGGTGAGACCTTTCCTGTGACACGCTTATTTTCTCAGCCTAACGGTTCCCAACCGCTACGCAAGCCAACTGGAAACGAGACGCATATCTCAACATCACGCAACACCTCGTTCAACGCTCCCGCCTGCCCTTAAATTGATCATCGGATGGGCGGTATCCCATTCCGCCCTCCCAACTGCGGCTCACAAGCCGGCCCCGCGCAAAGCGGTGAAGATCCTGTCAAAATGGTTGGGGTAATCAACCAGCGAAATAACATTGGCATGGTTTCTTGGGGCGGGTTCCATGTCGAGACAGGCCAATCTCAGCAGAAAATTACAATTCAGGCAAAACCGCTGCTATTTTAGCTGCGAATCCTTCGATCCCCGGCGGTTGATCCCACCGCGCACCTGAAATGCAGCATCGCGTTCTCGGACACAGTCGATGCACAGCTTCACCCCCGGCAAAGCCTCCCGCCGCGCCTGCGGGATAGGTTCTTCGCATTCCGCACAGTGGCTCAAACTTTCGCCAACAGGTCCTTTTCGCGCCTGCATACGTGCCAGTTCATCACTGATAGACGCTTCTATCTGTTCACTTACGGCACCGTCCTTGGCCCACCCCCCTGCCATTTTCACCTCATGAAAATAAAAAAACCTGCCCGATGATGCGGGCAGGTTTGATGTTTCGTCAAGTCTGTCAGTGCCGGATCAAGCCGTAACCAACATCCCCTTTTCTCTCGCCAGCTCACGCATACGTTTTTGCAACTTCTCAAAAGCCCGCACTTCAATCTGCCGGATACGTTCCCGGCTGACATCATATTTCGAACTCAGGTCTTCCAAAGTGATCGTCTCATCGCTCAACCGACGCTGGCTCAGAATATCGCGTTCCCGGTCATTCAGAACTTCCATCGCCTCGGCCAGCATCTCGCGACGGGTGGAAAGCTCATCCTGTTCTGCATAATCCCCGGCCTGATCAGCGTCTTCATCTTCCAGCCAATCCTGCCACTGCATGGTGCCTTCACCCTCAGAGCCGACCTGTGCATTCAGTGACGCATCTCCGCCCGACATCCGCCGGTTCATAGAGATCACCTCTGCCTCGGTCACCCCCAGATCAGTGGCAATGCGCTTAACGTTTTCAGGGCGCAGATCACCTTCTTCCAACGCACCAATCTTGTTTTTGGCCTTGCGCAGATTGAAAAACAGCTTTTTCTGACCGGATGTTGTTCCCAGTTTTACCAAGGACCAGGACCGCAGGATATATTCCTGAATGGACGCACGAATCCACCACATCGCATATGTCGCCAACCGAAAGCCTTTTTCAGGGTCAAAACGTTTGACCGCTTGCATCAAACCAACATTGGCTTCGGAAATAACTTCGGCCTGTGGCAAACCATAGCCGCGATACCCCATGGCAATCTTGGCTGCCAAACGCAGGTGTGATGTCACCATTTGGTGCGCCGCTTTGGTGTCTTCCTGCTCAACCCACGCCTTGGCGAGCATATATTCCTGTTCCGGCTCCAACAGCGGAAACTTACGAATTTCCTGCATATAACGGTTCAATCCACCTTCAGGAGTAGGTGCCGGCAAATTTGCATAGTTGGCCATATTGTGTCCTTTCCCTGTATGCATACCTTTATGTTTAAAGGCTTAACATAGATATGGTGTGCCCGCAGTCGCGTTTCAAGACGTGATGCAAGGATTTCTTAAGACTGGCACAGCATCTATGAACAAAAAGTTACAAAACCAAACGTTCTCATCACGGCGCAACACACCTTATCCAGCTCACCTCAGCGTTTCCAATAAATCGGCCATATCTTGCGGCAAAGGTGCCTCGTATCGCACCATCTGGCCTGTCACCGGGTGCTCAAACCCCAAAACCGCTGCATGCAAGGCTTGCCTGTCAAACGCTTTCACAGCCTCAGCTGCCTTATCTGACACTGCTTTCTTGGGCAGTTTTCGGCGTCCGCCATAGGTCGGATCCCCCACCAATCCATGCCCCGCATGCGCCATATGCACCCGGATCTGATGGGTCCGACCTGTCTCCAACCAGCATTCCATCAACGCCAACACCGCTGGCGTCCCAAATCCCTCAACCGTCCGTGCCCGTGTCACCGCGTGCCGCCCCCCATTAAACAACACCGCCTGCCTTTGCCGATCTGTCTTATGGCGCGCCAATTGAGTGGTAAGCTTCAGGATATTACCCGCTTCAAAGGATGCCCCCTTGACCCCGCGAAGCCGGGGGTCATTGGCATCCGGCACCCCATAGACCAAGGCCCTATAGTACCGCTCAACACTATGTTTCTCAAACTGAGCAGCCAAACCATGATGCGCCACATCCGACTTTGCAACAACCAACAAACCACTGGTTTCCTTATCAATCCGATGCACAATACCGGGGCGTTTCACACCGCCAACCCCTGAAAGATTGTCCCCGCAATGCGCCAATAGCGCATTCACCAATGTCCCTGACGGCGTGCCCGGTGCAGGATGCACCACCATCCCAGTTGGTTTGTTGATGACGATCAGATCATCATCTTCAAACACCACATCCAAAGGGATCACCTCAGGCTGAATATGGCTCTCTTCAGCCTCTTCCACACCAATCTCAACCACCTGCCCCTCTGTCACCCGCGCCCGTGGATCACAAACCACCTGACCAGAAACCTTCACCGCCCCCTGATCAATCAACTTACCCAACCGGGTACGCGATAAATTCGCCTGCTCTGGCACATCTCGCGCCAGCGCTTTATCAAGACGCGGCGGCGGGGTTTCCCCGATCACAAATGAAACGGTGCGATATATGGACATGAACGATTCCGTAGAGCCTGCGAACCTGACGTTCTTGCGGCGGTTGGTGACGGTGTTAACCGTGGTGATGATTGTGGGCGTTCTAGTCGTGATTGGGCTGCTTGTCACCCGCTTGACCCGCGATGCCCCAGCGCTTCCTGATCAAATCACCCTTCCCGACGGCATAACCGCCCGTGCCTTCACACAAGGGCCGGATTGGTACGCCATTGTGACAACCAAAGATGAAATCCTGATCTACAACCGCCTCACCGGTGCTTTACAGCAAACTCTCCAAATCGACTGATCATCCCTCTTTTTGGCCTTAAATACCGCGGGGAGTCGATCAAAGATCGACGGGGCAGCGCCCCTGCAACAATTGCTTTGACATACACATCTTCAAAAGCAGAACCACCTGGATTTTCGCAAAAACCCCACACTCAAAGCCATATCTTTCACTGAAAATTAAGTGGTACCACCTCCTGGTCTCGAACCAGGGACCTCTTGATCCACAATCAAGCGCTCTAACCTACTGAGCTAAGGCGGCCCACGTCGCGGATTTAGCGGTACAATGCACAGATTGCAAGACCAAGCTGATGCGAATTTCACGCAACATCACGCCGTCAAAGCGTTATTTCCCAATGCTGCTCCACTAAATCCTGACCAAATGACACCACAGGCTTGGATGCCACCAATTCCCAGCCCGTTTTGGCATAAAGCGCCCCGGCCGCCTGATGAGATTCGTGGGTCCAAAGCGTCATCCGCAGATATCCTTGCGCGCGGGCAAACCCCATACAGGTATTCAACAACCGCCGCCCTAACCCTTTGCCCCGCGCCTCTTCAACCAACAGAAACAACCGCAGTTTGGCAGTTTCCCCATCCACCTTCACACAAAAGATGCTGCCCAACCGCACATCTTTTTGGCAGGCGATCCACCCTGCTTCACAGGCTGGATCATGCTCACATAGGAATTTGTCTAAAATATCCGCCACCAAGGGGCCAAAACTGTCGTCAAACCCCTCTGCACGCGCATAATGAACGCCGTGCGCCTCGATCAACCAATCCCGGTCGGCGGCCTCAAATCGTCTGATGTCTATTCCATCCATCTCACCATACTGCCCTATGTGCCACTTGCCTTTCAAGACATGCCACGCTAGCGATACATCCCATCAACCGGGAGGCACCCATGGGCATCAACACCGAACGCGACATCGAAGCAAACCTGCAGATCGGTCCAACCGACGCAGGCATGGTACGTTTGTTTGTCGAAGGGGACGGCATTGAAATTCCGATGGATTTCACCCCCGAAGAGGCTCTTGAAATAGCCGAAGAAATAACTGCAGCAGCCAACCGGGTCACTGGCGCGCAAAGCAACCGCTAACCCCGCTCAGGGTGCATGTCCGGGTCACGCAACAAATGCAGACGCCGGGCGGCATGTACGGCAAACTTTTGCAGCATTACTTTGCGCCGCGCCGCTGCCAGCTTGGTCTCCGGGCCCATCCGAATGACCTCCCCGCCATAGCTGTCTGCAATGATCAACCCGGTATCATCGGGCAAAAGCTCCGTCGGAAAATCCTGATCTACCGCCCAGAAAAAACGATCCGCCCACTCCAGATACCCCCGCCATTTTGTATCAGAGGTGAAATCTGCGCGCGATGATTTGCATTCCACCACCCAAATCTCACTTTTGGGGCCCAATGCCATCACATCAACCCGCAACCCCCGGGTCGGCACCAATTCTTCAACACAAACAAAACCGAGATCGACCAGATGGCGCGCCACACCGCGCGCAAGCAGTTGTCCGGGTTGCATTGCCTTTTCATCAGGTCTGAGATCCACTTGAGCCATTCCTCAAATATGAACATTTCATGAACATTAGCAAGCTCTAGCGCAAATACCCTTAGCTGTCGGCCGTCCCCATCGCGATGAAGGGCGACAGCCTTGAAGAGCCAGCTGGTGCAATCCTCTTGACATGATACCAAAAGGTTTCCTATACGAGATACCATAAGGTATCACATAAGGACCCCTCAATGTCAGACATCACCCAAATGGCCTTTCGTGCGCTGGCCGATCCAACGCGCCGCGCCATTCTGCAACTTCTCAGCCAACAGGACATGACCATAGCAGATGTCTCTACTCGTTTTGATATGACCCGTGCTGCTGTGAAAAAGCATCTCACCATGCTCAGCGATGGCGGGCTGATCACCGTCACCGCGCGGGGCCGCGAACGCATCAACAGCATTAACCCCGTCGGTTTTGCACCAGCCCTGAGCTGGTTTGAACATTTCGACACCTTCTGGGACGACCGCCTGTCATCCCTCAAAGCTGCCATTGAAAAGGACACCCAATGACCACCACCCTCCAAAAGACAATCTTTCTTCAAGCACCCCGCACTCAGGTCTGGGAATATCTTACCCAACCCACGTTGCTCGCCAAATGGTTTCACGCCCCCAAAACCCCCCTGTCTGAGGGACAAAAGCTTGAGATGTTTGGCACCGAGTCTGGTGATCTTCTGATTTCGGGGACCGTGACTGTTGCCCGCGCACCCGAATATCTTGAATATACCTTCACCATAAAACCCATGGCCGGCGCCACAAGCACCGTCAAATGGACGCTAGAAGAGGTCCCCGGAGGGACCCGCCTCCACCTTGATCACGAAGGTTTGCCAGAAGGCGAAGCGGCCTTCGGACTGGTGCTCGCACTTGATGAAGGATGGGATGGCCATATCAGCCGCATGCGCACAGCGCTGCATGACAAGGTACCTGCCTGACAACAAGGCAAACGATCATCGATAAACGCAGATCCGGCAAATATGTCGGGTTTGCCACCTTGCGGCGCCCGCCCTCTCCCCCTACCTAGGACAGGTGGCGGGTTCTGCCCTGTTCGTGAGACGTTACATTCCAGTGGCCTTAAGCAAATCCGAGGGAGCTGGCTCTGTCCGGGCCCTGGTCCGGTTATCTGGCGCCCACCTGTACATACAGGTCCTCGGGAATAAAAAACCGACCGGCATGTGCGGTCCCGTCACACCACTGCACAGCGCAAAATTACTGCACAGCGCACAGGTGCTCTAGGTTTCATCCAGCGGCCGTTGAAAATGCTTGCTGGCAAACATCTCAACAATCTCCGCCTGAGACAGTCGGTCTTCATTTTCCGATGGCGCGGTCACATCTGGATGATGCGACACATGGCTCACAATCCTTTTCAGCAGCTTTCCCATCCCAGATCTCCTTTGGAACGCTGCCCCCACTTCATCATGAACCTAACAAAAAGCCCATCCAGCTCAAAAACAAATTAGAAATTTTGCGACTCTCACTTAAAAAAGCGTAAATATCAAAGCAGCACCGCTAAAGGCAGCGCCGCTTTCAACAGGTATCCCCCACGCGTTTAGAACGCTTCGGGTCTTGCCTCATGCGCCATATGATCCAACACCGCGTTTACGAACTTTGGTTCTTTTCCATCAGGGAAAAACGCGCGCGCGACGTCGACATATTCGGTGATCACAACTTTCGGCGGTGTGTGCGCGTCCTGCATCTCAGCACCAGCCGCACGAAACAACGCACGAATAGTCGGGTCGATCCGGGCAATTGGCCATTTCGCAACCAAGGCACGATCCGTCATCTGGTCAATAGACGCTTGATAATTCACCGCAATTTCAAGGATTTGCGCAAAATGGTTGACGTCACCTTCTTGCAACTCATCCCCATCATAGGTCGCGCCAAACCGGTGCTCGATAAACTCATTTCGCACCGTCTCAACGGTTTGCGCCGAATGCTCCATCTGAAACAAGGCCTGCACAGCATAAAGCCGCGCCGCTGATTTCATCTTGCGCTTTTGGTTCCCTGAAAGGCCCGTGCTCATACACCTGTACTCATGCGATGTTGTTTCCGTCTGCGTCACCCGCCATCAGCGTATCTTCGCCGCGCGGCATAAAGCCGATACCCTTGCTGGTGTCCGCCCACTTACGGGCGAGCGCGATCAGATGCAAGGCCGCTGCGGCTGCACCGCCCCCCTTATTTTGCCCCGCCGGATCTGCGCGCACCTGCGCCTGTGTCAGGTTTTCAACGGTCAGAATGCCGTTGCCGATGCACAGCCCCGACAAACCCAGCATTTGCAGCGCCCGCGAACTGTCATTGCAGACCGTTTCATAATGCGTTGTCTCACCCCGGATCACACAGCCCAGCGCGACATATCCATCAAAGTTGCTGCGTCTGTCGCTGATCCCTATCGCGGTGGGAATTTCCAACGCACCGGGCATCTCGACCACCTCATAACCCGCGCCCGCTGCGTCAAGTTCGGCCTGCGCGCCGCGCAACAATCCCTCAGCGATCTGCGAATAATAGGGCGACACAACAATCAACACCTTTACCGGTTTGTCAAAGCTGGGCCGTTCCAACACTGTATGTTCTTCTAAGGACGCCATGGTTACCCTTCCGTAATTGGCCGTGTGCCAACAATTTCAATGCTATAAGCATCAAGCCCTAAATATCGCGTTTCCGGATTGTCCGTCAGCAAAACCAACTGGCTGATACCCAAAGTCGACAGGATTTGCGCACCCAATCCGGTGTTCTTGACCGTCCGAGGCCCTTCTTCATCTTCGGCATCCAAACGCAGCTTTGGATAGGGATCCCGGAAAAGCACAACCGCGCCGCGTCCCTCCTGAGCAATGATCTGCATGGCGCGGGACACCTCATCAGTTGGGCTTGGTCCCAACCCCAGCAAGTCTTCCAATGCGTTGATCGCATGTGTGCGGATCAGAACCGGCGCATCAGTGGTGATGTCGCCTTTGGTCAACACCACATGATCCGTACCGGTGATCTGATCGGCAAAAACCCGCATCTGCCAATCACCACCATAAGCGGAAGTGACCTTGCGACTGTCTCTCTCCACCAAAAGATTGTCGTGTTTGTGCCGATAGGCAATCAAATCGCTGATGGTTCCGATTTTCAACCCATGGACCTCACCAAAGGTTACCAGATCGGGCAAGCGCGCCATAGTGCCATCGGCGTTCATGATTTCGCAGATCACACCAGACGGATGCAGCCCGGCAAGTCGGCTAATGTCCACCGCAGCCTCAGTATGGCCCGCACGCACCAAAACGCCACCGTCCCTGGCACGCAGCGGAAAGACATGTCCCGGTGTTGCAATATCAGCGGCTCCCGCCTGTTCAGAGATGGCGACAGCAACCGTCAACGCCCTGTCGCCTGCAGAAATGCCGGTGCTCACCCCCTCACGCGCTTCGATACTGACCGTAAAGGCGGTCTCGTGACGTGAGGAGTTATGCATTGCCATCATCGGCAATTCCAAGGTTTTGATGCGCTCGGCTGTCAACGGCAGACAGATCAGGCCCCGGCCATGGGTCGCCATAAAGTTAATGGCTGCAGCATCCGCAAATTGCGCCGGGATCACCAGATCTCCTTCGTTCTCGCGGTCCTCATGATCGACCAAAATGAACATTCGGCCCTGGCGCGCTTCCTCGATGATATCCTCAATAGAAGAGATCGCCCCAGAAAGGCCCTCTTCTACTGGTCCGGGTGTTTCAAAGTTCATGGCATCTTTCCGATCTTTGGCTGGCCATCCCATAGCCCAGCGCATCCTATTTGACCAGCGGTGGGCCAAAGCCCCCCCTTACGTAAGGGGGCGATCTTCGCCACCCTTCTTAAGTGCCGATTTGTCGCTCTTTCACGCCGCATTGCGGTCCAGAGGCCCGCATTACGTAAGGTGGAGGTCTCCTCCGCCCTCAGCCCTCAGGTCTCACGTCTCAGGCCGCAAAATAATGCGCAGCAGCCACATATCCCGCAGCTTGCGCCGCTGTGCTCCACTCACGTTCTAAACTGGTGTCTCCGATGATCAACACCTGATCCCGTGCCAAACGCTGCTCCGTGACAAAGCCCCCCAGATGGTCGCGCATATCGCTCCAGCTGTCGGTGAATTTTGGCGCGCGTCCCACTGCGTCAAACACGGGATTCGCCAGATGCACCTTGTCCGCCTCCAATGGCGCATGAACCAACGCCAGTTTGCGCGCATCGTTGAGCGCGCTCACTACCTCGGCCCGGTCCACTGGCAAATATGGGGCTTCAGCCCGCACCACCCGCAAAGCGTTCGACGAAAACAGCAGCCCCATGATGTCACGCCCGGTTGCTTTGCGCACCGCAGCATACGTAGGATAGTCCAACCCCAAAGCATGGGCCCGCGCCACGTGCATCTTAACCACCATGAGCGGAATCGCTTTTGGCATCGCCGCATCCCGTGCCTTTTGCCATTGAAAGCTGCGCCACTTTTGGCCACGCTGCAGCGTTGGCCCCTGGTTATGGCCAATCCCTGCCTTCATGACATTTCTCCCAAGCGCGCCACATACCGCGCCAATGTATCGATCTCTAAATTGACCCTGTGCCCCACGGCGACATCCCCCCACGTGGTGACATCTTTGGTATGAGGAATGAAATTTATGCCAAAGTCACAGCCCTCAACCTCATTCACAGTCAAAGATGTTCCGTTCAACGCGACCGACCCTTTTTGCGCGATAAACCGTGCAAGATCCTGAGGCGCGCGCAGCGTCACCCGCGTGCTATCCCCTTCATCCGCCATTGCAATCACTTCGGCCACGCCGTCCACATGGCCCGACACAATATGTCCGCCCAATTCATCCCCCACCTTCAGCGCCCGCTCCAGATTAAGCCGCTTGCCAAGATGCCAGCCATTGCGCCCGATGTTTGTCTTTTCCACTGTCTCAGCGCTGATCTGAACCTCGTACCAATCTGCGCCAAGCCCCACGACCGTAAGACACACACCGTCGCTGGCAATGGATGCCCCCATGTCAATTGTTTCTGTGTCATATCCGGTCTTGATCCGCGCCCGCAGATCGCCTTCCTGCATCAGCGCCAGAACCTCACCTACATCCGTAATGATACCTGTAAACATCGACACCCGCTCCTTTGATCTCGCTTAAAAATGAGGTAGCCGCCAAAGACAGCCATGGCAAGCACCCGCATCGCCACATTTTCGCCGACATTTTGGTGTTTACCTTGCGCTGTGCATTTTGGAATACACCCGCCATGCCAGTCCCGGCGCTATATTACGATCCGGGACATTGGCCATAAGCGGCGCTTTGGATAACATCTGAAATGTCGTAACGACACAAGAATAAGGCTGGCAATGACCACATCCGCCAAAGACAACAGGGTATTTTTATTCCTGCAAGGGCCGCATGGACCCTTTTTCAACCGGTTGGGCAAGATGCTGCGGTTGGCGGGGGCGGACGTGTGGCGCGTGGGGTTCAACGCGGGGGACCGTGCCTTTTGGTTCCACCCAAGCAGCTATATCCCCTATCGCGGCACCACATCAGAATGGACCGCGACCTTTGTTGATCTCCTATCCGAAAAACGCGTAACCGACATTGTGCTTTATGGCGACACCCGGCCCATCCATGCTGATGCCGTCGCTGAGGCCAAACGCCGGGGCATCACAGTACACGTCTTTGAAGAAGGCTATATGCGGCCCTATTGGGTGACCTATGAACGGGGCGGCTCCAACGGCAACTCCCGCCTGATGGAGATGACAATCGAACACATGCAAGCCGCCCTTGCACAATCAGATATGGAAGCGCCCCTGCCCCCCGGCCATTGGGGCGACATGCGCCAACATATCTTTTACGGCGCGCTGTACCATTGGTTTGTGATGTTCAGAAACGGCGATTATCGCAATTTCCGCCCCCACCGAAGTCTGCCGGTTACCAAAGAATTCGCCCTTTACGTCAAACGCCTTTTGTTGATGCCAGTGCTCTGGGCTGATCGTATCTTGGCAACGCTGCGCATTCGGATGGGTGGTTTTCCCTACCACCTGACCCTGTTGCAACTTGAACATGACAGCTCCTTTCAGATGCATTCGCCGTTTGATACCATGTCTGACTTTCTCCAAGAGGTGCTCGAAGGGTTTGCCAAAGGCGCTCCCAAACACCACCACCTTGTGGTCAAAGCGCACCCGCTTGAAGATGGCCGCACCCCGGTCCGTAGCGATTTGAAACGTCTGGCCCGCTCCCTTGGTGTCGCACATCGCGTACATTATGTGCGCGGCGGCAAGCTGGCTCAGCTTCTCAATGATGCGCGATCTGCGGTCACCGTCAATTCCACCGCCGGGCAACAGGTGCTTTGGCGTGGTATTCCGCTCAAAGTCTTTGGCCGCGCTGTTTACGCGCAGCCGGAATTTGTTTCGGATCAGGTGCTGTCGGACTTCTTTGCCGGTGCCAGCCGCCCTGACAACAAGGCCTATAAGGACTATCGCCGCTATCTGCTCGAAACATCACAAATTCCCGGCGGGTTCTATTCTGCGCGCGGGCGTCGCCAATTGCTGCGACAGGTTGTCGATATGATGCTGTCCCCGGAGGACCCCTACGATGCCCTCAAATCCGGGACCGCGGCCCCACGGCAACAGTTGCGCATCGTCAACTGATCTAAAAGTCCCCTAGACTGGATTTTCAATTCCCGCTGCGATAGGCTTCTTCTAATTACGTTGGAAAACCAACGAGTTTTGAGGCAGAGTTGAATAGGTCGAGGAGACCGTGCAGTGACATCCGTATATTCACGGTGGGCGCGCCCCATCGCAGCTGTGGCGGTTCTGGCCGTCATGTCATCTTGTGGTTTGCCGCAGGTCGGCCCAAATAAACGCCAAATTTTTGCAGGCTCGGTTCAAAAGGACGGGGATGCCTTTGTTGTCGCTGTCAACGACCGTGTGACACGTGCAACCGCAGTGGTCCCGGCCCTTGGATTTTCAGATGCTTTCATTAACGCCGCGACACTGGGGTCTGATACGATCCGCGCAGGCGATGTTTTGGGCATTACTGTCTATGAAAACGTCGATGACCCGCTTTTGGGCGTCGAAGGCTCACCGGCAACCGCACTTGAAGAAGTGCAGGTTGATGGCGCTGGTTTCATTTTCATCCCATATGCCGGGCGTATCAAAGCAGCAGGCAATTCTCCGGATGCCATTCGGCGCATCATCACAAACAAACTAGGTGAACAAACGCCCGACCCACAGGTCGAGGTGCGCCGCGCAGCCGGGGATGGCTCTACCGTGTCGCTTATTGGCTCGATCGGGGCGCAGGGTGTCTATGCCATCGAACGTCCGACCCGCACATTGGGCTCAATGCTTGCGCAGGCCGGGGGCGTGACAATCGCACCCGAAATTGCGCAGGTCACCGTGATCCGCGGCAATCACCGTGGCAAGATCTGGTTAGAAGACCTCTATAGCAATCCCGACCTCGACATCGCCCTGCGTGCCGGAGACCGTATTCTGGTCGAAGAAGACAGCCGCTCCTTTACCGCACTTGGCGCAACGGGTGGACAGGCGCAGGTGCCCTTTGAATCACAATCTCTTTCCGCTTTGGAAGGGATCGCGCAAGTTGGCGGCTTGAACGCAGCCACCGCAGATCCAACCGGCGTCTTTGTGTTCCGTAACGAAGCCCCCGAGGTGGCCTCACAAGTCTTGGGCCGCGATGATCTCGATGGATCACAACGGATGGTCTATGTGCTTAACCTGACTGAACCCAATGGGATGTTCATGGCACGTGACTTTGTGATCCGCGACGGCGACACAATCTATGTAACCGAAGCGCCCTTTACCCAGTGGAACAAGGTCATTTCGGCAATCACAGGCACCGCCTCCTCCGCGTCCGGCCTGACGTCAATCTCAGACTTCTAGCACATTGGCCCTCGGCCCCGAAACATACGACACGCCCGCCGTCGGCCCCCAAAGGGACCGGCGGCTTTTTGTCTATAATGGTGGCTTCCTGACCAAGACCCGTATCCGCCGCATCCTGCAATTGTCAGGATATTCTGTGCATGTTGGCGTGCCCAAAGACGGGGATGCGGTGGCGGTCTGGGGTAATTCGCCCACCGCACATCGCGGTGAAGGGGTGGCCCAAAAGCATAACGCTCCAGTGGTCCGTGTCGAAGACGCGCTGCTGCGGTCTTTGCATCCGGGACGTGCAGGCGAGCCACCTCTCGGCTTACTGATTGACCACAAAGCGGTACACTTTGACCCTTCAACCCCTTCCGATCTCGAAGACTTGCTGGCCACGCATCCGCTGGATGACAGCAACCTGTTAAGCCGCGCACGTGGTGCCATCGCCCGGCTATCAGAGGCGCATCTGACCAAATACACCGCCTTTGATCCAGAAATCCCGACGCCGCCTCCCGGCTACGTGCTGGTGATCGATCAAACCAAAGGCGATGCCTCGGTCACCGCCTGCGGGGCTGACCGCGCCCGCTTTGTTGAAATGCTGGTCTTTGCCCAAGAAGAACACCCCGGGTGCCCGGTCATCATCAAAACCCACCCCGAAACGGCGCAAGGCTACCGTGAGGGCTATTTTACTCAAGGTGATGCCAATGACCGCATCACCCTTTTGTCGGATCCGATTAGCCCATGGGCGCTGTTTGAAGGGGCCGTCGGGGTCTACACCGTCTCATCAGGTCTCGGCTTCGAAGCCATCTTTGCAGGTCACAAACCACGTGTCTTTGGGCAACCGTTCTATGCTGGATGGGGGCTGACCACGGATGAATTTCCGGTCCCTCGTCGCCAACGCACCCTGACGCGGTCGCAACTCTTTGCCGCCGCGATGATCCTGTACCCCAAATGGTACGACCCCTATCGGGACCGGCTTGGCACGCTGGAAGACGCGATTGAGGCGCTTGGTGCACAAACCCGCTGTTGGCGCGAAGATCACGCAGGCTGGGCTGCATCCGGGATGCGGATGTGGAAACGCAAACCCCTGCAAGATTTCTTTGGCAGCCACACCCCCATGATCTTTGAGGATGATCCGGCCAAAGCCCGTCGAACTGCGCGCCCCTGGATGGTCTGGGCAGGCAAGGCACAGGTTGGCCATCAAGACGCTGTGCGCGTTGAAGACGGTTTTCTACGCTCCAAAGGTCTCGGCGCTGAATTGGTTCCACCGCTGTCCTTGGTCTGTGATGACTTGGGTATCTATTATGACCCGATCCGCGCCAGCCGCCTTGAACATTGGATTGCCAAACGTGCAGACCTGCGCCCCGACCAACAGACCCGCGCCCAACGCCTGATTGAACGGCTGACCGATGCGGGCCTGAGCAAATACAACCTCACCGGTGCAATACCTGATCTCAGCGACCTACCCACAGGGTCCCGCATTCTTGTGCCCGGACAGGTCGAAGACGACGCTTCCATCCGCACTGGCACCGACGCTGTGCAGACCAATCGCGCCCTGCTAGAGGCCGTGCGCGCCGCCCATCCAGACGCCCAAATCCTCTATAAACCCCATCCAGATGTCGAAGCAGGCCTGCGCACCGGCGATCTAGACGCCAGTGACATCGCGGACAAAGTGCTGAGCAACGCGGACCCTATCGCGCTCCTGGCTGAGGTGGACGCCGTATGGACCATGACATCGCTATTGGGGTTTGAGGCCCTGTTGCGCGGTGTGCCTGTTGTGACCCTTGGCGTGCCATTCTACGCAGGATGGGGCCTCACAACGGATCATGGTGATGTACCGCCCCGCCGCCGCGCCGAACCCAGCCTCGAAGGGCTTGTCCATGCCGTTCTCATCGATTATCCGCGCTACCGCGATCCCAAATCAGGATTGCCCTGCCCTGTTGAGGTCATCATCGATCGGCTCAGCGAAGGGGACATCCCGCACCCAAGCCGGGCAAACCGGTTATTGTCCAAACTACAGGGCCTTTTTGCATCCAAAGCGCATTTATGGCGGCGTTAGGATCACCCTTTCGCAGACCTGTGTCAGTATTTACCCTTGAAAAGACCTGACAAACCTCACTTAGAAGCATGTTTTCCATGCGTTTGTTGGCAATAGGAGGTCAGCGATGTCCTATCTTCACATCGATTCACGTTAGCTATCCGTAAATTGAGGCCAGGTCGCGGGGCGTAAATCACTGATATTCAACAAAGCTCCGCTGATGGTGCAATGTTTCCTAATACCCCCGAACCCGCGGCCAATACAAAAATACCACCTCAAATTTAATTTAAATTTTGGCCACATTATGGCCCGGATCATGGCGCAAAATTGCTTGGTATGTAATTTGTGTATGAGTTTAACGATGGATCCGGTGATCTCGGAAATGAAATACTTAGGCGGTGCGACTCTGGATTTCATCGAAGTCCGCATCCCAGACGATTACCCAGACCCAGAAAACCTTGTGCTGGTGATCTATGATCGCAATCACGACGGCTCCGCCACCGCCACACCAAGCGCAAGCGATATGTTCGCCATTGCTGCTGTCGGAAACACCGATGATGATGTCACGGCGGATGGGCTAACTCACTACACCATCGGCTCCGATTACAACGGCGACGCCATTGCCTTGCACGCAAATGACGCGGTCGGCCTGTATAACGCCGCGACGGGGGAAACCTATGGTCTTTACTCCTTTGGCAACAGCTACACTGTCTCTGACGCCGCACTGCAACCCGATGGGATAGCCGCCGACCCCTTTGCCGGGGAAGACACCACCGTATTGCCAACAACCGCCAGCATCGGTGACTCGCTTGTCCGTCAAGCAGATGGCACATACACCCCCACCACATCACCAACCCCGGGCACCAGCATTGTGTGTTTCTGTGACGGCACCGAAATCCTGACCGATACAGGGCTCCGCCTGATCGAAGATCTTTCTATTGGCGACTTGGTCTTTTGCAAAGATAAAGGCTTCAAGCCAATTCGATGGATTGGTCGCCGCTGGTTTGACCTGACCCAAGAACTTGACCCAAGCCTTGTTCCGATACGATTTGAAAAAGGCGCCCTTGGCCCCCAACTTCCGACGCAAGATCTCTTTTTGTCTCCCAACCACTGCGTTCAGATCGAACATTCCCTATGCAGCTTGTATTTCGCGGTTCCCGAGATGTTCTTTCCCGCAAAACACCTTGTTGGAATTCAGGGCATCAATAAATCTGACAAGACAGTATTTGGCTACTTTCACATTCTGTTTGATGACCATGAAATGATCCAAGCCAATGGAATTTGGGCGGAATCCCTGTTTTTCGGAGACACTGCGAAAATTGTCATGGGTTCTGAAAAACGCCAAGAATTGCTCTCTGTTTTTCCAGAACTAACCGCCACAGCGTCCAAATTTCAGACCCGATTGCCTGTGTCAAAAAAACACGAAGCAACCATATTTACACAAATGGTCAATCAGCATGAAGCGCCGATCTATGCCTAGCGCCCGCCCCAAAGTCAGATCCTAAGACGCTGGACGCGCCCAGACATGCATCATATCTTCTCCAACTGGCCGTACCTCGCGCAAGACATATCGCTTGGCTTCTGACAGCTTAGCCAGCCCCATCGCCCCAATGCCCGGCAACCCTTCCGCACCAATCACCAGCCCCGCTGTGAAACCAACCAATTCATC
Source organism: Sulfitobacter sp. (assembly GCA_039986635.1). GTDB lineage: Bacteria > Pseudomonadota > Alphaproteobacteria > Rhodobacterales > Rhodobacteraceae > Sulfitobacter. The sequence continues at coordinate 81,186 of JBDWQI010000302.1, forward strand.
TACTAAATCCGCTTCGATCAGCGACGCTGCCAATGCACCGCCCCCTTCACAAAACACCCGCGTCAGCCCATGCTCCCCTAATTGGCGCAGCACATCCGCCGGATCAAGCTGCGTGCCCCGCACCCCGCAAGACAGCATCCTTGCCCCTAAATCCTGCCAGGTTTGCACCAGAGTGCGATCCGCATCCGCGCCATGACACAAAAGCAACGGTACCTCAGCTGCTGTGCGTGCCAATTGCCCCATCAAGGGCAAATCCAGCCGCCGTGAAATCACCACCCGCACCGGTTGATGCGCCACCCCAAGGCCCCGCACTGTCAGGCTCGGATCATCCTTGCGCGCCGTGCCGCCGCCGACCATGACAGCATCATGTCTGCTGCGCATCCCATGGACGATCCGGCGCGCGTCAGGCCCGGTGATCCACTGGCTTTCGCCCGTACCCGTTGCAATCCGTCCGTCAAAAGAATGAGCAAGCTTCAGCGTCAAAAACGGCCGCCCAACTTCAATTCGGGTAAAAAACCCCTGAAGGTCACGCCGCGCTTCGGTTTCACACAAACCAACATCCACGACGATTCCCGCCGCGCGCAACATCTCAATCCCTTTGCCATCCACCCGTGTGTCGCTGTCGGTGCAGGCCACAACCACCCGCGCAACCCCCGCATCAATCAGCGCCTGCGCGCAAGGCGGCGTTTGCCCGTGATGTGCACAGGGTTCCAATGTCACATAAACCGTTGCGCCGCGTGCCGCCTGCCCCGCTTGGGCCAAAGCAACCGGTTCGGCATGTGGCCTGCCCCCCGGCTGCGTCCAGCCGCGCCCCAGAATGCACCCATCCGCAACAATGACACAGCCCACAGCCGGATTAGGCCATGTCCGCCCTTGCCCCCGCCTGCCCAAACTCAGGGCAAGCGACATGAAGCGTGTGTCATTCACTCTTCTTCTGGCTGGGACTCTGGGCGCAGTTCCTGAACAAATTTGTCAAAGTCATCCGCCGCTTGGAAGTTCTTGTAAACACTGGCAAAACGCACATAAGCGACGGTATCAATCCGCGCCAGCGCTTCCATCACAATCTCGCCAATCTGCTTAGAACCAATGTCGGTTTCCCCCATGCTTTCCAACCGACGCACGATGCCACTGATCATCTGATCAATCCGCTCAGGGTCAATGGGGCGTTTTTGCATGGAAATACGGATCGACCGTTCCAATTTGTCGCGGTCAAAGTCTTCACGCTTGCCATTGGTCTTGATCACCACCAGATCGCGCAGTTGCACGCGTTCATATGTTGTGAACCGCCCCCCGCACGCCGGGCAAAAGCGTCGGCGCCTAATCGATACATGATCCTCAGCAGGGCGCGAATCTTTGACCTGCGTGTCGATATTTCCACAAAATGGGCAGCGCATCAGCCGTCCCCCCTCAAAAGTCTGCAATACTTGGTAGGCGTTATCGCCCTGTCCGCGACATTATAGGCAACACTCGAGGTTTTGGGTAGAGCGGAAGTGACACGCACAACATGACGTAGGTCCCTGATGCAAAGCCGTCACGACACAGGCTGTGACACGCCCCGCCCCATCAATCAGGCAAAATGCGCAGCGACCCGGCGGCTGTGTGGAGCATCACGATGTTCAAACAGATAAATCCCCTGCCATGTCCCCAACCGCATCACGCCCCCGATCACCGGAATGGACAGGCTTACGGGTAAAACCGCAGCCTTGATATGCGCGGGCATATCATCAGGACCTTCATTAGGTATGGCGCAAATAGGCCATGTCAGGATGATTGGACCGTGGCACCAACCGGGCAAATAATGCCTGCAAATCAGTTTGCACTTCTGGGTCGGCGTTTTCCTGAATCAACAGCGAACAAGACGTGTGCTGCACCAATAAAGTCAGCAGCCCATCCTGAGCAGGCAACCACCCAGCCACCTGACGCGTAATTTCATATAGACCCGGGCCCTGCGTGGCACGGACAATCTCAGTTTGCATCCACCACTCCGATCACAGCGAGGCCACAAACCATCTACATCATATTGACAGAAACGCATGCCCATTTTTGCGACTTGCACCGCAAAAATGTACCTTCAAACATCCGTTCCGGAACAGATCATAGGGTCATAACCCATTAAACCTGCTCCTAAAACGAATCCCGCAGGAAAATGGACGCACAAAAGTCCAATCCCTCATCAACACGTCGATTTGCCCCGTCGATGCGAACCGAAAATTCTTTGATCCGTTGGCCTTCGGACGCGGTGCCGGTTGGGTCAAGGGAGATCAAGAATTGCCGCTGGCCGCGCTTGTAATCACCGACGACATACATCCGTTGGCTATAGGAGGCCTTTAGGAAACGTTGTGCGTATTGCGCCGCCGCACACCAATGGCTTTGCGGGGTATTGCGGGGAAAGCCGCTCACCACAAAACTCTGTCCACCCGCCGGGGTGACTTTCATCCCGTTGTTGGCATGGAATGTCTGTGCATTGGCTGGCAACGCCATAACAAGTGCAAGCGTGAATAGAATGGACTTCATCTGATGATCCTCTCTTGTTGCCACATACAGGTGGTCCCAATTGACGATAGTTTCAACTCAAATTCATTTGAGCAAAGACCACATGATCGTGATGATCGCGACACCATTCACCCAATTCAGCCCCATCAAAGCAAAACACCCGATGACAACATCGGGTGTTTTATCTTTACAGACATTACCTTGTGCAGCCCTTACAGACCGCACAGCCAGCATCTATTGATCAAGGAAAGACCGCAATTTGCGGGATCGGCTTGGGTGCTTGAGCTTGCGCAACGCCTTTGCTTCGATCTGACGAATACGCTCGCGCGTCACGCTAAATTGCTGGCCCACTTCTTCCAAGGTGTGGTCCGTGTTCATCCCGATGCCAAACCGCATCCGCAACACCCGCTCTTCCCGTGGCGTAAGCGATGCGAGCACCCGCGTTGTGGTTTCCTTTAGGTTCTCTTGAATGGCGCTGTCCAATGGCAGCACGGCATTCTTGTCTTCGATAAAGTCGCCCAATTGGCTGTCTTCTTCGTCGCCAATCGGTGTCTCCAAGGAAATCGGTTCTTTGGCGATCTTCATCACCTTGCGCACTTTTTCCAAAGGCATCTGCAACTTTTCCGCCAATTCTTCTGGCGTCGGCTCGCGGCCGATTTCGTGCAACATTTGGCGACCAGTACGCACCAATTTGTTGATCGTCTCGATCATATGTACCGGAATTCGGATGGTGCGCGCCTGATCGGCGATCGATCGGGTGATCGCCTGACGGATCCACCATGTCGCATAGGTCGAGAATTTATAGCCACGGCGGTATTCAAACTTGTCCACCGCCTTCATCAGGCCGATGTTACCTTCTTGAATAAGATCAAGGAATTGCAGACCACGGTTTGTGTATTTCTTGGCAATCGAAATCACCAACCGCAGGTTCGCTTCGACCATTTCTTTCTTGGCCTGACGGGCTTCTTTTTCGCCTTTTTGGACCTGTTGCACGATGCGGCGGAATTCAGGGATATCAAGGCCCACATATTGGCCAACCTGCGCCATATCCGCGCGCAGTTCTTCTACTTTGTCTGTCGAGCGTTCGATGAACATCTGCCAACCACGACCGGACTTGTCGGCCATCCGCTCCATCCAGTTGGGATCAAGCTCATAGCCGCGATAGGCTTCGACAAATTCCTTGCGATTGATACGGGCCTGATCCGCCAGCTTTACCATCGCGCTGTCGATCTGCATGATCCGCCGGTTAATCCCGTAAAGCTGATCAATCAACGCCTCGATACGATTGTTGTGCAGGTGCAGTTCTTTGACCAGCAGAACAATCTCGGCGCGTAGCTTCTGATAGCTCTTTTCCTGATTGTCTGTGAACGATCCGTCTTCGTTCAAAGTTGCTGAAATCCGGCTGTCCTGCATCTCGCTCAACTGAGCATAATCGTCCGCAATGATGTCCAACGCCTCAAGCACCTGTGGCTTAAGCGCGGCTTCCATTGCCGCAAGGCTCATGTTTGCCTGCTCGTCCTCATCATCATCATCGTCGCTGCTGATGGGGTTGCCGTCTGCATCAAGCTCTTGCTTGGCTTCTTCCGGTTTGGCCTCAGCCACCGCAGCACCCGCAACAGGCACAACCGGCGTGGTCTCGCCGTCTTCCCCCATCTGGGTACCAAACGTGGCTTCCAGATCGATCACATCGCGCAGCAAAATATCTTCGGACAAAAGTTCGTCGCGCCAGATTGTAATCGCCTGAAACGTCAATGGGCTTTCACAAAGCCCGGCAATCATCGTGTTGCGGCCCGCTTCAATGCGCTTGGCAATCGCGATCTCGCCCTCACGGCTCAACAGCTCAACACTGCCCATCTCACGCAGATACATCCGTACCGGATCGTCGGTGCGGTCCAGCTTTTCAGCCGTCCCAGAGGACAACGCCACTTCTTTGTTGCTGTCCGTCGTCGCCAGCTCAGTAGACCCTTTGGCCTCTTCTTCTTCGGCGTCCTCATCTTCGATAATGTTGATGCCCATTTCGGACAACATCGACATCACATCTTCAATTTGCTCTGAGGACACCTGATCCGGTGGCAGCACCGTGTTCAGCTGATCATAGGTGATATAACCTTTTTCACGCGCCTCCGAGATCATCTTTTTCACGGCGGCTTGCGACATGTCCAGCGAGTGCCCGCTGTCGTTCTCGTCGCGCTTTGTGTCTTCGTTGGTATCTTTAGCGGCCATGTTGTGTTCCTCCAGCGCGGTCGCGCGAATCGGTGCAGGTGATTCGTCTCGAACGAATCATGCGGTGTTCGGGGTGATTCTTAAACCCGATAACCTGCTTTTTCCTAAAGTTCTGGCCAAAAGAGCACGTGTTTTGCTCTCCTACCCCTTCGATTTACTAAAATTAATCGTTTCCAACAGCGTATCCCATGCGCTGCGTTCGTCTTTGCTGATCCGGGCGCCGTTGTCGCCCACATGATATTCGCCTTTGTCTTCCTGCCCAGAGCGGCTTGCCATATCGGCCGCCTTGGCCGCCTCCGACAACCGCCATGTCAGACCTTCGTCCGCCACACCACTCAAATCCTCAACAGCTTCCGCAATCTCTGCATCCAATCCCCGTGCGGCTTCCAACTTGGCCAATTCTTCTGAAACGGTCATGCTGGCCATCTCAATGTTGCCGGGGTTCCGAACACAGGGCGTGATCGCTACGTGGCGCGCAGACATCAGATTTTCAAGAGCATCAGGCCCCAGTACGTCGATAATCTTTTCATGCAACATCTCTGGGTCCTGCCCAAAATGGCGCAGCATCACATCACGAATGCTGCGATGCTCGGGATCATCACACCGCATCATCTCCAAGCCGCTCTCGAAATCCTCAATGATCTGCGGACAAGTCAGGAAGGCTGCCAAAATCACGGCTTCCCGCAAATGTTCCGTGGTCCGCGCGTCCGTCGCAGCCGCCAACACAGAAGACTTCGTACTTGCCAAAGGCGTTTGCGGGACGGCCTGCCAATTCTTGCCCGCCTGCCAGCTCTTGCCACTGCCGCGCCCCATGGCCTGACGGCCGCCTGATTTGGGGCGAAACAGGTTCCACCGCAAATCCTTGATTTCCTGACCATAATGCGCCCGGATCGACGGATCTTTGATCAACTTTATTTTTTCACGCAGCGCTTTGTCCAATGTCGCTTTACGCTCGGGGCTGTCAAACACCTTGTCTTGGGTTTCGCGTTGCCACAACAAATGCACCATCGGCACCGCCCCATCGAGCAGCTTTTGAAACGCCTGCGCGCCCGATGCCTTAATCAGATCATCCGGGTCCTGCCCCTCAGGCATCATGCAAAACCGCAGCGATTTACCCGCCTCGATCAAGGGCAACGCCAGATCAATTAGCCGCATCGCAGCGCGCTGACCTGCAGTATCCCCATCCAAAGTGATGATCGGCTCTGGATCAATACGCCATAACATCGCCAGCTGATGTTCTGTGATCGCCGTGCCAAGCGGTGCCACCGCCGCCTCAAACCCGGCGCCTTGCAGGGCAATCACATCCATATAGCCCTCAGCCACCAACAAAGGTTGCCCCTTGCCCGCCGCCGACCGCGCGTCCTTGACATTATAAAGTGACCGCCCCTTGTCAAACAGCTCCGTTTCCGGCGAATTCAGATACTTAGCATTGTCCGACGGGTCCATCGCCCGCCCGCCAAATGCAATCGCCCGTCCCCGCGCATCGCGGATCGGAAACATGATGCGTCCACGAAAGGTATCATAAGGTTTGCCGCCTTTACTTGATGGCTTGGCCAACCCCGCCCCAAGGATCATATCGTCGGAGATATCCTTGCCCTTCAGAGCATCCCACAACCCCTGCCATTGATCCGGCGCAAATCCGATCTCCCACCGCTCCAGCGCTGCCGCGTTCAATCCCCGTCGCTCCAGATAGGAACGCGCCTCAGAGGCAACGCCCGTCTTCAATTGCAAGCGGAACCAGCGCACCGCCAGCTCCATCACCTCTGCCAGATCGTTGCGTTTATCTGCCTTTTTCGCCGCCGCAGGGTCGCGCGCAGGCATTTGCATCCCGGCCTCACGCGCCAAAATTTCGACCGCCTCCATAAAGCCAACATTTTCCGTCTCTCGCACAAACGAAATCGCATCACCTTTGGCATGACAGCCAAAGCAATAATAATATCCCTTGCGGTCATCGACATGAAAGCTGGCTGATTTTTCCTGATGGAAAGGGCACGGTGCCCACATGTCACCCTTGCCCTGATTGGATTTGCGCGGATCCCATATGACCTTGCGCCCGACAACAGCGCTCAAGCTGGATCGGGTCCGCAATTCGTCAAGAAATCCGGGTGGCAGGCTCATGATGTTTTATATTGGGCGCAACGCGCCAAAGTCCAGTGATCCGCGCTTATTGCTGCAAACACAGCTCCGACCACGCCGCCCCAAGGTCTTCATTACGTATCACCCGCATCTTCATCTCATAGACCCAAGGGGTCAAAAGCGGAATGGCAGTGTTAAAGTTCTCCGGCCATGTGGCCTGTTCAGTCACATGATCCTTGACGTTGCGTTCCTTGATCCGATCCAGTCGCGCCTGCTGAATGGCCGTCACAACAGAGGCCTGATGCGCGCAATCGGCAACCTTCTTGGCGTCTGTCTGTGCCAACACCGGCCCGGACATGCTCATCATCAACGCTGCACTCAAAACCAATCGCATCATTACGTTCTCCTCAACCAGAATCGCGCCAACCTAACCCCGTGACGCCACAGCTGCCATAGCCTGCCTGAAATCGTGAACCAATGTACCGGCCATCGACCGAAATACCATGATCACAAATCTGTCAGACGCCAGCTTGGTGATCGACGCTGCCATGTGCGAAACCTGCGTGCGCGCCGTATCCCCCGGGCTGAAAGCAACATCGCGTAAATCAACAGGCACCAAACGCGCCAAAACATCCACCGCGCCGGGCCCGCTCAATTGCACCACCGCCCAAGCGTCCGACACATCTACAACTGCACCATGACGCGCCAGCGTCGCGTCTGGTTCTGGGCCCACCAACAACACCTCGCGTCTCGAAAACCACAGGCACCGCGCTTGCCCCTCGCCCGTGGTACGCCCCGGTCCGGGCAGGTCCATCCCATGTGCTGCCCGCAACGCGCCTGACAACCCCGAAGCGTCGCCGAAGGCAGACAATGAGGTCAACGCCCCCAGATCCACTTCCTCAAGTGTGACCGCCCCAAGAGAGATCGGTAAAATTTCCGCACAGGCACTTTTCTGATGTAATTCAACCACGTACCCGCTCCCCTTCCGGATCGATAAACACCGGCGCGCAAAGCTCTACATCCGTCGTGATCCCCCGAACATGGTCCACCATCTGCACCACCTCGCCAATCCGCGCAGGCCCCCGCCGCACAAAACCCAATCCGATCATACATCCCAAATCCGGCGAATATCCCACCGATGACACATGTCCCTGATGGTTCACCCGCACCGCTGCGGCGTCTTTGTCATAAAGATGCGCGCCCCCGCTCAACTCAGCCCCCTGATCCACCGGGCGCAGGCCAACCATTTGCGGCCGCTCTTCATCCAATAACCCCGGCCGCGCCGCCATCGTCTTGCCAATGCAGTCCTTTTTGGCCGAAATCATCCGCGCCATTCCAACATCAAATGCGGTCGCGCGTCCCTCAATCTCCGCATGGGTCAAAAATCCTTTTTCAATCCGCAGAACATTGAGCGCCTCCATCCCATAAGGCCCACCACCAAATTCCTGCGCGTGGCTCACCAATGCCTCAAACAACGCAGCCCCCCAGCGCGCAGGCACCGCGATCTCATAGCCATGCTCCCCCGAGAATGAGATCCGGAAAAGCCGCCCCGCGATCCCGCCAACCCGCACCTCTCCACAAGCCATAAACGGCCAGGTGTCCCCGTCAATTGGGTCATCCAACACCGCTTTCAACACCGCACGCGCCTGCGGTCCTGCGACTGCAAACTGCGCCCATTGCTCCGTCACCGACGTAAAGGCAACCTGCCATTCGGGATGCAGACATTGAGTGACAAACTCCAGATGCCGCATCACCAGCCCCGCTGCCGCCGTTGTGGTGGTCATCACAAAGTGATGTTCACCCAACCGCGCCGTGGTCCCGTCATCCATCACATGCCCGTCTTCGCGCAACATCAGACCATAGCGCACCCGCCCCACTTTCAAGGTAGAAATAACGTTGGTGTAAACCAGATCCAGCAACCGTCCGACATCAGGGCCCTGAATGTCGATCTTGCCCAAGGTTGACACGTCACAAACCCCAACGGCTCGGCGTACATATCCAACCTCCCTGTCACAGGATTGCCGCCAAATGGCCTCTCCTGCTTGCGGGAAATAACTGGGCCTGTACCACAATCCAGCCTCGATCATCGGCGCGCCACGCGCCACCGTTTCCTTATGCGACGTCATATGACGTTCAGGCGCAAATCCATGCCCCTGCCCCCCAGCCCCCATCGCCGCAATGCTAACCGGCACAAAAGGCGGGCGAAACGTGGTGGTTCCCGTCAGCGGGATCGCACGCCCCGTGGCATCCGCCAACACCGCCAAAGCCGCAACATTCGAAGACTTTCCCTGATCCGTTGCCATGCCCTGAGTGGTGTAGCGTTTCATGTGCTCCACCGAGCGAAAGTTCTCGGCTGCCGCCTGTTTGACATCCTTGACCGACACATCGTTCTGAAAATCCAACCAAGCCCGCCCCCGGCCCGCCACGGCCCAAAGAGGCGCCAAAGCAAATGGTGCGTCCTCAGCCTGCGGCACCTCCACGTCAATGACGGTTTTTCCCATTGCTGCCAACGCGCCCTTGGCCACCTCGACACCGTCCCGTAAACAGCCCAACGTCGAAAACACGCCGTTGCAGGCCCCCGCCACATCCATGTTGGCAATGCTGCCCGGCGTTGGCACAAACGCCTGAATATCCTCCCGCCACATCGGCTTCCCATTCATGTGACAGGTCAAATGCACGGTCGGATTCCACCCGCCTGACATCGCCAGACAATCAACCTGCAACGCCTCCTCACCCGCCGCCGTGCGCACCGTGATACTCTCCAGCGCCTTGCGCCCCCCTGTATTACAGACCTGCCCGCCAAGGATCACAGGTCCTTCAAATCCTTGCACATCAGCATCTGAACGGCTGTCGATCAAGGCCACCACATGCACCCCCGCCGCCACCAGATCACGCGCGGTTTGATGCGCATTGTCGTTGTTGCCAAATACCGCAATCCGCTTGCCCGGGCTCACCCCCCAACGGTTCAAATAGGCCCGCACCGCCCCCGCCGTCATGACACCGGGCCGATCATTGTTGGCAAAGGCAATGGGCCGCTCCAAGGCACCAGCTGCATAGATCGACCGCTTGGCGGCAATCCGCCAGAAACATTCCAATGGTGCCCCACCATCACGCACCGCCGTATGCTGGTTCACCCGCTCCAACGCGCCAAACATGCCACTGTCATAGGCTCCTGTCACAGTTGTGCGCGCCATCAGACGCACGTTCTCCATCGCGTTCAACTCCGTCACAATGCCCGCCGCCCAATTGGCTCCCGACAGATGACCAACCCGGCCGCTCTCGGCATTCAACCGCCCGCCCATCACACTATCTTCGTCGGCCAGAATCACATCCAGCCCGGCACGCCCCGCCACCAGGGCAGCCATCAACCCCGCTGGCCCTGCGCCAATCACCAACAGATCACAAAACGCAAAAGCCTTTTCATAGCTGTCCGGATTGCTCTTGCCCGACAATGCGCCCAACCCCGCCGCCTTGCGGATCACCGGCTCATAAATCGCTTCCCAAAACCGCTTGGGCCACATGAAGGTCTTGTAATAAAATCCAGCCCCCAAAAACGGCGCCGCCAGATCATTCACCGCCATCACATCAAATGCCAAGGATGGCCAGGCGTTCTGTGACCGCACGACCAACCCCTCATAGACCTCCTGCGTCGTCGCCCGTACGTTGGGCTCCCGCCCAGCGCCTTCCCCGATCGTTACCAACGCATTTGGCTCTTCACTGCCCGCACTCAACACGCCGCGCGGTCGATGATATTTAAACGACCGCCCCATCAAACAGACACCGTTCGCCAACAAGGCCGATGCAACAGTATCCCCCTCAAAGGCGCCATACCGCACCCCATCAAAATGAAAATGCACCACGCGGCTGCGATCCACCAATCCCTTGCCCGCAATCCTCATGATGCCCTCCCCATCGCGCGTTTGGCATCCGCCGCCATCACCACCTCTGAAATCTCATGTGTCACCGTGTCGCGCGTGACCACCAACCAGCTCCCACAGCCCCCCTCATGCTGCCACAACTCCTTGGTCTGCCCCGCCGGATTGTCCCGCAAATGCAAATAAGCCTCCCAAATATCTTCTCCTGCATCCGCTGCCGGACGGGCCATCAACACCGCCGCCCCTTGATAATAGAACTCCCGCCGGTCCCGCATGCCACACATCGGACAGTCAATTCTCACGGCACATCTCCTGAAAAAACGCCACGCTATATCTCTTTTTGGCCTTAAATACCGTCCGCACTCTCCGCACAGCCCTAATGCAAGTTATGTTGCGCACCGGTCGCCTCCTCGTCCATCAACCCGCGCCCCGTGCGAAACCGGTCCAACCGAAACGCCGCTGCACTCTCATGATGTTGACCCGTCGCCATCAAATGGGCAAATCCAAACCCAGACCCCGGCACCGCCTTGAACCCGCCATAACACCAGCCGCAATTCACAAAGAGCCCCGCCGTTTCGGTTTTATCAATCATCGGAGACCCATCCGGCGTCATATCCATAATCCCCCCCCAGGACCGTAACACCTTGGCCTTGCCAATCGCGGGCATCAACGTCATTGCAGCCTCCATCACATGCTCCATCATCGGCATGTTACCGCGCGCCGCATAAGAGGCATAAAAATCCAAATCACCGCCAAAGACCAATCCTCCCTTGTCAGACTGGCTGATATAGAAATGCCCCATGCCGTAACTGACCACATGATCAATGACCGGCTTCAACCCCTCCGTGACAAAGGCCTGTAAGATATGGCTTTCAATGGGCAAGCGCATGCCCGCCATTTCGGCCACCTGCCCGGACCGCCCCGCTACAACAATCCCAACCTTTTTGGCCCTGATCGCCCCGCGCGTGGTCTGCACCCCGCGCACTTGCCCGTTCTCTATGTCGATGCCCGTGACTTCACATTGCTGGATCAGGTCAACCCCGCGCTGATCCGCACCGCGCGCATAGCCCCAAGCCACCGCATCATGGCGTGCTGATCCGCCTCGCCGATGCAACAACCCTCCGTAAATCGGGAAACGCGTATTGTCGAAATCCAGATACGGCAGCATATGCTGCACTGCGTTGCGGTCCAGCAACTCTGCGTCATCCCCCTGCGAGATCATCATATTGCCGCGCCGTGCAAAAGCGTCGCGTTGCCCGTCAGAATGACACAGCATCAACACCCCACGCTGCGACATCATCGCGTTGTAGTTCAAATCCTGTTCCAAGCCTTCCCACAGCTTCAGCGAATGGGAATAGAACTGCGAATTGCCCTCCAACCCATAATTCGCACGCACAATTGTGGTGTTACGCCCCACATTGCCGCCACCAAGATAGCCTTTTTCCAGGACCGCAATATTGGTCAGCCCATGATTTTTGGCCAGATAATACGCGGTGCTCAACCCGTGGCCACCACCGCCGATGATGATTGCATCATATTCCGCCTTCGGCTCAGGATCGCGCCAATGCGGCGTCCATCCCCTGTTACCCGTCAGCCCCTCACGCAAAACACGCCAGCCAGAAAACGCCATCACACCCCCATTGGTCCGCCTGTGCAATGTGCACCTCACACCGCTCCAAACAGATTACCCATTGCGACCGCGACCGCATCCCCTAAATGCGGCGCGTGGTGTCGTTATTTTGTGCAGATTATAAATTCAGCGATGTCGCACAAGGCCCTGCCCCTGTGCGAACCACCCCGCATTTAACCCATCAGACAACAGCCGCCTGCGTCAGCGCTTTCATCGCGGCCATATAAGGACCAGGACCATGGCTGATCCGTTTTACACCAGCCTGTGCCAATGCCTCAACGCTCAAAGCATCGCCCATCCGCATGACATTCACCGGCAAAGGTTGCCCGGCGCAAATCTGCGCAATCACGTCCAGATCAGTTAACCCCGGTACAAACAGCCCATCCGCACCCGCCTGCGCGTAAGCCGCCGCGCGTTCCAACACTGCGCTGACAAGCTCGGACACCGGCGCTTTGCTCCCCGAGAAAAACACATCCGTGCGCGCGTTGATGAAAAACGGCAATTCCTGCGCATCAGCTTCGGCGCGAATGGCCGCAATCTTGCCCGCTTGAAGCGCCGTATCATGCAGCCCCTTGCCCCCAACCACCCGGTCTTCAAGGTTCAGGCCCACAGCGCCGGTGCTCATCAATAGCCTCGCATGCGCGGCTATTTCTTCGCGCTGAACCGCGTAGCCCCCTTCAAAATCCACAGAGACCGGCACATCCACCGCAGCCACAATCTGTGTGGCCGTGGCCAGCGCTGCGCTCATGGGCAAGGCCTCCCCATCCGCAAACCCCTGGGCTGCGGCCACGGACCAACTGCCTGTGGCCACGGCCTTGGCCCCCGCATCCGCCACCGCTTTGGCCGATCCTGCATCCCAAATATTCCACAACACCAAAGGGGTATCGCCCTGATGCAAAGCTGCGAAATCCCGTGCCTTTTGTACCTGATCGGTCATGTCATCTCTCCTTTTCGGGCGAACCCGCGTTCCAATTCTATCAAAGCCTGTTTGCGCCACAAGCCGCCGCCATAGCCGGTCAACGCCCCATCCGCGCCCAAAACCCGATGACAGGGGATCACAATCGCAATCGGGTTCGCGCCATTGGCGCGGGCCACCGCGCGGGTGGCATCGGGGCGCCCCATCATCTGCGCCACCTGACCATAAGACCGCGTCTGCCCCGCTGGAATGCAACGCAACATGTCCCAAACCGCCTGTGTGAACGGGCTGCCCAAAGGCGCCAGACGCGTCTCAAACACCTCAGAACGCTGAGCCATAAACTCCGCCATCTCTCGTTCAATCTGATCCGTGGGCGCGAACCGGCCAAACCCCACTGACCCCTTGGCAAAGGCATACAACCGCTTCAACTCATCCGGCAGCGCGCGGCGTTCAGCAAACTCCAACAGATGTAGCGCATGCGCATCGCTGACTGCGATCATCGGTCCAAGTGGCGTCTCAATCCAATCCGCCCGCAACATCGCATCTTTCACAAACCGCCCCGGTGCGATCCCCATGAACTTGGCAAATGCGCTGCGAAAGGCCGCCGGGCTATCATACTGCGCCGCCATCTGCGCATCAATCACCCGCCCACCTTTAGGCAGCTCCGCTCCCCCTGTTCGCAACCGCGTCAACCGCGCCATTTCCAGAAATGTCATGCCAAAATGGCGTTTGAACGCGCGCCGCACTGTGGATGGGTCATACCCCAACTTAACGATATCGCGCTCAAACCACCGCCGCTCCGGATCATCTTGCAATGCAGTGATCAAATGCGCGACCGCAGGTTCGGAGAGCGCCGCCGGAGCCATCGGGTGACACCGTTTGCACGCGCGAAACCCTGCTTCTATGCACCCTCCCACGCTATCAAAGAAAACACAGTTCTCTCGTTTGGGTTTGCGCGCCGGACAGGTCAGGCGACAAAATACACCGGTTGAGGTCACGCCAACATAGGCTTGTCCGTCAAACCCTGCATCCCGGGCCAAAAGTGCAGCATAAAGTGTGTCATCAGAAGGCAAATCAAACATCATCCCCCTACATAACCCGCCCCACAGGTGCTGTCCGCCTCAGATCGGGCGTTTATTCAATTTTTCCAGCGCCTGAACAATTCTGCTGACAACCGCGTAGACCCTTCTGCTGCGCAAAGCTGCGGTCGGCAAAGCTGATGAGCCGCTGTCCAGAACTCCGAACTACTCAGTGGTTGCCCGTCTCAGCAAAAGCACAAGATCAATGGATAAAATCGCACAAATAGCCGTCATGGGCCCACCCTTGCACCGGCAGGTTCTTGATCTGCTGGCTGCGTCCGTCTTTGGTGACAGTGCGATACCCGTCTACAATATAGACCCAATTGCCGCGCCGTTGCGAAATGTCCACCGTCAGAATTGCCAGCCGGTTAAACGCGCGCACCTTGCCAAAGGATGTCCCGGGACCGCTGCGTACTGTCAAAAATCCATCCGGCCCATTGACGTTACACACCATCGCATCCAACAACGCGATGGAGCTTAACCCCCAGCTTTCGCGCGCCAGCCCGGTCAGGTCGACTTCTCCATAGATCTGGTATTCAGCCGAAGCCGCACCCGCCAAAAACATGGCAAAGAGGGCGCCAAACGCCCCCTTCTTTCTTTTCACACAGCTCACAACCCTTTGGCTTTGTAGCTGGCCGCAACCTTGTCGATTGACACCAGATACGCCGCCGTACGCAGGTCATCTACATCATCGCGGGAATGCCAAACATGGGCCATCGAACGATACGCTGTCTGCATCGTGTCATCGAGCCCTGAACGCACCAATTCCAATTCCCCCGCACCACGCAGATATTGGTCTTTGAAGTCCGGGCTCAGCTCCCAACCGATGCCAGAATCAGAACTCAACCGCTCCAGTTCATCAACGACAAGCTGGTGGCGCGCTTCTTCCTGACGGCGCTGCATGCGGCCAAACCGAATATGGCTCAGGTTTTTGACCCATTCAAAGTAAGACACCGTCACACCGCCTGCATTGGCGTACATATCGGGAATGATCACCGTGCCTTTCTTGCGCAGGATGTCGTCCGCCCCAGCTGTCACCGGACCATTCGCGGCCTCAATGATCAGCGGCGCTTTCACATCCGCCGCATTGCCAAGGTTGATCACCCCTTCCAATGCCGCCGGGATCAGAATGTCACATTCCGCCTCCAGCAACTTTGCACCATCCTTTTGCAGGCTGGCGTCAGGATAGCCTTCAATGGTGCCATGTTTGACAATCCACTGATGCACCGCCTCCACGTCCAAACCATCTTCATTGTGCAACGCCCCATCCCGTTCGATGATGGCCGTCACAATGCTCTGGTCTTCCTCGCTCAGGAATTTGGCCGCGTGATACCCCACGTTACCCAAGCCCTGCACAATCACCCGTTTGCCTTTAAGCGTTCCAGACAGGCCCGCCTTTTTCATGCCTTCTTCATCTTTAAAGAACGCATGCAACGCGTATTGCACGCCGCGCCCCGTGGCCTCCGTTCGGCCTTGAATGCCGCCCGCATTGGTTGGTTTACCGGTCACACAGGCCACACCATTAATATCGGTGGTGTTCATGCGTTTGTACTGATCGGCAATCCACGCCATCTCACGCTCACCTGTGCCCATATCCGGGGCGGGCACGTTTTGCGCCGGGTTGATCATATCCCGTTTGATCAATTCATAGGCAAACCGCCGGGTGATCAGCTCAAGCTCGTGATCATCGTATTCCCGGGGATCAATGCACAATCCACCTTTGGACCCGCCAAAAGGCGCCTCCACCAATGAACATTTATAAGTCATCAGCGCGGCAAGCGCCTCAACCTCATCTTGGTTAACCCCAAGCGAAAAACGAATACCGCCTTTTACCGGTTCCATATGTTCGGAATGTACTGAACGATATCCGGTAAAGGTCTGGATCTTGCCTCGCAATCGCACGCCAAAACGCACCGTGTAGGTGGCGTTACAAACCCTGATTTTTTCTTCAAGACCTGGCGGCAAATCCATCAAAGCGACCGCTCGGTTAAACATCATGTCTACACTTTCGCGGAAACTCGGCTCATTGGATGGCTGCATCAGTCTCTCCTTCTTGTTCGCAGGACTCACAGACGTCTTGAGGCAAAACGACTCAGCGACGTCTCTCTCCCTGCCGCATCCTAACAATGGACTTTGCAAGGTGCGACTTTATTAATCGTTAACGCATGCGATTCCGTCATCAGGACGAATCCCTCCTCAAAGAGGTGATTGTCGTCACCAGCGAAACAGCTGCCATGTTCAGGCTGCATTATCGCTTAAAAAACACCTAAAATGCCTATATTTGTCAAAGCTTTGCCCCATTTACGCCATGATCGGACGACATAAAGGCGGCAAGCAAAAGTCCGCCCACAGTGCCGCATTCCCCCCTGATGGGATCGGTTGGAAAGGTTTAAGACGATGACACGATCAACACGCGACAACCGGCTTACGCCAGAAGAAATGTTTGCCTTTGCACGCAGTTTTTCACGCAACGAAGACGGAACAATCACGATCTTCGCCTGCTTTATGGTTATCATGATGATGATGATCGGAGGCATTGGTGCAGATATGATGCGCCACGAAATGGAACGCACCCGCATTCAGGCGGTGGCGGATCGTGCGGTGCTTGCAGCTGCTGACCTTGATCAGACGTTGGACGCTGAATTTGTTGTGCGCGATTACTTTGAAAAATCAGGTATGGCCGAATTTGTTTCCGCGGTGAATGTGGATCAGGGGCTGAATTTCAAGACGGTGTCTGTGGATGCGTCAACCGATATCAACACACAGTTTATGGACTGGCTGGGCCACGACACACTCCGGGTGCCTGCGCTGTCCGAAGCCGAAGAAAAGATCAACAAGGTCGAAATCTCGCTTGTTCTCGATATCTCCGGTTCGATGGACGACAATCAAAAGCTGGTGAACATGCAAAACGCGGCAAATACGTTTGTCGACACCGTTTTGACTCCAGGCAACCTAGATTTGATCTCGGTTTCCATGATCCCCTATTCGGAACATGTGAACGCCGGCCCCCAGCTGTTCAACAAGTTCAACGTGAGTTCGGACCACGATTTCTCGTATTGTATGGAAATTCCGGATGCTGAATTCAACAATGTGCGGATGAATCGTTCGATTTGGTACGATCAAATGCAGCACTTTCAGTGGAACACATACTCCATCGAATCTGGCAATCAGCAAAACACAAGGCATGATACTGTCTGCCCGCATGAGGAATACGAAGAAATCCTTCCGTTCAGCCAAAATCCGGTCGAATTGAAATCACAGATCAACAGCCTCCAGCCCCGTGCCGGTACATCGATCTTCCTTGGGATGAAATGGGGGGCCGCGATGTTGGACCCTGATTTCAACACGATCACAAACCAATTGCACTCCGAAGGCACTGTAGACAGCGCATTCTCTGTACGCCCTGCGGCCTATACCGACGAAGAAACGTTAAAAACAGTGATCTTGATGACGGATGGCCAAAACAGCAACTCTTCACGGATTGCCGAGCGCTATTATAACTCTGCATCAGAAATCGTGCACTGGTCGAACTTTAACTTCAACTACTGGCTCGGCAGGAATGTAAGTTACTACAGACGCAGCAGCTACTACGATTCAAAGTATACACCCTCTTCTGGTGACAGCCTGCTCTACAACATCTGCGATGCGGCAAAAGAAAAGAACATCATCATCTGGTCCATCGGCTTTGAAGTCACCGACCACGGCGCGGACGTTATGCGCAACTGCGCGTCCTCACCCAGTCACTTCTTCCGGGTTGAAGGCGTAGAAATCACCGAAGCGTTCTCATCCATTGCGCGTCAAATCAACCAGTTGAGGCTCACACAATGATACGGCCTTTGAAAAAATTCCTGCGTCGTTTCGCACGCTCTCAAGACGGCTCTGCCATCCTAATCGAATTTTGCATCTTTGTTCCGATCCTGTTTGGTGCATTTCTGATGGCGGTTGAGATGGGCGTTTATTCCATGCGCCAGATGTATCTGGACCGGAGCCTTGATATTGCCGTGCGCTTTGTCCGCCTTAACACCAACGGAAACTTCACGCACACCACGATCAAGGATATGATCTGCGACAATGCGGGTTGGCTGGAAAACTGCTCCGAATCCTTGCGTCTGGAAATGGTGACCGTCGATCCACGGGCTTTCGCGCAATTCGACCAAACAGCGGATTGTGTGGACACATCAGAACCAGTTGAACCAGTTCGTGGGTTTACCCTTGGACAGGAAAACGAACTGATGATGCTGCGCGCCTGTATCAAGTTCAAGCCACTCTATCCGACCAGCGGTTTGGGTTTCGCGCTTGAAAAAGATGGCGCAGGCGAAGCCAAAATGATCTCAAGTGCCACCTTCGTTCAGGAGCCAGGCTAATGTTATTCGCACAAATAAAATCAGCCTTCGCCGGGTTCGCCCGCCGCGAGGACGGAACAATCGCCATGGAAGCGATGATCATCCTGCCTATGATGTTCTGGGCCTTTTTGTCCGTGTTTTCGATCTTCCATACCTATAGGACCTATACCATCAGCCAAAAAGCGGCCTTCACAATCGGGGATTCAATCTCACGTGAAACTGCGCCTTTGGATGACGATTATCTGGAAGGTATGCATGGCCTGTTTGAATATTTGTCCCGCAGTCAGGGCGCATCAACACTGCGCGTAACATCCCTGCGCTATGACGGTACCAACGACGAATTCACCCGCGACTGGAGCGAAGTCCAGGGCTCAAAACCAGAGCTAAGCAACGACGACGTACGCAACTGGACAACACGCCTGCCCGTGATGCCCGATGGTGAACGTGTCATGCTCGTGGAAACATGGACAACCTATGATCCACCTTTTGCCACCGGTTTGGAAGAACGCGAGATTGTGAATTTCGTTTTCACCCGCCCCCGTTTTGCGCCGCGCGTTTGTTGGGAAATCTGTTCCTGATCTCTTGATCCCCGAACCAAAAGCTCAGCTATCGATCCCATCACGCGTGGCCATCATCGCGGCCAATACTTCAGACATGAATTTGGTCTGAGACCCCGGCGTCATGCCCCCTACACCAATCCGGCGCCCCATCCGCCACCACAATCCGGGTCGCCATTCGCGTGCCGCCCCGACACTGGTTTTCAACAAAAAACCATTTGAAGGCTTAAACGCGAAAAAGCCGCGGTCCATGCCCGTGATGTCTTCTACCCGCGCAATCACGGTCCCATCAGCATCCCTTAACACAACCGGCGTCAGCTCAATCACACTTGCCGTCGCTTTGCGCATTTGTTCAGCCAACCACAGGGATCCACCGCCAACCACCAACAGAAATATCTGAAATCCGACACTGGGCGGTCGCGAAAATGCGATATATATCAGCAATATACCCAACAAAAGCAAAGACGTGAGCCCCAAAAACCTGCGCCCCCAAGAGGCACTCACCGTGGCCAGCACTTCATTCTCATCATCGAATTTCACGGTTGTGGTCCCCCCAAGGTTTGCGCGTCCCTACCGCGCAGTCGGGACCGGAGCAAGCACCTTGGAGCGAACATCCCAATACCGAAAGGGGGCGGCCCACCAACATTGACTGCACCAACACAAGAAATGCCTCCAACAGCGCACCTTAATGCAGAAGAAAATTCTTTGTGCAGGAAAAATTTTGGCACCCGAAGGGGCAAGCAATGCTTTGCACTTGTTTGCCGAAAGTGCCCCGCCTCGCCCCTCTACGTTTATCAGGTGATCGCTGCGGTTCTGCCCTCTCGGACCGCTCATTGGTGCGCCCCCAATGGGCCCACCGCTGCGCGCCGGTCACCCCCTATTGCCGGGGTTTGCGTTTCTTGAACCCGCGACGCAAGGCATCTTCAAGCTCAAGCGCCATTGTGCGCCGGGCCTCTGCGTCCATCTCACTGACCAAGGTCAGCCACCCGGCCTGCGCGCGCCCCTGCATCAAAACAGCTGTCTTGGCCTGCGCTTGCAAAATTTCCTGTGCGGCCGCGCGGTCAAATTCATCCGCCCGCAACAAAGCGATCATCTGCGTAAACAAAAGTTCACGTTCCGCACCTTTGTCGGTCCCTAAACCACTTTCCCGCAAGGAATTGCGCAATTGACGGCGCGCCTCACGCGGCAAGGCCCGGGCAAATGCCGCACCATAACTTTGCGGGCGCGCGTCTGCACCGTGGCGTTCTGCGTCTTTGGCATGAAACCGATAGGCCGATCCGGCAATCAAGCCGACAAAGACCAAATTCAATGCCAGGGAAACCCCAAGGACCCATTTCATCCGCCCTGCGCCTTTGCCCCGCTCTTGCTGCATTGTCATGGCCTTATCCTTCCTCAATGTCCCAGCCAAAGCCCGAAGCATCTAAGACATCCACCGTGTCTTCTGCATCAGCCTCAACACCCAGCATCGCCCCCCCCAAATCAGGCAATCCCGTTGGCGGAGCAACCCCTAACCAGAACCCGACACAGGTCGCTGTGACCAAACCGCTGATCGCAGGCATGCCACCCAAACCGCGCAGCCACCCCCGCCAGCGCGCAAAGCGGCGCACCGGTTGCACCGCACTGGCATCCGCGATCACCCGCGCCATCAACCCCTCAGGCACTTTCGCAGGTGTCCTGCGCGCCGCTTCAAACAACCCTTCCAGGTTCAACTCATCCGTTTGTTCGTTCTCAGTCATCACGATACCCCAATGCATCCCGCTGCCCTTCAAGGGCCAGTTTAAGACCACGTTTGCCACGCGCCGTCAGACTTTCTACCGCCTCAATGCCCACATCCAGAATGGTCGCTATTTCCGGATTGGCCAAGCCTTCGATGTGGCGCAGAATCACGGCTTGTTTCTGGCGTTCTGGCAAGGTGTCTAGCGCTGCTTGCAACGCATCGACCCGTGCGGCTTGCTGTAATCCCGCCTCAGCACCCGGCGCCCCATCAGCTGGCTCATCCACATCTTCCAAAGGTGTTGTGCGCCGCTTACGCAACCGGTCGGTGCACAGGTTGGCAACCACCCGGTATAACCAAGTGGTGACCTTGGCCTCTCCTGTGCGCCACTCGGATGCGATCCGCCACAGCCGCATCATCGCTTCTTGGGCGACATCCTCCGCCTCTGCATGATCTCCCAGAACACGCACCGCATGTCCAAAGGCACGCGGCGTCAATTGCGCAGCCAACATCCGCGCTGCCGCCTCATCACCTTGGGCATATCGGTGCAGCAAAGCCGCCTCGGCATCTGCCTTTTCATCAACCGAACTAAGGGGCAATTCTGGGCTCATCGTATTTGTGGCTATGCGGCGCGGGCGCTCTTGGCAAGCGCCCGCTGTCCTTTGTGTCATCTACGCTTAGTTTTTCTTGGGGCCTTTGCGCCCCTTACGACCGGTTTCAAATTCTTCTTTGCTCAGACTGCCGTTCTTGTCAGCATCCAGACGATCGAAAAACTGGCTCCCATCGCGGCCCGCTTCCATCTCTGCGCGTGCCAATTTGCCATCGTTGTTGGTGTCCAACCGCTTCAGTCTCCGCTCGGCACGTTGCGCGTGGCGGCTGTTTTGCGCGGCTTCCAACTCTTCAGCACTCAATGATCCGTTTTTGTCTGCATCAAACCGTTCCATCATCCGCTCAGCGCGTTTTCCGGTCCGGTTACCCAACATTTCCTGCGCCGAGATAAAGCCATCGCCATCCACATCAGCTTTGTCAAACCGCGCCGCAGCATGCGCACTGATTTCCGCCTGCGTCACAGCACCGTCTTTGTTGGCGTCAATCCTGTCAAAGATCGCCCCGCCCTCAGGACCTTTTGCAAAGGCCGCAGTTGCACCTGCCGCAATCAAACCAGCCAGCATTACCATCTTCATCATACTTGTATTGGTCATCGTACTCTCCGTTTTTATCTGCTCGGGCCCTTTTGTGGGCCAGATGTATCTCAAACGGTGGGGCCGTGCGTTTCCGTCGCAAAAGTTTTAAACTCTCGCGCAGAAATTTGCGACATCGCGCCGCATTCGCGGGCTTATCCCTTTATTTCTTGGCCAAAAAGCGCCATGTGACATAAGCATAAGGAAATGCCCATGACCCAACCCGCTGCCCTCGAACATCCGCCAATTGCTGCCGAAGACCCGACAGCACAGCGTCTGCGACGCCCTGCGATGTTGCGCGGGTGGCGTGGCAAATGCCCCAAATGCGGGTCTGGCCCGCTCTTCCGGGGATACCTAAAGGTCAGTGACAATTGCACCGTTTGTCGACAGGAATTTCACCATCACCGGGCTGATGATGGGCCTGCCTATCTGACCATCCTTATTGTGGGTCACCTGATGGCACCGCTGCTGCATATTGTGTTTGCGACATGGCGTCCTGAACCCCTGACCCTTTTCTCTATTTTTGCGGTTGGCTGTGTGGCGCTATCGCTCTACCTTCTGCCCAGACTAAAAGGGGCCATGATCGCCTATCAATGGGCGGGGGAAATGGGCGGCTTTGCCCGCACCCCCTGATCCCGCTGCCTTTGGTCAAACCGGGCACAGGGAAAACAGATGACAACCATCGACAAAAGCCAAATCCGCAATGCGGCCACCGTGATTGTGCTGCGCAACCGCGCAACCGCGCCTGCCATCCTGATGGGGCAACGCGGTGCAAAAGCGGCGTTCATGCCGAACAAATTTGTCTTTCCCGGCGGCGCAGTTGATGCAGCGGATGCGGACATTCCGCTCGCCAGCCCCTTACCTTCCACCTGCGCGGCGCGACTGGCCGAAGATGCTGATCCCAGCCTTGCCCATGCGCTGGCTGTGGCAGCGGTGCGCGAATTATGGGAAGAAACCGGGCTGATCCTTGGCGAACCCGGCACATGGGAGGGCCCTCCTCCCGCAGATTGGACCAGCTTTGCCGCCACCGGCCATTTACCTGCCGCAGCCGCGCTGCAATTCAACTTTCGCGCCTTGACCCCACCGGGCCGCCCGCGCCGCTTTGATGCACGCTTCTTTTTGGTCGACGCCGATGACATCAATTCTGACCTCGATGATTTCGGGGCCGCATCTGACGAACTCAGCCACCTGCAATGGGTTCCCCTCACCAAGGCCCGCTCCTTTGACATGCCTTTCATCACCGAAGTGGTCTTGGCCGAAGTCGAAGCCCGCGTCGCTGATCGCACCCCGCCAAACTCGGTCCCCTTCTTTCGCAACAACGACGAAGAAAGCCTGTTTCTGCGGCTTCACGGCCACCCGATGACAGAGTGAACGCACGCCATCTATCGAAACTTTCACCACCATCGGTGAACCAGACGAAATTGATCACTGCTGGCCGCATTTTTACAACTTTTAAAGAATACACACGCAATCAATAGAACAATCGATTTCCATCAAGGTTTACACATGGCGTCCCTTGTTCCCTCCCCCGCCTACGTGCCAGTCACCCAATGGCAGAAATACGTCCTGGACGAAGCGACACATCCCGATTGCCTTGATGATCTGCGCGATCGCTTGATCTTGGCGAATGCAGTCCTGATCAAACCGGGCATCGATATGCGTCGCCTTAAACGCGCCGTCCAAAAATTGCGCAGCCGCCATGACACGCTGCGCCTGCGTTTTGGCAAGGTCAAAGACACATGGCAGGCAACCTTCGACCGCATCGACACCAACGTCCTGCGCGAGATCGATCTTGGCGATCTGAAGGATGAGAGCTTTCACACCCAAATAAAAGCCATCGCTCATGCGCCCATGCAGCTGATTGATCAACCGCTCGCTGAGATCTGTGTGATCCGATGTGGCACCAGAGGTGATGTGTTGATCACACGGGTGCACCACGCGGTGACAGATGGTTACGGCATGATCATCCTCACCGAAGAGCTTATGAAACTGATGATCGGCCTGCCTGTCACCGGTACCCCGCTGTCCCACACGACCTATCTTGCGCAACACGAAAACTTGCCGCCCGCCAAAAGCCGCGCAGCTGACGCATTCTGGCGAAATTTGCACCGCGATTTTCCCAAGGCCCCGATGGTGGGACGCAAAGCCAAAGGCCGTGCGCCGCTCCTTCATTCCTTGGGCAAATATGACCCCAAACAGCAGGTATTTTCCGCCAGCCCCGCCAGTATTCAACAGCTGCAACACCGCGCCCAAACCGTAAATTGCAGCCCGACAAGCTTGCTTTTCACAGGCTTTCTTCAAGGTCTCTGCGATTGCTACAATCTTGAAAAAATGGTGTTTTTAACATCCATCGGGCGCTCTGGCCCCGCGCTCAGCAATTATGCTGGCAATCACACCTTTGATACGGTCCTGCCCTATGTGACTCACCCCAGCCACTCTGTGCTTCAAGGCGCAAAATCCCTGAACGATACCCTGATCCGCGCGATGGATCACTTGCCTGCGGATGCCACGCGCAATCACAACACCTACCGTCAAAACCTCATCAATAACGGAGGATATCCTGACCAATTTTATGCCCATCAGCCACGCCCCTTAGGGCGACAAGACCGATCCATCTTTGGCGCCATCCTGAACGGCACACCCGGTCAGGAACACCGCCTCGGCCCCTTTACACTTACGGCACTCGACCTGCCCAAAGTATTTCGCAGCACATCAGATCTGGTTTTCGGTGTTGCAACCACCCGCACCCATACCGGGTTCACGCTGGATTATGACGGCATCAGCTATACCGACGCTGAAATTCAGACATTGGGGCACAGCATTTGTGGTCTTCTGGAACTGGATCATCCGACCTTGTCAGCGGCCTAGATCACCAGGATCAGCATCACAATCGACCCCATCAACACTGCCATCCCGGCCCATTCCCGGCCCGAAATCCGTTCGCGGAAAAACAACGTCGATGCCGCCACACTCAAGATCAGCTCAACCTGCCCCAAAGCTTTGACATAGGCCGCATTTTGCAAGGCAAAGGCGATAAACCAACACAATGACCCGCCCATCGATGTCAATCCGATCCATATCGCAACCCTGCGGGCATCCCATACCGCCGCAATCTCGCCCGGTTCGCGCAGCCGCAACCACACCACCATGATCACCGTTTGCATTGTCACCACAGCGCTCAACGTGACCAAGGCTCTTAAGATCGGATCATCCGCCGCCACCGCAAAAGTCGCCCCCCGATAGCTCACCGCGGAAAAGGCAAACAACACCCCGGATGCAATCCCCAACCCCGCCGCCCTGTTGCTCAGATCAGCAAGGCGAAATCCCTTTGCCTCTGGCCCCCCAGACAACAAAAGCAACCCCACAATGCCCAGCGCAATCGCGCCAAAACCAAAGCTTGAGACACCTTCACCCAACAGCACCCAACCAACGATAACCGTTTGAATCGTCTCTGTTTTCTTAAAGGTAATACCTACCGCAAAATTACGTTGCTTGAACAACATCACCACACAAACAGTGGCAAATATCTGGCTTGTGGCCCCCAAAAGGCCAAACCCCCAAAACCCCGTCGCCACCTGCGGTAACGCTGCACCCGTACTGCCCAAATAAACAACCAGCAGCATCAAAATGAATGGCAATGAATATAGAAACCGCGAAAACGTCGCGCCACCGGCGGACAAAGTCGAACCCGCCAAATGTTTTTGTAACATAAACCGCACCGTCTGAAACGTGGCAGCGGCAAGGGTGACAAGGATCCACAGATCAGGAAGCAGGAAGTTCATGCCTTCCTATAGGCCTACTCGTCCCCCTGATGCCAGAGCGGATGTGCCACGGGATCTTTGGTGCGCAGAAAATATCGCGCGAAAACCGCGCCATAAGATCGATATACATATCCCTTATTGAACCGTTGAAACCGGTGCTTCCGATCCCGATACAACGCTGGCAATTGATACCATGCCACATCGGGATGCATATGATGAACAGCATGAAAGTTATTGTTTAGAAACAAGAATGCCAAAATTCCCCGATCCTCAATGATCACCGTACGTCCAGCCACATGTTCATCCGCGCGGTGTTCCAGAAATGTCCGAATACGCAGCACAGAAAGCGCGCCATAACAGGCCGCCAAATAGGCCCAGATCGACATCTGCGACAGGCTCACCACCCACAACGTCAGACCCACCCCCGGCGCATGCATCAGCCAATGCCATGCAACATTTTTCTCCCCTGCCCGCACCGCCCGCCAATCGCTGCGAATAAAACCCGACATGCCAATCAGCGGACCAATCACCATTCTCCCCAACAATGTGTTGTTAACCGTCAACACCCCCCGCAGCATGCGTGGCAATCCCACCCAAACCGCTGGGTCCAAATACTGCGTTTCAGGGTCATCATAAGGATCGGTCAGATTGGCATCCCGATGATGCGCCAAATGCAGGGCCTTAAATCGCAGATAGGGGACAAACAGCCCCGGTTGCACCAGTCCCAAAACCGTCCCCGCGCGATCGCTGTTAAACGGATGTCCATGCAAGATTTCGTGGCTCAAGGAAGAATGCAACGTCAGCGCAAAAACGATCATCCCCCATTGCACCAGCCCCCCAGACAACATCAACGCGCTGGCCCACATCATCACACAGCCCAGCAAGACCGCAATTGTCGGCATGTCCCATCGTCTCACCGCTTTTTGCAATCGGATCAAAACAGAACTGCGCGCCGCAGAGGACACAAGATCGTCACTCATCAATCAGAAACTTTCAAAGGATACCTCATCCTCCCGATCCCGCGACAAACCCCCATAGAGATAATGATTAACTAGCCCTACGATATGTGATAATTATCACCGAATGAGCAAAATCATCGACAAACATACCCGCGCTGATCTGTTTCGCGTCCGTCTCACACAAGCCCTCAGCGCCTCAGGGCTCAGCCAAAGTGCCTTGGCACGGGGCATCGGCGCAGATCGCTCCACACTTTCCCAAGCCCTTGGAGACACAGGTGCGCGCCTGCCCAGCGCCCATATCGTAGGAGCCTGTGCGCATATTCTTGGGGTGTCTTCGGATTGGCTTTTGGGCCTGTCAGACCGCCATGAAACAGCGGCTGATCTGGTGTCCAACAGCTTTGCCATCACCCAGGCCCCCCGCGCTCTTGTCGACGAACAGATCTATGCTTGGCACCGCGAGGCTGCGGGCTACAAAATCCGCCATGTCCCCGCCACCCTGCCCGATATGCTCAAGACGGAAGACATGCTGCGTTGGGAATATGGGCCACATTTGGGCCGCACCACCGAACAGGCCATTGGCGCATCCCGCGATAGACTAGACTGGATACGCGGTGCAGGCTCGGAATATGAAATCGCATTGCCTCTGCATGAACTCCTCTCTTTTGTGCGTGGCACTGGATATTATGCCGGCCTGAACGCCCCCCTGCGTCTTGCTCAAACCGATCAACTGATTGCGCTCTCCCGGCAACTATACCCCCGTTTACGCATCTACCAATTCGACGCCCGCCGCCTCTTTTCGGCCCCCGTCACGATCTTTGGCCCGCTGCTTGCGGTGTTTTATGCAGGGGGCCATTTCATGGCATTCCGGGACCGTGCCCGCATCGAAACCTTCACATCAGATTTCGATATCCTGATCCGCGAAGCCGCCCATACCGCCCGCGACTTTCCAGACCAATTGACCGATATGCGCGCTCTGATCCGTTAGGGTCAGAACCGATTTAATGAGCACGCTAGATTGCAAATTCGGACAATGCCCGTGCTTTGGGGCGGGTTTTCCATGGCAACCCGTGATCAGGTGGCCCAAGCTGATAGGGTACACCGGGTGCAGTGCCTACCGGTGCCGACCAGCGCAAGCCAAACTTCCAACCAAAACGGCTCCACAGATTTCACCTGAGAATACCGCCACATCTGATTGAAAAATAATCCCTAGTTTGCTGCAAACGCTATCAAACACAGAAATAACCCACACCTTGGTCTCCGACACCAAAAGAACCCGTGATCTACGCCGTTGGTCACGCCTCCTCCCCAAAAACCTTCCCCGCGGTGGAGTGCGAGACAAACAATGTAATGCGGCAAAGCCGCTCTATTGGATCACGCCCCGCACCTGTTCTTTCACCCCACCTTCGGGTCCGGGTTCTCCGTATGCCCATCCACCGCAATCACCTGCCCCGAAACCATCCGCGCCGCATCAGACCCCAAAAACACCGCCATATCCGCAATGTCACCGGCGTCCACAAAAGACCGCATCGAGGTGCCTGAGGCATATCCCGCATAGACCTCATCCCGTGTCATGCCTTTGGCCTCCGCCTCCCGCGCCAAAACCCCTTCCATCCGTGGCCCCTCAACCGCGCCCGGACAAATCGCATTGGCCCGCACCCCAAAAGGCCCCAACTCCATGGCAAGCGTCTTCATCAGGCCAATCATCGCCCATTTCGCCGCCGCATAGGGCGCACGGTTAGGATATCCATAAATCCCGGCAGTCGAAGACGTCAGAATAATCGCACCGCGCAGCGCCGTTTTCATGCCCGGTGCTGCGTGTTTCGCCGCCAGAAACGCCCCTTCCAGATTGACACTCACACAGGCCCGCCAATCCGCAAGCGCCACGTCCTCAACCCGCGCCGTTGGGCCTGCAATCCCGGCATTGGCACATAACACATCAACTGTGCCAACGGCGCCAAACACCGCTTCCACCGACGTTTCATCACTGGCATCCGCTTCAAAGCACCGCCATCCCTCAGGGCAACGCGCCAAAGCCTGCGGATCTACATCCGTCACACACACCTCAAACCCGGCCGCTGCAAACCCCTCGCCCATTGCCCGCCCGATGCCAGAGGCACCCGCCGTGATCAAAACCCGTTTCACCGAGGTACACCAATCGCCCGGCCCACCCCATCCGGGCGCGCCAATCCGCTGTGTCCTTGCGCAAACCGCTCCAATGCCGCTTCGATTTCGGGCGATGGCACCGAAGGCTTGCGCGTCTCCAAACTCACATGCAGCAAGAAATGTTCGCCACTTGCCAACAATCGCTCCCCCTCGCGCATCTCATGGAACAAATGCATCTTTTTGCCCGCGCCCTCGATTACCTGTGTGGTAATTTCAATTACCGCACCCGCATGTACCTCATCCAGATGGCGAATATGCGTCTCAGCAGTGAAATAGCTGCCCCCCGACTGGATATAGGCCGCATCGCAGCCAATGATTTCCATAAACCGATCCGTAGCATCCGCAAACGCATGCAAATAACGGCTTTCAGTCATATGTCCATTGTAATCCGTCCAATCCAAAGGCACCGTCCGGCGCGCAGTCAACACCGGACGATCTGCCGCGATCTCTTGCGCCTGCCTGCCCATGTCCGTGCCTTTGCGCATTGCCTTTTCCTGCGCATTCAACAAAGCGCCCGCGCCCCAATCCTGCGCCTTGAGCCCGCGCATCATTGTCACCAGATTATTGTCGCGGATCCGTTCAAGCTCGCGGATCGAATAGGCCCCCGATTGCGCATCCGACTGCCCGGCAATCAAATCCACCAGCTCATCTGTAAATTCTGGCACATCCATTAACTTCGTCCACGGCCATTTCAACGCCGGCCCGAATTGCGCCATGAAATGTTTCATCCCCGCTTCCCCCCCGGCAACACGATAGGTCTCAAACAATCCCATCTGCGCCCAGCGGATGCCAAACCCATAGCGGATCGCATCATCGATTTCCTCGGTTGTGGCAATGCCGTCCTTGACCAACCACAACGCCTCGCGCCACACCGCTTCCAAAAACCGATCCGCCACATGCGCATCGATCTCCTTCTTCAAATGCAACGGATGCATCCCCAGCGAAGCGAGCGTCGCCTTAGCACGCTCAATGAGCGCGGCCTCACCCGCCTCCCCCGGCACCAGCTCAATCAAGGGCAACAAATAAACCGGGTTAAACGGATGCGCGACCATGATCTGCCCGGGCCGTGCAGCCCCCTGTTGCAACTCTGATGGCTTGAACCCAGACGTCGAAGACCCGATCACCGCATCCTCCGAACAAACCGCCTGAATCTCTGCAAAAGTTGCGTGTTTGATCTCTAATCGCTCAGGCACGCTTTCTTGGATCCAATCCGCCCCGGACACGGCCTGCCCAATAGAGTCACAAAACCGCAACGACCCCTCCGGGGGCAACGCCACATCCGTCAACCCGGGCAAGGACCGACGCGCATTTGCCATCACCTCACCGATCTTGCGTTCTGCCTGCGGATCAGGATCAAAAACCTGTACCTCCCAGCCATTCAACGCAAACCGCGCAGCCCAGCCGCCGCCAATCACTCCACCGCCAATCACAGCCGCCGTCTTTGTCATCTTGGTCCTCTTTCAAAAAGCCTGAGGCGTTTCTTTCACACCGCCCCGCAAAAGGTCATCTCATTCTCTTTGAGGCCAATTGCAGCCTCAATCTCATCTGCATCCTTGGGGTGCTCCCACACCCCCAGGCGTTTCTCTCACAGGCAGCTTGGCCTAAACCAATGGCTTCACGCGCATAAGTTTTGAAACATCCCAGCCGTTGAAATCCAACACTTCCTTTGCCGCGTTGATCCGATCCGGGGAAACATCAGCGCTGCGGTTCAAGATCGCCGCCCAACGCCCCTCCGCATCGCCAATCGCCGCTGTCCGAAACCCATCATCCACCCACATCACCACCAAGGTATCCTCACCTCCCATCTGGCGCAGAATACCCGGCCCCCCGATCAAATAGGGCGTATCCTCATCCCCGGCACGCCGGACAAAAACGCCCTCCGTGGCTACGATGTACCGCGCGGCTGCATCACAGCTGCCGATGCAATCAACCGTTACCCAATCTCCAGCAAACCGGCCGACATCAAAGCGCGTGGTCCCGGCAAGCGTGACGGTTGGATTGCGCAATCCGATGGTGACGTCATTTGGCGCGTCTTGCGCACAGGCCCCCAATAGGAACACCCCCAGCAATGCCGCACTGCGGCGGTGCACAGGGGGTGTACGCAAGGTGCACGCAAAGCACCCTCGGATTTTTGCCCATCCAGACCCCAATCCCGTCATACCGGCGCGCGTTTCTCAAGCCCCAGCTTTTCACGCACCGCCGCAGGTCCAATGACCCGCGCGCCCATGTTTTCAATGATGCTGCCCGCGCGTTCCACCAATTGCCAGTTCTGCGCAAGCACCCCTTTTTCAAGCCACAGATTGTCCTCCAATCCGACCCGAACATTGCCGCCCGCCAACACGCTCGCCGCGACATAGGCCATCTGATTACGCCCCAGACCAAACCCTGAAAATGTCCAGTCATCCGGCACATTATTTACCATTGCCATAAAGGTATTCAGATCATCCGGCGCGCCCCAAGGCACCCCCATACACAACTGAACCAAAGCCGGAGAGGCCAGCACCCCATCGTTAACCAGTTGTTTTGCATACCACAAATGCCCTGTGTCAAAGGCCTCGATCTCTGGCTTGACGCCAAGTTTGGTCATCATCCCGCCCATTGCCGTCAACATGCCCGGCGTGTTTGTCATCACATAGTCGGCTTCTGCAAAGTTCATCGTGCCACAGTCTAACGTGCAGATTTCCGGCAGACATTCCGCCACATGCGCCACCCGCGCTGTCGCGCCGATCATGTCTGTGCCCTCCCGTGTGGGGAACGGGCTTTCTACGTCACCAAAAACGATGTCCCCGCCCATCCCAGCGGTCAGGTTCAACACGACGTCGGTTTCGCTGTCGCGGATGCGTTCGGTCACTTCACGATAAAGCCCAAGATCTCTGCTAGGTTGCCCCGTCTCAGGATCACGCACATGACAATGCACCACCGCCGCCCCGGCTTTTGCCGCAGCAATGGCGCTGTCGGCAATTTGTTGGGGGGAACGTGGAACATGCGGGCTGCGATCTTGAGTGCTGCCAGAGCCGGTGACTGCGCAGGTGATGAACACCTCGCGGTTCATAGATAAGGGCATGGAACAGGTTCCTTTGTTAATCCATTTGGCGCAACATGCGTCAGCAAACGGATCAACGCCATGCCGAAAACGACACGTTAACCCATTGTTAAGAAATTCCGCGCCACCGATGATTTTCGTCCAAAGAAAACGGGCGGAAATCCGAAAATTTCCGCCCCCGTCCGTCGCGGGCGCTCAAGCGACAGATATTGCCTTTGCAATCAGAACCAGAGCATTTTGCGGATAGAAAACGCCGGGTCCCAACCCATAAACGCTTGCTCAATAGGGCATCGGATGCGCTCTGTGAACTTCGTTAAGATCGGTCAACACAGTGTCATTCAACGTCACTTCAGCTGCCCCCAGCGCCAGGTCCAGATGCTCAACTGAGGTCGCTCCAAAAATGACGGACCCCATAAACGGCCTCTGGCAACACCAAGCCAACGCCATCTGCACAGGATCCAGGTTATGATGCTCCGCCACTTTCAAATAGGCCGCCACGGCGGCGAATGTCCGATCATTTGTGCGCCCTCCAAGACCCGGGTTCAAGGACAACCGCGACCCGTCCGGCACCGCACCTCCCTGATATTTCCCTGTCAGCAAACCCGCCGCCAAGGGAGAAAAGGCAAACATGTCAATATCTTCGTTAACACATGTTTCTGCCACATCCGTATCCCCCATACGGCACAAAAGCGAATATTCGTTCTGCACCGAAATCGGCCGAGGCCCGCCCGTCCTTTTTGCGGCCTCCGACCATTGGGTCAGGCCCCAGGCACTTTCATTGCTCAAACCGAAATGGCGAATTGTGCCGCGTTTGACCTCATCTTGAAGCGCGCCCATCGCGTCTTCCATATGCGCCATGGTGTCTGCGCGGTTTTGAGCAGACGGATCATACAGCCAATTCTTACGAAACATATAGCCGCCCCGATTGGGCCAGTGAAATTGATACAGATCAATAAAATCGGTCTGAAGGCGGCGCAGCGATCCTTCGACCGCCTGGGATATGGTTTTAGATGAAATCGGCGCGCCCTCACGTGCATGCGCCATACCTGCGCCTGAATGTTTGGTTGCCAAAATCACATCATTGCGCCGCATGTCACGTTCGATCCACAAACCGATAATGCGTTCGGTGCGCCCGGTGGTCTCCGCGCTGACCGGATTGACAGGATACATTTCAGCAGTGTCGATAAAGTTGACCCCCGCGTCCAAAGCACGATCTATTTGTTCATGCGCTTCTTCGGCAGTGTTTTGTGTCCCCCATGTCATTGATCCTAAACAAAGTTCAGAAACCAAAAGGTTGCTACCACCCAACTTGTTTTTCTTCATATCAATATCAAACCTCATTTTTGGCAGTAAACTAGGCGCAACTGACGGCACTGCAAGCACGAAATGCCTAAATAGCTCTGGCACGGAAATCTAAACAAAATCTGCACAGCCTCAACAAAACGACCAACTGTGTCGCAATTTTGCTAGGGTCCCCCCTTGATCCCGCGTACCCAACAGACATGCGCCTGCTCCTATCCTTTGCGGCATTATTTCTCTCGGTGGTTCTGTTGCAACTGTCGTCTGGCGGCGTGGGACCGATTGATGTGTTGTCAGGCACAGCCCTTGGTTTTTCGCGTCAGGAAATTGGCCTGTTGGGCTCTGCGCATTTTGTAGGGTTCTTCATAGGTTGCTGGTGGGCCCCCCGGCTGATGGGGTCGGTTGGACACAGTCGCGCCTTTGCGGTTTTCACGGCATCCGGTGCAATTGGCCTGATGGCGCATATGATGGTGATTGACGCTTATGCATGGGCGGCAATGCGGGTGGCATCAGGTTTATGTGTCGCCGGATGCTACACGGTTATCGAAGCGTGGTTACAGGCCAAGGTCTCAAACGAAACCCGAGGCCGCACGATGGGCGTCTACCGGGTCGTTGATATGACGGGCTCCTTAGGTGCACAAATGATTGTCGGCATCTTGGCCCCGGCTTCTTATGTCTCTTACAACCTGTTGGCCATTGGATGTTGCGCCGCTCTGCTGCCTTTAATGCTGACAACGGTCAAACCACCTCAAACCCCAAAATCACCGCGTTTGCGTCCGCGTCTGGCTTTTGAACGCTCCCCGCTTGCAGCAGCGGGGGTTGTGGTGGCCGCCCTCTCCAGCGCCTCTTTTCGCATGGTTGGTCCAATCTATGGTCAAGAGGTTGGGTTGAACGCCGGTCAAATCGCTTGGTTCCTCTCCGTCTTTGTGTTGGGCGGTGCCTTGGCACAAGTACCTGTTGGATGGCTTGCAGACAAATTCGACCGCCGTTGGGTGCTGATCTGGTTGTCCATTGCCGCCATGCTGAGCTGCGCAATCACCGTGATCGCAAGCGATGGGGGGCTTGTCTGGATCTTGATCTCAGCCGGGCTTTTTGGATTGACCACTTTCCCGATTTACTCTGTCGCGGCTGCACACGCACATGACTTTGCCAGCGATGACGAACGTGTCGAACTTTCAGCAGCTTTGATGTTCTGGTTCGCGACAGGCGCAATATTCGCACCTTACCTGGCCTCTGTCCTGATCGAGGGCTTTGGCCCGGGCGCATTGTTCATGATGGTCACTGCTGGCCACGCTGTCTTGGTTATTTATGGTCTCAAGCGGATGCGTGCACGCCCCGCTCAGTCCGTACGCACCCCCTATGTCTATGCGCCGCGCACCACTTTCACCATTGGTCGCCTCTTGCGAAAAGACCGCGAATCCAAAGACCCGCCACCGGGCAATTGATCCTGCCCCACACGTCGTCTATGTCATGCAAGCACACTTCGAAGGAACGCCCATGGCACGCCACCTCATCACCTCGGCCATCCCCTACATCAATGGCATCAAGCACTTGGGTAATCTTGTCGGCAGCCAACTGCCCGCAGATCTTTATGCCCGTTATCTCAGAGCCCGCGGTCATGAGGTCATGTTCCTTTGCGCCACAGATGAGCACGGCACTCCGGCAGAGTTGGCCGCTGCCAAAGCAGGCCAACCCGTAAACGTCTATTGCGCTGAAATGCACGACGTGCAGGCCCGTATCGCAAAGGGCTTTGGCATGTCCTTTGATCATTTTGGGCGTTCTTCATCGAAACAGAACCAAAAGCTGACGCAGCATTTTGCAGGTGCTTTGGCCGATCAAGGATTGATTGTCGAGTTGACAGAACCTCAGGTTTATTCCAACACAGACGGTCGTTTCCTGCCGGACCGCTATATCGAAGGCACCTGTCCCAATTGTGGGTTTGACAGCGCGCGCGGCGATCAATGCGACAATTGCACCAAACAACTGGATCCCGCCGACCTGATTAATCCGCGCAGCACAATCTCTGGGTCTACCGATTTGGAAATGCGTGACACCAAACATCTTTTCTTGCGCCAAAGTGAGATGAAAGATCGTCTTGATGCTTGGATCAACGAGAAAACTGATTGGCCTGTTCTGACAACCTCCATCGCAAAGAAATGGCTCCATGATGGTGATGGTTTGCAAGACCGGGGCATCACCCGTGACCTGCATTGGGGTGTGCCTGTTAAGCGGGGCGATGAGGATTGGCCGGGCATGGAAGGCAAGGTTTTCTATGTCTGGTTTGATGCGCCGATCGAATATATCGCCGCCTCTCAGGAATGGGTAGATGCCGGCAAAGGCGAGAATTGGGAGCGTTGGTGGCGCACAGACAAAGGCGCGGATGATGTCCGCTATACCCAGTTTATGGGCAAGGATAATGTGCCGTTCCACACGCTCAGCTTTCCCTCCACGATCATGGGGTCAAACGAACCTTGGAAGCTGGTGGATTATATCAAGTCCTTCAACTTCCTGAACTATGACGGGGGGCAATTTTCCACCTCACGCGGGCGCGGCGTGTTTATGGATCAGGCGCTTGAAATCTTGCCTGCTGATTATTGGCGTTGGTGGTTGCTGAGCCATGCGCCGGAGAATTCAGATGCAGAGTTCACCTGGGAGAACTTTCAATCCACGGTTAACAAAGACCTTGCGGATGTGCTTGGTAATTTTGTCAGCCGCATTACAAAGTTCTGTCGTTCCAAATTTGGCGAAGCAGTGCCAGACGCCGGAACCTATGGTGCCTCTGAAACGGCTTTGATTTCAGATATCACGGAGCGGGTTGCACGATACCAGACCCACATGGACGCCATTGAGGTGCGTAAATCCGCACAGGAATTGCGGGCGATCTGGGCTGCGGGAAATGAATATTTGCAAGCTGAAGCCCCATGGAAAACGTTCAAAACAGACCCCGACAAAGCGGCCGCTCAGGTCCGTTTGGCCTTGAACCTCATCCCGCTATATGCGGTTCTGTCTGCGCCGTTTGTTCCCGAAGCCGCAACAAAAATGTTAAAAGCCATGAACCTGGCTGATGCGTCCTGGCCCGATGATGTGTCGGCCGCTTTGGGGGTTTTGCCAGCCGGTCATGCGTTTGAAGTCCCCGAGGTATTGTTTGCCAAGATCAGCGACGAAGATCGCGAGACCTGGGCAGAAAAATTCGCGGGAACGCGGGACTAGGGTCACGGCCCTAAGACGCCCGCTCTTAGCTAAAACGCCTGCTCTTAGACATGTCACACACCTCATCGCAATTGCTGTGAAAACAGTTTTTCGGCATTTTATGACGAGGCATGTTTGGGGTCCCGCTTATGGGGCGGGACCCGCCAAACTTTGTTCAATAGCCTAGAATTCTTCCCATCCTTCAGCGTCTATCTCAGAGCTTACAGCAACGGCTGCATTCCCTTGAACAGGGGCTGACACAACTGCAGGTGCCGCTTCCTTTTTAGGCGCAGGTGGGGGAGGTGTGGGCGCGCGGGCCGGTTGACTGGCTTCGATCTGGATGTCATCCGCATTAAATCGGGACACAGCGGTGACAAGCGCATCTGCTTCTGACCGGAGTGCGTGGCTGGCAGCAGTCGTTTCCTCAAACATGGCTGCATTCTGTTGTGTAACCTGATCAAGGTCGTTCACGGCAGTGTTGATCTCAGCCAAACCGCTTGATTGCTCACGGGAAGACGCTGCAATGGTTGAAATTCGGCTGGAGATGTCGGCAACAGACTGAACAATGGATGAAAGCGCCGTGCCGGTGCTGCCGACAAGTTCCACACCATGCTGGACCTGTTCGCCACTCGCGCTGATCAACGTATTGATCTCGCGGGCCGCATCTGATGACCGCTGGGCAAGGGCCCGAACCTCTGTTGCCACCACCGCAAAGCCACGTCCAGCTTCACCAGCGCGAGCCGCTTCAACACCTGCGTTAAGGGCCAGCAAGTTGGTTTGAAAGGCAATATCATCGATCAAGCTGGTGATTTTGGAAATCTCCTCCGATGAATTCTTGATCCCATCCATGGCATCCATCGCACGCCGTGCAACGTCACCACCCTGCTCTGCGTTTTGTTGCGCTTCTTCAGATATCCGGGATGCGTCATCAGCCCCTTCAGCAGCGGATTTAACCGATACAGTCAACTCATCCAAAGCAGCCGCCGTTTCTTCCAATGTTGACGCCTGTTTCTCTGTTCGACGTGACAGATCATCTGCCGCAGAGGTGATCTCAGACGTTTCATTACGAATGGAAACCGCATTTTGGGCAACCGCAGAAATTGTTCCCCGCAGCGCTCCTACTGTTGAGTTAAAGTCGGACCGCAATTGCTCGTATGTCTCAGGTACGTCTGCGGTAATGTCTGATTGCAGATCACCATCAGCCAGATTCTTCATGGCATCGCTCAGCAATGTGACAATCTCTGCCTGCTCTTTGGCCAATTTCACGCGTTCCTGTTCTGCCCTGTCATCCTCTTTTTGTTTATCAGTGACATTTGAACCAATGAACATCACACGATCCGCGTTCCCCTTCATATCTCGGGTCACAGCGAAACTGCCTTCCAAGATAAAGCACCGGTTGGCGTGCACACTAAATGCGCTATATCGTCCGGCTGGCAGCCCCTCAGCAAAGAGCTTATCGACAATTTTTTGACCCGTAGGATCGTTATCAAGGTTGTTGGCAAACATTTTGGTCAGAGAGCAAGCTGTTGTATCCTCTTTTTCGCCACCAATCATGTCTAGGAAATTTCTGTTTGCGTCCAAAACCACGCCTTTTGCGGTGAATTCGACTTTGACCTGTGTCCGGTCGAGTGCCTCCACCAACGCTTGGCTTTGCTGGGATTGTGTACGGTCATTTAATTCGACAACGGCCCCAACAACGTCGCCTTGATCATTCCGCGCCGGGTTAATGCGAACGGAGACAATTCGAGTTCCTACATTCAACCGAATAGACTCAGACCCGTCAGACCCGGTTTGCCCGTCCAATGCCTTCTTCAGCAGTGACTGAACTTCAGTGAAGTCATTCAAATTCGCGCCAAGCAGCGTATCTTTTGAAACGCCCGTCCAAATGCCGTCCAGATCGTCTTGGATGTTTTCAATCATATTCACGCAGGCAGGGTTGGTCAGTACCACTTCAGCATCTTGATTTACCACCATAACCGCGGCCGAAGACCCAGAAAATGCCGCTTCTTTGAGGGTTCCATCAACCTCTCCGCCCGCAGAACCTGACAGGGCGACGCGGAACGCATCTAACCGATCCGCGATCTGGCCAACCTCGTCTTTGCGCCCCGTATAGGGCACCGTCATTTCATATTGCTCTGCGCCGATCTCGGCCATCGTTTTCTCAAGCCGTACCAATGGCTTGAACATCTTTAAGCGCAGAAA
The DNA here is from genome assembly GCA_039986635.1 of Sulfitobacter sp. Taxonomy (GTDB): domain Bacteria; phylum Pseudomonadota; class Alphaproteobacteria; order Rhodobacterales; family Rhodobacteraceae; genus Sulfitobacter. The sequence goes on from JBDWQI010000302.1 coordinate 119,889, forward strand.
GAAGACCGCAGCGGCTAGCGCGACAAGGCCCGCGATTACTGCAATTGTCAACGATTGGCTGCGTGCCGCGCCCACTTCACGCGCCACAGTTTGTGGCGACCAAACAGACGCCACAACTCCGATAACAGCACCTCCACCATCCAAGACCGGATACGCGACGCTCAGCCCATCGGAGCTGACGGCTTGGGCGCCTGTGCTTTGCGCTTTATCCGCCAAAATGGACAATGACGATCCAACACTTGATGTCCTGGAAACTTCGGCAACACTATTGCCATCGCCATCAAAAACAACCGTGCCCTCCAAACCAGAACCAACAATACTTTGCAGATCTTGCAAACGCTGCTCAATCACATTGGTTCTGCCAAAATTGAGCGCATCACCGATCTGACCGCTCAATAACTGAGTGGTAGTCATCGCCTGCGTTTGAATGTTGCGTTGGGCATTGTCGGCAAACGTCTGCCCGTTGAGTGCGACCAACGCAGTGGCAACGAGCATAATGCATATGGCAATAACCAAGGTACATTTGAAAAACAAACTGTGTCCCAGTGACACACGGTTTTTCGATTTCTGCGACGTTGACATAGGCGGTTTCCTTTGGCGTGGAATTTTACATGATAAGCACACTTCCGGCCTTTTAACGTCCCAAGTCTTTCTACCTAATTAACATCAATCGGATCCGCACCGGCGGGCATCGCGGATTGGCGAACAACCTCTGCAACTTCGGAAAAAGCCGCGCCCAAGGGGCTCGAACTGCGCCAAACCATACCGATCTGTCTGCTTGGTTGCGGATCAGCAAACCGCGCACAGTTGATCCGCGCGGAACGGGTTTCAACCTCAATCGCCATTTCCGGGATCATCGTCACCCCAATTCCAGCACCTACCATTTGAACTAATGTTGACAAAGAACTTCCGTCCAAACCGTCCCGTGACATCGCGGTGGGTGCGTTGCAAAACGCCAGCATCTGATCGCGAAAACAATGCCCCTCTTCTAAGGTCAACAACCGCATATCGCGCAGTTCGTCGATAGACGGTGTCGGCAATGCCGCCTGTTCCTCTGGCCTGACCAGCACAAAGTTTTCGTGAAAGAGAGCGGTTTCCGTCAGCGATGACTCCGACAATGGCAGGGCAACAATTGCGGCATCTAGTTGTCCTTGCATCAGGTCCTGTACCAATCGCGGCGTTAACGTTTCCCGAACATGCAATTCTATGCCCGGATGAGAACGCCCCAGATTGCCAATCAGCTCAGGCAACAGATAGGGTGCAATTGTCGGGATCACCCCCAATCGAAATCGGCCCGTCAGCTGTCCTTGCGCAGCGCGCGCAAAATCATCCAGCGCATCCACATTGCGCAGAATCTCGCGCACCCGCGTGCCGAACGCTTCGCCAAAGGACGTAAGACGCACCTGCCGCGCACTGCGGTCAAACAATTGCGTGCCCAGTGTTGCTTCTAATTCCTTGATCTGAACTGATAACGCCGGTTGCGAGATGGCACAGGTCTCGGCGGCCCGCCCAAAGTGTCCATGTAACGCCAAGGCTTCGAAATAACGCAGCTGTCTTAGGGTGAAATTTACCATAAGCAAAAGTTATCACAACAATCAGAAAATCCAACTTAAAACTACTGGCGCCTGATGTTACAACGATTCCAAATCCACCAAATCGGGAGATACCAATGGACGGCAATGATTATGAAAACGGCGCAAAATGCCCCGTCATGCATAGCAGCACCAAAAACGTCACACATGACGCACGGACCAACAAGGATTGGTGGCCCAACCAGCTGAACCTTAAGATTCTGCACCAAAATGGCCCTGCAGGCGACCCGATGGGCGCGAATTTCGATTATGCAGAAGAGTTCAAAAAGCTCGACCTTGATGCCGTCAAAGCCGATCTCGCTGCTTTGATGACAGATTCGCAAGACTGGTGGCCTGCGGATTATGGCCATTACGGCCCGATGTTTGTGCGCATGACATGGCATGCTGCGGGCACCTATCGTACCGGCGATGGCCGTGGCGGTGCCGGTTCTGGCTCTCAGCGGTTTGCACCTCTGAATTCTTGGCCGGACAACGGCAATCTCGACAAAGCACGCCGTCTGCTTTGGCCTATCAAACAGAAATACGGTCGCCAATTGTCCTGGGCGGATCTGCTGATCCTGACTGGTAACGTGGCAATGGAAACTATGGGCTTCAAAACCTTTGGTTTTGCAGGCGGGCGCGCGGACATCTGGGAACCCGAAGAAGACATCTATTGGGGTGCCGAAGAGGAGTGGCTTGAGGCATCAGGTGGGCCAAACAGCCGGTACTCCGGTGATCGTGAAATGGAACAGCCATTGGCCTCAGTTGAAATGGGTCTGATCTATGTGAACCCCGAAGGCCCTGACGGAAACCCCGATCCTCAGGCCTCGGCGAATGATATCCGAGACACATTTGCACGCATGGCAATGAACGACGCTGAAACCGTGGCATTGACCGCAGGTGGTCATACCTTTGGTAAGGCACATGGTGCGGGCGATCCTTCATTGGTTGGTGCGGAACCTGAAGCGGCTTCCATCGAAGAAATGGGCCTGGGTTGGATCAACAAATACGAAAGCGGCGTGGGCGTCCACACGACCACATCCGGGCTGGAAGGGGCTTGGACAGCAACACCGACAACATGGGATATGTCCTATTTGGACACGTTGCTTGGGACCGAGTGGGAACTGACCAAAAGCCCCGCAGGCGCCCAGCAATGGAAACCCAAAGGTGATGCGATGGCCAACACAGTGCCTGATGCAGGGTCAGGCGAAAAGAAATTCCAGCCGATGATGACCACCGCAGATATGGCCATGCGGGTTGACCCGGCATACCTCGCCATTTCCAAGGACTATCAAGCAAATCCTGAAAAATTTGCAGATGCCTATGCGCGGGCATGGTTCAAGCTGACGCACCGCGATATGGGGCCAAAAGCCCGTTACTTGGGCAAAGAAGTCCCTGCCGAAGATTTGATCTGGCAAGACCCAATCCCTGCGGTTGATCATGCATTGGTTGACGATCAGGATATTGCGACCCTCAAATCCAAGATCGCAGCGACAGGTCTAAGCGTGGCTGAAATGGTCTCAACCGCATGGGCGTCTGCCTCTACCTATCGCGGGTCAGATCACCGTGGCGGCGCAAATGGCGCACGTATCCGGCTTGCCCCGCAAAAGGACTGGGAAGTCAACGAACCAGCAAAACTCGCCAAGGTTTTGGCAGCACTTGAAGGTGTTCAGGCGGACTTTAGCGCAACCGCAAGTGGCGGCAAGAAAGTGTCCCTTGCTGATCTGATCGTGCTGGCGGGTAACACCGGCGTTGAACAAGCAGCCAAAGCGGCGGGACAGGATGTCATTGTGCCCTTCACACCGGGGCGAATGGACGCAAGTGCCGAACAAACAGACGCCGAGAGCTTTGAGCCACTGGAACCCAAAGCAGATGGTTTCCGCAACTATCTCGCGGTTGATTTCACAGTTCCTACTGAAAAACTGTTGGTGGATCGTGCGCAACTGCTGACCCTCACGGCGCCAGAAATGACCGTTCTTGTTGGTGGGTTGCGGGTCATCGGCGCCAACCACGGGGGTAAACAACATGGTGTGTTCACCGATACTCCCGGCGCGCTGACCAATGATTTCTTTGTCAATATCCTCGACATGACCTGCACATGGAAAGCCGTTGACGACAGACAGGAAGTCTTTGAAGCGACCGACCGCAAAACAGGCAATGTGTCGCGCACTGCAACCCGCGCCGACCTTATCTTTGGTTCAAATTCTCAGCTGCGTGCCCTGGCCGAAACCTATGGCTGTGAAGACGCAAAAGAGACCTTTGTCACGGATTTCATCGCCGCATGGAACAAGGTGATGAACGCCGATCGGTTTGATCTGGTCTAAGCCTTCAGATCAAAGACGGGAACGGCTCTTCAAAGCAATTTGAGGGGCCGTTTTCACATAACGAAACCTGTTACGCCACCTGCCCGCGGTTCAAACCCATTCGAGCAACGACATCATCGGCGCTCGACCTTATTTCATACGTTCCATTTCAACGAACCAACCATATTGCCAGCGATGTTGGTCAACCTATCAAACGACACCAAGCGATCTTGCTTAGCCTTGGCAAAGTATCGAGCAACCTTAAGACCACGATATCCGTGTCAGGCAATTGCCGTCTTTCCGTCAGATCAATAGCGTCCAGTGCCTTATCAGCTACATTCCTGGGGCGAAAACCCAAATGGAAACCGACGGATCAAGCCGTCCGGCAGGAATATCCGGAAAGACGTCAAAATGGTCAGGGCTATTCATACCCCGTCATCTCTAGGTAGCCGCGCCCCTGATGGGATCCGGACACTATGACCGGGCCTTCCCAATACGGAATTGTTAAGTCCATCCAAGCCTTTGGGTTCAAGACTTCTACCGTCACATCAACATCTTTCTGCGCCAGTCGGACCCGCCAACGGGTCGGTATATCGCGCCCTGCAACAACCGAATTGGTCATTGGTTCTGCTTGAAAGGCGCCATCTGGAAATGGGGTCGCCGTGCCGTCAGGGTCGATCCATGTGGAAGAGCTGAATTGGCTGCCGTCAGTTTGACGCAACATAAATCCCATCAATTTTGCGCCGTCCTCAAATGACAACGAAAACCAATCCCAGCCGGTTTGGTTTTCTGACAACGGTTGTGATGACCATTCCCGGTCCAGCCAAGCGTCACCGCTCACCCGCACGGGTCCTGATGGCAAATGCAGCGTGCCATTGATCTCATAAAAGGGCTGCGAATAATAATAACTCGCCTGCCCCTGTGCGGATTTCACCGAATACCCGGCCTCGCCCTGCAACACCAAAGGTCCTTGCGCCACCAGCGCCATTTCATACCCAAAATCAGGTCCGTTAGCAGTGAGTGTCAGCTGATCAAATGTTTCGCCCTGCAATGCCCATTCATCTATCCACGCTCTAAAGGGGGCGATGGACACGCCAGCTTGTCCAATGCCACCGCGCGCAAACCGCTCTGTCGCCAGATGCTCCTTTGGTGTGGTCACTGCGGCATGGGCAAACCAGACCTGCGGGGAACGCCAGCCCGGCGTTTGCTCCGGCGCAATAGCGGATCGGAAAAGGGTCCATTGCAAGCCATAATCCGTGCCATCCTGCCCTTTCAAATTTGCGGTGATATACCACCATTCGATCCGAAAATCAGGATGAGGTCCATGATCCGCAGGAAAGCTGAAAGTAGGATCCGGTTGTGGGGTGGCAAAACCATCTGCCGTGCTGCCCAACCCTGAAAAGCCCTGTGCCATCACATTGATCGGCCACAGCACAAGAAAAAACAACACCTTAACGTTCATTGGCAAAAACCTTGAGCAAAGCAGACGGAGGGGTACGGGCCAGCCGCCAAGCAGGCCAAAGAGCGGCAAGAAAAGCCGCGATGAGGGCATAGCCGCCCAGTTTGAGATATTCATAGGGGAAAAGGAACATCGGCAACTGCCAGCCAAAAGCTTCTACATTTACGATGCTCAACAATACCCAAGCCAATGCCAGCCCCAAGGGCAGCGCACACAGGCTGACCAAAGCGGCAAGCACCATCGCACGTACCACTTCCAACAGGCTCAGCCGTCGCCGCGTCATCCCTAACGCCCACACAGGTGCAAGCTGTGGCACCCGCAAATCCGCCAAGGTCAACAGGCTCATCAAAATGGCGAAGCCTGCGACCAGTAAGGTCAGCACATTTAAGGCCGCAGTTACGGTAAAGGTCCTTTCAAATACCTCAAGCGAGATTGCCTTGATTGTGGCTTGGTTGATCATCGCGTTGGGCGGAATGCCGACAGTGGCGGTAATGGCGTTGCGCACCCCCTCCACATCATCCGTCCGCACACCAAGTTCACGCGCAAAAATGGTCGGGTGCAGGTTGGTAAACACATGTTCAGCGATCACAACCTGCCCTTTGGGATTGCCGTAATCTCCTACAATACCGGCAATGGGTAAGGTAAGGTCAGAAGCCAGACTGACTTTGTCCCCGATACCCAAGTCAGCACGGCGCGACAGTTGTTCGTTGACAATAAGCGCCTCGCCCGCCGCGACCCTGTCCCAAACGTCCCCAGCGTTCGCCAGAAACGCCCAATTGTCCCGATAGGTCGGCCCTACCCGCAAGCCCATCAACGCAACCGGCTGGCCCGCAACCACGGTCGCGATACGCCGTACCGGCAAAACAGCCGTCGCATTTTCTTCAAGAAACGTGGTGAGAGCCGTGCTTTGTTCGGCCGTCTGGGTGCGCACAAACAATTCAGGCGCCAAGCGTTGATCCAGAAACCCGACAAAGGTCAACCGAAAGCTGGAAACCATCGTCGAGACTCCGATATTTGCAGAAATCGCCAGCAATAGCGCCATCAAAGCAAGGCTCAGGCCCGAAAGTTGTTGACGTGTATCCGCCCAAAACCATTGCCAAAGGGGCGCTTGCGACAGCGGTGCAATCCGGCTGACGATCCAACCCACGATAACCGGCAACGCTAGGGCGGCCCCAATCAACAGACACCCCAACAGGGCGAACCCCGCCATCAACCCGTCACCCACCAGAATAAGAAGCGCAGCACTCATCAGCAATCCGACTGCACAGGCCATTTGCACCCGCATGCGTCCCGCCGAGGCCATAGCCCAAGCGCGCGGCCGCACGCTGGCCAGAAGGGGCATCTGCGCAATTGCCCAAAGCCGCGCGGTCAACGCAGCCGTGGTCCCCAAAAGCGCAATCAGCAGACCAGACAGCCACCAGGATGCGCGCAATTGCACGGTTCCTGCAATCTGCGCGCCATAAAGCCCGTCCAGCGTGGCCGCAACATCCGGTAGTAAAAGCGCGGCGATCAGATAGCCCAAAACCACGCCAATTCCTGCGCCGATTGCTGCAAGGCATAACATTTCAATGCTGATCATCACGATCAACACGCGCAATGGCACCCCCAGCGCGCGCAAGGTGCGGATCATGGCACGGCGCTGCTCAAACGCCAGTCCGATTGTGCTGTGCACAATGAACAACCCCACCGCAAAACTAAGCAACCCAAAGGCGGTCAGGTTAAGGTGAAAACTGTCCGTGAGTTGCCCGATATCAGCCGCCTGTTGTGCAGATTGCCGCGTCAGGCCCGGCGCAACATCGCTGAGTTCCGGTTGGATGCGTGGCTGTTTTGGCAAAACAATCAGCCGCGAAAGGTTGTCTCGATCTAACAGCCGTTGCACCACGCCAATATCGCCAATCGCCAAACCGGGAGCGATATTTGCATCAACTGTGACAGTGACGTTGTCGCCAAACATCTGTGCGGTTTGTGCATTGGCAAACAAACGGCCCGGTCCCGTCAGGTCACCCAAGGGCTGGCCGCTGTCATTGGGCAGCGCGGCAAACCCGTTGGGAGATGTCAGCGGGTCAATACCAATCAGACGCACGCCGTCCAACTGCCCTTCGATCAGCGGTGACACCAACCATCCAGCCAAACGCAGCGCAACATAAGTCTCTTGTGGGATCGCACCGCCTTGCGTTGCCACCAACTGATCAAATTGGCCTTCTCCCAAAGTTGTTGCTGCAGCATCATAACTTGCCCGGGCCTCTGCATTGATCGCCTGAACGCCCGACCACAATGCCGTGGCCAAGGCCAACCCAGCCAAAAACGCAAACAACTGCACTGGATTGCGCCACCAATGCGACATCAACGCGCCGAGGCAGGTCCGGATCATTCAAGCAACCCGCCGCGCAAGTGCAGTTTACGGTCCATGCGCCCCGCGACATGCGGTGAATGGGTCACAACCATCAACGCAGCCCTGGTTTCCTGCGCCAATTGCATCATCTGTTCCAACACATCTGCGGCTGTCCCTTCATCAAGGTTTCCCGTTGGTTCATCCGCCAACATTAATTTGGGCCGCACGGCAAGCGCCCGCGCAATGGCAACCCGTTGTTGTTGCCCACCTGACAGGTTCTCTGGATATTTATGGAGCTGTTCAGACAGGCCCAGCGCGCCCACCAAACGGTTTACAAACTCACGATCATGCCGCCCAGCAAGGCGCGCCTGAAAGGCGATGTTGGCGCCAACGGTCAAGGAAGGAATGAGGTTAAACTGTTGAAAGACCAACGCGATATCATGCCGCCTAAGGGTTGCCCGCCCGCTGTCATCCAATTGCGTCAGGTCCTGACCTGCGACACGCACCACACCACTGTCCGGTGCCTCAAGGCCAGAAGCGATGTGCAACAACGTGCTTTTGCCGCTCCCTGATTCACCCGTTAGCGCCAATGAACTGCCCATCTCAAGTGTGAACGATACCCCTCGCAGCACAGGCACAGGGCCGTCCGCATCGGCAAATGACTTTTCGACGGTCTTAAATTCCAGCACGGTTCAGGTCCTTTGGCCACAGGTCGGTTCAGCGCTCCGCCTTGTATCTTTAGGGGGGAATGACAGGCACAGCCAATGTGTCAAAACCGCTCTGTTCCAACCCGGTCTGAGCGGGGCAAGATCAACGCGCATTCAATGCTCATTTCGTTTGATCACAGGTGGGTCAAACGCAGTCATCTCTGGCACCTTGCCCAGATGTTTTTCTGCACGAACCAGACAGCTATGCGCGGTTGGCCCCTGCCCCAGTTGCGATGTGCCAACATCACGGGTCAGGGCGTTGGGATTGCCATGCTGACACATCCCCGTTTCATCCGGGTCCCACCATGCTCCGGTGGTCATTTGAACGACGCCGGGACGTATCCCTGTGGACAATTGCGCACTCCCTAAACACGCCCCTCGATCATTAAAAAGTCTGATCACATCCCCCTCTTCAATCCCTCGTTCTGCGGCATCTTGAGGATGAAACAACACCGGTTCGCGTTGATCAATCTTACCTGCACGGCTCACAGCGCCCTGATCCAGTTGCGAATGCAATTTGGTTCCGGGTTGATTTGAGATCAAATGGAGCTCCCCCGGCGCGGCACTGCCAATCCATTCATTTGGCGCCTGCCACATTGGATGCCCTGGGCAATCCGCATACCCAAAGGCTGCAACTTTCTTTGAGAATATCTCAATCTTGCCACTTGGCGTCGCAAGCGGATGCAGCGCAGGATCAGCAACGAAATTCTGCAACATGATCCTCGGTGCATCTGGCGAGGGCACTTTGATCCAACCCGCTTTGCAAAAATCTTCCCAGTTCGGCAGATCCAAGGACGGCTGATCAGCTGTGGCGTTGGCAACTTCCGTTGACGCAAGATCACCAAATTTACCATCAGACAGAGCCGCCTGTTCATAGATGATTTGCATCCACTCTTGCGCGCTGCGCCCTTGCGAGAAAGCTGGTTCTATGTTCAACCGCTGCGCAATGCTGCGAAATATGTCAAAGTCGTCGCGCGCCTGCCCCGGCGGTTCCACCGCCTTTTGGGTGCGAAAAATATAGCTGTCGCGTTGGGTCATACTGACGTCATCCCGTTCCACATGCGTTGTGCAAGGCAAGACAATGTCGGCCCGTTTCGCCAGTGCGTTCCAACACCATTCGTTGCAGATGACCGTTTGGGGTTTTTCCCACGCTTTGGCCAACCGGTTCAGGTCTTGGTGATGGTGGTAGGGGTTACCACCCGCCCACCAGACCAGCTGAATGTCCGGATAGGTGATCATCTGACCATTAAACGGCACGCTGGCACCGGGGTTAAGCAACATGTCTGACACACGCGCTACAGGAATGAAATCAGCGACGCCGTTTTGCCCTTGCGGAAAAGACCCTCCGGACAACAAAGCATAATCTGCCCCTATGCTGTTAGACGCAGAATACCCAAAGACAAATCCGCCACCCGGCTTGCCAATCTGCCCCAACATCGCAGCCAGCGTGATTGCCATCCAGAATGGCTGCTCTCCGTGGTCTTGCCTTGTCAATGACCAGCTGACCGAAATCATTGTCCGGCTGGTGGCCATTTTCCGGGCAAGCGCGCGCAGATCATCCGCAGACACATCGCATATCCCTGCGGCCCAGTCCGCGTCTTTTGGAACGCCGTCCGCGGTTCCTGTCAGATAGGCTTCGAAGGCATCAAACCCGGTTGTGTATTGTGCAAGAAATTGGGGATCATGCAAATTTTCCGACAACACCGTATGGGCAAGCCCCAACATCAGGGCCACATCGCTGTTGGGACGGGCCGCCAGCCATTTTGCATTGGTTTCTTGGGGCATATCCTGTTGCAGCGGGGAAATGTTCACAAATGACACGCCCGCCGCCAGTGCCGCCCGCACGCCATCGCGCTGGTGATGTGCGCCAAGCCCGCCTGCTTCGATCTGACCGTTCTTTAACGGGATGCCACCAAACGCCACCACCAATTCACCTTCTTGCGCCACCGAGGACCAACTGGTCGCCGTGTTCAGGAATTCCCGGTAAGAGCCCAGAACATGCGGGATCATCGCTTCGGCCGCCGCAAATGAATACGTGTGGACAGAGCTGGTAAATCCGCCCCCGCAGTTTAAGAACCGTTTCAGCTGGCTTTGTGCATGGTGGAATCGGCCCGCACTTGCCCAACCATAAGACCCGGCATAGATGGCGTTATTTCCATGCTCACGTCGGACACGGGTCAATTCATTTGCGACAAGTTCCTCCACCTGAGGCCAGCTGACTTCAACAAATGCCTCTTTGCCACGCAGATCAGGGCGTGCACCGGGGCCTTTTTGCAACCAGCTTTCACGCACCATGGGGGCCGTGATCCTGCTTGGGGCGTCTAACGCATCAACAATCCCTTGTCCGATCGTGGATGGATCCGGGTCTTCTTCAAAGGCGCGCATCTCGACGATTTTGCCATCCGTCACTTGCGCCCGATAGGTGCCCCAATGGTTGGTGGTCAGAAAGGATTGTTTTTTCACAAGAAAACCCCGCAAGACATGCGCCCGATCAAAATCCATCAACATCCAATGTCACAGGTTGAGGGAACCGTCCGCCAGTTCAACACATATAAGTTGGCAGGCGGAACCGCCAGCCCAACCCGGCGAAAACCACCCCAATCCCGCTGCGCGTATCGATCAGGTAACGCAACATTGACCATCTAAAGCGGTGTGAATTTATCCGTGCTCAAGGTCAGGACCTTAAAGGGCGGACGCATTAATCCTGCCCCTAGCCAAAGGCGATATCAACACCGCCAAAAGCACCAAAATCCGCAGTGATCTGCGCGCCCGGCGGACATTCTATCGGACGGATAAAACTGCCCGACAAGACCACTTGACCCGGCGCGATCCTTTGGCCGTATCCCGCCATCCTGCGGGCCAGCCAAACAACACTTTCTACCGGATCATTAAGCACACCTGCTCCCAAACCGGTCTCTTCCACCTCGCCATTGCGCGACGCTATTGCCCCAACCCAACGCAAATCGACCGTTTCAGGTGAATGCCTTTGCGGGCCTAACACGATCCCCGCATTGGCGGCATTATCGCTGATCGTGTCAAAAACACTGCGGGTCTGACCCGTCTGGGGGTCCATGCGTTTAATGCGGGTGTCTAGGATTTCTATGGCCGGTGAAACATATTGCGTTGCAGCCAAGACATCCTCGCGGGTGACATCCACCCCGCCAAGCGGCGCTTTCATGACAAAGGCTATCTCCGCTTCTATCCGTGGCTGAATGAATCGCCCCGCCGGAACCGCCCCTGCGTGATCAAAGACCATGTCATCAAACAAAACACCGCTGTCCGGAATATCTATGTTCAGCGCGTATTGCATAGCTTTGGAGGTTAACCCGATCTTCCAACCAAAAATCGTTCTGCCTGCCTTGGTCTTGGCCTCTAAAATTGCAGTTTGAATGGCATAGGCATCATCCATGTCCATATCCGGATATCGTTTGCTCAGCAGGGCAATCTGGACACCGCTGACTTCGGCGCCAAGCAATTCAGCAGCCGCCTGCGCATGTTCCTCGGGGGTCATATGGTTTCATCCTCTACCGTGTTGCGCAACGTGCCAATGCCGTTCACCTCAACCTCTACGACATCACCGGGGGCCAAATACCGCGGTGGATCAAACCGCGCGCCTGCCCCCGTAGGAGTGCCCGTGATGATAATATCTCCGGGCAATAAGGTCATGAACGTCGAGATATACTCAATTTCGTGGCGGATCGGAAAGGTCATCCGGCTTAACCTATCGTCTTGGCGAACCTCACCATTGACCCGGGTGACAATCCGCGCATCATCCAATTGAGCGGCATCCGTAAACGGCACCAGCCACGGGCCAAGCGCCCCCGATTTGTCCCAATTTTTGCCTTGGGTCACGTTGAACTTGGCGTGGCGCACCCAATCGCGGATCGTTCCTTCGTTGCAGATCGTCAAAGCTGCAATGTGATCATAGGCATCTTCTTGGGCGATGCGCCGTCCCGCTTTACCAATCACAATCGCAACTTCACCCTCATAATCCAAAGTGTGATTTTCGGGGGGACGGATCAAGTGGTGGTTGTGCCCGGTAAACCCGCTGGCAAACCGGGGAAAAAGCGACATGTACTTGGGCGCAGCGCTGCCGTCTTTGTATTCGGCATTTCGGTCCGGAAAATTGACGCCCACGCATAAAATTCGGCGGGCATTTGGCAATACCATCTCATAAGTGACGTTTTGATGGGTTACCGCCTGCCCCTCCGTCGCCGCGGCCAGTTGTTCCAAACCGCCCGCCTGCACCACATCCAAGAGGGTTGGCCATTGTGTAAATGCCGCATTCAACGCGATGAACCCTGCATCTGTGACAGCCCCATACAAGGAACCCTTGTCTGTTTTGCAGGTTGCAAATTTCATGATCGGCCCTCCGGTGGCAAATGTCATGGCGCGATGATGGGGCTCGCTTGAAGAGCGGGTTCCCGGGTGTCCACATTCACAAACCCAGACCCATGTTTGAACCAGCTTTCAGGCGCAGCAGCCCCCCAAAGTGTCTGTCGCTGCGGATCTTGAAGATCCCATTTTATCGGCTCAAGATCGGGATCAACGGTCTGATAATCAGAACAATAAATCTCAATCCGGTGGCCGTCAGGGTCAAGGACATAGAGAAAAAAGGCGTTGGAAATCCCGTGCCTGCCCGGCCCCCGTTCGATATTGCTCACGTAGCCGGTTGTTGCCATCAGATCGAGCAGGTCAATGATGTTCATCGGGGTCGGCACCCAGAATGCAATGTGGTGCATGCGCGGCCCGGTCCCATTGGTAAAGGCCATATCATGGACCCCGCCTTTGCGATGCATCCATGCTGCCCATAACTTTTTGCTGTCCTCATCTTCAGTGTATTCGGTCACTCGAAAACCGAAATCGCTGTAGAACGCGACCGAGGCATCAACATCCGGGCTAAAGCAATTGAAATGATCAATCCGCAGCGGCTTGACCCCACGATACAGCGCATAATTCTGATGGATCGGCGCAAGGCGATCCATCTTGTGATAAAATTCGATCGGGATGCCCATGTTGTCTGACGTCAGCAGCGTCTTGCCCTGATAGGCGCGATCAACCCATGCTGTCTGGCGACCAACGGATTTGAAATAGCTCTCGGCCCGATCAAGATCTTCTTCATCAAAGGTTTTGAAACCCAAAACCTCAACGCTGCCCGGTTGCTCGGATTCTTGCAGCACAACACTATGATGGCCGCGTTCTTCCATCGCTCGGAGGTAGAGGCGGTTCTCGGTTTCATCACTGATCTGAAGCCCAAGAATATCCGTATAAAAGGTCTTGGAGGCCGCAAGATCTTTGACATTCAGGCAAACGTGGCTCAGGCGGATGGTGTTGAAATCAGGATATAGGTTTGGGGCGGGAACAGGCATCAGCTGGCTCCTAATTTTGCAATTTTATGATCACCCAAGGCAAAGCCGATGTGCTTTTGCTCCATGTAGAATTCAAAGGACCAATCCCCCCCATCACGGCCAATACCCGAGGCTTTGACACCACCAAAAGGCGTCGGCAAATGGCGCACGTTCTCAGAATTTACCCAGATCATGCCCGCTTCCAACTTGTCCGTGAACCGCAAGGCGCGGGTCAGGTCGTTGGTCCAAACATAGCCAGTCAGACCATAGTCGATGTCGTTTGCGATGTGTAACGCCTCTTCTTCGGTCTTGAACGGGATGCTGGTCAGCACCGGACCAAAGATCTCTTCTTGGGCGATACGCATGTCGTTCGTGGCCCCGGTAAACAAGGTTGGACGGACAAAATATCCCGCATCCCCAACCGTTTGCCCGCCCGCCGCGATGGTTGCCCCGTCTTGCTTTGCGATGTCAAAATAGCCGGTGACCTTGTCAAAATGTTCTTTGCTGATCAAGGGGCCGATCTCGGTTGCCGGGTCAAGCGGATGGCCTAGGCGGATGTTGTTCACACGTTCGATCAACCTGGCTTCAAATGCTTCCTGAATGCTGTCTTGCACCAAGAGCCGGGAGGACGATGTGCACCGTTCCCCATTGATCGAATAGATCATAAATATCACCGCATCCAGCGCGCGATCCAGGTCTGCATCCTCAAAGACAATCACAGGGTTTTTCCCCCCCAGTTCAAGGTGATTGCGCTTGAGCGTATCCGCCCCCTGCTTGGTGATCAGGCGACCGGTACGGCTTTCTCCGACAAAGGCAATTGCTTTGATCTTGGGATGTTCGCACAGTGCTTTGCCGGCATCTTCGCCAAAACCATTGACTGTGTTCAGCACCCCCGGCGGCAGCCCCGCCTCCTCTGCGATTTCAACCAACAGGCGGGCGGTCAACGGGGAAGCTTCGGCAGGTTTATGAACCACGCTACACCCAGCCGCGAGCGCTGGTGCGATCTTCCAGGTTGATAACATGAACGGTGTGTTCCACGGCGTGATCACCCCAACCGGGCCGATTGGCGTGCGGGTTGTGACATTCATCAAAGTGGGTGATTTTAAATGTTGCCCATCACGTGCCTGCACCACCTGATCCGCAAAATAGCGAAAATTCTCCGCCCCGCGCAGCGCCGCCTTAGACATGAACCGATACGCCTGTCCGGTGTCCCAGCATTCGCACAAAGCGATTTCTTCGGCGCGCGCTTCAATCCCTTCAGCGATCTTGATCAGAATTGAGCGCCGCTGCGTTGCTGGCAAATCCCGCCAGGGGGCAAATGCCGCATGTGCCGCCTGCGCTGCTGCGTCAACATCAGCGGCATTGCCTTGAGCCACATCGCAGATGACGCTTTTGTCAACCGGCGACATCGTTTGAAAGCTCCCGCCAGAGCCCGGCACATCCGCCCCTGCAATGCGATTTAGAATGCCGGTTGTGCGAAACCGGGAAAGAAAGCCATCCAGCTTGGCGATATTGGTGTCCAACACATTCATTCCGAAGACCCCATATGATCGCGGACATTTCCGAATTTCAGGGATAAGGCGGCATCAATATCACGCATTTCGGCGGATAGCGCGATAGAATGGGTTTGCATTACCGGTGTTGCAAACACTTTGAGAACGTCAAAGACGCGGGTGAGGGCGTCTTGTTTTACGTCATCAGAACGCCCCGCACGCAAGCGCACTGAAAGGTCGATAAACCCATGTTTTGGATCCCCATCCGCCATAGCCAGATGGTCTACGCGCGTGGCGCGAACGCGGATACCAGCGGTTGGGAAAGTGTCGATTTTGGCCGCGGCGCTGCGGATCGTTTCACATAATGCGCCCATATCCAAAAGGTCTTCGAGATTCGCCGAATATTCGATATGGAAATGCGGCATCGGCTTTCCTTAACATGTTAATTGTTGCTAAGTTAAATAATGCTAAGCTGCATTGTCAATGTCAACTTTCAAGTGCATGTAACACAGAACCGACCCCAAGGCTGTCATGAGTTCACACTTCCCTGTCACATCCCGATCTTTGCCGATTGCCCTGTTGCGGGCCCGCGAAGGTGTGATGGCCCCTATCCGCGACATGTTGGCGGATACCGGGGTGACGGAACAGCAATGGCGCGTATTGCGGATGTTGGCGGAATTCGGTGTGATGGATACCAAAACACTTGCCAATCGATCTAGCTTGCTCTTTCCAAGCCTGACCCGCATCCTTGCGACATTGAGCGAAAAGGGATTGGTTATTCAAACCCGCGATCAAAAAGACCGTCGCAGACAGTTCATTGAAATCACACCTGAGGGGCAGAAATTCATCGATGCCCGCTCAGAAGAAGCAACCCAGATTGTTGCCACGTTCAAGAGCACCTTGGGCCTTGAAAATTATGAGACCCTTCTTGACCTGCTTGCGCTTTTGGACCCCGATGAACGGGATTGAAATGCAGCGCAAACAGGTCGCGTCAGTCCTTGGGTCCTGACCTTAGGACCACAGGGCCGTGTCTGGGTGGAATTGGGACCAGGCAAACCAAAATGCCTGATGGCTTCCCAAATCGGACCCATCCACATCCACCGCCCGGATGCCACCTGCATCTAAGACAAGCCGCACGTTTTCGACCACGATTTCATTGCCATTTCGCAAGGCAACCAAGGCTTTGCTGCGCTGAAACGCGACCGGTTTACCGGAGGCCGTCACGACACCAATGATGTCCTCATGTACGGACAACCGCGGATCGACGTCTCCGACCGGAAAGATCGGTCCATTGGCATCGCGATTGTTGCGAAAGTCGGGGTCGCGGCCCAGCGCAAGGCGTTCAGCCAAAACCGTCGTTTCCGGATGGGCCTTTTTCCAGGTTCCCCACTCCGTTGTCACAACTGTCGCTTGCTTGAGTTGCAGCCCCTTTTTCGCCAAGGGCCCGGTCACCGCTTTGCCCAAAAACGTATCAAATACCGAATGTGTATTCAGATCATACATGACCTTGTTTGACCGGATAAGCAAACCAGAGGTCCGCAAAATAGGGCGTTTGATACCAGCGGGGAGTTGATCTGTGAAATAGGCCTGCGCAGCCCCACACAAGGTGCAATACGGAATACCAAGATCGCGCCCGCCCAAGGTATCATTTACCATCTCGCGCACTTCCATAATCTGACGTGGATATGCACGGTATTCGCCATTCACCTCGACGCCAAAAACGATATCATCGTCTTGCAGCCATGTCGCATCCGCCGCGTTGGTGACCTCAGGGTTGTCAGAGGCTGGAATACAATTGCAAATGTCATCAGTTGCATCATGCGCGCGGGCGTCAATCAATACCCCGCCCCAAGATACATGTCGCCAATCAATGTCACCTTCGGTAAATATCTTGTCCCACCCCGGCACTGTTCCGGTGAAAATCGCCCGTTTGGTTTCAAGGTAATTCGGCGGCGCGGGAATATCCCAGGCGATAAGATAATCGGTAACCTTGCCCCAGCTGTTGCCCGGGCGAATTTCCTTGCCCAACAGTTCCGCCGCTGCCTGTGTGAGCGCTGCATTCAATCCCTGCCCGGAGACAAAACGCATGATGTCGCTGATAACCCACACCAGCCGAGGGTCTTTTGACGCAACGACTTGTGACAAAGCGGTCGATTGGTCCTCCCCCCAAGAGGATTGCACAATGCTATCGACAAAGGCCACTTTGACCGCAAATTGCAGCTTTTCTGAGAGCGGGCCAACAGGAATTTCTGGGGGATGGCCAAATTCTTTGACCACATAATCGGGCAATGGATCAGCGGTTTGCGCCGCTGACATACTCCCAACACAGAGTGACATTGCTGTCGCCACCAACATAAAGAATTTACGGGGTGAAGAATTGATCGCCGATACCATAAAAGAACCTCTCAGATCCGGTCAATAATACGTGTCCATGACGCAGTGACATTGCACAAGAATGTCCCGCAGCGGGCCACAATGCATGCGAAGGTAGACGTCAAACCCACGCTGGGCCAATCACGTCAGCGTCAATGTGATGTGAGCGTTACAGACAGGAGGCTACCGGTGCTCGAACACGTGTGGGTCCGAGAGACACCCAATGCTGCGATTTGCCCTATGACGCCCGTCAGCAATGGCAAACAGCACGCAGCACAGCCACTGTCGCAGGTTGTCGGCGGATATGGAGCGCAAAACAGGGTTTGCCCCTTTTTGTCTAAACGGAAGCGTCATTCACCATATCTTATTCCCGCAGCAGGTATTGGGGGCCAAAGCAATTCCTTAGAATGAGGACGATTGAACGATGGCGAATGACCAAACGGTGACCTTTCCAAAACAACATCAAGGTTCTCAAAACCTTGATTTTCAGACAGCACAAGAGGTCGAAAACCTTGTGACCCTTGCAAAAGCCGAGGCGCTTTCTGACGGTGGTCTTCGAACGGCACAGCTTCTTTCACAAGCTCTGAGCATCGATCCTCGCCATCATGAAGCGCAGATTTTGTTAGAGCGCGTTTATCAGATGTTCGTGCCCCGCTGGCATTTTCCAATGCTTGCCGACCAAACCCGCAATCGTGCCTATGCTGAAGCCATCGCGGCAAAGGTCAAACCGGGGGATATTGTGCTGGACATCGGCTGCGGCGCTGGCCTAACTGCCATGCTTGCCGCCCGTGCGGGGGCAAAACATGTCTATACATGTGAACAACAGCCCTTGATTGCGCAAGCCGCAACACAGGTCATCAAAGAGAATGGCCTCGCTGATCGCATCACGGTTATTCCCAAAATGTCGCATAACCTTGTGGTTGGTGTTGATCTGCCCGAACCTGCGGATGTCGTCGTTTCGGAGGTTGTCGATACAGTGCTGCTTGGAGAAGGCGCGCTTGCAACGCTTGTCCATGCGATGCACACGCTTGCCAAACCCGACGCGCTCTCCATTCCGGAACGAGGCACATTAAAGGCTCAATTGGTGGAAAGCGACGCACTATTGAACCTCTGGCGGCCGCAAACGGCAGAGGGTTTCACGCTTGATGCCTTTCACCATTTAGCGAATGTCGCCCAGATAACGCCAAACGATTTATCAGCCTGTCAGCTAAAAGCGCTGGGGCCTGAAACAGACCTTTTCCAATTCGACTTTTTGCGGCCAAGCATGAATTCCGAACGCACGACAAAACATCTTGCGTGCTCTGTTGTCGGAACCATCCACGCGGTCTTTGTCTTTTTTGAAATGGAGCTTTCACCTGGTGTAAAACTGTCAAACAGCTTGAGTTCAGGAGGCCATTGGGGACGAACCGCATTCTTGTTGGATCATCCCCTATCAACAGAGTTCTGCGATTTTCTCGCAGTGACTGCGAGCCACGATACGACACAATTCAGCCTCGTCGCAGACAACGCCGTTCAGTTCGCAAGCGAGGCAGGTCAGCCGCCAGTCTGGGTAAAGCATGCATCAAACGGTATGGAATTTCCCGGTGACGCCAGCAGCACAATGTTCAAACCCACTCCGGGTTCTGCTGACGCGATCCTGAACAATAGTACAAAGGATATCGGCATACGTGCGGCTTGATAGATGTTTGGGCACAGCCACTTCTTACCCAAAGGCCTGTTGCGCACCTGATCTACCAATCTGATCAGAGGGCTCAATATGTATCGACCAATTACGCGGCGCGATTGGTCGATACGGGGCTGCATCCATGCGCCGGCAATGTCGGTAAACCGTTTGACAACGCCTTTGCTGAAACGGTGATTGGCTTGTTCAAAACAGAAGTCATCAATCGCTTGGGCCCATTGGGTCAAGGTACTGAACCGCCGCCCAAATGGCGGACATTGGCCATGTTAAATCAGCGTTTCCAAAAGCGCTTTGATTTCGGCTTTTGGGCCTTGAGGTGTTTCTTTAGTTCGGTGAAGCCACCGATCTTTACCCCATCAATGAAGATGAGAGGCGTCGTCGTGACGTGGTGCTTGTCTTTGAACGCATCGGTTTCCCGCCGCGTCCGCAATATGTGTTCTTCGATCTCAAAGTTATTTTGCTGCAATAAATCGTGGGCTGCCGTCCCGTAGCCACATGTATAATTCGGTAGGTCCATACGATACAGAACAGCCTTGGGCATTTGAACGTCTCCATTTGTCTCTTGCCGATTTCAGGCTTTGCTGACCGAAACACAAGGTGAAATTGGTAACTTTACCGTTGGGGCAAGCGGCCCAAACGGCTCACTGCTGCTACGGCCAAATGCCGCTGCACGCCCTTCCACGTCAGCGCTGATCGCAACGACGCGGCACCTTTCAACTAAGTGTCCGCGTCGTCGATGGTTTTGGCGCCGGAGATGATCCTTTCCGGGCGCGGTCGCGCAGCGCCTTTATGCCAGCGCGGGCTCTCCCAACAGGGCTTTCAACTTTTTGACGCGATTATCAAAGCTCATTTCACTGACCCTTTCGATATTTTCGGTTTTGATCACATTTAGGGCCTTTTGAATTTCGGCCTTAGCGCCATCATCTCCATCAAATCGTGCAACACTCTTGAAAAGCTCAAGGTACGTATCAATGCGGTCCAACTTTTTGGCGTAGTCTTGATACGTCCTTTCAAATGAGACGGGGTCCCGCAGCGCCTCTTGATGGACGGCACCCCATTGGACTTGTATGTTTTTGGGGTCAAATTCTGTCGCTGCAAAAACCTTTTGGACCCTTGCGACGGCATCCCTACGCAGTGCTTCAAATTTGACGGCCCATGAATCGTCTCCATTAAGCGCTTTGTCCAATTCCAGTTCAACGGGCAAGATCAATGTGTCAGCAGTATAATGATCATGCGATTTGATCATCGCTTCGGCCTCCGAGAACGCTTTTTCCAATGCAGAGTAATCGGCTGATGGATCTTTGGCCTTCAGGGTCACAAAGTCTTTCTTGAGTTTGCCGAGCTTTTCCATCCGAACTTTTTCATGCTCGGCCTCAGAAGTGGAATCCCGTATGGCAGCATGCATGACTTTGGTCATACCCGCCTGTGCGGCATTGTAGTCCTTCTTTTTGAACTCGGACACAACCTCGGCCGCCATTTTCTGGATGGGGGTTAGATTCTTGGGCAGCAGAATCGTTTTGATGAGGTTCTGAAGCTCTTTCAGCTGCTTCTTCAACCGTGCCTCTTGAACCTTGTCGAATTTGTCCAACGGTTCGGTCAACAACTTGTCACCATCACCGGCTTCGGATATCCGCAGCAAGCTTTCAAACATCTCGACGATCGAACCTGGCTCGGTATCCACATCGTTGGTGCCGCCTAATTCAATGAACTTTTTGATGCCCCCCAATGCTTCAATGGCTTTCCAATCCCGAAGGTATCTCGATGCAGCAGACACATTGGTTGGTGGCCGATCAGGGAAAACCCGCAGAATATTTTTAAACTCCGCCTCACCACCCAAAGCCTCAAAGGTTTCGAAAGCCAGCAGCGCATCCACAGAATCTTGTGCTGAACGGAGGCGAGTACCGGGGAAAAGCTTGCTCAGTTCGTCCAGTTTTCCATTGGCATTAAGCGTTTTCAGCGCCGCGTCTGGCCCGCCCATATCGTCTACTTTTGACTTGTTGTCCTTCCTTTCCTGATCTTTTGCCGCGTTTTTCAATAAATTCCGCAATGCGTCTATCTGTTCGTTGATCGGCGCTGATTTCTGGGTGTCTGTCAGCGCAGTTGGACCAGCCTTTTGCAACAGATCGTCGCGCAATTTTATGGCCGCGGGGGCCAAGATCTGACCTTTCAGAATGCGCACCGCGAGTGCGCCGTTTTCATTCACCCAGATCGCCAACTGCGACTTGCTCATCCCCAGACACCAACCCAGCTTTTGAATCTCGAGATGTGGATGCATGGGATTGGCTGTGGTCAGAGCTGCGACCATTTTGCTGCCTTCATTGTTCGCCTCAAGCGTTTGCTTAAGCGTTTTGGCCAGCTTCTCCATGTCTTTTGGCGCGGTTTTGTTGATCGTCGAGGCATGAATGGCGATGGCTTGGGTCATCTCGCGGGATGTGAGAATGTCGGCGGCTGCTTTCATGAATTCCAAGCGATGCTCCATCCGATCAAATTCACCGGGGTCAAGCTTGCCAGCGGTTTCAGGATGTCTGCCTTCGGAATCGGCCTGTGCCTTGCGCGCTTCATCTATGATCTTTTTGGGGTCAAGATTTTTCAGATTGGCCCGCGTTTCTTCGTCAAACAGCTCATCAGGCCGCATGGAGTCGTCCATCAGGACGTTTTGTTGCCCGGTCATGCGATCACGGAACATGGCCAAGCCATCTGGATCAGGCAGGCCAATGCCATGGTCAATAGGCAACAGCTTTTTCGTGCCATCGGGCTGGTCCTGAACCAACAGATTTTTGGCATGACGGTCTGCGCTGAGGAACATCAGGTCAAAGACGACAATGTCACTAATGTTCTTGTGATCCAGAAGTTTGGCAAAGCCATCGGGGTCTTTTTGCAGTTCATAAGCCACGGGACCGTCATTTTCGCCCAGCTCTTGCACCGCGCCAAATATTTTCTCTTCGCCCGTGTCGGCAAGCCCGTCCAGTTTCGCGGTGTCGATCTTGACCATATGTGTGGGGCAAACGCCGATTTCAAAACCAAAGTCAATCAACTGATCGCTCATCCGACTTGCCAGCACTTCTCGAACCGAGCCGCCTTTTTCGGGGATGCCGACCATGTTGGACGCTTCAAGGTCCTGCGGCTTGAAGATATAGGTCTTTTTCGATGACTTCTTAGCCTCACTGTCGGGATCTGATGGATCGCTTGGGCGGTCTGCATCAGTGTCAACCCGCTCGATCCACCAAGCCTCATTCACCCCGGCTTCATCGGTGAGCCCACTAAGTTGCGGCGCACCAAAGGACGTCTCGCCCAGTTTGATCACGCCTTCCTCAAAGAAGAACGCAACTTGCAGTTCGGCCATCTTTTCACCGTCAGAATCTGACCAAGGGGGGGAACCAACCGCGTCCATTTCATTGGCGAGTTCGAGGAGCCGGGCCCGCTGCACCGCCTGTTTTGCACGCTTGGCCATGTTGTCGAGCATTGCGATTTTGGCGGCGTCATTGTCTTTGCCCGCATCAAGCTTTGCTTTGGCTTCGGCCAGAGTTTTCAGATAGGCCTGCCCTTGTTTGCTAAGTTTGTCTAGGTTGGCAGGGCTTTGATCTTTCTCGCAATCGCGGAATAGATCTCTGAGTTCCTTAGAACCTTTGTCCAGCTTCTCGCCTTTTCGTTCTTTAAAAATCGCATCAGCGGTACCGGTGGCAAAGGCGCCTTTTTGAAAAACTTCAATCCCTTGTTTAACACTATCAAAAATACGGTTCTGCTTGTTTTCTTTGTCCTCGCGCCGGTTGGCTCCGAAGGCCACTGAATTGGCCGTGCGGATTATGCCTTCTAGACGGTCGAGCGCTTCGGTGTTTTTCTCGGCGTTCCCTTTCGCCAGCACTTTGCGGGCGCGTAGGATCTCTTTGGCGACGTTTTTCTGAATCTTTTCCGTAAGCGTGGTTTGCTTGCGCATAATATCGAATTCGGTTTCCAACTCCCGCAGGCGGCCCTGATCGCCAGAACGATGTGCCGACATCGCAGCATCCATGTACCGGCGGCCGTCTTTCATTATCATCTTTTTCGCGTCATGCAGCACCTTGGCCTCGGTCTTGAGTTCGTCATCGCCAAGTCTGTCGTCGTCTTTGAGCGCCTGCGTGACCGATGTCAGCTTTGCCCGCAAATCACTGATCGCAGGTTTGCGTTTCTCAGGCGCAAGACGCAGGCAGGCATCAAGGTCGGCCTTCCATTGTTTGAGGGTCGGATAGCCAGGTGATGGCGATGTTGGCAGGGGTGGCGGCAAATCCAAAGCTGCATGGATATTGTCCCGGGCTAGCTCAAGTTCATCCAGCACCCCTTTGCGCGCTTGGTCATCAAGGGACGGATCACTCTTCGCCTCTGCGATCAGCTGTTGCAGCTTGCCAATGGTGCCGCCAGAGGCCGCTTCTCTTTTATCTTCCGGCAGGGTCAGTATTTTGTTGATGATGGGGGCGAAAGACGCGGCTGTCGGGTAATTCGCGCTACCGCCACGGTTTTCACGTGCCTCGCCAGATTCTCCGAGGGCGTCATCTGCGTCATCGTCAAATTCAATACCACCCCCCTTACAAACAACTTTGATTGCCATTTCAGCATGTAGAAGTGCGGCCCGTTTGATCGCCCGCGCAAGGCCATTGGGGGGCTGCTCCGAGAAAGCGAAGTGATACTTTCCCGCGGCAAAATAGCAGGTACCTTGAAAGTATGGCCCGCCCTTGCCCCTTGTCTTGATCGCCGTTTTGATGTGTTTGGGCGTGATCTTGCGCTTGTGGATGATCAAACCGGTGCTGGGTTTGCCAGGGGCAACCACAAACTGGTGGGGCTTGTCTTCGGTTGCCTTTGTCCTGACATCGCTCAGTGATTTCCCCAACTCACTGTCGGACCCTGACAGGGTGTCATCGTCTTCGTTGTTCAATGCGTTGGAAATCTTGTCTTCTTTGGCCTTAGCTTCTTTCTTCATCGCGTCGAGATGGGCGCCCAAAGTCGCGTTTTTGGACCACTTGCGTTTAACCTCGTCGATTTTTGAGAGCAGCCTTTCCAGCGCTGACATCTGAGCAGAGTTGCTGTTTTTCTTGACCGCCTTTTCGTAATCCGTCAGCAGATCAGAAATACCCGTTTTTTTGACGTCGGAGTTGCCTTTTGACTTGAGGTGTTTGCGCCAGTCTTTTTTGCTGAGATAGTCCATGGAGTGTCCTTTAGCTTATTAAATAAATTCGAAAAAATTCGGGTCGTCTCCGAGCCCGACTCGCAAAATGTGCGTAGGGCAAATGGTGCCAGATTTTTTTCGTCTGAGTCAAAAGGATTTGTATCGAAACTCATGGAATAGTCCTCATCATTGATGGATTTTTGATCCGTTAAATCAATGCATTATGCGCTATTTTATTTTTTTCCACAGTGGTCGAAAATTGTGATCGAGATGCTGGCCGGCACAGCCGTTAATAATGTGAGTTACTCCATGTTGTTACGACCAAAAGTAAATGAGCGATATTTTATGCACATTTTTGAGACTCCGAGCGTGGCGTTGTGCACCTCTGGTAAGCGCGAACTGACGTTTGATCCGAAGGTTTGCTTGAGCCATCGATTATTTCTAGGGCTAGGATGTGGCAGCACAAGCTTTTGCGGCCACACCTCTGAACCCGCCCCGATGGATGTAGCGGAGGCTGCGCGGTGGGATGCAGAGCAGCTCATGTCGCTCATCGGAGTCCCTACCTACAATCAGGTTCGTGTGAATGAGTGGGTTTGGAATATCTCTGACGACTACACGGTTGTGCTGACGAAATCACTGGGTGGCGATCAGGACTGGAGTTTCCGAGTGAACAATTCGGGTCGCTGCTTCATCGCCTCAATGGAGGAGGCCAAAGCGATGGCCTTCGATGCATTGCGGGAGGAAATTGAATGTGACGTCAATACTGCAAACGCGCTAAACCGACGCCTCCGCGCCCTCGCCACACGGGAGGGGGAGTGATGCGCCTCGCCTACGACATGAGCAGATGCTCAAACCGCGAATGTGAACTCCGATTGTCCTGCCTACCTAACCCCACCGGAGGATGATATGACATCGCGCGTGAATACTGAATACTTCCGTCCCGCCGACGCCAAGGCGGTTGTTGGGGTGTCGCGCTCAACCATCTACAACTGGGCAAAAGAAGGCCAGATCACCATTGTGAAGCACGCAGGGGTGTCTTTTGTGCGCATGTCAGAGGTTCGGAAAATCATCGATCCATTGGGGGACCAAGAGAGCGCATGATGCATATTGTTCATATAAAAAGGCGAATATTGAAATTAAATGGTGCACCGGAGGAGAACAACCTAGAACCCTTCGACACTGATTTGTTGCTCCAAAATCTAGAAGATTGGGCTGAAGTTCTCAAGGGCGAGCCTGAGGTTATCCACAGGTTGGAAGCGCTGAAAACTGAGACTGATGATGCTGAAGGCGAATGCCTGAGTGACCCGACATTGACGCCGGGGCTTGAGCCATGAAGCCAGATGTACAACAGAACGAAGTCTCTGCGGCGGCGTCTTTTCGGAAAGCTACGTCGGACGCAGTGGGTTCAAAGCCAAGGCCTAGCTCTCCGCTCACCCTGCGCCTGACGGCGGAGGAGCGCACCCGTCTTGAGGAACTGGCGGCGGGCATGACGCTGAGCGCTTATATCCGTGCCTGCATGTTTGGCGCAGATGCTGTGAAGCGAAAGAAACGGCCCAAGAACGTCGTTGAGGACAAGAAGGCGGCGGCGGAAGCGCTGGCCCTGCTGGGGCAGTCGCGGATCGCCAGCAATCTCAATCAGCTCGCTTACCATGCCAACATCGGCATGCTTGAAATGGGGGATCAGGAACGAGCAGACATCGCCGAGGCAAATGCGCATCTGCTGGCAATTCGGACGCTACTGATCTCTGCTCTTGGTAAGAGCAGATGATCCTCGAAGGCAACGCACGGGCGAGTGGTCAGGAACTGGCGGTCCATCTGATGAATACTCGCGACAACGAGCATGTGACGTTGCACGCGGTTGAGGGCTTCATTGCTGACGACCTGTTCGGTGCGTTTGCAGAGGCCGAGGCGATCAGCCAGGCAACCCAGTGCCAAAAGTACCTGTTCTCACTGTCGATCAATCCTCCAATGGATGCGGTTGTGTCCGTCGAGGCGTTCAAGGACGCTATCGCTGCGGCCGAAAAGACGCTTGGTCTTGTCGGCCAGCCAAGCGCGATTGTCTTTCATGAGAAGAACGGGCGGCGGCATGCCCATGTTGTCTGGTCGCGGATTGATACGTCACGGATGAAGGCCATCAACCTGCCCCACTTCAAGCGCAAGCTGATGGCGGTCTCGCATCAACTATTCATTGAGCATGGCTGTGACGTGCCCGATGGGTTCAAAGATCACGCAAAGCGTGATCCCAATCGCTTTGATCAGATCGAGGTCGCGCAGGCAAAGCGGGCCAAACGCGACCCGGGGGCGTTGAAAGCCACTTTCCGGGAATGCTGGGAGATGTCGGACAGCCAAGCTGCTTTAGCGGCAGCGCTTGCGGAACATGGGTTTGTTCTGGCGCGTGGGGATCGGCGCGGCGTGGTTGCCGTGGATGGCACGTGCAAAGTCTATTCGCTGTCGCGATGGTGCGACGTCAAAACCCGCGAACTGCGGCGCAAGGTTGCTGACATCGAAGCCCTGCCGGATGTGGCGCAGGCACAGGGGCTTGCGCGCGGTTTTGAACCGCAACCGTTGCCAGAACAAGAGGTTCAAGATGCGGCTCGGGCTGCGAAGCTGACCGGGCTTGTCGAGCGTCAGCGCAATGACCGCGCCAAGCTGCTGGAACAACAAAAACGTGCCGAGATCGAACGTCTCAAACAAGCGCCCAAGGGTCTGCGCCTCGCGTTTCTGAAGGTGACCGGGCGCTACAAATCCACAGTTGACCGCCTCGCCAAAGAAAATGCGCGCGCCGATGTTGCGGCGCAAACTGCGCGACAGAACCTGATCAATTGTCACCTAGCTGAGCGCCGCGCCTTGGAGCGAGACATTGGGATTAGCGACGCCTTCCGTCTAAAGTCCCGAAGGGACCAAACGCAGCGCCTCGAAATCCCGGCAGAGAAAACGGAGCTATCCGCAGAGCGGTTGCGCGAAGACCCCGCCCTCATTCTGGAAGAGCTTTCCAAAACCCGCGCCAGCTTTACACGCCGCGAAACGTTACGGGAACTTTCTCGTTGGATCAAGGATCACAAAGAGCTGCCAAAGATCGCCGATGCAGCACTTTCGCATGAAACGGCGGTTAAGTTGCCCAGCGATACTGGAGCGCGCTACACCACGCTCGAGTATCAGCGGACAGAGCAGAAGCTGCATGCTGCCGCGGCGGTGATGGCGAAAGTCTCTGGGTCGGGCGTTGCTGCTGATCACGTCCGGACTGCCATTAAAACGCAGAACCGCTCAATGCAGCGAGACTATAGCAGCAAGCTGAGCAGCGAACAGGAAAGCGCCATCCACCATGTGCTGGATGACAAACAACTAGCCTCCATTGTCGGCCTCGCAGGCGCGGGCAAAAGCACCATGCTTGCAACGGCTGCAGATGCTTGGCGGCGGCAAGGTGTGACGGTGCATGGCGCGGCCTTGGCGGGGAAAGCCGCCGATGGCCTGCAAAAAAGTGCCACCATTCCAAGCCGCACCCTCGCGTCACTGGAACTGTCGTGGAAGAACGGCAATGCGCCGATCAAGATGGGCGACGTGCTGCTGATTGATGAAGCCGGGATGATCGGAACGCGTCAAATGGCGCGCGTGACTGTCAAGATGCGGGATATCGGCGCAAAGCTGGTGCTGGTCGGTGACCCTGAGCAATTGCAGCCGATTGAAGCAGGCACCCCCTTCCGAGACATCATTGATCGCAACGGCGCGACAAAGCTGACCGAGATTCACCGGCAAAGGCACGAGTGGCAGCGGGACGCCTCACGGCAGCTTGCCAACGGCAATATCGCGCGCGCTTTGAAGACCTATCGCAAGCAAGGCGCGATCCATGAACACGCCAAACAGGACGACGCCATCGAAGATTTGGCGGAGCGTTATGCCGTCGATGCACTCGCTGACAACAGCGGTGTCTCACGCATAGCCTTGGCGCACAGACGCCAAGACGTGCATGCGCTGAACCAAACCATCCGCAAGGCTCTGCGGGATGGAATAGACGAAAACGATGAGGTGTTAATGCAAACCCCAACCGGCAAACGCGCCATTGGCGCGGACGACCGCATCGTCTTCACCCGCAACGACAAAGACCTCGGCGTCAAAAATGGCATGCTGGGCACAGTGCAATCCGCGAGCGATGGCAGGTTGACCGTGCAACTCGACGGATCAGGCAAGCGCAAGCTGACGTTTGATCCCAGGGCATACAACAGCTTCGATTATGGCTACGCAGTCACCATCCACAAATCCCAAGGCGTCACAGTCGATCAAGCCTATGTTCTGGGGTCGCGGTCCATGGATCAACACCTCGCCTATGTCGCTATGTCCCGGCATCGCGAGCGGCTGGACGTGTTCTACAGCTTTGAGGATCGGCCCAAATGGACAAGGTTGGAACAGCGACATCAAAGGGCCGACCAAACCCGCAATCGCTCCGGTCCGTCACTTGGATGATAACAGTGCGACATCTCCTTCAGAGCAACATCAGACATTCGCCGCACAACACATGAACTGGTAAAATGCAGACTTTTCGGTCATTCACTTTTGGGCTTCGCTGACGCAGCATCCCTCGCAGGTGCGGCACGCTTATCGCCGCGTTGCGGCCAATGTCGCCAGACCGGCCATTTAAGGGCAATCAAATGCGTGAAATTCGAATCGCCCCTTCGCGGCAACAGAGATCGACCATCGAGATGTGAGACAAAGCTGCCGTTTATCTTGTAAATCCGAATTTCTCATTTTGGGCGTTCGCAATTAACCTCATTAGCTGTACCTTTCATGCGAGCCAAACAAAGGGCAGCTAAAGACCCGCCCTTTGTCTAGTGGAACGCGTTGGCTTCAGGCCTTTACAGATCTTCCACAGGTGTGCTGCGAATATCTTTCCAGTTCGTAGCCGCCTTTGAAATCGTACCGGAGCGATCTTTGTTGAAAGCATCGTAGATTTCACGATTCAGGAAGACATAGAGCTTCTCGTCAATGACAGCATGATATTCTGGATCGCCATCAAACTTCTTGCCCACGGAAACACCAAACGTACAGAATCCACCATTTTGCGGCAAGAATGCTGCTGGGTCGGCTTCGAAGGCTTTTTGGTTTGCTTCACTCAGAAAATAGTATGCAACGCCATCATGCACGGCAGTGTAAACTGCTGACCCCTCGACAGGATTTGCTGTTGCGATGAATTCAACTGGATCGACGCCATGAAGACCCAATGGCGCATTCGCCGCAGTCAGACCTTTTGAGACATTATACTCATCGGCGGCAAAGGCAGGGACTGCCGCAAAGGCAAGGCCAGCCATCAAGGCTGTATTGATTGCAAGTTTCCTGAACATTTAGAATTCCTTTTCTTTCAGAAGGGCGCTGCGACCATCGCCGCGCCTATAGACCAAATTTGCAACAAAAGAGAACTAAGGGCAATATTAGGTGAATAATTGTGTACTGATGGTACATAATTTCGAACGATCTAATCGATTTTGACCTGGGCAGATACCGCCATATCCCAAAGGGGAAATGTGTCATCAGTTGTGAACAAGTATTGTCCGCACGCGACATTGCAGCAAAGGGACGATCTCTGATTCAAACCATGGGTTTTGCTTGAGCCATCGATTATTTCTAGGGCTAGGATGTGGCAGCACGAGTTTTTGCGGCCACACCTCTGCCCAAGATTTGGCAGCGCTTGTGACGCTGTGTTTGGAAAAATGAGGCAGGTGCCAATCTATGGCATAGCGGCCGATGATTAGAGTCAGCTCAACGTCCCTTATCTCTTCCAGTATTTTGCTGCGCCATGCCTCGGCGCATTCTGAACGAGGAGGCAGATCTCCACTTTTGCCAGTTCCAGGAAAGCAAAATCCCATAGGCACGATGGCAATCTTCTGTTCGTCGTAGAACGTTTCTTTGTTGATCCCCAACCATGATCGCAATCGATCACCCGATGGATCATTAAACGGGATGCCCTTGTTGTGCGTGATCCGTCCAGGTGCTTGCCCCACAATCAGCAGTTTTGACATCGGGCTAAACTGTAGAATCGGGCGCGGTCCTAAGGGCAAATCAGAGCAGATCTTGCAAGATCGTATTTCCTGGTGCAGCTCGTTTGATTTCCTTTCGAGACCAGTCATCTAGGCATGTTCCGATAAAACCTGTTGAGGCCGCGGAGCTTTGAATGCGCTGATGCTACGAACAAGCGAATTATTTCGGGGTAGCTGGACGGCCTCGCGAGAGGACGAACACCTTTGCGATCTAAAACTGAGACTTGCGGAAAGTAGGCCACAGCACCGACGTCGCCTACGTCCTCAACATGTTCAACAACCTGCTGTGAGCTTTCGTAAGGGTCTGCGTCCAAACGAGCCGCTATAACATCTGTGACAAGAACGTAGCTTTTTTGATCTAATCCGTTTTTCATCAGGCGATGGGCCACGATTACGGGCTCACCCGCAAGCTCAGT
The DNA here is from genome assembly GCA_039986635.1 of Sulfitobacter sp. Lineage (GTDB taxonomy): Bacteria > Pseudomonadota > Alphaproteobacteria > Rhodobacterales > Rhodobacteraceae > Sulfitobacter. Next base: position 150,735 of record JBDWQI010000302.1, read on the forward strand.
GAAGCCCGACATTTCCTTTTCAAGAACGTCACCTATATGTACCACGGTTTTCAGTTCGAGTGTCTCGATCGATTGGCAGGCACTGCAAATGCAGCCACCGACGCTCTTGTTAAACAGCGCCGTCTTCTTTTTCTCGAACGCTTTCATGAACGCCACAACTTGCTGCATAACATCCTGAACCGCATCATCTTGCGAGCCGGTCACTTCGGTATAGAGGAAAGCTGCATCGCCTTCTAATTTGTGAAGTTGCAATGGTGTCTTGGCGTTGGCGGTGACCGTTTCCAAAAGCTCTGAAATTATTTCTTCAGCGTGAGCGATTGCGGTTTTGTGCAACATCACGAACCGCGTATATCCGGAAATGTCTGCAACGGCGATAATGGCTTGGAAGCTGCGCATTTGGATCCCCAGATTGTTTGAAAGGGCCGGCCGACACAACCAGCGTCGACCTTGTTAAGCCTAGATCATGCGGTGCGCATGTTGTCTTCGGACTTGTGAAGCCCGACGACCGACAAGACCGCCAAACCGAGCGCCATGTAGTACCAGAACTCTAGCCCTGCAAAGCCAAGCGCAATGGGGGCAATGACAAATACAACGCCGACCGTTCCATCGACGGCTAAGTGCAGCTTGTAGGGCAGAATGCGCACGACCCCTAAATGATGATCCGTAAGAACCGTCAGAATGAATGCGGCGATACCGGTCGCAACTGACAACCAAAATGCCAGCATGTTGCCTTGACCCAAGCCAAACAAGAACGGCATTGCGATGAGGCCGATTGCGACAGGGTAGTCCAAATAGGCGTGGATTGATTTTGTAATAAAGCGTGCTGGCATGGGTATCTCTTTCTCATTTTCAGGCGCGTTGTGCGACGTAGACAAAAGAGAGATAAGACTGGGTTTCAGGCGAAGCTATGCTTGATCGTTCTCACTACAATGCAGATCGTTCAAACTGCGGCACGATCTGTGGATTCTAGCTTTCTGAACTTTGCAGGTGTCAAACCTGTTTCCTTTTTGAAGACACGCGCGAACGCTGAATCCGAGGCATAACCAGCACCTTCAGCGGCATCCGTGAGTGTCATCCGAGGCTGCAATAGAATGTTCTTGGCGATTTCGATCCGCCAACATGTGACATACTCCATTGGGGTCATCGCCATCTTCTTTTGGAACAGAACTGCGAAGCTTGTTCTGGACATACCGGCAACCTTCGCCAGCTCTTCGACCGTCCAAGCATCAGTTGGCGCTTTGTGAAAGGCATCGAACGCGCGGCGTAGATTGTCGTCGGAAAATCCACCCAATCCCCATTCCGGCGCATCATTGCTTTCGATAAAACTGCGGATCGCTTGCGCGAGGATAGCTTCGGACATTTTGAGCGCAATGAGATCACCGCCCAATCTTTGCCCTCCCGCTTCATCGCCTATAACGCGCAGTGTGGCTTCCATCCATTTCCCAGCGTGTTCGCCGTAATTTTTCAGGTGAATAAAGGGGGGCAATCTCTCTATCAAAATGTGCTTGGCGTGGGGTTCGAAAGAGAAGTGGCCGCATATGAGCTGTGTTTCCGACTGTGGTTCATCGCCGCCATACACAAGGACACCGGTACCATTGTAGCCAGATTGTTCTAAGACAGTATCGAGAGGCATGACCGTCTTTTTGGGCAAGTGCCCGCAAAACAGATCATGTGACGACCCGTGTGGGATAATGATCAAGTCCCCCTGAGCCAACGAAACAGGTTCTTCAACGCCATCCACTGACACAAGGCATCCGCCACGATGCGCGAAATGGAACCGCGCCACGTTCTCATAGCTTGGAACGGCAACGCCCCAAGGCTTTGTGAACGACGTGCGGAAGTAGAGAGATCCACGCATTGAAAGGCTGGTGAGAATGTCACTGAGAAGGTCAAGCATGGAATATCACTACACTAATCCGTCGGTTAGTACAGCACTTCGGACGATCTGCGCAGTTTTTCGAATGAACGCGCATGTATCAGACGCGTTTGAGCAACCATGTTGTGCGGATAAATAAACACCAGAGGACGCTTACAAATGAAAAAACTACTGTCATCAATCGCTGTTACTGTCGCAATACTTGCAGCGCCTGCATCTGCTCAGGACGTCGCTGCCATGAACGATCTTGAATATGCGCACATTGCGTATACGGCTGACAATATCGACATTCGGTATGCTCACCTTGCTTTGGCCTTGTCTAGCAATCCCGACATCCACGAGTTTGCCAACACGATGATCCGCGATCACACAGCGGTAAACGAAGCGGCATTGGCGCTTTTGGACGAGCTGGGGGCATCAGCACAAGACAATGCTTTCAGCCAAACGCTGAACGCGAACGCTGAGGAAATCATCACTGGCTTCATAACCATGCCTCGCGAAGACTTTGACAAAGCTTATGCCGAGAACGAATTGGCCTATCACAAGGCAGTCAATGATCTGGTGGAAAACACAATGATCCCCAACATCGACAACGCCGAAGTGAAAGCGCTGTTCGAGCAGGGGCTTGGCATCTTTAAGGCACATGAGCATCAAGCCGAAATGATGGTAAAGGCCATGAAGTACTGATGAAACATACAATCACTCGTCGCAGGCCTACAGCCCGGACTGGTTCTTCTTTGGCTTTTTGGCCGTAGTCTGCGCCATCGCCGCTCTGAAGCCTGCCTTCTTTGCTTTTCGGGGCATCATCAAACTGATCCACAACGGTGGGAAATGGAAAGGCTTCAAGCACCAGGGCGTGGCTCCCAAAGCCGATGAAATGGCCAAATCAGCGGACCTTGCCAAGGGGGGGCTGCTCAAATGAGTTTTCCCTTTGGCAACTGGCTGGGCCGGGAGAAACCGCTCGATACCGAAGGCCACCGTTTGATCGGATTGAGCGATGAGGGCCGCCCCATTCTGGCGCCTATGTGCAGTGGGGCACGCCCCATGTGATCGTCAGCTACCGTTTCCATGACAATGGGCGGCTCTACGATCCGCGTGCGCCACGTCGTTACATCGACTGTACCTACCTCGGCGTACAGCGTCCAGGCTGCTGACGCGCTCCGCACTGCAAAGCGCAAAATCGCGGGTATCGACAAGGAAATCGACAAAGTGCTCGACCTGATCCTCGCCTCCGGCAACACCACGGCATTCAAACGCTACGAAACCAAAATCGGCGAATTGGAGCACGACAAGGCGCTTTTGACCGAAACGCTAACCAAACAGACCCATCCCAAGGGATCATTCGAAGGAAAACTAGAACCAGCCCTCATGTTCCTCGCAAACCCCTTTAAAATATGGGCCACAGGGTCGGTTCACCTGCGCCGCTTGGTGCTCAAACTGGCCTTCGCTGACCGCATCAGATACTGCCGAAATGAAGGGGCTAGAACCACGGAATTAGCGTTTCCATTCAGAGCGTTAGAAGGGTTTTCAAAGGGTGATTTGAGATGTGGTGCGGGTGAAGGGACTCGAACCCCCACGCCATAGGCGCCAGAACCTAAATCTGGTGCGTCTACCAATTCCGCCACACCCGCACTTAACCGCAACAAGCGGTACGCGCTCATTAGCAAAGACTTTCAGGATAGGCGAGCCCAAAAAAGGGCAAGACATTAACAAGATGTTGTCATATAGTTTTGATAACCAGAGCAGGTTAAAAACAAGAAAGTGACGCCCATGGAACCGAAAACGGTCGGGCGCGTTGATGGCAATGACCGTCAAGCGGGCCAATATACCCCCTATGCCGTGATGGACACGGGATTGGTAAAAGGTGCAGTTTTGCTGACACTCGACGGTGAGATGCCGGTCGAATTCTTATCGGTGGGGGATAAAGTGATCACCCGCGATACCGGCATTTCAAAAATCAAGCACATTCAACGAACAACTCGGCAGGTACACACCATCGCGCTTTCAGCGGGATCTCTTGGTCACACACGACCAGAACGTGATGCTTTGCTGGCAGGAGATCAAATGGTGCTGATCCGGGATTGGCGGGCAAGGGCTCTGTTTAACTCAGAGCGGGCATTGGTTGCAGCGCGGGCATTGGTTGATGGTGAATTTATCACGGATCTTGGTCAACAAGAGACCACGCTTTACCAGATATTCTGTGACGGCCCCCACATCTTATACAGCGATGGCCTTGAGCTCAGCACCGCAGATGGATCGCGCGCGCGCGGTTCGGTCCTGCACGCGGCCTAGATCACCCGGCCAGACGCATGAATTGCAAATTCATTGCCCTCTGACGCACTGAGGACAAAAGAGAAAAAGGGTGTTTCTGGATAAAGTCAGAGGCATCAAGGACAGATTGCAACAAAGACTTTCGGTAATTGCTTTGGCACATCCTCTGCGATCACGCCTGGACTGAAAGATCGGGCCGCCCCTACAGACAGATCGGCCGCAACTTCTGTTGTCGCACATAGTCACCACCGGCGCCCGGCCCTGCCAGAGTTGTAATCGTACCGGCCAACAGATCCCCTGCCGTGGCAGACCATATTGCCTTCTGCCCATATGCCGCGCAAAGAACCGATGCATCCCCCGTCCAAGGCGCCCGGTTGCTCACCGGTTCACACAATACACCCGCTTCATAGGTCCTCTATTTAATCTACGTCGAGCCCGTATCTTTTGCGCGAGCGACGCCCTGCCCTGCCCGTTCCACCCATGTCAGACCTGTTGCCACACCCGACTGAATCGCCGCGATTTGCAACCTGCGCGTAGGCGCTGAGGACAATAATTGGGCCATCTTTGATTTTTGAGAGATTCAATTTCGCCTATTTTTTAGGCTAGTTGGCTAAATTTTAAACAACAAGTGCATCGTGACCTGCTTCTGACAGGACAGTTTATCACCTATTATGGATTCCCCCCTGTCAAAATGAAATGACCTCGAAAGGCCAAATATTGCACCGGAGGGGCATCTCATGAAAAAGATCGAAGCTATCATTAAGCCGTTCAAATTGGACGAAGTGAAGGAAGCGCTTCAGGATGTTGGGGTGCAAGGTCTCTCGGTGATAGAGGTCAAAGGATTTGGACGCCAAAAAGGCCACACAGAGCTGTATCGCGGTGCGGAATATGTTGTTGATTTCCTGCCTAAGGTCAAAGTCGAAGTGGTCTTGGATGACGATCAGGTTGATGCCGCAATCGAAGCCATCGTGACAGCTGCGAAAACCGAAAAAATTGGCGACGGCAAGATTTTCGTCTCCCCCATCGAACAAACAATCCGCATCCGTACCGGCGAAACCGGTTCGGACGCTTTGTAACTTACACCCTTTCACTATCTTAACTAAAAGGAATGCCCTGATGAGCGCATCGGATCTTCTTAAGAAAATCAAAGATGAAGACATCGAATATGTCGACATCCGTTTTACTGACCCACGCGGCAAATTGCAGCACGTCACCGTTTGCTCTGATCAGGTTGACGAAGACTTCCTTGAAGAAGGGTTCATGTTTGACGGCTCCTCCATCGCGGGCTGGAAAAGCATCGAAGCCTCTGACATGAAGCTGATGCCCGACACAACAAGCGGCTATGTTGATCCTTTCTATGCTGAGAAAACCATCTGCGTTCATTGCTCTGTTGTTGAGCCTGATACAGGTGAAGCCTATGATCGCGACCCACGTGGCACCGCACAAAAAGCCGAAGCTTACCTGAAGTCTTCCGGCATTGGTGACGTGGCTTACATGGGCCCCGAAGCTGAATTCTTTCTCTTTGACGATGTGCGTTTCTCCAACACAATCAACAAAGTGTCTTATGAAGTTGATGCAACAGATGCATCATGGAATACCGACACTGAGTACGAAATGGGAAACATGGGCCACCGTCCCGGCGTTAAGGGCGGCTATTTCCCGGTGAACCCTGTTGATGAAGCACAGGACCTGCGGTCTGAAATGCTCTCCACAATGAAACGTCTGGGCATGAAAGTTGACAAACACCACCACGAAGTGGCGTCCTGTCAGCATGAGCTTGGCCTGATCTTTGACAGCCTGACAAAACAGGCGGATGAGCTGCAGAAATACAAATATGTGATCCACAACGTGGCGCATGCCTACGGCAAATCCGCAACCTTCATGCCAAAGCCGATCGCGGGCGACAACGGCACAGGTATGCACGTCAACATGTCGATCTGGAAAGATGGCAAACCTGTCTTTGCAGGTGATAAATATGCTGATCTGTCTCAGGAAGCATTGTGGTTCATCGGCGGCATTCTGCACCACGCACGTGCCTTGAACGCCTTTACCAACCCTGCGACAAATTCTTACAAGCGTTTGATCCCGGGTTTTGAAGCCCCTGTTCTGCGTGCCTATTCCGCCCGTAACCGGTCCGGTTGTGTGCGGATCCCGTGGACCGAAAGCCCAAAAGCCAAGCGCGTAGAGGCCCGCTTCCCTGATCCGGCGTCCAACCCTTATCTGTGCTTTGCAGCTTTGCTGATGGCTGGCCTTGATGGCATCAAAAGCAAGATCGACCCCGGCGAAGCCATGGACAAAAACCTGTATGACCTGCCCGCAGAAGAGCTGGCTGGTATTCCAACGGTCTGTGGTTCCCTACGTGAAGCACTGGAAGAATTGCAGTCGGACATGGACTTCCTCTTGGAGGGTGACGTGTTCACTCGGGATCAGATCGAAGGCTACATCGAGCTGAAAATGGAAGAAGTTCACCAGTATGAGCACACGCCTCACCCTGTTGAATTCGGTATGTACTACAGCTGCTAAATTGACCCGAGATTACCTTAGGTAAAGGGCGTCCTTTCGGGGGCGCCCTCATCAATTTGTCCCTAACTTTTCTAAACTTCGCCCAGTGTCTGCCCCATTTTGGCCTCGAATCCTAACCATTGGTTACTGCGGGGATGAGAAGGACACTGCCATGGCGATTTCGCAAACAACATTCGAACAGCGGATTTCACGCATTAACAAGGGTCAGACCGAGGACTCGGCCTCCAAAGGTGTGCGCGCCAAGAAAGGTCGCTCCTTCAAGGCCCGGTGTTTTACCTTTCCGTTTTTGGTCGGTGTTGGCATTCTGACGGGCGGTGCCGCATATGCTTGGGCTGCAACTACCCCAGAAATGCAATGGGTGTTGGCGCTGGCCGGATAAGGTCAGACGCAAATATCTGCTGTTTCAACGCTACGGTTCCCCGTTGATCCTGGTGCAAAGCGCAGTAAGCTGATGACAAATTAATAATTGTCACAGGACCCGTCGTACCATGATCCGGAAACTATCACTTTTTCTCGCCGTTTCTGCGGCCTTCGCCGCACCCGCAATTGCTGCTGAATGCATCACCAGCAAGGGTAACTTTGGTGCATACAAGCAAAGCTTGGGCAAAAAGGCAGCAGCGTCTGGATTGGGTCAACGTGGATTACAGGCGCTTGCCGGCGTCACGTTGTCAGACATCACCTGGCGATTTGAATCCAAACCATCAAGCCAAACCGGCGTTTCTCAGGGTGATCCCGCGCGGTTCTTGGCCAAACGCTCGGGCAGTTCGGCGGCAAGTTTCGTCAAACAAACCCGCGCGAAAATTGCGCGAAACCCAAATACCTTTGCTGCAATTGAACGGACATATGGCGTTCCTGCCAGTCTGTTGGCCACAATTTGGGGACTTGAAACCAGTTGGGGGGGATATCTTGGCAAGACCCCCATCGTAAATGGTGCAGTGACTTTGTCGTCCTATTGCCGCCGTCACCCCAAGTTTGAGAGCCATGCTCTTGCCGCTCTGACCATGGCTGACCGGGGCATCATTTCGGCCAACACACGTGGCGGACCGTCAGGAGAATTGGGTCATATGCAGTTTCTGGCGGGGAATTGGCTGCGATATGGTGTGGATGGCAACGGGGATGGACGTGCAGACCCCTACAACGCTGCGGATGCGCTTGCAACGGCTGCGAATATGCTTCGCCAGAACGGGTGGAAAGCCGGGCAGCCCTTTGGCAATGGCACCCGCAACTTTAAGGTTCTTTCAGTCTGGAATGACAGCGGCAATTATCAGCGCGCCATTGCTTATGCTGCGGGACTTGTGGACGGATAACCTGTTGCTTCATCGCAATCGACGGTGCCTGTTGGAGAGTGCGGACGGTATATAAGGCCAAAAAGAGGATGGGGTACAGGAATTCTCCAGCCTTCTTGCTATATGCGATACCTATGCCTATATGACGGTCAGGGTCAGGCCCCTGCCGTCCGCATTCTGGTAAAGTCCTGTTAATTTGAACACACCTTCAATCTCGCAGATTGTTGGGCAACGCGGACCCCCTCTTTCACTTTTGCGAGCAGGAGTGTTTGACATGACATCTATCCCAACCCGCGATGTGCTAAAGGCACAGGCGAAACGATTGCGCAGCGACCTTGCCCGGCGTGGCCAGAACATTTCTCACGCTCAGGCGCTTGAAACTGTGGCCCATCAATGGGGCGCGCGCGATTGGAATACCTTAAGCGCGCAAGCTGCGACAACCCATCCCGGTTGGGCTCCGGGGCAACGGGTGACGGGGCAGTATCTTGGTCACCGGTTTGGAGGCCACATCAAAGCATCGCGACAGGCTGCAAATGGCTATTGGTCGCTCACGTTGCGCTTTGATGCCCCTATTGACGTTGTGACATCTGAGCAATTCAGCTCTTACCGTCGGCAGGTGAATGCGACGGTGACATCAGCGGGCGTTTCACCTCAAAAAACATCAGACGGGCGGCCCCATATGGTGCTGGACCTTGGATAAACCCGATGCGGGCAGTGGTGTGCACCACGGTCCGCATCAAACGGCCAAGACAACATAGGTATGGATAGAAAAAACCACAGCGTTGGTTTCAGGCAATCGCAGGATACATTGTCGCTCGGATCGGATGTAAGGTCTGTTGCGCTCGGCGCTTATTCGTCTGGGTTGGTGCAGATCAGCCTGAGCGTAGCGCAAACGATTATGACGCCACATCGGGCGTCCGGCGCGGACCCCATCAAACAGGCGTTGCACCCGTCGGCTGACATTTGCGTCATATTCTTCGACAGGGTCGTGGATTTGGGACAAAGGGCGTCCGGCCTTGTCCGCGAGCTTCCAATTGGCCGGAAAGCACAGGACGGCGGCGCTCAGCACGTGTTCATCCCCTTGTTTTTGTAGAATGCAAAGATCTTCTTGCACCAAATGGCCCAAGGTTTTTAGCGGGTCATCGCGGTTGATGGGAACCACACGGCCATCCGGGCAACACAGACCATGCGTCGTTGGTGCAAAACCCAAGTTCGGCAAAATGCCAAGCGCTTCGGTCAAAAGCTCCCGAGTTGCGGGTTTTGCCTCCTTGGTCATCCACAGGGTGTCAGCGGGTTTTTCATTTAATAATTCAATACGATAGCGCATTTGTTGGGCATAGGCATCATCCGTGCGCAACCAATCTTCGGCCTGACAGGGGGCAACGCCGGGCAGCTCCACTGGTTTGGAGAGTTCTGGCGGCAAACTGGCTTGTAAGATCACATTCATATCTTCCTTTATCGTCGAAAATCGCATGATGTCTTGCAAAAACGACATCGAAAAGCGTCGCCATTCGCCATTCAACGCGTCCAGAATCAGGCATCCTTTGAACAGGACAAGACTGGAAAGCTTGCTATGACCGAACATTATCGCGACACCCGCAAGATTGACCCTCGATATGGCAGCGTCCTGCCGGATGGGTCATCAAATGACGCCAATCGCGTGGAAATTGGCCCTACACAACTCGCCTTTCGCGAATGGGAAAACGCGGGTTTGGTTTTGCCCAACCTGAATGCAATGCGGCGCTATCGCTGGGAACGTTTGACCCGGCATATTGTGGAGCGTGACTATGGTGCTCTGTTGATGTTTGACCCGCTCAACATCCGATATGCAACCGACAGCACCAATATGCAGCTATGGAATACCCACAATCCGTTTCGGGCCGTGTTGCTATGTGCGGATGGTTATATGGTAATGTGGGATTATAAAAATTCACCCTTTCTGAGTGAGTTCAATCCGCTTGTGCGCGAACGGCGTTCCGGCGCTGATCTGTTTTACTTTGATCGCGGTGACAAGGTGGATGTGGCCGCAGATGTATTTTCAAACGAAGTGCGCGCGTTGATCAAGGAGCACGGCAACAACAACATGCGATTGGCGGTGGACAAGATCATGTTGCACGGCCTGCGCAGCCTTGAGGCGCAGGGATTTGAAGTGATGGAAGGCGAAGAAGTCACTGAGAAATCCAGATCGGTGAAAGGCCCGGATGAGATTCTCGCGATGCGCTGCGCGTCACATGCCTGCGAAACCTCGGTGCGCAAAATGGAAGACTTCGCACGATCCCACGTGCCTTTGGGCGAAACATCTGAGGACGATATCTGGGCCGTCATGCATGCCGAAAACATTAAACGGGGTGGCGAATGGATTGAAACGCGGCTCCTGACCTCTGGGCCGCGCACCAATCCTTGGTTTCAGGAATGTGGCCCTCGGATCACTCAACCCAATGAAATTATTGCCTTTGATACTGATCTTGTCGGCAGCTATGGGATTTGCGTCGATATTTCGCGGACTTGGTGGGTGGGGGAGCAAAAACCACGCGCTGACATGATCTATGCAATGCAACATGCGGTCGAACATATCCAAACAAATATGCAAATGCTGAAACCCGGTGTGATGATCCCAGAGCTTTCGGCAGGCACTCATGTGCTGGATGACCAGTTTCAGGCCGGAAAATACGGCTGCCTGATGCATGGTGTCGGGCTTTGTGATGAATGGCCTTTGGTTGCCTATCCTGATCGTGCTGTGGCCGGTGCTTATGACTATCCGCTTGAGGCGGGGATGGTGCTATGTGTTGAGGTATTGGCCCAAGCTGAGGGAGGTGATTTTGCGATCAAGCTGGAAGATCAGGTACTGGTAACAGAAAACGGTTTTGAAAACCTGACAACCTATCCGTTTGATCCGGCCTTGATGGGAGAGTGAATGGGGCAAAAAGGTCATCACCAACGACCATTGCCACCGGTTACTGCCCCAACGCCTGCCCCAAATCCGCAATCAGATCGCCCGCGTCTTCAATCCCCACGGACAAACGCAATAACCCTTTGGGTATCCCGGTATGCGGTTCAATTGTGTGGCGATGTTCCACAAGGCTTTCAACCCCGCCCAAAGATGTCGCACGGTGAAACAGCTCCAATCGACCCGCAACACGCAATGCGGCGTCTGCCCCGCCCTTAACCACAAAGGACAACAGGCTCCCGAATCCTCCCGACATTTGACCGGCCGCGATGGCATGCCCGGGATGATCAGGCAAACCGGGATATAACACTGTTTCCACACCAGGATGATCGGCTAAAAACTCGGACAGAACCTGCGCATTGCGCGACATCTCCCGCATCCTCAGTGGCAAGGTGCGCATGCCACGGGTCAACAGCCATGCCTCCATCGGTCCAAGGACAGCCCCGGCTGTGTTGCGATCCTCGCGGATCATCTGCCAAATCGGCAAGGCCGCATCGCGACACGAAAGCGCCCCCGCCAATACATCAGAATGCCCATTGATCGCTTTGGTTGCTGATTGCATCACAATATCAGCACCATGGATCAACGGTTGGCTCAGGATCGGTGTTGCGGCGGTGCTGTCAACAACAAGCGTGGCCCCAGCGTCTTTGGCCATTTGTGCCGCTGCGTTTATATCGGTGATCCGCAGCCACGGATTTGATGGCGTTTCAATCCAGACCAATGCAGGTTGATGGGTTTTGCAAGCTGCGGCCAATGCCGCGGGGTCCGAGGCTTCGACCTCATGCAATTCAATTGCACGCCTTTCACAGAAATTCCGTATCCACGTAATTGTCCCCCAATAGATCTGGCTTTGGACAACAACAATGTCCCCGGCCATCAATGTCCGAAAAACCGCCGCAACCGCTGCCATCCCCGATGGGAAAAGCTGTGTTTCGGCTGCCTGCTCTAGCTTGGACAACACAGCCTCGGCCACGCGCACATTTTCATTGTGATACCGCACATAGGTGTTGTCCCCCTGCAAAGGCACATAATCCGCATCCCGCGCAAAAGTTGTCGCCATATGTACGGCGGGCACGACCCCCCCCGTCTCCCCGTCAATCGCACCCCCGGCCTGAGCAGCGATCGTGGCAGGATGGAGCGAAGATTTAGGGGGCATGGGAGGCTCTTTTTGATCGGAATTTAGATGCCAATCCCTACAACGCCAAAGTGTCAGGCACAATCATTGACACAGTTGATCGTTCTGCGTCACTCCCGCGTGAGAGTCTTGTCACAGACCTTGCGCGTTCCCGCCCTTTGCCGCACCTTTATGGCATTCGAACCGGAGATCTCCATGCCCACCGAACGCATTACCTTTCAAGGCCATAACGGCGACAACCTGGCTGCACGCCTTGACTTACCATCGGGACCCCATTTGGCCACGGCCCTCTTTGCACATTGCTTTACCTGCAGCAAAGATATCCCCGCAGCCCGCCGCGTCGCCGCGCGCCTGTCTGGGATGGGTATCGCAGTCCTTCGTTTCGATTTTACCGGCTTGGGCCATTCAGAAGGGGAATTCGCAAATACCTCCTTTACGTCTAATGTTCAGGACCTCGTTGCCGCCTGTAACTTCCTCAATAACCGGGACATGCCGCCGTCTTTGCTGATTGGCCATTCTTTGGGAGGAGCCGCCGTTCTCAAGGCCGCATCCCAGCTGGATCAAATCAAAGCCGTTGCCACCTTGGGCGCCCCTTTCGATCCAGGACATGTCACCCATAATTTTGCCAGCGCCCTACCTGAAATTATGGAAAAAGGCGCAGCCGAGGTTTCACTGGGCGGACGCCCCTTTACGATCGGAAAAACATTTGTAGAAGATGTCGCCTCAGGGGAACTCACCTCCGCCATTAGGTCACTTAATTCCGCCCTGCTGGTCCTGCATGCTCCCCAAGACAGCACCGTTGGCATTGAAAATGCCAGCCAAATTTTCGCAGCAGCAAAACACCCGAAAAGCTTTGTCACCCTTGATAAGGCAGATCACCTGATCACCCGGGCAACAGATGCTGAATATGCCGCTGATGTCATTGCAACCTGGGCAAGCCGCTATGTCCCCTTGACCCCTCCTGCACCGCCCCCCGGAACACCCGAAGGTATTGTGCGCGTATCAGAAGGTGACGCCAATGGGTTCTTACAAGACGTAAATTCCGGCCCAAAACATCACACTTTAGCAGATGAACCACTGGCCTATGGTGGCACAAACCGCGGCATGTCTCCTTACGGGTTTCTCTCTGCGGGACTGGGCGCATGCACTTCGATGACGATCCGCATGTATGCCCGGCGCAAAGGCTGGCCACTTGCACATGTAAGCGTTGATATCAGCCACAACAAGGTCCACGCTCAAGACGCCGAAACCGGCAGCGGCGACAAGATCGATACCTGGCGCCGTCGCATCACATTGACCGGAGATTTAAGCACGGATCAACGCCAAAGGCTGCTTGAAATCGCTGATAAATGCCCGGTCCACCGCACCCTTGAACGCTCTTCCGAAGTGGTCACCGAACTCGCCATGTGATCGCTTTTCTTTTTGGCCTTAAAATACCGCGGGGAATCGACCTTTAGGTCGATGGGGCAGCGCCCCTATATAAAGTTCACTCGGGATCCGCGCGCAACACCCCGTCGGTGGTATCCCCTTGCACGCCAATGAACCTGATCTGATCCCCCCGGCGCGCCACATCATAACAGGCCCAAAGATCCGATGGTGGCCACATGCTGCAATATTGATCCGCGCGCACCTCCCAATACCCCCAGGTGTCACGTCCGGAGAAATACAATGTCCGGCCAGAAACCCGAAAATCCTGCCATTGAGCGCCATACAACAGCGTCCTTCCCGTCAGGCTTTCCGAAATCTGCTTGCCCGTCATCGGCACCCATTTCACCTCCTCTGCCACTGCACAGAACGGCCATGCCAACATCCCCACACAGATCATCCACCGCATCATCACTGGCTCCTGACTTGTTCTTCGCCGCAGCGCAGTCTATGCCGCCCTCAAACCCAAAAACAGTCACAAAAAGGTGTTGCCCGCATGATCCCCCGCTATTCCCGTCCCGATATGGTTGCCATCTGGTCCCCAAAAACCAAATTCCGCATCTGGTACGAGATTGAGGCCCATGCCTGCGATGCCATGGCCGATCTAGGTGTGATCCCCCGTGCCAATGCCGATGCCGTCTGGAAGGCAAAGGACGTGGAATTTGATGTGGCCCGAATTGATGAGATCGAGGCCGTGACCAAACATGATGTCATCGCATTTCTGACCCATCTTGCTGAACATGTCGGCAGCGACGAAGCCCGGTTCGTGCACCAAGGCATGACTTCATCAGACGTGCTTGATACCTGCTTTAACGTGCAGCTGACCCGCGCAGCCGATATTCTCATCGCAGATGTCCAAGCCCTGCTCGCCGCCCTGAAACGCCGCGCGCTGGAACACAAAGATACGGTGCGCATCGGGCGCTCCCACGGTATCCATGCTGAACCAACAACCATGGGTCTGACCTTTGCCCGGTTCTACGCCGAAATGGACCGCAACCTCTCACGTTTGCGCACCGCGCGCGATGAGATCGCAACAGGCGCGATTTCTGGGGCGGTTGGAACCTTTGCCAACATCGACCCCATGATCGAAGAGCACGTCTGTGCGAAACTTGGCCTGAGCCCTGAACCCATTTCAACGCAAGTGATCCCACGAGACCGCCACGCCGCATTTTTTGCGACACTGGGTGTTGTTGGATCTTCCATCGAAAATATCGCCACCGAAATCCGCCATATGCAACGTACCGAAGTGCTGGAGGCCGAAGAATTCTTTTCAGCCGGGCAAAAAGGCTCCTCTGCGATGCCCCATAAACGCAATCCTGTGCTGACAGAGAACCTGACTGGCCTGGCCCGTCTTGTGCGCATGGCGGTGGTACCCGCGATGGAAAATGTCGCTCTTTGGCATGAACGCGACATTTCGCATTCTTCGGTTGAGCGCAACATCGGCCCCGATACCACCATCACGCTCGATTTTGCTCTGTCCCGCTTGACAAACGTCATCGATAAATTGGTCATTTATCCTGACAACATGCTGGCGAATATGAATAAATTCCGCGGTTTGGTAATGTCACAGCGTGTGCTTCTGGCGTTAACGCAAGCCGGTGTCAGCCGCGAAGATGCCTATAAGCTGGTTCAACGCAACGCGATGAAGGTTTGGGAAGAAGGTAAAGATTTCAAAACAGAACTGCTCGCCGATGCTGAGGTATTGGCCGCCCTTTCTGTTGATGAAATCGAGGAAAAATTCGACCTTGGCTATCACACAAAACATGTTGATACGATTTTTGCCCGGGTCTTTGGGGCCTAAGGTTCTTTCACTGAATGCCCCTGCGCTGTCATGTGCAGGGGCATTTTAACCGCTCAATTGCCCTATAGGTCACAAATCCAGCTTTCAGGCTGCGCATTTGAAATTTTCAAAAAACAGACTAAGTTAGAAGGGTCACCCAAAAGGAGATCATGCATGTTGCTCAAGACCTGTGCGATTGATGATATCTTTGTTCTCTACCGCATTAAATGGATCGACGGGGCGATCTTTCGACACATATGATCGGGCCTGTTTCCGCGATACAGGAGCTTTCTATGCTCAAACGACACTTAACGGTCAGCATATAGCCAATTGATTTTGAACGCTATGAATACGAAATGCGCAGGGATTTCACAAAACTTGCAAATTTCTTGAGAAATAACTGAACCTTTTTTGCAGATCACAGAACTAATGAATAACTGCCAGCCTTAAGGGGTTTAACAGTTGAAGACATTTGAAATTGAACTTTAAGGATACAGACATGAAAACGCTTTTGCTTGCTTCTGCCTTCGCTCTTCCATTCGCAGCGCCATCCGCATTCGCCGCAGGCGGCGGAGAAGAAACAGCGCCGTCGCGTCCGAAATGCAAAACCGGACAGATCTTTGACAGAAAAACCAGATCTTGCGTTGTTGCGAAAGAAAGCAATCTGGACGTCGATGGTCTTTATGAAAACCTGCGTGAACTGGCCTATGCCGGGCGGTATGACGATGCACAGGTTGTCCTGGCGCAGATGCCGCAAAATGATGACCGCACATTGACATATCTGGGTTTCACCAACCGCAAACAGGGCAACATGAAAGCAGCAATGTCCTATTACGAACACGCTCTTCGGGTGAACCCTGCTAATGTTCTGGCGCGGTCCTACATGGGTCAGGGCTTGGTTGAGCAGGGAAAATTGAAAGAGGCCATGACGCAGCTGCGTGAAATTCGAAATCATGGCGGCACCGGTACATGGGCTGAGGCGTCGCTCCGCCGGGCCATCGCGACGGGTCGCACATTCGACTATTGATTTCAACTTTTCTTCATCTTTCCCGGCGATACCTCTGACAAGAATGGGGAATTGCCACAGATGACGGATATGCTACCGATGAACGCGTTTCCGCCGCTGCCAGATATGTCGGGCGGCGGCGGTGGTGGAGGCGGAGGCGGTGCGCCTGTTTCATTAAGCAGGCGCGCAAAAGCTGCAATTGTTGTGCGCTTGTTGTTGAACGAAGGCGCGGACATTCCTTTGGACGGGCTCCCTGATGAGCTACAGGCCAGCCTTACCCAGCAAATGGGTGAAATGCGGCTAGTGGATCGTGACACCCTGAGTGCGGTTGTGGACGAATTTGCCGAGGAGCTTGAACAGGTCGGATTGTCCTTCCCCGCCGGGATCGCCGGCGCGTTGGATGCTCTTGACGGTAAGATCAGCCCCCAAACAGCGGCGCGATTGCGCAAAGAAGCAGGCGTGCGTCAATATGGAAACCCATGGGCACGGTTGCGTGAACTGAGCCCCGAAGCGCTGTTACCGGTTCTGGAAAATGAGAGCATTGAAGTCGCGGCTGTGATGTTGTCCAAGTTACCCGTGTCCTTGTCAGCCGAGCTTTTGGGGCGGTTGCCCGGACCTCAGGCCCGGCGCATCACCTATGCTGTATCGCTGACAAATGCTGTAACACCAGAAGCTGTCGACCGCATTGGGTTGTCATTGGCCATGCAATTGGATGCACAACCCAAACGCGCCTTCACCGATGGGCCGGTTGAACGTGTCGGTGCAATCCTGAACTCTTCAAAATCTATGACCCGCGATGATGTGCTTGAGGGATTGGATGAGACAGACAAGGGCTTTGCCAACGCGGTGCGCAAAGCGATCTTTACTTTCGGCAACATCGCGAATCGCATCGCGCCACGGGATATCCCGCGCGTTTTGCGCGAAATAGATCAAGCAAAACTGATCATCGCGCTCGGTGGCTCAGAAGCCGCAGGTTTCGCCGAATCCCGCGACTTTATCCTGGAGAACATGTCAGGACGTATGGCTGACAGTCTCCGCGAAGAGATGGAAAGTGCTGGTAAGATCAAGGCCGCAGACGCCGAGGAAGCAATGGCAGCTGTCGTTGATGTGATCCGCAAAATGGAGCAAGCAGGAGAGCTGCTGTTGGTCGTAGAGGAAGACGAGGAAGCAGCAGACTCATAGGGCTTCGGCCGGGGATGGCGGTGAGATGTGAGAAGACCGTTGACGATTGTGACGCACCATCGAAAGGATTCGCTCTTGGAAAAAGAGCTGAATTCGAGTGGGTGAATTGGTTCAAGTGCAGGCGGGTCACCTGCCAGCCGGATATAGCCGATCCATCGACTCCAACGGACAGTGCCGCAACGGGATCGGTATCTTATCCGCCGATTCATTAAACCACGCTTGTTGCACAGGCGCCGGCGCGATATGTCTGGCAAAGTTTTCATAACTGACCGAGCCTGATGTCAGACCACCCTCTTGCCGCAGATACAGCCCCAAAACCGCGCAGCCCTGTCTCGGATTTTGTCACGAATGCGTTGATTGTAAGCGTGATTCGTCTGGCGTTGGCCCTCCCTTATGCATCCCGCATTTGTTTTGTTGGATGGCTGGTCGAACGCATTATCGGTCCATTGGCCGGATACCGCCGACGGGCGTTGCACAATCTGGCATTGATCTTTCCGGACCTCCCAAAGGAACGGCGTCAGGCAATCGCACAAAAATGTCTCAACAACGTCGGACGGACCTTTATCGAAAACTACTCTGCTCGGGAATTCCCTGCCCGCATGGCACAAAACGATGTATCAGGTCCGGGTGTCGCGGCATTGGAAGAGGCTGTTGCCCAAGATCGGCCCGTCGTGTTGGTCACTGGTCACTTTGGCAATTATGAAGCAACACGCGCTGCATTGGTGGCCAAAGGATACGACATTGGCGGGTTATACCGCGATATGAAGAACCCCTATTTTAATGCCCACTACGTCAAGACGATGGAAGCCTTTGGTGGTCCTGTTTTTCCTCAGGGCCGCAAAGGAACAGCAGGGTTCGTGCGCCACCTCAAAGGCGGAGGACAGCTGGTGCTGTTGTTTGATCAGCACGTCTATTTTGCCCCGGTTTTGGATTTTCTTGGCAAACCCGCACGCACAGCTGTTTCAGCTGCGGAACTGGCGTTGCGCTATGACGCGCTTTTGGTTCCGTTTTACGGCATTCGAAACGCTGATGGTTTGAGCTTTGAGACCCTGTTGGAAAAGCCTATCCCGCATTCTGATCCTGAAACCATGACCCAAGCCCTAAACGATAGTCTGGCAGCGCGGGTGCGCAAAACGCCGGAACAATGGTTTTGGGTGCACCGCCGCTGGCGCGGCGATGAAATTTGATCCAACCCGATACAGTCTAGCGCAGCCGGGCGGCTGCCAAAATTGGCCCGGCATTTTGTTGCTGCACAATGACAACAACGGGTTGGTCCCCTTCAATCGTCTCAGAGATAGCCAGCGGCGCGCGCCCGTCCCATGAACCGATTTCTCTCAGACCATCAACGACATTTGCATATTCAAGCGTCCTGCCCCGATTTTCGCCGCGCTTAATCTTGGTCGTTTGCCTGGGCGTGTAACGCAACACCTGAATCACCATATTTCTCGGCAATTCCTCCAGTGCCTGCGCCGCAACGGTCAATGTGTCTCCATTGCGCACAAGGTCGATCGCTATCTTAGAAGGCACACGAGCATGATCCGCAATTGCCTTGGACAACTGCATTGGCCTTGCCCCCACAATATCGGTTGTCCCCTGCACAACCATTTCGGGCGTATAGATCGTCCGCCGGTTGCCTGCTGCGGCGTATTCGCGTTGACGGATCGCGTGATCTGGGTCGCCAAATGGGTCTTTCCAACCAATGTAGTCCCAATAATCAACATGCAGCGCCAAGGCGATCACATCATCCCGATCCGCAAGTTCATGCAGAATTTCATCAGCAGGAGGACAGCTGGAACATCCCTGAGAGGTATAGAGTTCCACAACTATGGGGTTGTCCTGTGCAACAACGGGCGCCGCCAGAATGACCAAACCGGCAACAAGTGCCAAAATTGCATGTTTCATAAGATTCCATCGCAAGAACATCATTGAGAACTTTGGTTTATCGTCGCAACATTGAAATGACCAATCAAGGTTTCTTGAGAGATCCGTTAGCAATTGCAATGATCTCAATTTGTTGAGCAAAGAAAATGGCGCAAATTTGTGAACAAATCAAAAACAGTTGATCCATACCTGCATGAGTGGCATTCCAATGCCTATATCCCAAAACCAACAGACCGTGAAAGGGAACTAAGCTATGACAATTCAAGTCGGCCAGGACACCGCAAGCACGCGCAAAACAATTACAGTGGGCGATAAAAGCATCGCCTATTATTCCATTCCCGCCGCCCAAGCCGCAGGACTTGGTGACTTTTCAAAGCTACCCGCAGCGCTCAAAGTGGTGTTGGAAAACATGTTGCGATTTGAAGATGGCAAGACCGTCAGCGTCGATGACATCAAGGCTTTTGCCACTTGGGGCACCAACGGCGGGAAAAACCCCCGCGAGATTGCCTATCGCCCTGCGCGGGTGCTGATGCAAGATTTCACAGGTGTGCCTGCGGTGGTGGATTTGGCTGCAATGCGTGATGGCTTGGTGGCGCTTGGCGGTGATGCAGAAAAAATCAATCCGCTGAACCCTGTTGATCTGGTCATCGACCATTCGGTTATGATTGATGAATTTGGCAATCCTCGTGCATTCCAAATGAATGTGGACCGCGAATATGAACGCAACATGGAACGCTATACATTCCTTAAATGGGGCCAAAAAGCATTTAACAACTTTCGCGTCGTCCCCCCCGGTACGGGCATCTGTCATCAGGTGAATCTGGAATATCTTGCCCAAACGGTATGGACCGACACCGACCAAAACGGCGCAGAAGTCGCCTATCCCGATACGCTTGTTGGGACGGACAGCCACACCACCATGGTCAATGGCATGGCCGTGCTTGGATGGGGTGTTGGCGGGATTGAGGCCGAAGCCGCAATGCTGGGACAGCCGATTTCGATGCTGATCCCCGAAGTGGTCGGGTTTGAGCTGACGGGTGCGATGATGGAAGGCACAACTGGCACTGATCTGGTTCTGAAGGTCGTCGAAATGCTGCGCGCCAAAGGTGTGGTTGGCAAATTCGTTGAGTTCTTTGGTGCTGGCCTTGATACTTTGCCCTTGGCGGACCGCGCGACCATCGCCAACATGGCGCCTGAATACGGCGCGACCTGCGGTTTCTTTCCTATTGATGGTGAAACCCTGAGGTACCTGCGCACAACCGGGCGCGACGAAGATCGCATCGCATTGGTCGAAGCTTACGCCAAAGAGAACGGCCTATGGCGCAGCGATGACTACGCGCCGATCTATACCGATACGCTCAGCCTTGACATGGGCACAATTGTCCCTGCGATCTCTGGTCCTAAACGACCGCAAGATTATGTGTCGTTAACGAACGCCAAATCAGCATTCACCAAAGAAATGGCCGATACCTTCAAACGCCCGATGGGCAAAGAGGTGGCTGTCGAAGGTCAGGATTATACGCTGGAGAGCGGCAAGGTTGTTATTGCCTCCATCACGTCCTGCACCAATACTTCGAACCCTTATGTAATGATCGGCGCGGGACTTGTTGCACGCAAAGCCGCCGCATTGGGTCTGGACCGCAAACCATGGGTCAAAACATCGCTGGCCCCCGGGTCTCAGGTGGTAAGTGCCTATCTTGAAGCTGCTGGCCTGCAAGACGATCTGGACAAAATCGGCTTTAACCTTGTTGGGTACGGCTGCACCACCTGCATCGGTAACTCTGGCCCGTTGCAACCCGAAATAAGCAAAGCCGTGAATGATGGGGATCTGGTGGCAACGTCTGTCTTGTCGGGGAATCGTAACTTTGAAGGTCGCATCAGCCCGGACGTGCGCGCCAATTACCTCGCATCCCCCCCGCTTGTGGTGGCTTATGCATTGGCGGGAACCATGGACATCAATCTGGCAACTGATCCGATTGCACAAACCCCCGATGGCGCTGACGTCTACCTCAAAGACATCTGGCCCACGACACAAGAAGTTGCAGAACTGGTGGAAAAAACCGTCACCCGAGAGGCATTCCAAACCAAATACGCGGACGTCTTTGAAGGTGACGAAAAGTGGCGCGGCGTCGAAACCACTGACGAGAAAACCTACGATTGGCCGCCCACCTCTACCTATGTTCAAAACCCGCCCTATTTCCAAGGCATGTCGCCTGAGCCCGGCGTAATCACCAACATCAAAGACGCAAAGGTGCTGGCAGTGCTTGGCGATATGATCACCACAGACCACATCAGCCCTGCAGGTTCATTCAAAGAAGCAACTCCGGCTGGTAAATACTTGACAGACCGACAAGTTTCCCCCCGCGAGTTCAACTCCTATGGGTCCCGCCGGGGCAACCACGAAGTCATGATGCGCGGCACCTTTGCCAATATCCGCATCAAGAACGAGATGCTTGATGGGGTTGAGGGTGGCTATACCAAAGGACCGGATGGCGCGCAGACCTCAATCTTTGATGCGGCCATGGCCCACCAAGAGGCTGGCACCCCCTTGGTGATCTTTGGCGGTGAACAATATGGCGCAGGATCCTCTCGTGATTGGGCGGCCAAAGGCACGGCATTGCTGGGCGTCAAAGCGGTCATTGCAGAAAGCTTTGAACGCATCCACCGCTCAAATCTCGTTGGCATGGGAGTCATCCCGTTTGAATTCACCAACGGTGACAGCCGCAAATCCCTGGGCCTTACAGGGGATGAAACCGTCTCAATCTCAGGACTGGACACCATCCAACCCCTTCAAGAAGTCCCCTGCGCCATCACAATGGCGGATGGCACCGTCAAAGACATCATGCTGAAATGCCGGATCGATACCGCGATTGAGATTGAATACATCGAACACGGCGGTGTGTTGCACTACGTGCTCCGCGATCTGGCCAAAGAAAGTGCTATCGCAGCAGAATAACGTCCAACAAAAAACTCTGTCAAAGGCCCCATCAACACTTGTTGGCGGGGCCTTTTTCTTTAAGTTATGGGTATGACCCATGTTGCATTGATTACTGGTGGCAGCCGCGGCATCGGACGCGGCATTGCCGAAAACCTTATCGCTGACCACGACATCGCGATCACCTACAATACCACACCTCCGACGGCCCTGATTGCCACATACCCCAATGTGCTTTCGCTACAGGCCGATCTGGCCGACCCCAAAAGCCCGGCTGACATCATAGCGCAGGTTATACACCGCTTCGGCCGCCTCGATGTGCTTGTGAACAACGCGGGCTCGCTCCTGACGGACGCGGAGGATCGCGGCCAAAACCATGCCATCAATATTGCCGCCCCCATGGCCTTGTTAGACGCAGCTCTGCCGCACCTGAAAGAGGGCGCAAGTATCATCAATATCTCTTCCGTCAACGCAGCACTGCCCGCCATGGGGGCGGTTTCCTACTCCGCCAGCAAAGCCGCTCTTGATACATGGACCCGGGGCATGGCCAAAACCCTGGGGCCCAAAGGTATCCGAGTGAACGGCGTCGCCCCCGGAGCCATAGAACGCAGCGAAAGCCCACGCCCGCCAGATTTAGTCAAAGCATTTGTGGATATGACCGCCCTTGGCCGCTCCGGCGTACCAGAAGACATCGCAAAAGTGGTGCGTTTCCTTGCGTCTGATCAATCCGGCTTCATTACCGGTGAAACAATCACTGTTTCAGGCGGATACCGGCTCTGATTTAACGCCAACCCGCCCCTCTTTTTGGCCTTATATACCGTCCGCACTCTCACCACCCACAGGGGGCGGTTACTTGGCCATCGCCGCGTTCAAAGCAGGCAAAAACCGATGCTCATAATCGCTGCCTACCAGCGGCCCTGCATAGCGAAACAACACTTTTCCCGTCCCATCCAGAATAAACGTTTCGGGAGGGGCCGTGACACCCCAATCAATGGAGGTGCGGCCATTGGGGTCAAACCCCACTCCCACAAAGGGGCTGTCATCATCTGTCAGATATCCACCGGCATTGGCCTGTGTATCGCGGATGTTAATGCCGACAATCGCCATCCCATCGGCTTCCAATTCCAACAGCTTGGGATGTTCTGCGCGACATGGCGGACACCAGCTGGCCCAAAAATTCACCAAGGTCACCTCGCCGCGCGCCAACATATCAGGCGTCGCGGCTGGAAACCCTTCAAGCACTTCTTCTGGTACGCCCGGCGCCATTTGCCCAACCAACGTAGAGGGCAACCCATCAGGATCATCCCGAAACATACCAACAGCAGCCAAGGCCACAAAACCGGCAAAGACCAACGGAGGCGCCAACATCAGTGGTGAAATTTTAACCATCGGATTTAGCCTCTTTTTCAGCCGCTTGCAAAGTCGCACGGGCCATTTTTCCGCGGCGCAGGCTCATTCCAATAAGCACGCAAAGCAACGTCAGGGACGCGCCATAAGCGGATAAGACCTCAACGGCGTATTTCCCCAGATCCGGCATCATACCTCCCGCTCCATTCTCACCCGCAAGGCACTGGCACGACGTAGTCGGATTTCAGTCCCCGTCCGGTACAAAACCAGAGCCAGAAACAAGACCCCAAATCCAATCATACAAAGCGCTAGGGGGTAAAAGAACACATCCGATACGGATCGTCCGCCCGTGGCAACAGGCACCGAAGTGCCTTGGTGCAAACCCTGGTTCCAGAACTGCACCGCATAGCGTGACAAAACCGCAAAAACCGAACCGACCAAACACAGGATCGACGTCAAATCAGCAGCCGTGTCAGGGTCTTCTATGGCTTCCCACAAAGCGATGTAGCCAAGGTAAAACAAGAACAGAATCAAAAATGCGGTCAGTCGCGGATCCCAAGCCCACCAAGTTCCCCACATTGGCTGCCCCCAGATTGCTCCGGTGATCAACGCAATGACGGTCATCACCAAACCAACCGGTGCCGCGGCTTTGGCCGCCAAGGCGCTGACATGATGGCGACGCACCAACCAGATCAGCGAGGTGACCAGCATCATAAACCATGCATTGATCGCCATCAGCGCCGCTGGCACATGCAGATAGATGATCTTGACCGTTGATCCCTGCCGGAAATCATCAGGTGTGCCAAAGAACCCCCAAATCAACCCAACACTCACACAGCCAAGCGCTACCGCCCAAAGCACAGGTTGGACACGCGCACTCAGCGCCAAAAACTTAACAGGGTTCGCGTATTGCCAGATAGACATAAGACCTAAATAGACTTCCGTTTGATGTGGCTCAATGGACAAAGCGCCGCAATAACACAAGGGTGACAACCATTCATTGCAATCCCCTGCGCAATACCGCAGCACTCGCAAAAGGCATCAACGCCATTGTACCAAGTGTGATCCCGGCCAGCATGGCCATAGGTGTGCTCGGATCCAACCCTGTTGCACCTTGTCGGGCAACTTCAGCTCCGAAAATCAGCGTCGGCACATACATTGGCAGCACCAAAAGCGACAACAATAACCCCCCGCGTTTGATCCCTACAGTCAGAGCTGCGCCAAATGTACCGATCACCGACAAGGCAGGTGTGCCAAGGGCAAGCGAAGCAACAATCCAACCGTACCCCTGCCCCGGCAAATTCAACAACACGCCCAGCACCGGAGCGGCCAGCACAAGCGGCAAACCTGTCGTTAACCAATGGGCCAAAGCCTTGATGCTTACAACGGCTTCTAGCGGCAAGGGCGCGGTCAGCAACAAATCCAGCGTGCCGTCTTCGTAATCCAATGCCAAAAGTCGGTCCAAAGACAGCAGACACGCCAGCAAAGCCCCCAACCACAGCAGCCCCGGCGCAATTGATGCGAGCAGTTCAGGCTCTGGACCTACGCTAAAGGGCACCAGGCTTGTGACAATCAGGAAAAACGCAAGCCCAAGCCCAAAACCGCCACCTGCGCGCAAGGCAAGCCGCAAATCTCGGATCAACAACGCAATCACAAAAACGCCTCGTCGCTGGCACCGGCCCGCATGCTCAAGGTGGCGCGATGCGGTGTGATGTCCAGCACCTGAGCGTCCAGCCCCAAATCAATATGTGTCGCAATCAAAGCGCAGCCGCCTTGGGCCAGATGTGTCACTACCGCGTTTGCAAACAGCGCCACCGCGTCTTTATCCAAAGACACCGTTGGCTCATCCAAAACCCAGACCGAACATCCCGTAACAAGCAATCGCGCCAGACCAAGCCGCCGCTTCTGACCTGCAGACAATGTCATGGCTAAACGATCCGCCAAGGGGTGCAACGCAAAGGCATCCATGGCGCCGGAAATATCAGATCCCCCAAAGACCTGGGCCCAAAAGGTCAAATTTTCCCGTACTGTCAACATCGCCTTGAGCCCATCAGCATGACCCGCATAAGCAATACTGTCAGTTGCACCCGTAACCTTGCCCGCAAGGATCGGCTGAATGCCCGCAAGCGCCCGCAACAACGTCGTCTTGCCAGCCCCGTTTGGTCCACGCAGGATCAACGCCTGCCCCCCCGCCAGATCAAAGCTGACATCCGCCAACACCGGGACACCGCCCCGCTCCAATGTCAGATTTTCAACCTTTAACATCAGTGTCGCGGTCAAACCGGTATCAACGCAAGTGCAATGCGGCGCCCTTCGCTGAGCAACACGTTGTAAGTCCGGCAGGCAGCCGGCGAGGCCATCGCCTCAACCCCGATCCCTGCGTTTTGTAAGGTTTCCAGCATCGTGTCTGGCAAATGCGCGACATCAGACCCGGTCCCAACAAAAAGCACGTCAATCTCGTCTTTCAGGGGCAGCAGGGTGTCGACATCCTCATAACCGCCCCAGACCATAGTTCCGGTGGGCCCCGTTATCACCGCACCTTCAATGACCTGACCGCCAATACGAAAAAAACCGGGGCCATATCCTTCGACGGGCTGGGCGTCACTGAATTCAATCTCATTAAGGCGCATTTGTTACCCTTTCCACAGCGGCAACCCAATGATAGCCGAAACAACAATCGCGATATAGGCCACCCGACGAAAAAGGGCTTCTGCCCGCGGATCAAAAATCCGTGCTCCGACCATGTTGGCAATGACATTGGGGATACCGAACAAAAGCCCTAACAGAGCGATCGGCCAAACCATCAGGCCAAGCAGCCAGAAAAGGGGAAAGAGGATCAGGTCAATTGCAAAAAGGTAGAGCAGCAAATTCGCGCGAATGACAGCAATAGGCAAACGGCTGGCCATATAAAGCATGATAACAGGTGGACCGGGGATACCCGCAAAACCTGTCATGAATCCTCCCAAAGCGCCTGTTGCCGTGCTCAGGCGCCGTGTTAATTCACCGCTGTAACGCCACCCCAGCATCACAGGCCCAAGCAGAACCAACACCACGCCGGAAATGATCCAGCTAAAGAGGTCGGGTTCAACCACGGTTAGGCACCAAATACCCAGAGGCAGCCCCAAAAGCGCACCCAAAATCAAGATACCTACCTCACGCGGCACGCCTTGGCGCAGGGCATCAGGCACATTCGGCAGGGGCCCCAAAAGCTCCGCAGCAACAACAAAAACCACCGCTTGAACAGGTGAAAGCACCGCCGCAGCTGCGGGCATGATAATCATTGCAGATCCGAACCCGGCAAAGCCACGCACCAATCCCGCTGCAATGACGGCACCCCCCAACCAAATCAGCCCCTCCGTTTGGAGCGCTGCTAACAGGGGTTCAGGCATCTATGTTGGCGTATTGATTACCCGTGTTGGCATCTGGTTTGGACCAATCCCGCTTAACACGCAGGTACAACAGGATTGCAGAGGCGACAAAGATTGATGAATAAGTGCCGACAATCACACCCCAGATCATCGCGAAAACAAACCCACGGATCACGTCCCCCCCCAACACAAATAGCGCAATCAAAGCGATCAGAGTGGTAAAGGAGGTCATAAATGTCCGCGACATCGTTTCGTTGATGCTCAGGTTCAACACTTCTTTGAGGTCGCGTTTTTTGTATTTGCGCAGGTTTTCACGCACACGGTCAAAAACCACAACCGTATCGTTCAGCGAATACCCCACAATTGTCAGCAAGGCCGCGATAATGGCCAGATCGAATTTGATCTGAAGTTCCGAGAATATGCCAATGGTCAGCACCACATCATGCACCAGTGCCAACACCGCGCCAGCAGCAAATTGCCATTCAAACCGCAGCCAGATATAGATCAACACCGCCCCAATGGCCAAAACCACCGCAATTGCAGCGGTCTGAATAAGTTCACCAGAAACTTTCGGTCCGACCGATTCAACTGAACCAAATGTCATGTTCGGTCGCACTGACGTCAATGCGTCCTTGACTGCTGCGATGGTATCGTTTGTCACCGCTTCTTGCCCGTCTTGGGCTTGGATACGGATCATCGCGACGTTTTTATCTTCGCCAAATGTAGGGTCAAACACCTCCGTGATCGAAATATCGCCCAGCTCCAGCGCGTCCAGCGCGGCCCGGTATTCCGCTACGTCCACGGCCAAGGGGCTTTCGGTACGGACCGTTGTGCCGCCCCGAAAATCGATGCCATAGTTGAGACCCTGAAACAGGAATGAAGCAAGCCCCAAAACCATCATCAAGGCAGAAAGCCCCAGCCATACTTTCCAGCGGCTGAAGAAATCAAAATTCGGGGCTTCTTTGAACAGGCGCAGGCGCATAATCAGACCTCAATCGTTTTGGGACGTGCCCGTTCAAACCACATCACGACCATCAGCCGTGTGACAAAAATCGCGGTAAAGACCGATGTGATGATCCCAAAGCCCAATGTTATCGCAAACCCGCGCACAGGCCCGGACCCCATCACAAACAGGATAACAGCAGTAATCAGCGTTGTGATATTGGCGTCAATAATCGCAGACAACGCTTTTTCATAACCAAGCGAAATGGCCCGTGCAGGGCCTTTGGCCGTCTTCAGCTCTTCGCGGATACGCTCAAAGATCAGCACGTTTGCATCCACAGCCATACCAACGGTTAACACAATCCCGGCAATCCCCGGCAAAGTCAGCGTGGCACCAACAAGGCTCAGCAAGCCAAAGATCATCGCAACATTGATGATCAGGGCGATATTCGCAAAAACCCCAAACATCCCATAGCTGACGAACATAAAGAACAGCACCGCGACAAAGGCGACAACCGTCGCAATCTTACCGGCATCAATGCTGTCTTGTCCCAGCTCTGGACCAATCGTGCGCTCTTCGAGAAAGTCCAAACCAGCGGGCAAAGCCCCTGCCCGCAGAAGGATGGCAAGATTGGTGGAATCCTCAACATTAAAGTTTCCGGTAATGATCCCCGAACCGCCTGAAATGTGGCTTTGGATTGTGGGGGCGCTGATGACCTCGTCATCCAGCACAATAGCAAAGGGCGCACCAATATTTTCAGCGGTGTAATCGCCAAATTTGCGTGCACCAGATGTATTGAAGCGAAAGTTAACCGCAGGGCGACCATTTTGGTCAAAGCTGGGCTGAGCATCCACCAGTTCTTCGCCCGTCACCACCGGAGAGCTTTCCACTACGTAGAATGCGCCGGGTTCATCAATGGACGGGATCAATTTGTTGCCAATACCGGGATTGGCATTTTCGTCTGTGCCTCGGCTGACCACCGGATTAAAGGTCAATTGCGCCGTGGTCCCAATGATCTCTTTCAGCTCTGCCGCGGATCCAACGCCGGGAACCTGAATAAGAATCCGATCCGCCCCTTGTCGCTGAATGGTCGGTTCGCGGGTTCCAACTTCGTCAATCCGGCGGCGAATGATCTCAAGCGATTGCTGCATTGTACGCTCATCAGTCGCCTGTTTTTCGGCATCTGAAAACGTGATGGTCAACAGCCCGCTATCACCGCTGACCTGAATGTCTGTGGCTCCGACCACCCCGGTCAAGGTCGGGACCGGCTGCGCTAATCCGCGCACCACCTCAAGCGCTTGTGCCATGACCGTTTCATCATTCAACCGCACCCGCAACATATCTTCTGGGGATTGCTGGCGCCGCACTGGGGTTAAACTGCGCAACGCGTCACGCACTTCGGGCCATTGTGCTTCCATCCGTGCGGCATAGACATCCTCAACCCGGACCTCCGCCAACAGATGCGCGCCCCCCCGCAGATCAAGCCCAAGGTTCACCAAGCTGGATGGCATCCAATCAGGCCAAAGCGCGCGCTGCGCCTCAAGCTCGGGCGTTGCCCCCCCCAACTCAATCGCAGCAACAGCATCATTATGCTGCTCCACCGGGCCATAAAACGCGTTTGGCATCGCCAGCCATAAACCAAGCGCACAGGTCAGCGCGATAACGATCCGTTTCCACAGGTCAATCTGAAGCATCAAAGCGCCCTTTTCATGGCGTTGCGTAAAGGGTTAGCCCGCAGGCTCGGTCTTGGACACAACCGTGGCGATTGTGCTTTGAACAACGCGGATTTTGACACCATCCGCGATCTCAACTTCCACTTCACCGTCGTCTTTCACCTTGACCACTTTGCCAATCACCCCACCTTGGGTGACCACCTGATCGCCCCGGCGCAAGGCGGCAACCATCGCCTGATGCTCCTTAACCTTTTTTTGCTGCGGACGGATCAGCAGAAAATACATGATCCCAAAGATCAAAATGAGAGGAATAAACTGTTCGATACCACCCATGGCATACGTCCTTTTTAAAGATCAAAGGGGCATCTTGCGGCCCCGTTTGCGCGTTTGGCAGAACCTATGTGCGGGCGCGGGCGGGCGCAAGGTGGAAAGCCGCAAATTCGGCTGGACTATGGACCAATGCAGGATAATCTGCACAACAACCAAAGCGAGTGCCGCATGATCCCTGATACTATCCCCCTTCCCATTGGTGTTGTTCTGATCAGCATTGTTGTGCTGGGGGCCCTGCTGTTGGATATATTATTTTCTCAAAAAGGGCCGGACGACACCACCAGATTTGACCATCTGCGCCGGGGTCTTGGGCTGGGCAGCCTGCCGGTGACACTCACTTTCCTGATGGGGCTGATCTGGCTTGGCCTGTTCTTGCTGATTTTGGGCGGTCTGGGTTGGACCCTTGTTGAAACGATCCAGACCACCAACCCGATGATCGCGCAGGAATGGCGTTTTGCCCTAACCAAACTTGCCGCGCTCACCGCGGTGTTGGGCGCGGTGGTGGCCCTGCCCTTCTCATTGGTGCGCATCGGGCTGACCCGCATCCAAACCCAAGATGCCCAAGAAGCGCTGTTCAATGATAAAATGAACGCCGCCGTTGCCGACCTGCATGCGCAGCGGCAGGTCACAACGTGGTACACAGACGATCAAAAGCAACAACGCACGCAAAACGGTTGGCAAGACGACATCACCCGGCGCAACGGCGCCATCGACGCGCTGCGCGGACTGGCGGGGGAACGTGCGGCGCTGCTGCCCCGCATTGATCAGATGCTCACGGTCTACCTGCGCGAAATGACTCGAGAGTTCCCCCCCCCAATTGCCCCCACAGGATGCTGACCCCCCAGCGTTGTGCAAATGGGCATGGGATCTGCCCCGCCCCCGGTCAGACATGGAAAACGCCGTAATCGCGCTAAGCAAACTGCCCCGCCCGCCCTATGTCAAAGGCGCCACGCGCCGACCCGACCTTGCCGAAATCAACATGCAGGGCGCGCGGCTCACTAACATTGAGCTGAAAGACGCGAACCTCATAAGGGCGAAGTTGCAGGGGGCGAACCTCTCATGGGCGGATTTGCAGGGGGCGATCCTCTTAAGGGCGCGGTTGCAGGGGGCGAACCTCTTAAGGGCGCAGTTGCAGGGGGCGGACCTCTTAAGGGCGCAGTTTGATGCTGACACCTCCTTCACGGCGGCTACTCTCCGAGGTGCCGCCGTGAAGGAGGTGGATTTTACCAATGTACCGCAAATCGGGCCACATTTGGACACTTTATTCGGGGACAGCACCACCCAACTGCCCAAGGGAATAGACCGCCCCGACCATTTCAACGTCGAAAATAAGAATTGGAACGACTTCGAAACAGCCTGGCGCAAGTTTCAGCGCGCCATCGGGCAAGACCCCGATCACCCCACCTAGCCCTCCTGCGCACAATCCGGCATAACCCGCCACAGACGACTCATTTCCAAGGATCACCCCCATGCATGACATCCGCGCCATCCGCGAAAACCCCGCCCAGCTTGACGCCGCCCTCGCGCGCCGTGGGGATGCGGCGATGTCGTCTGAGGTCCTAAAGCTCGACGAGGCCCGCCGCGCCAAGATCGCCGCCGCAGAGGCCGCACAAGCGGAGCAGAACAAAGCCTCCAAACAAGTTGGTGCGGCCAAGGCCAGCGGCGATGACGCTGAATTTGAACGCCTGCGCGCGCTGGTCGGTGAGAAAAAGGAAGAAGTCGCCGCGATGCGCGCAGAGGCCAACGCGCTTGACGCCGAGCTGACCGACATGCTGGCCCGCTTGCCAAATAGCCCTGCCGAAGACGTCCCGCAGGGCGCGGATGAGGATGACAATGTTGAAATCAGCCGCTGGGGTGACATCCCGTCTTTTGATTTCACGCCCAAGGAGCATTACGACATCACCGGCGTCTCCGCCAACATGGATTTTGAAACCGCAGCCAAAACCTCTGGCGCGCGCTTTGTCATGCTCAAAGGGGCGGTGGCCCGTCTGCACCGCGCTTTGGCCCAATTCATGATCGACACACATGTTGACGAAAATGGTTTGACCGAGGTCAACACCCCCGTTCTGGTGCGCGATGAGGCCATGTATGGCACGGACAAATTGCCCAAGTTCGGCGACGAAAGCTATCAGACCACCAATGGGTGGTGGTTGGTTCCTACATCCGAGGTGCCGCTGACCTACACCGCCGCAGGTGAGGTGATGGAAGAATCCGATTTGCCCAAACGCTATACCGCGCATACGTTGTGTTTCCGCTCCGAAGCCGGGTCTGCCGGGCGCGATACCGCAGGCATGTTGCGTCAGCACCAGTTTGAGAAAGTCGAGATGGTCAGCGTGACCCACCCCGATGAAAGCGACGCTGAACAAAAACGCATGTTGCGCTGTGCCGAAGGCATATTGGAGCGGTTGGGCATCCCCTATCGCACCATGGTGTTGTGCACTGGCGACATGGGGTTTGGCGCGCGCCGCACCTTTGACATCGAAGCATGGGTCCCGGGGCAAAACACCTATCGCGAGATATCATCCGTTTCCACCACCGGTGCTTTTCAGGCCCGCCGCATGAACGCCCGCTTTAAACCGCAAGATGGCGGCAAGCCGCAGTTTGTACATACGCTGAACGGTTCTGGTCTGGCCGTAGGACGCTGTCTGATTGCGGTGCTGGAAAACGGCCAGCAGGCGGATGGATCTGTCACGCTGCCAGAAGCCTTGGCACCCTACCTTGGGGGCAAAACCAAGCTGACAGCCAAAGGGGTTCTGGCCTAAAGACTGACAAGCGGTGGGCCGGACAAGCCAAGGCATTTGACCCCACCGCTGACCATGCTAGCCTAAAAGCGTCATGACCAGCGAGGGAGCCTGCATGTCCTCACGCACGGGAATAGCGGTTTTGTGCTTTTTGCTCAGCCTCGGCTTTGCGGCATCGCCTTTTGTCCTGCCCGATTTCAAGGGGTTTGACCCCAATCAATTTCCCATCCCTCAGGACAATCCCCCCGTACAACCTGCGGGCTATGCCTTTGGCATTTGGGGGATTATCTATGGGTGGTTGGTCCTTGGGCTGGGCTGGGGGGTGGTCAAGGCACGTCTTGACGGGCAATGGCATGACATGCGGCGCCCCTTGTGTGTGTCTTTGGCGGTTGGGGTGATATGGCTTGCCGTTGCTGCGGCCAGCCCGATCTGGGCCAGCGTCCTGATCTGGGTCATGCTGATCTCAGCGCTTGTTGCTCTGTTTGTTGCCCCTGTTGGCGATCAAACATGGGCTGCATGGCCTGTCGGTTTATATGCCGGGTGGCTGTCCGCTGCGTCTTGTGTGTCGCTTGGATTATTGGCGGCGGGTTTTGGCTGGATGGGCCAGACCACCGCGGCCATCGTCTTTGTAGGTCTGGCGATCGTGCTTGCAGGGTTTGTGCAGGCGGCGTTGGGCCGGGCCCCGACCTATGGGGTCGCAGTGATTTGGGCTTTGGTGGCGCTTGCCGTGAAAAACTACGAAAGCGTACCCGTGGTTGCCTACATCGCTGGTGGTGGCGCGTTGGTGCTGACCTGGCCCACGATCAAAGCAATTCGTTAGCACCATTGATCGGGGCGCGAAAATCGTCAGACCCTCCTTTGCCACGCCCCCATACAGAAACATAACGTGTCAGTCTTTTCGCCGTCCTTCGGTGTGTTTACGCAGCTTTGACGGGCCTGCCTTTTTGCGTCCTTTATAAGGGTTGGCATCGTTCTGCCCCCGCATCCACAACCGGATCGGGGTTCCGGGCATATCAAAATCAAGACGCAGGTTATTGACCAGATACCGGCTATAGCTATCTGGCACCTTGTCGGGATGGCTGCACATCACCACAAAACCCGGCGGGCGTGTTTTGGCCTGTGTCATATAGCGCAGTTTAATGCGTTTGCCTTGTGGCGCGGGCGGGGGATGCGCCTCCATCATGCCAGATAGCCAGCGGTTCAGTTGCGCGGTGGTCACCCGACGATTCCAGACTTCATAGGCGCGCATAATCGCGTCATGCAACCGGTCCAACCCGCGACCGGTCTTTGCACTTACCGTAATCAGCGGCGCACCGCGCAATTGTGGCAATAGCCGTTCAAAGCTCTCCTTGAGGTCTTTCAACTTGGCTTGCCGGTCTTCTTCGATGTCCCATTTGTTCACTGCCACAACCACCGCACGGCCTTCACGCTCAGCCAAATCGGCAATCCGCAAATCCTGTTGCTCAAAGGGAATTTCAGCATCCAAGAGCACAATAACAACTTCGGCGAATTTTACTGCCCGCAGCCCATCCGACACACTGAGCTTTTCCAGCTTTTCCTGAACCTTGGCCTTTTTCCGCATGCCCGCCGTGTCAAAAATGCGCATGGGCACATCTTTCCAGTCGGTGCGCAAAGAAATCGCATCCCGGGTGATCCCCGCCTCGGGCCCGGTCAACAACCGGTCTTCGCCTAAAATCTGATTGATCAGCGTTGATTTACCAGCGTTAGGGCGCCCCACCACCGCAACTTGCAAAGGCTTTGACGCAGAGAGCATCGGCGTTGCGTTCGG
Organism: Sulfitobacter sp.; assembly: GCA_039986635.1. Taxonomy (GTDB): domain Bacteria; phylum Pseudomonadota; class Alphaproteobacteria; order Rhodobacterales; family Rhodobacteraceae; genus Sulfitobacter. The sequence continues at coordinate 185,173 of JBDWQI010000302.1, forward strand.
GTCGTCCTCCGTGTCTTCGCTTACATCAACATCCGTGGCTGGCGTATCAACGTCGGCTTTTTCAGCATAAGCATCAGCCAATGGCATCAACACGTTATAAAGGTCTGTTAACCCTTCACCATGTTCAGCGGACAATGCAATTGGTTCCCCAAGTCCAAGCGAAAACGCCTCATAAACGCCGTTCTCTGCCGCTTTGCCTTCGGCCTTGTTTGCCGCAAGGATGACATGCGCAGACCGTTTGCGCAGAATCTCGGCAAAGACCAGATCGGACGGCGTGATACCCACCCGAGCATCGACCATAAACAAACAAATGTCTGCCATATCAACGGCCCGCTCCGTGAGCCTGCGCATCCGGCCTTGCAAGCTGTCATCGGTGACTTCTTCCAAACCAGCGGTATCGACAACCGTAAAGCGAAGGTCCGCCAGGCGCGCGGCGCCTTCGCGCAGATCGCGGGTCACGCCAGGCTGATCATCCACCAAAGCCAGCCGTTTCCCGACCAGTCGGTTAAAAAGCGTGGATTTGCCAACATTCGGGCGGCCAACAATGGCAAGGGTAAAGGACATCTGTTGCTCCAAGGGCCAGACACGGCCCGGGTAAAGCTGCGCTTTAGACCATTCCGCCGTCAACGGAAAGCGAGCAATTGCCCTTTGCGCGAAACGACGTACAAGGTGCCCCCGGCCACAACCGGCGCAGTGGTGGCTCCACTGGGGATTTCAACCGTTCCCGTCAGGGCGCCGCTCACTGGATCAAAGCTGCGCAACAGCCCGTCGTTTGAGGCAACCAATACCCGTCCGCCTGCAACAACAGGACCATGGTGCGCGACAACTTCGCTCTGCTGTTTTGGGCGCTTCTTGACGAAGTTGGCCAAAGGCGTGCCCCAAATTCGGCTGCCATCTGCGGCATCCAAACGCAGCAACTCATTCTTGTCGCTAAGGACGAACACGGACCCACCGGCAGGCCAAACCGGAGCAATAGCGCCCGTTGCGGACGTCCATACCCGTTGACCGTTCCCGATGTTCAGCGCTGCCAGGCGCCCGGATTGATTGCCCACAAAAAGTGTGTTGCCCGAGACAACCGGCGCGCTGGTCACATCAGAGATCGAGGACAAAGCCCGCCCCGGGCGTTTGCCCAGAATGGTCGCGGTCCAACGTTGCAATCCGCCTTTGCGGAACACCGCCTGCAATTCTCCGGACCCGTAGGCAAAGATCGCAAGACTATCCGTCAACACCGGAGCCGGTGCCCCCAGAACGTTCCCTTCTGATGTGCTGCCACCGGTTTGCCAAGCCACGCGGCCGTCGGTCTTGTTCAGCGCCCATCCCGTATCATCACCAGATGTCAGATATACCAGATCGCCGTAAACGGTCGGCGTACCAGACCCCGTTGCATCTAGCTCTTGCGCCCAGCGTTGCCCGCCCGTGACAACATCCAACGCGGCCAAGATGCCAAAGCCAACTGAGACATATACCGTATCCCCATCGACGGCCAATCCGCCACCTGTGCCCTGCCCTTGCTTATCGCTGGCCGGAGTGAGGTCCGTTGTCCAAAGGGTTTCTCCCGAGAGAGAGGTGGCCGTGACCTGCGCGCCTGCATCCAGCGTAAACACACGTCCATCCGCAACAACAGGATCCGCAGTAATCCGCTGGCGGCGGCTATCCCCGTCACCAATGTCCGAGGACCACACCAATTGCGGCGCTGCGCGCAAGGCCGGATGGCCCACCCGATATTTCGGGGTGCCTGTTGAATGTGTCCAGCTGGCGTTGCTTGATACAGCCGCAAGCGTGATGGGGCGGCTTTCGTTTTCTGTGACAATTTCGCTGGGCGATGGCGCGGCAAATTCCGGGTCCTGCAAAACCGAACGTACATCTTCCCGCGCGCCGGGCAGATACACCTCTGGCTCGTCACATGCAGCCAGCGTCACTACGGCTGCCAAAAGCCCCATTCGCCAAACTGTTGTGCCACCGGTTCTTGTTACATTCATGGCCCTGCTCACTTCTTTTTTCGTGTCCCCAGCCCCTTTTTGGGCTGCGGTTAATTGCCTTGCATTGATCCATCATGACCAGCCGCACCAAGCGTTTGCGGCAAATCAGGTTCTCCGCCCAATGCCACAATCACCTGTAGCGCGCGTTGTTGCAAGTCTGCGCTCACTTCGGCATCTGACAATATCGACTGGTATCGTTCAATCGCGGCCTCAGCGTCACCTGTTTCGATGTCGATCAGGGCCAATTGCTCTGTCGCCAAAAGCCGCAACGCATTGCCCGGCTGCGCCATCACATCAAGCGCTTGACGACGTTCAGCCGCGGGCGTTTCGGACCCTTGGAGTGTCAAAGCTTTGAACTGCGCCAACTGGCGGTAAATCTCAGGGACATCGCCATCTACGGCCAAGGCGTTAAGCGTGGTAACTGCCGCCTGCGTATCGCCGTTCTCTAACTGCGCGGTCGCTGTCATCAGCCGCAATACCGCTGCAGATGTGGCAGACCCCGGGGTGATTTGCGTTAGTGCTTCGGCGCGTTCAGCGTTTTCATTATTGGTCAAGGCTGCCAACATCGCATCCCCCAATGCCTCGGCCTCTGCGGTGGCTTGGGATTTGCGGTATTCAGAAAATGCAGCACCGCCAACAATCAACACAATCGCCAGCACCGCGATCCAGCCATAACGCCGTAACATCCCATAAAGCTGGTCACGACGGACCTCTTCATTGACCTCTTCGACAAAGCTGTCTGTATTGCTCATCTGATCCGCCTCTGGATGTCACGCTTTCCCCCTCTTACCCCGCGAACTGAGGCAAGCCAATACCCCCCGCACCCCGGTCCGGCGCCATATCTATTTGACACTTCCACATATCCTAAAAAAATTTCCTTTCTAAACTGGTCAGTTCAGTTATCCTACACTACATAGAGCGCAAAGATGTTTTCGGCCTGCACTGGCACCTGCCCCGATGAGGTAACAATATGCGTATATTCCCGATCTTAGCTGCAATAGCGGTTACTATTCTCTTGGCGATGTCCATTTTGGCGCGCCCGCAATTGATCGCTATGTTTGGTGGCGGCAAGGCCGAAGCGGCGGTGAACGGATCTGGCGATTTGGCAGAAACAGAGACCGAAACACAGATCGACACGTCAAATTTGGTCAAGGTCGAGGTCCTTAAGATATCCGCCCAACAAGTTGACAGCGCAGTCATATTGCGCGGTGAAACCGAAGCCGCACGCCAAGTGGATGTCCGGGCCGAAACCTCGGCTGTTGTTGTTTCCGCACCGCTCCGCAAAGGGGCGCAAGTTGAGGTTGGGCAAGACATGTGCGCGCTTGATCCCGGAACGCGGGGCGCAGCCCTTCTTGAAACCCGGGCGCGCCTGAGCGAAGCGAAATCGCGTGCACCAGAAGCAAAAGCCCGTGTGACAGAGGCCCACGCACGGCTGGATGAGGCCAAGATCAACCAGAACGTGGCCTCCCGATTGATCGAGGATGGCTTTGCTTCGCAGACCCGGTTGGCCGCTGCGGACGCGGCAGCTGCAGCGGCAGAAGCAGGCGTCATTTCCGCGCGATCAGGCCTTGAAGCGGCGCAATCAGGTATCGAAGCCGCATCAGCCGCAGTAGCAGGGGCAGAAAAGGAAATTGAACGTTTGACCATGACGGCTCCGTTCAGCGGCCTGTTGGAAAGTGACACAGCAGAATTGGGAAGCTTGCTGCAACCCGGCGCGCTTTGCGCCACGATCATTCAGCTTGATCCGATCAAGCTGGTCGGCTTTGTGCCGGAAACCGAAGTAAACCGCGTTGTTCTGGGCGCATCTGCGGGCGCGCGGCTGGCGGCAGGTGGTCAGGAAGTTGTGGGCAATGTTACATTCTTGTCACGCTCCGCAGATTCGCAGACCCGGACGTTCCGCGTCGAGATCGAAGTTCCAAACCCGGATCTGAAAATCCGCGACGGTCAAACGGTTGAGATCGCAATTGCTTCTGCCGGGGTAAAAGCCCACCTGATCCCGCAATCCGCCATGACTTTGAATGACGAAGGAACCATCGGTGTGCGTTTGGTGGACACGGACGCGATCGTCTCCTTTATTCCGATCACCATCATGCGGGACACCAGTGAAGGCATTTGGGTCACCGGCCTGCCTGAGGTTGCGGATTTGATTGTGCTTGGACAGGAATATGTCACCGCAGGCGTCAAAGTTGCCCCAACCTGGCAGGAGATCACCCAATGACCGGGATTGTTGATTGGGCTGCTGGCCGTGCCCGTATGGTGCTGGCGTTTATTCTGCTGAGCCTTGTTGTCGGCGGATACGCTTATTCAACCCTACCCAAGGAAGGTGAGCCGGATATCGAAATTCCAGCGCTCTTTGTATCGGTTCAATTCCCCGGCATTTCCGCTGCAGATAGCGAAACATTGCTGGTCAAACCGATGGAAACGGAACTGTCCGATCTTGATGGTCTCAAAACCATGAGCGGCACAGCGGCGGAAAATTATGCGGGTGTAGCGCTGGAATTCGAATTTGGTTGGGACAAGACCAAGATCATGGCGGACGTGCGGGATGCCATGTCCACTGCGGAAGCATTGTTTCCCGAAGGGTTCGAAAAGTACTCTATCAATGAGATCAACTTTTCCGAATTTCCCATCATCATCGTGAACCTCACCGGCCCTGTGCCGGAACGCAACATGGCCCGCGTCGCCCGTGACCTCCAAGACGAACTGGAAGGGTTGGACGCTGTATTAGAAGCAGGTCTGGCAGGGGACCGCGACGAGATGCTTGAAGTGCTGATCGATCCGCTGCGATTGGAGGCCTATAATGTCACCGCCGGAGAATTGATCAATGTTGTTCAAAACAACAACCAATTGATTGCTGCGGGTGAGATTGAAACGGCGCAAGGCACCTTTTCTGTCAAAATCCCCTCTTCCTTTGATGAACCCCGTGATGTCTATGCGCTGCCGGTCAAAACCAATGGCGACCGTGTGGTGACCTTGGGGGATCTGGCGGAAATCAACCTGACATTCGAAGACCGTCAAGGCACCGCGCGCTTCAACGGCGAAAAAACACTGGCGTTACAAGTTGTTAAACGCAAAGGTTTTAACCTGATCGACACCTCCAATCTGGTCAAAGAAATTGTCGAAGCTCGATCTGCGGATTGGCCTGAGGGGTTGCAGGCGGCTGTAACCGTTGGCACCTCTAACGATCAAAGTCGCGTGGTTGACTCCATGGTTCAGCAGCTGCTTGGATCAGTGTTTACCGCAATCGCGCTGGTTATGATTGTGGTGCTTGCCGCGCTTGGCATTCGGGCGGCTTTGCTGGTCGGTTTTGCTATTCCGACATCGTTTTTGCTTTGCTTTGCTTTCCTTGCCCTGATGGGGATTTCAGTGTCCAACATCGTGATGTTTGGCCTGATCCTTGCCGTTGGCATGCTGGTTGATGGCGCAATCGTGGTGGTGGAATACGCTGATGCGCGCCAACAACAGGGTGACGGACCGATGCAAGCCTATGTTCAGGCGGCAAAGCGCATGTTTTGGCCTATCATCTCCTCCACTGCAACGACGCTGTGCGCGTTTCTGCCAATGTTGTTCTGGCCCGGTGTACCGGGGCAGTTCATGGGGATGTTGCCTGTCACACTGATCTTTGTTTTGTCCGCATCCCTTGTTGTGGCCCTGATCTATCTGCCGGTTATGGGCGGGGTTACGGGGCGGCTCGAACGTTGGATGGCTGACAACATGAATGCATGTGCAAGCCTGCGCTGGTATTTGCATTTGCTGTTGTTCCCACTGGCGATTGCCATGATCATGTTGCCGATGTCGCTCATGCCACCTGTGTTTGATATCATTTCCGCACAGTTCGGCGGGATGGACAGCCTGAATGTACTGGGTTCAGTCATTCCAACCTTTGCAAATGTTTTCCTTTGCATTGTGGTGGTCGCAGCGTTGATCTCAGTTGGTTTGGCAGGTGCCATGCTGGCGATGCTCGCCTTTTTTGGTCTCTTCACCCGCGCCGGTCGCGGGGGGCGCTGGATCACTTCCAAATTATTCCGCACCACTCCGGATCGCATCAACGCAGGTTACCGACGCAACGCTTTTGGCTGGTTGATGTCTGTTTTGGTGGGCAACCCCGTCATGCCACTTGTCACCGCCGGGATCGTTTTTGTTTTTGTCGGGACGGTCATGATCTTTTTCGGCAATAACTCAAAAGGGGTTGAATTCTTTGTTGAATCCGAACCCGAACAAGCGATTGTCTATGTGCTGGCGCGCGGCAACCTGTCGCTGACTGAAAAAGATGACATCCTTGAACGTGCCGAACAGATCGTGCTGCAACATCCCGGCATTCAAACCGCATTTGCCTTTGCCGGCGAAGGCGGGCTGGACAGCAACACAGGCGGCGCACAGGCCCCCAAAGACAGCATTGGCCAAATTCAGCTTGAAACAATCCCATGGGAAGACCGACCCAACAAAGTAACAACACTCTTTACCGTGCCGTTTGTAGGGTTTGACGTGAACCGCGAAACCCAAGACCCGGCATTTGATGGTGATGTGATCTTGGCCGAACTGACAGAGCAATTGTCACAGATCCCCGGCATTCGGGTTGAGATCCTCGCGCAAGCGCGCGGTCCAGCATCCGGCAAACCCGTGCATTTGCGCATCAAAAGCGACAGCTTTACCGATCTGATGACCGCGACTGCGCAGGTGCGCGAGGAATTTGAACGCACCCCCGGCCTGACCCTGATCGAAGACACCCGCCCGCTGCCCGGCATTGATTGGCAAATCGATGTAGACGTGGAAAAGGCAGGCCGCTACGGCGCTGATGTGTTGACTGTTGGCGCGATGGTACAGCTTGTGACGCGCGGCTTGTTGCTTGATACAATGCGCGTGGACAGCTCAGACGAAGAAATCGAAATCCGTGTGCGCCTGCCGGAAGAGGACAGAGTGCTGAGCACGCTAGACACCCTCAAGGTGCGCACCGCGGATGGGTTGATCCCGCTGAGCAACTTTATCTCGCGCATTCCGGTGCCAAAACTGGCCGAGATCAACCGAGTTGATCAAAAGCGCTATCTTGATGTCAAAGCGGATGTTCAGCCCGGGCTGATGAAAATAGTCGAGACGACACGCGAAAATGGCGCTGACGTTGAAACAACTCTGGCCACCCTTCGCCCTGCTGGCAATGACGCAGACCTGCGCGCGGTGGATGGTACAGCCTACAAAATCACGGGCCGAACCGCCGAGGCTGCCGGAATCAACCTGCAAGACGGCGTATCCGATTCATCCTTTCGGTTGGTACCCATCAACGCCAATGAAAGGATCGGGGAAATCACGAAATGGCTGGATTCAAACCCGCTGGCGCTTGGCATCACTACGGAATGGACCGGCGATCAGGAAGATCAGGCCGAAAGTCAGGCGTTCCTCAGTTCTGCCTTCACAGCCGCTTTGGGCCTGATGTTCATCATTCTTCTGGCGCAGTTCAATTCCTTTTATAATGCCATTCTGGTGCTCTTGGCGGTGGTTTTGTCGACCACTGGTGTGTTGATTGGCATGCTCGTGATGGATCAAACGTTCTCGATCATTATGACCGGAACAGGGATTGTGGCGCTGGCAGGCATTGTGGTGAACAACAACATCATTCTGATCGATACCTATCAGGAATATGAACGTTACATGCCTCGTATTGAGGCCATTATCAGAACCGCCCAAGCACGAATCCGCCCTGTTTTGCTGACCACCATTACAACAATGGCGGGCCTTGCTCCGATGATGTTCGGGCTTAGCCTGAACTTCGCCGAAGGCGGATACACCATCGACAGCCCTACCGCGCTTTGGTGGAAACAACTTGCCACAGCGGTGGTCTTTGGACTTGGCATCGCAACTGTGCTGACATTGTTGGTGACCCCCTCCATGCTGGCAATCCGGGTCTGGGCAACCACATATGTGCGCTGGATTGCACGGTTGTTGGCGAAAATGTCGATGGGGCGGGCCAGTAAAGCAGCGCGCGACTGGTCCTTGCAGCGCGATGCACAGCGTAAGTCAGCAGATGAAATCATCTGGGATCCAGATGCGATGCTGAATACCCCGCCCTCCCCCTTGCCAGCAGCAGAGTAGTGCCGATCAAGTAGAAGTGAGGATTACCCCCCTCACATCTGCGTGCATTCAGTCTAGGCTCGCTACATATCACCAAGGAGTACTGTCATGATCCGCACGACCCTGATTGCAACAATAACGAGCGCTGCTATGTCCCTGCCTGCTTTTGCCAATGATATGATCAACAAAGTCAGCCCACATTCTGTCTCTGTTACAATGGACCGTCTGGCTGCAGCGGTTGAAGGGGCCGGTGCCACCGTATTTGCCCGCATAGATCACGCTGCCGGTGCTGCAAAAGTGGATACAGAGCTGCGGCCTACTCAGGTGTTGATCTTTGGTAATCCAAAGCTTGGCACACCAGCGATGCTCGACGCCCAGACAGCCGGGCTTGACCTGCCGCTTCGTGTTCTGGCCCATGCAGATGCCGAAGGGGTTGTTCATGTCAGCTATCATGCGCCTGCGTCATTGGCCGATAATCACGGGCTGCCTGGCGATGCGGAATACATCAAGATGATGGCGCGTGCCCTGCACAATCTCACATCAAAAGCGGTTGCAGACGATTAACTACCCGCTCAAGCGGTGGGCAAGGCCTCGCCAACTGAGGGTGAAGCTTTCTTTGTAAGGCGGATATCTTGTCCGCCTTACAACAACTTCTGGCATGAGAACCCATTCATCCCGTGCCGCAGCATTTGGCGGGCTTTCTCTATGAGCCTCATTCCATCTGCTTGAAATTCAACAAAAGCCCCTGCGAAGCTGTCCCTTGTCTGGGGAATTCTGCCAACCAACGCGGCAGGTTTAAGGGGTCCTGACCCTACTGCCCATCCTCAGACTGTTGGCGTTGCCAAAGCTGTGCATACCGACCGTCTTGCGCCAAAAGGTCATCATGTTGACCCTGCTCGACGATTTCGCCTTTTTCCAGAACGACGATCCGGTCCGCATCAGCAATGGTGCTCAGACGATGCGCAATGGTCAGAACCGTGCGCCCCTGGCCTGCCCGCATCAACGCACCCTGAATGTCGCTTTCGGTCTCACTGTCCAAAGCTGACGTCGCCTCATCCAACAGCAATATCGGCGGATCTTTCAACAAAGTGCGCGCAATGCCCACCCGCTGCTTCTCACCTCCCGACAACTTGAGCCCGCGTTCACCAACAGTCGTGTCATACCCATGCGGTAACCCGGCAATGAAATCGTGAATCTGAGCATCACGTGCCGCAGCCTCGATTTCATCCTGCGTTGCACCCTCGCGGCCATAGCCAATGTTGTAGCCAATCGTGTCGTTAAACAGCACCGTGTCTTGCGGGACCACACCAATGGCGCGGTGCAAGCTCAGCTGTGTTACGTCACGCACATCCTGCCCATCTATCTTTAACGCACCGCCATCCACGTCATAAAATCGGAATAACAACCGGCCAATCGTGGATTTCCCGGACCCGGTGGAGCCAACAATCGCCACCATCTCACCCGGTTTTGCCTCCAGCGAAATGCCCCTTAGAATACGTCGGTCCGCATCATAGCCAAACTGTACATCCTCTAGGGTGACATGCCCGCCTTTGACATTCAGCGCCGCCGCACCCGGTTTGTCCGAAATTTCCGCAGGTTGTTCCAGCAAGCCAAACATCTGACCCATATCAACCAAAGCCTGCCTGATCTCGCGATAGACTGTACCGAGGAAATTCAGCGGCACTGTGATCTGCACCATATAGGCGTTCACCATCACAAAATCACCAACCGTTAACGTGCCATTTTGCACGCCAATTGCGGCCATGACCATGACACCAACCAGCCCCGCTGTAATGATCACCGACTGGCCAAAATTCAGAAACGCCAGCGACAGGCTGGTTTTTATGGCCGCGTTTTCATACCCGGCCATCGCCTGATCATAGCGGTGTGCCTCGCGCCCCTCAGCGCCAAAGTACTTTACCGTTTCATAGTTCAGCAGGCTATCAACAGCCTTTTGGTTGGCATCCGTATCCGCATTGTTCATTTCGCGACGTTGACGGACCCGCCATTCTGTCACTGTGAAGGTGAACCAGACATAGACAGCAATTGTTCCTGCAACGACAACCAAATAGGTCCAGTCAAAAAGCACGGTCAGGACAACGGCAATCATCAACAATTCAAGAATCAACGGGCCAATGCTGAACAACAAGAACCGCAGCAAGAACTCCACACCTTTCACACCGCGCTCAATGATCCGGCTAAGCCCCCCGGTCTTGCGGGTGATATGATAGCGCATCGATAGCTTGTGAATATGTTCAAAGGTCTCAAGCGCCAGCATCCGCAAGGCGCGTTGCCCTACCCGGGCGAAGATTGCATCGCGCAGTTGCTGAAAGCCCACCGTCATCAGACGGGCCATACCGTAAGCGATGGTCAAACCAATGGCCCCTATCGCCACCATCGGCACACCTTCACCCGCCAGACTGTCCACCGCATCTCGGTAAAACAGCGGCGTGGCCACAGACACCAGTTTGGACACAAACAATGCCACCAGCGCCCAGATAACCCGGTGTCGAACCCACGCCATATTCGCAGGCCAAAGATAAGGCATCACCTTGCGCAAGACCAACAGCCCTGATTGGCGTTCTTCTTGCGCCATCAGCTCAGCATCGGTGGGCGTTTTTTGAGAGTTTGACGTTGTGGGCGTCGTTGTATTTGAGGTGCGATCAGCGGCCATTCAGGATCCAGTCTATTTGACTGTTACATAGTCTCCACAGCCGCCTGTTGCCAGACGTCAAGTAAATTTCCTTTGATCCTCTTAACAAGAATATTTCTTAGGCTGTCTGAACAGCGCAGATATTAGAGCGACAATTCTCGTTCTATTTCAAGCCTCAATCCGGAAGATCAAAAACCTGTCCAGGATAGATCAAATCGGGGTCTCGGATCGATTCCTTGTTGGCTTCAAAGACCCGCACAAACAATTTCCCACTGCCATAGCGTTCGCGGGCAATCGCCCAAAGCGTTGCGCCTTTCTGGACTGTGATGGCCTTGATGGGGCCGTCCACTTGCGCAGCTGCCGCGGTCAACACCTCAGGGGATTCGCGTTTGAAAGGCGTTTCGATCCTGCTGGTGACTTCGCCGCTGGATGTGACCTCATCCACACGAAGCGTGTAGATCCCTTCGTCCACATTTGGCAAATCACCGCGCCAACGTCCTTGGGTATCAACAGACAGGCTCACAACTGAATTGTTGTTCAGATAAACCCGGACAGAGCTGGCCTCCGACTGGGCGCGCCCCGCCAATTGCACATCACCTGCATCGGAATAGCTGATGGTGTCGATTGCCACGCTGGACATCACTTCCGGCGCCGCAGGGTTAAGCAATTCAACCCCCTCAGCTGTGGATTTCAGGACCGGCGCGGTGGCTGTTTGTACGGGGGCAGCTTGCGGTTCGGAAACGGCCTGAACCGCATCTTCGCCCCCATTGTTGGTTGTTTCGGGCGGCGCGCCAACATTTTGATCAGCAGTATCCGCCAACGGCGTTTGCGTTGCAGGAGCCGGGACAACAGGTTCCTGTTGTGGCGTTGGGTCAAGTGCGGCAATTTCCTGGGGTTGTTCCACGACGTCCCCTTCATCACCCCGGTCACCTCCATCGGACGCCACTACACTTTCAACGGTGCTTGTGGACGTGACTGTTGGAGCAATTTCTTCTGCAACCACCACTTCTGCTTCCCGCGCAGACGTTGGAGTATCCACTTCAACCTCTGCCTCTGCCTCTGCCTCGATCACGGCTGTATCTGTCTCAACAACATCCTCAACAGTGGTGACCGCGACATTGCCCCCTACCTCTGTAGCAGGTGCCTCTGCCACAGTATCCGTTGCGAGCGTTTCTTTTCCCGGGTTGGGTGCAATTGGATCTAAGATAGCAAGAGGTTCTGAACCTTCTGCCTGAACTGTCTCAGTGACGCTAGCAGCCGCATCAACCGCAACGCCAACAACCGCTTCTGTTGCCTCAGCGGTTTCAAGTGGTACCTCGGCAATCTCGTTTGGTGCATCCACGGTCTCAACTGGTACGTCCGCAGTCTCTGTTGGTGCATCCGTGGTCTCTACGGGTGCATCCACGCTCTCAACTGGTGCATCCGCAGTCTCTACGGCTGCGTCCACGCTCTCAACTGGTGCATCTGGCGCGGCGCTTTCGGATTGCACGATCTCTTTTTGCTCCGCCGCTACAGCGGGCGCCTGCGCTATTTCCTCGTCTTGAACATCCGAAACCGCCGCTTCCAAAGGCGCAGCTGTCACATCGTTTTGCACAACCTCCGCTTCGGCCAGCGATTGATCTGCCTCTGGTTCTGCTTCGGCCGTTTCAAGATCTGGTTCTGGTGTCGGTTCAGCCTCTGGCGTGGCTTCGGCCACAACCACAGGTGCCGCTAAGGGGGCGAGCAGAATTTCATCATCAGAGACACGCGCCTCACCCTTGAATGTCTGACGCAGGGTCAAAACATGGCCCTGTCCATCCAACGGGATCAAAGCGATGGTCGCAAACTTGCCCGCGGCATCCGCCGTCAATGTGCTCACGACAACACCGTTTTGCAGAACTTCAATGTCTGCACCCGGCGCTGCACGCCCCGCAATGACCGTCACACCATCTGCTTCGCGGCGCACTTCATCAAAGGACGGGGCTGGCACCTCTGTCTCGGGTTCCGCCTCAACAAGGTCTGTTTCTGGCGTTTCTGGCTCTGCGGGACCTGTTTCCTCTGCTGTCTCGGGCAAAGGGTCAACCGGCGTTGATACGTCTTCCTGCTCAACCGTTTTTGGTGCCTCCGAAGGGCCCGGATCAATCACAGCTAACTCTGTGAGATCGGACGCATTTCTCTCCGTCTGAACCCAATACCCGGCCGCGACAAGCACCACCACCACCGCTGCTGCTGCAAAGGCCCCTGATCCGCCGCTCAGACCTGCCAAAAAGTTCCGCATATTTAGTTCACCCCATTCGGTTGAGCCTATTTAGCAAGCAGTCTAACTAGGGTCAAAACCGTCCTTCACACAACAGGACAAATTTGCAAGCGAAAGGCGTCAACATGGGGCAAAAATCTGTCTGCGTTTATTGTGGATCCCGACCCGGGGATGACCCGGCTTTTACACAGGATGCCGAAAATCTGGGGAAAGGTCTGGCCGCAGCGGGGCTGCGCTTGGTCTATGGAGCTGGTGATGTCGGGCTCATGGGAAGTGTGGCGCGCGCGGCCCAAGCAGCTGGCGCTGAGACCTTCGGTGTGATCCCGCAACACCTTGTGGATTGGGAGGTCGGTAAGACCGATCTGTCATCCTACATCGTGACCGAAACCATGCACGAGCGCAAAAAGGTCATGTTCATGAACTGTGATGCCGTGGCTGTTTTGCCGGGCGGCGCCGGGTCATTGGATGAACTGTTTGAAGTGCTCACATGGCGGCAATTGGGACTACACGAAAAACCGATCTTTGTTATAAATACAAATGGTTATTGGGACCCGTTAATGTCTTTGATTAACCATACGATTGCACGCGGGTTTGCCGATGATGAAGTTCTCTCATACCTCAAGGTGGTTCCTGATGCGACCGCAGCGCTGGCAGAACTCAAGCAAGCTTTGAGCTAACTCCAAATAGCACCTTCAAGAGTGTTTTGAGTTCAACACCCATCATCGGTTCTGGTTGTCCGCTTTGCTGTTCATGACAGCAGAGCGGGCCCTGTTGTCCTCATCGCAGCCAAGGTCACGGGCTCATTATTCCCGCGTGACATCCCCGAAAAACTTAACTCTCAAACGACGGTACGGGTTTTGATTGACCTTTGCCTCTGCCTCAACAATTGCTGTGGCTTTCCAATCACAGACTTGTCAGCTCACCTTGCGTGATAAACCTACTTTCAATCCCCAAATCCCCTCCACAAACACAAACACCTCCTCGGCCTAAACCAAGAAGGTGTCTGGATGAGCGATCCAAGGAACCACTGACCTGTGCGCCTAGAAGCACCTAGACTCAGAAGTGCCTCCCCCACTTACCACACCCGATGCAAAACACAGGGCGGCGAGAAATGAGGGAGCGGTGTTCAAATCACAGACGTGAAGCGACGTTTTCCCAATTCACAAGGTTGTCCAGGAAATTGGTCAGATAGTCAGGCCGCGCGTTGCGGAAGTCGATGTAATAGGAATGCTCCCATACGTCACATCCCAAAAGCGCCGTCTGGCCAAAGCAAACCGGGTTCACACCGTTTTCGGTCTTGGTCACCTTCAGACCGCCATCGGTGTCTTTTACCAGCCACGCCCAACCTGAACCAAACTGGCCTGCACCAGCGGCTTTGAAAGCGTCTTTCATGGCGTCAACGGAACCAAAGCTCTCAACAATTGCTTTTTCCAATTCGCCCGGCATTGCAGACGCGCCTGGCCCCATCATTTCCCAGAATTGGTTGTGGTTCCAAAGCTGGCTGATGTTGTTGAAGATGCCATTCTGCGCCACAGCTGAGGCGTCATAAGTGCCTTTGATAATCTCTTCGAGAGATTTGTCAGCCCAAGGTGTGCCTTCAATCGCTTTGTTGCCATTCACAACATAGGCGTTGTGGTGTTTGTCATGGTGAAATTCCAGCGTTTCGGCGCTCATCCCATTGGATGCAAGGGCATCGTGAGCATAGGGCAGATCAGGAAGTGAAAAAGCCATTTAGTGGTCTCCTTGAAGGTTTGGAAGTGACTTAACCTCCAATGAAGCCCGTAAGGGGGTTTCGTCAAGCCCATCCAACTGATGGTTGCATCATAAAACGTCAGTTCTGCCGTAAACGACATGTTCCTTCGCTGCGCAACAGTTGTTCAACATTCGAATTTCCCGCCGTGACTTCTACTTTTAGCGTGGTTTTGTTCAGAGAGGCCCGATAATCAAACGTCCGGTACCCTGCCCCGCTTTTGGTGGGCGCGTTCTTGAGCCGCCATTTGACGATCATCCGGCGCGTGTTGTTGCGTAGAAAAGTGCCATCAATGGGTTCTTCGTTGATCCCCAGAATAACGGCATCAATGACCTTAACCTTTCCTTCCTCGGTCGAAACCAAGGCCAGTTTAGGTGTGATCCATCCAAAGGTATTTTCAGTGCCAGTCAGGTCACATTCATAAAAGAAAGTTGTTTGGGCTACTGCGGGAATTGCAGAAGTGACCCAAAGCGCAGTCAAAGCGCATAAGAGGTGTTTCATAGGGGAGCCGTCAGTCCTTGAATAATCGTCGCTAAGTTGAGTAATTGGCTAAACATGCACGTCACTACATAGGCAGACGCTCACTCAATAAAAACCCCTGTCGGACTACGGATGTGCCATTGGTTTAAACTCTATGCTTTTCGGACACCCGCTTTTCAGAAATGCCCCACCTCAGATCCTGCCTGTGCAGCAACATTCAGGACATCAAAAACATAGCGCCCCACAGAGCGAAAACAGATGATCCGTGCGGATTGATCCTGCGACAACCAGAACGCGGCAGGTACCTGTGCTATGCGGCTTCGACGGAAATCACCCGGTGCAAAGTGATCAGGGTGCATATCTACAGGCGCCAGTTTGGCAATGACTTCGCGGGTGTTTGGCCCTGACACTTCAAACATCGCACGTGCATCAGATACATTGACGGCCAAGGCATGCCGTTTGGCAAGCTTGTGGCGGAGATCTGCCAAATGATCATGCACTTGCGCATAGGGGCACAAAATCAACAATTCATCAGGCGACATCCATGCCAACCCGCGCTCCCCGGCCATTGCACATTGGCGTTGCCCCGGCATTGCGCCCCCTCCAACCGCTGTTGCCGCTTTGATCAGGGCCTTATCCGTCAAATCCCCCCGCAGGGTGATCATCCCATATGGTTTCAACTCTGTGACCGTGGCGATACCGCTGGTGTTATAGACCCCTCCGAGAGCAGTTACGGGTTCAGACATTCTGCTTCTCCCCTTCCTTGTCGTAAAACACAGGATCAACGATCCGGGCTTCATAGATTTTACCATCGGTACCGGGAAACCGGAGCACATCACCCATGCGATCAGGACCTTGCAGAACCAACCCCATTGCAATCCCTTTCCCCAACGTTGGCGAATGATAGGATGAGGTAACGCGCCCGATCATGTTCTTTTGTGCGTTTTCATTTTCACCTTCGCCCAGCGCATAAGCTCCGTCAGGCAAGGTCGAACCGTCCAAAGTTTCGAGCCCCACCAGCTTCCAACGGTTGGGATCAGTCATATGGCTGCGCTGTTGGGCTCGTTTGCCCAAGTAATCCTGTTTCTTTTTGGACAGTGCCCACTGCAAGCCAAGGTCTTGGGGAATAACAGTGCCGTCGGTTTCATCCCCAATCATGATAAAGCCCTTTTCGGCCCGTAAGATATGCAATGCCTCAGTGCCATAAGGCATCACCCCCAGATCCGCCCCGACAGCCATCAACGCATCCCAAAAGGCCTGACCGTGATCCGCATCAATCGCGATCTCATAAGACAATTCACCTGAAAATGAGATGCGATAGACACGAACCTTGAAACCGCCCAAGGTCCCGTCGGCCCAATCCATAAAGCCCAGCGCATCTTTGGAAACATCCATGCCGCCCAGCTTTTCCAAAGCCTGGCGCGCGTTCGGGCCCACCACGGCGACCTGTGCGTATTGTTCGGTGACATTGGCGACATAGACCTGCCAGTCCCACCATTCCGTTTGCAACCATTCTTCCATATGCGCATGGATGCTGTCTGCGCCGCCTGTCGTGGTGTGACAAAGCCAGGTATCTTCATCGATCCGCGCAACCACACCATCATCAATCAAAAAGCCGTTTTCGGAACACATCAACCCGTACCGGCATTTACCGATCTTCAACGTGGACATCATGTTGGTATACATCATGTCCAAAAATTTGCCCGCATCCGGGCCTTTGACAATGATCTTGCCCAAGGTGGACGCGTCCAACAGCCCCAGTTTTTCACGGGTGTTTTTGACCTCCCGCATCACCGCGTCATGGGTGCTTTCATCATCTTGGCGAAAGGCATAGGGCCTGCGCCATTGCCCGACGGGTTCAAACACTGCACCGTTGGCTTCGTGCCAGCCATGTATCGGTGTGCGACGGATCGGTTGGAATACCGCGTCTTTGGCTTCTCCCGCTATCGAAGCCAAGGAGATCGGGTGATAGGGAGGGCGAAAGGTTGTGGTGCCTACACTTGGGATGTCAGCGTCCAAGGCTTTGGCAAGGGTCGCAAGCCCGTTGATGTTGCTGAGCTTGCCTTGATCCGTAGCCATACCCAGGGTTGTATATCGTTTGGCATGTTCGACGCTGACGAACCCCTCTTGGGCCGCCAATTGTACGTCCGACACTTTGACGTCGTTTTGGTAATCCAACCACGCCTTTTCACGCAGTTTGGCACTGGCGCCTTGCGGCATCAACCAAACCGGCGCCATCGGAGATTCTTCGCGCCGCATTGCCACGGGTGCCTTTGTGCCTTTGGGCAGTTTCAGATCAAGACAGGTGATCACGCCTTCTGCAGCGGCATGCGCATCAAGCAAGACATCATCCAGCGCAAAAACACCCGCCGCCGCCCCGGCTGCTGTGACAAACCCCATACCATCCGCCCCCTTAGGAGGGTTATCCACATCAGGGCTGAAACAAGCATAGGTTGTGTCCCATTTCAGCTTTCCACCACAATGTGACCACAGATGCACCACCGGAGACCAGCCGCCAGACATGGCAACCGCATCGCAAGAAATCTCTTCCAGAACAGACCCTTCGCCCGCTTGTGAACAGATCTGAACACCCGTCACGCGCTTGCCGCCTTTGACGGCGGAAATGGCATGCCCCATCAACACCCGAATGCCCAGCGCACGGGCCTGAGCGATCAATCCGCGGTCTTCTGGCAGGCTGCGCGCATCTAGAATGACCGGGACATCCAGCCCTGCATGTTTGAGCGCGATTGCTGTCAGGTAGGCATTATCGTTGTTTGTAACAACCACGGTCCGGTCCCCGACGCTGACCCCATAATTCACCACATAGTCGCGAATTGCGGATGCCAGCATGACCCCGGGAATGTCATTTCCAGCAAAGCTGAGCGGACGTTCAATTGCGCCGGTTGCCGTGATGATCTGAGCTGCGCGAATACGCCACAATCGATGGCGCGGACCTTTGGTATCCGGGGCATGATCGGTGAGCCGTTCGTACCCCAGCGCATAGCCGTGATCATAAAGGCCTGCCCCCATAACGCGAGTACGCAAATCGACGTTGGGCATCGCCTGCAAGGCGGAGAGCGTCTCTTCCACGTAGTTATCCACAGGGGAATCGTTGATCGTACCGCCATCCACAACCGCGCGCCCGCCCCAGTGGTTGGTTTGCTCAAGCAACACGACCCGGGCGCCGGCTTGTCCGGCACTTAATGCCGCTTGCAAACCAGCAACGCCGCCCCCGATGACCAAGACATCACAGAACGCATAAAAATGTTCATAGGTATCGTCATCGCGTGCCTTCGGCGCTCTTCCGAGGCCTGCGGAGTGGCGAATGACCGGCTCGTAGACATGTTTCCAGAAACTGCGTGGATACATGAACATCTTGTAGTAAAACCCGGCAGGCAAGAACCGGCTGAGGTGTTTATTGATGGCGCCAACGTCAAATTCCAGACTGGGCCAGTGGTTTTGGCTTTGCGCTTCAAGTCCTTCAAACAGTTCCGTAGTAGTGACCCGTTGATTTGGTTCGAATTTTTCTTCTCGGCCCAGGTTGACCAAGCCATTGGGTTCTTCGGCACCGGCGGCCACAACGCCACGTGGTCGATGATATTTAAACGATCTTCCCATCAGCATCTGGTCATTGGCGAGCAATGCGGAGGCCAATGTGTCACCCACGTAGCCCTTTAAGTTTTTGCCGTTAAAGGTAAAGGTCAGGGGTTTGGATGTATCGACCAGACGGCCTTTGGTGGCGAGGCGGGTGCTCATGACTGCGACATCCTGTGCGAGGGGAGAGTGCGGACGGTATATAAGGCCAAAAAGAAAGAGGAGGTCATACGCCATTTTCCGGTTGGGCCCAGTTGGGGCGGCGGTCTTTGATCTTGTCGATAAGGTCTTGAGGGGGCGCAAGAGTCTGGGCGGGGTAACTGCCAAAGACCTCTAGCGTTATCGTGCAACGGGCAACATGGAACCATTTCCCACACCCATTCTGGTGTCGCCAGCGTTCGAAGTGAACGCCTTTGGGGTTCTGGCGTATGAATAAATAGGTTTCAAATTCATCATCAGAAGATCCGGGGCCAAAGCGTTTGAGATGGGCTTCTCCGTGGGCATGGAATTCGGTTTCTTCAGCTGTGATCCCACAGTTGGGGCAGTGGATGTTCAGCATGGGTGTGCTCCGGGGATCGTGGGGAAAGGGGCAAATTTAATGCCATAGGGTTGGGTGATCTGCGATTTTGACATCAATGCGCCACCCCTGCAGCCACGCTTTCGTCGATGAATCGCCCTTGGGAAAACCGTTCCAGGCCAAAGGCATCTGTGAGGGGAGAGTGCCCTTTGGCCATGAGTTCTGCCATTGCCCATCCTGATCCCGGGATGGCTTTGAAGCCGCCAGTACCCCATCCGCAATTGATGAAAACCCCGTCAAGCGGCGTTTTGCTCAGGATTGGGGAACGGTCCCCCGTGACATCGACAATTCCGCCCCATTGACGCAGCATTTTCAGGCGACTGAGCATCGGAAAAGTTTCGATCAGGGCACGGACGGTTTCTTCGATATGATGGAAGGATCCCCGTTGGGTAAAATTGTTATAGCCATCTGTGCCGCCGCCGATGACCATCTCGCCTTTGTCGGACTGCGACAGATAACCATGCACGGTATTGGCCATCACCACCACATCCATACACGGTTTAATAGGCTCTGAGACCAAGGCTTGCAGGGCAACCGATTCAATGGGTAGTCGGAATCCAGCCATGTCAGCCAGATGACTGGAATGCCCGGCCACTACCATGCCAAGTTTAGCACAGCCGATGTCGCCGCGCGAGGTGCGCACCCCTGTGACCTTGCCGTTCTGTTGTTGAATGCCGGTTAATTCACATTTCTGGATCACATCCATGCCCATATCAGAACAGGCCCGCGCATATCCCCAGGCAACAGCGTCATGGCGCGCTGTCCCCCCCCGAGCCTGCCAGAGCCCACCGAGCACCGGATAACGCGGACCGTCGATGTCCATAATCGGGCACAGGTCTTTGACCTTTTGAGCATCAATAAATTCGGTTTGCACTCCCTGCAGCGCATTGGCGTGGGCCGTGCGTTTGTAGCCGCGCACCTCATGTTCTGTCTGGGCTAACATGATCACGCCTCGTGGGCTGAACATCACATTATAGTTCAGATCCTGAGACATCGTTTCATAAAGGGCGCGCGACTTTTCATAGATCGCGGCGGAAGGGTCTTGCAGATAGTTGGACCGGATAATCGTCGTATTGCGCCCTGTATTTCCGCCCCCAAGCCACCCCTTTTCCAAGATCGCGACATTCGTGATGCCGAAATTTTTTCCCAGGTAGTAAGCCGTGGCAAGCCCGTGCCCCCCGGCCCCGATGATGATCACATCATATTTGGCTTTTGGCTGTGCATCCCGCCAGGCGCGGTCCCATCCGGTATGGTGGCGCATCGCTTCGCGGGCAACGGCAAAGACGGAGTATTTTTTCATCGCAATGACCCCCTGATCAGCAGATGCGCTCCGGAATCAGAACGCCTTGGACAGTTTGCCTTGTTCTGACCTGATGGTCAGAAAAAAGGCGGCCTGCCACGGCATTTGTTATCAATTTTGCGACATGAGGCGCAATTGCACCTTTCCTTCGCGCGGTTTGGACAGGACAAGGTCTTTTGTCTCAGCACTTATGTGCCTAGATACAGATCAACTTACCAGGGGCAGGACACTCGTGACATTTTGGTTCATCACCGTAGCTATGGCCGCCCTTGTGGTGCTGATCTTGTCGCGTAGCCTGTTGCGGCCAAATGAGAGCGCTGTGGCAGATGCGACAGAGTTCGACCTGAAAGTATACCGCGATCAATTGTCCGAAGTTGACCGTGATGTGGCGCGCGGTGTGGTCAGCGAAATTGATGCGGATCGCGCCCGCACCGAAATTTCGAGACGAATTTTGCAGGCTGATGCGAACCGTCGCGGCGGCGATTCTGCGGCGACTAAGGCATCATGGAAGTTGCCTGCGGCACTGGCCATTATCGTATCAGGCAGCGCCTTTGCGCTCTACAGCTCACTTGGGGCGCCGGGTTATGGCGACTTGGCGTTGGAGGATCGCATCGCCTTTGCAGACGCCCTGCGGGAAAATCGCCCCGACCAGCAAACCGCTGTGGAAAGCCTGCCCCCCTTTGTGCCGCCGGAAACCGGCAGCGCGCAGTTCGCACAGTTGATGACGCAATTGCGCCAAGCGGTTGCCGCACGACCTGATGATCTGCAAGGACATATTTTGCTGGCCCAAAATGAAGCCCGCATGGGAAATTTTGTGGCCGCGGCCGCGGCACAACAAGGGGTGCTTCGGATCAAAGAAGATGCCGCCTCTGCGAAAGATATTTCTGATTATGGCGAGCTGATGGTGTTGGCGGCGGGTGGATATGTATCTCCAGAAGCCGAGACCGCTTTTCGCGCCGCGCTTGGCCTTGATGAAGGGGATGGGCGTGGCCGCTATTACCTCGGTTTGATGATGGTCCAGACCGGCAGGCCTGACATTGGCTTTCGCCTGTGGGATGCCTTGTTGCGCAACGGCCCGCCGGATGCCCCATGGATACAGCCGATCTTGTCGCAGATTGAACCAATCGCCCGCGCGGCAGGTGTGAATTATTCGATCCCGGCCATAGGTCCCGGCGACGCGCCCGGCCCTTCTGTTGAAGACATCGAAGCAGCATCAGAGCTAAGCGCAGAAGACCGCATGGCGATGGTTGGCAGTATGGTTGAAGGCCTGTCAAACCGGTTGGCCAGCGAAGGGGGGCCGCCTCGGGATTGGGCGCGGTTGATTACGTCACTTGCAGTGTTGGGCGACCCCGATCAAGCTTTGGTTGTCTTTGAAAACGCAATGCAGGTTTTTGCAGGGGATCCGGGCGCGATCGACATCATCACAGCCGCAGGCAGTCAGGCCGGAGTAGCGGAATGATTTTTGAGGACATCGCCGAATTTGCACAAGCTGTCCCGGCCATGCGCGCGCTGATCGGGCTTGACCTTGGGGAAAAGACAATTGGCGTTTCTGTCAGCGACAGTTATCTAAGCGTCGCAACGCCGCTTGAAACGGTACGGCGTAAAAAATTCAGTATCGACGCGGCGCGTTTGGCAGAGATCATCAAAGATCGTCAGATCGGCGGGCTTATTTTGGGGTTGCCACGCAATATGGATGGTTCAGAAGGACCGCGTTGCCAATCCACCCGCGCATTTGCCCGCAACTTTGACCAATTGACGCCCTTGCCCATCACGTTTTGGGATGAGCGGCTGTCTACCGTAGCGGCGGAAAAAGCTCTGTTGGAGGCGGATACAACCCGAAAGCGTCGCGCTGAAGTTATTGATCACGTCGCTGCTGGTTATATTTTGCAAGGTGCGCTGGACCGGCTTGCTGTCTTGCGCAGACAAGGAGTTGCGGGATGAACGACGACATTTGGAGGCGCGACGAAATTGAAAGCCCCTGCATCAAAATTTGTGTTGTGCATCCTGAGACCCGCCTGTGTGCGGGCTGTCACCGTTCCATCGACGAAATAGGGCGATGGTCCACCATGAGCGCAGAGGAACGACGCACTGTTATGGATGCCATACCCGCGCGCGCTGGCCAGCAGAACAAGCGGCGTGGCGGGCGCGCGGCACGTCTTTCACGATCCTAATGTCGCTTATCGCGCGCCCGCGATCCTAAAAAGCAGGTCAATTCCTGCGTCCCAAGAAATTGCGCCGCCAAAATCAGCTGGAGGATGGTTGGAATTGTCCGCAAAGGCGCTCAGCCGTGCAAAACCACACATCTGCGCCCAGTGAGTGTCACCATTTGCGCTGATTGCATTTGAGGGGTACCGGGACGCTTGGGCACTGTCCAAATACGCCATCATGCCCTTTGCGCCTGTAATAACCGTTGCCATCTATTTATTCCGTTCTATGCGGTGTTGATGGCTTTAGTATCGTGTCCGAAATGGCAACAATACGGCAAGGGCACGGTCTTTGTAGGGAAATTGGGCTTTCATCAAGCAGGTCCTAGGGGTCCGGTGCCAGCCAATCCGTGACTTCGACCTGCGGGCGGAAATAAGCGATCATGCGCCCCTCTGCCGGGGCTATGTCGTGATCTTGCCAAGCTGCAACACCGTGCACAAGATGGCGGTGCATCAAGATTGATTGTCCCGGTTTGGCGGTGACGGGACGTGGTTCGATCTGCTCAAACACCTCGGCACGCGCCGCTTGATACCCCTCGGTCAGGTCTACCTTGTCGGGGGGCTGCGATCCGATGATCTGACGAAAAGCCTCGCCCATCAGCACATGGCTACCCGGCCAGACCATAAGAGGCGCTGCATCGGTTTCGTTCAAAGGCAGACCAAGAATAAAAGCATGCGGTTCTAACAGATACCTGCGACGGGTTGGTCCAACCGGCAACAACCCATCGACATGTGCGGCATGCCTGCGGATGCGGTACTGATGATTGGCATCGCTTTCATCCGAATCCTGTCCCGGGTATCCCGGATAGACAATGGAAAGCTGTGCAGGGTGCCAGCTGTTTGGGGCGATCCCGTGCTGTGCCCATGGACCCTCTAACGGGGTGCCCTCAATGGCGCCATCCGCCGCATTCGGCAAAGCATCCACCCCGACAAACCATGTCTTTTGGTGCCTGAGATGTGCCAATTGCGCCTCTGGATCCGAAGCAATATGCCGCGCTGTGCGATGCGCGGCTTTGGCCCACAGCATTACTTTTGGGTCAACGCCAAATACCACATAGCCGTCTTGCCCAAACGCCGAGGTTGCTACCATCCCAAGGCCTTGCGCAACATGTTCAGCGCCACCAACACCAGGAACACCGCAAACACACGTTTAAGCGGTTTGGGATCCATCGCATGCGCCAGTTTGACCCCATAGGGGGCTGTAATCAATGTCATCGCAATGATAATCGCAAAAGCCACCAGATTGACGGTGCCAATCGTCAAAGGAGGCACGCCACTGTCCATTGGGACAAACAAGAACCCGATCACCGCAGGCACGGCGATCAACACGCCAAAACCGGCGGCTGTTGCGACGGCCCGGTGAATGGGGGTGTTGTAAAGGCTCATCAAAGGCACACCAAAGCTACCACCACCAATCCCCATCAGCACAGACATGAGCCCCATCAACGGCGATTGCACCGCCCGTGTGATCCCCAAGGGCATCGCCTGCCCCAACCGCCATTCTGAACGGCCAAACCCCATATACAACCCGACACTCAGGGCCAGAACACCAAAAATCGCCTGCAGCGTCGTGGAGCGCAATTGCGCCACCACCATCACCCCGATCACCGCACCAACCACAATGCCGGGTGCCCAACCGCGCAGGATTTCCCAATCAACCGCGCCCTTTTTGTTGTGGCTCAGGACAGAACGCACAGAGGTCACAATGATCGTGGCCAAGGAGGTTGCCAGACACATCTGCATCAGCTGCGGACCTTCATAGCCCAGCGTCTGAAACGCATAAAAGAATGCAGGCACCAGGACGATGCCACCACCAACCCCCAACAAACCGGCAAGCACACCAGCAAAAGCACCAATGGCCATCAACATAACGGCCATCTGAAAGAGTGTGAAAGTGTCAGCCATGTCGTTCTCCGGTTTGGACCGCTTGGTGCTGGGTCTCTTCGTGTTGCGCTGCCAGCGTTTCAAGGTCTCTTAAAGCTGTTGCCACAAGTTCTGGCCCCACCCCCGGTTGGGATGCTCCCTCTGACAGGCTACGCCGCCAGAACCGCGCGCCCGGACGCCCTGCAAAAAGCCCGAGCATGTGCCGCGTGATCTGGTTAAGCTTGCCCCCTTGCATCAAATGCGCCTCAATATAGGGCAGCATCTGGCGCACTGCGTCCTCGGCTCGGCTGTCGCCGCCTCCTCCGAAAATCCGCCGGTCGGCACCACATAGAATGTCCGCAGGTTGATGATAAGCCGCCCGCCCAATCATCACCCCGTCCAACCCGCTGTCTAGAAAGGCATCGACCTGATCAAGCGACGTAATCCCACCATTCACTGAAATATGCAGGTTTGGAAAATAGCCTTTCATCAACTGCACAAGCGGATAATCGAGTGGCGGAACTTCGCGGTTTTCCTTTGGGCTCAACCCCTTAAGCCACGCTTTGCGGGCATGGATGGTCACCCGGGTGCATCCAGCCGCGACAATCCGAGCAAGGAACTCTGGCAAGACCTCTTGGGGGTTCTGATCATCAACGCCGATACGACATTTTACCGTCACCTCCACATCAACCACTGCTTGCATTGCGGCGACACATTCAGCAACCAACGCGGGTTGCTCCATCAGCACCGCTCCAAAACAACCCGACTGCACGCGATCAGACGGGCACCCCACGTTCAGATTAATCTCATCATATCCCGCCTGTGCCCCCAATCGGGCCGCCTGAGCCAATTCGACCGGATCCGAACCGCCAAGTTGCAAAGCCACTGGGTGTTCGGACACGTCATGATCCAACAAATGCAACGCTCCACCACGAACCAAGGCCGGCGCCGTCACCATTTCGGTATAGAGTAAGGCCTGACTGCTCAACAGGCGATGCAGATAGCGGCAATGGCGATCCGTCCAATCCATCATGGGTGCAACGGAAAGCCTAGAATGCTTGCAAACTTCTGATTTTAATAATTTATTTTTCATGTCCTCACTTACACTGCGCCGCCTATTTATGACTGTTTCGCCTTATTTCAGTCTATTATTTCACGCCTGAACAATACATATTGTTCAAAATGACCAAAAATGTTGTTCAGATATGGCTCAGATAATAGAACGCAAACGCAAAGACGGCTCGACGGCATTTGTCGCACAGATCAATATCAGGCGAAATGGTAAATGGGCACACCGCGAATCCAGAACTTTCGACAAACCCGCATCCGCAGCTGCTTGGTATAAGAAACGGATGAAGGAAATCAGTGATGCAGGTGACAACCTAACATCAATCAAGAGCAAGGGCCGGACCCTTAGCACCGCCATCGACCGCTACATCACTGAAAGCGTGAAAGACATAGGCCGCACCAAAGCTCAGGTTCTGCGGTCAATCCGAAGTTATGATATCGCCCAAATGGCTTGCAATGACATCGAAAGTCACGACATCGTGCAATTTGCCAAAGACTTGAGCACGACAAGAACGCCCGCAACCGTTGGGAATTATATGTCCCACCTTGGCGCAATCTTTGCCATCGCCAGACCAGCTTGGGGGATCCCATTGAGCCATCAAGCAATGAAAGATGCATTCGTCGTCTGCAATAGGCTAGGCATCGCCGGCAAGGCCAAGAGCAGAGACCGTCGACCATCTCTTAGCGAACTGAACGCCCTTATGGCCATGTTCGAAGACAAGCATCGGCGCCGCCCTAAGTCAGCACCCATGCACCGCATTGTTGGATTCGCTCTCTTTTCTACGAGACGGCAAGAGGAAATCACGAGAGTGACATGGGAAGGTCTAGATCGGACACACAACAGGGTATTCATCAAAGACATGAAACACCCAGGAGACAAGGCTGGGAATGATGTCTGGTGCGACCTACCAACTCCCGCGATGAACATCGCGGAGGCAATGCCACGAAAGGTCGCACGGGTTTTCCCCTTTCAAACCGATACCATCAGCGCCTCTTTTACGCGCGCCTGCAAGGTTCTGGAAATTGAGGATCTTCGGTTTCACGATCTCCGACACGAAGGGGTAACCCGCTTATTCGAAATCGGAGAAACGATCCCGCAAGTTGCCGCTGTCTCTGGGCATCGCTCTTGGTCCTCACTGCAAAGATACACCCACATCAAGCAAACTGGCGACAAATATGAAGGCTGGAAGTGGCTCGAGCGACTTTCGCAAAAGTAGAACCGACGAGTGGCCTCCCTTTTGTAGCACCCTATCAGGCTAACAAGCTGATTAAATGATTCGGATGACTGGTTTGAGCCCATAGATGCACCTTTGGATCGAAGGAGTGCTGCACCTGCATTGGGCCGCTGCCAGCCCAAAGCGGACGTGGCTGTTCTGCACGTCTGGCGGGAAGGAGACTTTCGCTGCGCTATGCACCGAGGTCTGCTGTGCGGGACTTTCCGCCGTTGACGTTTGGCCATGTTGCTGACGCAGCATTTCTTCGCGAGTGCAGCGATCCCCATTTGGCACAGCAGCGAATTTCACCTGAGCGGCCATTCGGAAAGGAAAATCGGCCAATCTCAAATCGTCCGTTCGCTGCGCGGGTTTAGTAATCGAGAAGCGGCTAAAGCCAACGTATGCAGTTGACCTAACAAGTTTTTCCACCGTCAGCAAAGTTTGGGCAGTTTCTTTCAATATTGCGCGAACGTGTCTAAGACCTCAGTCTACGCACCCAGCATTCCATCTGGCCGTACTGCGAACCTGATCTCGTCATTGCGGAACCCAAGTGCCTTGGGTCTCTGTACGCCGGGTATCAGCGCCACATCATAGAGCTCTCGTACGATGCCCTCCATCTCCAACCGGTGTTCTACATCACCCGTCTTGAGGTTCACCACACAGATCGCGCATTTGGGGCTGACGCTTTCGCGTTCCAGTCGCTCATTCAGTTGGAGCCCTTCGAACGTGCGGTTCTCGCGCGGGCGCGACAGGCCAATGACGGCGTAGTCACCCACGAAGGATAACCCGCGCGCAAAGCCGGGTAGGAAGCAGATCGGCGTGAACTGACCCGTTGCGATGTCTATCTCGCCGAACTCACCCGTGCCCGTTTGAAGTAGCCACAACCGTCCTTGATGCAGGCGCGGCGAATGCGGCATCGACAGACCTGTGGCGACAGGTTCGCCGCTTGCGACGTCTAGCACCAAGCCGCCCTCACGGCGATGCTCGCGCCATCCTTCCACGACATTGCTACGGCCCACGCAGCTGACGTAGCGCGCGCCTGTTTCATCCGCCGCCATGCCGTTAAGGTGGCAGCGATCTTCGGCAGCCAGCCGGTCAATGAATGGAGGTCGCCAGACCTCGGCAAAGCTTCCGCGCTCACTCAGCGTGGCCAGACAATTGAACCGTGTCGCTACAAACAGCGGTGTCCCATCAGGTTGCTCGTGGATGTCATGTATGTCGATGTCGCCGGTGGTATGGCCTGCGACGGGCACAAAGGTCGCGTCATAGCCATCTTGCAGGGTGCCGGGGTCATTGAAATTCTCGAACCGCCAGAGTTGATAGAGCGAGGACATCCAGAACCGCCCTTGTCCCATGCCGATCCCCATGCAGCGGTCGAACGTGCGTTCAAACACCGACAGTTGGCCATCGTTTTGCAGGCCGATGAGAAAAAGTTTACCGGCCTGATAGGTGGTAAAGGCCAGCGACGCATTTTGTGCCGCCAGCCAGTTGGGAAACAGACGCGAGCCTGTCAACGAAAGCGCGGGGGTGTCCGACATTTTGTCCCTGCCCTAGAGTTGGAAATCGGTTACGGTAAGGTCGTTCATTTCCACACCAATTAGGACGATATTCGTATCTCCGTCCAGCTCAATCAAGGTGTCGTGGCCACCGACATCATGATCACTGAACGTCGCTTGCAGGGCTCCGAAGTTTGCAAAGCCAAAGGCGCTGACGTCGATCAGATCGTCCTCGTCTGAGACAAAGTCGATGATCGTGGTTGTCCCTGCGGCATCCGTGATGACGAATGTATCTTCGCCTGCGCCGCCGGAGACACGGTCGTTGCCTGCGCTGGTGGTCAGGGTATCATTCCCCGTTCCGGCAAAGATGTTGTCGTTGCCAGCTGTGCCGGTGAGGGTATCTGTCCCGGTGGTTCCAACCTCGGTTGCCGCGCCGCTGAAATCACCCCCAAACACCACGAAGCTCGCGCCGGAATCGCTGCCATTGGGATCGTCACCTCTTGCCCCGACGATCAGGTCATCAAAGCCATCGCCGTTCACGTCGCCCGCTGAACTCACGGAAAAGCCAGAAAAGTCAGCCCCGCTGACGCCGTTGATCACAAAGCCACCGGTTCCCGTCTCGACCGCTGACAGGTCAACCGCCGTGCCGTCGCCCTTGCCAAACACCACAAAGCTCGCACCGGAACGTTCGCCATTGGGATCGTCATAGGGTGCCCCGACGATCAGGTCATCAAAGCCATCGCCGTTCACATCACCCGCTGAACTCACGGAATTACCAGAGTAGTCACTCGCAGAAACACCGTTGATCACAAAGCCACCGGTGCCCGCCTCCACCGCTGACAGCTCAACCGCCGTGCCGTCGCCCTTGCCAAACACCACAAAGCTCGCGCCGGAATTGCTGCCATTGGGAGCGTCACGGGGTGCCCCGACGATCAGGTCATCAAACCCATCCCCGTTCACATCACCCGCTGAACTCACCGAACGGCCAGAAAAGTCACCCGCGCTGACGCCGTTAATCACAAAGCCACCGGTACCCGCCTCCACCGCTGACAGCTCAACCGCCGTGCCGTCGCTTTTGCCAAACACCACAAAGCTCGCACCGGAATAGCCGCCATTGGGATCGTCAGCAAATGCCCCGATGATCAGGTCATCAAACCCATCACCGTTCACATCCCCCGCTGAACTCACGGAATAGCCAGAGTAGTCACGCGCACTGACGCCGTTGATCACAAAGCCACCGGTGCCCGCCTCCACCGCTGACAGCTCAACCGCCGTGCCGTCGCCCTTGCCAAACACCACAAAGCTCGCACCGGAACGTTCGCCATTGGGAGCGTCAGCAAATGCCCCGACGATCAGGTCATCAAAGCCATCGCCGTTCACATCACCCGCTGAACTCACCGAACGGCCAGATTGGTCAAACGCGCTGACCCCATTAATCACAAAGCCACGCGCGTCGGTGCTAAGTTCCACTTCGGACAGTTCAATCGGTCCCTCAAGGATGTCCGTAATCGCGACCGTCAGTGGTGCTGTCGCATCCGGGGTGCCAGCAACTGCTGCATCATCCACCGTGACGGATACGTCCAGCGTCGGGTTCGTCTCAAAATCAAGCGCCGCACCTGCAATCAAAAACAGCTCAGTGCCGTCGATCTCAAACAATGCCGCATCCGCTCCCGTTAGAGACAGCGTGTTTGTCCCCCGGCCATCGTCGGTCACAGTGATGTCTGCTAACTTGATCCGCGCGGTCGTATCTGTGTTCTCGGCCAGCGCGGTGGTAGTGTTGGAAAGCGCCACCGTCGGGGCCGCGTTCACTGGCGGTGATGGTGGGCCGGGGTCAGGCGGTGCTTCAAATACATCGCCAATCAGAATTGTGATCGCCTCTATGTCATCCGGCGTGCCGCCAAACTGAGGGTCATCCACCTGAAGGGTCAGGGACAGGGTTGCAAGTGTTTCGTGGTCCAGCGCAACGCCGGCCCTTAGGAAGACCTCTGTTCCGATGGCTTCGAACAAACCTGCGTTTGGCCCTGCCAGCGTGACCGGCGTGGATACATCCCGCGCCTCAAGCACATGTACATCACCAATCTTGATCCGCGTAGACGTGTCGGCATCTTCGGCAATGGACGCGGCGGTTTGCGTGAAGCGCAGCGCGGGCGCCGGGACAAAAAACAATGCGGCATCATCAAGGGCTTCAGCCTGGCTGGAGGCATCGGTGCCCGCCTGATCCAACGCATTGCGCGAAGCCTCAAGGGCCAGCTCGGAGAACACGAAGTCCTCGTCGGCATCAACCATTTCCAGCCAGAACGATGCGAGCTCAATCTTTGCATCCAACGTCGCCTGATCCGCCGGTGCCGCGCCATTGATGATCGACAGGATGACATCGCCGACGCGTCCGCCGGCTGTTAGAACATCGCTCCAGAACTGCAAACCAGCGCTGTCGGGCAGACGGTTTAACAAGTTCTCATAGACAGCCGTCAGAAAGGTGGCCGGTGACCCGATGGGCTCGGGCGCAAAATACGCGTAAATCGCACGGCTCTCATCCTGCGTGGAGAAATCCTCGGCCACATCTGCGAGAGGAAACCCGGTCTCCAGAATGGCTTCCCAAAATGCCAGCCCGGCAGGGTCAGGCAGGCGGTTGAAGTAACCGATGTAGAGAAGCGTCAGATCAGTCGTGCTGGGCATAATGCGCCCCTTTGCTGGTTGCTTTTTCTTTGGTTTTAGGAAGGTGCGCGGGATCTACGGTCAGGGACGCGGCAGAGGCATCGGGGCGTCCCTCCAAGTACCCGGCAGCATGGCGTGCAGAACAATCGCGACGCGCTATCCTGTGTCCGAACCCAATCAGGCTCGGGTCAAAACAGACCTTAGACACCATATGACCTTCATCCTCTTTTCAGGGGACAGGCCGCCACACCACGTCAAACGCAGCGAAGCTAAAAACCAGGCATCCCCCCGAGGCTAAAGTAAAAAACTGATTAAAAACAGAATAGCCAAATAATGCGAATACATTATATTTGAGATGTGAATAGTTATGTGGGAGGGGGGGGCGTAAGTTGGACCTAAGAAAGTTGGACTTGAACCTACTGGTGATCTTCGAGGCGGTTTATTCTGCCGGGAACATCTCAAAAGCCGCGAAACTTTTGAACGTCAGTCAACCGACGATCTCGAACGCATTAACCCGTCTTCGCGACGCTATTGGCGATCCATTGTTCGTCCGCAAAGGTCGCGGCGTTGCACCAACACTGCGCGCAACAAGCATGATCGGGCCGGTACGCGATGCGTTGCAAATGATCCAGTCTGGTGTGTCCGAGGAGCAGAGTTTTGACCCTGCAACCACCGCACGCCACTTTAGAATAGTCGTTTTGGACATGCTTGAGCCGCTTTTGATGCCACCCGTTGTCCGAGCAGTAGAAAAGCACAGAGCGGTTACGCTGGAAATGCTGCCCGTTCTCAACTTTCCCATTGCCGAAGGGTTGAGCGACGGTAGTCTTGATCTTGTGATCTCGACCTTTGATCCGCAGCTTGAAGATATCGAATGCAGACAGGTCGGGGCGGCGCGTATCGTCGTGGTGGCGCGAAAAGGGCATCCTGATATTCAGGGCGAAGTCACGCGTGAACACCTGTCTAACATTGGTCATCTTGCATTGGTGCCAAAGCTGCGGGCCATGTCGCGCGTTGATGAAGCTTTGCAATTTGCGCAGATCAAACGCCATATTGTCTATACAGTGACCAAGTTCTGGTCTTTTCCACACACGCTCGCGACCACCGACCTGATCGCAATGATGCCGGGTGACTTTGCAGCACAAGCGGCGCGGTACTATCCTTTGGAGCTTTATCCGACCCCGTTCGAGTTTCCGGAACAGAAGATCTATATGATCTGGAAAAAGAGCAAGGACCGCGATGTCGGCCATGCGTGGCTACGACAAAAAATTGCCGATGCTTACAATGAGCCTATGACGCAGCAAGACGCCTAAACTTCGACGCTGTCGCTGACGTGACGCATTGCTTGCCAATAGTGCCAGAGGCCCCAGAAACCGACCAGATGGACGGCTGCCAGTGCAACACGTAGTGCATTATCGCCAAAACCCGCAAATATGGTGTCACTGGTCAACCCGACAATAGTTGGACCAATTCCAACGCCGGTCAAGTTGAAGCCAAACAAGAAGATCGCCGTTCCCATAGGGCGCAATTCGTTCGGAAGCCTGTCGTGCAGAAAGGCAAACGTTGGCCCCCAAAATACGGCGCTGACAGTTGCCGCCACTGCAAAACAGACCAAAGCCACCGCAGTTGTGTCGCTTAGAAAGAACACCCAAACCAACGGCTTTGCTGCGAGAACGCCCAAGATCACAATACCAAATCGCCAACGTGGGTCGGATCGCCCCCATTGGTCGGCCAACCTACCTGAATACCAGGTTCCCAGACCGCCGATAATGCCTGTCGTCAGGGCAAGATAGACGCCAGTTTGTGCCTGGCTAAGCTCATGCGTCCGCATGATGAAAGTCGGGACCCAGGCCAACACACCGAATGTGACAACGCCCGTTAGGGCGATGCCCATTAAGGCATGTAGCAGCCCAGTGTCTTGCCAAATCATGCTCAGGGTTTTGCGGAAGATTGCGGGACTTTGACC
This sequence comes from Sulfitobacter sp., assembly GCA_039986635.1. Classification (GTDB taxonomy): domain Bacteria; phylum Pseudomonadota; class Alphaproteobacteria; order Rhodobacterales; family Rhodobacteraceae; genus Sulfitobacter. Next base: position 218,268 of record JBDWQI010000302.1, read on the forward strand.
ATGAGAGCGCCCCTGTGGAATGACGCGCGTTTCGGTTGTTGTACACCGCAGAAGAATAGCAAGAACCAAACCGGGAAGGCCCGCGAGAACAAAGGCCCATCGCCATCCAAGAGCCTGGCCAACGATCCCACCGACCAGAAATGCAAGCAAAACGCCGATGTTCGCACCGGTCGCAAAAGTCGCTAACGCCGATGCGCGCCGTTCAGGTGGGAAATGGTCAGAGAGTATGGCATGGGCGGGTGCCACCGCTCCGGCTTCGCCCAGCCCCACGCCCAGGCGCGCCAAGATCAGATGCGCGAAACTCTGAGCCCCTGCCATCAGCATCGTCAGGATACTCCAGACTGCGGCTGAGGTTGCAACAATATCGCGTCTGCTTTTGTACGCGGCAAGCCTTGCGATCGGAAAGCCCGCAAGGACGAACATCACTGCAAAGACCAGCCCTGACAAAAGCCCAAGTTGGGTATTTGACAGGGTGAATTCCTGTCCGATAGCGTCGAGTGAGATGCTCAGAATATGCCGGTCCATATGCGCGACGGCAAAGATCGCGGACAATAAGAAAAGCAAGTATCCACGTTCTTTTGATCGCACCGGGTAAACCTCACGGCTGTTTCTTAACCCTGCCTTTTTACAAGTTGGCTGTGTTCAAAATCAATGACGAAGTGAAGCGCGGCAAGTTACGATTTCGCTGCCGTCAAAAATTGGCTTGGGGCAGACCTTGCACCAAAGTCCGCTACTTTCAAACCGAGTTGGACGATTCGAAACCGCTGCGACCTTACGCTTTGGGTCCGTGTTGCTTTTTCGCAAGGGCAGCGAAGCGCGCAAAGCAGAAGTCCAGTTGAAAAACCTAAATGGCAGCGTTGTCTAAGGTTTGTGGCTGCTCTGCAGCGGCGACAAATCCGACAAGGAGGAAAGCGGGGGCGGGTTTTCGATGCTATGGGGGTTGTTCGTTACGGCCGCAGCGTCCGATGCGCTGAGTGAACGGGTCAGGCGGGTGTTTTCGGCCTCCAGAGCGTCCATCCCCCTGCCCTGCCACCAAAGTGCTGCGGCCAACCCAAGGCAGGCCAGCAATGCGGCGATGGTGAGATATTTGGCCATCGCCCCAAGCCTTTGCGACACAAGCTGACCTCATCCGCGCGCCGGTTGACCAAGCCGCGTACCACGCGACCGCCCGCGCGGTTCCACCAGCCGATGGCTGCGCAACCGCCCGCCACATCACCCGCATTTAACCGCCGTGTTGCGGTTGATCGGCCCGCGCCCCGCACTCCAACATTGTAAGCCAGAGAAACATAGGCAGCATCCCGCTGCGGTGTCAGCCGGGTTGCCTTGGTCTGCGCTGAGAAATACCGACGCAGCCCGGCGCGAAAGTCTCGGGACAAGCGGGTTCGCAGCATTTGGCGGCATTCTGCGTCCGTGGCCCGGTCACCGATCCGCACACCCTTTGTCTCACCAAAGCAAAGTGTCGGAACCTGCACGATATCCAGATAGGCGCAATGCATGTTGGGCGCGTCTTTACATCGATGTTCGCCCTCCCACTTGACCGTCAAGGGTTCAAGAATTCGCATGGTCTGGCGTTCAGTGGTCTGCGCCATGGCCTGCACCCCAAAGAGCACGGTTCCCACGACAATCGCCAAGACGATCAGCGCCCGCCGCCGAGCATTTTCGCGCGGCTGCAAGACCAA
>JBDWQI010000303.1:0-2250 GCA_039986635.1 Sulfitobacter sp.
TAGGTCCGAGCCGGGCAAACGTGTGTAAAACGGCCATAGTAAACATATCCAACTGGGACAGACGTGTGTGCAAGATATATCACTATAATTCATGGTTTATCACAACATTTGTAAAATTCAGTCAAAATGGAATATAGACGAGGCGTATTACGCAGCTTGCAAAGTTGAGTATCAACTATTTAATCAGTCGAACTCACAGCTGACGTATTTCCAAATTTATAAAATCACTTGAATGCAAACAACGCTGCGTACGCAAGCAGTGACACACAGACCCCAATGTAGGAAAATATGGGCGCATATGTACATCATGTTATACCACTCACACCCGGGAACCTCTCATAAGCGTGATCCCCCAGAGAAGCAGACCCAACACCCCCCCTCTCCCGCCCGGAAACGTGTCGGGAAGCTACAACATTCTCTTCACACGATGACGAAACAGCAGTGGCGGCAGTATAATCGAAGCTTTTTTTTTTTAACCCCCTGAGGCCAACAAATCCAAAAAGAAATCGGATGGATCCAAATATCTTACGAAGAAACCCCCAAAAAAAACTCACGTAGATCCTCACAGGACCAGGGCGGGAAAACAGGCGGCTTGGACGGAGGTCGTGCTGCGGCCTCCCGCACCACGCCGATATGCGTATTAAATTAAAGACTTACCCTATGAAGATGTCATAGGGTCCAAAAGACCCCGAAATGGTTTCGTCGCCGACGAAAAGAACAAATATCGCCAAGAAGAAATATATTTCTTGCGGCGTGACAGACCCAAAAACGAAAGAACGCCTTTATAGAAAAGCGCGAAAACAGAACTACAAACCCAAAGTAGCATGGCCAAATTTTAATATATATCTTTATACGCTGCGACCAATCTTCACCGCTGCATTCCCGAAATAGTGCTCACCAGGACAACATTTCTTCACCTCCGTACTAGCCCTGCTTAGGACACGTGTGCAAGCAAACCAGTGTTACAACAATGTATAAATGAAGACCGAAGTTTTATTCGGTGTAACACACATTTGTCAGTTTGACCTTGCCTATGTACGAAACAGGGGGGGGGATGATATGTTTGCCCCGGGATTCCGTGCACGATAGGCACGGTATCATATTGTTGGAAGTACAATACGAAGAGCTCGCCCTACGGAATTCTAGAATATTGGAATTGTGACGTGTTCGCATTAAGATAAACGGTTAGTCCTACTAACTGGGGACAACCAGTCCGGGGCCTAACTATATCCGTCGGGTTCTTGCTCGTATTGCACGGGGCGTACCTTTTTCTCTTCCCTAAAACGTAGCAGATACGAGACAATATTTGATGTCTGTAACAACGTCAGAACGTACTCGATATAGGACCTGTTTTTTTTTTTCTTTCATGTCCCACTGTACATGCTTCCTCGTTTTTGTGATAGCAATATTATTATGTCCATGATCCAAACGAATTGTCTTCGACGTCCGATTGTGTGCAGCATCACCTTAAACGTTCACCACTCATGAGCATATCTCCGCAGTATATTTGTCGCGCGACAAACAGTTGACAACCCGTTCATCCTTTGTTATATTTGTTTTGTTCTCTGCTGTCTGCGTTCGGGTGCAGGGGCGGATTCTCAACTGCTGTTCCGGCGCCCCGGAGAGAAGCAATTTCTTTGGGAATTGCTCGAGGGTGTCAACCCTTGGAAGGTATCCAACAACAGCAAGAGAAACGCGAAGTGGGCCAGTGTTGCGAAGAGGGTGATGCAGCCCTCCCACGTCACGGTCAGCGACAGTGAGGGAAGTCGGAGGATGGAGATCGACGTTTGCAGGGACAAGGTGAGCTGTCGTCTATGGTGTCGTGTGTGTGGTCCTATTGATTTCTTCCTTTCGACGCCGCTACGAAATGTCCAGGGTTACTCTTTGCTCGGCAACGCACGAAATAGTTAACCGCTTCATCGCATGACTCTAATCCAACCCCTTATCTTTGCCCAACCGGCGTCTCGCCCCTCCGCCTGCTCTCCCAGGACGTGGACGTTGATACGGTGGTGAGGAGGATGAAGAGGGTCTGGAATACCGCAAAAAACAATTTCGCTAAGAGGGAGGCTAGAGCCCTCGCTGGAACCGGAGAGGGCACGATGTCTGCTTCTGCTTTGTGTGCTGAAGGGGAGGAATCGGAGGTTAGTTTGTTCGGTGGTCGTGGTGTGTGGTATGTTGTTAGGCTATGTGGAGCTGTATTTTTTTTTATTTAGGGGATGCGGCGGCCTTTTTTTACTCTTAGTCTATGTT
>JBDWQI010000304.1:0-4763 GCA_039986635.1 Sulfitobacter sp.
TCAGATCATCCCACTCGGCACCCAAGTGCAATCATAAAGACCAAGCAGGTCTCACCGCCAAATAGAAGGTAATGCCTTCACATTATATAAATCCTGTAACTCGTATAGATCCTTCAGATCTTGCAGACTCATCCACGCATAGCAATACATCAGTGAATTACGGCACACGTATGTTCGATGAATATGTGTAGTTCATGCAGATCGTGCAGACTCCACCCGGTAGAGATGTTCAGATCATCAAGGATCACACGTATATCGATGACACAGATCCCACTCATGCGATGAATACCGGGATGATGCAAATCCCGTTAATTTACTTCTGAGTGATACGTTTTCCTTTGAGCAATGAAGTAGTATATGCCTCCTATACGCCAAGACATGCGAGAGGATCGAAGACTAGACTACTACTCTTCGCTTCTAGCAATGTTACAGTACTGCTGTAACCTATGACTCATTGTACTCCGAGATCATTTTTAGTCAAACCATAGGTGCGAGGGTTTTTACCTGCGTCTCCCTTTTCAACATGCGACACCCCCCGGATTTCATGCCACCAACATCCCGAAGGGGAACCATGTAATACTTATAAATCCCCCTACTGTCAGAACTCTCTGACAGACAGTAAAGCTGGAATCATCAAGATAAGACACCAATCTCTGTGAGTAACTACACGCGTCTAGTTTTACCTGCATTACAGTAGTCGAGCCTGCCCCAAACAGCCCCATTTGTTATCCAGTTATTTGGCTATACAACGATATACCGTCAAAGACGGCAGAGCGCGTGGACCCGTTCCTCAAGAAGCTGGCTAAGCTATTAATGCCGACTGACCGGCTAGGTTCGGGGTGACATTCAGTGAGGGCACCATATTCCCGAGAATCCCTGCGTCACAATTTTCCGAGTCTGGTCCATTGCTGTCTGTCTTCATTCTCGCTTGACACGGCGCAGAGGCGGGGAAGGCTAGTTTCGGGGTGACGTTCAGTGGGGGCACCATACTCTCGAGAATCCCTGTGTCAGAAGCTTCCGAGTCTGGTCCATTGCTGTCTGTCTTCATTCTCGCTTGACACGGCGCAGAGGCGGGGAAGGCAAACGAGCAAGATATGGGATGTTGATGTTGGGGGGGGGGAAGGATGATGTGGTGGGCGGAGAAGGCGGTGACGTTGTTAGTATCTGTGTGAGAGAGTTGGAATTGTTAGAGGGGCGTTGCCAAAGTGGAAACGGAATGCCGATTGCGTTCACGGCCAAAGCGCAGGGGGTCTACTCTAGAACCCTTTATTAAATCGCGCACAGGTGGAAATTCGGCTCCGGCCACGGGGTGGTAGGCAACGGACCCTGTACAGGATTTACGTTGTATGCCATCCTCTACAGGGTATACCATCTCCTGGGGTAGCCCTTTCTCATGTGATTTGTGCAGGGTTCGATCGGAGGACCTTCCACAGGGTCAATCCGCTAACCCTGTGCAAGGCTGGATGGGCAGACCCGATTCCACAGGCGGACTTCGTACAGGCATAGACCAGTGGACCCGGTGCAGGGTTAAGGTATTAATAGCGTGCCCTGTGCACGGTTGGACTAGCGTGTCCTGTCACTCTTGGCCCATCATAATACAGTGTGCGTTAATAAATCAGCAGGATGGGTGTTGATATACGTACCAGAACAGTCTCACCTCGGGCCGCCCCCCGAAAAAACGAATTTTCCAACTTGATCACGTCGACGAATGAATAGAAAACCGCACGAAGAGGCAAGCCCATTCTACGCCGTATACAGATTGCGACAATATTTTGTCTTTAAAGATGCGAACAGCTCATACTTGTCGCACACACACAGCTCTAAACAATAACTCATACGAGTGTGTTGTCTTCACAGCACACCGTTTTTCCAAACTTACTACACCACAGTATACATAGTGTTCCTCCTGATTAAGTGTCCTAGAGATATTCGAATCAATTATGTGAACACAGACTGTGAGACAGCGACAATCAACAAAGAAGTGTCAATGATAGCTCTCTCGAATTCATAAGAAGCACGTTGTCATTGACTATCAGGTACCAGATTGGCAAAGCCCCAATCTTGTAATATCGTCGACATGCTATCATGATGTACTTATGGAGAAAGATTCTATGAGGTTGGCGCTCGCTGTAGAATCAAAATGAATACAAATTTTCCTGTGTGCCTGAACATCAGGCTGATTCTTCTCCACCGTAGAGAACCCCTCTCTTTAAGGTCATACGACTACGGCCATGCATGACATGAGTGCCCCCGTATAATACGACGAAGAGAGGCCCCCCAGCTCAAGCTGAGTAATCTGCCAGCACTTTGGGTAACGCTTAAAACATATTGCACCCACACCTTGCGAATGGTGCATCGACGCAGAGGACTACCGCTCATATTTCAACCGATACAAATTTCAGACGCTGTATCGCAAATAGCATGTAGGGGAACAAGACAACAACCGATTGTATCCCTCTTGCAAGAACCCAAAATCCTTCTACATCGTGTGAAATCCAGCGCTGGCCGTACAGTATAAGTCGCTGCCGGTGTCCTTGGGTCCCAATACAGTTGTATATTACGTACACTATTAATAGGGGAAGGAGGGAGAGCACGACATGGGAACACCAATGGACAGGTGTTACGAAGCGCAACGATAAACAAAACAAGTCGCACACACAAACATGAGGCGACCTACTTTCGGCCTAGGCAAACAAAACGCAGCGAAATCATCGTTTAGCTTCCAACTCGTCCCAGAGTAAACGAGACGCCGAGGGTCAGGTCAGAGATGAAGGATTCGACAACAGTTACACAACAGACGAGTAACCAAAAACCCGAGCTACTGTAAAAGGTACACAACCATCGACAGATATGGGTGGCTAGAACGCCATCCCATCGCCGGGGTTGCACATATTGCTTTGAGAAGCCAAGTCTCATAGCTACATCTGCAGAGGCGTCGACCTGCGCGTGAAAGTAAAGTACTACACTTTGCAGCATTCTTTACCCCACCCATGTTATGTTCGGCGTCTCAACGTACACAGATGCATGTGCAGGTAATATAATTATCTCCGAGGAATCAGCGGGTTAAATTACGTAATCGCTTCACGCTTCAAACCGCGAATTGCTGTATACTCGAGTTGTTGGTACACGGAATTTAGGTGTACCCCGGCGAGTATCCGTCACAAACGGGCTGTCAGATAATTCTGAAAGTGAAACCCGAGCTCGTCGCGGGTAACTCGAGTTCCCTTGAAAACATCAAACGGGTTCAACGAGTATTCAAGTAAACCCGGGTACTCGGACAATCCGTTTTCGCTTACGGTCATCAAGGGGTACCCCATGCTGGAGACAGGGCATAAACGTTTAATGGTCGAAACGAGAACTACAACCGTCAACGGCGATGGACAGAGCTTCGGGTATCAAATAAGAATAGAACAAGAAACTACAAGGAAATGAAACCAGCTAACCTTGGTTTTTGTGTTTTTCATAATGCAGCAGTGTGCGCCCGGTGTTTAGAAAATTCAATTAAGTGTCCAGGCTCAATGTCTTATTCTCTTCCCGGCCTTGATGTAACTCTGTTGCATAGTATTTAGAGCTGTGTTTCTTAACCCAACTTTTGTATTGCTCGTACCGGTCTGAGCCTATTTTTTAATAGTATAGGCGGGCGCCCACTGTATACACTACGGATTACCTGGTATTGTAGAGCAGGGCAAGGGCTGCCCTGCTGTTCCCTAGGTGTTACCATATAATAAAAGGTTAGATAGAGGTATGCAAATTCTCTCGCGACGTCGATATTTGCCACGTATAATATTACTTCTTTGAAGATGCTGCATGTAGTTGCCGCTATTGCGAAGCAAAAACTAAAACAGAACATCACGGTCGCATCGCGCAGATTGCGATGACCTCGACGTGTCGCGAACACAGCCATACCAAATAAAACGCCGCAGTGAAGTCCAAGATGACAAAAGGCATACAAGTCGACTTTTCGACAAAGATAGTTACGTGCATGCACCCCGTAACCAACACTCTGTCGACCGAACAGTTAACATAAATGTAGCTGCGCAGAACTCGAAAGGCTGAACGCGCCGTGCAACATTTCTGCAAAATGCGTTCTAGCAAAAAGACGGAAACAAGAAGGCAGGCAGTCCGAATCGAGAAGCAATATCACACATAATATCCAAACATTTCAACACAAATGTGAAGAACAGGTAAGACGCTCAAGGAGGCGGTACGTCGGAGTCGAGTCGGCAAGGCACAGCTGCGCTCCCCACGTCGTAGTGGCCAGGACGTCGGTAAAGCGGAGGCATGATGAGTCCTTGTCTAGTCGCCTCGATTATCTCCGCGCGTTTTTGGCTTGGGCGCTCATGGTAGCTAGCACTACGGTATGGTGTCGTTCGTGCCTGGGGAACAGGCAAGGTCATAGACTTTCTACGGTCGACATACATATGCTGGAAACCATGATACCAGTCATAGTCGAAATCGTCGCAAGACGTGGTACTCCCCCTGAGTATACAATCGTACTTGAACCACCGCCCTCTCGAACGCCACTAAGTCACGAATTGGTTCGGAATGGAGTAGACGACAGCTACGAGGCAGTACTCAACGTCTATCATTAAAATGGGTGAGGGTGCCGGCAGCTCTTCGGCGTCCTCGTAGATGTGTACAAGTGCAGACGCGAAGAAAACGCGATCTGGGGCGTTGTCCGCACTCCAAGGAAGAATCGACCATATTGGTGTGCTGATGTGCCGGGCCCAGCTCTCGTCGCAGGGGGGGCACTTAGCAGGTCC
>JBDWQI010000305.1:0-9611 GCA_039986635.1 Sulfitobacter sp.
TCGTTACGGCAAAAACCACCATCGGCCGAAAGAATTGGGGTCCGTCAGATCAACCTGTAATCTGTCTGGTGTATACGTCACGGCCTGCGTCTTGCTTATGTCGTTTCCGACATGTTTGAGGTCTTGCGTATGTCACTCACGACATGTTTGACGTGTCAACTTCATCTTGTGATACAGTAGTTTGTATACTGCACTAGTGTTTAATGATATCGCTGTTCTGGTACGACTATTCGGGTGGCTCCTGTGTAGTTTGAGTATTTTGGTTTGATGGTATCGATGTTTTTGTACGACTATCCAGGTTGGATGGTAGAGTACTGCAATTCCCAGCGGACGATTAACGGCTTGCGTCGCATATTACGACATTGAGAGATTGATGTATTTTGCATGTTTTTAGCTTCACAGTATGAGTGCTACGATGGAGGCAGCACGTTTAGGCGAAGTATGTCTGGCAGATGGGGCTTCACATTGAAGAAGCACACTCGTTTCGTTTTACTCGAGATTGTTTTCATGTAAACCCAACCCATTGGATTGCTCATCGGGTTACTGCATATTTTATTATAGCCCGTTGTTAGTGATAATTAGAGCTCTTCGACCGAGAAACCTCACTCGGGCAAATTGCAGTTACACCCCTACCGTAGCATGCGTACAAGCTACCCATGAATTAGCCAACACAACCTTTCTGCCGATGGAATGCACTTTGCCTTTGGTCTACAACAACTTAAGTGCGTTTCCCCCGACTATGGCTCGTGCAACATAAAAGAAATTGACTTCGAGCGTACCAAGTCAGTTGTTTTGAACACCCTAACTTCTTGAAACGGCTGTACAGAGTAGTTGCGGAAATTGCAACATGGACGACTTGCATCTGCTGGAGGCGTCTCCGCCGAACTCTGTTGCTCAAACCTATGGACACGTCCAGTCAGGGTGGCTCCCTACTGTAGACATGGTATTCCATTTGTGGTACGTGAACCAGCTAGTAGGGTGTTCGAAGCAGGTTATTGAACACAACGTCAACCAGCAGTTGCGAATTTACTGGTATTAGCACCCCTTGGGAAGGCAAATATTCTGGGAAGGCAAATGTTCACAATGTTTCTCGAATCAATGGTGATGATCTGGTGGGACTCGGCCTTGACTCACCTGCGTCGCTGGGGTCCTTGGCCAGTGTCTACGCTGCTGCTCAGACCCCGGCAAAAACGAAACAGTACATTTCCCCCGAGATAAAGGCATGTCCGACCTGGGGGCAGCCACACAGCAAGTGATTAGTGGTAGGACTTACGAACCGATGTCTTGAATTTCGAACATCTGACCACGAGGTACACATTCGTGTGCGTGCACGTATGCCCACAGTATGCTACTCGACATACGGAAAATGCTGGTGTCGGTGTTGTTCTTCTCGTTATTCTTCGTGCAAGGAACAGAGGCAGTCCCATGCCCGTCTGGCACTGTTTCTTTCAACGTGACAACGACGGCCGACGTACACAATCTCGCTGACCTGCTTGACTGCTCGGGCCAAGGGACCTTCAACGTCACGTGGTATGGCGGCGTGCGAATCGGGCAGAGTATCGAGGTGTCAAGTCAGAAGAAAGTTACTATCACCGGGTCGGAATTTCCCACGATTCGTTCTGGGGAGTACATCAAGGACGACCCCGGCGCATCTATCGATCTTGGACCCACAGCCGGTATATTATCTGTGGTCAACGGGTCTACGTTACGCTTGAACAAGGTGGTGCTCAAAGGGGGGTATTCCGAGGAAGGTGGGGCAGTTGCCGTGCATTCTTCCAGCTACCTCTACGTGGTAGACTGCGGTTTTACGAACAACAGCGCGTTAAACGGAGGTGAGGCAGTGTTTAATCAAGAATCATTTACACATACAGCTGTACAGTAGAAGGAAGAATACTGCTGCCCTAACGATCCTCGTGTGCCCTCCAAGACAACAATACATTTCCTCAGTAGGATTTGGAGACTCACGCTGGCGGGATATGATCAATAGATAATCACATAACGGCCCAAGACGTCCCGGGTGGCTTGGTAGGTGGTCCGCATGCCTATCAAGATCAATTTTGTGGGTTCGAGTCTCACCGAGTGCATGATCGTAGGGACTTTCTCTTGCATAAAACATTGATTAGCGGAAAGCGCGAGTTAACTGCATTCGATGAAAATCGACGAGCAGTGGGAATGCTGAACCCTATGATATGCGCCACAAAAAGTAAAGGCACGTACCGGGGGGGAGAAGGGACGACACCTGTGACCACGGCTTGTCCAGAAGATCGCTGAGGGTAAAACCTCCTACGAGTTAGGCTGGAAAGCAAGAGTGATGACTAAAAACAAAAATAAATAAATATATAACACCTTCAATATCTCATAGGCCAGACATATTTCACGAAGTAGCGAGCTGGTTCATCGATGTTAGCCTCGTTGCTTCGCGCATCGATTACACACGGTTGCACGCCGAAAGAGACTTAGACAGTGCGTCCAATGCGTCTACAGAAAAGCACAGACGCCGGCACCTGTTTCGCAGTGCACTCCATGAACACCAACGTAGGTGCCATCCAAAGTTGCTGCACCTAGGGCGCCATGGGTTTCACGAAACACGAAGAAGCAGCGGGGAGGGGGCGGGAAGGAGAGTGTGTCGCGCATTTCCCACGCCCTCTGGAATTAAGCTTGCCAGTTTTGATCGACCGTCTCGGGGGATCTGGAGTTGTGTAAATATTCAACAGGCAATATTGTTCAGCCACTGTGAACAACGGCGAGCAGCATGCATTTAACTCGAACACATTTGATCAGACACACATAGGGTAGGGTTAGGGCTTGTAGATATGCGGTGATTCTTGTATTCGAAAAACTTCCGACTGGAAGAAAAAACCCTACAAGCGGGCATTTGTTGTTTTGCTGTTCTAAACGCCAGACACGCTTGTTTGTAAACCAGAACATAATATGTTTTCGTCCGATAAATTAGTTTCGAGCGGCCGGAAACGCTATACCTGCAGCCGATCTCGTTGTGACTACGGACACGATCCTCAACGAGACAGGAGTCGCCAAAGGCAACAGCTGAGAGCGCCCGAAATTTGGTCATGTTGGCAATCGTACGCTTTCCCCACGCCGTTATGCCTTATGAATGTCGCTGATATGTTGTAAATCGATAGATGACGCGTCCCGTCCCAGGCGATTGGACACAAATCACTAGCACGGGTAATGTTCAACCCCATCAGATACTGGTTTCACTACTCAATACGTTCCAGCCGTTGGGGCAGACAGTCGGATACTATCCCATTTCGAGACAACCCTGCTTGTATTCCATGCCCTTTCCCGTGTATTGACTTGTTCGTGTCTGATCATGACGCAGAACGCATTCAGTCGGCGGCGATTGCCCTCAACGTCGCGTATTGTTCCACGCTACTGCCGTATAGAGAGCGTTGAAATTATTGTAAACACATTCGAGTTGTATCGGACGTATATCAATATACGGCGAACGAATGACCTCTTTTTCATGTGTTCCACTCTTTAGTATAATACGTACATACTGCACAGCAGTGACACTGGCGGTAACACAATTTAAAACTACTGCTGTCCGCACAATTGACTTCATAATCAAGCGGGATACGACAAGATTGTTACAAGTACACACTCGGCGCTTTATACCGTTGCAAAAATGTACCGTATGGCTGGAAACCGGAAATCATTACATCGCCTGCTAAGAGCAGCCTTGAGAAACCTTTATTTTCCAGTTATCTCAATATCATATTCAACTACCATAGTGAGACATGATTGGTTCCATTCATGTAAGTATGATGCTCGTTTCCGCTGTTAATGGCTGTTGCATGAACCCTGTCTTCGGTCGATGCCCGCTCCAACGAAAGATCGACCTGTCTTATCCACGCAGACTCCAATAGCTCTCTCCTTCCGCGCGAGATTTGATGCCTGCAAGTGCAAAGCGTTTGAACGGTAAGCTTCGACTATCTCCAGGGGATGTTCGTTATTCAAAGCGCTTCGATGTGCATTGTGCTACCTGCAGGTGCAATTTATGCCTCAGACTCGGCGATCTACATCAACGGCATGACCAGGTTTACGAACAACTCTGCAGACACTGGAGGTGAGACGTTCACGTTATTCCTGAGATGGTTGAAGATGGGTTCTGTGATTGTCTCGTAGACGCTCTTTTCGATTTAAGTCCAATTGTGTCACATACGAGCGCCATTCATACCAGGAGGATTCGGAGATAGGAAACGACGTGAACATTATGTGTCGGTGTTGCTATGTTCACCGTTGGATATATTTCAAGGACATCGAAGATACGATATACTCTATTCTGAAATGGAAGAATGCCCGCCAGGCATGATCCAAGCAGCCGTGATTGCGTGGTCACTCTTGTTCTATGTTTCATATGAAGCTTGATAACCGGTGATTGCCTTTGACTCTTTCTTTTTCTACCATCATTGATTCACATTTAGCATTGGTGACCATACGAAACGGGGGGCATTCCTTACTCACGGGCTTGAGCTGAGACATTGAATGGTCTATTCGTTCCTCACAAATCCACCGAGTTTGACAACGACGTATAGTGTGCTCACGGAGATACGGTCGTAAATTTGGTGTGTTTACGATTGTTCCGAGAAGGTAAAGTACAGTAGTTTTTCTTAGCATCAAGTTCTTGCAATACAGCTGTGCACTACTCCTTCATCCAAGGGATATACACCGTCCACTGCAGAGCACGAAGTTTTCAATATCGTCTTCCTCACTTATCAAGGGGCAGTCGTGCACTCTTCGGTCGAGAAGTGAAACTGACACATGTCATTCGTTTCGCGATAGGTTCAATATATGTCAACGATTCGGATCTGCACGTCGGCGGCGAGTCTGTGCTCGCGTATAGTTCAGCCGACTGGGGAGGTGAGTAAACAGATGCATGTCAGCGCTACAGTAGATACATTGCTGCCATCCACAATCAACAATAGACGACTGTTTTCGCAATACCTACTCTGAATAGGTATAGTTTGAGAGACTATGAAATTAGTGGCGCTTTGTAGTTGACGCATCGTTCGACTCCGAGAAATGTAGTGACCTATTTCCGATACACAGTCCAATAGGCTACGTATCCACATCTGGTGTTAGCAAGTTTCAGATGGGATTCAAACATGTTTATCAGCTCCCAAAATACGCTGGGGAGCCGCGTCGGTGGAACGCGTTTGAGCTCCAACGTTCGACCCATACCGTAGCACAGCCCCAATTTATTTCCGTGCCGTTTGTCGATTTTTACGTTGCTAGATCAACAGTGCGTTGTTCACAGTGTGCAGTCCACCCACACCCACCAAAGCGGAGACGTTGGGATGGCTTTGTGAACATCTTCCACATTGAGGCTCGAAGCCAAGACTAGATGATTAGGAAAGAAACGCTGCGGGGGGGGGAGCTATAATGAATTGAAACAGGTAGGCCCATCTGGTGTCGGACAAGCCGCATATAGGTGTCATAGATCAACACAACAAGGTCGTACTCTAGACACCGTACTACACTGCTTTTTCTTCATACGGTCTGTTTGTGAACGACGTAATTGTTGACGCGCCAATTGTTCGGCACTATCGCGAAATTCAAACAGTTTCTCGGCGACAGCACTTTATTGTTGTTTTCTTCATGGTCCTCACCGAACACTTTAAGTACGTCTCTGGCATTGGATTTTGTGAGTCCTCCTGCAGAAAAAAAGGAGGGCCTCGCCCGGGATAAACAGACACCCTAATCGGCCGGCGCGGCAGTGATCCTTCAAAATGAAATCACGACACATAAACTAGCCAGCGTATAGAGCGGCTAGTGGATAGGGTGGTCTAGGCTATATTATGACTTCCTCCTTTTCTCCTGCTATCGCCCGTTGGGTGGAGGTTCCCGGCCATGATTAAGTCTCCGATACCGTATCACAAACGGGCTCAAATGTTATGCAACGAACAACTTGTTCAATTTTCGGATTCACCCGAATATACCCCTAACTTGCTTCCGCACTGATATAGGGTGAGTATGGTACGTAGCTCACAGTATAAATGTATCGGGGAAGGCTGCAAACCCAGAGTGTACTGTATGCGTAAGCTGGGCGAGTGGGATGGTCAGTATTTCTCCAACAAAGTCTGTTATCTGGCTCTGGGTTGATAATGCGAATGCATAATGAGCAGGCAGGCACTCAAACCCCAAGCGATTTTCGGTTCCAACTCATGGAGCCAGCTCCTTGCATTCGCTGCCTCCCTTTTCGTCCATCCCGATTTTACTGTATTATTATTCTTCGCCTTCATCGATCCACTATAGTACGTATCGGATCAGATGAGGCCTTCTTCCCCAGCCGATGGCCCATCAATAGTTTCTTGTTGTCTTCTACTCCGTATTAACTACTAGACTGGGGTCGGTGGCCTCACCCAACCATTACTTACATATAGCGTACCGTGGCGTGCACGCAGTGATCCTAGTGATAGTGATAAATCGGTTCCTGCCGCGCAGTCACCAATGTTCACGTCCTCTCAGAGACACCGTTGCTCATTTGATCAGCGTCCCGTGCAACCTCGGCTATGACACACATCGTCGGCAAGTGACGATACAACAGCTGGAATCATTACACAGCTGCGTCAGGCCGCCATAGTGGTATAGCGACCGCAACTATGACATAGCGTCGCTGGAGCAATCAGTTTGGCAATTGCTGGTATATGACACGATCACGCTAACGCGTTTCCGCACCAGCAAAGCGACAAACATATACCACTGAGTTTGAGTGCGCCCGCATGTAAGAAAAGCATATCAAAAGAGGCGAAGTCATGTACTCAGTGCAGCCACAACGACGAATTCGCGTAATAGTATTGGGTACGGCGGCACACGGCGGTTGTTGGGGGCACCTCTCATAGACCATGCATTCAGCTTGGACAATGATTAATATATGTGACCGCATCGGTATCCCCCGTCCTACAGCCTCGTGCTATACCATGCGCGCAACTACATTCAGATTTACTCCTCGTACAAACTCCTGCGCACAGATTTCTTGTTCTCAATCATATATTCAGCCCTAAAGCGATGGTTCTACACTAATCGTACGGTGCTGGTAGCATGCAGATCACCAGCAAATAAAATATTGTCCACCGTGTAGTGGCTCTGTGTCAACGGCGATCTTTGGGAGGGTATCTCAGTTATAATGCGATCACGTTTGGACCAACCCGTTTATCGATCGTGACTAGCGGGAAGATCGACTAGCGATAAAGTAAAGCACCACTATGACACAGCCGTGCATAAAATACCTAAAGAACAACCGTGGCATGTGGGAGAACCACGGTATGTGATCATTACTACATCAGCCGTTGCCATCCGAAAACCCTGTAAGGCATAGCTTGTATCAACCGTGACCCGGGGGAGAATCTAACAGTGACTTCGACACATCTATAGTAACCTTCGCTATCCATACACTACGTCCGACAGACGGCGATAGATAGCAGGCGCGCACCATTGCCTTAAGGAAGAAGGATGCCGCAGCAGTGTCGTACGAAAGGAACGAAGAGCGGCGTCGTCCGCTTGTCCGTCCGATTAGTAGATTGCGTTCATGTAAAGTGGCTGAGAGTGGGCGCGGTTCGGGCCACTGCAACCTCAACCTTACGACAGCCGGACACGTTGCCTCGATGGCATTGTGTTGGCACTGATGCCAGCGGTCACTGTCGCGGCGACACTACTTTGTCCGCAATCGGTGTGTATCATCAGTATATCAACGGCAAACATGATACAACCGTGCTGCGAGAGAACAGCCGCAGCTAGAGCGTTCCTGCATGCACTGTCGATCAACAGCGCACATATCAACCGCCGCCATGATGCAACCGTGTCCGAAACAGATGTGCATCAACGACAAGCCGCGTGGGCCGAGTCCAGCTCTAAATGCATCGCAACCTTGACGCAGCAATGTGCGCAGACGAAATGTACTTCCAACAGTGCAAAATACGCAACGTTACGTTACGACACATCCGTGTCAGCAATCCTAGCTGTGCTTCAACAGAAAACCACCCAAACAGCCGTCCGAGAAGCATCAACTGCACCCAGAACATATCCGGGTCAGTCAAGCTGTGCTTCAGCAGCAGTTCATGGGAGGGCAACGTCATAAAAACTCAAACTTATAAACAAAAAAACGAAAAAACAAACACGCTAAGACTAAACAAACAAACAAACAACACACAACTATGTGAATCAAATGACCGACGAAGAATTGGCGATTTCTTCTGCAGAGCTGGGAGTCCGCGGACCATTCGTGGCCGGATCTGCGACACAACCGCGCAACTACCCCTAACCCTCACCATTTGTACGGTGGGAGGCGGCAGTGGAGGCGAAGTGCTGTCGGTAAGAACAGAGTTGAGAGCACAAACAGACGCGTGCACGCACCGGCTATACGTGTCTACATCAAGCATGCGGAAGAGGGGACGATATTGTCTACCGCCAACTCCACCCCACGTCAGCTTACACTATAGCTCAGGTGGGTCAATATCGGAACGGTTAGTATCCGTCACAACGGCGACGACACTAACGTGCGAGCGATCACTGTCTATCAGCGGGGTGTCTAACTGTAAAAATGACCACGGAGTCAATAACACCTTGCTGTCAACAGCAATGCGGGACTTTGTATCTACCATGATGATGTCCATACCAAACGTATATATCTATCTCAACTATGATACAACCGTGTCAGCAATGTATGTATATAATCGGCGAGCAGCAGGAACCTCAGTACACTAACCGAGACTGTGACGCGGCCATGTTGGCAACAGCTGCGTAAAATCCACGTAATCATCGAAACAGCAACGTCAATGATGCGCACGAATGACACCCGTGTCCCTTATCGCAGCTGTGCATCAACAGCTTCCGACGGAGAACTGTGCAATGGTATACCAACTACGACCTAAACCCCAACCGTGTGAGCCCTAGCTGTAATTCAACAGCGAGCCGCGATAGGAACCCGGCACAGCCAAGTTAGCCATGTATAAACGGCGAGCCGCAGGGAAAGTAATCAACGGAATTTTAATCTTAGCTATGATGCAGCCATGCCTAACGTGAGTCACCCGCGAGCGGCAGGAACAGGATCAATGGCATCTCAACCCCCGTTATGAACCCTTACGTCGACCGGTATGATCACACCGTAGTGCTAGGAACTAATCTGCCGCGAGCATCGGGGCAAGCGATCAGCCGTAGAACATCAAATTCTGGCGCAGTCATGTTAGCAACAATTCAAACACCAGCAGTTCGAGATGCGAGCAGGAATTTATTCACCGTGATTAGTGTCGAGGCAAAGGACCCGCGGTATATCAACCGCAGTTATCACATGTGTCAGCCCTTCATCCACCGCTAGCAGTGGAGCAAGCGATCATCGGTATAACAGCAATACACATGACCAGCTATGTCAGCAAATACTCAACCGCGAGTGGCGGAAACGCGAGCAGCGGTATATCAACTAATTATAAACCACCACTCTGACAAAGCCATATCAGCAATAAAATGTCAACCGCGAGCAGTGATGAAGCGAACTCAACCGCGAGCGGTGGGAAACCGGAGCAGTGGAATATCAGCCCTATGTATGAACAAACCGTGTCAACAATAGCTCAATCGCGAGCGGTGGGAAAAGCGAG
>JBDWQI010000306.1:0-1855 GCA_039986635.1 Sulfitobacter sp.
GAGCCGTCTGCCCGTGGGAGGTGAGGAAGTTACTCAACCAAACGTCGTCGAGGTAAGCTAACGGCGGGAGCCCTCTGGAGCGAACGTAGGCTGCCTTCGCCTCCCTGAGGGTATTATAGCACCATAGACTCAAACTGAATTTCAAAGGCAAAACGCACCAGCAGTAATTAATGCCACCGTGCGAGAAGCCAAACAGCGGCCAAGAGGAGGGGCGCAGACGAGTGTGGTAAAAGGCGGATGAGTCATCCAGCGAAGTTATGTAAAAACACTGCGAAGCGACGTTAGCTACCCGCACCACCGTATACATCGAAACATGGACCTTCTAGCACCGACTATTTAACGGCCTCGCGTCGTAGAATAGGCGCAGTTTCGTTTCCGTGACCGACAACGCCACAACCAAGCCGGGGCGCTACGCCCCCCCGGGGGCTCATACGTCCACCTATTTGACGGCACACGCAGGATCTGCGAGAGCTCGTACCTAGTCGTCCACCAAAATGGTGAACATTGGCGGGATACAGGTTGGGAACACCGCTTCGGGAAATCGGTCGATGTCATACGGACAGGCGTTCGACGGCCCCCGGAAATCCCTTAGAAGAAGGTCATGAAGGTCCATTCCATCGTGTAAGTACAACGCCAGTGTGTCTTTGAGGATGATGTCGTGCCAGAAGTCGACATGCCGGCGCACGGAGTCCGGCAAGAATTGGTCCCCTTCCCCCCCTGCTTTCCATATCGTGACCTCCCACGGCACGCCGTAGCAGACCCTGCATTGGGTCACGAGTGACGTCCGCGACGGACGGCCGCACTCCCGAGGCTTGCAGAGCTCTCGCTCGTGCCCAGTCACATTCGTCAGCCTCCAGGGGGGCAGTGGGGAGAAGAACGGGCCGCACGTGTGTGTGGCATCGATGGAAGCATTGGATACAACAGGCGGCGACCACCTACAACGCACCGTGGAGGAGAGGAGGAGAAGATACCTGTGTATAACTCTACGGTAAATTGTACAACGCAAAGAGAAATCTCGCGAAAACGCGCGTGTATAATTTGTCGAGGTAATGGGTTCAACGTGGGGGCATAATTCTCCCACCCTTGGTACAAAGTAAGTAAATCTTTGTTAGCAAGCGCCGAAGCGAAGCTGTGCATCCAGGCGGGTCGTCAAGAAAGCATGACGATTGCACAAACACCGGCAACGCAACTCCGTGCGTATCTACCTGGATATTAGTACAGTAACATAAATAGTGGATGACGAGTTGCACTTGTGTCCGAGTTCAATATTGTGCTTAAATTGTGGAAAACAAAACGAGTTGCGCAAGAATATCGATGGCGAATGTGAGAACCCCAAAGGCGCGCCGTCGACGTGAGAGCACAATGTTATCATATTAGCTTAGGTCAAGTGGATCACCCGCCAGCCAACGGAGGTTCTACAACAAAGGTTTCGGTCGCAGCCTCCTAACCTACGTGCGCCGCACTAGACAATCTCTAATCATGAGTTGAACGGAACGAACGCTAGAGAATCATCTGTTTACGGCGAAACCCCTAAGTCGCCACCACCTGCTCGAAAGTTCCAGCCTGAGCCCAGCGAATTAACTGCCATACAGCAGAGCTTCTACGGCAAAGACCGCGATCACAATTGACTGAGTTGTGTGCGCTGGAATCGAATAAAAAATATGATGAGTTCAAAGGAATACAACGGCAGAAGCGACATGTTTTGGGCCACACCAAGCGATCGCCATTGCCTGATTTCTACGCGCTGAGACGGGAGTCCCAGCCCTTAATCTACACCGGCCGTTTCGCAACCGGGCCCAAATGAAAAGACACAACCAGGATCGTAGGTGAATATTAGTATTGAGAGATAAGCGAA
>JBDWQI010000307.1:0-4381 GCA_039986635.1 Sulfitobacter sp.
GGGGGGGGAGGGAGGGGGGGGGTGAGACGAGGTCGTTCATCTACAGTTCTCACTTGTCCGTGCAGAACCAAACCCAAACTGTTCCGACAGACACGCCAGGAAATTCACCGTCCTAGACACGTTGCCCTCTAAGTAAACATATGTTTAGCTATAAATCTCAAAATTAAAACGCGTTCCATAAACAGCCTACAGCACGGCAAACCATAGAGTCTTCGCGTACAAGGATGCGTTGCGCCATTACCGCTGATCAACCATTGGCATGGCGACCCTGTCTGGTGTTGGAGGTAAACTGACACCTAGTTTTTTATACTGTTTTCTTCAACCATCAACACCGCGTGTATATCATGGAGACGGTGACGAGTTGCCAACCGGTGTTTGTTGTGAACTTCGACGATCGCAGCAAACGTAGCTCGAACTTCCAACACCCCTGTACCCGATTAGACGTCCGGGTGATAGCACCCGTCCTGCGCCAGTCGACTTTACCCACCGCTCTTCTTGGTAGTTTGCGAGATGTCCGTCAGTTCATCTGGAATGGGCGACGTATTACGTGCGAACGCAGCAAGTTTAAAAACAAATACAACCATGGTGTGAACAAAAAATCGTGAAAGCAATACGTTGTTCATAGCGTTCATTCAATGCCGAATGCGTCGGTTGAGTTGGACTTCTTCAATATGACTATTATGAGCTCGGGTCTAGATAATCAGAGGGCTCACGAAGAGTTGCATGCTAGGACGACAAAGCAGGATATACCACGGGTACTTGAGTGTCAAGTCTCCCCTCTTATTCGGCTTTGCCGCACAAACGTTCTAGCGTCACGCCGATATACTGGCAGGTAAATACCGTTGATTGACGGGGGTTGAATTGGTCGTACGCAAGTTGTATATGGCGCCGTTTTATGGTAGGTTTTACGCTCCGAGCCGTCCCATGTACAACGAAATGAGCTGTTACGCTTAGTAATTGTCCTGTGCTCTGCAATTCGGTGCGATATATATTGCCTTTACGTGGTCGACCCCCGGGCAACACTATTTTAACGGGGGTGTCTGTGAGGTATCTTGATCCTCACGTTTTTTGCGTGCTAGGACGACAAAGCAGGATATACCACGGGTACTTGAGTGTCAAGTCTCCCCTCTTCTTCGGCTTTGCCGCACAAACGTTCCAGCGTCGCGCCGATACACTGGCAGGTAAATACCGTTAATTGACGGGGGTTGAATTGGTCGTACGCAAGTTGTATATGGCGCCGTTTTATGGTAGGTTTTACGCTCCGAGCCGTCCCATGTACAACGAAACGAGCTGTTACGCTTACTAATTGTCCTGTGCTCTGCGATCCGGTGCGATATATATAGCGTTTACGTGGTCGATACCCGGGCAACACTATTTTAACAGTGTCTGTGATGTACATTGATCCTCACGTTAGTAGCGTCGCTTTATCTAGGTGTCGCCTCTACCTCACCACAAGTCTACCAGCAAACACTACATCAAACTTCATATGTCAGGGGATTGTCGGGATTGCCCAATGCACACCGGCGTCGACGTGACTAAAGACAATGTCGTGGCCGAGCTGCGACACAAAAGGTATATACGTTGCACAATTGGCATGGGAGAGGTTTCCGAAAGGCTCCCTCGTCATCAGGAAGGCACCGGCATATGAGGTATCGTAGAGTTCAGAGAGGTGTAATATGCAAATGTCGTCTGCGTAGGACGCCGGGGTTTAACTTTGCGTTCGATCGTGTTAGACCTATTTCGACTTAAATAGTTCAGTAGTTGGGTGTGCGAATGTTGCAGACCGACATGCACTTCAATATTTGAATAGGTAGGTGTGTCAACCAAGCTTCATTGTCTCCACGATAACAATATTGCGTAACAGCCAAGTTAATAACTGTAATACGGACCGAGTAAAATCTCTAACCAGGCGGACACGACGTAAACGTTTGGTACTTCTCTGTTGCTTTTGTCGGTAAGAAACAATAGGCCCGGCACGTCGCCCCGCGCTTCCAATATATGCGCAAAAAGAGGTCGTTTCCGCTTGCAAACGACCAACAGACGGGTTCAGCCTTTGTATTTATCTGTTCAAGATATTTTTCTACTTTCAATGTTAATCGAAGTTTCCAGCCAGAACACAACCCGTGCGGCGCTATGACGGTGAGAACCGAAACGCTCCCACGGGAACCTGCCTGGATAGCCAGCAAAGATCCGCGTAGAACCTGTAGTTAGAAAAACACACTCGTCGACTCTACAAGCATATAGTCGAGGGGATGTTACGAAATAAGAACCAGACAAGGCCGGCGATCAATGGCGAGCATCGTGGGCTTCAGAAGAAATCAACGTGAAACGGGGGGTCATCTAGGTTACCCTACGGTGACATACGTTCAAGCGCGATCGTGAAGGTTATGTGGAGGGCGAAATGTAACAATGACGCGTGCGACGACAGAGGTAGCACGCTCGACACGTAAGTTATCTGGATGACGGGACTCCTTGACTCAAACTCGTCGAATTCGCATTCTTGCAAACCAATATTTTTCGTTTATTCTATTGGGAGGAGGTTTCGTCCGGTGGCACTTCCTATTTCCTCCAAAATCGAGTACTGGGTGGGGTATAGAGCTCCTCATGAGATAAGACTCACAGAGACACTGGTGCACCTCGACCAAATCATGCGTCCGTGCCTAACTTATGGATGGAGCGTACGCAAAAGCAAAAGGCTCGATGATTGCTCCTTTGGCTCATGGTGGACTTCATATGCTCGTGGAGGCGTTCTGCTATAGATATTCACCTTTTGTTTTCTGAGGCCCCTATGTCGACATCAACGGGGACAAACCTGTAGATACGACTGATGCTACACTCATCTCGTACGTGTACGTAAGCACATGTCCAACAATGTAGAGCAGAACATTCATTCTCAACTGGCGCGAGGTGGAAGACCCCGTGGTTGCTCATAAGGTTTTTTTCTCTAACGTGATATATCTACCGCAAAACTCCTCATTGCATCCGGAGACAACGTCATCGTTGAGGTAATCGCTCTGTCTGGGGTATCATAGACCCACGTACATCACATACGTGAGACTGTTGATTTTTTGTTGTGTTGCGATACTGGTGGTACCACATCTAACACCCTAGCCCTAATAGAAGTTGAGATTGGAAATTGTCGAGAAATGTCGTGATTGCAACGACCTTAACTGCGTCATTGGTCGATCCAACGAGTTTAAAGACAAAACCTATTTTAACACGGGTGCCTCATGACATCGCTCGGACATTTGGAACATCATTCAGCGCGTAGATTGTTGTTAGCACGAAATATATCAGTGGTTTTGTAGCTGCCCCTCGGTCCCAGTTTGGTTGAAGCCCTAGAGATTAGTGCTTCAACGTAAACGCATGCTGTCAGCAAAGATCGTGCTGTCCTGCTGTAGTAACGGTGGCTTCTGGAAACGCAGAGCTCGCTTTTCTTTTCACCTCTGTGGTTCAGGTACGTACAGTCGTATGCTCTCGGATGGCATTACGCGAGTCATTCCGCGTCAAGGCGGCAACGTTTAGCGTCTATCTTTTAGACGGACAGGCCTCTCTAGACAGAGACACGCCCGACACATTCCTTTCACACGTTCGTCGGGAAGATTGTAGAACAATGTCGTTGCGGTTTCAGCCCTACATCGGTTCGACAAACCTCGCTGTATTGCACCGGAATCCATGAATAACTTTCACCCGCTGGACTAATTACAACATGGATCGTCTAGATCATATCCTGTCGTTGTCCTATAGTGTGCAAGATCTGCATACTACATATGTAACCTAAGAAACACTTTGGATCGCATGCTGATTTTACGCCTGCCACCAGGAAACACAGGATGTATGGTACAGATCAGGATTCGGGGGCTTATTTACTACACCTGATACCTGGTAGAAATTAAGTGATTATACTCGGATCTAACCGACAACGCATCGGCTCGATTTGATGACTTAAGATCATTCTGGCGGGTGTGCAACACGAAAACACACAGGCACGAGCCGGTTGCCACTATACCCAACCTTACGAACACAGGTTTGCAAAACGTGAAAAGGTTATTTGTCATGGTGGTAATTCACCGAGCGCTGCTCTAACGGAAGGGGTGTGCCACCCAACCGAGAACAACGTATTTTACATCTCTTTTCGCACCAGCCTGGATTCAAAACAAACACCACGCAATCCAAAATCGATTGGTAAAGGGCGTGTTCACCCACAATAGTCCAAAATTGAATACAGAGCATGGGGTGGACACATACTCGGATTAGTTCGGATATGTGCACACCTATCAAACACATAGAACTCCTTCGGCCAATGCGTCCGCGAAAGGCCCGAGAAGTCTATGACCAGTATACCTTCGTCTGCGAACGTACCTTGGGCCGCCCGTGGCCT
>JBDWQI010000308.1:0-2326 GCA_039986635.1 Sulfitobacter sp.
TTGGGCTTCCGTCGGAGCTGGGTGGGAGCGGGTTGATCCACCTATTGATATGGACAGGCAGACGTGGCCAAATGTATCTTCCGGTCATGCAGCATGCCAGTGTGTGCCAAGCGAAAAGATTATGGAGGAGTTGGATTCTCATGCGCGTTCCCCGCGATATATAAACAAAGGGGGGGGAGGGCGCCAGCATGGGTTCGTAAATAAATCGCTGCTGCGTGTGGCCGCGAGGCTTACTCGTGGCAGTAGAGATGCGCCGTAGGTGGTCCGTCAGGCACGAACACGTACCATTCGTACGTCATTCTTCGGCAGCAGCTGTAAAGCAGCAATCCTCAAACAGGATAACCGTGAGCGGAGGCAGGCACCGCCACAGGCCAAACTTCGACACAGTCTATTGCGCTGATAGGAGGCATTCGGTTGGTTGTTTTCGGTTTGATAGCCTTTTTCACTACATGTTTGCGAGGCGTCACTCAGACAGCACCCCAGACAGCAGGCGTGTTCCTCCCTCTATTCACGACAACCGTGTCGCACGGTTGTCGTGCAGAACCCCAGGCAGAAAACGCTGAAGGCAGTAACCACGAGTTGGTTAGTTGCGGGAACGGGGGGAACTCTATGCCGTTGTTGAATGGATACCCGCGGCCATGTTAGTTCAGTTTGCACATTGATTTCACTTGGTGTGCGCCTACTTTCTATGGTGTATTTTTAGGTGGGAAGTGTCGCGCTTCCCAGCCGAATTTGGTTTGAAATGGCTTTTCCGATCTCCCCAGGGCTCAAGCACCTTCGTGCTACCACGGACTCGTTGATTTAAAAGTTAATGCATGAACAACAACAAGTAGTACCTACCTATTTTGTGGTAGTTAATTATTCTGCTATGTTGTTGTTGCTGTTGCTGTCTTCAACAGTTTTCACGAAAACAACCGTTTCTTCTAGTACATTGGAAACGACTTCCACTTGGTCACAGGTTTACCACCTAAATTGAGATACAGAGTACATCTACAGTATGTGGTTGCTCTGATAGGCTGGCGATATGTGCTTATCGACCACAAAAAACATCGATCAGAGAAAAAACTACATCCACACAACGAAAAAATGCCGCAAGCCACAGTAGAATTACTTGAATGAAGTATGCAAATTTCGTGCACATAATTCCGATTTATTGGGTCTCTAGTAATAGTAGCCACGTATCATTTGACTACTGCATCTGAGGAATGTTTGCCGAGCCAATGCGTCAAAACCAATAAGAAGTCTACAGCAGTATAGGAGGACGTCAGCAAGAAGATAATAAGGTAGAGAAACGGCAATATTAGCGGTGTGATAGTACCTACAGCAATAATAGTGCATCGATTGACTTGTTGCACTTCATTGGGTTACCTCGGACTTAACAACAAAAGCCGCACCTCCATTGCGCAAGTAGGCCGTGCCCACTACGAATGAGCAGATTCCCGAAAATTGACTGATATGGGAAATAAGGAGAATAAGTTTATTATTAATAGCCTGCATGCCGGCAAGTAAAAAACTAAAATATCCTTATGCGTATCATATGTGTGTGTGTTCTTTCTACCCGTGGACATCAAGCACATTGTCAACCAGTGCCCGTGCCGATTCTTCAGTCCTAAAGAGATACAAGATATATTGTCACAGAACTACGCCACAGAGATACTGCAATGTTACGTATGAACTAAGCACAGCAGTAGACAAAACAATGCAAGGCTATGTCATCCTACTGGATATGACAGGCACGGCATACATATTATATGCAAGAGAGAAAACGAAAGAAAACATAGACAAAAGAAACCAAAGAAAACAAAGAAAACAAATCGGAAGAGAGAAATGAAAAAATAAATGAAAATAACAAACTGTCGTGCCTCTACGCAGGGGATGAGGCAGACACTTGAAAAAAAGCGCCCTGAAGAAAGAAAGAACGAAAGAAAAAAAAACATACTTATAAACAGAGTAAACCTAAGAAGCAAGGGAAAACATCAGGCTAACCGAAGCACAGAGTACCCTCCGGGTAGCGGCAACAGTTTCTGGTATGAGTAGCATAGACAGGTTCTCCCTACAGTTACGCTTGGGACCTTACTACCCTGACTGCCATCTCCGTACTGCGTTCGTCAACTGTGCCCCGCCCCTCGGCGTCAGACAATACAAAACAAGCAAAGCAGGCTCGTCATCCACCCACCACCCCACACGACTCCTCAATAAGGCCTATCAATAGAAGAAAGGAAGAGAAGGAAAAATACTGAAACTCAAGGAGGATCAGAACATAGAAAAGACCAAGGAAGACCACGTTCTTACCAGCTGCACCAGTTGGCACCACGATTAGCATAGG
>JBDWQI010000309.1:0-18086 GCA_039986635.1 Sulfitobacter sp.
GTCGCTGCTTGCAGCGATGAGAGGGAGGGCCAGTGGAGGCAATGCCAAAACATAAACAGGCCGGACAGACGACAGTACTGACGAAACGACCGCGAAAATCGCTAAAAAACTCTTGCAATGCAGGAGCCACCCACAGAAGACATTCAAGTGTTAGCTTCCGACATGGATAGAGTAGATTGGGCACCAACAAATGAAAGCTGTTTCGATTGATGTGCCTGAAGATTTGGTTCGGGACCTGACGATGGTCATAGATCGAGAGATCGTCCCTGAACGACAGATTGACGGGAGTTTTTCTCTCAAGGTCGAAAAAGCCCTCGTTGATAGGGTGCGAGGACTAAAGTTCGAAATATTTGCGAACGAACACCCACCGCCCCATTTCCATGTCACTACAATAGTGTGTCGAGCGTCATTCGCTTTGGACGATGGTCGAGTAATTAAGTCCAGCGGCAACACACGTAAACTGGAGAAACAGGTTGCTTACTATTTCAGCAAAAACAGAGCCAAACTGATCGATTTTTGGAACAACAGCCGTCCGGACGACTGCACTGTCGGACCCGTTGTCCAACCAATCTAGCAACCGGCCCGGAACGGATATTGAGTGAAAAGGACGTTTCTGCTGGGCGGCATTGCGAAAGCGGAACTCTAGGTCGATAGGGTTCATTATGTTACGTTCATTGGCGATCTGGTCATGATTTGCTCAAATGCAAAGTCGGAAACAGACTTTCCAGAGAAATTTATAGTCTTTGCAATATTGCCGGGACTGAACCGAACGTAACCTTCATCAAACGCTGCGGAATAAATCGGATACGTCGTAAGAGAGGACTCCACCAACTGATGAGCGATCAATCTCGACCTGTCGGCAAGGCCGAAGGTGCCGTTCTCATAGTTGATGACTGGTGCTTTGGACAAGTTTGCCACTCTCTCATCCGTTTCGTCGTATAGAACAGTGAACGTTGGCGCGAAGTCATTCGATAAATTCAAAACTGGATCAAGAAAGTGGCAGACACTTTCCATTTTCTTTTGATAGTAGAATTCTTGAATGGCATCCATGACAGCTTGGTTCGGAATATTCTGCGACAGCGGTCCAAATCCAAACATCGGGTTCAACCCAGGCTTTGATAGGTCTTCAAAATTGCTAAACTGTCGTAAGAAAAAAGGAGCTTTATCCATTGAAGTGCGGAGGGAAGCCTGTGAGACCAATGCTTCCCGATACGCGAAAGCATCTTTTCTTGATTTAACGTCTTGAAAACGAAAAAAACCAACGCTTTTGAGCGCCTCAATTACCACTGCAAAACGGGTCGGTGGGTACCAATCTGTCTCTGAAAAATCGAGCAAATCGAGATCCTCTGGAAAGTAAATATCAAGTGCAATTTCGATACAAACTATGAGAGAGGTATAGAAGTCATCAGGATGCATTGCGTCAAATACGGCCGCAAATTCTTTATCATCATGATCCTTGAATAGTTCACGAAATGCATACACAATAGCATCTGTATAGTGAGTTTCTTGAAGCATATCCCCTCTACTCTGCGCTACATCAGGGTGCCCAAAGTGTCGAAGATAAATTGCTTCAAAAATGATTGCATGAGCTTCCAGCAACTGTTCTGTTGCAAAAAATTCCGTGCCGCGATCTGGAAAAGTTAAAGATGGTCGACACCCAAACCGTGAAGTTTTAACGTAGCCACTCACAAACGCGTCCTTAAAGTCAGGTGATCTTCGCACGCTCCCTCGATTATCAAGATCATTCATCAAATTGAGCGCGGGCAGAAGCATGCCAGAGTTGCGAAATTTGTCTCCTTGAGCGCCTTTTTCTAGAAATGCCCGTTCGAGAGTATCTAGTAGAACTGCCTTGTGAATGTGGCTGCTGGACCCGACAAAGTCTAGGTTGTCATTCTCAATAGAATCGTAATCGAAAATTGGTTTTTCTTGCGTAAGCGAAAGTCTTTCTTTTAGTGCATCGGCTCCGTTATTTGGCAAGGTCTTAACTTGCGCAAGTATGAAAAAGTCACGATAAAATCTGAGACGATTAAGGAAGCAACCGAATCCAGTCGTTGCAAATTGCAACCAATGCATAGACTCATGAATTTCAGCTAGATCGTCACTTTTCAAGTTTTCGAATAACGACGTTCGTCGCCAACGCTCTGAGGCGGTACTAAAGTGATCCTCTTTTGAAAAGAGGTAGAAACAACTGTGGCTGTCAAACGCAGCTCGTGAGCCATCTTGGAACCCAAGTGAGCGCCGTCTGCCGAAGCTAGTCCTGCCCATCGGAATCGGAGATATCTTTGTCTTGGAATTTGGTCTCTAATTTCTTCTTGATGGCGTCATGTGCCAAGCCCGCCGCAAGGTGCGCTGCAAAAACAACGACAAAATATGTAAATGGTTCGATGCCCTGCGGCTGTCTGCGTCCAGATTGTTTTGTATTCGAAACATTCTCGAGAGTTATGTCTTCACCAAATTCGGAAAGTCGTTCCCGGATTTCGGCTTCTGTCATGCTGGAAACACGAAAGGTGCCAGTCGTCATGGCGTATCCTGTTGCTTTGTAGGCGCAGCTTCACTTAAGCCGCGAAATTGTGGTGTGTGAAACACCTAAGTCTTTTGCAATTGATCGGCAACTATCTCCTAAAATTAAACGTTTGCGCACTAACTGTTTTTGATGTTCTGACAATTTAGGTTTAGGGCCAAACTTCACACCACGTTTTTTCGCTGCCGCCCTACCCTCGTTCGCACGACTCGTGATCCGCTCACGTTCATCCTCAGCTAATGCAGATAGAAACGCGAGAATACCCTTGCCCATCGGAGTCGTGAGATCGAGCCAAGGCTTATCGAGAACCTTCACGGTGGCACAACGATCCGCCACGCGCTGAATGATCGTAATGCCGTCCATCATCGAACGGGTCGCACGATCCCACTCGGCAATCACAAACACATCGTCTGTGCCAAGAGTGTCAATTGCCTTTTCAAGCTGCGGGCGGCCTTTGACTGTCTTCGCCGTAGCTTTCTCCCGATAAATCCGATCCACACCCGCAGCATTCAAAGCCCCAATCTGACGGTCGAGGCTTTGGGTTTGGGTGGATACTCTGGCATAGCCGATCATCATGAGATCAGGCTAACAGATCGAACTGAAACTCGCACCAGATTAATGCACCATGTCCACAGCTTGATTTTGCTGGGTTTTGGGGCATGGTGCATATATCATGATTTTCGCGACAGCTCGCTCGTTCGGTTTGCGCCTATAGCATACGAGGCCCAAGTTCTGGGAATTGGAGATGTGGGCCTACTACTTTGCCCTTGTTATCCTATCGCGGCTGTTTCTTGATCCTTAAGCGCATTTGCCAGAAACTTGGCGAATGGCACGATGTCTTCACGAACGCTCGCAGCTTCCAGCGCAGTCATGTAGGCGGCGCGGTTTTCGACTTTTATCACCGTCCATGGTTGTCCTGCTGCAGCCAACATCACATTCATCAAGAACCGAGCCGTACGGCCGTTCCCATCTAAAAACGGATGTATGAATACAAAGATGAAATGACCGAGCACTACACGAACCGCGGGATTGGTCTCCGCCCGTAGAAGCTCGAAGAACACTGGCATACATTCACGGACGGCTTCGACACTCATCGGCACATGCTGAGAGCCCCGAATATAGACTGGCGCGTTTCGATAGCCCGCAAGCTGCGCCGCCTTCAGTATGCCCGCCCCCACAGATGGCGTGAACAACGCCCGGTACCATGCTGTCAGATCACGCTCTGCGACTTCCCCAACATCTTCGCCGTCAAGAACGGCGCGCACGCTCTCACGCACGCTTTGAAACGCCTCCCAATAGCCGCGTGCCGCAAGTGCATCTTTCATCGCAAGATCTTCTTTGTCACCATCCGGGTTCCAACCTCCTGAGCGCACTTTCTCGATCAGTTCGGGTGAGACCCGATAGCCCTCGATGGACAGCGAATGATAGGCATCGGTTACATAGATTTCATCCATCGCGGTCAGATAGGCTTCGGCATCATTTGTGATCGGCTGAGCGGCGGGAAAATGCGCGATCACTGCTTCGCGCATGGCTTCCCACTTTAACCGGATGCGGTGCACATGCGGTGACGTTTCCCGCCCGGCATTGAGGACAGTCACGCTTTCCGCAAATGGGTCGCTCATCCGCACATCATGTGACGCCGCTTTCATAGTTGAGACGATTTCGTTGGCAATTCTCGTCTTGCCAATACTTCGAAACGCCCCCGCCAATCGCCCTGCTGCACTGGTGTGCCCACCCTCCAAAAGTCGAGCCAAGAGGGCAGAAGCATCTGGTATAATCGCTAGGATCGTCCGCGTATCTGTCGCGTTCTGTTTGAAGAAACTTTCAGGAACAAGGATCAATGCCTCTTCTATTGAGAACAAGCGTAACCCATCTTTAACGACAAGCGAGTTTCCCCGCGCAAACGTCGCACGGGTCTCGAAGATCGAGGTCTTGTGTGGGAAGTCAGTTTTCATATTGCCCGCCTTCGGGGCTCGGACGAGCAGCTGCACCGGGACTGCCGTATCGCCTGCATGCAACTTCAGGGACTGCTCGGGTGACAACGACCAATCCTCACCAAATCGATCCGAGAGGTATTGGGCACAGAACCCCCAGAAGGAGGTGTACCAAGCGGTGCTTTCACCGACGCGTTCGTCAGGCCGGGACATGATGTACCAGCCTTTGATCACTTCTTTTATAAATCCAGCTTTCAGCAATCGTTCCCGATGGGTTCTGGTCAAATTGGTAGACCTAATAGCGATGACACCCTTTGACTGAAGGTCGCTGATAACCACCAGGGACTCCGCCAATTTCTCCGCTGCACTTGCCATCTCACAAACCCTCCACCTGTTCGGTCGTTAGGGTTTGAAGCTGTATTATGTTTAGGGTTTCATGTCGATTACTTTTTAGGTTTTTAAGTTGTGCAATCTTTAGGATATTAAACCCTATCAAGAAAAAACGGCACCGTACATGTCATCATTGATGTACAAAAATACGTTTTCTGCGCTGTGCAAACACACGTAATCTCTGTCGATCATTACCGCGCTTACCCTGCTTCACCTAAGATACTATCAGATCGCGTCCCTTGTGACCCAGCAGGGATTATTCATCAATGACGCCCACCCCGGCATCGTCCAACTGCTCTCGATCTGGCAGATCGCGCAGGCTTTGCAGATCAAACGCCACGAGGAACTTCTCCGTCGTCACGAAGGTGTAGGGCGCACCTCTGCGGGGGCTGCGTGGACCGGTCGCAATGAGATACCGTGCATGAAGTCGTCCAATCAAATCACGGCTGATCTCCTTGCCAAAAATGTCTTTCAGCCCATCACGCGTAATCGGCTGGTTGTAGGCCACGGCAGCCAGAACGGCGAGGTCGAACTCGCGTAAATCCAAATCCTGCCCGCCCACATCCGCCGCGGCGCGGATCACAGCGGCATAGGTCGCGCGCGTGCGCAGCATCCAGCCACCCGACGCCGTCGCCACTTCATAGGGTCGGTCAGCCACATCCGCGATGAGATCTTCAATCAACAGATCAACTGAAACCTCCTGCCCCACGACACGGGCCAGGTCTTCGCGCGGTACAGGTGACGCACTCGCAAACAGCACCGCCTCAATCCGGCGCATCCACTCGCGCCAACGCAGTTCAGCCGGTAGCTCCTCGAGCTCGCAGTCAATATCTTCGTCAGGCCGATCCTTTGCCATCTCAGACCCCGTATAGCCGGAAAGTGTCGCGTCCGGTCAATTCCCGCACCACGCCCAGATCAACCAACCGATCACAGAGCCGCCGCGCTGCGCGGTCGCTCATACTGGTGCGACCAGTGCGACCGACACCGGCGGTTGGATCGGTCAAAGCGATTGTAGGCGACAGCGCATCTTTGGTGAGGAATAGCGCGACCGCGTCCGCTGCCCCCTTCGCTCGCAGTTTTGGGATGACAGCCCGCAGGTGAGCTACGCGACGGGTCAGATCAGACGCGATCGGAAGCGTCGCACCAATTGAGGAGACCAACGCTTTATGACAGGCCAGTTCTAGGTCCGTGCCTCGTTTGCGCAGATCGCGCGATTTCAAACCGGTCGCCAAAAGTGGCAGAACGTGTGTCCATTCCAAAGACTGCGCCAAGACGGCATCGGCAAGGATCAGCGACATGACCTCCTCACGCGGATGCGCAGTGAGGACCGCTTCCAGAACAGTCGCGGCGCGCATGACCGGCCCACCCCGCCCCATATCCAACCACGTGGCGATCTGTTCAGCGGTTACGGAAGGTAGGGCACGCTGAAACGTCCCAACCGAAATCGGCCGTGCGGTCGCCTGTTGCCATTGCAGATAAATCGCACCCGCCGGTCCAGGTTGATCGCCCGGCCGCAGCAGATGCACTGCGTCCCGAATGTCCCCAGTCCTTTCGGGTCTGCCCAACATAACCATGCTGGCCTCTGACGCGGTCAGGCTCAGCCTATTGCGCAACAAGGCGTGGGGGACGTCGTCACACCCCACCACAAGATGCAGCGTGGCCAGCGCCGCCCCTGACAAAAACGCCACATCTTCAAGGGTTTCCACGCGCGCAGAGGTGACCCATGGCGGCATTCGGGGTAATGTGACGAGAGCGCCAGCAAGGCCTGGTTTGGCAAATTCCATGCCATAAGCCTATCTCAGCACGGCGCTTATATCCACAAAATTGCACCTAAACCGCCCCACCCTACCGGTATTTTCTATGTCCAATAAGTTTGCATTATCGGACATAAAAAGATATGCTCAGCGAATGTCTGAAAAACGCCAGAAATCGCCCTCAAGCTCGGCAAACGCGCCCTGCTCCAACGAGGGCGACGAGAGATTTCCTTCTCCCGATGAGGCTCTAAGCCTCCCCACCTTTGTTGCTGGGTCTGGCACACTCGATCGGCTGGTTGAGACTGCCCGTGACTATGCGGGGCAGGCGGCATCTGAGAACACGCTAAAGGCCTATGCGAAGGATTGGGCACACTTTTCTCGCTGGTGCCGGATGAAGGGCATAGGACCCCTGCCCCCTTCGCCCGAAATGATCGGCCTTTACCTTGCGGATCTGGCGGCACCAATTGGCAAGGCCCCTGCCCTTTCGGTTTCGACTATAGATCGGCGGCTCTCAGGTCTCAGTTGGAACTACACACAGCGTGGCTTCACCCTCGATCGTAAGAACCGTCACATCGCCACAGTACTGGCCGGGATCAAACGCAAGCACGCCCGTCCTCCGGTACAAAAAGAGGCCATCCTTGCCGAAGACATCCTTGATATGATTGCAACCCTTGGTTTTGGGCTGAAAGACCTACGAGATCGGGCCATTCTGCTGGTTGGATACGCAGGAGGTCTCCGTCGGTCTGAAATCGTCAGCCTAGATGTGCACAAGGACGACACGCCCGATAGCGGCGGCTGGATCGAGGTTGAAGAAAAGGGCGGCCTACTCACGCTCAATGCCAAGACCGGCTGGCGCGAAGTCGAAATCGGACGCGGCTCAAGTGATCAGACTTGTCCTGTGCATGCCTTGGAGCAATGGCTGCATTTCGCTAAGATTGATTTTGGCCCAGTGTTTGTCCGCACATCCCGTGATGGCACGAGTGCGCTGAAGGCGCGGCTCAGTGACAAACACGTCGCCCGTTTGATTAAGCAAACCGTCCTAGATGCGGGCATCCGGTCCGATCTTCCGGAAAGAGAGCGCCTCGCACTGTTCTCGGGCCACTCTCTGCGTGCCGGTCTCGCGAGTTCCGCCGAAGTCGACGAACGCTACGTCCAAAAACAACTGGGCCACGCGTCTGCAGAGATGACACGGCGATATCAGCGGCGAAGGGACCGATTTCGGGTGAATTTGACCAAGGCAGCAGGGCTTTAGCTAGGAACTAGCCGCTCAGACTGAAAGATTTGGTTCGAATTTGGGAACCCACCATTCGACTAGTGGAGGCTACACCAATTGCGCATTAGGAACCTCTCCTTCTGCGCAATAGATGTGCTCTCGTGTTTAATTTGCTCAATCCAACTTCCTAGACGTTTTTCTACGATCCAGCGAAAATATTCCAACCTTCTCGCACTTGAAGTGCACGAAAGTTAGAATTTGGTCTCATAGCCGAGTACCGTCGGCACCCGTTGCGAGATATTTCCGACCGCAATTTGGCATTCCTCATACAAAAATCTGGAAGAATCATAGCTGAAGCAAAAAATCGCCAGTCCCAACCGTAGCCAATCTCAAGAGTTGCGTTTTCCACGGAAAATTCGCGCGAAAATTAGAAATACAAATATTTATCAGTATATTAGAGCTATCCTCACGCGCAGACTTGATTGGTGCTGTGGATAAGTATTGCACTAGATATAGATTTTTCTTGCCGGACTCACTCTTTCATGGCATTCCCATTTTGACGACAAAGCGCGTCAGACGCACCTTGGGTCGTCAGAAGAGAGAAGAGCCTTAGCAAAGGCCATGACAGGCGGCAGTAGATGAATGAACAAAACACAGGTTATGCACAAGGTATAGGCTCTTCTGATATCGGAGCCTTTGCAGACAATCTTGCTGAGTCTCTTGACCGGCAGATGAAGATAGCTTTCCAGCCCGAAGAGCGAAAATTCCTCAGGCGTTTCAGCTCAACCGAAGTTGCTGGCTTACTTCGCGTCAGCACATCCAATCTGCGTAATCGCCACAAAGACGGTAGCTTTCCGGAAGTCTTCACTGATGGTCGTGGTCACAGGTTCTATACGGCCGAAGAGGTCGATGAACTGCGAAGTATCTTGGCTCGAACCGGCAAAAATGCCGATTCTTACCTGCCCGGCCGTCGCAAAGGCGACCGCCTACAAGTAATATCAGTCGTGAATTTCAAAGGTGGGTCGTCCAAGACTACCGCGACTATCCATCTTGCACAGCGATATGCCTTACGCGGCTACCGCGTGCTCGTACTAGATCTGGATCCACAAGCTAGTCTAACAACATTTTTTGGCTTTCGGCCTGAGCTCGAATTTGCTGAAGGCGGCACGATTTACGACGCTTTGCGTTATGAAGATCAGATCCCCCTCAGCCAGGTCATTCAGAAGACCTATTTCCACAAGCTAGACATGGTTCCAGCGGGTCTAATGCTTTCTGAGTACGAAACCGAAACGGCGAACGCACTCGCTCGGCGAGTACAACCAATTTTTGCAGAACGCCTTTCTGCAGCTCTAGAGGAAGTGGAAGCTGACTACGACATCGTATTAATCGATTGCCCTCCGCAATTGGGGTTTCTCACTTTGACAGCCTTAGCCGCATCGACCGGCCTGCTCGTCACTGTTGTCCCAGGTATGCTTGACATTGCATCAATGAGTCAGTTCCTCAAGCTCGCGTCAGAGACAATCAAGGCCGTCGAAGAAGCTATTGGACGAAAAGTCACTTGGGATTTCGTCAAGTTCCTTATCACGCGGTATGAGCCCTCCGACGGACCCCAAACCCAAATGGCCGGATATTTGAGGTCAATTCTTGCTGGGCAAGTCATGACAGAACCGATGTTAAAGTCGACTGCAGTATCAGATGCAGGAATGACCCAACAAACTGTCTATGAAGTGGACCCCAGTCAATTCATTCGAAAGACAATTGATCGTGCGCTGTCCAGCATAGACAGCGTTGCCGATGAACTTGAGCAGACAATTCAGCTGGCATGGGGGCGCCGCTAATGGCACGCAACATTTTCAACCAACCCCCAGAAGATGACAACAAAGTCGCATCCCCCTCCCCTGCCCCGGCGAGATCTACAAAGCTACCCGGTTCTGTTGGTGGACTTCGTGACTCCCTTCGCGAGATCACAGCCAATTCTATTCGCGACATAGAGCCTGATCAGATCGATATGGACGGACTGCGCGACCGATTGATTTTAGAAGACAGCAGCATTGACGAACTCGCCGAGAGCATACGAAAGCATGGTCAGCAGGTACCAATCATGGTCCGTCCCTCGGACCAGCATGATCGCTACCGCATCGTTTATGGTCGGCGTAGACTTGCGGCAATTCGAAAAATAGGCGGATCAGTGAAGGCAATTGTCCGTACGCTGGACGACGATGCCTCATTGATCGCACAAGGCCAAGAGAACAACCTTCGGCTCGACCCTTCTTTTATCGAAAAGTCTCTTTTTATCAAAGAGATGCACGAGGCCGGATACAAACCCAGCATTATCCAGGACGCGTTGGGGCTGACGCGACAAGGCGTCTCGAACCATCGCGTAGTCATCGAGCAATTACCTGAAGAGCTTGTACGCATGATCGGACCTGCTCATGGTGTTGGCAGGCGACAGTGGGGAGAGTTGGCCGCTCTTGCTAAGCGAGTGCAACTTATTGATATCGCAAAGGAAGCCCTTGACGAACTGCCCATCGAGACACCAAGTTCAGAGAAGTTTCAAGCGGTGTACGCTGCCTGCGCCAAAAAGATAAAACCCGCTGTGAACCTAGTCCCTAAGGGCCTTATCACCATCGTAAAAGATGAGAACGGCAGTCCTCTAGCGACGCTTGCAGTTGATGGCAAAGCGATTGCCATCAAAATTGCCCGCAAGGACAACCCGGAATTCGGCCAGTGGCTAGAAGATCGTGCAGAGGCAACGCTTCTGCAGCTTTTCGACCAGTGGCAGAGTGAGAGAGACTCGGGATCCTGATCCCAGTCAAAATTAGAAACACGAGCAGAGGAGAAACACGAAGACCAAAAAGAAAAGAGCCCCCCAAAGTTTCCCTCGGAGAGCCCTCATCAGTAGTTTTGCACCTTTGATGTAGCAACCTCCAGTACAACGGTCAAGAGTCACCGATTCGGTGGACGTCTTTTTGTTGCCTTGTCGCGCTTTGAAACGCGAGACAAGATCGGGAACTTGTGGGCCAAACGGTCGTCGTTGATAAATTATGGCATTCACAAAACTCTCAATCAAAAGCGCCCCCGCTGTTCCAGCGACTGGGGCGCAAACACCTCATGAAACTGATATGTGGGCAATCTTCAGGGCCCTCAGAGACTCGCGTAGCATGTTTGAACTACGCCCAGGCCACATCCAAACGCTTCAAGCTATGCTGAGTTTCCTTAGACCAGGTCACGGTGATACAGTGTTCGCCTCCAACAACGAGATTTGCCGGCGCGTCGGTGGTATCGATGAAAGGACACTCCGCAGACATATCGACCGCTTTGTCGAACTCGGCTTTATGAAGCGCCACGACAGTCCAAACCGGAAACGCTACCGTGTCAGGTCATCAGATGGTCATTCCATCAGTTATGGTCTTTCTCTTACTCCGTTATTGGAACGCGCCAGCGAGCTGTTGTCCGTCGCTCAGGAAATGGAAAACAACCGTCGAGATCGTATTTTCCTCCGTAAGCAGATACTGACAAAACTTGCCCGCTTGGAAGAATACGATCCTAGTAACAGCTTGCTTTCCGAAGTTCGTAAAGCCCTTCGGAGAAAGCTCACGATTGTAGAATATCGCAATCTATTGACTAACGTTGACGCAGAATACATCGATACGTCCACCGCGGTGGACGCTCCAGAAACGATCAAACTGCCCGCCAATGACGGACAAATTGTCCGGCACCATTCTAGGTCTATAAAAGAACAAAAAGATTTAGAAGACAAACAAGCGAACGAGCCACCAGCAATTCAAAAACTTATCACGATATGTGATCAGGCAATATCGTTCTCAACGAACAGGCTCCATAACTGGCTCGACATCGAAAACCATGCACGCACCCTTGCTCCGATGATGGGCATTCACTCAAACACTTTCGACAAGGCAAAGACCGCCGTAGGCGCAGAGAAGGCATCATGCGCCATCTTCATCATACTTCAGCTAGGGAGTCAGATCAGAGACTTCGGAGCCTATTTTCATAGTATAACACTTGGCAAAAAAGTTCAGCAGTTCGACCCAACTGTCTTGCTCGATAGGTTGTCAAAAGCAGATATTGTAAATGCATAACGTCCACCGCGGTGGACACTTTGAAAACGCGACGAGAATGACGATTTACTCATCTTTTGGCTCCGGCCATTCGTTGAAAATCATAAGCACCATTTGCGAAAGGAACAAATCGCGTGGCGGTGAAAGGTTTGAACACAAGGAAAAAGCGTGCTTCCTTAGCTCAATTTGAGATCATGAGTGAACGCCCTGACCGCACTTCGACGAAACATCACTACGCGCGCGAACATCATTACAACATTATTGTAGCTCACATGTTTCGATGGTGTCGTTAGCTAGAGACCCTAACAATTCCATCCATGAGCAGAGACAGTAAGTACAATCTCGGTCGTCTTCGTGCACAGCAACAAGAAACACAATACTGGTCGCGCGCAACCATGCTTTGAAAAAGCAGGTGTTTCCCCGGACGTATATTGCAAAGAGAAATGCGGGGCTTCCAATTGGTGCTACCGCTGTCGTTGTCTAGGTAGGGTACTGTAAGCTCGATAAGGGGTTTTGTTGCTAAAATTGTATGTCGTTCTCTATTAATGCTCTCGAATGGTGATCGTTGACATCTACACCCTCATTTCCGTCCAAAATGTCTTGAATAAAGCGCTCACATATTGATAAGTATATATTTATCAATGAGATAGATGGGGATCAGCCTCAGGGAACACCCAAAATCACCTCGCTGACCCTGATTTAGACAACTTCATTCAATCTGAACTGATTTCTACCAGTTTACGAAGCTCGATACTTCAATGGCCGCGTCAAAGATCTCATCGTAGATGCCCCGCTGCGGTTTTGGGTAAGGTCAATTCGGTTCAGGTCTGGCGCTGCCGAAAAGTAAAAGTTTCCTTCTTGTTTTAGGACCGCCTGATGGGACCCTTGTGGGGTGTTCCTGATCGGTCCGGGTCGGTTTCCGGTCTGTCTGTCCTGACAAGGAACTTCCCATGCAAACAGAAGTATTGCGCGTGCTGCGGGCAGAGGCGTGGTCGTGGTGGCGACACCGAAAGCTTAGAAGAACTGGTGACCTTGATGCGGCGCTTCGGGTGGAACGCCAAACCATCCTACGTGACCTTGGCTACCTACGAGCAGCGATCAACAACCCCAATGCCTATGTAAGCTGCGGTGGGGGAGGGACCATTCTTCACCTCGGGCTGACAACGGTCTCGCTCTACGCTCGAGCTGAACGCGTCGTATCTGTATCACTGGCTCCGTGTGCTGCGGTCCGACAAAAACGCAATTTTCAAACACGCGGCCGATGCCCAGAAGGCCTGCGATTATCTGATCGCGAGATCGGAAGCAGGCAGGGCAGGGGCCACCGATCAGGCAGCTTGAGAGGTCTGGGGCTGTCGCAGGCGGCGGCTCTCAAAGAGTGAAAGCAAGCTTTGGGTTTTGTGTTTTCAATTTCCTCGAAAGGACAAATCCATGACCACTTCCGCACGCCCTCAATCCGAAAGCCCCGACATCGCAGCGATCGCGGTGCAGAATGATGCCTTCCGCAAGCTCGCCTGCCTTGGCATTGCGCCGGATCAGCCCATCGCAGGCCGAATGCATGTGACCCGATCACTTGCAGAGGCCGAGGATGGCTTCATGGCTGAGGCGGTCAAAGCAACAGGTGAGTTCGACGTTTTTGAACCCGAGAATGATCCAGACGGATGCCACGACTTCGGGGCCGTCGATATCAGGGGGCAAAAGGTCTTTTGGAAGATTGATCTTTATGAGGCGGATAGCGATTTCCGCTACGGTGCTGAAACCCCTGATAATCCCTCAACCACCGTGCGCGTGCTCACCATCATGATGGCCTCCGACTGGTAGGGAACGGGGCTTAACCTCGCAAATGAAGCACAATCTGAAGGCTCGCTGACCCCTCAAAAGGGAAAGCGGGCCCAATGCCTATGTGATCCCCGCCTGGGGATTGGTCAAGCCGTTCCGAACGTTCGGGGCGGCGCAAACATCTCAACAAGGACATCACATGACACATGCTCTCAAATCCATCTCCGTCGCCATTGGTGATCTCACTTCACATCCTGCCAATGTACGCAGCAATTCACCTGAAACTTACGAGACAGAGGCTATCGCCCACCTCACCGCCAGCATCGGCGTGCTGGGCATCATCCAGCCACTGCTGGTTCAAAAGATCGATGGCAAGTTCGGCGTGTTGGCAGGTGGTCGACGTCGCGCGGCCTTGAATGAACTGGTGGCTGACAAGACGGCCAAGGGGTTCACCAACAAAACCAAGATCGAATGCCGTCTGGTGCCGGATGACTGCGATGTGATCACGGCCTTGTCGCTAGCCGAGAACATTACCCAAGCCCCGATGAATGCCATTGATGAATT
The DNA here is from genome assembly GCA_039986635.1 of Sulfitobacter sp. Taxonomy (GTDB): domain Bacteria; phylum Pseudomonadota; class Alphaproteobacteria; order Rhodobacterales; family Rhodobacteraceae; genus Sulfitobacter. Next base: position 14,232 of record JBDWQI010000309.1, read on the forward strand.
TGAAGCCTTCGCGCGCATGATGGAGGTCGACGGGCAGTCACCAGACACCATCGCCAAGACCTTCGGGACAACAATCGCAGCCGTCAAAGGCCGTTTACGCTACGGCCTCATCCATCCCGACATCCGCGCGGCGGCCCGCGCCAAGTCTATCACGCTCGATACGATGAAGGCCTTTGCGGACCATCCAAGCCAGGCCGTGCAGCTTGAGGTGTATGCGGCCCTGACAGGCGATGACAGCTATGTGCAGGCCTATACGGTGCGTCAGGCGCTCAAGACCCGCGGTGTGCAGGTGAGCGACGATATCGGGGCCTTTGTGCGCGAGGACTATGAGGCGCGGGGTGGTCCCATCGCTGCCGATCTCCTCGAGGAGCATTCGGTGTTGGAAGACATCGCACTGGTCGAGGTTATCATGGTCGAAAAACTCACCGCGGCCGCCGAAGAGGCACGGGCCCAAATGGGGTTTGCGTGGGCCGAGGCGTTGGTGCGCTACGACTATGGAGCGATGGCGGAATATGGTCGCGTCTATCCCGGTCCGATCGAGCCTGATGTGCCGGGACAAAAACGCGTGGATGCGATCACTGACGAGCTGGAGAAACTCCAACTCGAAATGGAGGACGAAACCCTTGAAACTGATGCCTACAACGCCCTCTACGATCGCGTGGATGCGCTCGAAGAAGAGGCGCGTGATCTGCAGGAGGCCTACAGTGACGAAGATCTTGCCCAGGGTGGGGTTATAGTATCCTGGTCAAACGGTAAGATTACGCTGTATGTCGGCTTGATACGGCCAGAGGACAAGTCTGAGGCGACATCTCAGACAACAAGCGCTGGTGGCACATCTGGCGACGCAGAAGGGCAGGGCGCAGACGCAATCGTCTATGGGCATGAGAGCCTACAATCTGTTGGTAAAGGTTGTGTTCAGCATAACTTTGATTGAGAGCCATAACAGCACGAAACCGTTCTAAAAAGGACGGTTTTTGGAAAACCAGCGAGGGGTTTAACGAGCTGCTTAGGGAAGGGCCGGTTTTCAGCGTTTGAGGCTTACCAAAAACCTGCCAAAACTTAACGTAGTTTAGCAAAAGTTTCGTAGCACCGAATATTCAGTAATCAGTGTGTCCGATCGTTGGCCCGTTTATGGCAAAATCCTAGAGATTGTATCTTCGGAAATTCGATACCGAAGATACCGACCAAACACTTGGAAACTGAATAGCCTTCGGGCTGATAAGTGTCAGGCCTCGATGAAACCGCATACCGATGAACCAGTTACAATAATTAGCGATTGCCGTACAATTGTACAAACATCCGCCGCTGGTTCTATCCCCATAAGACGCGGATAAAACAATGGCTCCTTAAACGAACCTACAAACTGCAGGGCCAGCATGTCTGCATCCGCCTGTGGAATTCTTGGGTTTAGTTGCAGACGTTCTGAAATGGGCCGCACGGCACTTGCGACAAGCTCAGAGTAAAACCCTTGAGCAAGGTCGGGTCGCCTTCCTGCTTCCGAAATGACAAGCCGGAAAAGTTCGACAGCATGGTCATTCATCGCACTCAGAATCTCATACGCTGCGTCAGTCAGCGCTTGTTCAAGATCGTTATGTTCGAGGGCTTTTTCAACTGCCGGTCGCCGGTGTTCTATTGTCCGTTTGACTGATGCGCTGAACAATGCGCTCACGTCCGGAAATAACCTGTACAATGTTGTTTTAGATGCTCCTGCGCGGGTGGCGACTTCACCCATACCTGTTGCGCCCAGCCCCTTTTCGATGAATAAAGAGAGCGCGGCATCAAGGATTATATCTCGCCTTGATGGTGCATCGCTACGTGGCCTACCCATTTGGGAAGGCTCGGCGACGAAGCGCTCTTTCTCTCTTGTTTGATCATCTTCATCTTCCATAGTTCTGCTTTGTTGTCCTTTCTCTATCGAACTTGCTTGCTAATCATATCCCAAAATTCGCAGGTTGCGAAAGGAATTCACATGCCGTATGTGTACGATATCGTACACTTTAGAATTCCAGAAAACATGTGACCTACCAACCCGAGGATTTCCTATGAACACAAACAGCCACGGAAGCGCGTCGGACATGTACGATTTTGACGTGCCCCAACCCGCGGGCCTCTATGTCAACAGTTCCGCAGCCAACGGTATCATTGCCGTTTCAGGCCAGCTGCCTTTCCACGAAGGCGCACTTCTTCATATCGGCCGTGTTGGCGAGGCCGTCGATCAGGCGCAAGCAGAGAAAGCAGCCGCGCAATGCGCTGTAAATGCGCTTCGCGTTGTGCGTTCATCGCTCGGAGAGAGCTGGAAAATGAAGGCCCGCGTATTGCGGCTCTCAGTCTTTGTTGCCTGCGCAAACGGTAATGTCCGTATACCGGCGATAGCTGATGCTGCATCCAGAACGCTAAGGGACGCTCTCGATGAGAGAGGCGTCGGCGCACGCACGGCAATTGGTGTTTCACACCTTCCGGTAAACGCACCGGTGGAAGTCGAATTGACGATTTGCAGCGATCCCGTCGAAAGAGCAGTTGCCGGATGAACTTTCTTGATCATGAAAAAGTTAGACTTCTAGATGATGAGTCGCCGCTGCAACCTCTACCTCGACTGACAGAACATCTGCGTGGTCCACGCCTGTTTATCAAACGCGACGATGAAGGCGGCCCTGCAGGCGGTGGAAACAAGTTGCGCAAGTTTGAGCGCCAGTTCGCCAACGCTATTGCACGAGGTGCCGATGTTATAATCCTACCAGCTCATTCGCAGTCGAACTGTGCCCGCGAACTGGCTGGCAGTGCAGCTCGACATGGTTTGGAGTGCCGCATTGTAATCAAAGATATCGTAGGACGATATGATTACGCCTACGAAAAGAGTGGAAATGCCCTGCTTATGCAAATCCTGGGCACACAGATTGTCGAAATTTCAAAGGATCGCGACTTTGGCGAGGCCATGGATGAGGTTGCGCAAGACTGTCGGGACAAAGGCCTTACGCCTTATATCCTGCCTTTTGGAGCGTCCAATCCGCTGGGTGTCGTTGGTTATGTCGAATCAGGTCGTGAAATTCTCTCGCAGTCGATTAAAACATTCGGCCATCATCCGAATGTGATTGTCACAGCTACGGGGAGTTGCGGAACGCAAGCCGGGCTTGTCTGTGCAGCTCTGGAGGCGTCTAGTCGAACGCACGTTCAAGGTTTTTCTGTCCTCGCAGATGCGGAAAGTGCTGCCGTGAAGGTAGCTCAGCTCGCAAGCGAGACTCTAGGACGTAAGGTCCCTGACGGATGTGTGTCGGTAGATGGGAGGGCCTCCGGCGGTGCATACGGTCGACCGACCCCAGAAGGTATCGAGGCAATCAAGCTGCTAGCACGGATGGAGGGCATCTTCCTTGACCCGGTCTACACTGGAAAAGCAATGGCGGGCCTGATAGATTGGCTACCGGAAAGTGGACTTGGAAAGAATGATACGGTGGTCTTCGTTCATACGGGTGGGATGCCGCTATTGTTCGCCTATGCGGACGAATTCCAGTGAGCGTTCGGCACGTTTCCGTCGGGCGTCAATCCATTGCTGTTCATGACAATGGTGGCGAGGGTATTCCTCTTTTTCTAATGACAGGATTCATCGGGACCGCGTCATTTTGGGACCCATTTGTGAACGCATTACCTAGTGGCTGTCGGGTGATCCGCTACGACCAGCGGGGATGCGGCGCGAGTGGCGCCTACGATGAGCCGCTTGAGATGGAACAACTTGCGAATGATGCTTTGGCAGTCATTTCGCAACTCAATCTCCCCAAAGTACATGTTATCGGGCATTCAATGGGCGCGTGCGCAGCTTGGATTATGGCAGCCAAGAACCCGGCAGTTCTTCGAAGCAGTTAC
>JBDWQI010000310.1:0-3583 GCA_039986635.1 Sulfitobacter sp.
ATGGTCGTCTGTCGTTGAGATTGATACGTCGTCCGCCCGGTAACTTATTCCTAATACCTGGTACAGGCTTTTAAATGCTCACCACCACGAAAACTCTATCGCCGATACCCCGAAGATGATGCCGCACGACGGAGCTGTAAGTTAATTTTGCATAAAAGCTGACACAGATATGCCATTGAAGAATTTCAACTGTTGCTTGTGTAGGTTCGGACCAGGCACACGCGTGATGTCTTGGAGCGTCTTGTGGTCACCAACGAGACGATCCTTTTCACCGTGGAAAACTGTTTTTATCAAATTACCCCATATCGCCTCACCCGGGAAGGGTTACGTGTAAATATCCGCATGATGTGTCTTGGCAGGGTACCCCTGCAAACCAATCTACCCTCCACCGGCGTGCGTCACATCTTTGATCTACAAAACGCCTCTCGTCTTTCCGTCCGAAGACAGATATAAATGGAGGACATCGGGTGGCGTTCGTTGATAGGGGGAAGGGGGTTTAGTTTACTGGTCTTGGACGGGAATGTTTGACGGAGCACCGAACGCTTCCATCCGGTACCCCCGTACCCACACCTCAAGGACACCGTTACATCGAAGAAGCTAGACCCAGGCGAGATACAATCGCCGAAGCCGGGACGGTGATACCTGCACCCAATTGACTACTAACCGTGTCCTCTTGGCGTTTCTGGAAGTAAGAATATCTACGGTGCCGTGCAGCCGTTTTTGCGAGAGATAACCGATAAACGGTTGATATTAATCGGCTGCGGTAAACCTCCGGCGGAGATAGGGCGGTAGCCTGAGAGCGACACCGTAGCGCAATCATCGTCAGGATGCGGCGGTTGTTTACCCGCTACCACTATAGCACAGCCGCTCTGACGAACGGGAGCGCGACACTAGATGCTGCTAGATGTCGGTAAATCTACGGCGGCGACATCGCGGCCGCCTTCTCGACTTAGTGCTCAATGCCAGTTGGCGGTTGTAAACCCACGGCGGTGTTAGAGTGGTCGTCTCCACAAGGCACGAGGTTAGGGCGCTCGTTGGTACTCTGAGGAAGCTACTCAACGAGTGCGTTAGAAGCACGGAAGTCATTGGGTCGGCGTGGTTTCCACTTGTTTGCATGCGGACGCTGAGCGAAACACCGGTAGTGAACTCAGTGGTTGAATATCCCCGGGAACGTTCACAGAGCTACACCGGGTCGGCGGGGATGCCTCAATTGGTAATGTGCAGTAATAGAGGATGCATAAGTTAAATGTGACGACCTAGATGGGCGGTCTTGGTGAGAACCAGGAACGATGCACGCAACGGATACCCGTCATGATTCAACAGCGGCAAAGGACTCTTTGCACGAAACGAGCGTGCAATGCTCAACGTTCGGTGGCCATTCACATGCAAGTGCGCTCGAAACGTGGATGGCGGTGGTATATCTCCTGCTTCGTTTGCCGAGGATGCCATTGGAGGCATGGAGAATGCAAGCGAATCTCCGTCGACTGGTTGCGTGGTACAAACAAATTTCCAGTTGGCCCCGTAGCTCATGCCATGCCCTCACGTAGGAACAGAAAGAAGGGCCCGAGGTGAACCTGGAAGACAGCAAGCAAGTAAGCCTTTGGATTTGTGGGCACCAGTTAATGGACGACATCAGTGCTAAAGCAATGGGGCACTATAGCGCTAAGATCCAACAACTGCCACAGCAACATGCAAGCTTCTCTCTGGAAACTATCGAGTCCATCACACGAGGTGCTTGGGTGCTGCTTGAAGTTAGTTGCTTGCCTTATCCAACCATCTCGTGACCGAAGAGGCGCGTGGATCAACCCTTCAAGAGTATTATGACGCTTGCCGTGTATGGGGGGGAACACTTCCTACTAATCCTCACGCTGCTGAAGGAAAATCCCAACCTTGACGTCGACGGTTGATGTTCTGCTTCTTTCAAAATATACCCAGTGACATCCAGACCACGCCAAATACAATCCGAGCTGATGGAAAATGACACGCCCATCCTTTCACTACAGCTGCTCTCATGTGCTCTCTCGCCATCCTCCCTGGTCCGAGCGCGCATTTTCCTTACATCAACATAAATATCCTGAGCTAAACGTCAACCAGATGGCGCATGGTAGACTATCTGACGTAACTCATCCGCCAAGCACCACACGGTTCATGCCGACATATCCCGCCAACAGGCCACTGGCCTTCGAATACAGTAAGCATTATAGAGCTGCGAATCATCAGGGAAGAGAGTGAAAAATACGGCGGAGGCCCAAATTTGCTGCTTCCATTGAGGGCATCTGCGGTACACTGAGAGAAGTTGCCGATAAAATCGTTTTGAAAATCTGGGTTTGCTTTCGCGAAGAACGTCAACCACTTTCCACGAATATGCCAAAACTGTTGCCGTCTGATGCCGCGGGTGCAAAGAACAACTACTATTAATATACCATTCACAGAGTTGCCACGTCCATTTTCAATTCGAGCTGCCACTGCGAAGAACAGCAAGAATCCCCAATAGAGCTGCCACGACATTTTCCACTTGAACCTGTTGTTGCCAGTGGAGCAAGAACGTGTGAGCGTAGAACCCGCGTTCGATGGAACGAGGGTCCTCCGGAAATCGATTCCGAATACATAGCGCTGATACTACGCTCGAGATGAACCGCTTCAATATGAAAGACTTCAACGTCAACATCAGCCTTGACATTAGTTGTACGAACTTTAACCACTTCGAGGTGTGTTATCTACTTTAGCTTGTACAAGTACGCAGCCTTTTTTACTTTGATCACCGGGGTATCATCATCACGAGGGGTTGCCTCAGCGCGGCGTCGAAATAAGTTGTTCGACAGAGTCGCTGTGTGAACGATCATTTGGGACTGTCTGATGACACCTTTCGAATTATTTAAGAATAATAGGGTTCCTTCTAGACTTCGGGAGCTTCCGGAGTCGACGCAGCATCAACGTGGGTTCGTCACAGAGATGACATTCGGAATCGGGGCACAGCACAACCTTTCGGGACTATCGGTGTACTGCAGATGTTATTCTGGAATTTCCGCACCGTCATGGTGTTGCGAATTCTGGAACAACTTTTCAGGGTTCGCGGCAACGTAATCGTTTCAGATATAACCCCACATCAGGCGTCGCTGCCGCGTCATCGTCTGCGACGTATGGATCATCGTGTCTGACATCATCATCATTCGAACACGGTCGTGGCGACACATTATTGACTACCTGGTATGTCGCAGCCCCACACGTCTTTTTTGTATGCGGCGAGTACAAAGAAAGGTGTAGGGTGGGAGCCTGCTACTCGTAGTTGGCTCATTTTCTTGGCAAAACAACTGAGCGCTGTATGTATTGTTCTTCCTTGAGATAGACGCAGTTGCAATTTTAACAGACATATTTATACAGTTTGCCTCTTTTTCTAACACAACCTTGCCCTCAAGATTTTGCCCACCGTTCGGACACTGCAACACCATGGAAACATGGCTTGTGTTTTCGGAAAAAATCTTACTTTGTACCTGGTGGTGTTCGAGAAGTGCATCTATGGTCAACAATGGCGCAAGGTTCTATGTACGAATAGTCTAATGACTTACAGATTACTTCGTATTTT
>JBDWQI010000311.1:0-63107 GCA_039986635.1 Sulfitobacter sp.
TGGGGGCGGGCCAAGAAAAATCGCCGAGGGCCCCGCCCCGGCGGGAGACGGCTATTTTACTTGGCGCGACATCTGGGGTCTGCCAGTCAGGGGATCAAGCAAAGGCGGCAACTGACCTCTGGGATGGTGAGACCTGAAGCCCCACACCCACACCCTCAGCCTAAGGCCAAGCGAAGAGGCCCGTCAGGGCTGATGAGCCTTCTGATAAACAGCCCCAACTTCCGCCTTAATAATACGCGCAATCAACGCACAATCCTCCAGCGAAAAGGTCAAAGGAACCCGCATATCCACGATTCCCGCCAATATCACATCACTCGCCGGCATCGCAGGCGCGTCCACATAACGCCAACTGTCATAGCGACTGGTGAAACCTTCCGGCTCCGCCCCGCCAAACCACCGCAACTCAACCCCACGTGCCGCACACCGCGCCAAAACATCCTGAACCGCGCACCCCGACCAACCCGACAACAGGAACTGGATGGAGGAGCCGACAATCGTTTCTGCATCGGGGCGTTCGATAACGGTCAGTCCCGGTGTGTTCCGCACCCCCGCCTCAATCGCGTAATAACGTTCATTCCAGCGGGCACATTGGCGATCCAAATCCGCCAACTGAGGCCGCAAGATCGCCGCCCTGAGATTATCCATCCGGCCCGAAATATTCGGTGTTTCATAGCGCAACGTCTCATAGGCCTGTGCCTCGGGCCCTGCGACATGCCTGTCATAAAGCATATAGGACCCCGACAGCATCACCGCCCGCGCCGCGATCTCTGCGTCATCCGTGACCAACAACCCACCTTCGCCGGAATTCACATGTTTGTAGGTCTGACAAGAATAACACCCGACCTTGCCTTGCGTCCCGGATGGCACATTATTCCACGAAGCCCCCATCGTATGGGCGCAATCCTCAATTACACAAACCCCCGCGCCATCACAGATCGCCATCAACGCATCCATATCCGCCAAATGTCCCCGCATGTGGCTCAACAGCAAGACATCCGCCTGCCCCACTTTGCTGGCCAAATCCTCCAGATCAATGACCAATTGCGCCGTCACGCCCACAAAAACCGGAACCCCGCCCACAGCCGCAATTGCACCGGGCACCGGAGCCAGCGTAAAAGCGTTGGTCAATACCCTGTCACCCGGCTTTACCCCGACCGCGCGCAAGGCCGTTGCCATTGCATAGCCCCCAGACGCCACTGCCAGACAATATTTCTTCCCAAGCCGTGCTGCAAATTCTTGCTCAAGCAGCGCGGTTTCTGCAACTTCATCAGGGGCGGTATTGTACCGATGCAACCGACCAGACCGCATAACCGCCACCGCCGCCTCAATCCCCGCCTCCGGGATCGGTTCTTGCTGGGTGAAACTGCCTTTGAAAACCTCGCTCATTTATCCGCCTCTCCGATCAGATCAACAATGATTGCCGGCAAATTATCATAATGATCCAACAACGCTTCGGGCTTCAACGCTGCCATATCACCCCCCGCAGGGCCAAAAGTGACCAAGACACAGGGCACGCCCGCCGCCTCAGCCGTCTTGCGGTCCGTGAGCGTATCACCAATCAAAACACTTTTCTTTGGATCTCCACCAGCCCGGCGCACGGTCTCAAACAGATGTTCCGGATCAGGTTTGCGCATAGGCAAACTATCCGCCCCCAGCATCGCGTCAAATTCATCCCGGATCCCCAGACGCGTCAACAAAGTTTGCGCCAGACCCTCAGGTTTGTTGGTGCAAATTGCCACGCCGTAACCGGCAGCCTTTAACGCGGCCACCGCCGCCATGGCGCCGGGATACAACACCGTGTGGCGATCAATGTCATCGGCATAAGCCTCCAGGAGCCTTGGGTAATAGGCGTCTATCGTCCCTTCATCCCCCGCACGCCCCAATCTCTCCATGCCTAACCGCAGCATCGCACGTCCACCCCGCAATGCCGTTGCAGCATCTGATTGAGCGTCCAAGATATCGCCCTCCCCCATGGCGCGAAAACACAGATTTGCAGCGGCAATCAAATCAGCGCTGGTGTCGGCCAATGTCCCGTCCAGATCAAAAACCACTGTCTTCATTGTCCAACTCCTCTGCGTGCCAGCACGACCAAATGGGCGGAACCCCGCCCGCTCTTGTTGCAACACGCAACCTTGTTTGATGCGTGGCAGACTTGCGCCGATCAGACAAGCGCGTAAAGAAGAGCCAAACTGAATAAGAACGAGTAGCCCATGAAGACCGCATTGATCATCCTTGCCGCAGGCAAAGGCACACGGATGAATTCGGACCTGCCAAAGGTTCTGCACCCCATTGCTGGCGACGCAATGCTCATCCACGCGCTGGCCGCCGGAGATACACTGGAGCCGGAACGCTCTGTTGTTGTCGCCGGACATGGCGCCGATCAGGTGCGCGCGGCCAGCCTTGCCCATGACATGACACTCAAAATTGTGGAACAAAACGAACAACTTGGCACGGCCCACGCTGTTGCACAGGCCCGCAGCGCGCTGGCCGGGTTTGATGGCATGGCGCTTGTGCTTTATGGTGACACCCCCTTCATTCAGGCGGAAACATTGGAACGCATGTGTGCCGCGCTGGATCAATCTGACGTGGTGGTATTGGGCTTCGAAGCCGCAGATCCCGCACGGTACGGGCGTTTGGTGATGGAGGGGCAAACCCTTGAACGCATTGTAGAATTCAAAGACGCCTCAGAAACCGAACGTCAGATCACCCTGTGCAACTCCGGGGTGGTCGCCTGCAAATCCGACCTGTTGTTTGATCTGATTGATACCGTCGATAATGCCAACGCCTCCGAGGAATATTACCTGACCGACATCATCAGCATCGCCCGATCGCGAGGCCTAAGCGCGACGGCAGTAACCTGCGCGCAATGGGAAACTGTCGGCATCAATTCGCGGGCCGAACTCGCTCAGGCCGAAGCGGACTTTCAATCCCGCGCCCGCGCGGAATTATTGGAAAATGGCGTCACCCTCACCGCACCTGATACCGTATTTCTGGCCCGCGACACCGTCATTGGACGCGACACATTGGTGGAACCCAACGTGGTCTTTGGCCCCGGCGTAACGGTCGAAACCGGCGCAACAATTCGTGCCTTCTCACATCTTGAGGGCTGCCACGTTTCGCGCGGATCCATCATTGGCCCCTACGCGAGATTGCGCCCCGGGGCCGAATTGGCCGAAAACGTACGTGTCGGCAATTTTGTAGAGATCAAAAATGCGCAGGTGTCCGAAGGCGCCAAGATCAACCATCTGAGCTATGTTGGGGACGCATCCATCGGGGCGGCGACAAACATTGGCGCCGGGACGATTACCTGCAATTATGACGGCGTGATGAAACACCATACAACCATTGGGGCCAACGCCTTTATCGGATCCAACACCATGCTGGTCGCGCCTGTCACAATCGGCGATGGCGCATTAACCGGCAGCGGCTCTGTCATCACCTCAGACGTTGAGCCGGACGCATTGGCACTTGCACGTGCTCCACAGGTCGAAAAACCGGGCATGGCGCGTAAATTGTTCGAAATGTTAAAGGCTAAAAAGGCCAAAATGCAGCGAGGCAGCTAAAAATGTGTGGTATTGTAGGGGTCCTTGGCGACCACGAAGCAGCGCCAATCTTGGTAGAGGCCCTCAAACGGCTGGAATATCGCGGCTATGATAGCGCTGGCATCGCCACCATTAATGATGGTGCATTGGCGCGCCGTCGTGCGGTGGGCAAGTTGGTGAACCTCTCTGATCTGTTGGTACATGAACCCTTGGCGGGCAAGTCTGGCATCGGCCACACGCGTTGGGCCACGCATGGCGCACCTACCGTCACAAATGCGCATCCCCATCAGGCCGGTGCCGTTGCTGTTGTGCACAATGGCATCATCGAAAATTTCCGCGAACTGCGCGATGACCTGCGCGACGCTGGTGTGGAAACCCACACTGAAACCGATACCGAAACTGTCGCTCTGTTGGCGCAAATGTACCTCGATCAGGGCGCAACGCCGGAAATGGCTGCAAAACAAACCGTCAAACGGCTCGAAGGCGCCTTTGCCCTGGCTTTCATGTTTGACGGCTTTCCCGATTTGATGATCGCCGCACGCAGCGGCCCTCCGCTTGCTGTGGGATACGGGGACGGAGAGATGTTTGTGGGCAGTGACGCCATTGCGCTTTCTCCCATGACCGACCGTGTGTCCTATCTCGAAGATGGGGATGTCGCGGTCATCACCCGCACATCGCTTAGCGTCACAGACAAGAATGGCGCGCTTGCAAATCGGCCAATAAAGCAAATCCAAATCGATGCGACCCGGATCGACAAAGGCGGCCATAAACACTTTATGGCCAAGGAAATCGCAGAACAGCCCGGCGTTTTGGCCAGCGCATTGTCCCATTACCTCAGCGATAGCGGCGACATCCGCCTGCCAGAAGATGGTGTGGATTTCAGCAAACTGGACCGTATTACGATGGTGGCCTGCGGGACGGCTTACCTCGCTTGTTTGACAGCGAAATATTGGTTTGAACAGATCGCCCGCCTGCCCGTCGAAGTCGATGTTGCCTCTGAATTCCGGTACCGCGAACCGCCCATCCCGGACCGCACGCTTGCTCTTTTTGTCAGCCAATCCGGCGAAACCGCAGACACGCTGGCCGCACTGCGTTATTGTGAAGGCAAGAGCGCAGGCATCCTGTCGGTGGTCAACGTCACTGAATCCTCCATCGCCCGCGAAAGCGATCTGGTCTTGCCGATCTTTGCCGGTGTTGAGGTTGGCGTTGCCTCAACCAAAGCGTTCACCTGCCAGCTCACAGTCCTGTTTTTGCTGGTGCTCAAAGCCGCACAGGATCGTGGGGTTTTGACGGCGGATGAAATCGCAGATCACATCAGCGCCCTGCGTGGGTTGCCCTCTGTGATCAACGCCGCGCTGGAGCAAAACGCCTCCATCAAGGCCGCCGCACAAAAGCTCTCCGCCGCCCGTGACGTGTTGTTTCTCGGGCGTGGGCAAATGTATCCAATCGCCCATGAAGGCGCTCTTAAACTAAAAGAAATCAGCTACATACACGCCGAAGCTTATGCATCAGGTGAACTGAAACACGGCCCCATCGCCTTGGTGGATGAACATGTGCCCGTTGTGGTCATAGCGCCCAAAGACGTGCTCTTTGATAAGTCTGTCAGCAACATGCAAGAAGTCATGGCGCGCGAAGGTAAGGTCATCCTTATCTCTGACGCCGAAGGGCTTGCAGAGGCCGGACAGGGCGTTTGGGCGACCATCGAAATGCCCAAGATCGCATCCGCCCTTGATCCTATTCTGTATACAATTCCTGCACAATTGTTGGCCTATCACACAGCCGTCGCCAAAGGCACAGATGTGGATCAACCGCGCAATCTCGCAAAGTCCGTCACCGTGGAGTAACCCCGCAAAAGGACCCGACATGGCCAAACAATTTGATGCGCTTACAGAAGATCATCTTAGCTTTATCGCCGCACAACATCTGTTCTTTTGCGCCACCGCTGCGGATCAAGGCCGGGTCAATGTCTCACCCAAGGGGATGGACACCCTGCAAGTCTTGGGACCAAACCGGATCATTTGGCAAAACTGGACAGGGTCAGGCAACGAAACCGCCGCGCATCTGGCCCGGATCAACCGCATGACCTTGATGTGGTGTGGCTTGGAAAAACGTCCGCTGGTTTTGCGCGTGTTTGGTACAGCGCGAACCCTGCATCCGCGAGATGCGGATTTTGCCCCGCTCAACGCGCGTTTCCCCCCCACCCATGGGGCGCGACAGGTGTTTGACATGACCCTTGACCTGGTTCAGACATCCTGCGGATGGGGTGTTCCGATTTACGGACACAAAGGCCCCCGTGACGTGTTGAAAACCTATACCGAAAACAAAGGTGCTGATGGCATCCGCGACGCTTGGGAAAAGAACCGTCACTCGATTGACGGGCTGCCCACCTATATTCTGGATGACCCTGATGCATGACCCCTTCCTTGAACAACTCACCGCCCTAGGTGATCCCGCCCGCGCCCTTGATATGCGCAAATATCACAAGGCAGATCGGCAATATCTGGGCCTTGCCAATCCACAGATCGACGCCTTGACCAAAGAATGGCGCAGCCAAATGGATACCGACACGCGTGTTCAACTGTCCTCAGCGCTGTGGCAAACGGATATCTATGAAGCACGGCTGGCCGCTGCGAAACTGCTGACACAAGCACGCATTCGCCCCGATGATACCGGCGCTTGGGCGCTGATCGCCTCTTGGACGCCGGATTTTGACAGCTGGGCCATCGCCGATCACGCCTGTATGGCGGGTCAAAAGCGGCTGGTCGCTGATCCCGCAAGACTTGATGAGGTCGAAAGCTGGGTCAGTTCGGATCACATGTGGACCCGTCGCGCAGCATTGGTCAGCACCCTACCCTGGACCAAACAAAACCACCCCAAACCCGCCGAACTTGATGCCCGCGACCGTATCCTTGGCTGGGCCGCGTCTCTCGTAAGCGATCATCAATGGTTCATTCAAAAGGCCATCGGCTGGTGGCTGCGCGAATTGTCAAAACATGACGCAGGCCGCACAACCACTTTTATTGAAACCCATGGGGCGGCCATGAAACCTTTTGCGGTCAAAGAAGCGCTGCGTTTCCTGAAAAAGCAGGGCTGAAACACATCGCTGTTCACCAAGCCCTCCGGGCACAATGGCAAAACGCAGGTCTTGCACCCGCTGGCATCACCCCTCCAAGGCAACCTCAACCTCGGTCAAATCCGTCAAAGACGCCTCAATCAGCCGCAAAGCTGCCAACGACATGCGGCTGCCTGCGGTGTCAGGCCCATCCAGAGGGATCAACGTCACAAGCGAAGATTTACCCGTTGCCGGGTTTGTCACACGCCCCTGTACTTCGGATTGGACCAGCGGGGTTTTCAACCACAACCCCGGCTCTGTCGGGCTGCCCAAAGACACAACCGTCTTGCCCAATGTCGCCCCAGAGGTCTGGGCCGGTGCGGCCGCTGCGGCGCGCTGCTCTGGCGTGGTGGTATCCAGCGCCTCTGGCGTGCGCGCAACCGGAGAAGGCAATGGCGCAGCTGTTTCAGGGGCCAACACAGCTGCCGCACCTGCATCCTCATTTTTCACAAACGGATCAGAAGGCGCCGCGACAATTCCATCAGGTTTGTCTGCGCCCAAGCCAAATCGTTCGGCAACACCCGTGACCTGCGTACATCCCGAGAGGCCAACCACAACAATACTAGATACAATAATTTTCTTCATGTCCCCAACCTAACGCCAGCGCCTTCTGGCATCAATTGCCCAAATGTCGCTTGCCGGGGGACCTGAGGACCATTACCTATGATCCCATGACTGCTCCATTAATTGATCCATTCGCCCGCGCCATCACCTATCTTCGGGTTTCCGTGACAGACCGCTGTGACTTTCGCTGCGTCTATTGCATGTCGGAAAACATGACGTTCCTTCCCAAAAAGGAGCTTTTGACCCTCGAAGAGCTGGACCGCATGTGTTCCACCTTTGTCGATCTTGGGGTGGAAAAGCTGCGTATCACAGGCGGAGAACCGCTGGTGCGTCGCGACATCATGACGTTTTTCAACGGCATGACCCGACATCTTGAGGCCGGCACCCTTAAGGAACTCACCCTCACCACCAATGGCAGCCAGTTGGAGCGGTTCGCAGATCAACTTTATGCAGCCGGTGTGCGGCGCGTGAACATTTCTCTTGATACCATCGATGAACAAAAGTTTGCCGATATCACCCGTTGGGGCCGCCTGCCGCAGGTTATGCGAGGGATTGATGCGGCGCAAAAGGCCGGTCTTAAGGTCAAAATCAATGCTGTTGCGCTCAAGGATTTCAACGAAGACGAACTGCCCACCATCACCGCTTGGTGCGCCGAACGCGAGATGGACCTGACCTGGATCGAAGTGATGCCGATGGGGGATCTGGGTAACGAAGATCGTCTGGGCCAATATTGGTCACTCAAAGACGTGCGCGCGCGCTATGCTGATCACTATACCGTCAGCGACCTGACCGAACGGACCGGAGGGCCTGCGCGCTACGTTCGGCTTGAAGAAACCGGTCAGAAAATTGGCTTTATCACACCCCTGAGCCACAATTTCTGCGAAAGCTGCAACCGCGTGCGCCTGACCTGCACCGGTGAAATCTATCTGTGCCTTGGCCAAGAAGACATGGCTGACCTGCGCGCACCTTTGCGGGCATCTCCTGATGACAACGGACCGTTGGAAGAAGCCATTCGCGCAGCAATCGGCATCAAACCCAAAGGTCATGATTTTGATTACTCCCGCCAGCGTCTGGACGGGCAAATGCCCCGCCACATGAGCCACACCGGCGGCTGAGCGCACCCCATGGCTGCGCCCTTCCTCTATCGCGCCTGGGTCGCGGCCAGCATGGGTCTTGTGCCATTTTTCGCCCGCTCAGAGGTGCGCAAACTACGCAACGCCGGTGTCAGCACCCTGCGCGCCCATGAAAAGCTTGGCCACGCCACCGAACCACGCCGATATAACGCACCGCTGATCTGGTTTCACGGCGCCTCTGTCGGCGAAAGCATGTCTGTACTGGCGCTGATCCAACGCATGGGTGTCGCCTTACCTGATGCGCATTTTCTCATCACCTCTGGCACCGCCACCTCTGCCGCTTTGCTGGCGGGTCGGCTGCCACCACGTACCGTGCATCAATACGCCCCGCTTGATGCCCCCGGACCTCTCAAACGCTTCCTCTCCCATTGGCGCCCTGATGCGGCGATCTTTGTCGAAAGCGAATTGTGGCCACAAATGCTGCGCCGGACCTATGCAGGGGGCGCAAAGCTCGCCCTTGTCAATGCCCGCCTGTCGGAACGATCACAAGCCGGGTGGCGCAAACGCCCGGCATTGGCGCGCCATCTGCTCGAAGTGTTTGAGCTGATCCTCACCCAAAATGACACCATGGCACAGGCAATGGTGGACATGCATGCCCCCGCAGACCGCGTGGCCCGTGGCATCAACCTCAAATCCATGTCCGCCCCGCTCCCCATTGACCAAGACACCCTGTTTGACGCCCGCGCGGCACTTGGGCACCGCCCGGTCTGGGTTGCATCCTCTACCCATGAAGGCGAAGAAGAAACCGTGCTTGCAGCGCATGCTGAACTGCTCAAGACCCATCCTGACCTGCACCTGATCCTTGCCCCACGTCATCCTGATAGAGGCACTGAGGTCATGAACACCATCGCCGGCGCGGGTCTGAGCCTGACCCGGCGCACCCGCGCAGACGTGCCGGGCGAACAGGTCTTTCTGGCGGATACCATGGGCGAATTGGGCACGTGGTATGCGCTCAGTGATATTGTCTTTTTAGGCGGGTCTCTGCGCCCCATCGGCGGGCACAACCCGTTCGAAGTTGCCCATGCAGGGGCCAGCGTGCTCTCGGGCAACCATGTGGCCAATTTCGCAGAAACCTTTGCTGAGATGGAAACCATGGGGGCCGCGCGGTATGTGGCTGATGCGGCTGATCTTGCGGCACAGGTGGGTGCGCTTTTGGCGGACCCGGCGGCGCGGGCAAAATCGTCAACGGCGGCACAGCAGTTCATACAAAAACAGACCGATCAGCTCGACAGCATAGCAGCCCGCCTGATCAAAGCTCTGGACCTGACCCCGTGACACAGGTCGACATTCGCCAAGTGCAGGTCATCGCACCCAATTTCAAACGCCGCTTATCAGGGGTAACAGCAACGGTGGTGCGCCTTGTCCCGGTACAGGCGCAGGACATCGCAATTGCAGCCACCGGCCCGGTTATCCCGGATGCGGTGCCACAGATCCCCCTGTCCGCACTGCTCACCATGCCGCGCAGCGGGCCTGATGGTGGACCGCGGGTCTGGCACGCCCGGCGCAACGTCGAAATGATCGGCGGATTGGCGTTGAAGTATCTGACAGGGAAAAAACTCAAACTGGTGTTCACCTCGGCCTCTCAACGCAAACAAACCGGCCTGACCCGTTGGTTGATCCGCCAAATGGATGCAGTGGTCGCCACCTCAGATCGCACGGCGGGCTATCTGGAAAATCCTGCACAGGTGATCCATCATGGCATTGATCTAAAGGAGTACGCCCCCGCCCCCGATCGCACCGCATTGCGTGCGCAACTGGGACTACCCGATGCCACCCTGATCGGCTGTTATGGCCGCATTCGCCCCCAAAAAGGCACCGATGCCTTTGTCAATGCGATGATCCCCGTGATGTCCAAAACACCTGACACCCATGCGCTCATCATGGGCCGCGCGGTTGGCTCGGATGACACAACCTTTCTGGCAGACCTCAAATCCCGCGTGCAATCAGCGGGTCTGGCTGACAGGTTCCATTTCCTGCCCGAAGTGCCCGTCGAAGCAATGGCCGATTGGTACCGCGTGCTTGACCTATATGTTGCGCCACAACGTTGGGAAGGGTTCGGCCTGACCCCGATTGAGGCCATGGGCTGTGGCGTGCCTGTGATCGCCACGCGCGTTGGTGCCTTTGATCAGATCGTTGTCCAAAACACGGGATTGCTGGTAGAGCCGGGTGATATCCCAGCCCTGTCAAAGGCCATATGCGCGGCATTTGACCCGCCAACGCGCCTTGAGGAATGGTCACAAAACGTCCGCCCCCATGTGGCACAACATTTCGCCATTACCCGAGAAGCCGCAGAACTGGTCAGCCTTTATCGTCATCTGCTATCCTAGAGTCAGAACCCCAAGGGCAGGTCCTAATCAACCGCTCCTTTGGTTTGATAGTTTTTTCTCTTAAAAGGCACATCTGCGCGGGAATAGTGGTTCCATTTCAAGCCAATGTAACGCAGGCAGAGGGAAATCCGTCATATCCGTAGGACACCTGTTTGTGCTGCATTACAGCATCTTGGCGACCTTGTTCGGTAACGATGACCTTACACCCACCCAACCAACAGTGATTTTGCAAAAACCAGCGCCAATGCCGCAGGACTAAGGGGGCCTGACCCTAAGGTCGCGTCTTGGGGCGGGTGGCATCCAAGGGCTTGCAATACGCTTGACGGCGCAGCCATCCTGACATGTCGCGCCGCTTGGGTGCGGAATGCATCGGGCCCCAATCGGCTGTCACGCCTTGGCCTTTACCCCCTTTGTAACCATGGATCACCCCGTCCCGTGGAACAGTTGTGGCCATGATCCGTATCGCACAGCTCAGATTTGCAGCGCCATTCTTAAGCGCCTCGCCGCTGCCGACGTTGCATTTATACCCGCGCGCTGTAGAGGGCAGGATTTGCAACAGCCCATACCACAGCCCACCGCCGCCAACGGCGCGGGCTTTGTACGTACTTTCATGTTTCGCCAATGCTGACATAAACCCAACCCAAAACGCCCGTCGATCTGCGTCACTGGCCGTTGGATAACGGGGGCACCAGTTTTCCACATCGGCGGGAACTAAATCAACCAATGGTTGACCATGATCTTTGAGCGCTGACAAGGCCGCCCGTGTCCAAACCGCATGCCCTTGTTTATGCTGCCAGCGGGTGCGCGGTACATTCCCAGCCCGTGCAGGCGGGCGCAGATCTGTATCGAATTGCGGCTCAACCGTCTCATCATAACCCACGGTTGAGGACGTTAAGACATGTGACGGTTTAGCGCTCTGTTTGGCCACAGTTTGGCCCTGAGACTCAACCGGGCGTGGCTCTGGCTGCACAATGTTTTGCGCAGGCAAGGCGACAGCAGTGGCAATGAAAACACATGCAGCAGAGATCAAACGATATTTCACGACAGCGATTATGCGTATAAAAAATGACCTTTTGCAAGAATGCAGCCTATCGTCATTAAATCAGCGAAACAAAAGGCGGGCACCCCCCCGTAGCGTCGCCAGAACCGAAACAATCTAACGGTGAAACTGGCCCCATTCTATCGGCGACAACGCGCTCAAGTTGAAAATTTACCGTGATTAAAGCGCGTCTGCGCCACGCTTGCGCCCCATTGCCTCATCACATTGGTAAGCAGAATTTAAGTTAACGGATTAATAAACCATGAAACCATTCAACGCTTTCTTGCAGAAACATGTCAGATCAATTGGCTTGATGTTTAGTCCCGATTCCCATCAGGAAGCTGCCTCCGAAGTGGTTCCTGTTCCGCCCCTGATCCGTCGCAAGGCTCCGCGCAAAATCATGAAAGGCCCGATTGAAAATGCCTTGATGATCCCTTGCCCCGATCCAACCGCAGAAGATGAAATTCGCGAGAAACATCTATCGCAGGCCCAACGTCTTGTGCGTCAAGAGGATTGGGACGGCCTGATCAAACTGATCACCAATGCAGATATGTCCCGTCAACTGACACCGGGCAAAATGCCCGTGGCTGATCTGCTTGCCTTTGGCGCCCGCGCTGATGTGGTCCACGCCGCAGAACATGCTCTCATTGACGGATCGCCCGCCAAAGGATCGCCGATCCTTGATGGCATCGAAGCATTGGAACATGTGCTTGCCGATTTCCAAGACTGCGCGATTGTCAGCAGCATCGTTGCACAGGCGCATATGGACATCGCATGGGCCTGGCGCGGCAATTGCTGGGACGCCGAAGTCCCTGCCCGCAACCGTGATGCTTTTGCAGCACATGTCGACCGCGCCGATGCCATCATGAAACCCTTCTGCCCCAAAAACGAAAAGTCAGCGCTTGTTGCCTCAACCTGTTGCAGCGTGCTGGCAGGAAGCGACCGAGAAAAAGGCCAACTGGCTGACCGGTACCAACTTCTCATTGATATGAACCACGCCAATCCGCGCGCCATGCGTGCCATGGGCAATCACCTCCTGCCCCGCTGGGGCGGCTCGCTTGAGGAATTGGAACTCGAAGCCCGCCGCACCGCCTCCCGCACCCAAGCCACCTGGGGCGCTGGCGGATACACCTGGGTGCAATTTGACGCAATCTCATGTGATGATCACGCCTGCGCCAACCTCGATCTGGATTTCTTTGTCGAAGGGTTGCACGACATTCTCGAACGCCGCCCCGATCCCTACACCGCCAACCTGCTTGCCGCCTATTGCGCCAATGCCATTGGTCAGGCGTTCTCTGGCAATGACCAAGCTGATCAGATCAGATCACAAGTCGCACAGAACGCACAATGGATCGTGCGCGAACATCTCACCGAATTGCACCCGATGATCTGGGCCCATGCCGCGCGCGGATTTGACAACAACCTGCGCATCCATTCTGCCACCCGGTTTGCCGCCTCAGGCCGAGAAGACGCCATGCGCATCATTACCTCCCTGTTTAGCCGTGAAATCGCCGCAGGCAAACGCATTGTCTTTACAGATGCCGGGCCAACCGCACAGGCTGGCTGATCCAAAGCGCCTATTGCCTGCCCCTAGGTCAATTTTTCACATTGCACTTATTGCTTGTTTCCCGGATAAATCAGGCCAAAGCCCAGTTGGGTTGACAACAAACGTCAGGACCCAATGGCCATTCCCCCAAAGGCGCACGCCGACGCAACTGATGTCATTGATCCCTTTGGCGTTCGCCTCTTCAAACGCGCTGTGTTGATCCTGCTTGGGCCGTTCTATTTCCTCTTTGTGGCCTTTATCCCGTTGCTTTGTGCCCGCCAGACAGGATTTCGCGGCTGGTATTGGCGTTTAGTGAAACGGGCCTGTTCGCGGCTGTTGTGGTTGCTCAGCATCAAGGCGCAGGTCTCTGATGACAACAAACGCGCCCTCGCTGAGGACACCAACAGCATCATCGTGATCAATCACCGCAGCCACCTTGACGGCTTTGCCCTGATGCATGTGGTCCCGGACGAAAAATGGTTCACCTTTGCAGCCAAGAAAGAACTCTGTGATGCGGCACTGCTGCGCACAGGTTTTTCTGGCGCCGGATTGGTCCCCATCGACAGATCAAGCGGATCTGTGGCAATGGACACATTGACTCAAGCGGTGCGCGACATGCCCGCGCGCCGTTCTGTGGTGTTGTTTCCCGAAGGCACCCGCACCAAAGGCGAAACACTAGGCCCTTTCAAAGCAGGCGCTGTTTTGGTGGCCCGCGATACCGGGCGCAGCATCCTGCCAATTGTCATCCACGATTCCAATCACCTGTTGCCACGGGGCAAATTTACCCCCGCCAGCGGCACCATCCGGATTGAAGTTTTGCCCTCATTCATCTGTGATCCCGACGCCAGCGTAGACAGTGACGTTGCGCGCCTGCGTGACGCGATGAGTGCTGTTTTTGATCAAGGATAGAGGCCAGAGAGCTTTGGCCCCGCGTTATTCCGCAGTCAAAAACGTCGAAACCCGACGGGCGATCTCACCGTTGCGCACGTTCTGAAATTCCAGCTGCATGCCGTTTTCTGCCAAAGTCCGGTCAAACTGCTGGATCTCATAGCCCCCTTCAGCCGTCACAAACAACGAATACACCGAAAGGGTTTCGCCCAGAATACGCGCCCAAACATAAGGCTCACCTTTCATCGGATCCAACGGCACTTCTTTACCAAACACATTGCGCTGCATGGCTGCGGCGAAAACATCATCACGCTCAGAGGGCGCAAAATTGATGCTGTATTCCTTAAGCTTGACCGATCCATCCGCCCGCGTGGTGCCCGTTGACCACGCAACCCGGAACCCTCTGTCTTCTTCGGAAATTGTCACGCTCATGTCGCGCATCTGTGTGGTGCCATCGCCGTTTTCCACCTCGGCTTGCCCTGCATAGGTTCCAACGAAACTGCTGATGTCCAAGGCCGAAACATGTGTTGCCATCATCACCCAAAGCACCAACAATGCCAAAGGTCGGACGATCCAGAATTGCGTCAATCGCATTGTGCACTCCACTTAAATGAAAGATGTCATGAATTTACACCTGAAATTAACCTTCTTTAATGGTGCATACTAGAGGGAAACATCGCCAGCCCCCTACACATCTTCACGATGAACCCAACAAAACAGGTGACAATAGGCACATTATTTTGGCCAAAAAAGTCTGTAAAAATGACCCGCGCCGCGGTCTGAACACCGATCCAATCAACGCAATCCCTTGCAGCACCTGACTGCCTGTCCTAAGACCCTGTTAAAACCAGCGCACATGAGGCAACGCCATGCTTGATCTGACCTATGAGACCCCGAAACCCCGCGTGATTGCAGGCGCAAAACACGATTGGGAGCTTGTCATTGGCATGGAAGTCCATGCACAGGTTGCTTCAAATGCCAAACTGTTCTCCGGGGCCTCCACCAAATTTGGAGCAGAACCCAACAGCAATGTCGCTTTTGTGGACGCGGCCATGCCCGGCATGCTGCCGGTCATCAATGAATACTGCATTGAACAGGCCGTGCGCACCGGCTTGGGCCTCAAGGCAGAGATCAATCTGAAATCTGCCTTTGACCGCAAGAACTATTTCTATCCTGACCTGCCGCAGGGCTATCAGATCAGTCAGCTTTATGAACCCATCGTGGGCGAAGGCGAAGTCTTGGTCGAAATGGGCAGCGCGGGTGCGGGTGAAAAGCCGACTGCCCGTCTGGTGCGTGTCGAACGCATTCACATGGAACAGGATGCGGGCAAATCCATTCACGACATGGACCCCAATATGTCTTTTGTCGATCTCAACCGGACAGGTGTCTGCCTGATGGAAATCGTGTCTCGGCCAGACATCAGGGGCCCCGAAGAGGCCGCCGCCTATCTGGCAAAACTGCGCCAGATTCTGCGGTATCTCGGGACCTGCAATGGCGACATGCAATCCGGGGCCATGCGCGCGGATGTCAACGTCTCTATCGCGCGGGTTGGCCAATATGAGAAATACGTCGAAACACAGGATTTCAGCCACCTCGGCACCCGCTGCGAGATCAAGAATATGAACTCCATGCGCTTTATCCAACAAGCCATCGATGTCGAGGCGCGCCGCCAAATCGCCATTGTCGAAGCGGGCGGTGAAGTTGTGCAGGAAACCCGCCTGTTTGACCCTGACAAACAAGAAACCCGCTCCATGCGTTCCAAAGAAGAAGCTCACGATTACCGCTACTTCCCGGATCCTGATCTGCTGCCGCTTGAGATTGACCAGGCTTGGGTGGATGATATCGCCGCTGCCCTTCCCGAATTGCCAGATGCCAAAAAGGCACGTTTCATCGGCGATTTTGGGCTGTCCGATTATGACGCCTCCGTCCTGACCGCTGACCTCGATTCCGCAGGTTATTTTGAAGAAGTTGCCAAAGGCCGCGATGGCAAAATGGCTGCCAATTGGGTAATCAACGAATTGTTCGGCCGCCTGAAAAAGGATGAACAGGACATCACCACCAGCCCGGTCTCTCCGATGCAGCTGGGACAGATCGTTGACCTCATTTCCTCAGACGCCATCTCTGGCAAGATCGCCAAAGACGTGTTCGAAATCTGCTATACTTCGGGGCGCGAACCCAATGAGATCGTAGAAACCGAAGGCATGAAACAGGTCACCGACACCGGCGCCATTGAAGCCGCGGTGGACGAGATCATCGCCGCCAACCCCGATCAGGTCGCCAAAGCGCGCGAAAACCCCAAGCTGGCGGGTTGGTTTGTTGGTCAGGTGATGAAAGCCACTGGCGGCAAAGCCAACCCCAAGGCGGTCAACCAACTCGTCGCGCAAAAACTCAATGGCTGAGGGTGGGCGAAATGCCCCCCTTACCCCACCCGCGACAGACAACAACGAAAGCGCCCCCATGCAGGTTCCTTTCAAATCCTCGCTGATGACCGTCCGCCCGGAATGGATCGACTTTAACGGCCACCTCAACATGGCCTACTACAACGTGCTGTTTGACCAATCCGTAGACGAACTTTACCCCCACATCGGCTTTGGCGAGGATTACGTCCGCACAACCGGCTGCACGACCTATGTCGCGGAATTCCACATCTGCTATCTGCGCGAACTGCACGAAGGGGATGAGGTCAGCTGCACCTTCCACCTGATCGAACACGACGAAAAACGCTTTCACAGCTATTCCGAAATGTTCCACAAAGACGGCTGGCTGGCCGCCACCGGGGAAGGGCTTACCCTGCACGTCGACCAATCCGGCCCCCGTGTCGCACCAATGCCCGACACCATCCAATCCGCACTCACCACCTACCAAGCCTCCCAAACCAACGCCCCCTCCCCCGACCGCATCCACCGCCGCATCGGGCTGAAACGCTAGAGGTGGGCGAAACGCCCCCCTTACACGCGCCCCCGTAAGGCGGGCTTTCAGACCGCCAACAGACAAACAATTGAAAAACCGTCATACCTTACCTAAGTATTAATCAACTTGGGGGAGAGTATCTTAGATGCGTTGGTTGACGGACGACAAAACACTACACGCCGCCAACCTCCTTGTCTGCGCAGGAACCCTGATCACCCCAGCCGGAGTCCTAGCCGTCGGCACCGCTGCGGTGACAAGCGCACTTTCCATCAAAGAGATCGCCAAACAGCTAAGCAACGCCCCTCTCCCCCTCGCCGGAATCCTGCAAAAAGAACTCGATACTGCCATCGCCACCCAAACTCATTTTGCGGGTGAAGCGAAAATTATCCTGCCAAAAATGATCGAAGCATCTTTGCCCTCCGCCCAGACAATAATCGATACAGGCCAAAAAACCGACGCCCTGATCAAAGAAATGCTGAACGTCCTGCACGACAAAAACAAACCGGGGTTTCAACCCGATTACATCCTGCCTGCCAATGTTACCGCTTTCAAAAACATCATGCGCCCGGTACTGGACCTGCTGCTGCACGACCCCAGCTTTACCGCACAACTCGCCCCACTGCGCGAACAAATAACGCTGCAAATGGCCCGCGACATGGCAAGTGTCAAAGCAACCGGCGAAAACACCAACGACACCGTGCATGAAACAAACCGCATCGCCCAACAAACCCTCAATGCCGTGCATGACGTGAATGCAACTATTGCCAACCTGACCGCATCATCACGCGATCAACTCCAAGCACTCGCCAGCAATTTCGGTATCGCCGAAACATTTGAATATAGTGACGTAGAACTCCGCACCCTCCTAACCCACAAGGCAACCGAACACCGCG
The DNA here is from genome assembly GCA_039986635.1 of Sulfitobacter sp. GTDB lineage: Bacteria > Pseudomonadota > Alphaproteobacteria > Rhodobacterales > Rhodobacteraceae > Sulfitobacter. The sequence goes on from JBDWQI010000311.1 coordinate 17,955, forward strand.
CATTGGTCAAGGAAATCGAAAGCCTCAAAGGCCTGTCCGCCCGCATCGAAAACATCCACGCCGCCGCGCTGGATGCCGCGCGCACTCAAAACTACGCAGAAGCGAACCAACTGCTTGAAGACGCCCGCGAAATCCACACACAGGAAATCCTGCGCCCGGCTGTCGAAACCAATGCGCGCCTTCTGGAAACACAGGCGGACATTGCGCTTCTGTCAAACAAGGTTGATCAGGCCTTCACCCGCCTGTCCACCGCCGCTGACAGCTTTGCCAGCCTCGATCCCCGCGAACCCGCGCGCCGCAAAATCCTGAAATATAGCGACTTGCTCCGAAACCACGGCCTGCGGTACGGCGGCGCCGGGCTGTCCGCTGCGGCAAAGCTTTTGGGGCCCACTTTGGACGATGCGCTAAAGGCGCTGGACCCTTGGCTATGGGCCGCAGGCCAAAACAACCTCGCCGCCGCTCTGCGAAACCAAGCCATCCGCACTGACGGCCCCAAAGGCGCACACCTGCTGGCACAGGCTGTCACCGCCTACCGCGCCGCGCTTGAGGTTTACACCCGCGAGGATCATCCGGTGGATTGGGCCATGACCCAGAACAATCTCGCCATCGCTCTCGCGAACCAAGCCATCCGCACCGACGGTGCTGAAGGCGCGCACCTGCTGGCACTGGCTGTCACCGCCTACCGCGCCGCGCTTGAGGTCCGCACCCGCGAGTGTCATCCGGTGGATTGGGCCATGACCCAAAACAACCTCGCCAACGCTCTGCGAAACCAAGCCATCCGCACCGACGGTGCTGAAGGCGCGCACCTGCTGGCACAGGCTGTCACCGCCTACCGCGCCGCGCTTGAGGTCTACACGCGCAAGGATCATCCGATGGACTGGGCCATGACCCAGAACAACCTCGCCATCGCTCTTGCGGACCAAGCCATCCGCGCCGACGGCCCCAAAGGCGCGCACCTGCTGGCACAGGTCGTCACCGCCTACCGCGCCGCGCTTGAGGTTTACACCCGCGAGGATCATCCGGTGCAATGGGCCGGAACCCAAAACAACCTCGCCAACGCTCTGGCGGACCAAGCCATCCGCACCGACGGCCCTGAAAGCGCGCACCTGCTGGAACAGGCCGTCACCGCCTACCGCGCCGCCCTTGAGGTCACCACCCGCGAGGATCATCCGGTGGATTGGGCCATGACCCAGAACAACCTCGCCGCCGCTCTTGCGGAGCAAGCCATCCGCACCGACGGCCCCAAAGGCGCGCACCTGCTGGCACAGGCTGTCACCGCCTACCGCGCCGCCCTTGAGGTCCGCACCCGCGAGGATCATCCGGTGGATTGGGCCATGACCCAGAACAATCTCGCCATCGCTCAGCTTCACATCGCCAGCCATGACAGCTGCGAAAATCCCGCGCGCGCTTTGACCGATGCTCTCACGGCGGTGGACCTTGCCTTGACTGTCTATGATCCTGTTCACCTGTCTTACGACCACGGCACCGCCACCCGCCTGCGCGACGCCATCCAATCCACGATATCCGGGCTCACCTGACCGGCCCTTCGCTGCGCTGCGGCGGTGTACGAGGGGTGCACGGGGGGTGTACGCCCGGTGCATCCGCCGGTGAAACGCTCAAATCCTGTCTCTGACCCGTTCCCTTTCGCCGCGCCATCCGCTACACCGCGCCCGTACCCAACCTCAGAGACCGCCCATGCCCCGTTACGAATACAAAGTAGTGCCCGCCCCCACCAAAGGTCTCAAAGCCAAAGGCGTCAAAGGGGCTGAGGCCCGATTTTCCCATGCAATCCAAGAGCTTATGAACGGCTTGGCCGGGTATGGTTGGGAATATCAGCGCGCAGAAACCCTGCCCTCCATTGAACGGGCGGGGCTGACATCCACCACCACCGAGTGGCGCAATGTCTTGGTTTTCCGCCGCCTGCGCGACAATGACGCAGAGGCCTACCAGCCCGAATTGCTCCCGCCCCCCGCTCACCCCGCTGATCCGCCCCCCGAGGCCACCAAAACGCCCCCCGATGCGCCTGCCCAGCACGCGGAACCGGAGGCTGCGAAAGACGCGGATTCCCCTCAAAATGACCCGGAGGGGGCGCCTCAAAAGGCGGTGGATCCAGCTGACAAAATAACGGCAGACGCCTCAGACAACGGTGTCGAAGACACCAGCGACGCGAACGGCATCGGCTCGACCCTCGAAAAATTTGCGGCCGCGCGAAGTGACGCGAAATCAGATGGTTAAAGGTGGACCCTAAACATCCAGATCAAGAGCCAAGGCATGGATTCGCCCCATCAGATCCGCCCCCAGCGCCGCATGCACTGCCCGGTGGCGCCCAATCCGGCTCAGGCCCTCGAAGGCCGCTGAACGGATGCGCACATTGTAATGGCTCTCCCCGCCTTCCTGATAACCGCCATGCCCCCGGTGGCTCTCACTGTCATCGACCACCTGCAACTCATCCGGCGCAAACGCGACCTTAAGCCGATCCTCAATCTCTTGTGTCTTACTCACTTTTTTATCCCAGCCCCCTTCAATCTCTGTCCACAGCGTCTAAACTCATGCGCCTGAGTCGGAAAGGTTTAACCCCATGAGCAAATCTGATCCCTTTGGTTTCGACATGTCTGTGTCGTCCTCCAAAAAGAAGAACCCACGTGGCCGCCGCGGCATGTCTGGCGCGTCCGAAACATCGACGCGGATTTGTGACCATGAAGGCTGCGAAGAAGCTGGCAAATTTCGCGCGCCCAAAGCACCGGATGTGCTGGATGACTTCTTTTGGTTTTGTCAGCAGCACGTTCGCGAATACAATCTAAAGTGGAATTTCTTTGACGGCACCACCGAAGCCGAAATGAATGCACAGCAATCCGAAGACAAAGTCTGGGAGCGCAAAACCAAGCCATTGGGTGACCCCGAAGCGCGGGCCTGGGCGCGGTTGGGCATCGAAGACCCACATCAAGTTTTGGGCAAGAACGCCACGCAGAACCCCGGCAAAGGGGCGCAGGCGGGGCGCAGGTTGCCTCCGACCGAACGGCGCGCTGTTGATGTGCTCGAGGTCAAAGACAACATGACAAAACCTGAAATCCGCAAGGCCTACAAAGCGTTGATCAAGGTGTTGCACCCCGATATGAACGGTGGTGATCGATCTCAGGAAGACCAATTGCAGCTGGTGATGTGGGCATGGGATCAGCTTAAGGGCAGTCGTAATTTCAAAGACTAGCTACGTGTGAAACCGCTCCCCTCTCTGCATGGCGGGGGGCCGATACGCCATGCCGGCCAAAGGGAAACGCATTGTGGACTATGTATTTGATCTTGGGGCATATTCCCGACCTGTCACCACATCGTCTCCTCAGGCCCAAAAATGGTTTGACCGCGGCCTGAACTGGATTTTCGGCTTCAACCACAAAGAAGCAATTGCCTGTTTCAAACGCGCAGCCGAAGCGGACCCAACCTGCGCGATGGCCCATTGGGGACATGCCTATGCGGCAGGTCCAAACTACAACATGCCTTGGGCGCTCTATGATTCCAAAGGCCGGGCTGATGCGCTGGCTGAGGCATTTGACGCCTCTCAAAAAGCGCAAAACCAGATCGCCAATGCTACCCCTGCCGAGGCCGCTCTGATCAAAGCGCTGAGCGCGCGCTACCCCCAACGCGACGTTACAGACACCATGGAAGATTGGGACCACGCCTTTGCCCAAGCCATGCGCAACGTGGCGCAGACCTTTCCCGAAGACCCTGATGTTGCAACAACCTTTGTCGATGCCCTGATGAACCTGACCCCTTGGAACATGTGGGATCTGCCGACCGGAGCCATCGCAAAAGGTGCCGCAACTGCCGAAGCGCAGGCCACGCTTGAACATCACATGTCCCGTCCAAATGGCATGCAACACCCCGGTATTCTGCATCTCTATGTCCACCTGATGGAAATGTCGCCGCATCCCGAAAAAGCGCTGAAAGCCTCGGATGTGCTGCGCACATTGGTGCCGGATGCGGGCCACCTTGTGCATATGCCCAGCCACATTGATGTGTTGTGCGGGCATTATGAAAACGTCGTGCGCTGGAATGAACAAGCGATCAAAGCCGACCTAAAGTACTTTGAGGCCGAAGGGGCCTTTAACATCTATACCGCTTACCGCCAGCACAACTATCACTTTGTGATTTATGGTGCTCTTTTCCTTGGACAATTTGAACCTGCAATGCGTGCGGTCCGGGGCATGGATGCCACCACACCAGATGCATTATTGCAGATCAAATCACCCCCGATGGCGGATTTCTTTGAAACCTATCTCAGCATGGAACCGCATATCCTGATCCGCTTTGGCATGTGGGAGGACATCCTTGAAATGCCCCTGCCCGAAGACACAGAGGTTAGGTGCAGCAAGGTTGCAATGATCCAATACGCCAAGGCGCTGGCGCTATCGGCCTTGGGGCGCATACCCGAAGCAGAAGCGCAGCATGCCGTCTTTCTTGCTGCCAAAGCCCGTGTGCCGGACAGCCGTCTGTTGCACAATGTGCGCACCATTGACCTGCTTGAAATCGCAACCGCAATGCTGGACGGCGAATTGGCCTATCGCAAAGGCGATTATGACACGGCCTTTCAACGTCTGCGCGACGCGGTCACTCTGGATGATGCCTTGCCCTATGATGAACCTTGGGGATGGATGCAGCCAACCCGCCACGCACTTGGCGCCTTGCTTTTTGAACAAGATGACGCTGCGCAGGCCGAACACATCTTCCGTCAGGACCTTGGGCTTGCAGCGGGGCTGCCGCGCGCCTGCCAACATCCCGATAATGTCTGGGCATTGCGCGGACTTTATGATTGCCTGACCGCTCAGGGCAAAACCACTGAGGCGGCGCACCTGAAACTACGCCTTGATCTGGCCGAAGCCCGTGCCGACCGCCCCATCAAAGCGGCTTGCGGCTGTGCACAAATTGCTATGGAAAAGGCGTGATCCATTTATCTGGCGGTAATCTGGCATAATCCATAAGGCCAGCCCTTGCAGGTGCCCCGGATATGTTGCACCACTCAAGACGTAATTCCTCCCTCTGAAGGGGGCCGAACAAAAGGACGATCCCATGGCCGACGCCGCGCTGGACATCAATACCAAACCCACCGAAGAGATTAGCGTGCGCGACGTCTTTGGCATTGATACGGACATGGTTGTCAAAGGGTTTGCAGACCGCACCGAACGCGTGCCCGAGCTCGACAGCACCTACAAGTTCGATCCCGATACAACGCTGGCGATCCTTGCGGGGTTTAGCAACAACCGCCGTGTGATGATCCAAGGGTATCACGGCACCGGGAAATCCACCCATATTGAACAGGTGGCCTCGCGGCTGAACTGGCCTGCGGTACGTGTCAACCTTGATAGCCACATCAGCCGGATCGACCTGATCGGTAAGGATGCGATCAAACTGCGCGATGGCAAACAAGTCACTGATTTCCAAGAGGGAATCCTCCCGTGGGCGCTGCGCAATCCGACTGCGATTGTCTTTGACGAATATGATGCGGGCCGTGCAGATGTGATGTTTGTGATCCAGCGTGTTCTGGAAGTTGACGGCAAATTGACGTTGCTGGACCAAAATCAGGTGATCGAACCGCACCCCTATTTCCGCATCTTCGCCACCGCGAACACTGTGGGTTTGGGCGACACAACCGGGCTTTACCATGGCACCCAACAAATCAACCAAGGTCAAATGGATCGCTGGTCGTTGGTGGCCACGCTAAACTACCTGAGCATCGATGCAGAAACCGCAATTGTTCTGTCCAAGAACCCGCATTACAATACCGCTGATGGCCGCAAGACGGTCAAACAGATGGTGACCGTAGCGGACCTGACCCGCACCGCCTTCATGAACGGTGAACTATCGACTGTGATGTCACCCCGTACGGTTATTGCATGGGCACAAAACGCGGAAATCTTCCGCAACGTCGGGTATGCTTTCCGCCTGTCCTTCCTTAACAAATGTGACGAACTGGAACGCCAGACCGTGGCTGAATTTTATCAGCGTCTGTTCGACGAGGAATTGCCAGAAAGCGCGGCGAGCGTGAGCTTGGGGTAGGCCCGGGCCCAAAGGGGGCGTTATGCACTTAGGTTTAATTGGCGGCATCGGTCCAGCATCCACAGTTGTCTACTATCAAAAACTGACCGCAGCGATGCGCGCGGCCGGGCAGCCGTTGGAGCTGACGCTTGTTAACGCCGATGCCCCTCAACTGGTCAAAAACAACCTTGCGGATGACCGTATCGCTCAGGCAAACATCTATGCCGACCTGATCCGCCGCCTCAAGGCTGCCGGGGCGGAATGCGCTGCGATCACCTCCCTTGGGGGTCATTTTTGCATGGATGAGACGATCCCTTTGTCACCGTTACCCTTGATCAGCGGCGTGGCCCCGCTTGATGCGCATTTTGTGCAATGCGGGATCAGGACGGTCGGTCTTTTGGGGACAGCCGTTGTGATGCAGAGCAAGCTCTATGGCCAGTTACATCAAACCCAATCTGTGGTCCCAGACGATATCAGCCGCGCAGGTCAGACCTATCTGGATATGGCGTTGGCCAGCCACTGCAATGATGACCAACGCAGCTATTTCTTCGCGCAAGGTCAGGCGCTGATAGATGCAGGCGCGGATGCGGTGGTTCTGGCTGGTACCGATCTAAATCTTGCATTTGATGGGCGCGATGTTGGCTACCCGGTCATTGATGCGCTAGACATACACATCGACCTTTTGGTCAGGCTCGCCACAGGTCAGGCTGAACTGAAGGATCACGCATTGGGGAAAATCGCATGAACAAACCTTCCGACAATCCCGCAGATGCATTCAAGAAAGCCCTTGCTGACGCTTCCAAGGTCTTGGCCAACGATCCCGAGCTGAACGTCACCTATTCCGTCGACCCATCCGGCCTGACCGGGGAAACGATGCGATTGCCACAGGTGTCGCGTCGCATGACCCGCGAGGAAGTGTTGCTGGCGCGCGGCACCGCGGATGCGCTGGCGCTCAATCGGCGCTATCACAATGGACAGACCCACGCACGATATGCCCCCCAAGGGGATATGGCGCGCGACCTTTATGAAGCAATGGAGACCGCCCGCTGCGAAGCCATGGGCGCGCGTGACATGCCAGGCACCGCTGGCAACATCGACGTCAAAATCAAACACGAAGCCCTGCGCAAAGGCTATGATCAGGCCAAGCAAGCCAGCGATGTGCCCCTTGCCACCGCTGCTGGCTATCTTGTGCGCCATTTGGCCACAGGCCGCGACCTGCCCGCTGGGGCGGAAAACGCGATGGAATTATGGCGCGGATTCATTGAGGATCAGGCAGGCGGCACGCTCGACAACCTTGATGACATCCTCGACGATCAATCCGCATTTGCGAAATTCGCGCGTCAAATGATCGCCGATCTGGGCTATGGTGATCAGCTGGGCGATGATCCGGATGCGCTTGATGAAGACATGGAAGACGAGGCCGAGGAAGGCGCCGAGGAAGAACAAGACCCCGACAGCACCGGTCAGGATGATCAGGACGAAGACGAGGCCGAAGGCTCTGCCGAGCAATCTCAGGAAGACCAACAAGACGCCTCTGAGGCGCAGGTGTCCATGGATGATATGGCCGACCAAGAGTTGGGAGACGAGGCCGAAATGCCCGAAGGCGACGCCCCGATGGAGCCGCCTGCCCCGCAACCTGTGTCTGACGCTGATCCCAATTATCTGGTCTATCTCGATACCCACGATGAGGTCATCGGTGCCGAAGATCTGGCTGATCCCGCAGAACTTGAACGGCTGCGCGCCTATCTTGATCAACAGCTGGAGCCGCTCAAGGGGGCGGTGAGCCGATTGGCCAATAAGTTGCAGCGCCGCTTGCAGGCGCAGCAAAACCGGTCTTGGGAATTCGATCTCGAAGAAGGCACGCTGGATGCCGGTCGTCTGGCGCGGGTTGTGGCCAACCCGACAACGCCGCTGAGCTTCAAGCAGGAAAAAGACACTGAATTCCGCGACACCTGTGTGACGCTGCTGTTGGACAATTCCGGATCTATGCGTGGCCGTCCCATTTCAATTGCGGCGATCTGTGCCGACGTTCTGGCCCGCACCTTGGAGCGCTGCAACGTCAAGGTTGAAATCCTTGGGTTCACCACCCGCGCGTGGAAAGGCGGCCAAGCCCGCGAATCCTGGCTGAACGACGGCCGCCCGGTCCAGCCCGGCCGCCTGAACGATTTGCGTCACATCATCTACAAATCCGCAGATGCCCCATGGCGGCGGACCCGGTCGAACCTTGGGCTGATGATGAAAGAAGGCTTGCTCAAGGAAAACATCGATGGCGAGGCTCTGGAATGGGCGCACCGCCGGATGTTGGCCCGTCATGAAGCGCGAAAAATCCTGATGGTGATCTCGGATGGGGCTCCGGTGGATGATTCCACCTTGTCGGTAAACCCCGCGAATTACCTCGAAAAACACCTGCGTGATGTGATCGCGATGGTCGAGAAACGCAAAGCCATCGAACTGTTGGCAATTGGCATCGGCCACGACGTGACACGCTATTATGACAGGGCGGTGACGATCACAGATGTAGACCAATTGGCAGGCGCTATCACTGAACAACTGGCTGCGCTTTTTGACAGCGATCCGCGGGCCCGCGCGCGTGTGATGGGTATGCGCAAAGCCAGTTAACACCACAGCATAGGAGTGCCTGAACATGCTTCAGAGTTTCGAGGTCACCGCACGCCCAGAGCAGGGACCACCACGTCTTGCGGATTTGCGTATCGAACTAAAGGCTGAGGGGTTGCAGGGGTTTTTGATCCCCCGTGCGGACGCCCATCAAGGTGAATATGTGGCGCCCCGTGATGATCGCCTTGCATGGCTCACTGGTTTTACCGGTTCTGCCGGCTTTTGCGTGGCGCTTTTAGACAGTGCAGGCGTTTTTATTGATGGCCGGTATCGTACACAGGTTAAGTCACAAGTCGCCAGTGATTTCACCCCCGTAGCATGGCCCGAAGTGTCCATGGCCGCTTGGCTCAAAGACCAATTGCCCCAAGGCGGGCGGGTTGGTTTTGATCCTTGGCTGCACACCCCAGGTCAGATCGAAACAACCCGCAACGCGCTGGCTGAGACAGACATCACGCTTGTCCCGTCTCCCAATCTGATTGACCGCATATGGGTGGATCAACCCAACCCGCCGATGCAGCCGGCCAAGGCCCATCCTCTTGAATTTGCCGGCGAAAGCCATGCTGATAAACGCGCGAGACTGGCTAAGACACTTCGCGATGCGGGGCAAAAAGCTGCTGTGATCACCCTGCCTGACAGCCACAATTGGTTGTTGAACATCCGCGGCTCCGACATTCCGCGCAATCCCGTCGCCCACGGCTTTGCCGTGTTACACGACAGCGGTCAGGTGGATTTGTTCATGGCCCAGACAAAGCTGTCAGACCTCACGGATCATTTGAATGAGGGCGTAACCCTTCATTCTCCCGAAACCCTGTTGGAGGTTCTGAAAACGCTACAAGATCCCGTCCTGCTTGAAAAATCCACGGTTCCGGTGATCATCGCTGATGCCTTGGAGGATCGTATCGTCTGGGGTGATGACCCTTGCGCGATCCCCAAAGCTTGCAAGAACGCAGCAGAAATCAACGGCACCACTCAGGCACATCTGCGCGATGGCGCTGCTTTGTGTGACCTTCTCGCTTGGTTGGACGCACAGGCGCCCGGCACGCTCACCGAAACCCAAGTGGTCAGCCGACTTGAAGCCGCGCGCAGCCGCGACAACGCCCTGCAAGACATCTCATTTGAGACCATCGCAGGCACCGGCCCCAATGGGGCCATCATGCATTACCGTGTGACCGAAGAAACCGACAGTACGTTGGAAAGCGGCCAGCTGATTGTGTTGGATTCAGGGGGACAGTACCTTGATGGCACCACAGACATCACCCGCACCGTGGCCATCGGACCGCCCCCCGCCGAGGCCCGCGCCGCCTTTACCCGGGTATTGCTTGGCATGATCGCAATGAGCAGGCTGCGCTGGCCTGTTGGGCTTGCCGGCAGCCATATCGAAGCCATCGGACGCATGCCCCTGTGGCTCGCCGGGCAAGATTTTGATCACGGGCTTGGCCATGGCGTTGGCACCTACCTGAGTGTGCATGAAGGCCCCCAACGGCTTAGCCGGGTCAGCACCGTGCCTCTGATGCCCGGCATGATCCTGTCCAATGAACCGGGGTACTACCGCGAAGGTGCATTTGGCATTCGCATCGAAAACCTGCTTGTGGTCTGCCCGGCCGCATCCCTGCCCGGAGGGGATGACCACCGCGCGATGTTGGAATGGACCACGCTAAGCTTTGCGCCGATTGACCGGCGCTTGATTGACACAAGTCTTTTGGACGCTGATGCGACAGAATGGCTCAACACATATCACGCGCAGGTTGCAGAAAAGATTGGACCACGGGTATCACCCGAAACAAAACTATGGTTGGATGCCGCAACAGCACCGCTTTGATCTGCACAGCGGTCAGAATTCAGGGAACATCCAATGGCTAACCTTATCAAGATTTCCAAAGCGCCCGGCACATGGACGGTTCGCGCGGGCGGCGCGGTACTGGGTGAAAGCGCAAATGCGTTGGAACTGGTCGAAGGTGACTATCCTCCGGTCATCTATTTCCCCCGTGCCGATATTGCCATGGCCTTTCTGGATGCATCCGACAGCACCAGCCATTGCCCCCATAAAGGCGACGCAAGCTATTTCTCTGTTGTGACCAAAAGTCGGACATTGAAAAACGCGGCCTGGTCCTACGACACCCCGATCTCTGAGGTGGCCGAAATCAAAGGCCATCTTGCCTTTTACAAGATGGACGAGATCGCCGTTGAACAGATCTAAGGGGCGCGGTCTAAAAGGCGCGTGACGTCAGCCTCTTAGGCCGCCGTCTCTGTCGCCAGTGCCACAACAATCAACGCATTTTCATTGGTCAACCAGATGTCCTCGCCAACCAGATCATCCACTGGGGTGCCTGACAAGATTGCAACAACGTTGTCCTGATAAACCAGCTCGGACCCTGCGCCATCCTCAGTGGCGCGGAGCACAATTGTGCTGTCTTCCAGCGATTCCCCATCCGGCCCGTCGCCATCAACCGCTGCAAAGGTCACATCGTCACCATTGCGGTCCACCAAGACCAAGGTGTCTTCTGCTGGGTCAAAATCCGTGACTTCAACCGCGTCCTGCTCAACCTGATCAAGCCCAAGCACACGGATCAAATCTGCGCCTTCACCGCCGGTGATTGTATCATTGTCATTGCCGGTGATGGTGTCATCGCCATTGCCACCATTCAACGTATCAGCGCCACTGTCATTGGCGCCAAGCGCAGAGGTTTCTGTCTCAGGATCATCAAAGCCGACAATCTGATCATTACCATCCCCACCATTTGCCTCATCAGCGCCGTCGCCCGTTTCCAACCTATCGTTGTCATTGGCACCGTTCAGCGTATCGTCGCCGTCACCAGCGGACAGCGTGTCTTGGCCACGCCCTCCGTTAAGCACATCATCTCCGGGGTCGCCGCGCAAAATGTCGTTGCCATCCCCCCCATCAATCACATCATCACCGCCATGTCCCCATAGCGTGTCATTGTCGCCATCACCGTTCAGCGCATCATCGCCTCTGCCGCCGATAACAAAGTCATCTCCCGCCCCCCCGTCGATTGTGTCAGCATTCCCAAAACCGCGGACCTCGTCGTTGCCATCACCCGCGATAATCTCATCAGAACCACCTGTGCCCGCCAAGGTATCATCCCCATCCGTGCCTTCAATGACCGGGTCGCTCAGATCAGGTGACACATTCGCCAGCCATGAAAAATCAGTAGGCAGTTCTGCAACGCTGATCACCTCAAGCGCCGCAACATCAGTCCCCTGAAACAAAATTTCACTGCCTGTGCCATCTGCATTAGCCTGTAGCGCTATATCCGCTGCATCAATTGGCGGCACATCACCGTCGCCATTCACAAGGTCAATTCTGTCCTCCAAGGGGTCAAAATCAGTGATCGTGACCGGGGTTTGCCCGTCCTGATTAAAACCGATGACACCAAAGGAATCACTGCCATCCCCTCCGATCAAAACATCACCGTTATTGCCCCCGATCAGGTCATCACCAGCGCCCCCCACCAAAGTGTCCGCTTCGGTATCTGATGCGCCAAGGATAGCCCCGCCATTTTCGCCCGTTTCATATCCCAAAATCCGGTCATTGCCGTCTCCGCCAAAGGCCTGATCAGCACCCAACCCTGTCAGCAAGACATCCGCACCGTCATCACCGCGCAGCACGTCGTCGCCATCATCGCCGCGCAACGTGTCATCGCCTTCACCGCCGGACAGCTGATCATCGCCATTCTGTCCCCACAAAACGTCATTGCCGTCATTCCCTTGGATTTGATCGTTGCCCTCACCGCCAGCAACAAAGTCGCTGCTTGCGCCCCCGCTCAACGTGTCCTCGCCGCCAAAGCCGCTGATTTCGTCAGCGCCATCCAGTCCGTTCAACAGATCGTTGTCACCAGTCCCCACCAACGTGTCATCCCCGTCCGTGCCGTTGATATCATCCTCCGGCGTTCCAGAGGGCTGATCATCACCATCATCAAAAAGGGCGAAAATCAAACCCAAACCCAAAAGGGGTAACAAGACAGCACCGAGCATGGCAATGAGTTCCTAAAAACAACAGATCAAAGTCAAACAATACGTCTTAAGCTGGTTAACGAAATAGTCAAAATTTGTTATTTGCCAAGCATTGACACTGACAGCGCGACAATCACCCTATCGACGGGCATTGCGAGCGTTTACCGAAACAATCAGGAATGTTCTTCAGCCGCTGTTGCTGCGAGGGCGCGGTTGTACGCCTTGAGCGCATCCACATGGAAAAGCGCGCCCAATAGTTCCGGTGGGGCATCCGCAGATAAGGTCACGACCGGAATGTAACGCACGCCAGTCGCTTCAAAAACCGGCATCGCGGCCTCAAGCGTGGCAGCACCATCTATATAGGTTCCCGCATTGATCAGGCTCCAACATCCGTCTTCTGGCGCGGCCTGCGGATCATCAGGCCGGCGCATGATCCGAGCCACCATGAACATCGCCAGCAAATAAGCCTGCGGCCCGGCCGCCAGATGTATGCCACGCCGCTCCATCTGAGACAGGAAAAAACTACGATCAACAATCCGGCTGGCCAAAGCCGTTGACATGCTGACAGCAACCATCACCGCAAGCCCGGTTTGCCAATCGCCCGTCAGTTCAAAAACAATCAAGGTTGTTGAGATCGGCGCCCCTAAAACAGCCGCTGCAACCGCCCCCATCCCCGCAAGCGCATAAAGCGAAGACGACCCCGATACATCCGGGAAAACAGCAGTCGCAATCAACCCAAAGCCAAGCCCCGTCAGCGCGCCGATCATCAAAGAGGGCGAAAATACGCCGCCCCCCATCCGCCCGCCCAGCGTAATGGCCACCGCCGCCACCTTAAGCACCGCAAAAACCACCACTTCATGAAAGCTCAACGCCCCGGTCAACGCCAGTGACATCGTCTCATAGCCAACCCCGATAATATGGGGAAACCACAGCGCAATAATTCCCAACATCGCGCCTGCGACCATTGGACGAAGCCATCGGGGCCAGCCGCTTTTGGTTTGCAGATAATCCCCCAGGTCTTCGGCCCAGAAAACACTGCGCATCAGCGCGACCGCGACCAGACCACAGGTAAGCCCCAACAGCAAAAAGGCCGGCAATTCAGCGTAGAATTGCAAATCCACATAATCAGCCAGTGAAAATTCAGTTACACCGCCAAATTCCAGCCGGTTGATCACCGTCCCGGCAACCGACGCGATGACGATGGGGGCAAATGCGTGCACCGCAAAGTGACGCAACACCACTTCAAGCGCAAACAACGCCCCGGCAATTGGCGCATTAAAGCTGGCCGAAACCGCCGCCGCCACGGCACATCCCAACAGATCGCGACCGGTGATCCCATCCGCGTTAATCCGTGTGCTAACCCAGGTTGAAATCACCCCTGCCATATGCACAACAGGCCCTTCACGGCCCGATGATCCGCCGGTACTTAACGTGATAAGAGAGGCAAATGCAGAGGCCACACCAGCTTTGGTTTCCACCCGTCCGTCATGTAGCGCCGCCCCAAGGATCACATCACCCACAGAGCGCGATCGCGCATCAGCTGTAAATCGGTGCAGGATCAACCCCACAGCCAGCCCGCCCATCGTCGGGATCAAGACAACCCAATACCACTCCAATCCACTGATAAAGGTGTGCAGGTTCTGAACGTCATCCGTGCCATAAAGAGTGGCCTGTAACCAGTTGATCGCCTTGCGAAAAAGCAAAGCTGCAAATCCCGCCGCAATACCGATCATCAGGGCGATGAACCAAAACGTGATCTTGCCCGGACCTCGGGTCCGAATGATGTGCCAGCCCTCTTTGAAGGACGCGATGCCAAGCGCCAATTGTTGTGAAAAGAAACCGGGGGTGGGATCGCTCATTCTATGTGTCCTGATGCCCCATCAGCCTGCCAACAACGCCTCTGCTGCTGCTCGCGCCGCATCGGTCACGTGATCACCCGCCAACATCCGCGCCACTTCATCCACCCGTTCAGGTGACGACAACGGTGTCACGGTCGATGTTGTCATGCCCTTGCTCACCGCTTTGGCCACCCGCCAGTGATGTGCCCCAAGGGCCGCCACCTGCGGGGAATGCGTCACAACAAGAACTTGCCCTTCTGCCGCCAAAGACGATAACCGCCGCCCGACGGCATCCGCTGTTGCGCCGCCAACCCCGCGATCGATCTCATCAAAGATCAACGTCAATCCCGATTGCCCTCGCGTCAGACAGACCTTCAACGCCAACAAAAACCGGCTCAATTCCCCTCCGGATGCGATCTTGCCCAAAGGACCCGCCGGGGCGCCAGGGTTTGTGGCAACCGTAAAGCTCACTGCGTCTTGTCCTTCTGCACCCGGTTCCTCTGGTGTAATCTGCGTCGCGAAAACGGCGCGCTCCATCTTAAGCGGTGCCAGTTCTGCTGACACAGCTTTGTCCAACTTGGTTGCGGCCTTGCGTCGCGCATCACTTAACGATTGTGCCGCCGCCTGATATCCTGTTTCCGCGTCCTTAACTGCGCGAGCCAAGGCCAATTGCGCAGCTTCCCCCGCATCCAATGCATCCAACTTGGCCCGCAATATCATCGCGAAGCCCGCCAGTTCATCCGGCGCGACCTCATGTTTGCGGGCCAATCCACGGATCGCAAATAGCCGCTCTTCCGTCTCTTCTAACTCCAAGGGGTTAAAAGACATTTGATCAATTGCATCCGAAACACCGCCCATCGCGTCGTCCAGTTCAACCATCGCCCGGTTCAGGGCCGCCATCGGCGCTTCCAACGCGCCATCGGCCCGTTCTGCCGCACCATCCAGCCACCGCAACGCATCTCCCAGATGCCGTTCTGCGCCGCCCTGCCCCATGATCTCATAGGCGTTGACCACATCCGCGCGGATTTTTTCTGCCCCCTGCATCAAGCGACGTTTGGTGTCCAACGCCGCTTCCTCCCCCTCTTGCGGGTCCAGCTTGTCCAACTCTGCCACAGCATGACGCAGGAATTCTTCTTCTGCCTTGATCGCGGCCTGTTCGGCAGCGGCCTCTTGCGCTGCCTTGCGCGCCGCCCCCAAAGCCCGCCACGTCGCACGCACCTTGGAAATCATGCGCGCATTTCCAGCAAATTCATCCAAAATGGCTCGATGTCCTCGCGGGTTCAACAGCCCTCGGTCATCATGTTGCCCATGCAATTCCACCAACGTCTCGGACAAGGCCCGCAACACATCACCAGAGCACCGGCGGTCATTGACCCATGCCGTTTTGCGCCCATCAGAGGTATTGATCCGCCGCAAGATCAACTCGTCCCCGCCCGGCAAGCCCGCTTCTTGTAAAACGTCATGCGCCGGGTGGTCCGGTTTCAGATCGAACCACGCCGACACTTCACCCTGTGCGGCCCCTTGCCTGACCAAATCAGCACGGCCGCGCCAGCCCAGAACAAAGCCCAATGAATCCAATAAGATAGACTTGCCAGCACCGGTTTCCCCAGTCAAGACATTCAGGCCCGGCTGAAACCCAAGTTCCAGCCGATCAATGATCAGCATGTCGGATATATCAAGTCCGCGCAGCATCAGAGTTTCCCGTAGAGTGGGGGCCTACCCCACGCGTTACAGCCACTCGCCCTTGATGGTCTGTCGATACAGAGCAGCCAGCCAATTGTTCTTGAAGAACGCAGGTTCCAACCCTTGCCCGGTCAACAATTTGTAACTGTCCTCATACCATTCTGTAGACTGAAAGTTATGCCCCAAAATAGCGCCCGCCGTCTGCGCTTCCTGTGTCAGACCAAGGCTCAGATAGCTTTCCACCAGCCGGTGCAGCGCTTCTGCGGTATGGGTTGTGGTTTGAAAATCCTCAACCACAACGCGGAACCGATTGATTGCCGCAGTATAGTGGTCGCGACGTAGATAGTAGCGCCCGATCTCCATTTCTTTGCCCGCCAGATGATCAAATGCCAGATCAAATTTCAGGATCGCCGAATTGGCGTATTCACTGTCTGGGTAGACTTCGATCACGTCGCGCAACGATTGCAATGCTTGAAAGGTCAGCCCCTGATCCCGGCCCACTTCGTCGATCTGATCATAATAGCTCAGCGCCAAAAGATATTGCGCATAAGCGGCGTCATCATCATCTGGGT
Organism: Sulfitobacter sp.; assembly: GCA_039986635.1. GTDB lineage: Bacteria > Pseudomonadota > Alphaproteobacteria > Rhodobacterales > Rhodobacteraceae > Sulfitobacter. The sequence goes on from JBDWQI010000311.1 coordinate 34,663, forward strand.
AGAAATCGATGAACCGTTGCGCAGAAGACCGTGAGTTGGGGTAATCTTTGTCGCGATGATAGCTGAACGCCTGCATGATCAAGGCACGTCGCGCCCAATCTGAATAAGGATACAACCGTTCAATTTCAGAGAAGTAGAATGCCGCATCGCTCGCTTTGCTGCGATTCAGCTCAAACTCTCCACGTTCGAATATCTGTTCGGCTGAATAGGTTTCCAATGGGATTTCGCGGGCATTGAACAATGTGCCCCCCACTCTGCCTGTGTCGCGGTCATCTGCGCATCCGCTCAGTACCGCAACGACAAGCCCTGCACCGACAATCCGCATGGCCGGTCTCAACTTGCCTTCGCCTGCTGTTTTCAGCATCTCACCACCTATGGTCTTTTCAACCTTAATTGAGCCTTGCTAGCATATTAATCCGCAATGCAAAATCCTGTTTGCGCCTGATATGCCCACCACACGAAAAAATGCGATATTCCTCAGCCAAGGCCCACCCTTGGCCGCAGAATACAATGCTGATCTATTGGGTTCAATGGGTGCTCATCACTTGTGATCGCCCCAGTGTGGAATGGCAATCAGGCGACTTGCGGGATTTCATCCCAGACAAGGCCATAGCCGGGCAACCGACGCGCCATAAACGGGTTACATTCCACCAGCTGCACCGCGCCGGGGGCCGCAAAAAGCGCCCGCAACAACGTATTGGTCAGCGCGTGACCCGCGCGGTATCCTGTGTAATGCCCCAAAAGCGGTGCCCCGGCCAAGGCAAGATCGCCAAGCGCATCAAGCATCTTGTGGCGGACAGGTTCATCCGCATGGCGCAGGCCACCCGGGCTGACAACCTTAGCCCCGTCAAAAACAACAGCATTTTCCCCTGCATCGCCGCCCAACGCCAGCCCATTGGCCTGCATCGCATCCACATCCGCCTGACGGCAGAAGGTACGGCTGTCGCATAATTCGCGCGCAAAAGATCCGTTGTTCATCACCAGTGATTTTTTCTGATGCCCAATTGCTGCGTCAACAAAATCGATTTCAAAATCGATCTGCAAGGTCCGGGACGGCGCCAGCATCGCTGTGGCATTGCCTTCGGTTACCACCACTTCACGCAGCACTTCAAATGCCATCACAGGTGCCGCCAATTGCCGGATACCACGTTGCATAAAGCCGCGTACAAATGGAATTGCTGACCCATCAAGGATCGGCACTTCGGGACCATCAACTTCGATCAGCGCATTGTGAATACCGCAACCTGCCAAAGCTGCCATCAAATGTTCTACTGTGGAAACCGCCAGCCCCGCACCATTCTCAAGCTTGGTACACAACGGCGACCGGTTCACCGCATCCCAGCGCGCCGGGATCAGCGTATCACCAACAGCCACATCTGTTCGGGAAAACCAAATACCGTGATGTGCCCCCGCCGGGCGCACGGTCAGCTTAGTGACAACACCGGAGTGCAGCCCTTTGCCACTAAATGTGATTGGTGATTTGATAGTGGTCTGCACGCAAAGTCCTCGGATCAAAAATCGCCGTTTTCGTTGAGCACCAGTTAAGCGCAGGATCAAAGACACTCAACACAATCTTTGTAACCAACTGAAACATGCCGATTCCAAATGGGCACAAAGGCGCCTGCCCACCCCTAACCAACTGTTTTAAAACGGAAAAGGACCGCCCAAAGGCGGCCCCATGTGTCACATAAGTGAGCGGATTAGTTCGCTTGACGACGCAAGAACGCTGGAATTTCGATCCGTTCCTGATCCGCATCTTGCTCTTGAACCGGTTGAGGCGCCGCTGCAACGCGTTGTTGTTGCTGCATTGGCGGCTGCTGACGTGCTGGACGTTGCACCGGCTGTGCCGCTTCGCCCTCTGCATGACCCGTCATCCGGTTGATCAAAGAGTTGATGCCAAAGCGGGGTTTTTCACCTGCCACATGCGGCTCACCGGTTTCTGCAGCCGTCGGTGCTGCGGGCTGATCTGGTGACGCCTTTTGAGCGGCAGCGCGCAACCGGGCAAGCGCCTCGGGGGACGGTGTGCCGGGGGCTGGCGCGCGTGGCGCAACATAGGCTTCTGGCTGCGCTTCAATATCATCCTCATGGCGCGGCTCAAAGGCGGCAACCTGTGGCTGATAGGCGGGTGGTGGCAGATCATCGCTTGCGGCTGTGTCACGGCCAAACAAATCTTCTGCCTGTTCCTGCGCTGCGGTGCGCTGCACATCAATTTCGTCAAAGGTTGACGTCTGTTCCTGCACCGCGACGGTTGTTGCTGCGGCCGCAACTGGTGCTGCCTCTTCAACCGGAGTCTGGCTCAATGGTTTGCTCATCGAGCGACGCGGGACCGGCATTTCAGTATTCACATCCATCGCATCAATCCCTGTGGCCACAACGCTCACGCGCATCATACCCCCCAATTGATCGTCCAATGTGGACCCAACGATGATATTTGCTTCCGGGTCGACTTCTTCGCGAATGCGGTTTGCGGCCTCGTCCAATTCGAACAACGTCAGATCGTCGCCGCCGGTGATGTTGATCAACACGCCCTTGGCACCGCGCAGGCTGATTTCGTCCAGCAGCGGGTTTGCAATGGCCTTTTCGGCGGCCTGAATGGCGCGATCTTCGCCATCTGCCTCGCCTGTCCCCATCATCGCTTTCCCCATCTCGTCCATCACGGCACGTACATCCGCAAAGTCGAGGTTGATCAAACCGGGACGGACCATCAAATCGGTCACCCCTTTAACACCTTGATACAGCACATCATCAGCAAGAGAGAAGGCTTCGGTAAAGGTGGTCTTTTCATTGGCGAGACGGAACAGGTTCTGGTTTGGAATGATGATCAGCGTATCAACAACCTTTTGCAGGCTTTCCACACCATCCTCAGCCTGACGCATGCGCTTGGCACCCTCAAACTGGAACGGCTTGGTCACAACACCAACTGTCAACACGCCCAATTCACGGGCAGCCTGAGCGATGATCGGCGCAGCACCTGTACCGGTGCCCCCGCCCATACCCGCCGTGATAAAGCACATATGCGCGCCCGCCAGATGATCCACGATCTGTTCGATGGATTCCTCAGCCGCTGCCGCACCAACAGAGGCCCGCGCTCCCGCGCCCAATCCTTCGGTGACCTTGATCCCCAACTGAACACGGTTTTCCGACTTGGCTTGCTGCAAGGCCTGCGCGTCGGTGTTGGCCACCACGAACTCCACGCCATCCAATTCTTTTTCGATCATGTTGTTGACCGCGTTTCCACCGGCACCCCCCACACCAAAAACGGTGATCCGTGGCTTGAGGTCTTCCTGTCCGGGAATCGAAAGATTGAGTGTCATGTGCTGTCCGCCTGTTGTTTTAGCCCACGTCCCATGAGCGCTTTTTGGTCGTAAATTTATAGAACTTTAACGGGATGGGACTGTAACGTCACCCTAAAATCGCTCAATAACCACTAAATATGGGCTATTTCTTGGCGTTCTTACGCGATATTTCGCCGAATTTCCAAAATCTGGGGGATTCAACAAGACACCACACAACACGTCACACTGTCCGCGCCCAACCACAGCGCGAAAACGACTCAACCCAAAATTTCGATGGTCCTGCTCGACCCGGTCTCACTTATTTTTATGACGCTTTAGAATGCGCCTGAGCGATTGTGTTAAATCTTAACGCTCGTTGATCACATTGTCACGTAGAATTGGCAGGTCATTTGACTGATGCGTCCCCAGAATAGACATCGCCTGTTGCGCGATCAGGATCGGGGAACGGCTTACCAATTGTCCTTGAACCACTTGACCGCGCGCTTAAGCGAACGGGAGGGGTATTTGTCCGCCGGGATGGCGAAATCCCACCATTCGTCCTGCGGGTGCGCTGCAAACAACGACAGGCCCACCGCCGACGCAAAGCCAGGGCCCGTAGCAGCCTGTGGCAGGCCATGAACGCGCAAGGGACGTCCCAGACGCACCTGCTGTCCCAAAATCTTGCTGGCCAAGCCATCAAGCCCGGGGATCTGGCTGCCGCCACCTGTCAACACGATTTGCTGGCTCGGCAGATGATCAAACCCTGCCGCATCCAGACGCACGCGGACTTCTTCCAAAATCTCTTCGACACGAGGCCGCATGATCCCGATCAACTCAGCGCGCGAGGCCGTGCGTCGGTCATGTTCAAAGTCTCCGGTGTCGCCACCAATTTCGATCATCTCACGGTCATCCATACCCGTCGCATGCACCCCGCCATAAAACGTCTTGATACGTTCCGCATTGGCTGTGGGCACCTGTAACCCCAATGAAATATCCTGCGTCACATGATCGCCGCCCATGCGCACCGTGTCCGCGTAAATCATGTGCTTTTTGATAAAGATCGACACCCCGGTAGACCCGCCACCCATATCAATACAGGCCGCACCCAGTTCTTGTTCGTCCTCAACCAGCGACGCAACCCCAGACACATAGGCCGATGACGCAATGCCTGCCAATTCCAGATCACACCGTTTGATACAATGCGCAAGGTGTTGCACAGCGGCGGCATCCACCGTCAGCATATGCATATCAACCGCAAGGGTTTGACCAATCTGCCCCCGCGGATCAATCAAGCCAGACCGATGATCCAGTGCAAAATTCACCGGTTGAGCATGCAACACTTCGCGGCCTTCGCCGTATTCCGGCACATCACAGCTGGCCAGAACCCGTGCCACATCGTCTTCGGATACCGCTTCGCCGTCCAGTTCGATCTGTGCATCCAACCCATAACTGCGCGGCTCCGCCCCCGAAAAACACGCGATCACATGATCGACACGGATACCCGCCATCTTTTGCGCGGCCTGCAAGGCGGTGCGGATCGCGCGCTCGGTTTCCCCCATCGCGCTGATTTCACCAAACCTGACGCCCCGAGACCGGGTTGTCGCTGCACCAATCACCCGAAACCCCGATTGCCCGGCAAGAGATCCAATGACACCCTCTTCGTTCAGGGCTTCCCCCCCGTCAAAACGCAACACCAGACAGGCAATCTTGGAACTGCCCACATCCAAAATCGCAACCACACCACGTTGCATGGCTATCTTGCGCATGTTGCGCATTGATCGCTGGCTTTCGTAAAGATCACTCATACTGTCATTGCCTTTATTGTCATGGCTTCTATTGGCCACTGCTTTGTTTTGTTTCCCACCACACGTCGGTGGCGTCTTGGGTCATGCGGATCGTGGGCCGCGCACTCAGGCGCATATCCACACGGGCCACATCCCGTGTCAGCACTTCCTGCGCACGCTCCAGCGCAATCACCCGTTCCAGCGCCGCCATCGCGCCGTGTTCAGGCAGCATAATTCTCTGATCCCGGTCCAACACGATGTCCCACCGACGGTCACTGACCCGCACGATACCGCGCACCCTATCTCCCAAAGCCGAGGCAGAGCGCATCAGACCAAGCGCCTCGGGGACATTGCGCGCGCCCCCCTGTCCCGCAATCAACGGGAGCTGTGGGTGATCCGTCCGTGATGCAACCTCAGCCACCTGCGCGCCGCCCTCGTCAACCAAAACCAGACCGTTTTCATTGCGCCAGATCGCCACCGGAATGCGCGGGGTCACATCAACCTGCAAAACACCACCGGGGCGAATGCGCACAGCAGCACTGCGCACACCCGGCAAACCGTTCACCTGTCGCCGCAGCTCCGTGAGGTTCAGATCAAACGAACTTTGTGGAAATTCAAACGGAATAGCGGCGCGGATGTCTGCGGCCAGCTGACCCTCAGCACCATCTACAGCCATCAGCTTGACCATAAATTCCGGGCGTTCTTCGATGCTGGCACGGGCATCTGCAACGGCCTGCGTGATCGCGTTGCGCCGCCCTTCATCCGCCAAATAAATAGTGCCCGCCATCAATGTCACACAAAACGGAATGCCCGCGCGCAAAGCCAGACGAAAGCCCGGTGTCAACATCAAACGCTGCATGCGCCACGCCCAGCGAGACGGGGCTGGATCAGCCTTGGCTGACTTGGAACGGCGACCTATCTGGAACATGAAGCGTCCTCCACCATCCATGCGCAAAACTCAGGAAAAGAGAACCCGCAATGGACCCCCTGTTCGGGCGTCAAAGAGGTCGGCGTCATGCCGGGCTGTGTGTTGGTTTCCAACAAAACAAGACCCTCAACGCCTTTGCTTTCGTCCCAGCGAAAATCCGTGCGGCTCACCCCCCGACACCCCAACGCGTCATGCGCACGCAGCGCATAGGTCAGACACAGATCGAAAATCTCGGATGGCACATCCGCCGGCAAAACATGAGAGGACCCGCCTTCTTTGTATTTCGCGTCATAATCATACCACCCAGTGGTGATGATGTCGGTCACGGTTAACGCTTTGTTGCCCATCACAGTGGTGGTCAATTCGCGGCCCGGCGCAAAGGCTTCGACCATCACTTCATCTGGCATCTGATCGTCCAGCTGAGGTGGACCATTGTTGTCCTCCCCCACCAGATACACACCAACAGAAGATCCTTCATTGTTGGGTTTAACAACATAAGGCGGTGCCATCACATGGCCTGCGCGGACATCCGAGGACGTGGCAATCACGCTGTCAACCACCGGCAATCCGTGAATGCGATAGATATCCTTGCTGCGTTGTTTGTCCATCGCAAGGGCCGAGGCCAAAACCCCAGAATGCGTATAGGGAATGCCGAGCCATTCGAACAGGCCCTGCACACAGCCATCTTCGCCCCAACGTCCATGCAGACAATTGAAGATCACGTCAGGTTTCATCGCTGTCAAAACATCACAAAGGTCGCGGCCTGCATCGACCTCGACCACATTGTAACGCTCCGTTTCCCGCAATGCGGCAGCACAGGATGACCCTGTGCTCAACGACACCTCGCGCTCAGCCGAGGGGCCGCCCATAACTACCGCCACTGTCGGGGTTTGTCTGCTCGACGTACCCACTTTAGCTGCCTTTTCCCGGACCTTTTGCGGTCCTTATTCTTAGTCTTGATGCCGTTTTCGGCTTATTTGTCCGTGCGGTCCGGTTCTTCAAAATCACCGATGCGCATGATTTCCCACTCTAATGTAATCCCTTGGGAATCGTAAACCTTTTTTCGTACCTCTTCGCCCAATCCCTCAAGATCCGCCGCTGTGGCGTTATCCGCATTGATCAGGAAATTGGAATGTTTGGCCGACATCTGTGCGCCCCCGCGCGATGCACCGCGCATACCGGCATCATCAATAACTTTCCACGCTTTCAGATCATGCACATCATCTGCCCGTCCCGTCGATGAAAACCCCGCCGGGTTGCGAAAGGTGCTGCCCGCGCTGCGATCTTTGGTTGGCTGCGTCTGATCGCGCTTGGCCAATTGATCCTCCATGCGAAGATGCAAATCAGCGCCCTCCGCTTTGGGCGGCGCAAATGACGCTGAAACGATCACAGCTTCATCTGGTAAGTCGCTCTGCCGATAGCGGAAATTCATATCCTCTGGGGTCAGCGTGACAAGTGATCCATCCCGCAACACCACCTGCGCCGAGATGAAATGATCTGCGGTGTAGCTGCCATAGCACCCGGCATTCATCCGCACAGCGCCGCCGATACTGCCCGGAATAGTGCGCAAAAACGTCAGGTCCAACCCCGCGTCAGCGGCCTTGCGCGCCACATGCGCATCCAATGCAGCGGCCCCGGCGGTTACGTGATCCTCTGCAATGTCGATGCCATTAAACCCACGGCCCAACCGGATCACCACCGCGCGCAATCCGCCATCCCGAACAATCAGGTTAGACCCAACCCCCATGGGAAAAACCGCAACACTCTTTGGCAAGTCGCGCAAAAAGTCGCGCAAATCATCCAAGTCAGCGGGCTGAAACAGGAAATCCGCAGCCCCGCCAACGCGAAGCCAGGTCAAATCGCTCAAATTACGCCTTGCGGTCAACTTGCCACGCACAGCAGGCAGGGACGGATCGCTCATCTGCGCCACGTTATCCACACCATCAAACCTTACTGTCACGCCACGCCTGTCGGAGGCGCCGGGCGAACCAGCCACAGCCAAAGGCGCACAGCGCATAGATCACGGCTGCGCCCTGCGCCATCACCGCATGACTCTCAAAAGGCTGGGCGTCCAATCCAAAAACCATCCAAAGCGAATTCAACACCAACCCGCCAATCAACATGGCCAGAAACACAAAAAACCGCCCGCGAAATCCACACAACGCGCAGAAAACCATCCACAACAACAGCCCAGCAATCAATGCCATCATGCTCAGGGTCATTGCGCAGGTCCATTAAACCGCGTCACCCCTTTGCGCAGCCATCGCGCCAGATAAATCACCGGCCAACGCAGCACCGAACAGCCAGCCGCCAGCACCAACAAACCAACCCAAGGCCCATGTTGCATCGTCACATAACCAAGGATGGGCACACCAATGGCGATCAGAATATAGGCATTGCGCCAATGTTGGTCTTTGCTGGGTGTCATGGCCAAGACATTGGCAACAACGGCCCAAAGGCAGGCTGAAATCAGGGAAAGGCTCATTGCGGAATCTCCGGGTCTTGACCGCGCAATCGCGCAACGATGTATCGTAGAGGATTGCGGAACATAGAGACAAAAGCCGCCAGTCCAAGAAGGGCGGCAATCCAATTGACCTGCACACCAATCATGACAATCAGAACAGGGGCCGCGATCAGCAAAACAATGCCCGGCACATATTGACGCCGCATCGGCAACATCGCCACAGTCGCTGATGCAAAGACCCAGAGTATACAAAGCCACAGCAGTGTCATATCGATCTCTTTCTTAGGTAAAGCCAAGCGGCACGCATTGCGGCACCACTGACAAGTCCGACCGCCGCCCACGTCACCGTGTAACGCGCAATCACCAACATCCCAGTCATGGCAATTGCCACATGGTTCAATGTTTCGAAAATTGGTTCGCCCAAAATTAACGCCATACTCCCGAAATAGACAAAAGGCGCTGCTAACGCTGCACAGATCAGCCCAACCATAACCAGTGCTGCTCTAGATGCGCGCCAAATCAGGGCCACCAAAAACGTCATGGCAATCACAAACAATATGTATAGGCCGGGAGCCATCTCGATGCTCACGCCGCAGCCCCCTTAAGCGCGGCAAGCTTTTCTGGCAAGGCGTTGGCCCAAGCGCTGATCGTCCCTGCGCCTAGACAAACAACCATGTCACCCGGGCCTGCTTGTTCCTTGACCAGCCGCGCCAGATCATCTTCTCCAACCACAGCGCGCGCATGGCGATGCCCATGACGGATCATCCCCGCCACCAGATCGTCTCGGCTTGCGCCTTCAATGGGGTCTTCTCCGGCACCAAAAACATCCGCAATACCCGCCACATCCGCGTCACTAAAACAGGCACAGAACTCCTCAAAATGATGGCTCAACCGCGAATACCGATGAGGTTGATGCACCGCGATCACCCGTCCCTGCGTGGATTGGCGCGCCGCTTTTAATACGGCGGCAATTTCAACAGGGTGGTGACCATAATCATCAATGATCGTCACCCCATCAACTTCCGCGACTTTTGTAAACCGTCGGTTAACGCCGCCAAAGGCCGCAAGGGCTGTGCGAATTTCGTCCAGTTTCATCCCCAGATGCCGCGCGACTGCCACAGCAGCCAAGGCATTTGAAACGTTGTGATCCCCCGGCATGGGCAAGGCGCAGCCCTCAATCACTCTGTCTTCGCCCTGCAGGGCAATGTCAAAATGCGCAATCCCATTTTTGTAATGCAGACCAACCGCCCGCACATCCGCCTGTGCATTAAACCCATAGGTCATCACCCGGCGATCCGAGATCTTACCCACCAGCTTTTGCACCTCTTCATGATCGGTACAGCACACCGCCAAGCCGTAAAACGGGATGTTGCTCACAAAATCCAAAAAGCCCTGACGCAGCGTGTCAAAATCGCCCCAATGTTCCATATGTTCAGGGTCGATGTTGGTCACAATCGCAATGGTCGCGGGCAAACGGTTAAAGGTGCCGTCGCTCTCATCGGCCTCCACCACCATCCATTCACCCTGCCCCATGCGCGCATTCGACCCGTAGGCGTGGATGATCCCGCCATTTACCACCGTTGGGTCAATCCCGCCTGCCACCAGCAATTCCGCCACCAGCGTTGTGGTGGTGGTCTTGCCATGTGTGCCTGCCACCGCGATGTTGGATTTCAACCGCATCAATTCGCCCAGCATCTCGGCCCGGCGCACAATTGGCAACCCGGCAAGACGCGCCGCATCCAACTCTGGATTGCCCGGTTTGATGGCACTTGAAATCACCACCACCTCGGCACCTTCGATGTTGTGCGATTCTTGACCTTCAAAGATTTTGGCCCCAAGCCCGGCGAGACGATCAGTGATCTTGGTCGCTTTCAAATCCGATCCTTGCACAGTGTAGCCGTGGTTCAACAGCACCTCCGCAATGCCCGACATGCCAATACCCCCGATCCCAACAAAATGGATGGGTCCCACATCGGTAGGAAGCTTTGTCGCTGCTGCGTTCATGTCTGTTGTCCTTTCTCTGCGAGGGCCTCTACCATCCCGGCCAAGGTTTCCGCCGCTTCAGGCTTGCCCACAGACAAGGCCGCGTTGGCCATCTGCAAAGCCCCCTGAGGGTTACTCATTACCAATTCAATCTGTTCGCTCAGCGCTTCAGGGCTTGCCGCCGCCTCTTGCATCATGATCGCCGCACCCGCTTCGACCAACCCACGTCCATTTGCCGTCTGCTCATCCCGGATCGCGGCCGCAAGCGGGATCAGGATCGAAGGCCGCCCAATCACTGACATATCCGCAATCGTAGACGCGCCAGCCCGTGTGATCACCAATTGCGCCTCAGACATCCGTCGCGGCACATCATCGAAAAACGGGCGCACATCTGCATCAATGCCATTGTCCCTGTAGAATTTCATGACCCGCTCAGCATCTTCCTCACGCGCCTGATGGCTCACCCTGATATTGGCAAGCCTATCCATCGCCAGACCCGCAAGGGCCGGCGGCACCACATCACTCAGGATACGCGCGCCCTGCGAACCGCCCATCACCAACAATTCCATCGGATAATCACCGGGCGGAATATAGCCTGCCCCGGCGCGCTCCAAAATCGCGCTGCGTACCGGGTTGCCAACATGCACCCCCTCAACGCCTTCGGGCAATTGCGTTGGCCATGTGCCACAGGCAATCACATCCACCCGCTTGGCAAAAAGTTCGTTAACGCGTCCCAAGACCCCGTTTTGCTCATGCAACATCCGCGGCAACCGCAACATCGTTGCCGCGCCCAAGGCCGGAATGCTCGGATATCCACCAAAGCCAACAACCACCGCCGGCTTGTCCCGCATCATACGCCATGCGGCTGAAATCACACCCTTGATGATCTTTGGCGCAACAAGCGCCTTGGCCAGTAAACCACCCCGCGCAAACGTGGCCGAGCTGACCTGAACAATCTCAACCCCGTCAGGAAAACCGCTGGTATAACGTGCGCCGCGCGCATCCGTGCTCAGCCGCACACGCCAGCCTCGCGCCAGCATGACCTCAGCCAAGGATTGCGCCGGGAACATATGCCCGCCCGTGCCCCCCGCAGCAATAATCACAAGCGGTGCGCTCATCTGCGCCCCCGTCCCAAAATATCAGATATCTGCCCCTGCGGACGTGTCCGGGTAAAGGCGAGGAGCATTCCGACGGCAATGCCGGAGGCAATCACCGAGGAGCCGCCATAGCTGACAAACGGCAACGTCATTCCTTTGGCTGGCAACAAACGCACCGCCACCCCCATGTTGATCATTGCCTGCACCCCAAAGATACAGGCCAGCCCGGTCCCGGCCAAACGGATAAACGGATCACGCTCCCGCACCAACCGCAGCAAAGAACGCACCACAACACCAGTATAAAGCGCAATGATACACAGCACCAAAACCAGCCCATATTCCTCAGCCGCCACCGCAATAATGAAATCAGTATGGGCATCCGGCAAAGACCATTTGACCTCTCCCTCACCCACACCAACACCAAACAATCCGCCCTCACGAATGGCGTTGGTGGCATATCCCAACTGCGTTGTCGGATCGACTTCGGGGCTCAAAAACCCATCAATCCGTCGGGCAAAGTGCTCTGAATTCGCATAGGCCACCGTCCCGGCCACAACAACCATCGCCGCCATTGCCACCAACAGGATCATCGGCGCCCCCGCCACAAAATACATCACACCCCAGCTGAACAACACCAAACAGGCCTGCCCAAAGTCAGGCTGCAACGCCAAAATCAACACAATCGAAAGACACAAGACAAAGGACCACGCCTTGCCCGGTGGTCCGTTGATCTCAAGTGACGCCGCCATCATCCAGGCCGATGCCACCACAAAACCCGGTTTAAGGAATTCTGAGGGCTGCACACTGGCAAATCCCAAAGAATACCACCGCGTCGCCCCTTTGCCAAAATCGGTCCCAAAAAACGGCAATAGCGCCAAGGCAACAAAGGCAACAACGAAACCCAATACCGCCAAACGCCGCACCACAACCGGAGACATCATCGACGTCAGCACCATCGCGATAATTGCAAGCCCGCCAAACACCGCCTGACGCTGCACATAATGGAACGGATCAAAGCCATTGCGTTCGGCCAAAGGCACCGAGGCCGCAAGCCCCAACAAGAGCCCGACGCCAAACAACATCAACACGCAGGACATCGCCCAACGATCTACAGTTCGCCACCATTTAGGGAGGATCGGTTCACCATCCTGAATAGGAATAGTGCCATGCGCCATTGCTGTCATGACTGTCTGCCTTACACTGCCTCAGATGCCCGAAAGGGCGCCCCATTTTTGGGGTCTATCTCCCTTCATAGACTGATTTAACGCAACAGGCTAGGGGTTTTCGACCCTTCCGCTGCGCGCCAAGCTGCGCTTTTGGCCATCGATGCCTCCCTCCTGTTGCGTCACCTTGACCAATCGCGCCAATCCGTGCACTGCGCCCCCATGCAGTTTGATACCGTGATCATAGGCGCAGGTGCCGCGGGCATGATGTGCGCCGCTCATACCGGGGGGCGTGTGCTTGTGGTTGATCACGCCCGCGCCCCGGGCGAGAAAATCCGCATCTCCGGTGGCGGACGCTGCAATTTTACCAATATGCACTGCGCCCCTGAAAATTTTCTCAGCCAAAATCCGCATTTCGCCAAATCAGCTTTGGCCCGCTACACACAATGGGATTTCCTCGCTTTGGTAGAGGCGCACGGCATCGCATGGCACGAAAAGACCCTTGGGCAATTGTTTTGCGACGTATCCGCAAAACAAATCGTCGCAATGCTCACCGGTTTGATGCAAACCGCAGGGGTCGACCTGCACCTGCGCAGCAGCATTTCAGACATCACCCGCAGCGCTGATCACTTTACCATGGTCTTGCATCACGCTGATAAGACAACACAAATCACCTCATCTAATGTGATCATTGCCACAGGTGGTAAATCCATTCCCAAAATGGGTGCAACCGGCTTTGCCTATGACATCGCCCGCCAGTTTGGCCTCCCCCTAACGGACATCAAACCGGGCCTTGTGCCCTTCACCTTCGCGGACCGCCGCTTTGCCGACATTTCAGGGCTGGCCACCCCTGCCAAAGTGACCACCCAAGGCACCACCTTTGAAGAAGCCCTTTTGTTCACCCACCGCGGCCTCTCCGGCCCCGCCGTGTTACAGGCCTCGTCTTATTGGGAGGAAGGCCGCGCGATTTGCGTGAACCTGCTCCCGTCAAATACCCTTCTGGAAAAGCTCCGCACCCAACGGCAAACTTCGGGCCGCAAGAACCTCACCACCGAACTCAGCCATCACTTGCCCGCGCGCCTGATTGATCACCTGAGCACAGAAATGGACCTGTCCGGCAATCTCGCGGATTGCTCCGACACCCGGTTGCAAAATCTCACAGATGCGCTGGCCAATTGGTCACTGACCCCTTCCGGTACCGAAGGCTACCGTACCGCCGAAGTCACCTTGGGCGGGGTCGATACCAATGCTCTTTCCTCTAAAACCATGATGTCAAAACAGGTGCCGGGACTTTATTTCATTGGCGAAGCGGTGGATGTCACCGGCTGGCTTGGTGGGTATAATTTCCAATGGGCATGGTCCTCAGCCATGGCCTGCGCAACCGCTATTTCATCCACCGCGCAGCGCTGACACAACAGGTTTTGACCCAAAGCCCGCTTTTCACCGATACCGCCAAACACCACGCATTGCCGCGCATTGGCCACGCCTGCCAGCCCCACGCCCCAAGATCAGGACCTTGGTTTAGGCCTCCAAAATCTCTTTGACCCGCGCGGCGAAATCCTCCCCGCGCCGCTCAAAACTATCATATTGATCAAAACTTGCCGCTGCTGGCGCCAACAACACCACATCACCCGGCTCTGCCTCGGCTATCGCTTTGGCCACAGCAACCGCCATTGTGCCACAAACCTCAGCATCAACAGTCAACTGCATCGCAAAGTTGGCCGCCTCCCGCCCAATCACATAAGCCTTGCGTACAGATCCTGTTGCCTCTGAAACCCCCTCCAGACCACCGTCTTTTTGCAATCCACCACAAATCCAACGGATGTTGTCAAAAGCCGCCAATGCCTTGGCCGCTGAATCCACATTGGTCGCTTTGCTATCATTTACAAACCGCACCCCCGCCGCCTGAGCAATGGTCTGCGATCGATGCGGCAAGCCGCCAAAACTGTGAAACGCCGCCTCAATCACCTTTGGCGCCAACCCAAGCGTGCGACAGGCCGCATAAGCCGCACAGGCATTTTGATGGTTATGCGCGCCCGGCAATCCCGAAACCTTGCGCAAATCAATGGACGCGATCTGCTTGCCTTTGCGCACCTCCGCCAAAAACCCTTTGCGGGCATAAACCTGCCAGCCCGGCCCGGTCAACTTGCGCTCCACAGAGACCCGGATCACCCGGTCATCCACAGGCCCCTCAGACATCTGCCCCGCAAGGAACCGCCCCTCGTCTTCATCCACCCCAATGATCGCCCGGTCCGGTCCACCTTCCGCAAACAATCGCCGTTTCGCCGCAAAATACCCCCCCATCCCGGCATGGCGATCCAAATGATCAGGACTGAGATTGGTAAAGACCGCCACATCCGGCGTCAGATTACGCGCCAGATCCGTCTGATAAGACGACAACTCCAGCACAATCACCTCGCCATCCACCGCCGGCTCCAGATCCAACACCCCGCGCCCAATGTTGCCTGCCAACTGACACGAACGCCCCACATGTTCGAGGATATGATGAATAAGCGCCGAGGTGGTCGATTTTCCGTTTGACCCAGTAACCGCAATCACCCGAGGCAACACATCAAAATTATCCCACGCCTGCACAGCAAAACTCTGAAAAAACAACCCGATGTCATTGTCCACAGGGACCCCCACCATCAAGGCCAATGCCACAACCGGGTTGGGTTTGGGATACAAATGCGCAATGCCCGGCGACACAATCAACCGCGCAATGCCCTCAAAATCCGCACTCTGCTTAAACGCCCGACAGCCAAACCCCTCCGCCTCAGCCACATTGCGCGCCGCAGGGTTGTCATCCCAACACACCGCTTCCGCCCCACCAGCCCGCAAAGACCGCGCCGCCGACAAACCAGAACGCCCCAAGCCCAGCACCGCAACCCGCTGCCCCGAAAGTCCTTGCACCGGTAACATCACGCCCTCCTGTTTTCTTTTTGGCTTTAAATACCGCGGAGGTTTGGAGGCAGCGCCTCCAAAGGCCCTCCAGGGCCTCTTAACGAACCTTTAACGTCGCCAGACCAATCATCGCCAAAATCAATGAGATGATCCAAAACCGGATCACAATCTGCGGCTCGGCCCATCCCTTTTTCTCATAGTGATGATGAATGGGCGCCATCAAGAACACCCGCTTGCCCGTGCGCTTGAAATAGAGCACCTGAATGATCACACTCAATGCCTCCACCACAAACAATCCCCCAACCACAGCCAGAACCAACTCGTGTTTCGTCGCAACCGCAATCGCCCCCAACGCACCCCCCAGGGCCAGCGATCCGGTATCGCCCATAAACACCGCAGCAGGCGGCGCATTATACCACAAAAACCCAAGGCCCCCGCCAAATAAACCAGCGGTAAAGATCAATATCTCTCCCGTTCCCGGCACATAATGCACATCCAGATATTCGGTAAAATCCACCCGACCAACCGCATAGGCAATCACCCCCAGGGTGCCCGCTGCAATCATCACCGGCATAATGGCCAATCCGTCCAACCCATCCGTCAAGTTGACCGCATTGGCCGACCCCACAATCACAATGACCGCAAAAGGCACGAAGAAATATGACATATTGATGAGTGTGTCTTTGAAAATCGGCAAGGCAAGCTGATAACGCAATGCCTCAGGATGGTATTGCGCCGCCCAATAGCCCGCAATTGCCGCGATCAACAAACCAAGCCCCAGACGCAGCTTACCCGACACGCCTGACGTGTCTTGTTTGCTGACTTTTGCATAATCATCCGCAAACCCAATTGCCGCAAAACTCATGGTCACAAACAACACCAGCCAGACAAACGGATTGTCCAGCCGCGCCCACAGCAATGTCGACGTCAACAAGGCCCCCACAATCAACAAGCCCCCCATCGTCGGAGTGCCCGCTTTGACAAAATGACCCTCAGGGCCGTCGTCCCGAATGGGTTGGCCTTTCCCCTGCTTGCGCCGCAAGACCGCAATCAAAGGTTTGCCAAAAATAAACCCAAAAATCAGCGCCGTCAGAAACGCGCCCCCGGCTCGGAACGTGATGTAACGAAACAAGTTAAAAAAATCGCCACCATCCGACAGCAAGGTCAACCAATAGAGCATTCAATGCGTCCTAACTCATCATCTTGTGGGAAATCCCACGCTACATCGTTGCAACCGGATGGCCCATTTTATGGATCGCGTCAACAATTGTACCAAGTTTCATCGACAAAGATCCCTTTACAAGCACCACATCCCCCGGGTCTAGCTTTTGGCGCAGCCCCGGCGTGATCTGAGCAGAGCTCTCAACCCATTCCCCACGCTGATGTTCTGGCAACAATGCATAAAGCGCCTGCATGTGCGGCCCGATACAATGAACAACATCCAATGCCTTGACCGCATCCAAATGCGCCAACCCAGCATGAAGCGCTACCGTATCCGGGCCCAATTCCTTCATATCTCCCAAAAACGCAATCCGCCGGCCTTTGGCAACTTGGCTTTCCCCGCCAAGCAGCGCAGAGGCCGCCAAGACCTCCAGTGACGCGGCCATTGACGTTGGATTCGCGTTATAACTGTCATCAATCAATTCAAGGGTCAGATGGGTCTCAACCGGATCCAACACGATGGTTTCGCGCAATCCCCGACCCTGATAGGGCTGCCAACGTCCCAAAGATTGCGCCGCCAGAGCCAGATCAGCCCCCAACGCCTGTACAACCCCCAAGGCCCCCAACCCGTTCATCGCAAAATGCCGCCCCGGTGTGGCGATCTTGAACAACAAGGGCACACCATCCGCATCCGCCTGCACAACAGTAGCGTCGGATTGCACCTGCACATCCAACAACTTGTATTGGTATCCATGTACGCCAAATTCCAACTCGCGCAGTTTGCAATCCACCGCTTTGGCCATCAACACCGCCGCATGTTCGATGTCAGCATTGATCACCGCAACACCGCCGGGCGGCACACCTTCGAAAATCGCGGCCTTTTCAACCGCAATGCCGGTCAGATCGTCAAAAGCTTCCAAATGCGCCGCCGCCACCGTGGTCACCATCGCCACATCAGGCCGCGCCATATGGGCCAAGGGCGCGATCTCTCCGGGGTGGTTCATCCCAATTTCGATGATGGCATATTCCGTATCGACAGGCATCCGCGCCAAGGTCAGCGGCACCCCCCAATGGTTGTTGTAACTGGCCACAGACGCATGGGTGCGCCCCTGATCGCGCAACATCGCCAGCAACATTTCCTTGGTCGAGGTTTTGCCAACACTGCCGGTTACCGCGGCGACCTTGGCCTGCGTGCGCGCCCGCCCCGCCACACCAAGCGCCTCCAACCCTTTCAGCACGTCTTCAACAATCAACAATGGCGCATCCGCACAAACCCCGTCAGGGACATAAGAGACCAACGCCGCACCCGCGCCTTTTTCCAACGCTTGCGCAACAAAATCATGACCATCACGCACATCTTTCAGCGCAACAAACAAATCTCCCGGCTGTATCGTGCGGGTATCAATCGACACCCCGTTACAGGTCCACTCCCCAATTGCCTGCCCCGCCGTCGCAGCAGCAGCCTGCGCACTTGTCCACAAACTCATGCCAATCTCCCATCAAGTGCTGCAACCGCCACACTTGCCTGTTCCACATCATCAAAAGGCAAGACATCATCTCCAACCGTCTGGCCGGTTTCATGCCCTTTACCCGCGACCAACAACGCATCCCCCGGGCCAATCGCATCAATCCCGCGCAATATTGCCTCTGCCCGGTCCCCGACTTCCTGTGCACCCGGCGCACCCTCCAACACCGCCGCACGGATCAGCGCCGGGTCCTCCGATCTTGGGTTGTCATCCGTCACAATCACCAGATCAGCGTTCTGCGCCGCCGCCGCCCCCATCAAAGGCCGCTTGATCGGGTCCCGATCCCCGCCCGCCCCGACAATAGCAACCAAACGGCCCATCACATGCGGCCGCATCGCCCGCAATGCAGTTTCCACCGCATCAGGCGTATGGGCATAATCCACAAATACCGCAGCGCCATTGTCACGTGTCGCCGCCAATTGCATCCGGCCTCTGACGGTTGTTAAATGTGGTATCGTGTCAAACACATCCGCAGGCTCTGCCCCACATGCAATGACCAGCCCACAGGCCAACAACACGTTTTCAGCCTGAAATCCGCCAATCAGCCCCAACCGTTTTTGGAACACCTTACCGCGCCACTCAAACCGCAGCTCTTGCCCCGTCGCATCAAACCTCTGCCCTGTCAGATGCAGATCACCACCATCCCGCCCCACCGTCATCACATCCGCCCCACGTGATTTGGCAATTGCCGCCATGTCAACACCGCGCGGATCGTCGATATTGATCACCGCCGTGCCATCCTCGGGCAATACCCGCGCAAACAACCCCGCCTTGGCATCGAAATAGGCATCGAAAGTCTCGTGATAATCCAAATGGTCCTGGGTGAAATTCGTAAATCCGGCCGCCTTAAGCGTCACCCCATCCAATCGCCGCTGATCCAACCCATGCGAGGACGCTTCCATGGCGGCATGGGTGATCCCGTTTTGCGTGGCCTGCGCCAAAGCACGGTGCAACGTGATCGGTTCTGGCGTGGTATGAGCCAAAGGCGCGCTCCACGCCCCCTCTACCCCGGTCGTGCCAAGGTTGACCGCATCCAGCCCCATTTCGATCCAGATTTGACGCACAAAGGTAGACACCGATGTCTTGCCGTTTGTGCCTGTCACCGCCACCATCACGCCGGGTTGCGCCCCATAAAACAGCGCCGCTGCCCGCGATAATGCCTCGCGCGGGGCATCTGTCACAACCACGGCCACACCCTGCAACGCATCTGCCGCTATCTCTGCGCCCTGCGCATCCGTCAGGACCGCAACCGCCCCTTGCCGCACCGCAGTCTGAATGAATTCCGCGCCATGCACCCGCGCTCCGGGCATTGCCGCAAACAAAAAGCCGCCCTTTGCCTCGCGGCTGTCCACGGCAATTCCGCCGATCTCAGGATTGGCACCCCCTCTGGCTGTCAACCCAAGCGAAGAAAGCGAAACAAGCGGGTTGTTCATGGATGGTGTTCTTTTCGTTAGTTGCTGCTGGTCAGCGTTACCACGGGGGCTTTGACAGGTTCAACACTTGGCCGCACCCCTAACAAAGGCGCAACCCGCCGGATCATCTCAGCTGCAACCGGCACCGCCGTCCAACCCGCTGTGCGCCGTGGCTTTTCTCCCGAGTTTTCGGACGGCTCATCCAAGGTGACAATCAATACATATTTCGGGTCATGTGAGGGGAATATCGACGCAAAGGTCGCCAGCGTCTTTTTCTTGTAATATCCACCGCGCGGTTTTGGCTTGTCCGCAGTCCCGGTTTTGCCGCCGACAAAATACCCCGGCACCCGTGCGAAACTCGCTGTGCCATCGGACACAACCTTGCGCAACATATTGCGCCCATCCCTTGCCGCACGTTCTGACATCACGCGCGGCCCCATGACCGGCTTGTCCTGTTTGATCAATGTTGGCGTCACCTTGTACCCCCCATTGGCAATTGCCGCATACCCCGCAGCCAAATGCATCGGAGATGTCGACAGCCCGTGACCATAAGAGATTGTAACAGAGGACAAATCAGTCCAGCGTTTGGGCAAAAGCGGCTTACCACCGGCGGCCTCTACAATCTCAAACGGAGTGGCCTCAAAGAACCCAAGGCTTTTCAGGAATTCCTGTTGCCGCTTGGGACCAATTTGCAGCGCCATACGCCCCGTGCCCCGGTTCGAAGATTTGACGATAATATCGGACACCGACAAGGGGCCATAATTCTTGCCCTGAAACTCTCCGATCTTAAAACCGCCAACCTTCAGCGGCCCGGCGGTATTGATCACCGTATTCACATTGACCAAACCCAGCTCAATGGCCTGCGTTGCCGCGAATATCTTAAAGACCGAGCCCAACTCGTAGACCCCTTGCACCGACCGGTTGAACAACGGGCTGTCTGAGGCATCCCCTTGGGTGGGCGGGCGTGGACGATCATTGGGATCAAAGGTTGGGAAAGACACAACACTGATCACCTCACCCGTCTTTACGTCCATCAAAACCGATGTCGCCCCTTTGGCATTCATCAGCTTCATGCCACCATAAAGCACCCGTTCCGCCGCCGCCTGTACCGTCAAATCCAACGAAAGCTGCAAAGGTTTGTTGCCGTTAGCCGGATCGCGCAGATAATCGTCGAAATATTTCTCAACCCCTGCCACGCCGATGACCTCGGCGGCATGCACACCTTCTTTGCCAAAGGACGCGCCCCCCATCACATGCGCCGCCAACGTCCCGTTGGGATAAAGCCGCATGTCGCGCGGCGCAAACAACAACCCCGGATCACCAATATCATGCACGGCCTGTTTTTGTTCAGGGCTGATCTTCTTCTTGATCCACAGGAACTTACGTTTTCCCGTGAAGTCTTTGACCAATTTATCACGGTCCAGATCAGGGAACACTTTGACCAAACCTTCGGCGGCCATTTCCGGGTCAACCATATGTTTGGGTTGGGCATAAAGCGCATGGGTGTCAAAGTTGGTGGCAAGGATGTTGCCATTGCGATCAACAATATCTGCCCGTGATGCGCTGATCACCGCACCCGGTGCATGGGCGCGCGGCTCAACGGGATCGGTGCTGGCCAACATGCCCATACGGGCCCCCACCACCACAAAGGCGCAAAAGAAAAACGCGCCCAGAAT
Source organism: Sulfitobacter sp. (assembly GCA_039986635.1). Lineage (GTDB taxonomy): Bacteria > Pseudomonadota > Alphaproteobacteria > Rhodobacterales > Rhodobacteraceae > Sulfitobacter. The sequence continues at coordinate 56,036 of JBDWQI010000311.1, forward strand.
GAACAAACGGCTCTCGGCGCGCACCCGAGCGGTGTCGCGCATCTGCTCATGGCGAATACGCTTGTTCTCGCGTTCAATCGCGTCAGGGTTTTCGCCTTTTTGGCGGGCGTCCAGAATGCGGGCCAAAGGACGCAGCGGTGTACGGATCATAGCGGGTCCTCCTCAACGGCAACGCCATCCGCGCCGGCGCTGGAAACATCTACAGGATTAAGGATCGGAGGCAGCGGCGCAGGCGGATAGGCAACCTGATCCACCGCCCCAAACTGATCCGGGTGCAGCGGCAACAACCCCAGACGTTCAAAGTTAATCTCGGCCAAATCCCGCAACCGGTCCGGGCGGTTCTGATAGGCCCATTCCGCCTTGAGCACCGCCAGCCGGGCATGCGCTGCGCGGATATTACGGTGCAACGTGTCGGCCTCGCTCAGTGCCTGTTGCGTTGCATAGTTTTCCCGGTACGCCCAAAAAGCCAGACCAATCACAGCCAAAGACGTCAGAATATAAAGTATCGCGCGCATCGTTACAGTCCCTTAACCATCGGCATCCCGACGGATTTTGCGTCAATCTGGCCCGAGGGGGCATCCGTGCGGACAGCCACCCGCAATTTTGCCGACCTGCTGCGCGGATTTTCATCCAACTCTTGCGCATCCGGCCCAATGGCCTTGCGTTTGGTGACGCTGAATTGCGGGGCATCCCGCTGCATTTCGGGCGCAAACCGATTGGCATTGCCTCCCCCCCCAGAACGCGCGGTCAAGAACCGCTTTACCATGCGATCCTCAACCGAATGAAATGTGACAACCGCCAATTGCCCTCCCGGTTTCAACACCCGTTCAGCCGCCATAAGACCTTGGAAAAGCTCTCCGTATTCATCGTTCACCGCAATCCGAAGCGCCTGAAAACTGCGCGTTGCAGGGTGGCTTTGCCCCGGCTTGGAACGCGGCAAACAGCTTTCGACCAAGCGCGCCAATTCAAGCGTGGTGCGCAACGGTGCCTCATCGCGGGCACGCGTTATTGCTTTTGCAATCCGCCTGCTCGCCCGCTCTTCGCCATATTGGAACAAGATCGACGCAATCACGTCTTCTTCGGCGTGGTTTACGATGTCCGCCGCTGACGGCCCATCCTGAGACATCCGCATGTCCAGCGGCCCGTCCCGCATAAAGGAAAACCCCCGCTCCGCGAGATCCAGCTGCATGGACGACACCCCAAGATCCAGCACAACACCGTCAAGGCCCTGCGCATAATCATCCATGCGCGAAAAAACGCCCTGCTGCATGGTAATCCGATCACCAAATTCTGCCGCCCAATCAGACGCCATTTCAAAAGCCAATGGATCACGGTCCACCGCAATCACCCGTTCCGCCCCCGCCTCCAGCAAACCACGGGTATACCCGCCAGCCCCAAAGGTACCATCCAGCCAAACGCCTCCAACAGGCGCAACAGCCGCAAGGATCGGACGTAACAAAACAGGAATATGAGGGGCAGTCTCATCAGATGTATCGGAGGCCGCAGCAGCCATGGTTCTCACTCCCCCGGTGGACCATCTAGAAAGGCCATCGGATCAAAGTCGTCTGGTAATTCGTCCAGCCATTCTTCTTCTTTAACCCGCTCAACCGTATCATAGGTTTCGGTCTTCCAGATCTGAAACGTATCCCCCGCAGCGATAAAAAACGCCTCATTCTCAAGGTCGATCTTTTGGCGCAGCTTTGCAGGCAGCACCAGCCGCCCGGTTTCATCTACATTGGTCGGAAAGGATTGACCGTGGAACAGACGTTGCAACATCTTTCGCTCCATGGACCCACGGGGAAGCGCGTCAATCTTGGCATCCACTTCATCGATGGCCTGCATTGTATAGCACTCAAGGAACTGACGGCGCGTATCGCCATAAACAATGACAAGCTCCGGGTTTTCACCACTTTTCCAGTTCGGGTCGCCCGCCTCCAACACACGCCGAAAAGAGGCTGGGATAGACACCCGCCCCTTTGCATCGACTTTGTGGTGGCTTTCGCCTCTGAACCTGCGGCTCACTGTATTTGTTCCTGCCTGCGCCTTTGCGCTGTTGTCCTGCCCCCGGAATTTCGGTCTTAGAAATGGAAACGGCGGGTTTGATCTGCTGCCACTGATCAACCCGCCGCCCTCGTCCCGCTCTTGCGGGGAAGTCCGACTGCGCGCGCCACCTGGGGGGGATGTCTGCTCGCCCGCGCGCCGGATCTCTTGGTCTGATGAAAGCGAGGTGCCTGTATGAACCTGCTAGAGTTTTATTTGGTCGTTGGGGTCGTTTGGTGCCCCGTGTCTCGTTCTCATCCGATGCACTAGGGATGCCATGGGAATTGATGGGCGTCTATAAGTTTTTTGGGAAATACACACCAAATTTGGTTTTGCACAGGGTTGTAAATCAACATGTGGGAAAGAAATATCAGCGATTTTTAGCTTATCTCGACTAAATGTGAAATTCAGACACAATATGTTGAGGCTAAAAACGCGTGCTGAAATTTCCCACAATTTCCCAACAATTTTAGACCACAGAGTTATCCACAACCTGTGTTCGCGGCTTGTTCCCCGATCGCAACACCAATTGCAACTGATTTATCGCGCAAACTGAGGATTCCGCGCCTCAGACAGCCATTTTCCGCCGAATCACCTTGCCAATCCCGCAGGGTCCAGCCGGCGATCTCCCATGTTTTCCCATGAGGTTTTCCCATGGGATCCCATATGCACGTCCACACGACGCCGATGAACGCGAAACGCCGCGCAGGGGGCTGCGCGGCGTTGAGTATAGATAGGAGCGTGAAGGAGGTTGCCCCTTAGGCCATCCCACCCTTGATCAAACCTTCGGCGATGCGGGCATAGGCCTGGGCCATCGGCCCATCCCCCGCGGCCACCGGCGTGCCACCATCGCCGGAAAGCCGCGTATCAAGATCGATGGGTAAACTGCCGAGCAAAGGCACGTCCATCTTCGCAGCTTCGGCTGCAACCCCGCCATGGCCAAAGATTTCATGTTCGGACCCACAATCAGGACAGACAAACAGCGACATATTCTCGATCAATCCCAACACGGGCGTCTTCAACGTATTGAACATATCAATCGCCTTGCGCGCATCGATCAGCGCCACGTCCTGCGGCGTTGACACCACGATCGCGCCGGACAATTCGGATTTGGTACATAGTGTCAGCTGCACATCGCCCGTGCCCGGCGGCAGATCGACAAGCAACACGTCCAGCTCGCCCCACTCTACCTGCCCCAGCATCTGCTGCAGCGCGCCCATCAACATCGGGCCACGCCAGACCACAGCCTTCCCCTCCTCAATCATAAAACCGATGGACATCAGGGTCACACCATGGGCGTGCAGCGGGATGATCGTCTTCCCATCCGGCGAGGCGGGCCGCTTGTTCACCCCCATCATACGCGGCTGACTGGGACCATATATATCGGCATCCAGCAAACCGACCTTGCGACCTGCTCGCGCCAGCGCCACGGCGAGGTTCGAGCTCACGGTCGATTTGCCCACGCCCCCCTTGCCCGACCCAATGGCGAGAATGCGCTGCACGCCAGCCGGTTTCATCGGACCATCCTGCGCCTTCGGGTGCCCGCCAATCTTCAGGCTTGGGGCCGATTGCTTTGGCGCGGGGCCATGGGCCGTCAGGGCGACTGTTACGCTGCCAACACCATCAACCTCGCGCACCACGGCCTCTGCCGCGTCGCGCAGCGGGGCCATCTGCGCGGCGACCTGCGCATTGGGGGCTTCTATTACAAAGCGCACCACATCGCCCTCGACCGTCAAAGCGCGGATCAGATCGTGATCAAGGATAGATTTCCCATCCGGCAGCATCACCCGGGCCAGAGCAGATTCGACGTCGGATTTAGAGAGCGGCATGACATATTCCTTTCGAGACTGCTTTTGACATGGCAGTTTCTGGCCAAATCGCAACCCTACGTTCGCATGCCGCACAGCACCAAGGCAAAACGAACATTTAGCGCCCAAAAATTACGCAAAACCCCTATGTTTTCGCTGCATGGCAGCAATGCACAATTTGAGAATTGTGCAAACGCAGCAAATAGGTCAAAAAGGTTTCAGGAACGCAGACACTGCGAGCCAAGAATAAGACCAAACTCATCCATCCTCCTCCCGGATGTGTTTGTTTTCGGCGGCGATACCCTCCTCCTCCCTGGTATCGTCGCCATTTTTTTTCATACAATTCCTCCTGACTGCTAAAGCGTTTGCGCTAGGGTTATTTTGTTCCCGATCAAGACGTTACGTCACCTTTTGCCCATGCATTTTCTGCATAGCAGCATTGACGATCTGACTATTGTGCAGATGCAGCATTTTACTACATAACCAACACAAGACGAATGATAACGAACACAGACGAAACAAGACGAGGTATCCGATGGCCTACTTGAACGCTACAACCGCACCGACCCTGGCAGACCGCTTTGCCGCGCTGATGTCCGCACTCGAGACTCGCCGCAAGCAACGCCGCGTATACCGCTCGACTTTTAACGAGCTGAGCTCCTTGTCCAACCGCGAGCTGAACGACCTGGGCATGGGCCGCTCGCAAATCCGCGGCATCGCGCTGGAAACAGCACGTAACGCTGCATAAATCATACTGGATCGGGCACACGCACCCTCCCTGTTGTGTGCCTGTAGAAAGCTTCGGGTCTCCTCCTCCTCCCTGAGACCGGCGGCTTTCATAAACGTCCCCTTCCCCCTTTCCTCCCGATTGGATTGGGGACGTAGATAAAGACGGCGGTGCTTTCCTCCCAAAGCACCGCCGTTCTTGCATCTAATTCTTGATATTTCGTAAAACTCATGACGCCAGTTCAGAACGGAACGTCATCCGATGCGCTCAGATAGCGCGACACGACCTTCTTGATCCCGGCTTTATCAAAGCTGATCTCAAGCTTATCCCCTTCGATTCCAACGACTTCGCCATAGCCAAATTTCTGGTGGAACACCCGTTCTCCCATCGCAAAACTGCTGACGGCGGACATGTCGATCGTCACATTTCGGGCTTCCGAAGGCTGGCTCACGCTGCGCGCTTGGCTGCGCGTCTGCAATCTTCGCCACCCCGGAGAATTATATACATTCGCTTCAGCGGCTTTTTCATGCAGATTCGATTTGGGCATCGCAGCGCCATACCCGCCACCATAAAGGCCCGGCGGGGTCAGCACATCCACATGGGCTTCGGGAAGTTCGTCGATAAACCGTGACGGCATGGCGCTTTGCCACTGACCAAACACGCGGCGGTTGGCCGCAAAAGAGATCGTGCAAAGCTGCTCGGCCCGTGTGATTCCGACATAGGCAAGCCGCCGCTCTTCCTCTAGCCCCTTCAGGCCAGATTCGTCCATCGATCGCTGCGACGGAAACAGCCCATCCTCCCAGCCGGGGAGAAACACCGCCGGAAACTCTAGCCCCTTGGCCGCATGCAACGTCATGATCGACACTTTGGCGCCACCATCGTCGCTTTCATTATCCATGATCAAGCTGACGTGTTCCAGAAAACCTTGAAGATTCTCGAACTGCTCCAACGCTTTAACCAGCTCCTTCAGGTTCTCAAGCCGCCCCGGAGCTTCCGGCGTTTTGTCGTTCTGCCAAAAACCAGTATATCCGCTTTCATCCAAAATAATCTGCGCCAATTCCACATGGCTGACCTCGGGCGGGCCATATTCCTCGTGAAACAGCGGCGCACCTTCATCGATGACGCTATCGTCATCAACCACAGTCTGTAGGCGCGGGCCCCGCGCCAGTTCGGACCAGCGCTGAATCCCGTCAATGAGCAGACGCAACTGCGCCGCCCCACGACCGCTAATCCCGCCATTCGCCAATAGGATCCGCGCCCCCTCCACCAGGTTCACACCGTTTTCGCGCGCGGTTTTCTGTATATTTTGTTGCGCTTTATCGCCTAAACCACGCTTGGGCGTGTTCACGATTCTCTCAAAAGCAAGATCGTCATCAGGCGAGGTAACCACCCTGAAATAGGCCATGGCGTCGCGAATTTCTAACCGTTCATAGAAACGCGGTCCACCGATCACGCGGTAAGGTAGGCCAATGGTCAGGAATCGATCCTCGAACGCGCGCATCTGGTGTGATGCCCGTACAAGAATCGCCATATCGTCCAATGTGTATGGATCAAGCTCGCGCGTGCCGCGCTGCAACGCTTCGATTTCGTCGCCGATCCAGCGCGCCTCTTCCTCGCCATCCCAATGGCCGATGAGACGCAGCTTTTCACCCTCACGGGATTCCGTCCACAAGGTCTTGCCCAAACGCCCCTCGTTTCCTGCGATCACGCCCGAAGCGGCCGCCAGGATGTGCGGTGTTGACCGGTAATTCTGTTCCAACCGCACCACATGAGCGCCGGGAAAATCTTTTTCGAACCGCAGGATGTTGCCAACCTCGGCCCCTCGCCATCCGTAGATCGACTGGTCGTCATCCCCGACGCAACAGATATTCTTGTGGCCAGAGGCCAGCAGACGGAGCCACAAATACTGTGCCACGTTGGTATCCTGATACTCATCCACCAGAATATATTTGAACCACCGCTGATATTGCCCCAACACGTCTTCGTGCTGCTGGAAAATGGTGACCATATGCAGCAGCAAATCACCGAAGTCGCAGGCGTTCAGATCTTTAAGCCGCGCTTGATACTGCGCATAAAGCTCTGCTCCACGGTGGTTATAGGCCCCCGCATCGGCCGTAGGAATTTTGTCGGGCGTCAATGCGCGGTTTTTCCAGCCATCAATAACGCCTGACAGCAAACGCGCGGGCCAACGTTTGTCATCAATCCCTTCCGCTTTGATCAACTGCTTGAGCAGGCGCAGCTGGTCATCCGTGTCCAGAATGGTGAAGTTCGACTTTAGCCCGACCAATTCAGCATGGCGGCGCAACAGCTTGACGCAAATCGCATGAAACGTACCCAGCCAAGGCATCCCTTCAATGCTCTGCCCCAGCATATGCCCCACACGGTTTTTCATCTCGCGCGCAGCCTTATTGGTGAAGGTTACCGCGAGAATCTCGTTCGGGCGGGCGCGCCCGGTGTTCATCAGATGCACGATCCGCGCCGTCAAAGCCTTGGTCTT
>JBDWQI010000312.1:0-2131 GCA_039986635.1 Sulfitobacter sp.
AAGGCGACGACAAGAAGGAGACATGGGTCTGGGCGAAATACCCTAAACCATTGACGAAACCGTGACCGAAGCGGGAGCTCCGCGACACAAGCGAACAACAGGGTCGGAAGCGATAATGTTTAAAGACAATTTTCGGTATCATAATCTTGGTTACAGTGGCCAACAAGGTAACCACAACAATACGTGAACACGATGAGCGTATTAATCAATTCGCGAAGTGGTCTTGCAATCACACACGTTCGCATCGGTATCCCCATTAAACTGGTGCAGGGAAATAGGGTTTGACTAGACGCCCGCAAGGCGAACGTCTTGCAGTCACGCACGTTGGCAAGAGTATCCCTTCAAAACTGGTGTAGGGAAATAGCGTTTGACTAGACGCCCGCAAGGTGAACGAAAATTAGAGGTGAATAAGAAAACACACACACGTCTGGAAATCCTGCGCGAACCCGAATTTAAGTCTCCTTTTGTTGTTGATATATGTACAAGCAGCATGTCTCGTGTGCCACCCGCCAGATCCAACATATACCTAATAGCCTGAATTCGCTAGGGTTTCTTGTTCCAACGTTAGGCAGGGGAGGAAGCCAACGGTCCAATTGTTTATCCCTATCGAAGGTGTAGTCGATGCGTCCTAAAGTTGTGACGTTTCGAACTGCTCTCAACTATTGTTATCAGGCAAAATTAGGTGGATCACCTTGCTCGCTGCTCCAACCTCGCGAATACCGACATATTGTATCGATTCTATTTAGTCCCGCCTTCTCACACCGCTTTGACGCGGTACGAGCACAATCATGTGGGAACGAACCATCCACTGGCCCAACGGACCATCCGACCTGAAATACTGCGATGGAAGATCTAACCATGACGAACGTTCTTTGTCTGTCCGGTGTCCATACAGCATGAAACTCAAGGCTATGGCCATGCTGGCGTTCGGGTTGATCACGTGCTTCTTGTCTGGAGCCGATTCAGGCCCATGCCCTTCGGCTACGGTCGAATTACACATCAACTCCACGGCCGACGTACAAACACTGACCGACGCACTTTCTTGCATGGGCGAAGGGATTTTCAGCATTACGTGGCATGGCAGCCTGGCAATTGATGAGGTCATTAAGGTCTCCGATAAGAAGAACGTTACTGTTACTGGCGCTGGCTCTGCTACCTTTCGTGACGCGTTCGGCGACGACAACGGCGATGGTGCTGTCATCGATGCTAGAACCGGCACTAGCATATTCTCGGTTTCGAACGTGTCCACTCTCCGCCTTAACAACCTGGTGCTCGCGGGTGGGAAAGCAGAAAACGGAGGAGCGGTCGCCGTTTTTTCTTCGAGCGCCTTGGTCGTATTCGATTGCACCTTTACAAGCAATATTGCTTCAAACGGAGGTGAGACGCCTCCGTTAGTTTGTGACACATACTTTGACGGTAAACTTCAATCCCGAACACATATCAGCGGGGCCGCATTGCTTGAAGTTGGGGGCTGCTTCAAGCAAAATACCCAAATTGTGCCCGCCTCAAATTGCGCATGCGATAGCCCGTTTTTTGTTGAGGGCCCAGGGCCGACGCCATCGGCGAGACCGTTCATCGACGAAGCGTAGGCCTTCAACATGGCCAATAAGAGTCAGGGGTTATCGTAGAGAAGAAACCAGGCCTGTGTTGGGTTTTCAGAAATATCCGGTTTCAGCTGCTTGCATGCCTGCTTGACCCTTTGAAAAACAGTCGATAAGCTGAATGCATTGCAACATAGCCAAGTCAGATGTATTGCTAAAAGTGGATAAGCAAAGTGATTCTGAGGTAATGCTTTGTTTTAAGCAGGTTTTGAAGCACAGACAATGAAGTCTTCACAACAGAGTTTGGAGATTGATCACGATTGTTTCCACGGGTGATCTATGTGCCCCTTCCATGCCTCTGATGAAAGGTTTATTTAGGCCTTTTTTATCGCCTGAATATTTGGATCTGTTTCGTAACGCTTCTAATTATCCCCCAAGGCGAGTATAAACCATTTTGTGCAGCAATAAGCAATCTATATGGTTAGGAGTTTGCAGGGATTTATGGGCCACTTGGGTCAAACTTCTTAGTTCAAACACCGACGTGGATGTTGGACGCGCAATAAGTTTGGGGTGGCGAGCATCAACCAGCC
>JBDWQI010000313.1:0-4235 GCA_039986635.1 Sulfitobacter sp.
AAAATAAATGTATCAAATTTGAGAAAGGACTCGCTGAGCCACCTCGACGTCCTTATCGAGCGCCAGTTGACGTAGACATGGTCCCAACGTCCGTGGGAATATCTGTGATTATTGAAATTGCGCGCCCAACGTATTCCAAAGAGAAGTCGTATTCACGTGTTTGTCCCAGTTCAATTCCGCAATTAACCCTTCGAGGGACACGTGAGCCTCAGCAAATTTACGGAGAACCCCTACCGTGAACGCCCCTTTAGTCAGGCATATATGATTCGATCCCAAACGGTGCTACACCCCCCGTTCCCAGCACGCGTGACTCTGTGATATCCTGGCGGGGGTGATGTGTATGTACATCAAGAGTAGCGCTCACAAGACTACCTGGTCACGATTGGATGGCGTGACTTGTCGACGGACGTCCAAAACCTGACTAGGCAGTACTTGTTTGCGTTTCGACTTCGTTCTTTATGTATAGAGGCGCGTGTCGTGGTTAATCGAAATATAAATTATTGTCTCCTCGACGTCAAGCGAGGAGCATGCTCATATTAAAACAATGTGGATGCCTTCTTGTCCTGTGGAAACGTTGGGCTGTACTGTTGGTTTAGAGCGTTCCTGGTTGATCTTTAGGCATGTTGGTTTTCTAAGTTGAGACCTATTCGTGATCGACGTTGAGACCCATAAGTGACACGTGCTACGATAGGCGCAACAGTTCAATTTTTCCAACATACTCCCGAGGTTTGGGGTTTTATCAACAGACAAAACTACATAACCTCACTTGTGTACACCAAATACATCAATGTAGGTGGACCTCGTACGCCATGGGGCTGCTGATCGGAATTTTGTGGAATTAATTATGTAGGCCGCGGGTGGGTGACATAACGACGCCTTCGGCTTAGTAGTAGTAGTAGAGGGCTCCTCCAGTGAAGATAGAGCGTCCGCCACTATCAAAGCATCTTTATAGTATGTCGTCAAGACTGTTGCGTGATCCGACGCCCGGCCCCTCGAGGCCTTTCAAATCTCTCCACAGGTGTATTGACTCGACAAGAACAATATCAATGTCGACACTTGATGATCCGAGAGGACCCATTCGTAGGGCACAACTCTCAGCGGATTGACCGCCCAAAAAGTGATGTAGCGCAATATACCAACATCGAAAAACGACAACAACAAACGTGCGACATACGTTCTATCCAAACTGAACACAGTAGCAAGTTTCCGCGAAGTGACGTCCGTCTTGTCGGACCTGGTGCTGCCGCGGACCTGCTTCAAACCGCATCGCGAGTGGTGTTGACATATACCGAGGAAATGTCAAGCTCGATAGATGAGTCTTTCAGTTGTTTGGGTATGTCATGCCGGTGCTAGCACAGTCCTTCAAATTAGAATGTGTTGAACACGTTTCATCATGCTGTTGCAGGGACCGAACTCGATACCCACGCGGCCTACGAGTTGAAAAACAGCACTCCCCTTGAGCAGTAAAATCTTCTCTCTGATGGGTTGTCTCAACTATGTCACAAGGCACAACCACCCTCACCCCACCGACATCCATGCTAGCTTCACGAGCGGGTCTCGGGAGGCCAAAGCTCACGCTCCAGCCCAATCATCAATTAGGTAAAAGCGCTGCGATCGTAGCGCAAGCAATGCCCTGCGTGCTCCATCAAGACCCGACACGCTCCATATCAGAATTGTGTAGATTCGATGATTGATGGCCGTATGACCACTGGGATGCATGACACAAGTGACCCCCCTCATCACCCTTCGACGCTGATGACCTGTCTCTGATGTTCAATTAAACCTCTTCGACACCATTAAATTGCGCTCGATACGCCGTCGTAGGGAAAGACTCAACAAGGGGAACTCTTGCGCGCTCATGCCATGAAACGTCGGTTTTGTCGTTCAATTTTATATTGTACCATATTTTGTCAGATTGAAGGCAAGGACGCCGTATCGTCGACAGTTTCAAGCACGAAGCAAACCATTCTCACCGTGAAACGGCGCAGTGCCGCGCTCGGGATGCCCTCAGACAACGCCCGCGGCGACATCGGATTCGGGTCTCTTCACGCTCTGAGCGGCAGGCGAGGCTCGTCGCAAATAATTGTAGGGGTCGCTACGTATTTGCTCAGTGTTTGATTCCTGTTGAACCCCTCAACGGCTACAGACTACAGGTTAGTACGATATGTGTAATCGTAAACGTGGACGTATTTGAACCGAGGACCCTCTCTTGGAGACAAAAAATAACGTTTGTCGGTATACGCGCGAAACTATTACCTCGAAGTGATCGGTCGTAACAGGGGTGTCAAGATTTTTCGTGTAACAGAGTCTAAACAATACGACACTACTGTTACCGCCCGGGCCTCGCTTAGGTCAACTTTCTCGCTTTACAGTGTAGGACAGCCCCGCTCTGAACAAGTCGGACCAAAGTCGTGGTCACCGCAAGCCTTCGACAGCACCCCTATAATCGTCGGTGGCCGCAGCAGCGACGGCGGAGCAAACAGGGAAAGCAGTGCACAAGGACACACCCAGCATGACATCCGCCGTCGTAGGGGTGTAGGAATTCGGAGGCAATCCAGACTAAAGGGAGTAATGCCTACGCAGTCAAATGTTTACGGAATTTCTCGTCCAGCGGACACCATTACTCCCGGTGGACCCAATGGGGACGCGGGTTCATCATCGGATTTCGGAAACGAAAGCCAAGGACCAGCCAGTAGTACGGTGAGCGGCAGGAATGGAGGAGAGGGCGCGGCGTACCGCGGTCGCACAGCAGTCGAGGAGCGAGAAAGCGATGAACCCACCGTCGCCAGGAAGACCGCTCAAACGTTGTCCGTGCTGCCGCTGTCGAAAATCAAGATTGTTATCGGTAAGTGGACACATGATGCCGCGCATAGAGGGTAACGTATGTAGCTATTTTCATATGCTCTTCAAATTCGGATAGGGATATCTACGTGTCTCTAACTAAACGACTTCCAGACAGACGAGGCGTACGTTGGACTCGATGAGAAACCCCACGGCGGCTTAGTTTCACATCGAAATGTACACAGTCGAACCTATATTTGTCGTGACGATCTTCGGTCGAGAAGCCCCATTTAGTCGAACATCGTCAGAACGAAGCTTGCTACATCTATCGTGGAGCCCACCATCAATCTTCATGTAGCTTGCGAAGACATAAATTGAAGCTGATTGTCAAGATGATCATCAAACAATGGCATTTTTTTAACTCGTGTGTTTGCGTCAATGCATCAACGTTCCGTTACCACGGCCGTTCCCACCTGTTGTCGTTCCGTAGGCAATGTTTTAAAGCGGTTCTATCAGTCAGTTTAGAGAGCACAATATGCCCTTTTGTTAGGTTCACTCCGCAAGTTGGTGCCTGGTGCCTGGTACATGGCATGCACGGTATTAAAAAACCGCTTTGTAATTTGCGCGAAAACTTTGAATTGAGCGGAACATGCCGTTTACTACCTTGGTGGTGTTCTGCCCCGCATGCCTCTATTTCCATTTGGTCCTTTCGAGGGGTTATTCCTATTGATTCGGTTTTATCATTGCATGTCCATCGGCTGTCTCTGCGAACGAACGGAGCTGACAAATTGTAACTGCCGTCAACTTCGTGTGGGTTTGTGCATGGTGTCCGCAACCCCACACGTGTTTGGTTTTGAGGCGGGGTATGGCGCGCGTCGGGCGCAGCAGGCCACCCGCAAGAGGCGCTATTTGGGTTTGGACACCGTAACGAATACGTACTTGTTTTCGCTCATTTAGTTTCATCAGCGACATGTCTGAGTCCCTCGGTTAAATGTACCCTTCTGTTCTAATCTGCTCCGACGTCAGAAGTGTCTCTCCTGTCTCGTTTTTCACTGTACCTTGCCAGAAAGCATTGCCCTACTTTCACTTCACTTCCACCCGATCCCACGCCCATGGATTTCCCGTCGCCGCGTTGCAACAAACCACGCCCTTCTGCGGCGTTCTCGCGAATTTCGATTACTACTGCTGCATGTGTCGAGGCCAGTGGTGTGGCAAATCTCAATCGCGGTAAGTCGTGATTAGTTTTATCGTTCAACGTTCGAACGCCGGCATGTGCAGCCAGTGGTTTGAGCTGGTGTAGGGATGGACGTTTACACGAATAAGAACACGCCGGTGACTGCACGAGTAGCATCGTTTAGCCATACCGTTCATGACTGACGAGGCTTATGCCATCAAGGACTGCACAACAATAGTGGAACAGTTTTGGTGTTCTGCTTAGTCTACCCAGGCCATCG
>JBDWQI010000314.1:0-123481 GCA_039986635.1 Sulfitobacter sp.
GGCTTCAGGTCTCACCATCCCAGAGGTCAGTTGCCGCCTTTGCTTGATCCCCTGACTGGCAGACCCCAGATGTCGCGCCAAGTAAAATAGCCGTCTCCCGCCGGGGCGGGGCCCTCGGCGATTTTTCTTGGCCCGCCCCCAGGGGTCCGCCCGCCCTGTGCTCAAGCAAAGGCGGCTCCAGCCCAGAGGGATGGGGGAATCGTTGACCGGGCGCGATGGTCTCGCTACCTATTGAACATCTGTTCATTAAATCGGTTTTGGAGATCAGCCATGTTCACCGCAAGCATGAAATTCGATCTGGGCGAAGATGTGGAAATGATGCGCGACATGGTGCATCGCTGGGCGCAAGAGCGGGTCAAGCCGTTGGCCGCTGATGTGGATCTGCAAAATGAATTTCCCAAGGCGCTTTGGAGCGAGATGGGTGAATTGGGTCTGCTGGGGGTGACGGTGCCAGAAGAATATGGCGGTTCGGGTCTTGGCTATGTTGCGCATGCGGTTGCGGTTGAGGAAATTGCGCGGGCGTCGGCGTCGGTCTCGTTGTCTTATGGGGCGCATTCGAACCTTTGTGTGAACCAGATTTCGTTGAATGGATCGGATGCGCAGCGGGCAAAGTTTTTACCGAAGTTGTGTTCGGGGGAACATGTGGGGGCTTTGGCGATGTCAGAGCCGTCAGCGGGCAGTGATGTGGTCAGCATGAAGTTGCGCGCGGAAAAGCGTAACGATCACTTTCGGTTAAATGGCAACAAATACTGGATCACCAACGGGCCTGATGCGCAAACATTGGTGGTGTATGCCAAGACGGATCCTGACGCGGGATCGAAAGGCATCACTGCGTTTTTGATTGATAAAGACATGAAGGGTTTTTCGACCGGGGCGCATTTTGACAAGTTGGGGATGCGGGGGTCGAACACGGCTGAGCTGATCTTTGAGGATGTTGAAGTCCCATTTGAGAACCTGTTGGGCGAAGAAGGTCGGGGTGTTGCGGTGTTGATGTCGGGTCTTGATTACGAGCGGGTTGTGCTGGCGGCCATTGGGCTTGGCATCATGGCGTCCTGTCTGGATGAGATCATGCCCTATATGGCGGAGCGCAAACAGTTTGGGCAGCCGGTGGGCAATTTCCAACTGATGCAGGGCAAGATGGCTGATATGTATACTGCGATGAATTCAGCGCGGGCGTATGTTTATGCGGTTGCGCAGGCCTGTGACCGGGGGGATGTGACGCGCAGTGATGCGGCGGCATGTTGTCTTTATGCGTCGGAGCAGGCGATGGTACAGGCGCATCAGGCGGTGCAGGCGATGGGGGGGGCGGGCTATTTGTCGGACAATCCTGTGGGGCGCATTTTTCGGGATGCCAAGCTGATGGAGATTGGGGCAGGGACATCTGAAATCAGGCGGATGTTGATTGGTCGGGAAATGATGGCGGCGATGGCCTGATCTGGTTGGGAAACATCAGCGGGGAGGGGCAAAGATGACAAAGCATGCAGCAGTCCCATCTGAGGCGATAGAACATGTGGTGCCGGGTTTGACCGCGCAAGGGACGTGGGAGCTGCCGGATCAGTTGAACATGGCGGCGCAATGTCTGGCGCATCCGGCAGATAAGCTTGCGATAATTGATCTGACCGGGGATCAGCGCCGCGATATGTGCTTTGGCGAATTGACCGCAAGGGTGGATCAGTTGGCCCGCGCACTTTTGAGCGAAATCCAACCGGGGGATCGTGTGGGCGTTTTGTTGAGTCAGTCCCCTTGCTGTGCCGCTGCTCATCTTGCGATCTGGAAGGTCGGCGCCATTTCAGTGCCCCTGTTCAAGCTCTTCAAACGCGACGCGTTGTCATCGCGGATTGCGGATGCGGGCGTTGAGATTGTCCTTACCGATCCGGAGGGGGCGACCTTGTTGGGAGATTTGGCGCAGCCGTGGTTGGTCGAAACTGTTGTGACAGAGGGGGGACCGGTGCCCTTTGCGGACACCGGACCTGAGGACCCGGCCGTGTTAATCTATACCTCTGGAACCACGGGCAGCCCCAAAGGGGCATTACATGGACATCGCGTCCTGACAGGGCATTTGCCCGGTGTGGTTCTTAGCCATGATCATTTGGGGCAGCCGGGGGATTGTCTTTGGACGCCGGCGGACTGGGCTTGGATTGGCGGGCTGTTTGATGTGGTCATGCCCGGCCTTGTGTTGGGCGTGCCGGTGGTGGCGGCGCGGATGCCCAAATTCTCGATGGAAGGGTGTCTTGAAATCGTGGCGCGCGGCACTGTACGCAACGTGTTTTTTCCTCCCACGGCGTTGCGGATGCTTAAGGCGGACGCTGCTGAATTGCCCGGCTTGCGGTCTGTTGCAAGTGGTGGGGAGCCGTTGGGTGCTGAAATGTTAAGTTGGGGTCGGCGGGCATTTGGGTTGAATATCAATGAGTTCTACGGTCAGACCGAGTGCAATATGGTGGCATCCTCTTGTGGGGCGGCCTTTGAGGCGCGGCCCGGGTGCATTGGCAAAGCGGTGATGGGGCATGATTTGGCGGTGATTGATCCTGAGGGCCGGCCCACGGATCAGGAAGGCGATGTGGCTGTGCAGGTTGGATCTGCGTCGATGATGCTGCGGTATTGGAACCGCCCAGAGGAAAGCGCGCAGAAATTTCGCGGCGAGTGGATGCTGACCGGGGATCGTGGAATCTGGGAAGGGGCGTACCTGCGGTTTGTGGGGCGCGAGGATGACGTGATCACCTCGGCCGGATATAGGATTGGTCCCGCAGAGATAGAGGATTGTTTGCTGACGCATCCCGGTGTGGCGACCTGTGGTGTTGTGGGCAAGCCGGATGCGCTGCGCACAGAGGTGGTGAAGGCGTATGTGGTGCGCAAACCGGGGGCGGATGTGACGGGCGAGGCCTTGCAGGCGTGGGTTAAGGAACGGCTGGCACATTATTCTTATCCGCGTGAGGTTGCGTTCCTTAAGGCTTTGCCGATGACAGTGACGGGAAAGGTGATCCGGAAGGCATTGAAGGCGCGGGCAGAGCGGGAGGTTGACGGATGAATTTTGTCAACTTATCCGCTGGTCTTATTGCCGTCCTTTTCGCGGTCCCTGCGGCAGCAGACACTGGCGCTTGGTTGGATCGTTGTTTGCTGCAATCGAAGGTCAATAAACAAAAGTCTAAGAGAGAGGCCCTCGATGTGACCGGGGTAAGTTGTGCTGCAACTGCACTCGACATTTGCCAGTTTGATGCTGATCCCAAAACCTGTTTCGGCACGCTGACGTCTGACCTTGAGGCGCGCGCAGCGACGCTTATGGCGAGTTTTCCTGCGTCTATTGAGGACACCAATGCCTCTGATTTTAAGAAGAAAAGTTATGCCAGGTTATTGAAAGAACATAAAAATCCAAGTGTGTATCCAGAATGTCCATTAGCATTGGTGCCGTTTCAGTGTGAAGCATTTAAGGCTGCAATGGCGTTTGGGTCGGCGTTGAGTATTTTAGATTACATTGCGTTTGTTTACGAGGAAGTTGAGGAAAAGAAATGAAGCTATCGTCCCAAACACTCCTGTCCTCCGAAACTTTTAAGGCCAATGAGGCTGCGCATCTTGAGGCACTTGATCTCGTGCAGGAGGCCGCGCAAGCCGCAGCGTTTGGTGGGGGTGAGAAATCGCGGGCGCGCCATGAGAGCCGGGGCAAGATGTTGCCGCGCGATCGTGTGGCAAATTTGCTTGACCCAGGATCGCCGTTCTTGGAGGTCGGGGCCACGGCGGCGCATGGGCTATATGACGGCGCGGCGCCTTGCGCGGGTGTGATTGCGGGCATTGGTCGCGTGCAGGGGCATGAGGTCATGGTGGTATGTAATGATGCAACCGTGAAGGGCGGGACCTATTTTCCGATGACGGTGAAAAAGCACTTGCGCGCACAGGAGATTGCGCAAGCCAACCATTTGCCCTGTATCTATTTGGTGGATTCAGGGGGCGCAAACCTGCCTCAGCAGGATGAGGTGTTCCCGGATCGCGATCATTTTGGTGCGATTTTCTATAATCAGGCGCGGATGTCTGCGATGGGCATTGCGCAGATTGCTGTTGTGATGGGGTCTTGTACGGCGGGCGGGGCCTATGTGCCTGCGATGTCGGATGTGACAATTATCGTTAAAGAACAAGGGACTATTTTCCTTGCGGGTCCCCCTTTGGTGAAGGCGGCAACGGGTGAGGTTGTCAGCGCCGAGGACTTGGGAGGAGGAGATGTACATACGCGGCTAAGCGGTGTGGCGGATTATCTGGCTGAGGACGATGCGCATGCCTTGGCGCTGGCGCGGCGGGCTGTGGCGCAGTTGAACCGAAAGAAACCTGCGACGGTGCAATGGGAAACGCCCCAAGACCCCGCCTATGATCCAAGCGAAATATTGGGTGTGGTGCCAAGCGATCTGCGCACACCATATGACATCCGCGAGGTGATTGCGCGGTTGGTGGATGGATCGCGGTTTGACGAGTTTAAGGCGCGATTTGGAGAGACGTTGGTCTGCGGGTTTGCCCATGTGAAGGGCTGTCCGGTGGGGATTGTCGCCAACAATGGTGTGTTGTTTTCGGAGGCTGCGCAAAAGGGCGCGCATTTTGTTGAACTGTGTTCGCAACGTAACATCCCTTTGGTTTTCCTGCAAAATATCACCGGTTTTATGGTGGGGCGAAAGTATGAAAACGAAGGCATCGCGCGGCATGGCGCCAAGATGGTGACGGCTGTGGCCTCTACCAATGTACCCAAGATCACGATGATTGTGGGCGGATCATTTGGTGCGGGGAATTATGGCATGGCGGGGCGGGCCTATCGGCCGCGGTTCTTGTGGAGCTGGCCAAATTCGCGGATTTCGGTGATGGGGGGAGCGCAGGCGGCGGGGGTGTTGGCAACGGTGAAACGTGATGCCATTGAGCGCGGCGGCGGGAGCTGGTCAGCTGAGGAAGAGGCGGCCTTTAAACAACCGACAATTGATATGTTCGAGGAGCAAAGTCATCCGCTTTATGCTTCGGCGCGGCTTTGGGATGACGGGGTTATTGACCCGCGTAAAAGCCGGGATGTGTTATTTTTGAGCCTGTCCGCCAGTCTGAATGCGCCGATAGAGGAGACTAAATTTGGCGTATTTCGGATGTGATTTTGAGGGGGCGCCTTGCGTACACCCGATGTGCACCCCGTGTGCACCCCTTATGCACCGGTGCGCGCTGGGCGTGTTGGGGGAAGGTGGTGTGATAAATGCTTTTGTCTCAAGAACACATTGGAGCGCGTGGGCAGATGTTGGTGGGATCAAGGAAGGTTCTGGAGCAATGTCAGGGGTGGGATTTTCGGGAGGCTCTGCCTCCCGGACCCTCCGCGGTTTCAGGGCCAAAAAGAGATGAGGATGGGCGAGGCGGTAGCGCTGAGGTCGGAACGGCGTGGCGGGCGAGGGGATGGCGTGACGTTGTTTGGTGAGGTGATGAGGCGGTTGGATCGGTTTTTCGGCCAAATGATGCGACCGGCGCGGCGCAATGACTTGCTGTCGGTTGATCGGTTGTTTTGTGTTGAGCAGCTATGCGATGTGACCTTTTCGCGCTTGAACAGGGATTGGAATGCGCATCCGGTTTCCCCCGCGCTTGAGGTTGGGGTGAAGGGGTCTGATCTGTGGCTCCGGTTTGTTCCGGATAGGGTTGAGGGTTTTCGACCGGGCGAGGATGATTTGGTTGGATTGAAATTTCTTGATGCAGATCGATATCGCGTAACGGCTGTAAATGATCACGGTTTCTATCTTGGTCAATGTCGGTTTTCGGGGGCTGCGCCAACATGGGGCGACTTCTTTGAAATAGGTGGCGAAACAAAAGACAGTTTGATGCCAGAAGCTTGGGTGGTGGTTGACGGTGTGGGGGCGCGTCATTTTCATTTTTACCTAAAGGACGAAACTTTTGAGTGCAAAGCCGGGTCCGTTGAGCGGGTTCTGGCGGGCGGGCTTTGGCCTGAGGGGGTGACATTTGCCAAATTGTAACAGTGTTCAATCAGAGGGTCAGGACCATGTTTGAGACGATCTTGGTTGCGAACCGCGGTGAAATTGCGGTTCGGGTGATGCAGAGCGCGCGGGCCATGGGGGTGCGCTGTGTGGCGGTCTTTTCGGATGCGGATCGCGGGGCCAAACATGTCGAGATGGCGGATCATGCGGTGCATATTGGCGGATCCGCGCCAGCGCAGTCTTATCTGCGGGGGGATGTGATCATTCAGGCGGCGTTGGACAGTGGCGCGCAGGCGATCCATCCGGGGTATGGTTTTTTGTCTGAAAACCCGGATTTTGTCGAAGCGGTTGAGGCGGCGGGTTTGGTGTTTATTGGGCCATCAGCCAGCGCTATTCGGGCGATGGGTCTCAAGGATGCGGCCAAAGCGCTGATGATTGAGGCGGGTGTGCCGGTGGTGCCGGGGTATCACGGCAGCGATCAGGATGATGCGCTTTTGGCTGAAGAGGCGGGCAAGATTGGCTATCCGGTATTGATCAAAGCTGTGGCTGGAGGCGGCGGCAAGGGCATGCGGTTGGTGGAGGACGCGTCTGGGTTTCAGGCGGCTTTGGAGAGTGCGCGATCAGAAGCGTTGGCGGCTTTTGGCAATGCGGATGTGTTGGTTGAGAAGTTTGTCTCAACACCGCGTCACATTGAGGTGCAGGTCTTTGGGGACGGCCACAGGGCGCTGCATTTGTTTGAACGCGATTGTTCGTTGCAGCGGCGTCATCAAAAGGTGATCGAGGAAGCGCCAGCGCCGGGCATGACGCAGCAGATGCGCGATGCCATGGGGCAGGCGGCGGTCAGGGCGGCAGAGGCGATAGGCTATGCCGGAGCGGGGACGGTGGAGTTCATCGTGGATGGATCGGGTGAATTATCCTCGGATGGGTTCTTTTTCATGGAGATGAACACGCGGTTGCAGGTGGAACATCCGGTGACGGAGATGATCACGGGTGTTGATCTGGTTGGGTGGCAATTGCGGGTGGCCGCAGGAGAAGCCTTGCCCTGTGCGCAGGAGGATTTGGTCATAGAGGGGCATGCCTTTGAGGCGCGGCTTTATGCAGAAGATGTGCCTGCGGGATTTTTGCCTGCCACGGGGCGGTTGACCCATCTGGCGTTTACGCCACAGACGCGGGCGGATTCGGGTGTGCGGGCGGGGGATGTGATTTCGCCGTTTTATGATCCGATGATTGCCAAGGTGATTGTGCATGGCGCGACACGGGATGTGGCTTTGGCGAAGTTACGCAGTGCCTTGGCGGGATGTCAGGTCGGCGGGACAGTGACCAATCTGGCGTTTCTGGGGGCGTTGGCCGGGCATGATGGATTTGGGCGCGGGCAGGTCGATACCGGGTTGATTGCGCGCGACATTGAGACATTGACGGCGGTGCCTGTGGTTGAGGCGCGCCATGTTGCATTGGCGGGTATGGCGGCTTTGGGGATGTTGGACAGAGGGGCTGAAGCCGGTTTTCATCTGTGGCAACCGTTGCGGCGCACTCTTGCGTTGGCATGGGGGGGCGAGGTGCATGAGCTTGGCGTTGAGGTGATGTCTGCGGATCGGCAGCGTTGGTTTGTTGGTGACGTTGAAGTGGAGGCGCAGCGTTTTGGAGGTCTGTGGAGCATCGGCGGGGAACCGGCGGCGGATGTGAGCGTTTCAGGCGGTGTGGTCACGGTGTTTGCGGGATACGGCATGGCATTTGATATTGTTGATCCGTTGGACCGTGCGGTGGGCGTACAGGGGGACGGCAATTTGATAGAGGCCCCGATGCCGGGTTTGGTGCGGGTGGTTGACGTTGCCGTTGGGCAAAACGTTCAGGAAGGTGACAGGTTGGCGGTCTTGGAAGCGATGAAGATGGAGCATGCGCTTTTGGCGGCCCGGGATGGTATCGTTGCGGAGGTCTTGGTGCAGGAAGGGGCACAGGTTGAGGCCGGTGCAGCTTTGGTGCGTCTGGAAGCTGTGCAGGAGGACGCGGCATGATCAGGCTGCATCATTGTCCACAGACCCGGTCCATGCGGACCTTGTGGTTGCTTTATGAACTTGATGTGGAATTTGAGTTGGTTGTGCATGGGTTTGATCGATCACTGCGCGATCCGGGATACCTGAGCCTGTCCCCGGCGGGGCGGGTGCCTGCATTGGAAATAGATCACGCGCGGATGTTTGAGACGGGGGCGATCACGCAGTATTTGTGTGAGCAGTTCAGCCCGGATGAATTAGGGCGTGCGGTGGATAGTCCTGATCGCAAGGACTGGTTGGTGTGGCTGCATTTTGCCGAGACGATCAGCCAGCATACAGCCGCCTTGACCCAACAACATGTGGCCCTGCGAGAAGATCATATGCGCAGCCCGATTGTGATGAAGCTGGAAGCGGCACGGGTTGGCAAATGTTATGATGCGCTTGAGGCGCGACTGGGCGCGGGGGAGGGTGCCTTTCTGTTGAGCTCTGGGTTTACTGCGGCAGATATTTCAGTGGGGCAGGCGGTTTATATGTCGCGGTTTTTTGTCCGTCTGGACAAACACCCGGCGGTGGCGGCCTGGTATGATCAGATTGCAAAACGTCCGGCCTTTGTGAAATCTTTGCCGGATGGGGATGGCATCTATCAGCAGGCTTTCTTTGCACCATGGCCTTTGGAATAATCAGTGGTTGTGCAAAGGTGACGGATGAACATCAAAAACGAGGGGGAGCGCCATGAGCCTTGGGCCGTGTGAGATATTTGAAATGGGTCCACGCGATGGGCTGCAAAACGAAGCAGCTGAGATACCGGTGGCCGAGAAAGTCGCACTGGTGGATCGTTTGTCAGAGGCAGGGTTTCGGCGGATAGAATGCGCATCCTTTGTCAGCCCCAAATGGGTGCCGCAGATGGCCGGGTCAGGCAATGTGATGGCGGCAATCAAGCGAGTGGACGGCATCCGTTATGCCGCTCTGACCCCGAATATGCGCGGATATAGCGACGCGGTGAGTGCTGGTGCTGATGAGATAGCGGTGTTTGGCTCTGCTTCGGAAGGGTTCAGTCAAAAGAACATCAACGCCAGCATTGCCGAGAGCCTTGAGCGGTTTGCGCCGATCCTAGAGGACGCGCGGCATGTGGATTTACCGGTACGGGGCTATGTGTCTTGTGTGGTGGAGTGCCCTTATGACGGTGTGATCGCACCTGCAGCGGTGGCGGAGGTGGCGGACAAGTTGTTTGCGATGGGGTGTTATGAAATCTCTTTGGGTGACACCATAGGGGCAGGCACGCCGGACAGTATCGCGCGGATGTTGCTTGCGGTGCGTGATGTGGTGCCAGCGGGGCGGCTTGCCGGGCATTACCATGACACACATGGGCGGGCGATGGACAATATCGATGCGTCATTGTCGATGGGGGTGCGGGTGTTTGACGCTGCGGTTGGCGGATTGGGCGGATGTCCTTTTGCGCCGGGCGCGCCGGGAAATGTGGCAACGGAAGCGGTCAACGCACATTTGACTGCGCTGGGCTATGAAACAGGTTTGGATCAGGACGTATTGGAAAATGCCGCACTGATGGCAAAAGCGATGCGGGGGTGATTGGCAGCGGTGAATTTCGCAAGCTGACCTTTTCGGAAGTTTCCGTGTTGGTAGCCGGGGTTTCGCGGATCACACTGTGCCGGGGCAAATGGTGTTGGGTAAAGCATAAGGCGGGCAGAGATGGATTTGTTTCGAGCTGCCGAACGGATGATGGCGATGGACGATGGCGTTTGGCTGCGCCATGCCAACCCGTGGTCCGGATGGTCGCGGATGGTCATTTTGCCGATGTTTTGTTTGGCAGTCTGGAGCCGGGTCTGGATCGGGTGGGGGGCTTTGGTGCCCATCGCTTTGGTATTGGTTTGGATTTGGTGGAACCCACGGGCGTTTGCGCCTCCTCACCGATTTGATGCCTGGATGACCAAAGGGGTATTTGGGGAGCGCATTTTCATTGAACATCGAGACAGAATTGCGCCGCATCATCTGCGCGCGGCCAAGGTTTTGAGCCTCATGTCGGTGCCGGGCGGGTTGATCATGCTTTGGGGGCTTTGGATGTTGTGGTGGGAGGGGGCTGTGTTTGGCATGCTGTTGTGTGTGTTGCCCAAGATCTGGTTTGTCGACCGAATGGCGTGGATTTTTGACGATTGGGAACGCGCGGGGCTTTTGGTGCCGGGGATGGCGCAAGGAGAGACGGATGTTTGAGACGATAACGGTATCGGTTGACGCGCGAGGTGTGGCGACCCTGACATTGGCGCGCCAAGACAAACATAATGCGATGTCCGCGCAGATGCTTGCTGATCTGACGCAGGCGGCGGCTGATCTTGGGGCGGATGAGACCGTGCGGGTGGTGATCCTGACCGGGGCGGGCAAAAGCTTTTGCGCGGGCGGTGATCTGGAATGGATGCGCGCACAGCGGGACATGGACAGCGCGACCCGGGCCGGGGAGGCGGGTAAACTTGCGGCGATGTTGGGCGCGCTTAACGCGATGCCAAAGCCGCTGATTGGTCGGGTGCAGGGCAATGCCTTTGGCGGTGGCGTCGGGATGGCTTGTGTCTGTGATGTGGCGGTGGGCGTTGACAATTTAAAGATGGGGCTGACGGAAACGCGGCTGGGCATTATTCCGGCCACCATCGGACCATATGTGATTGCGCGGATGGGGGAGGCGCGTGCGCGCCGGGTGTTTATGTCAGGTCGGCTGTTTGATGCGGAGGAGGCGGTGACTTTAGAGGTCTTGGCCCGTGTTGTGGCGCCGCAAGATCTGGATGCTGCGATTGAGGCCGAAGTTTTGCCCTATCTGCAATGTGCCCCCGGCGCGGTGGCGGCGGCCAAAAAACTGGCGCTTGATCTGGGGGGATTGGCGACTCCGCAGGCAGTTGCGATGTCGATCGCGGCATTGTCTGAACGTTGGGAGACGAAAGAGGCGGCTGAAGGGATTGATGCGTTTTTTGACAAACGCAAGGCAGTGTGGATGGAATAGAGCTGTCTTGCCTCGGGTTTCTGACCCCAAACATCAATGTTCGTCCTAAAAGGGAGGGCGCCAATGGCCTTTAAGCCCAAAAAGCCAAATACAAAAGTTCAGGCCGAGATCAAACCTATGGCTGATGCGGTGGCTTTGTCTCAGAAAACCCCGGCTGATACCAAAGCCTTGGACAATGCACGCAAAGAGTTGGAAGGGAGTGTCAAAGAGCTTGGGGCGGCGATGACAGCGTCTTACAGCGTTTTTGGCAAGGCGTTGAAGGTGGCCCCGGATACAGCCAAACGTGGCAAACCACCTGCCGTTCCGATCCCCTATCCAATCTTTTCAGGCAAGGAAAGTGAGGTCCGCGCTGCGATAAAGAGCTCTGAGAAGGCGCGTAAAAAGCTGGAAAAGGCCCATGGCAAATTTGCGAAAGTTGTGGACAAGGAAATCAAAGGGCTGTCGAAAATTGCAAAATCATCAGGGGATGCGATGGCCACACAAAAGGGATTGATTGCGGCCAAGCTGAAAGGGAAGGATTTGTTTGTGCGATATTCCTTTGATGTGAAGATCGAAGGCGAAAATATGGTTCGGTTCCTGGATCTGATCCGCCCGGCCAAGAAATAGCGGCAATTGGGTTGGATTTTTGGCCGTGTCGGGGGAGGCAAATCCCGCCGATTTGCGGGTCAAACGGGGGGTGTAAGACGTTGACGATTGCGCCAGCTTTGATCTTTTCCCGTCGTGCTCCCGTTGACGCTTGTTTCACTTGGGTTTAGACCACCGATTGAGTATGCATAGCAATGGCCCACCTGTGCCCTGTGGACCGACAGCCAAAAGGAGCCACCCTTGGACGACATGCTGCGGGAATACCTGCCTATCCTTGTTTTTCTGGCCATAGCGATTGGTTTTGGCCTTATTTTGATCATTGCTGCGGTGGTGATTGCGGTTCGTAACCCGGACCCCGAAAAAGTCTCAGCTTATGAATGCGGGTTTAACGCATTTGATGATGCGCGGATGAAATTCGACGTCCGGTTCTATTTGGTGTCAATTCTATTCATTATTTTCGACCTCGAAATCGCATTTCTTTTCCCTTGGGCTGTCGCGTTCAAAGACATCTCGATGGTTGGGTTTTGGTCGATGATGGTTTTCTTGGGTGTGCTGACAGCCGGGTTTGCCTATGAATGGAAAAAAGGGGCGCTAGAATGGCAGTAACGGATGCAGGCGGCTATTCAGCCGGTGCTGACAAAGAAGCGGGTGCGCGGGCGATCAATGATGCGCTGGCGGACAAGGGATTTCTGGTCACCTCCTCAGCGGATGTGATCAACTGGGCGCGCACCGGGTCATTACACTGGATGACTTTTGGGTTGGCGTGCTGTGCAGTTGAGATGATGCACACCTCCATGCCGCGTTATGATCTGGAACGGTTCGGGACAGCGCCGCGCGCAAGCCCCCGTCAATCTGATCTGATGATTGTGGCGGGGACGTTGACCAACAAGATGGCGCCTGCCTTGCGCAAAGTGTACGATCAGATGCCAGAGCCACGGTATGTGATCTCCATGGGGTCCTGTGCGAATGGTGGGGGATATTACCATTATTCCTATAGCGTTGTGCGCGGTTGTGACCGGATTGTGCCGGTAGACATCTACGTGCCGGGCTGCCCGCCTACGGCCGAAGCCTTGCTGTACGGTATCTTGCAGCTACAACGTAAGATGCGCCGCACCGGAACAATTGTACGATGACGGAAGGTGCGAAGATCTGCGCGCCTGAAAGGAAGCTGAGATGAGCGATGCACTGCAAGAGCTTGGAGCCTATATCGAGGCAAAGCGCCCTGATTGTGTGCTGGCCTGGGATGTCACCCATGATGAACTGAACATGGATGTGACATTGACCAATATTGCGGGTCTGGTGGAATTCTTGCGCGGTGATCCGACCTGCCGGTTTTCAACCTTGGTCGATATCACTGCGGTGGATTACGCGGGCCGAGCAAAGCGGTTTGATGTCGTTTATCATTTGCTCAGCATGTATCAGAACCATCGCATTCGTTTGCGTGTCGCTGTGCGTGAAAAAGACATGGTGCCCTCTCTGAACGATGTGCACCCCAGCGCCAACTGGTTTGAGCGCGAAGTGTTTGATATGTTTGGCATTCTGTTTTCGGGTCACCCGGATTTGCGCCGCATCCTGACGGATTACGGGTTTCGTGGTTATCCACTGCGCAAGGATTTCCCGACCACGGGATATACCGAAGTTCGCTATGACGAGGCACAAAAACGCGTGGTCTATGAGCCTGTAAAGCTGGTTCAGGAATACCGGCAGTTCGACTTTATGTCGCCTTGGGAGGGCGCCGAATATATCCTTCCCGGCGATGATAAGGCGGAAGGAGCCAAGGAATGAGCGTTTTGCTGATGATCTTGCTGGACCCTATTTGTGCATTTGCCGGGGTGTCGGCGGCGTTTTTTAGTCTGCGCAAAGCGTGTCGAGGGCGCTTTGATCTGTGCCCGCTACGTCTGTGCAAAACAGCTGGTGGGCCACACTGATGGGCGGTTTATGGTGGTTGATCATGTCCGCATTGACCGCGATCCCGATGGTCAAGCTGTTGCCGCATTTTGGCATCAACAAATATTGGGCGGCGGTCTGTCTCGTCCCCCTTGGTCCTGTTGCCCTGCTGTGGTGGATGGGACTGAAGCTGCAAGAATTGGAGAAACTGTGATCGCCATTCTGGAAGAATTGCTGGCCAAGTTGTTTGGCACCCGTGATGCGTTGCCTGTTCGCGTCCGTGTGGATGAAGAAACGCCCAAGGACAAGCTGATGAAGGGGCGCAAATGATGGACGGCGACATTCGTGTGAACACCTATGATGACGGCTCTAAGGATGCGGTCACAGGTGAACAAAAGATCCGTAATTTTAACATCAACTTCGGGCCACAACACCCTGCGGCGCATGGCGTTTTGCGGTTGGTTCTTGAGCTTGACGGTGAGGTCGTAGAGCGGTGCGATCCGCATATTGGTCTGTTGCATCGCGGCACTGAAAAGCTGATGGAAAGCCGGACCTATTTGCAAAACCTGCCGTATTTTGACCGGCTGGATTATGTGGCGCCGATGAATCAGGAACATGCCTGGTGTCTGGCGATTGAAAAGCTGACAGAAACGCCTGTGCCGCGCCGTGCTTCGCTGATCCGGGTGCTCTATTGCGAGATTGGCCGGGTGTTGAACCACCTGCTGAACGTGACAACACAGGCTTTGGATGTGGGAGCGCTGACCCCGCCGCTATGGGGATTTGAAGAGCGCGAAAAGCTAATGGTGTTTTATGAACGGGCCTGCGGTGCCCGTCTGCATGCTGCTTATTTTCGCCCCGGCGGTGTCCATCAGGATCTGCCGGAGGACCTGATTGACGATATTGAGACATGGGCAAATGAATTCCCGGCGATCTTGCAAGATATCGACGATCTGCTGACGGAAAACCGTATTTTCAAACAGCGCAACGTTGATATCGGCGTCGTGAGCGAAGAAGACATCCTCAATTATGGGTTTTCCGGCGTGATGGTACGCGGGTCGGGTATGGCCTGGGATTTGCGCCGTGCACAGCCGTACGAATGCTATGATGAGTTTGAATTTCAGGTGCCTGTTGGCAAAAATGGCGATTGTTTTGATCGGTATCTGTGTCGGATGGAAGAAATGCGCCAATCGGTCCATATCATTCATCAGGCCATCGCCAAATTGCGTGCACCGGAGGGCAAGGGTGACGTGCTTGCCCGGGGCAAGATCACGCCACCAAGCCGTACCGATATGAAGCAGAACATGGAAAGCCTGATCCATCACTTCAAGCTTTATACGGAAGGGTTTCATGTGCCTGAAGGTGAAGTCTATTGCGCGGTTGAAGCCCCTAAAGGTGAATTCGGCGTCTATCTGGTGGCGGATGGGTCGAACAAACCCTATCGCGCCAAGCTACGCGCACCCGGTTTCCTGCATTTGCAGGCGATGGACCACATTTCCAAAGGACATCAATTGGCAGATGTAGCGGCAATCATTGGCACCATGGATGTGGTGTTTGGAGAGATTGACCGGTGATGCGCGGCCCCATGTTCGATATATCTACTCATTCCGGGCGCATTGCCCCCCATTATCCTGACGAAGGCTAGAGACCATGCTCCGCCGTTTGCACCACGACCAACCCGATACCTTCGCCTTTACCCCCGCAAACCAAGCATGGGCCGAAGCGCAGATTACCAAATATCCCGAAGGCCGTCAGGCCTCTGCGATCATCCCGCTTTTGTGGCGCGCCCAGGAGCAGGAGGGGTGGTTGTCTCGCCCGGCAATCGAACATATCAGTGAGATGTTGGGGCTGGCCTATATTCGTGGGCTTGAGGTGGCGACATTCTACTTTATGTTTCAGCTGCAACCGGTTGGAAAAGTTGCTCATATTCAGATTTGCGGTACAACCACCTGTATGATTTGCGGGGCCGAGGATCTGGTTGCGGTCTGCAAAGAAAAGATTGCCAAGAACCCGCATGAGATTTCGCCCGATGGTAAGTTTTCATGGGAAGAGGTTGAATGTCTTGGGGCCTGCGCCAATGCGCCCATGGCACAGATCGGTAAAGACTATTACGAAGATCTGACGGCGGAAAAGTTTGCACAAATGTTGGATGATATGGCGGCTGGACAAGTGCCGGTGCCGGGACCGCAAAACGGGCGTTTCGCCGCAGAACCGCTAGGCGGTTTGACAAGCCTGAAAGAACACGAAAGCGGGCGTACAAAATACAACGCATCGGCGCAACTGGCGGTGGACATCGGGGACAGCATCAAACGTATTGATGGCACCGAAGTACCGCTGTTGGCACCCTGGCAGGGCAAAGCCGCAAATGTGGCCGGCAAGCCCAAAGCGCCAAAAGGTAAAGCCGCGCAACCGGCAACCAAAAAAATGACGTCGAAATCCGAAGCCAAAGTGAGCAAACCGAAGACGGCTGCACAGGCGGATGAGGGGGCGGGCGGCGCTGTTAAAAAACCGAAAATGATGAAGGCACCGCGTAAATCTGGTGCAGACGATCTGAAATTGATCAAGGGTGTAGGCCCCAAGCTGGAAAATATGCTAAACGACATGGGCGTCTTCCACTTTGACCAAATCGCCAAGTGGGGCGAGGCGGAAGTGGCTTGGGCGGATGCGAACCTCAAAGGGTTCAAGGGCCGCGTCAGCCGCGATACCTGGGTGGAACAGGCAATCAAGCTCGCGGCGGGCGAAGAAACCGCTTTTGCTGCAAAGGCCCGCAAAGACGGGCGTTATGAGGGCGGATCCTAGGTTCGCCTATACCAAGAGGGATTTAATGAGTTATGTCGACTAATCAGAACGGTTACGAATGCAGAACGGTATGTTGGGGCGTTGCGGCCCTGATCGGTCTGTTGGCGCTCATCATATTGTATTTTGCGGCCGATTATCGATTCTTTCCTGCACTTTTGATCGGTATCGTGCTGGCGGTGATATTGGGCTTTGTCTTTGGCATGTTCTTTTGCACTGACGAAACAGCAAGCGGATCAACGCAACGTGAAAGTTTCAGTGGCTCAACAGGCGCTGGATCAACAGGGGCTGGCACGTCTGCGGGCAGCGCAAGTTCGACGACATCTGCAAGTGCTGCGGCATCTGCGCGAACCTCGACGTCAACGACGGGTGGCACCGGACAGGGTGCTGGCGCAGCTGCTGCATCCGCAAATGCGCAAAGCGCGCCATCGGCTGAAACGCCAGCAGAGGGTTCATCCTCCGGCGATTCTGCGACGGGAAGCGGCGAGGCGGCGTCCGACACCCCCACAACATCAGCGGCAAGTGCAACGGCGGCTGCGTCCGCTGCGCCTGCGGCCGTGGCATCTTCTGTGGTAAAACCTTCGACATCCTTGGCTGGTGAGGCCGAATTGGCGTCCCGCAAGGGCACGTGGAAATACGAAGCACCTGCAGCCGAAGAGACCCAGAAAGTACCGGCAAAGAAAGCGCCGGCTAAAAAGGCAGCCGCGAAAAAGCCAGCTGCCAAGAAGGCGGCTGCGGCCCCTAAAAAAGCAGTAGCAGAGAAGAGTGCTGCGGAAAAAGTTGTAGCTGAGAAAACCCCGGCTGCGAAAAAGGCTGCTCCGAAGAAAGACACCGCTAAGAAAGCGCCAGCGACCAAAGCAAAAACGGATGCAGCATCCAAGGCACCTGCCAAACCCAAACGGGCGCCAGTGGCGGCGGACGGCAAGCCAGAGCTTCTTTCGGGACCGCCAGCGGAGGGGGCCGATGATCTGAAGTTGATCAGCGGTGTCGGCCCGAAACTGGAGCAGACGCTGAACGAATTGGGGATTTACCGTTTCCAACAAGTGGCTGGTTGGCGCAAAAAGGAAATTGGATGGGTCGATGACCGCCTGCGGTTCAAAGGCCGTATCGAACGTGACGATTGGATGAGTCAGGCGAAAATTCTGGCCAAAGGCGGCGAGACTGAGTTCTCAAAGCGCAGTAAGAAAAAGTAAGCGACCCGGCATCCCCGGAGCGGACTCTGTATGATGGAAAAGGAACGCGACACCGCACTTGCGAAAAAAGGCCGCCTTGTTGGTCTGGTTATCGCTTTCACAATGGTGTTGTGGTTGGTTGCCAATTTTGCAGGACCCGCGATGGGGGTGCCACTTCGGTTTGCGCTGTTGGTTGATTTTGCCGCCCTTGCGGCATTTTTCTGGGCCATGGTGGTGATTTACCAGATGTGGCAGGCGCGCCAGAGCGAAAAGAAAGATTAAGTCAGCCGCACGTCGTGGCTGTGAAGAATAAGTGAGGCAGGACATGCTTGCAGATCAGGACCGCATTTTTACCAATATCTATGGGATGCATGATCGCACCTTGAAGGGCGCGCAAAGCCGGGGACATTGGGATGGCACGGCGGGCATCATCAAAAAGGGCCGCGACTGGGTTGTGGAACAGATGAAGGCCAGCGGTCTGCGGGGCCGGGGGGGCGCGGGTTTTCCTACTGGGCTCAAGTGGTCTTTTATGCCCAAGGAAAGCGACGGACGTCCTGCCTATCTGGTGATCAACGCAGATGAATCTGAGCCGGGCACCTGTAAGGACCGCGAGATCATGCGCCATGATCCGCATACGTTGATTGAGGGCTGTTTGATTGCGTCTTTTGCGATGAATGCGCATGCCTGTTACATTTATATTCGCGGGGAATATATCCGCGAAAAAGAAGCGCTTCAGGCTGCAATTGACGAAGCCTATGATGC
Source organism: Sulfitobacter sp. (assembly GCA_039986635.1). GTDB lineage: Bacteria > Pseudomonadota > Alphaproteobacteria > Rhodobacterales > Rhodobacteraceae > Sulfitobacter. The sequence goes on from JBDWQI010000314.1 coordinate 18,119, forward strand.
TGGTTTGGTTGGAAAAAATGCGGCCAAGTCGGGGTGGGATTTTGATATCTACCTGCATCACGGTGCGGGCGCCTATATCTGCGGCGAAGAAACCGCATTGCTGGAAAGCCTTGAAGGTAAAAAAGGCATGCCGCGCATGAAGCCGCCCTTTCCTGCGGGAGCGGGGCTTTATGGCTGTCCGACCACTGTCAACAACGTAGAATCGATTGCGGTTGTACCGACGATTCTTCGGCGTGGCCCGGAATGGTTTGCAGGCTTTGGTCGGCCAAACAATGCAGGCACAAAATTGTTTGCGATTTCAGGACATGTGAACAGCCCCTGTGTGGTTGAAGAAGCGATGTCGATCACCTTTGAAGAGCTGATCGAGACCCATTGTGGTGGTATCCGGGGGGGCTGGGATAATCTCAAGGCGGTGATCCCGGGCGGGTCTTCGGTGCCGATGATCCCGGGAGCGCAGATGAAAGACGCGATCATGGATTTCGATTATCTGCGCGAGCAACGATCCGGGCTTGGAACGGCAGCGGTGATTGTGATGGACAATTCCACCGATGTGATCAAAGCGATCTGGCGTCTGTCAAAGTTCTATAAACACGAAAGCTGTGGTCAGTGCACGCCGTGCCGGGAAGGCACGGGTTGGATGATGCGGGTGATGGACCGATTGGTGACAGGGGATGCCGAACCTGAGGAAATTGACATGTTGCTGGATGTGACCAAACAGGTTGAAGGGCATACGATCTGTGCTTTGGGGGATGCGGCGGCCTGGCCTATTCAAGGTCTGATCCGGCATTTCCGCGATGAAATCGAGGATCGGATTAAACACAAACGCACGGGGCGTGTGTCAGCAGCGGTGGCGGCAGAATGATGGCGGAATTTGAAGTATATGGCCATGCGCTGGCGTCGCTGGCGCTTTGGCCTTTGATCCAGATCGTTTTGGGTATTCTTTCCAATGTTGGGTTAAATGCTGACAATCGGTGCGATTGTGGGCTCCCCAAGCGGGATTACTCGGACAAGGCCTACCGGCACAGCCGGGCGTTTGGTAACGCAATTGAGATGGGCGGTCCGTTTATTGCTGCAACGGTAGCGGCGATTTTGGCGGGGGCAGCGCCGTTTTGGGTGAACCTTTTGGCGTCGATTTTCATTGTTTCGCGCATCGCGACAGCCACGGTTCATATCAAGACAGAAAATCAGGTATTGCGCTCTGCCACTTGGGCAGTGGGGATGTTTAGTGTTGTCATCATGACGATCATGGCTGTTCGGGCGGCGTTCTGATTCGATGCAACCCGCAGGCCACCACCTCGCGGAATTGAACCTTGGCATCCTCAAATATGACTGGGATGATCCACGGGTGCAGGATTTTGTGAATGGGCTTGATCTGGTGAACGGTGTGGCCAAACGCAGCGATGGTTTTGTGTGGATGTTGCCCGAAGAGGACATGCATTTCGAGCAAACCAGCGATGAGGGCAACATGGGGGCAAACCCACGTATGGCCTCGACGTTGAGTGTTTGGGAAAGCGTTGCGCAGTTGGAACATTTTGTCTGGAACACTGTGCACAAGCGGTTTTATGACCGCAAAGCGGAATGGTACGACATGGGCGCTTCTTTGCGATTTGCGATGTGGTGGGTGCCAGTGGGGCACAGGCCAACGATGGCTGAGGCTATGGAGCGGTTTCGCCATTTGGATGCCAAGGGCGCAACAGATTATGCCTTTGGGTGGGATCACATAAGAGAAGCGCAGCTTTGGCGCGCCAAAGCCTGTGGTTAGCATGGTGTATTCGGAACATACTGCGACAACCGCGCCCTGTTTGGTCTCACTGATATTGGGCAACGTCCCTATTTTGGACAGTCGGAGCAGGGGATGACAGGGATGCATTTGGCGGAATTGAATGTGGGCCGGTTGATTGCGCCGGTTGATGATCCAAGGGTTTTGGATTTTATGGACAATCTGGATCGGGTGAATGGCTTGGCCAAACGGATGCCGGGGTTTCAGTGGATGATGGAAGGCGCTGCAGGTGCCGGCAATACCGATGCGGCGATAGGTGGTGATGCGCAGTTCATTCCGAATATCAGCGTCTGGGAAAATGTCGCGACATTGGAAAAATTTGTCTGGGGTACAATCCACAAGCAGTTTTATGAACGCCGTGCAGAATGGTTCGACGTTCTGGGGGCCATGCATTTTGTGATGTGGTGGGTCCCTGAGGGCCGTCAGCCAAATTTGGAGGAAGCGTTGGCGCGGCTTGACCATTTGCGCGAAAATGGCGATAGCGATCATGCGTTTGGCTGGTCTTATCTGGAGGATGCCAAGATGTGGCGTAGCCATGGTTGCACACATATTGCGGCGGAGTAGGTTATGAAAATATTGATCCCTGTGGTGTTGATGGCTGCTTTGGTTGCGGGCTGTACAGACCGCAAAAACCGATTGCAGTTTGATGGGCATTTCTTTCGCACCAAGGTGAGTAAGGTTGATGGCCAACGTGATGTTATTCAGGTGCGTATCCGTGATGTTGCCAAGTCTTTGGACGGGGCACGTGAAGCGGGCCGCCATGCCGGGATCAGCTATTGTGTGAAAAACTATGGTAGTTCCAAGATCGCCTGGAGCGTTGGGCCTGACACGCCATCAGAAGAACTGCGGATCACAGATAATGCATTGGTGTTTCAGGGGGTTTGCCCTCAGATCTGAAATACGCAATAAGGAAGCAGCATTAAGGGTTTAGCCACCTGTTATTGCATATCACTGGGACAAAGACCCATGTGGGCTTTGGGCACGTCGCCCCAACCACATGAGGAAGAGCAAAATGAGAAATCTGGGTGCAGCGGTTTTTGCTGCTAGTCTAATTGCAGGTCTGAATGCGGCGGTGGTCCATGCCAAACCACCGTTGCGTGAGGTTGCTGAGGTAGATGACGCGCTTTTTGATTTGGGCATTGCGGACCGTATCCGCAAGAATTGTGCCTCTATAGAGGCGCGGATGCTCAAGGCGCTGCTTTATGTCAACAATCTTGAGAAAAAGGCCGCTGCATTGGGGTACACAGATGCAGAAATAGATGCCTACACCGACAGTGATGCCGAAAAGAACCGTTTAAGAGCCAAAGCAGCAACATTTTTCGCAGCAAAGGGGGTCGATACTTCGGACCCGCAAAGCTATTGTGCGCTAGGGCTGGAAGAGATTCAAAAATCGAGCCGGATCGGTTCGTTACTGAAAGCAAAGTGAACCTATGAGCGACCTGCGTAAAATCGTGATCGATGGCAAAGAGATTGAGACGGATGGGGCGATGACCCTTATTCAGGCCTGCGAACAGGCGGGGGTCGAGATCCCACGGTTTTGTTACCACGAACGGCTGACGATTGCGGGCAATTGCCGGATGTGTCTGGTTGAGGTTGTCGGTGGCCCGCCCAAGCCTGCGGCGTCTTGCGCGATGCAAGTGCGTGACTTGCGTCCGGGCCCCGAAGGCCAGCCCCCCGTGGTCAAGACCAACAGCCCGATGGTCAAAAAGGCCCGCGAGGGTGTGATGGAATTTTTGCTGATCAATCACCCGCTTGATTGCCCGATTTGCGATCAGGGCGGCGAATGTGATTTGCAGGATCAGGCGATGGCCTACGGCGTTGATTTTTCGCGCTACCGTGAACCAAAGCGCGCCACCGAAGACCTTGATCTGGGGCCATTGGTTGAAACCCACATGACGCGCTGCATTTCCTGCACACGCTGTGTTCGTTTTACCACCGAAGTTGCGGGGCTCCATATGATGGGGCAGACCGGGCGGGGCGAAGATGCAGAGATTACATCTTATCTGGGTCAGACGCTGGACAGCAATTTGCAGGGCAATATCATTGATTTGTGCCCGGTTGGCGCGTTGGTGTCCAAACCCTATGCGTTTACAGCGCGGCCATGGGAATTGACCAAGACAGAAAGCATCGATGTCATGGATGCATTGGGGTCCAACATTCGTGTGGATACCAAAGGCCGCGAAGTGATGCGGGTCTTGCCGCGCAACCATGATGGTGTGAACGAAGAATGGATTTCGGATAAGACACGTTTTGTCTGGGACGGCCTCAAGCGGCAACGTCTGGACACCCCGTATATTCGTGAAAACGGCAAGCTGCGCCCGGCCAAGTGGCCGGAAGCTTTGGCCGCGGCAGCATCAGCCATGCAGGGCCGCAAGGTGGGCGGGCTGATTGGCGATCTGGTGTCGGTTGAGGCAGCCTATGCATTGAAATCCCTTGTCGAAGGGATGGGCGGCACTGTTGAATGTCGTACAGATGGGGCAAAGTTGCCGGCGGGCAACCGGTCTGGCTATGTGGGTACGGCGACGGTTGAAGATCTGGACGCGGCGCAAGCCATCATGCTGATTGGTGCGAACCCGGCGGTGGAAGCACCGGTCTTGAACGCGCGTATCCGCAAGGCTTGGACCAAAGGTTGCGGTATTGGGGTGATCGGGCCCAAGGCCGATCTGACATATGAGACGATGCACATCAGCGATGATCCGGCGATGATGACAGAGCTGATGACGCGGGACCATTCGGATGTCGCTGAAAAGCCATCAGTGATCATTGTGGGGCAGGCGGCGCTGTGTCGTGATGATGGTGAGGCGATTCTTGCCGAAGCAATGGCATTGGCTGACAGCACGAAATCAACCTTCATGGTGTTGCACACAGCGGCTGGACGGGTTGGCGCGATGGACATTGGCGCGACCTCGGACGGGGGGATAGCGGATGTGTTGGCTGCGGATGTGATCTATAATCTTGGCGCGGATGAGGGTGACATCCCGGCAGGCCCATTTGTGATCTATCAGGGATCGCATGGGGATCGCGGTGCACACCGGGCGGATATCATTCTGCCTGGGGCGGCCTATACCGAAGAGCCGGGGGTGTTTGTAAACACCGAAGGGCGGCCACAAATCGCACAGCGCGCCAGCTTTGCGCCGGGGGAAGCCAAGGAAAACTGGGCCATCCTGCGGGCATTGTCTGCGGAGCTGGAAGCGGTATTGCCCTTTGACAGCATCGCGGCCTTGCGTCAGCAATTGATCAAAGACGTGCCACACCTCGGACAGGTGGACATGGTGCCACAAAACACGTGGCAACCGCTTAAGCGGGGCAAAGTTGGGTCAACGCCATTCCAGCCTGCGATTGCCAATTTCTATCTGTCCAACCCAATTGCACGGGCGAGTCAGCTGATGGCGGAACTTTCTGCAAATGCAGCTGCACGTGCCGCCCAAGCGATGGCGGCGGAGTGAGAGTGATGGTCGCTCTGAGCACATTGGCACTGGCGGCATGTGAGCCGCCTGTCCCTGTGGCATCGGATTTTATCCCTGAATACAAAGGGGTAGAGACAGCGCTGCTTGAAGGGGATTTGGTGCAATTCAAGGTTGCGATGACCAATGCCCAGAGTGGCCAAGATGTCGCAAACTATGCGGAATGTGCGGCTGCGCAATATACACTCATCCGTGGTTACGGATTCGCAAGACATGTGCGCACAAATGTGACTCAAGAGGGTGGCATTTGGCGCGGCGATGCTGTTTACACGATCTCGCCGAGCCTGCCACGTGGCATTAAGACAATCGACGCCGAAGTCGCCGCAGCTAATTGCGTCGAAAAAGGCATACCGACGGTATGAGGGACAATGATTGAATTCTTCACGCAAACCGGCCTTGGAATAGGCCTGTTGATTGTCGGGCAGGTCTTGTTGATCATGCTGCCCTTGTTGCTGTGTCTGGCGTTTTTAATGTACGCGGACCGAAAGATTTGGGCCGCTGTGCAGATGCGCCGTGGGCCCAATGTTGTTGGCGTTTTTGGCCTGCTGCAATCCTTTGCTGATTTGCTGAAATATGTGGTCAAAGAGGTCGTGATCCCTGCCGGGGCGGACCGCGCGGTATTCCTATTGGCGCCGATGGTCAGTCTGGTGATGGCGTTGGTGGCCTGGGCGGTTATCCCTTTCAACGAAGGATGGGTGCTATCAGACATCAACGTGGCGATCCTCTATGTTTTCGCGATCTCCTCGCTTGAGGTTTACGGGGTGATCATGGGCGGTTGGGCCTCCAACTCCAAATATCCTTTCCTCGGCTCTTTGCGATCTGCGGCTCAGATGATCTCCTATGAGGTGTCGATTGGGTTGATTATCATCGGGGTGATCATTTCCACCGGGTCAATGAATTTCACAGGTATTGTGAATGCTCAGGATGGCGCAGGTGGGATTTTGAATTGGTATTTCTTGCCGCATTTCCCGATGTTGATCCTGTTCTTTATCAGCGCATTGGCGGAAACAAACCGCCCACCATTCGATCTGCCCGAAGCGGAATCAGAGCTGGTGGCGGGCTATCAGGTTGAATATTCCTCGACTCCTTTCTTGTTGTTTATGATTGGTGAACTGGTGGCTGTGGTGCTGATGTGCGCCTTGGTGTCGCTCTTGTTCCTTGGTGGATGGCTGTCGCCGTTGCCGTTCTTGCCGGATGGGTTCTTGTGGATGTTCTTCAAGATGCTGTTCGTGTTCTTCTGCTTTTCCATGGTCAAGGCGATCACCCCGCGTTACCGCTATGATCAGTTGATGCGTCTGGGTTGGAAAGTATTCTTGCCGTTCTCACTGTTCTGGGTCGTGTTCGTGGCGTTCGCAGCGAAATTCGAATGGTTCTGGGGCATCTATGCGCGGTGGCCGATGTGATGGATCACGGTGATCAGCAATTTTTCGATGCTCTAACAGCGCTGCACGCGCAGTTGGAAGTGCACTGCGAAGCAGGGGAGGCGGCCGTCGTCGCAGGTCAAATTCTCGGTAATGATGGGCAGGAATACATGATCCAAATTGCCGACCCCTGTGAATCCAAAGCAGCCGTTCACCGTGCTATTGAACGCCAGAAATCCAAGATGGAGATCGAGCAATGACCCAAATCGACTACTCCCGCGCTGCCAAATATTTCCTGTTGCAGGATTTTGTCAAAGGTTTCGCGCTTGGCCTGAAATATATGTTCCGCCCCAAAGCGACGTTGAACTATCCGCATGAAAAGGGGCCGCTGTCCCCGCGCTTTCGTGGTGAACATGCGCTGCGTCGTTATCCAAATGGCGAAGAGCGGTGCATTGCGTGTAAGTTGTGCGAAGCGGTGTGCCCGGCACAAGCGATCACCATTGATGCAGAACCACGCGATGATGGGTCGCGCCGTACAACGCGGTATGACATCGACATGACCAAATGCATCTATTGCGGGTTTTGCCAAGAAGCCTGCCCGGTGGATGCAATTGTCGAAGGCCCGAACTTTGAGTTCTCAACCGAGACCCGAGAAGAGCTGTATTACGATAAAGACAAACTGCTTGATAACGGCGCCCGGTGGGAAGCTGAAATTGCACGTAACCTAGAGATGGATGCGCCGTACCGATGAACGACATGGCCACCTCAACAGGCAGCTACGATACCGGGAAGGCGCTTTCTGAGCGGGTGAACCCCGGTATGGAAGATGCGTTGCGCGCGCGTTATGATGCGTTGGTGCCGGGTATGGCGCGCACGGTTGTGGATGTGGCTTATGGTCAGTTTTATGCGCGCGGCACAGTTGACGAAAAAACCCGATTGCTGGCGACGGTTGCCGCGTTAACCGCGCTTGGTGGCCAGACAAATCCACAGCTCAAGGTCAACATTGCATCCGCACGAGCCGTTGGTGCAAGTCGTGAAGAAATTTCAGAGATCATTTTCCAAATGGCGCTTTATGGCGGCATGCCAGCGATGATCAATGGATTGAACGCGGCATTGGACGTGTTTGAAGCGGAGGAGGAGGGCGCATGAGCGATGCAAACAATCCCTTTGAAGCGCTGTTCAAACAGGCGCAGGACATGACCAAGGCCATCCCTTCGGTTGATGCGTTTTCGCCCAAGGTGTTTGAGGCGATGATGGGCACGATGCCAAAAGACATGATGGAAATGATGTTTGGCAATGCCGTGAACAAAGGTGGGTTGGACGCGAAAACCCGTTTGCTGCTGACCATCGCGGGCATGACGACGCAGGGGGCGCAGGTCGATAGCGTTTTTCGCCAAACCGTGCGTCATGCGCTGGAGGCTGGCGCCACAGAGCAGCATATCAAAGAAACCATCGCACAGACGAGCGTCTTTGCGGGTATACCATCGATGACACGCGCACTTGAGTTAGCAAGTCAGGTGTTCGAAGAAAATAAGGGTGACGCATGAGTGTCTTTTCCTTCTACCTATTTGCGATTTGTGTAATCGCGGGCGGGCTATTTACAGTCATTAGCCGCAATCCGGTGCATTCGGTGTTGTGGTTGATCCTCGCATTCCTGTCCTCTGCAGGGCTGTTTGTAATGTTGGGGGCTGAATTTGTCGCGATGTTGCTGATCATTGTTTATGTGGGGGCGGTCGCTGTGCTGTTCCTGTTTGTGGTGATGATGCTTGATGTTGATTTCGCAGAACTAAAGGCGGAGATGGCAAAATATATGCCGTTGGCCTTGCTGATTGGTCTGATCATTCTGATGCAGTTTGTCATGGCCTTTGGTGCCTGGGACAGCAACGCTGCCGCTGAGGGATTGCGCACACAGGTGATTGACAGCGATGTGCAAAACACCGCGGCCTTGGGGCTGATCCTGTATGATGACTATTTCTTGTTGTTCCAACTGGCGGGGTTGATCCTGTTGGTTGCGATGATCGGGGCCATTGTCCTGACGTTGCGCCACCGCGTGGATGTAAAGCGGCAGGACGTTGTGGCACAGATGATGCGTGATCCGGCTGCGGCGATGGAACTAAAAGACGTGAAACCGGGGCAGGGGCTTTAGGGCGCCTGTTCTTACGACGCTGATCAGGTTTGGTTGGCGACGTTGTTAATGATGCTGTCGGCGGTCCTTGGTGGGGTCGAACACAGAGCGGCACAATAAAAGAGACGGAACGACGATGATCGGACTTGAACATTACCTGACAGTGGCGGCGACGCTGTTCGTCATTGGCATCTTCGGGCTTTTCCTGAACCGGAAGAACGTGATCATCCTGTTGATGAGCATCGAATTGATGTTGTTGGCGGTGAACATCAACTTTGTCGCATTCTCCAGTTTTCTGGGGGATTTGGTCGGGCAGGTTTACACGTTGTTTGTGTTGACAGTTGCTGCGGCTGAGGCGGCGATTGGTCTGGCGATCTTGGTCTGTTTCTTCCGAAACCGTGGCACGATCGCGGTCGAAGACGTCAACGTGATGAAGGGCTGAGCACAATGGAAACCACCATCCTTTTTGCCCCGCTGATCGGCGCCCTTATTGGCGGCTTTGGCTGGAAAATCATCGGTGAAACAGCGGCGCAGTGGATTACCACGGGGTTGTTGTTTTTGGCCGCTTTCCTGTCATGGGTTGTGTTCCTGACATTTGATGGCCCGACAGAGCATATTCAGATCCTGCGCTTTATCGAAAGTGGCAGCCTGAGCACGGATTGGTCGATCCGATTGGACCGGATGACGGCGATCATGTTGATCGTTGTGACCTCAGTTTCGGCGCTCGTTCATCTTTATTCGTTTGGCTACATGGCCCATGATGAAAATTTTGGTGAGGGTGAGAATTATAAGGCGCGGTTCTTTGCGTATCTGTCGTTCTTTACCTTTGCGATGCTGATGCTAGTGACGTCCGACAACCTTGTTCAGATGTTCTTTGGTTGGGAAGGCGTCGGCGTGGCGTCCTATTTGCTGATCGGATTCTATTACAAGAAACCAAGTGCGAATGCGGCGGCAATCAAGGCGTTTGTGGTCAACAGGGTGGGCGATTTTGGCTTTGCTTTGGGGATATTTGCGCTGTTTATGATGACGGACAGCATCCGTTTTGATGATATCTTTGCAGCGGCGCCTGACCTTGCCGAGCAGTCGATTTCGTTTCTCTGGGCGGAATGGAATGCGGCGAACCTGATTGCGTTTTTGCTGTTTGTGGGGGCAATGGGCAAATCGGCCCAGTTGATCCTGCACACTTGGTTACCGGATGCGATGGAAGGTCCGACGCCGGTTTCGGCGTTGATCCACGCGGCGACGATGGTAACGGCGGGGGTATTCCTTGTTTGCCGGATGTCACCGATCATGGAATTCGCGCCTGAGGCGATGATGTTCGTGACGGTGTTGGGCGCGACAACAGCGTTCTTTGCGGCGACTGTGGGATTGGTGCAAAACGATATCAAACGGGTGATTGCCTATTCGACCTGTTCGCAGTTGGGCTATATGTTCGTAGCGGCTGGCGTTGGGATGTATTCTGCGGCGATGTTCCATCTGTTTACCCATGCGTTCTTTAAGGCGATGCTGTTCCTTGGCGCCGGGTCGGTGATCCATGCGATGCACCATGAACAAGACATGCGTAACTATGGCGGGTTGCGCAAAAAGATCCCTTATACTTTTGCGGCCATGATGATCGGAACACTGGCGATTACCGGCGTTGGCATTCCGCTGACCCATTATGGGTTTGCTGGGTTCCTGTCCAAAGATGCGATCATCGAAAGCGCTTGGGCTGGTGGATCGATGTATGGGTTCTGGCTGTTGGTAGCGGCGGCGGCGATGACAAGCTTTTACAGCTGGCGGCTGATCTTCCTGACATTCTATGGCACCGCGCGTGGCGACAAACACACGCATGAACATGTCCATGAATCGCCAATGGTGATGTTGGTGCCATTGGGTGTGCTGGCGCTTGGGGCGATCTTTGCCGGTATGATCTGGTTCAAGCCGTTCTTTGGCGATCACAAATACGTCGCGGCGTTTTATGATATCCCGCTCGCTTCTGAGGCTGCGGCTCATGATACCCATACGGATGGTGCTGAGGACAAAGACGGCAAGTCCGAAGACGGCCATGGGACGGATGAGGGCCATGGCGGGGGACATCACGATGCCTTTGGCGGCAAACCGGGCGAAGGTGCCTTGTTCTTTGGGGCGGATAATCATGTGCTCGAAGACGCACATGGTGCGCCGAAATGGGTCAAGATCAGCCCATTTATTGCAATGGCTTTTGGTTTTCTGATGGCGATGTGGTTTTACATCTGGAATCCGAGCCTGCCGGCCCGTTTGGCGCGCAACCAAGAACCGCTTTATCAATTCCTGCTCAACAAATGGTACTTTGACGAGATTTACGATGTGGTCTTTGTCAAACCCGCCAAAGCGATTGGTCGGTTCTTTTGGAAACGCGGCGATGGCAATGTCATTGATGGCAGCCTAAATGGCATCGCCATGGGCATAGTCCCTTTCTTCACACGGCTCGCTGGTAAGGCGCAGTCTGGCTATATCTTCACCTACGCCTTTGCCATGGTGATCGGCATTGCGGTGCTGGTGACCTGGATGACGATGACCGGAGGGTCGCATTAATGGACACCCATCTGCTTTCCATTATCACCTTTCTGCCAGCTTTTGCGGCGGTGATCCTTGCGCTGTTTCTGCGTGGCGACGACGAGGCTGCGCAGCGCAATGCCAAGTGGCTTGCGCTTATCACGACAACTGCGACTTTCCTGATATCGCTGTTTGTTTTGTTCGAATTTGACCCAAATGACACCGGGTTCCAATTTCTGACAGAGGCAGAATGGCTGTTGGGTCTGAAGTACCGTTTGGGTGTGGATGGCATCTCGGTTCTGTTTGTAATGCTGACGACCTTTATGATGCCGCTGGTTATTGTGGCGTCCTGGGGTGTCGACAAACGGGTCAAGGAATACATGATCGCGTTCTTGATGCTTGAGACGTTGATGTTGGGCGTGTTCATGGCGCTGGACCTGATCCTGTTTTATCTGTTCTTTGAGGCGGGTTTGATCCCGATGTTCCTGATCATTGGCATCTGGGGCGGGGCGAACCGCATCTATGCGAGCTTCAAGTTCTTCCTCTATACCTTCCTTGGGTCGGTATTGATGTTGGTGGCCATGGTCGCGATGTTCTCAGATGCGGGCACAACCTGCATTGGCGGCTGCGACGTGAGCCTGCTGAACCATCAGTTCGGCTCCGAGACCTTTAGCGTGCTGGGCATTCAGGTGATTGGCGGCATGCAAACGCTGATGTTCCTGGCGTTCTTTGCCAGCTTCGCGGTGAAAATGCCGATGTGGCCGGTGCATACATGGTTGCCTGATGCGCATGTTCAGGCGCCAACGGCGGGTTCTGTGGTTCTGGCGGCGATCTTGCTGAAAATGGGCGGTTACGGTTTCCTGCGGTTCTCCATCCCGATGTTCCCGGTGGGATCAGATGTGATGGCGCCTTTGGTGCTGTGGATGTCAGCGATTGCGATTGTTTACACCTCGCTTGTGGCGTTGGTGCAGGAAGACATGAAAAAGCTCATCGCTTATTCCTCGGTTGCGCACATGGGATTTGTGACCATGGGGATTTTTGCCGCCAATCAGCAAGGCATTGACGGCGCGATCTTTCAGATGATCAGCCATGGGTTCATCTCGGGGGCGTTGTTTTTGTGTGTTGGTGTGATCTATGACCGGATGCACACCCGTGAGATCGACGCCTATGGCGGGCTGGTCAACCGGATGCCGGTGTATGCGATGATCTTTATGCTGTTCACGATGGCCAATGTGGGTCTGCCGGGGACATCCGGGTTTGTAGGTGAATTCCTGACCTTGATGGCAATATTTCAGGTGAATACTTGGGTGGCGGCCGTGGCGACAACGGGTGTGATTTTCTCAGCGGCCTATGCGCTGTGGCTTTATCGCCGGGTTGTGATGGGCGAGCTGATCAAAGCTAGTCTCAAAGCCATTCAGGATATGACACCTCGTGAGAAATGGACCTTTGCGCCGCTGGTGGTGATGACTCTGTTGTTGGGTGTTTATCCGGCATTGGTACTGGATATGATCGGGCCGTCTGTTGCGGCGTTGGTTGAGAATTATGCATCTGCGGTGGAGGCCGGTCAGGCCGCGCTCCAAACTGCTGAAGCTGCGAACTAAAGGACGAATGTGATGATCGGCGAAGACCTGAATATCATCCTGCCCGAAATCTTGCTGTCAGTCTTTGCCTTGGCTGGCCTGCTGGTGGCGGTCTATACGACCAAGGACCGGATGGGGTCGTTGCTGGTTTGGGCAACGGCGGCGGTATTTGTCGTGCTGGCCATCTGGATAGGCATGGCCGGGGACGGGGTGCGCGTCGCTTTTAACGGATTGTTCATTGAGGACGGTTTTGCGCGTTTTGCCAAGGTTACGATCCTGCTGTCAGCGGCGGCGGTATTGGTGATGTCCGAAAATTATATGCGCACCCGCGGCATGTTGCGCTTTGAATACCCATTGCTGGTGGCCTTGGCCGCTGTGGGTATGATGATGATGGTCTCTGCTGGCGATCTGATGGCACTCTACATGGGGTTGGAATTGCAATCGCTGGCGCTTTATGTGGTGGCATCGCTGCGACGTGACTCGGTCCGCTCCACAGAGGCGGGGTTGAAGTATTTTGTGCTTGGCGCCTTGTCATCGGGCGTTTTGCTCTATGGCGCGTCTTTGGTTTATGGCTATGCCGGCACCACATTGTTTTCGGGCATCATTCAGACAGCGCATGCGGGCGAGACGTCAGTTGGGTTGCTGTTTGGGCTGGTGTTCCTGATCGCGGGCTTGGCCTTTAAGGTATCGGCCGTGCCGTTTCACATGTGGACACCGGATGTCTACGAAGGGTCACCGACGCCGGTCACCGCGTTCTTTGCCACAGCGCCAAAGGTGGCAGCGATGGCGTTGTTTGCGCGGGTTTTGCATGATGCATTTGGGCTGGCGGTTGGCGATTGGCAGCAGGTTGTTGCGCTTTTGTCGGTCTTGTCGATGTTCCTTGGTGCTGTGGCCGCGATTGGGCAGACCAATATCAAACGTCTGATGGCGTTCTCATCCATTGCTCATATGGGGTATGCGTTGATGGGTCTTGCGGCTGGCACGGCTTTTGGTGTGCAGGCGATGTTGATTTACATGGCCATTTACGTGACAATGAACGTCGGGACTTTTGCCTTTATCCTGATGATGCAAAAGGATGGCGCGCCGGTCACGGATATCGCGTCGCTGAATATGTATGCAAAGGCGAACCCGGGCCGCGCGTTGTCGATGCTTGTGTTGTTGTTCTCGCTTGCGGGTGTCCCTCCGATGCTGGGCTTCTTTGGCAAGCTTTATGTATTGCGTGCCGCCTATGATGCGGGGCTTGCTTGGCTGGCGATTGCGGGTGTGATCGCGTCGGTGATTGGCGCTTATTATTACCTGCGGATTGTCTTTTACATGTACTTTGGTGAAGAACAGGCCGAGCCGTTGGACCGGACAGGGTCTGGTGTGTTACCGATCTTTTTGGCCGCGTCAGCGTTGATCATGGTTTTCGGAATCATCAATATGTTCGGTGTTGAGGCCGCAGCACAGGCGGCAGCAGGGGCATTGGTGAACTGATCACCGCGCCCGGCACCCTTGTGATGCCAATATTCAAAAGGATAGCGACATGAGCGGTTGGCCAATTGGGTACAAGCGCCATGTGTTTGACGTGTTGGATTCCACGTTGTCCGAGGCGGGGCGGATGTTGCCGGATGTCTCGGGGCCTACTTGGTTGTTGGCTTTGCAACAGACAGCGGCGCGGGGGCGGCGGGGCCGGACCTGGAGCACGCCACATGGCAATTTTGCAGGGACGTTGATTATGCGTCGCCGGGAAGACCCTGCTGTGGCCGCCCTTCGTAGTTTTGTGACCTCCCTGGCCTTGTATCGCACGTTTGAAACGGTGACAGGCCAACCAACGGTTTTCTCTCTGAAATGGCCGAATGATGTCTTGCTCAAGGGGGGCAAGGTTGCGGGCATTTTGTTGGAAAGCGTTGGGGAGCATTTGGTGATTGGTGTTGGGGTAAACCTTGTCCATGCGCCGGAAATGTCGCAGGTAGAGGCACGGGCACTGACACCGATGAGCCTGAAACGTGACCTTGAGATAGATGTTGATGCGGAACTGTTTCTGGATGTTCTTGCTGAACACTTTGCGGCGTTGGAAGAACAGTTTGTCACCCATGGGTTTGCGCCAATTCGGCGGGCGTGGTTGGATCATGCGGCAAAACTGGGTGAAGTAATCACGGCGCGCACCATGCGAGACGAGACAACAGGCACGTTTGAGGATGTCGATGAGAGTGGCAACTTGATCTTGAATACAAACGCCGGGCCTGTGGCAATTACGGCAGCGGACGTGTTTTTCTAGGGGGAAGAGCTCATGCTTTTGGCAATTGATTGTGGGAACACCAACACAGTTTTTTCGGTTTATGATGGGGGGACGGCGTTGTGTTCGATGCGCACCTCAACCCATCATGCGCGCACATCAGATGCCTATTTCACCTGGTTCTCAACCTTGCTTGACCATTATGGGATTGAGCCAAAGATCACGGATGTGATCATCTCGTCTACGGTGCCTCGGGTGGTGTTTAACCTGCGGGTGTTTTCAGATCAGTTTTTCGGGTGTCGCCCCTTGGTGGTTGGCAAACCTGATTGTCTGTTGCCTGCCCATCCGCGTGTTGATGAGGGTACCATTGTGGGGCCGGACAGGTTGGTGAATGCCGCAGGCGCTTTTGATCGGCATGGCGGCAATCTGATTGTGGTGGATTTTGGCACTGCGACAACGTTTGATGTGGCGGGGCATGACGGTGCATATGTGGGGGGTGTCATTGCACCGGGTGTTAATCTGAGCCTTGAGGCGTTGCATATGGCCGCGGCGGCCTTGCCGCATGTGGACATTACCAAGCCGCAACGTGTAGTAGGCACCAACACGGTTGCTTGTATGCAATCGGGGGTGTTTTGGGGTTATGTCGGGCTGATCAAAGAGATCTGCGCGCGTATCAAAGCAGAACGCGACCAGAAAATGAAGATTATTGCGACCGGCGGGCTGGCCCCGCTTTTTGCGCAGACCGAAGACCTATTTGACGTCATTGAAGATGACCTGACAATGCACGGGCTGACCGTGATACATAAATATAATAAGGATCAAGCTGACTAATGAGCAGTGACAGATTAATCTACCTTCCCCTCGGTGGGGCAGGTGAAATAGGCATGAATGCCTATGTATATGGCTATGGTAAACCCGGCAAAGAACGGCTGATTGTTGTGGACCTTGGTGTGGCCTTTCCGGATATGGATACCAGTCCGGGTGTTGACCTGATTATTGCGGATATTGCATGGCTGATTGAACGGCGCGACCGGATCGAGGCGGTGTTTGTTACCCATGCGCACGAGGACCATGTGGGTGGTGTTGCCCATACCTATGACCAATTGCAGGCCCCGATTTATGCGCGTCGTTTCACCGCGAATATTGCATTGCGCAAAATGGGAGAACATGGCCACCCCGAAGATGCGGTGCATGTCACAGGAGCCTGGCCTGAGCAGGTGACAGCGGGGCCGTTTACGGTAGGCTTTCTGCCGATCTCGCATTCTATCCCGGAAAGCTCTGCCTTGGTGATCGACACACCGGATGGGCGGGTTGTGCATTCGGGCGATTTTAAGATCGATCGGACACCGGGGGTGGGCGAGGCCTATGACCCCGACCTATGGGCTGAAGTCTGCAAGGATGGCGTTAAAGCGTTGATCTGTGACAGTACCAATGTGTTTTCCCCTGAGCCGGGCCGGTCTGAGGCCACCTTGGGCAGCTCAATTGAGGAATTGGTGAGCAGCGCCGAGGGGATGGTTGTTGCGACCACGTTTGCGTCCAATGTGGCACGTGTCAAAACCCTGGCCGTGGCGGGGGACAAGGCGGGTCGGTCGATTGTCTTGCTGGGGCGTGCAATGAAACGGATGGTGGATGCTGCGCTTGAGACGGGTGTGATGACCGATTTCCCCAAGACGGTCAGCCCCGAAGAAGCGCGCGCCATTCCGCGGGAAAACCTGATGTTGCTGGTCACCGGATCACAGGGGGAACGCCGTGCGGCCAGCGCGCAACTGGCACGCGGCAAGTATCAGGGGATTGAGATGCAGGAAGGGGATATGTTCTTGTTCTCGTCCAAAACGATCCCCGGCAATGAACGCGGCGTTATTCGGATCATCAACCAATTCTCTGAAAAGGGGGTGGATGTGGTGGATGACAGCACCGGGCGTTACCACGTATCGGGGCATGCAAATCGCCCGGATCTTGAGACATTGCACGATGTGGTCAAGCCGCAGGTGTTGATCCCGATGCACGGGGAACACCGGCATCTGCGTGAACATGTGAAACTCGCCGAGGGGCGGGGAATGACAGGGGTGCTGGCCGTAAATGGCATGATGATTGATCTGAGCGGTAATGAACCAAAGGTCGCCGAATACGTCGAGACGGGTCGGACCTATCTGGATGGGTCGGTACAGGTTGGGGCGCTTGATGGTGTGGTGCGTGATCGGATTCGCATGGCACTAAACGGCCATGTCACTGTGACAGTGATTTTGGACGAAGATGACGAAGCCTTGGGCGAGCCATGGGTTGATTGCATGGGGTTGCCTGAAACAGGCAGCAGCAATGCGCCGTTGGTCGATGTGCTGGAACAGGATCTGAGCCAGTTTCTGGGGCGGGCCAAAGCCGCCACGATGCGGGATGACGGCAAGTTGAATGACGAATTACGCCGCTTGACGCGGTCATCGGCACAAAATGAGATTGGCAAAAAGCCCGAAGTGACAGTTGTGGTCAGCCGTCTAAGCTAAGTTGAGGATCACTGCGCCGGGGCGGTGAGTTGCTCTATTCGCAATCCGAACCGGCTTTGCTGGCCCATGGCTGTTGCGCTGATCTGGGGGCCGTCATTGTCCAGTGGCGGTTGAGAGATATGCAGACCGGCAGGGCGACCAGCAAGAAAGACCGGGGCCAAAAACGAAGGATACCCATCGATGTGGACCTGATATCGATGGGTCGCCCTTGCCATGCGAAATGTTTTGGCTATTGGACATCTTTTGCAGGAGGGAGCGGCTGTAATGGCGCGGAAGGGCAATGAAAGCGTTACGGGGGTGTTGTGCCCGTAGCTGGATAGCAGCGGTAGCGTTCTGAGCATCACGGTCCTGGCCAGATAATAAGCAAGGGTGCAGGCGCCAACAGTCTGGCAGGCCAACCCAAGGTACAGCGCCTTGGGGCCTGTGGTATTGGGGGCGGGGCGGCGTTTGAATTGCGGGAGCATGAGCCAGAATACAAAGGCCGCAATTGCCAATGCGAGCGATTTGCCAATAGGAATCCACAAGTTACCGGTCAAGGGCAGCAAGACAAATGTATGTGGTAGAAATTGCGGTAGAAGGGCGGCCAAAAGCAGGCCAAGTACTGCGAGCGAGAACGGCGTTTTCAGGACTGCCCGGCCTTTGGTGTCCATCTTGTACGCGGGATGGCGGGCGCATTGTTTTTCAGAGGCTGGGTCAAGCGGAATGAAGGGGAAGGTCTTTTTCATTTCTGTCCTTGCCCCTAACTGCCGTTTGATCAGGTGTGACGATCCGCAAAGCTGAGGCCGATGAAATCCGGGGTATGATCCCCAAGGCCGACAACCCTGTTGCCACCGCGGTCATTGCCGCTGCGCCCGCGTTTGTCGCCCCGTCCACGGTTGTTTTCACGCGTGTTGCGGCGTTTGTTGTTGTCGTGTTTAGGGGCGCTTTGATCCTCAGCCGCGTCAATAGGGGCGTCGGACTGAGGGTCGGCGAGCTGTGGGGCCTCGGCTGAAACGGCGTCATGTTCCTTTGGCGCGTCGTCTTTTTTTCGGCTACGGGACCGGGTGCGCTTTGGTTTATCTACCTTGGCACCCTCATCAGTTGGCTTCGCCACTTCTTCGGAGTGACCCGCGCCAAGCGGATTGTCGAGACGAGGGATTTCGTGCTGCACAAGCTGTTCGACACCGGCGAGGTTCTTTTCGTCACGGGGCGCACAGATCATAATAGCGGTGCCATCACGTCCTGCTCGGCCTGTGCGGCCAATCCGGTGCACGTAGTCTTCGGCATGCCCCGGCACGTCGAAGTTGAACACGTGGGATACAGAGGGCACATCCAGCCCACGTGCAGCCACATCAGAGGCCACAAGAAAGCGCAACGTGCCTTCGCGAAAGCCGTCAAGGGTGCGTGTTCGTTGGCTTTGATCCAGATCACCGTGGATAGGTGCCGCGTCATAGCCATATTTTTTCAAGGACTTGGCAACAACATCAACATCCATCTTGCGGTTGCAAAAGATGATGGCGTTTGTGCATTTGTCGCCTTCGCTGTCGATCAGCGCGCGCAAAATTTTGCGTTTCTCGGTTCCTTCGCGGTCTTTGCGAGAAGCTTTGAACTGCAACACACCTTGGGTGATGTTTTTGTTTGTTGTGGCTTGGCGCGCCACCTCAACCCGTTCGGGGTTGGACAGGAAGGTATTGGTGATCCGTTCGATTTCAGGCGCCATGGTGGCGGAAAAGAACAGGGTCTGACGGGTGAAAGGGGTGAGGCCAAAAATGCGTTCGATGTCAGGGATAAAACCCATATCGAGCATGCGGTCGGCTTCGTCCACAACCATGACCTTGACGTCATTCAGAATGAGTTTGCCCCGTTCAAAATGATCAAGCAGTCGACCGGGTGTGGCGATCAGAACATCCACGCCTTTATCGATCAGCAGGTCTTGTTCTTTGAAGGACACACCGCCGATAAGCAGCGCTTTGGTCAGTTTGACATGTTTGGAATAGGTGTCGAAGTTTTCAGCCACTTGCGCGGCAAGTTCGCGGGTGGGGCAGAGCACGAGGCTGCGCGGCATGCGCGCACGTGCACGGCCACGGGCCAAGGCGGTGATCATCGGCAGGGTAAAGCTTGCGGTCTTGCCGGTGCCGGTCTGGGCGATGCCCAAAACGTCGCGTCCTTCTAGGGCGGGCGGAATAGCACCCGCTTGAATGGGCGTTGGTTCGGTGTAGCCTGCTTCGTCGATGGCTTTGAGAACTTTTGGGCTGAGCTTTAGATCAGTAAACTTTGTCATATGTGTCCGGTTTTTGCGGACGCTGACTTGGCCCGCTGCATCAGTGATACCGGCCCGCATGGCCCAATAGGCGGGGGCAGACCCGCGATACCTGCGCACCGCATAACAAGATGAGGCCCATGCGTCAAACAGATCACATGTTAGAGAGAGGCCAGAGGGAAATGCCTGTGGATTGTGGTATTTAGGCCGATATCGGCATGTCGCAGCAGATCATGAGCCGCGAGCCGGGCACGTAAGGCCGGTGTGTCCGCGCAGACTTCGTCAAAAAAGGCGCGCAAACCTGCGGTGCCATCTTCGGTTTCGATCATGTTGAACAGATCATGTAGGGTCATACCGCCTTTGTCACGGGCGCGGTTGGGCGCAAGATCAGATCGATAAGAGCCTTTTTCAAGCCGGTAGCGATATGCGGCGATCCAATCCTCCCAGGTTTTGGCATGACAATGGGCCAGATCAATGCCGCGGGTATCTTCTGGGCCGTCGATGATCGTGTCGTTTTCAAAGACATTGTGGATCTGGACGCGGATGTTTTGCAGTCCTGTGCGAACAAAAACCTTGCCTGCCAAATGGCTGAGAAACCCGCCTTTGATATAGGTGCCATAGGTCGGATACAAAGCGGAAACAATGCGGGCGCGGTCCGGGCCGTTGGGCACAAACGCTTTGAATGTGGTGCCATCACCGGCAAGTTGCTCCATAGGGCGAATGCGGGCAATTTGGGCGCTTGCGGGCTGTGCGGCCAGAGTTTCGGCGATGGTTGTGTCCGGGATCAAAAATTCGTCCACATCCATGTGGATCAACCAATCGACCTCGGCACGTCTTTGGTAGGCGTGGGTGGCATTGCGTGATTGGCGAACCTGATGTTTTTTGGGGCGTTTGCCGTTCCACCAATGTGTATCACATAGGGTGGGCCGGATTTTGGGATGGGATTTGAGCAAATCAAACGCCTGTTGGTTGGCGTCATCAAGATAGAGATACAAACGATGTGCACCCGCATCCAAATGGTAGGAAGCAAAGTGCAGGATGTCGCGCGTGGGGGCCTTGATTGTAGCGCTGAGACCCCACTGCGTCACACCATCATTTCCTTGGTCGCGGTCAGACGGATATCGGGATAATCGCGGTCTACTCGATCAATGTCCCATTGAAGTCGCGTAAGATAGACAATGTCGCCGTCATGGTCGTGGGCGATGTGCTGTTTGTTGTTGTCGCTAAAGGAGTCAACGGCCTGTTTGTCGCCGTTCACCCATCGCGCGGAGGTGAATTGAGATTGTTCAAAACGGACAGGCAGCCCGTATTCCAGCTCAATCCGGCTGGCGAGAACCTCAAATTGCAATTGCCCCACAACGCCAACAATAAAACCCGAACCGATGGAGGGTTTAAAGACCTTTGCCGCGCCTTCTTCGGCAAATTGCATAAGTGCTTTTTCAAGATGTTTGGCCTTGAGCGGATCACCGGCGCGCACACCTTGCAGCAATTCTGGGGCAAAAGATGGGATGCCCGTGACGCGCAGCGCTTCGCCTTCGGTTAACGTGTCACCGATGCGCAGTTGACCATGGTTGGGAATGCCGATGATGTCGCCTGCCCAAGCTTCTTCGGCCAATTCGCGGTCGGATGCGAGGAACATCACCGGATTGCTGATGGCCATTGGTTTTTTGGTGCGGACATGGGTCATTTTCATGCCCCGTTGAAAGTGACCAGAGGCGAGGCGGACAAACGCGACACGGTCACGGTGTTTTGGGTCCATATTGGCCTGCACTTTGAACACAAAGCCGGACACTTTCTTTTCTTCGGGTAGAATTTGGCGCGGTTGGGCGGTTTGAATTTGGGGTTCAGGCCCAAATTTTGCGATGCCTTCCATCAATTCCTTAACACCAAAGGAGTTGATGGCAGAGCCGAACCATATCGGGGTGAGCGAACCTTCGGCCATCAGTTCAGGGTCCAAAGGTGGCATCAGTTCGCGCACCATTTCAAGGTCTTCTTGCAGTTTTTCAAGCAGGTTAGCAGGCACATGTTCTGCGAGTTTTGGGTCGTCCAGCCCTTTGATTTCTATGCTTTCGGACACTTTGTTGCGATCAGCGCGGTCCATCAATTCAAGGCGGTCCCCCAAAATATCATAACAGCCGATAAAGTCGCGCCCGATGCCAATGGGCCAACTTGCCGGGGTCACATCAATGGCGAGGTTTTCTTGGATTTCGTCAATAATTTCAAAGACGTCCCGGCTTTCCCGATCCATTTTGTTACAAAAGGTCAGGATGGGCAGGTCGCGCATGCGGCAGACTTCGAACAGCTTTTGTGTCTGGCTTTCGACGCCTTTGGCGCCGTCAATGACCATCACGGCGGCATCTACGGCGGTCAATGTGCGGTAGGTGTCTTCGGAAAAGTCGGAGTGGCCGGGCGTGTCGACAAGATTAAAGCGGAAGGTTCTGTCTGCGTTGGTGAAATCAAACGACATCGCAGAGGCCGAAACAGAGATGCCACGGTCTTTTTCCATCGCCATAAAGTCAGATCGGGTGCGGCGGGCCTCGCCTTTGGCGCGGACCTGACCGGCCATCTGAATGGCACCGCCGAAAAGCAGGAATTTTTCGGTCAGGGTGGTTTTGCCGGCATCTGGATGGCTGATGATCGCAAAGGTACGGCGGCGCGCGATTTCTGGCGGCAAGGCGGGGCGATTTGTGTTACTATCCAGCATCTTGTTGAGCGTTCCTCAAGTAATGTGTCACCGCATTTGGGGCGTTGCTGACCCAAGTGAAAAGGGGCGCGCGGCGTACACATACCTTAGTGGCGCGGCGTGGCAAGGGTCTGAACGTCGTTTGTCTATGTTTACAAGGGATTGTTGAGGACAAAGCCCTGACGAAATCGGAGCTGATGTAGCAGAATTCACGATGCGTTGTATCTGCGATTTCGTGCTGGTGAGCGACGCTGGATTTCGACATGTTCGCGAAAATTTGTCAATCAAGGTGCGCCGATGTTTCGCGACCTCAATTCTCTGATCCTGTTTTATGCGGTTCTGCTGTGGCCGGGACGGTATGTTGTTATGGGGTTGTTTGATGACAATTGGTATTATGCGCAGATGATGTATGACAGCGGCGTCTGGTCGGTGCGTCTGCTGCTCATGACGATCGCGGTCACGCCGGTTTTGATGCTGATCAACCGGATCGGGCGGGGGGCCGGCATCGGGCGATGGTTGTTGCGGCGGCGCAGACATTTGGGGTTGATCAGCTTTGTCTATGCCGCCCTGCATTTGATCCATTATGTACTGGAAGTCGCTGTACTATCGGAAATCCTGAGCGAAGTCACTGACTTGGAATTTGCGGTTGGATGGTTGGCGTTTTTGGTTTTTGCGGTGCTTGCATTGACCTCTAACAACCGATCAGTGCGCAAGATGGGACGCAGGTGGAAGCGGCTGCATTATTGGATTTATCCGGCAATCGCGTTGTCCTTCCTGCATTGGTACCTGTTTGATTTGTTTACAGCGCGGGTGATGTTCTGGCTGGCGTTGTTTGTTGCGGTGAAACTTGTGCATGGTGCCTTGCGGGGCGCCCGCCGGATCGGCGTTTAGGCTTACACGTTCAGGCGGTTGATTGCAGCAAGGCAGGTGGGCAGGATGCCCCCCTTACGATGTGTTGCGCGCAAGACAGGAAATCTTGTGGCGGTTTGAGGGACTGAAAGTCCCCCTTACGATATCATATTTGATCCAACTCAAGACGGGCGGGTAAACAAGGCGTTGGGCTCGGCTTTAGCGGCTGGATGCTTTGCGCAGGAGGTCGGCGGCATCAGGACGGTTGAGCAAGGCTTCGTTGACGTCCAACCCTGCGTGCGGCAAATCGGAATGGCCGGGGATCACATCACCCAAAGCGGCAGATAAATCCGCAGGCAAGACAGGTTTGGTCCGGGTGTCGATCAGCATTGTTTCCGCCGCAATCCCTTCTGCATATATGATTTGGTGGCTGTCAAAGAGCAGCTGAAAATAATCCACAAAACCGCCGTCCATCACGGTGACCGTTTCGCCGTTGATCAGGTGGCGCGCCTTGACCAGGAGTTCGGAGCGGCCCGCGCCCACTTCATCACTGCGCTGATAGATGAACAGCCGGTGGTCTGGGCTGACGATCAGATCCTTTTCATTGTTCAAAGTGCCGGCATGAATTTTGATTGGGGCAAATTCTCCGACGGCACGTACGGTGGATCGGCTGATCCAGCGGATTTTTTGCACACCATCATCGCGGGTCAGGATACGGTCACCTATGGCAAGGTCTTCGATCGGCTTCTGTGCGCCCGTGGCCATGGTGATATGGGTGCCCCGGGTAAAAGAAACACAAGCCACCTGAGCAAATTTTTGGCGCGCGGTGTCCGTGTCGATGCCCACAAGGCGATATTCCGTTTGACTGGATAGGGCGGTCAGCGGCAACAGGTAGATGTCGGCGACGCCACCCTCTGCATCCACTTCCACCAACAAAAGTGTCTCATGCATCATGCCATCTGCGGACATAAAGGTCAGTGCGGAATCAAGATGAATGGTGGCATCCGGCATCCCTAGTTCGCTGTTCTCGGCAATGCGAAACTTTGTGTCATCTGCGGGAACAACAGAAAGTCGGGCTGACGTTTGGCCGTAGGTCAGTTCATACACGTCATCAAGGATCAGTTCTGAGGCAAAAGACAAAGCATCCCCCATATTTGCCCCATCTGTCGCGACAAAACTCTTTGCCCTGAAGACGGGCAGGCTTTGCGGGGGGGCAGGACGAGAACGGGCCATGAAATACCTTTGGGTGGAGCACAATTGCAGGCTGTCTAAACTAAGAATGTGTCGCACTTTGGTCAAGGCCGGGGTGTTTTGCTGGCACCTTGGGCAGAGCATGATAGGAGTTGAGACAAATAGTAAGGGAATCGCGATATGGATCTTGGGATCAAAGGTAAACGGGCATTGGTATGCGCATCTTCTAAGGGGCTTGGCCTTGGTTGTGCGGAGGCATTGGCGCAGGCGGGTGTTGATCTGGTGATGAATGCACGTGGTGCCGAGGCGCTGGAGGCGTCAGCGGCGCGTTTGCGGGATGCTTACGGCGTGAAAGTCACAACCGTGGCCGCCGATGTGGCCACACAAGAAGGTCAAGAAGCGGTGATTGCGCTGGCCTCTGGTGTAGATATTCTGGTCAACAACGCAGGTGGCCCGCCTCCGGGTATGTGGAGCGATTGGGAGCGCGAAGATTTCATCAAGGCGTTGGATGCCAATATGTTGGCTCCGATTGCGCTGATCAAAGCTTTGGTGCCGGGCATGATGGAGCGTGGATGGGGACGGGTGGTCAACATCACATCGCAATCCGTGCGCGCGCCTATTGGCGTATTGGGGCTCAGCAATTCGGCGCGGACAGGGTTAACCGGTTATGTGGCCGGGACCTCGCGGCAGGTGGCGGGATCAGGGGTGACGATCAACAATTTGCTGCCGGGCATTCATGCCACGGACCGGGCGGATGCGCTTGATGGGGCCGTGGTGAAATCACGCAACATTTCGTTGGATGTGGCGCGGGCAGAACGGGCCGCGACGATACCCGTTGGGCGTTACGGCACACGTGATGAATTTGGTGCAGCTTGTGCGTTCTTATGTTCGACGCATGCCGGGTTTATCGTCGGGCAGAGCATTCTGCTTGATGGTGGCGCCACAAACATCACAATGTAAGGGGCCGCAAATGGCCGAAAAGTTTTCTCTTAAGGATCATTTGTTTAACCCTCAGACGGTGGCGCAATTGGGTCGGGAATATGCCGCTGGCGTCCCCGGTTTTGATGCCGCACGCTTTGAGGCTAAGGCATTGTCAGGGTTTGACAGCCGTGAATTGATGGACCGTCTGGATTGGATGGCTGATTGTTTGGAAGGGCAATTGGCCGCAGATTTTCCCACCATGGCGGATCAGCTTGAGGCGGCGATGCCAGCGCCGCTTGATCCTGAATTAAGCGACGATGATTTTGGCCATTTCATTCATGCCTTGCCGGGTATCCTCGCTGTGCGTCATGGTTTGGAAGACCACCGCGACCGCGCCCTGGACCTGCTTTACGCGGCAACGCAGAGGTTTTCGATGGAGTTTTACATCCGTCCTTTCCTTAACCGTTGGCCCGATCAAACTCTGGCACGACTCAAGAACTGGGCCAGTGATGACAATTACCATGTGCGCCGATTGGTAAGCGAGGGAACACGACCACGCCTGCCGTGGGCCAAAGCCGTTACTCTTGAGACCGCGCAACGTTTGCCGTTCTTGCACATGTTGCATGCTGATCCGACCCGCTATGTCACCCGTTCGGTCGCCAATCACCTGAACGACATTGCCAAAAAGGAGCCGGATCTGGTGACGCAAGTGTTGTCCGATTGGGCCTCTGAGGGCCGCCAAAATGCCAAAGAGCTTGCCTGGTTGACCCGCCATGCCCTGCGCACCTTGATCAAGAATGGGCACGCGGGTGCCTTGGCTTTGCTGGGGTATCGCGGTGACATTATGGTGGCTGCACAATTGGATCTGGGGGCGGATCGGTTTGCCATTGGTGAAAAGATAGCAGTGGGATGTCGGCTGGAATGTGCACAGGATTTGCCTGTCATTGTGGATTACCGGATTAAATTTGCACGGCCAGGCGGCAAAGTAGCTGAAAAGGTGTTTAAGTTGAAGGTCGCGCAGATCACCGGGGGGCAGCCTTTGAACCTGTCCAAAAATCACATGCTAAAGGGGGACGCGAGCACCTTTACCCTGCATCCGGGCCCGCATGAGATTATCTTGCAGGTCAACGGAAATGATGTGGCACAGGCGGCATTTGATCTGAGCGCGTAAACCAACCGGGGTGCTTGCAGCGGCCCAGCCGGGCTGATAGCTGCATCCCGAGCAATTTTATCGGATATCCATGCAGTCGTCTCCTATCGTTCCTGTACCCCGGCTTGAGATCAAGGACTTGCGGCGCACCTTTGATGGGCGCGCTGTGGTGGATGGCGTGTCGCTACAGATTTTGCCGGGGCAGGTGACCTGTTTGCTTGGTCCGTCAGGCTGCGGCAAATCCACGACATTGCGGATGATTGCCGGGGTCGAGATGCAAGACAGCGGCACCATTCATGTGGATGGCAAACTGATCTGTGACACGGTGTTTCGTATCCCACCAGAGCGGCGCGAAATTGGCCTGATGTTTCAGGATTTTGCGCTGTTTCCACATCTGAGTGTGGCCCAAAACGTCAGCTTTGGCCTGCAAGGCAGCAAGGCCGAAAAACGGGCCCGTGTCGAAGAACTGCTGGCGCGCGTTGATCTGTTGCGTTTTATTGATGGCTTTCCCCATCAATTGTCAGGGGGTGAACAACAACGCGTGGCTTTGGCGCGCGCCTTGGCGCCTCGACCGCGCATTATGTTGATGGATGAACCGTTCTCCGGGCTTGATAATCGATTGCGTGATGGCATCCGGGATGAAACGCTGAGCCTTCTCAAAGAAGAAGACACAGCGGTATTGCTGGTCACACATGAACCTGATGAAGCGATGCGGATGGCAGATGAAATTGCCTTGATGCGGGACGGAAAGATTGTGCAACAAGGCGCGCCCTATAACGTCTACACCCGTCCATTGGATCGGGCGGCGGTGGCGTTCTTTTCAGATGCAAATGTCATAGAAGCAGTGGTGGATGGCGCATTGGCCCATACCGCTTTTGGTCGCTTTCTGGCGCCCGGCGTGCCTGATGGCACTGCTGTTCAAATTGTGTTTCGCCCACAGCATCTGCGGATCGATTTTGATCGGGCCGGGCGCGGCCCCAACCCAACGGCCAAAGATGGCACACCAGCGCGCGCAATTGTCGCGCGGGCTCGTTTCATGGGCACCGAAAGCCTGATTGAATTCACGATGGATCATGACGGTTCCAAGTTGCGTGCGACGGTGCCTTCGGTGTTTTTGCCTCAACCGGGCGCAGTCATGTGGCTTACAGTGCCCCGGGATCGCTGCTTTGTCTTTCCGATACCCAAATAGGAGGAGCCCCCATGGCAGAAACGTTATTGGTCGAATTTGGCATGGGGTCGTCCCTGCGGCGCGGTGACTATACCCAAGCCGCTGAACGGGCCTTGCGGGACGCGCTTTGGCACAATTCCATAAATCTGGCAGAGCTTTTTGGCTTTGACAAAGCCGACATGCAAATCACACTGGACGTGGGGGTGCAGGAACCAGATGCCGTGGACATAGAGGTGCTGAAATCCGTTTTTCCCTATGGATCGGTACGCGTGAATGTCACCAAAGGCGGCCTCGATGTGGCGCGCCCATTGGGCCAAGAAGGTGCAGGGCATCCAACGGTGATGGCCAATGTCGCCCTTCGGGTGGGCTTTGACATGGAGCGGCGCAATGGATGATGTGACACAATTGCACCGCGTTATCATCGAGATGGGCATGGGCAATGATCTGCATGGTATGGACTACACCAAAGCTGCGAGCCGTGCGATTGAAGACGCCTTGCGCCATTCCTCCTTGCCGATTTTTGCGGTCACCGATCTGGACCACACCGACATGCATGTGCAGGTAACGATTGGCGTTCAAGAACCGGATAAACTGGATCTTGAGGTGCTGACTGCGAAATTGCCCCGGGGCAAGGCAACCGTTACCGCCACCCACGGCGGTCTGAACGTCCCATCCGGCGAGGACACCATTGTGATCGCTCAAGCCAGCGTCGAAGCCTTCCTGCCCCCTCAATCCGGCTGGTCGCTCACATCAAAATGAACCGGCAGCCATGCCTTTCTTTTTGGCCAAAAATACCGCGGGGAATCGACCTTTAGGTCGATGGGGCAGAGCCCCGAACCACCACCTGCCTCAAACACTGATGGCTCTGTTGCCTCTACCCCGATCAGGGCAGGTAATCTGCCAGTCGCTTGCCGGGTTCCTCTGCAAAAAGGTCCGGCAAAGCCTCGGCTGTTTCAATCAGGTCCAAACGAAACACGCGAAACGCCTCTCGCAGCTCGCACCAGGACGTCACGGTCCAGACACGGCCCCAATATTCCATATGCAGGGGGCGAATGGTGCGGCTGGTCACCGCACCTTGCCGCGAGGTATAGGTCAGACGCACCTTTTGGCGCGCTTTGATTGCGGCGCGCAGCAGAGGCATATGGGTCAGGTTGCGGGTGGGGTCAGCAAAGGGATAGACGGCAAATTTCCATGCGTTCGCTTGGGCAATGGTCTGCGCAGGTATGACCGCATCGATTTTGCTCGCCAATGTCTCGGCCGCCGCTTTTAGCGTGTCATCTGCGGCTTGGCCTACAATCGCCAACCCCAGGTTCATCGCTTCAAGCTCGGAGGTTGTCAACGTCAGGGGCGGTAGGCTGATGGCCTGTGTAATCATATAGCCCACGCCACGTTCACCTTCCACAGGCACGCCCGAGGCCATCAACGTTTCCATGTCGCGGTAGATCGTTCGGGTGGAAACTTCGACGCGCTCAGCAATGTCCTGCGCGCGGTGCAGATTTCCGTCGCGCAGGATTTGGATAATGTCAAAAAGGCGGTCGGTTCGGCGCAAGGTTACTCCTGTTGATATCGGATGGGCGCATGACGCATTGACATATTTTCTGGGTCGATCAACCCCATCATGGGGGCCGCGGCAGGGTCGGCCATCATTGCTTGCGCAGTGGTCTTGGCCGCTTGCAGGGATGTCCAGGTGATGTGATCGGTCCAGGTCCCATCCTCCGCTTCTGACAAGACCCGCGAAAGCACATGCCCTGTGGCAAGCAAAAGCGGTTCTATGGCGCGGGCGGCGGCGATGAATTCCGGAGCTGAGGCACCTTTAACAAGACGGAAAGATACGATTTCGGCAACGGGTGTAGCGGTTTCAAACATGATGTTCTCCTTTGCTCATGTGTGAGACTGCTTTACCGATCTACAACTGACATAGACCTGTCAGTTGGATGCAGCAAGAACGAAAATTTATCAAAATCCGCCCGCCAACTGGCACACAGGCGGCGCTTTCAGCTTTGCCTCAAGAAGTTCGGGACATAGGTTCGGGGATGAAATGATGCGCCAAGTTGGCGCTTTGACGCTTAGGAGAATATCATGGGTATCGGAAATATCGGACTGCCAGGCCTGTTGTTAATTGCAGTTGTTGTGCTGGTGCTGTTTGGCCGGGGCAAGATCTCTAGCTTGATGGGGGAAGTGGGTAAGGGCATTACCAGCTTCAAAAAAGGCATCAACGAAGGCGAAAAAGAACTGGCAGATCAGGCGGATGTGGTCGAAAGCGAAGCCACATCTGAAAAAGACAAGGTCTAAGCGATGTTTGATCTGGGCTGGGCGGAGCTTTTGGTCATTGGGATTGTCGCGCTGATTGTTGTCGGTCCCAAAGATCTTCCTGTGCTGTTTCGCCGTGTGGGCCAATTTGTTGGCAAGGCCAAGGGCATGGCGCGCGAGTTCAGCTCGGCCATGAATGACGCGGCTGACAGTACTGGCGTGCGCGATATCTCATCCTCTATCAACACGTCGCTCAAGGCAGCGACAAACCCGGTTGGTACGGCGATGGATGGTGTAAAGTCTGCGGCGGCCTCTTTGACGGACATTGATCCCAACAGCGAGACCGGAAAATTGGCCGCAAAACGCGCCGAAGACACCAAGAAAATTCAGGCGGCTACAGCCCGCGCTGCGGCAGAACGCAAGCAACGTGAGGCAACAGAGGCGCTGGCCAAGGCGGATGAGCTGGAAGCCAAGGTTTCGGCCCCATCGGTGGAAAAAGAGTAATTCATGAGCGTCAACGATGAGACAGACGAAATGGACGGCAGTGCCGCGCCATTGATTGAGCATCTTGCAGAACTGCGCACCCGGTTGATCCGATCCGTGCTGGCGCTGCTTGTGACGATTTCTTTCTTTTTTATCCCGATAAATGGCCAATTCATTGCTGAACATGTGATGAATTTCCTGTTGAACCCGGTTGTGGATACGCTGCGGGCGATGGGGGATGAAAACCCGGCTCTGCAATTCACCAGTCCTCAGGAATACCTGTTCACGTTGTTTCGTGTCTCCATGGTAGGTGGTTTTGCGCTGGCCTTTCCGATCATTGGATTTCAGATGTGGCGGTTTGTGGCGCCGGGGCTTTACCGCAATGAAAAGAACGCGTTTTTGCCGTTCCTTGTCGCCTCCCCATTGATGTTTCTGCTGGGCGCAAGTTTTGCGCAGTTTGTGGTCACCCCCTTGGCGATGTCCTTTTTGTTGGGGTTTGCGGATGCCGCATCGATGGCGACAAATCTGCTGGCGACTGCGACGGGCGGGGTGATTGACCCGGCGGAACCATCAAGTGGGGCGACAATCACCTTTTTCGGTAAAGTGAATGAGAGCCTTGATATTTCGTTGAAGTTCATCATGGCTTTTGGTTTGTGTTTCCAGTTACCGGTCTTGTTGACCCTTATGGGCAAGGCGGGGTTGGTCAGTGCCGAAGGGCTTGGCAATGTTCGTAAATACGCAATGGTCGCGATTTTGGTGTTGGCTGCCTTGGTGACACCACCGGATGTGATCACGCAGTTGATCCTGTTTGTTGTGGTTTACGGGCTGTATGAAATTTCGATCCAACTGGTTAAACGTGTGGAAAAAACACGCGAGACCAAGTTGCGGGCCGAAGGGTTCTATGACGAAGATGAGGATGAGCTGCTTGATGACGGTGAACCTGAACCAGAGGATGATCTGAAGTGATTGATGATCCTATGGACCGGATTGCGGCAGCGTTGGAACGGATGGCGCCCGCGCCTCTGGCATCGCCCGATTTTGATGCGGCTTCGGCCTTTGTTTGGCACACGGAGCCGGACCGGTTGGAACCCGTGAAACAGGTGTCGCGGGTTGAATTGAACCTGTTGGTTGGGGTGGATCGTTCTCGGGACACATTGTTGCAGAACACCCGCCAATTTGCAGCCGGTCTGCCCGCAAATAACGCATTGTTGTGGGGCGCGCGCGGCATGGGAAAATCCAGCCTTGTCAAAGCGATACACGCCGATGTTTATGAGGCGTATGGATCGCTGCGCATCTTGGAATTACAGCGCGAGGATCTGCCTTCGGTAGGGCGCTTGTTGAACCTTGTGCGCGGTGCGTCGCAGCGGTTTATTCTGTTTTGTGATGATCTGAGCTTTGGCCAGGATGACGCACATTACAAATCACTTAAGGCGGTGCTGGATGGCGGAATTGAAGGGCGGCCCGAGAACGTTGTGCTTTATGCCACGTCGAACCGTCGCCACTTGATGCCACGTGACATGATCGAAAACGAACGCGGGTCTGCAATCAACCCGTCAGAGGCCGTCGAGGAAAAGGTTTCCCTCTCTGATCGATTTGGCCTTTGGCTTGGCTTTCATGCCTGTGATCAGGATCAATATCTGGCGATGATCCGGGGGTACTGCGATGCCCATGGTGTGCTCATTGACGATGATGTGTTGCATGCGGAAGCGATTGAATGGCAGGCAACACGCGGGAGCCGGTCAGGACGGGTGGCATGGCAGTACTTTGTGGATCTTGCCGGGCGCAAAGGTGTGACGTTGTCCTGATACCTTACGCGCTCATCCTGAGGAGGGATGGCTCAACAGGGTGTTTGACTGAGGGATGTTTGGTTGACATTTGAAGGTCTTCGCCAAAACCCTGAGCTAAATGTACTTTCAGGGTTCTGGTGATTCAGGATATCTTGGCCTACAGCGTGTTGAACTAGTTCAGGAATGGTGTCGGATCGACGCTGTCAAATCCTTCGCGAACTTCAAAATGTACATAAGAATCAGCACCATCGCGCAGTTTGGCGATGGATTGACCACGCCCGACACTGTCGCCTTTTGCCACGCTCACATCCGTTACATTTGCATAGACCGTCAACAGGTTGCCGGCATGGCGCACCACGACAATGGGCACGCCTTCGGCGCTTTTTGTGATGGCAGCCACGGTGCCTGTGTCGGCGGCTTTGACCGCAGCACCGGGTGTTCCTTTGATGTTGATGCCTTCGTTACGCCCCTTTGAGTAGCCCCGGATGATGCTGCCGTCAGCGGGGGTGACCAATTTGGTGGCCTTGGCCGGTTTGGTTGTTTCCCCAACGTCTGCCACTGGTTCGGGTGCAACTTCGGCAGGTGTCGGCACTGCGGTGTCGTCTTGGGGCAAGGGTCTGGTTGCTGATGGTGGTGTTGGTGTGGGCGTGCCGCTTCCGGGCAGTGTTGTTGCTGGCGCTTCAAGCGGGGCATCCGCACGGCTTGGCGGGTTCTGCTTGGCGACTGGGATCAACAAGAACTGACCTTCACGCACGGCAAAATCTGCGCCCAATCCGTTCCATTCTGACAGAGCTTTGACTGGAACAGAATACAACCGCGCAACGGTATAGGCGGTTTCGCCACGTTCGACCTTGTGGCGGACAGGTTCGGTGCCGGTTGTGACTGGTGCAGCGGCGGATGCAGGGGGCAGTGCCGCTGTTTCAACACCGGGTGTTGCGGGCGCGCGATCAATCGCTCCGCCTGCGAGGGAAGTGATATCAACGGGTTGAATGGGGCCTGTGGTTGCTGCCCCTGTCGCAGCTGAGGGTTCTGACACGCGGCTGGGTAGGGCAATGACCTCATCCTTGCGCAAAGGCACATCCGGTTCGATCCCGTTAAAGCGGGCGAGGGTGCCTGAATCAATGCCAACGCGATTTGCAACATCCGTTAAGGTATCGCCGCGCCGGGCGACCGCCACTTGGTAGTTCGGATAAGAAATGACGCCGCGATTGTCGGGGCGTGGCCGTTCCGCTAGCGGGCCGGTTGCAGCATTTGCTGTGGTGAAGCCACCGCCCAAACCACGTAAATCAAAGTCCAGTGGTTGGTCACCACAGGCCGTCAGAAAAAGTGCACCAGCGCCCAAAACAAGGCCCAAGCGCGCACGCTTTTGAATAGGGGAAATCGTCATCTGTTCGTCCTCATCACCACTTTCCCCCATGTTTTCCGGGGGTATCGAAAGGATAGTACTCTATTACACCTCTTTGCCCAACCCCTCCAACAAGGGAACAAAGCGGACTGAGCGCATTTCGTCATACTCAAGCCCATCTGCGGTTTTTCGCACACGAATCAAATGCTGGACTGAATCGGACTGGCCAACGGGAAGAACCATAATCCCGCCTTCCTTGAGTTGCGCCAGCAATGGGCCCGGCGGGTCTTCGGCGGCGGCGGTCACGATGATCCGGTCAAACGGAGCCTGTTCGGCGAGACCAAAGCTGCCATCCGCAGTGATGGCGGTGATGTTGACCAGATCAAGGTCCGTAAAGATCGCGCGCGCCTCGTGAACCAAGCGGCGATGGCGGTCGATCGTATAAACGCGGCGGGCAATTTTACTGAGGATCGCGGCCTGATATCCAGATCCCGTGCCGATCTCCAGCACCTTGTCACGCGGCGATACCTCAAGCGCTTGGGTCATCAGGCCAACAACTGAAGGCTGGCTGATTGTCTGACCGCAGGCGATGGGCAGGGGCATGTCTTCGTAGGCGCGTTTTGAGAAAAGACCGGTGATAAACGGCCCCCGGTCCACGGCCTCCATTGCGCCCAACACCCGCGCATCTGTCACCCCTTTGGAACGCAACGCATATAGAAACTGCATTTTGCGTTCCGCCTCTGAGAGGGCTTCTTCGGTCATGTGTTGATGCCTTTGAGGCTGTGCATCACTTCATGGGCGGTCAGATCAGCCCGCATTGGGGTAACGGAGACATAGCCTTCGAGGTTGACGGCTGCGTCTGATCCGGGGGCGGTTTTGACCTGTTGATCACCCCCTTTGATCCAAGAGAAGCGGCGCCCCGAAGGGGCTGTTTGGGGCTGAGTGCCAAAGACCACGCCGGGACGGCGCCCTTGTGTGGCAAGTTTGATGCCTCGCACGTCTGCGCCTGCAACGGGTGGAAAATTTACGTTGTAAAACAGGCTGTAATCAGCGGTTTCTGTAGGGGAAGCCGCCAAAATCCGGCGGATGACATCTGTGCCATGCAGCGCGGCCGCTTCAAAGGGGGAGGCCAAATCGCGGTTGGCAGGGCCGAAAAATTGCGACAGGGCGATGGCGGGAAACCCCTGCAACGCGGCCTCCATAGCGCCTCCGATGGTGCCGGAATATAGCGTGTTTTCAGCCGAGTTATTGCCCCGGTTCACCCCTGACAAGACCAGATCGGGTGTCGTGTCTTTCATCAGGTCATGCACGGCCACAAGCACGCAATCGGCGGGTGATCCTTCAATCGCAAAGCGGCGGTTGTCCAATTGGGTGATCATCGTGGCGTGCACATAGTTGATGCAATGGCCAACGCCCGATTGCTCAAAGGCAGGGGCAACAACCCATACCTCTCCCTCTGGTCCGGCCAGCTCTGTTGCTATGCTTTCCAAGACCTCCAGCCCGGGGGCGGTAATGCCGTCGTCGTTGGTGATGAGAATGCGCATGCCGTGCCCCTTTTAGTCTTGATAGGTGAGGGGCGGACAAGCGGCAAGGCCGGGTGGCCTGCAATGCCCTTAAAGTTGCGCCAATACCGCAGCAGCTTCGGCTTTGACATCTTGCAGATCGTCCCGGTTTTCGCCCGGGAAAAATCGGGCGCGGGTGGCGGTAGGCATGGGGGCTGGCGTTAGGATTTGCACCTTTGGTCCAATCTTGGCGGTTTCAGCGCGCCATGCGCGGGCAAGTGCAATTTGCGCCGTTTTTGTCGCGGCATAGGCGCCAAAAAACTTTTCACCCAAGCGTGCGTCATCAAAGAACACGGCTTGTCCTTCGGCTCCCAAAAGAGGGGCTACATAAGTGATCAAAGTGGCAGTTGCCGTGACGTTGGCGGCCACTGATTTGGCCATATCTTTGGCATCGATGTGATCCGCAGGGGCGAGGGGGGCGGCGTGAATGGCAGGGTGAAGCCACAGATCAAGGGTGCCCCAGCGGTCGAAAATACCACGGCAAAGGGTCGCCATCGCATCGGGGATGGTGATATCCATTGGGGCCAGTGTGGCACTGCCACCATTCGCTTGAATGCGATCGTCCAGATCTTCCAATGCGCCTGTCGTGCGGGCCACGGCGATAATGTGGTGGGTGGGAGCCAATGCCTCAGCCAAGGCGGCCCCAAGGCCGCGCGATGCGCCAGTGATCAATGCGGTTTTTGTCATGACGTCCCTGTGCCTGTCCGGGCGCTTGGGGTCAAGTGGTCAGGTTTACGCAGCTGCGACGCGTTTACGTTGATGATAGGTAAAGGTCAGCTCAGCCAGATGCGCCACAGCTTGTTCCGCGAACGGCCTACTTAACGGTAAGAGCAACGCGCGTTTGCCATCGTTTTGAAAAACGTCTGGGTAGATGTCCTGCATTTGGGCCGCGAGGTTGGTCTTGCAATCGACAAAGAATGCCAAATGATCTGCGTCGGCTTGTCGCCACCCCATGCGCAGGGTTGAACCCGTGCGAGGCCGCACGGGGCGCCATGACGGCTGCCCCCATTTCAGAGTTTCATCCAGCGGACCAATATCGCGTTCCGTGCTGATTTGGTGAAACAGTGTGCGGCAAATCCAAACGGCTTGCTGGGCCGGATCGGACCAGTGCGCAATGATATCGAGAAGGGGTTGAGGGGCATGTTGCATAATGGCAGCCTATCACAGGCTACTGACAGAAAGCGGCAACAGGTTACTCAGCGGCGGTTTTCATTTGAAACCCTTTTTCCATCTGATCTGCTGGAATTACGGGATATTCACCAGAAAAACACGCATCGCAATATTGCGGGCATTTGGCGTTGCGTCCCTCTGCCTCTCCGACAGCGCGGTACAGGCCATCCAGTGAAATGAACTTGAGGCTGTCCACCTCAAGATGGTCCCGCATTTCGTCCTCTGACATGGTTGCAGCCAATAATTTTTCACGTTGCGGGGTGTCGACGCCATAAAAACAAGGCCAGGCGGTGGGCGGGGATGCAATGCGGAAATGCACCTCAGCAGCGCCAGCGTCCAGGATCATTTCCTTGATCTTGCGGCTTGTTGTGCCTCGCACAACGCTGTCGTCGACCAGGATCACCCGTTTGCCTTTGATCAAGGCACGGTTGACGTTCAGTTTGAGACGCACACCCATGTTGCGGATCTGTTCGGTTGGTTCAATGAACGTCCGGCCCATATATTGGTTGCGAATAATACCCATGGCGTAAGGAATGCCGGATTCCAAAGAATATCCGATGGCAGCAGGTGTGCCGCTGTCAGGCACGGGGCAGACCAGATCAGCATCAACGGGGTTTTCTTTGGCCAGTTCCCGGCCAATCGCTTCACGGGTTTCATAGACGGAACGGCCCCCCAGAATGCTGTCAGGGCGGCTGAAGTAGACATGTTCAAAGATACAGAAACGGGGTTCCTGTCGGCGGAACGGGAAATGGGATTCGATGCCCTTGGCGGTGATCACAACCATTTCGCCGGGGGCGATTTCGCGGACAAATTCCGCACCGATGATATCGAGAGCGCAGGTTTCCGAGCTGAGTGCCCAGCCGTCGCCGACCTTGCCCAATACCAGCGGGCGGACGCCTAAAGGATCGCGCACGCCGATTAATTTTGTGCGGGTCATCGCGACAACAGAAAACGCACCTTCGACCCGGCGCAACGCATCTTCCATGCGTTCGGGAATGTTACGTTGCAGCGAACGGGCCATCAGATGAATGATGCATTCACTGTCTGAGGAGGATTGAAAGATAGAACCACGTTCGATCAGTTCCCGGCGCAAAGCGTCAGCATTGGTGATGTTGCCATTATGCGCAATCGCAGCGCCGCCCATCGCAAATTCGCCAAAGAAGGGTTGTACATCACGGATCGCGGTCTGCCCCTTTGACCCTGTGGTTGAGTATCGAACATGCCCAATGCCGATTTCACCGGGCAATGTTTCCATCACAGATTGGGAGGTGAAATTGTCACGAACATAGCCAAAGCGCCGCGCCGATTGAAAACCCGCATCTGGATCATAGCTGACGATGCCGCCTGCCTCTTGTCCGCGATGTTGGAGAGCATGCAGCCCGAGGGCGACAAAGTTTGCAGCATCTGTGACGCCAACAACGCCAAACACGCCGCATTCTTCCTTTAGCTTATCGCCGTCATCCGCGTCGCGCAGATAGGATGAGTCAAAAGGGTGTGCGGCAAGCATGATCTTGGACAAAGGGCAGCTCCGAATCCGGTGATCGATCGTCCCTTACTTAGGGTGCTTTTGGACATGTGTCACCCCATGCATATGTGCGCAAATTGGGTTTTTTGACCGTGTACCCAAAAGATTATGTTTAACAGTGCTCTTTTGAGCTAAGCGGCGTTGTTCCGAGCGGACCCTTTTTTAGCGGTGAGGAGAGATTTGGCGTGCACGCCCAAAAGTTCCCCCGGCAGTCCAAAGCGGACAACTGCACCGGAGCCATCGGGCAGGTTGCGTGCCTGCAAGGTCCCGCCACGCGATGAGATGAGACGTTTCACCCCAAAGAGACCGTATCCGCCATTGGGTTCAAAACGGCCACCATTCATGA
Organism: Sulfitobacter sp.; assembly: GCA_039986635.1. GTDB lineage: Bacteria > Pseudomonadota > Alphaproteobacteria > Rhodobacterales > Rhodobacteraceae > Sulfitobacter. The sequence goes on from JBDWQI010000314.1 coordinate 56,331, forward strand.
CTTTGAGGGCGGCTTCCGAAAAGCCTTTGCCATTGTCGGTCAAGGTGATTTCGATCATGCCGGGCAGACCTGATTGCACGGAGATATCGATATCGAGCTTTTCTTTCCCACCATGTTTAAGCGCGTTGTCAGTCAGGTTTCGAAGCGTAATCAGAACAGCAGTACGGTCCGCACGCAATGTCGACATAGACGTTGTTACATTGTGAATCCGGTGCGGGTCGAGGGTATCGCAAATATTCTGGCACATCGCTGGAAAGTTAAAAACGGTTTCATCCCTAGGTGCCGAGATTGTCTGTGTGTGATTGAGCACGTCGCCTACCAAATCCCGTGTTTTGGCGACGATGTTTTCGATCATGTTGAACAATTGAGATTGACCCAAGTCCAAGGGTTCAAATTCTTCTCTGATCAGATTGGTAATCGCGACGATGTTGCTCAGGGGGGCGCGCAGGTCATGGGCCGCAAGCGCAAGAAATTGTTCCATTTCGGTTGATAACGAATTGAATTCGTCCTTGGCATCATTGGCATCTTGTTCTGCTGTTAAATCCTGAAATGTGCCAAATATCCGCACAACGCGCCCTTCGGCATCCTTTTCCGGGTGCAGGTGCGTGCGAAGACTGCTGACGCCCCGGTCCATCGGCAGGTCAATGTCGCAGGTCATCGCCAAACCTGAGCGGGTTACATCACAAAATCGGGCATGAGCATGGCGGCCATAGGCGCCCGGGTAAACGTCCAGCGCTGTGCGGCCAATGAAGTCAGACATGGGGCGGTCGGATTGTTGTTGTGCCCGTTCATTCAGGGCTGTGTAAGTTGGTACACCTTCTTCATCCAGCTCAAGCACAAAGATCGGCGCGGCAACATGATCAAAGAGTGTGTAGTTTTGCGTACAAGCCACTGGAGAGTCCTCATTCATTGGACTCAGGGATAAAGCGTGAACGTTAACGCCGGATTAATAATGAATCGCAGACCAACTTTTGTCGCTTTATTCGCCGCATACGCCAACAAGTGTTTCATAGCGGTTGGTGATCCAGCCCAGAGCAGCTTCTGGGTTTTGCTCTTCGATTTGGCCGGTGAAACGTGAAAACACCACAGCGGAACGGCTTTCGTCTACGATTGTGAATTGTTGGTTGGTCATCACAGTTTTGTAGACAAAAAACGCAATCGCCACGAGCAACACACCACGGGCGACACCAAACAAAAAGCCAAGCCCCTGATCCAGTCCGCCCAACACAGAACGTTGAACAAGCGACGAAAAGAGAGGGGTAAAAAGAGACACAATGATCAATGCAATTGCAAAGACCAGTGCAAATGCCCCGATCACGGAGAGTTCACAGCTGTCAGCCAAGAAATCACCTACGACGGGGATTTCGCGCACAAGCGGTTCAACACGCGGGGCGAACAGAAAGGCCAGCACCGCAGCTGCAATCCAGCCGACAATCGCCATGGCTTCACGCACCAGACCCCGCCCATAGGCCAACAGCGCTGACAGGATGATGACCAACGCTACTGCGCCGTCAATAATGGTAAAGTCTTCCATCTTGTCCTGCCCTTTGCCTCACGCCGCGCTATCCAGCGCCAAAAATTTCACCAACAAACCCGGTCAAGTCACCCATGGTATTGAGCGATATGCCGTTCGCCTCAGCAGCTTTGCCGCCTTTGGGTGCGATGGCGCTGGTAAAACCAAGTTTTTGCGCTTCTTTCAACCTGTTTTCGGTTTGAGAGGCAGGACGCAATGCGCCAGATAGGCTGATTTCCCCAAAAACAACGGTTTCTGCGGGCAGGGCTGTGTCTTCTCGGGCACTTAATAATGCAGCTGCCACCGCCAGATCAGCGGCGGGTTCAGAGATTTTCATGCCACCAGCAACATTCAAATAGACATCTAAGCCGGCAAATGGGATGCCGCAGCGCGCTTCCAATACGGCTAGGATCATGGCGAGCCGACCAGAATCCCAGCCCACGACAGTGCGACGCGCCTGTGAATGCGGGGAAGGCGCAACAAGCGCTTGCAGTTCGACCAAAACGGGACGGGTGCCTTCGATGCCGGCAAAAACCACGGAACCTGCGGCAGGCTGACCCCGTTCGGACAAAAAGAGCGCTGACGGATTTGTGACCTCAGACAGGCCGCGGCCCGTCATTTCAAAAACGCCAATCTCATCGGCAGGACCGAACCGGTTTTTGACCGAGCGCAGAATGCGGAATTGATGGCCCCGCTCGCCTTCAAAGTACAACACAGTATCGACCATATGTTCCACAACGCGCGGGCCTGCGATCTGGCCTTCTTTGGTGACGTGCCCCACGAGAATAACCGAGGTGCCTGTGCGCTTGGCAAAGGCGGTAAGCTCATGAGATGCGGCGCGCACCTGCGAGACAGAACCGGGCGCGCTTTCGACATTATCGGCCCACATGGTTTGAATGGAATCGATGATGGCGAGCTGTGGGCGTTCCTTATCCAGGGTGGTGATGATATCGCGCAGGTTCGTTTCAGCGGCCAGTTGGACAGGCGCATCTGCGAGGCCCAATCGTTGCGCGCGCATGCGAACCTGAGCAGAAGCTTCTTCGCCGGAAACATAGATCGTTTTCACTCCGGCCTTGGCAAAGTGAGCCGCGGCCTGAAGCAATAACGTGGATTTCCCGATGCCCGGGTCTCCGCCCACGAGGATGGCCGAGGCCGCGACCAATCCGCCGCCCAACACGCGATCAAGCTCTGCAATGCCGGAATGGCTGCGCGGGGGCGGGGCTTCTTCTGTGGACAGGTCCGTGAGCTGGACAGAAGACCCCCGTCTGGCGCCCAGTGATTTGCTGGGGGGGCCGGCTGAGATGCCTTTGTCCTCTTGAATGGAATTCCATTCGCCACAGCCGTCACAGCGGCCGGACCATTTGTTAAAGCTGGCACCACATTGGGTGCAGGAGAATGTTTTGACGGGTTTAGCCATGCCGGTGTTGTGGCGCAGAGTGATCAGCGCGTCAAAGAGAAAGCGACGTTATTCGGCGGCTTTGGGCTGCAAGCCAACAATGGTGTTGTCCAATGCGGTCTGATCCGTCTTGACCGTGCTTTCTATGCCAAGCTCTGGCAAGATTTCCTGCATCTCATCGCGCAGCCGTTCCAATTGCGCCGCAGCGACGCTTTCTTCGAGTTCGACCTCATGCACCCAGTGCTTTAGGTCTGTGCTGATCCCTTTGGCCTGTTCCAGCCGGTCATTGAACAAGGCCAGTTCTTGCTGACGTTCCTTAAGAAAACTGCGCGCCCGTGCGATCTTTTCATCTGAATAGACCTCTGCCAATTCCCGGCTGATATGGCTCATCTGGGCCGCGACTTCCAGCAGGGCCGGTTCCAGAGTGCTCAGGTCCGGGTGGTCGCGCAGGTAGGCCAGCCGTTCTCGGACAGCGTCAAATTCAGAGCTGAGCCGGAAGGTGTCAGCACGATCCGCCGCATGAACCGCAGAATAGGCATGGGCCACATCATCCATCCCAATGGCGAAACTGCGGTGCGAATTTTCAAGCTGCATGATCCGCCGATTGGAGGGCAAAAAGAAACACAGGCCAACGGCCAAAACTGTCACACCGATCTGCACATACATCCCTGCGTTGTCCAGCGGTTGCCCTGCCACGTCCAAAGACAAATCGATCCATGCCCAATGACCCACAGCCGCCAAGACACAGGAAACCAGCAGCCCAAGCGCTGACAGAGCAAAGACAGCCAAGGCAAGTCGTTGCATCAAAAACTGAATCAAATGCGCAAGGGCGCGGATCGTGGACAAGTGACATCCCCCCGGAAGTCTGGTTTCGGCAAGTTTATGCCTAATTTGAGATGATTCTAATAAAAGATTTTAGAATCTGATTTGCGAGGGGGAATTTCGTTAGAAATATCACAGTTCGCGCTCTGGTTGTTTCCAGTTTGGGATCAATCCAGTGCTTTTGAGGTGGATTGTTCAGTGCGCCACGAAATCCAAAGGGATGCGAGGATGCAGGCGGTAAACAGATATAGCCCCCAAGCGACTTCTATTCGGCCCAAACCAATGCCTTTGGACAGGGTAATGTAGAGGGCGATCAGAAAGATATCAGCCATCGCTAGTTTGCCCAAAATATGCAGAACCGGCAAGACGGCGGGTTTGAGCAATTCAAAATGCACCAGAGCCAGCCCGATGGTTTTCAGGTAAGGTGCAAAGAGCGCAAATACGGTGACCAATAGCGCGAGAAACACATCAGAGGCCCAAAGCGATTGCAGTCCGGTCAGTACAGAGATTTCATTCAATGAAAACAGGGGCAAGAGCCCCGCGCGCATCAGGGGGGCCCACCATGCCAGAGGATAAAGGACAAGCAAGGCTAGGTTGAAAGCTTTGAGCGTCCAATGCGGCGCTGTCACGACAGATATACCCGGTCATAACGTGCGCCCAAGGAGGTCAGGATTTCGTATCCAATGGTGCCTGCGAAATCTGCGATCGCGTCTATAGGCTGATGGGCTCCAATCAATTGCAGATGTTCTGGTGCGTCCGACAAGGCGCTGACATCCACAGTGATCAAATCCATCGATACACGACCAATGACAGGCAGCTTGCGTCCGTCATGGGTCAGGCTGGCGTTTGCGCCCATGGCACGGATCAAACCATCTGCATATCCGGCGGCGATTGTGGCGACACGTGTTGGTGCTTGGGCGACAAAGGTGTTACCGTAACCGACGCTTTCACCCGGCGCGACATCGCGGGTTTGTATGATCGGCACGTCCAGCGTCACCACGGGACGGGCCTGAGAAAAGGGCAACCCCCCATAGAGCCCAACGCCGGGCCGGGTGAGGTCAAAGTGGTATTTTTCGCCCAACAATATCCCACCGGTTGCGGACAAAGAGCGTGGTACATCAACCCCTTGGATCATCTCCTTAAAGCATTCAAGCTGTTGATGGTTCATGGGGTGGTCAGGCTCATCTGCGCAAGCAAGATGCGAGATGATCAGCACGGGGGTTTGGGCAAGAGCAATGTCGCGCAGCGCGGCCCATTCAGAGGGTTCCATCCCCAGACGGTTCATGCCGGTATCAAGCTGAATGCCAAAGGGATGATTTGGCAAAGCCTCAACATGGGTGAGCAATTGATCCACAGAGTTCAACATCGGCGTCAGATCAGAGGCCCGCATCATATCGGCGTCGCCGGGCATGTGACCGGAAAAGACACAGATTGCCGGCCCCGGTCCCAAGGCACGCCGCAGATGAACGCCTTCTTCGGCCACAGCCACAAAGAACAACCGCGCTCCAGCCTCTGCCAGTGCCGGACCTACCTTTGCCACGCCCAGACCATAGGCATCTGCTTTGATCACCGCGGCGGTTTCACAGGAGGTCCTTTGATCCAGCGCGCGCCAGTTGGCGGCAATGGCCGGCAGATCGATGGTTAGGGTTGCAGTGCTCATCAGATGTCATCCGCGATAGGAAAAGGTGATGTGACAGAGTGGTTTTCAGGGCGAGGCCTGATCGGCCATGGTCTATCCAAGATAGGCGAGAGGGACAAGCAGGGGACATGCGACCCATCATCAAAGACGTCGGGAAAGTAAATTGAGAAACGAATTTGCGGCCAAGATCGACAGGCGAGGGCATTGTTGCCGTGACGTTACGAAATGTTTGCTTGCTCTCTGGAGGTCAAGATCTACTCTTAGTGGAAATTTATAACGGAGGATGACATGTCGAACTCGACCTTGAAAACGCTGCCGATGGCCATGGCGATTGGACTGATGGGGAGCACCGTTATGGCGGAGAACCGGATAGATACACAGCTCCCCAGCGCGCCCGCATTGGCAGCCTATGGGGATTTGCCTGTGGGGGTGCGCCAGCTTGAATTGGTGAACCCCGGTCAGATCGACATCTTGTCCATCGATCCCGCAGCGGACAAGCCGGCCACATTGCCGACCTATGACAGGCCTTTGACCGTGGAAATGTGGTATCCGTCCCAAGAAGGGGCAACGGGCAGCACAGAGCTTAAGGCGTTTTTGCGCGATGCAACTACCGAGGTGAGCCTGCACGGGCGCGCGGTACGGGATGCGGCTCCGGGTGAGGCAAAGGGGTATCCTTTGGTCTTGATCAGCCATGGGTATCCGGGCAACCGTTTCTTGTTGTCACATTTGGCCGAGAATATTGCATCCAAAGGGTATGTCGTGGCGTCGATTGATCACACGGATAGCACCTACCGCACGCAGGCGGCATTTGGATCCACGCTGGTCAACAGATCATTGGATCAGCTGTTTGTGCTGGAGGAAATGGCCAAGATGGGGGCGCAGGGCGGTGCCTTTGCCGGGCTTTATGATGCCGACAATACCGGATTGATCGGATATTCCATGGGCGGGTACGGCGCGATCATCACGGCTGGGGGTGGCGTGACCGAAGCCTCCGTCGCCTATCCCTGGGGCGGGCCACATGGCACCTTGGGCATTCATCTTGCCGGAAGCGACACCCACAATGCGCTGCCTGATCCGCGGATCAAAACAGCGGTGGCATTTGGCCCTTGGGGCATGAATACAGGGTTCTGGGACGCCGCCGGATTGGCCGGAATCAAGATCCCGATGTTCTTTATCGCGGGATCTCAGGACGATGTATCGCTTTACGAAAAGGGCGTGCGGGCGATTTGGGAAAATGCGTCTGCTTTGCCTCATGCATTGCTGACCTATGAGAACGGGGGCCATAACTCTGGTGCGCCAATGCCCGCGCCCAAGGAGAGCTTTTATTTCAGCGAAGACAAGGGTTTTGACATTTCCGAACATTACTCTGACCCGGTTTGGGACTCTGCGCGCATGAACAATATCGCACAACACTTTGTAACAGCCTGGCTGGATCGTGAGTTAAAAGGGGATGCAGAGGCGGGCGACCATCTGAAGCTTGTTGAAAACTCCAACGATGGTGTCTGGTCGATGAATGATGACGGTACCGAAAAGGAAGACCACAGCTATTGGAAGGGATTTGCCCAAGGCACAGCAAAAGGTCTGCGGTATGAAGTGAAAGGGGCCGAATAAGGCCATTCTTGGGTAACCCATTGGAACAGAACGAAAAGGCCCGTCAATTGATGGGCCTTTTTCACGAGGTCAGGCAGGTATTTGTTGGGTCGCACAATGAATGCCACCTCCAACCTCACCAAGAGCATCGACATTGAGGGTGATCACTTGGCGGCCCGGATAGTGACGTTTGAGGGCATCCACTGCGATCGCGTCGGTTTCAGGATCGCCAAATTCCGGGGCAATAACCGCACCATTACAAACATAATAATTGACATAGGATGCAACAAAATCGATCGATGTGACCCGTCGTTGATTGGGTTCGGGAATAGTTTCGACCTCTAAACGCTCTTTGAAAACATCACGCGTGTTAAAGGCCGCTGCATGGAATGGATCTTCCCAATCGGGTGATGCCGGCAGGTTCATGAGAACCCGACCGGGGCCTGCGAAACGGGCAAGGCTGTCGATGTGGTAATCGGTTATATCTTCTCCGGCGACACCGGCGGTCCAGATCATTTGCGTCGCACCATAAGCCGACAGAAGTCGCGATTTCAGCTCTTCTTCGGATGACACAATACGCGCATTCCGTTTGCGCCACCAAGAGCTCTGGTGCGCGATCAACAGACCTTCGCCATCGTGTTCTACACCACCTGCTTCTCCGATAAGTCCGCTTGGCACGAGCGGGACCCCAAGGGTTTGGGCCACACGGCTGGCAACCTGTCCATCATGTTTGTGGATTTGGTTTTTGCCCCAGCCGTTAAATTGGATGTGACTGACCGCCAGCTCTTGGCCGCGCCATGCAAAAAGAGGTCCGGCATCCCGTGCCCATAGGTCTTCGGTCGGGATGTCCCATAGGGTGACAGCGGCGCTTAGATGTTTGCGGGCCTTGGCGTGTTGGGATTTGTCTGCCAGCATCACCACCGGTTCAAAAGTGGCAATGGTATTGGCGATGCGTATGATCGTTTCTTGCAGCATCTCCAAAAAGACCGGATCAGGATGCACCTTACGGCTTGCCGGCCACATCATGATGGTCTGGGCGTGTGGGGCTTCTTCGGGCGGAACATAGAGCTTTGGTCTTGCCATCGCGGCCTCTCCCATCAAGCCAAACGCACCTGCACCCAGAATGACGTCACGCCTGTGCATCAAAACTCCGTTTCGCCTTCACCACCCCCCTGTTGCCAAGGTTTCACCAGATTGCCAAAGCGAGTGAAACGCCCTTCAAAACTAAGTTCGACAGTGCCGATTGGTCCATGACGTTGTTTGCCAATGACAACTTCGGCCTTGCCGTGCAAGCGTTCCATTTCTTCCTGCCAGCGGCCCATGGCTTCCAGATCGTGATCGCCCGGTTTTTCGCGCTCTTTGTAATATTCCTCACGGAACACAAACATCACCACATCAGCATCTTGTTCAATGGAACCAGATTCGCGCAAATCGCTAAGCTGGGGGCGTTTGTCTTCGCGGTTTTCTACTTGCCGTGACAGCTGTGACAGGGCGATCACCGGGATATCCAGTTCTTTGGCAATCGCCTTAAGGCCCATGGTGATTTCCGAAATCTCGTTGACCCGGTTTTCGTTTTTGCCTGTACCGCGGACCAGCTGCAAATAATCGACGATCAACACATCAAGCCCGTGGGTCCGTTTCAACCGTCGTGCCCGCGCTGCAAGTTGGCTGATCGGGAGGGCGGGCGTGTCATCAATGAACAGCGGGCAGGCCTCAAGCGTTTTGGCAGCATCAACAAAACGGCGGAATTCGGTTTCGGTCATATCACCGGACCGGATTTGCTGAGATGGGATTTCAGCGGCCTCAGAGAGGATACGCGCTGCAAGCTGCTCGGCGCTCATTTCCAATGAATAAAACCCGACAACTCCGCCATCCACAGCGCCTTCGGTGCCATCCGGAAGTTGGCCACGTTTATAGGCCTTGGCCACGTTAAACGCGATATTTGTCGCCAAGGATGTCTTGCCCATGGATGGACGTCCTGCGAGAATCAGAAGGTCAGACCGGTGCAGCCCGCCCAATTTTCCATCCATATCTATCAGGCCAGTTGAGACACCAGAAAGGCCACCGTCACGCTGATAGGCGGCATTTGCGACATTAACCGCGTCTGTTACGGCCTTGAGAAAGCTCTGGAAACCGCTTTCAACCTGACCTTGTTCTGCCAGCTTGTAGAGATGTTGTTCTGCTTCGACGATCTGTTCGCGCGGCTCTGAAGAAACATCAACCTGTGCCGCTTTGGCAGAGATGTCGCGACCCAGTTGAATAAGGTCGCGTCGCACTGCAAGGTCATAGACCATCTGAGCATAATCACGCGCAGCAAAAGCAGAAATCGCAGCACCGGCAAGGCGCGCAAGATAGGCCGGGCCACCAAGTTCTTTGAGGCCGTCATCGTCTTCCATAAATGCCTTGAGCGTCACCGGGGACGCAAGGTTGTTTTTCGCAATCCGGTTCGCGGCAATTTCGAAAATGCGGGCGTGCACAGGATCGTAGAAGTGTTTTGGGCCAATGACCGAAGCAACGCGGTCATAGATATCGTTGTTGGTGAGTATCGCCCCCAAAAGCTGCTGCTCTGCCTCAATGGAGTGGGGCATCGTTTCAGCTGCTTGCACAGCAATATCGTTCGCGTTCAGCGATGTAATTTCGTTCATTGTCTCACCCGTTATGTCCCGGCTTTTTCTTAATCGCCAAGTCGTTTTCGCGCAAATTGTATGTTTCTGTGGATAAACGGTGGATGGCGCGAAACACACTATATGTTGCCTCAATTTCATTCATTGGGTCAACATCCAGTGGTTAAGAAAGGGTTAGCTTTTTTGTGCGTCCTGCCATTTTTGCGGCGCATTCAAAAACGTTTCGACTTCTGTCAGGGTGGCCTCATCAAAGGCGGCTTGGGCTTTTGCCTCGGCCAAAACATCCCACCATGTGCACAATGAATGCAGGCTAATGCCGTGATCCCCCAAGGTCTTTTCCGTCTGGGGAAAGATGTCGTAGTAAAAGATCACAGCCGTATGGGCGCAGGTTGCGCCCGTCTCGCGGATCGCATCGACAAAGCTGAGTTTGGAACCGCCATCGGTTGTTAGGTCTTCGACCAGCAAGACGCGCTGACCTTCGCTCATATCACCTTCGATGCGCGCGTTTTTGCCATAGCCTTTGGGCTTTTTGCGCACATAAGTCATGGGCAAGGCCATACGTTCAGCGACCATCGCAGCAAAGGGAATACCAGCGGTTTCGCCACCTGCAATGTTGTCGAATGCTTCAAAGCCGGCGTTGCGCATGACGGTGACTGTCAGGAAATCCATCAAAGTGGCCCGGATACGCGGGTGACTGATCAGTTTGCGGCAATCGATATACGTGGGGCTGGGCAGGCCTGAGGAGAGGGTGAACGGGTCTTTGGCGTTGAAATGGATCGCTTTGATCTCCAGCAACATACGCGCGGTCAAGCGGGCCATTTCTTGGGATGTTGGATAGCTGGTGGGGATCATGGGGGGCTCCTTGGTGGAAAATTACGTAACAGACCAGTTCAACGGCATGTCTGGGTCAAAGACAGTGACCAATCCGTCAGGTGTGTTGATGGCTGCTGGATAGCTGGGGGCGGTGCGGGTCAGGGTGAGGGTGTCATCATTCACCGGCAAGCCGTAATAGGCAGGACCATTGAGCGAGGTGAACGCTTCCAACTGCTCTAATGCTCCGTCTTGTTCGAAGACTTCGGCGAGGATCGACAGGGTGTTGGGCGCTGTGAAACATCCAGCGCAACCACAGGGCAACAGTTTATTGGCATCTGTGTGGGGGGCGGAATCCGTTCCAAGGAAAAACCGCGCATCCCCAGAGGTGGCCGCCTGTCGCAAGGCAAGCCGATGTTCTTCGCGTTTGGCGACAGGCAGGCAATAATAATGAGGTTTTATGCCCCCGGCGAGGATGTGGTTTCGATTGATCACCAGATGATGCGTTGTGATTGTCGCAGCAAGGTTTTTGGACGCAGCAGATACGTACTCCACGGCGTCTTTTGTGGTGATATGTTCCATAATCACACGCAGATCAGGATGTGTCGAACGGATCGGTTCCAGAATTCGGTCAATAAACACCGCTTCGCGATCAAAGATGTCGATCTCAGGGTTGGTGACTTCGCCGTGCGTACAGAGCGGTAGTCCAATGGCGGCCATACGTTCAAGTACGGCGGCGACATTGTCGAAGTTAGCAACGCCGCTGGCGGAATTGGTGGTGGCCCCGGCCGGGTAAAGTTTGACCGCCTTGATCAGACCAGAGGCATGGGCTGCGGCCATATCATCGGGGTCTGTGTCTTCGGTCAAATAGAGGGTCATCAGAGGCTCAAATGATGCCCCTTTTGGCAACGCGGACAAAATCCGATCGCGATAAGCGATGGCCTGTGCACCGGTGACAACAGGGGGCACAAGATTGGGCATGATGATCGCGCGTGCGAAATGGGCGGTTGTATGCGGCAGCACAGCGTTCAGCATATTGCCATCACGCAGGTGAAGGTGCCAGTCATCCGGGCGGCGGAGAGTCAGTGTCTGTGTCATGGCGCTGCGCTAACATAGGAGCGCAGGGCAGGGACAGCAGAAAGTGCCATGTGGAGGGGGCAAACACATGTGTTCCGCCACATCCGACGTGACAGAACCCGTCCTCACCTCGCCGGGTCAACCGCTACTATCAGACGCCTCTCGCGCAATCCGTTGCGCTTCGATGGCATTGGCTTTTCTGATTTGGCGCAATGTGATGGCAAAACGTGGGGCGCTCATCCGGCCTGCGACATTGGCACAGAGTGCCTCGACAAGGACAGGGCGGCCTTGGGTTTGCAACACCTCAAGCAGGTTACGCAGATAGGGGCGATACCCCCGTCTGGCGCGGTAAAGTTCTGCGAAGCTATCAGTGTCCAATGCGCCATCGGCAATCGCGCGCAAGATCGGAGCCCATGTCTTCATTTCTAACAGATCGGTTTGCAGGGCATTTCCCATAAACCGCATACGCAATTTGTTGACATTCGGCCGTGTAAACATTGCCGCATGCATCGCGTCCAATTTTTCGCGGGGATCATAAAGAACAAATGCTTGTTCTGCCGCATCCAACATGTCAGGGGCATATCCATAACGGCTGGTGAAATCGAGAATGCGCATATCGGCAAAGCGATCATCCCATTCGGTCAGACGCGCATCCAATGTCGCTTGGGGTTGAATGGCAAGCACAAGCGCACCGGGTGATGCCACTGAATAGGCTGCGGCTGCATAGGCGCAGGGGCCTGCGCCATAAAAAATCACCCGCTCAAATTCATCAAAAAAGCCGTCATCGATCAGGCGATCAAAATAGCCATATACTGCCGGGTCGCGAAACCAGGTATCGCCATTGCTGGCAATACACAGGTTTGACCATTCATCTGACTTGAGCATGTCCCAGCCCAAAGGTTGCCCCAAATCCGACAGGGCTTGAATGCCTTGCAGGGTTTCAAAAGTGACAAGCAAGGTTGTGCCTTTTTCGACAAAGACAGCGTGATGGCGTTTGCCAAGGCTTTCGACATAGCCGTCATCGCCCGCAATATCTTCGACTGCCGACAGCCATTCCTGCTGCGGGAGGTCCAGCAAAGACGTCTCAAGTGTCAGCTCTTCATCGATCATGCCCATGTCCTCACATACATGTGTCGCATCATTAGCGTGCGGATTGCTGCCATTGTTAGCGACGTATTGCGGCAAAAATTAGGTAAATAATTGCAAAAAGGAGGCTATCGCGTTTCGATATCGCTTGAAACTGCATGTTTACGTGAGGTTTTCGTGATCACGGCGCATGGCCATTCCTTGGGCGCGCTCACAGGTGTTATGGGCTGGATTGTCCCAAAGCCGCCGTTGCGTGTTCTATCAGAAATTGCGCGTCCTGTGGCGAAACCGGTTGCGACGGCGGGGTCATCAGCAAGCGGCCAAAAAGCGCACGGAATGGATCTTGTTGCAATAGCTGTTCAAAACGAGCCTTGCGCCAGAGCACAGCCTTTTGGTGCAGATCAGCAAGAATGTCGTCAGACATCAGTTTAACCAGGTGAACGTTGCGTTCAGGCGCCAGAGTGCTGATTGTGGTGTCGGTATCCGTGTTGAAGTTGCGCTCAACAAAGTAATCAAGCCCCAATAGATCATCAGAATGTACCGCGCGGCCCCGATCGGCTTTCAGCACGTAAGATTCCAATGCTCCAAGCGGGTAATGGTTGAGCTGAACCAGCTTGTAATTGTTGCGCCCATAGTTGGAAAAAATACGTTTTGTCTTAAATGGATCCGGCAGGGTATTGCCGTTGCCATCAACCCAACGTGCTGCGTTCAGTTTGGAGGAATCGGGGGCGCGGGGGCGGTGTACGCCGGGCTTTTTGTAGGTACCGTCGTTGCGGTAGAGGGTCTTGAACATCGCGGATCGCCACGGCCAATGCATCACCGCGGGGGCGCAGCTTGTAAAGGTGTCGAGGATCGGCACATCTTCAAATCGTGTGTGACCGGATGTGCCAAACAACCGCCAAGTTAAGGTGATTGCTGTGGCATCTGGCAAGGTGGCATGCAGAGCTTTCAGCGTGTGATCACCCACATGGATGTTCACAAATTCATCAACATCAAGCGGCAAAATCCAATCCGCTTGTTCGACCTGATCAAGCTTGGCCGCTGCCTTGAGGGCGGTGAATTGGATGCCGCCTTTGTCAAAAGGGCCATCGTTGCGCAGGTGGGTCAGGAGACCCAGATCTTGCAACCGATCAAGCATCGCATCGGTACCGTCATCGCAGTTGTTTGAAAAAACAAGAAAATCATCAAAGCCGACCGCTTTGTGATGGGCCAGCCATTCCAAAAGAAACGCCGCTTCATTGCGCACACACAGAATGGCAAGATGTGACATTTGGCCTTAACTTTCCATGTCGAGCGACAAGGCATAAGCGACGCGCTCTGTTTCGTTCAGCTTAACGGAAAGCGCCTGTGCATAAAGGTCCGCGAATTCTGGCATGGTGTGCAGTTCGGCGGCTTTGGCCTTGTGCCAAGCCAATCCTGTCTGATGGGCGCTGTTGAGGGCGTCATCTTGCATCAGCCGGTCATATTCGGCCCGCAATCTTGGGAGGTTGCGTTTGATGGTGAGGTCGCGAAAATCTGACCAGTCCATGCGAATCCAGTAATTGATCCCAATGGATCGATCGACATGTAATGCGCGGCCCCGTTGCCGTTTGATCAGAAAGGATTCGGCGGATCGCAGGGCATAATGATTGAGCTGCAACAGATCGTAGCCGACGTTTTTCTTGGACGACCGCCAGCCATTATGCGCCGCATCTCGAGTCATGTCCTGACCTGATCCATTGACCCATTTTATCTTCTTTTCAAAGGCTTCATCAAGCTTGTTTGGCCGATGGCACGATATTTTTGCATAGGCACCAATGTTGCGGAACATGGTTTTAAAGCCCCAGACCGTATGTGGTTTTGGGCAATATTTCGGGGCGCAGGTGTCGAATTGATCGATGACAAAGTCATCTGTTAGCTGCGTCACATCGTTATGCCCAAATAACCGCCAGGTCATGGCAACATTGGTGGCGTCAGGCACCGCTGCAAAGAAATCATCCAAGGTGCCATTTCCGGTGCGCACATTCATAAACTCATCGACATCGATGTGAATGATCCATTCCGCGTTTTGGATCAGCGGTTCCTTTAGCGATTGGTTGAGCGCATGTTGCTGAGGTGAATTGCCTTTCCAATTGTCATTATTGCGGTGCTGAACAATCCCCATTTCCATCAACCGCCCTAACACTTCGTCTGTGCCATCAGAGCAATCATTTGTATAAATCAAGAAGTTATCGACGCCCATCGCGCGGTGATAGGCGATCCATTCGATGATGTAGGGGGCTTCGTTCTTCATGCAGCCCACGATGACGTTGCCTGATGACCCTTTTGGCAGGGTGCGTGGCGGGACCACTGAATAGGCGGCAGCGAGGTCCTCTTCGTTCACAGCGCCAAGATCATTGTGGGGTTTGAATTGCGTGGACATGATCATCTGGTGATTGACTTTGACCTGATTGAGGAGGCGTTTGTTGGCGGCCTTTTGTTGTTTGTCTGCAGAGTCATCGGTCAACAATGTATCGAATTTATGTGTTGCAGCGACGGCGGCCTCTGCCTCGGCGCGCTTTTCAGCTACGGAACTGGATTGCTTGCGGATCGTAAAGGCATAGGCGGCGAGGTATTGTGTCGCGCGAAAGCCCATCTGCGGATCAGCCTCTTCCCATGGCTGCGCCAGCTCATCGGGTTTGAGCGCGCTGGTCAGCTCAGGAAAGCGTTTGACCAGCTTGGCATTGTCGGCTTTGAAATGTTCAGAGACCGGAGCAAGACTGCCCGGCGCGATGGGAGGGCCGGGGATGCGAGTGTTTTTGTGGATCTGCGACCACAAATCGCGCGGTATGATAATGTCGCGGGACTGTGAATAGCGGATCAGCACGTCATTCATATGGCGCATCCGGGTCAGTGAGGCAGCCGGTTCAGGTGAGAACAGACGATCAGCCTCGGTTTTGCCAAATTTGTTTTTGATGTTGAGTGTGTCGCACAGCACCTGCATCCCGTCTTTGCCATTTAGCGCGGTAAGATCAAGCGGAGACAGTGTAACGTTCCCCGTGCTAAAGGTTTTTTCCCAGTGTTCGAGCAGCGCGCAATAGTCCAGCCAGAATGGCGGATGATGGACATCGTTGAAAATGCCAAAGTAAGGTTCGTTTGCCCCCCGCAAAGCCAAGGCGCCGCCCCACCAGTCCTTTTTCTGCGCAAGCTCAAGTTCGTGAGTAAGGGGAGTGCGTCGCCCTTCCAGAACCGCTGTGGTGTAATGCTGTGTCAAAAGGCGCGCCTGCTCATCCACATGGGCGATAATCTGAATGGTGTCGAAATGGCCGGAGAGAAGGGCGTGCAGCCGCTTCAGTTCGTCAGGGTGATGCAGCAGGTTGCCCAATTGGGCCGCCGCAAGGACCACATGTTTGATTTTGTTTGCTTTCAGGTCGGGCAGCGATTTTTTGAACAGGGTGTGAAATTCTGCGGTTAAGGTCTGTTGTACCAGCGGGTTGTCCAACCCCCGCCGATACCGCAAAATTCCAACCTCAGAAGCTTCGGCACAGGCTGCATACAGACGGACGTGGTTCCAGTCCGGTACTGCGATTCCAGCTTTTTCCAGCACGCCAGCCTTTTGTTTGAACAGGTTGCGAAACCGCATCGCGGCTTTTTCGGTTGGGCCAATCAGAAGAGTTAATTTCATGAAGCTTCCGCTGCTTTGCCCACGTTGCTTTGCCCCCACCAAGGTAGATCCAAGCCTAAGTAGGCGCTGATTTTTGTCTGCGCGTCTTCGTCTTCGATGTCGTATTCCATGAAGGTGTCAGACCCCGCAAACACGTGGCGACAAAACGCATAATGCGCCGTAAGCCAACGTGCGAGCTGTGCTTCGGATGTGCCAAAACCACGCGGCAGACCGGGGATATCGGCATTGGGCAGACGGCGGCGGCCCAGATTGTTCCAACGCATCATTGAATTTGCGGTCTTGTCCGGATCTCGGGTGGTCAGGATAAACTTGACCTCAGGATGATGGCTTTGGATTGCACTCAGCAACCCCCAATCGGTTTGCGGCCAAAGGGAGCGATCTTCGCGGACGCAGGACATTTCATTGATCACATCAAATTCATCGAGCCGCGCCAAAGGATCACCGCTGTCAAAATAATCTTCGTAGATGATTTTGCCCACATGCATACGCGGGATATCGGTTCGTTTGGATTGCCCGGGCCGAATACGCCAATCCGCGACGCTGAGACCAGCATGGCGCAGCGCATCTGTCAGCGTGGTTGTTCCGGTTTTGGGAAGTGCGAGGTTGATGACACGCAGGCGGCTCATGGCATTTGTCCGATCTCAAACCCGATGGCGTTGCGAATATCGGTTTCAGCAGCGCAATAGGGAGAGGCGGCGCGCAATTGTTCCTGCATCTCTCGGTAGCTGTCTTGCGCAAGCAAGGCGTCGCGTTTCGCAATGTGATGTTTCACAGCTTGGGCATGTAACTCTGCGATGCCATCCAGTGCCACTAGCCGATCCATTTCTATCTGTAACTGATCTTGATACCGTAAAATGCTGTCATCCAGATACCCCGCATCATTGCGTTCACGCCAATAACTGTCATCGAAGGCGCGGTGTTCGCGGTTCACATCGCCGCGGTCATTCTTGACAAGATAGCTGTCGAGTGAACGAAGGGCGTAATGATTAAGCGTGGCCAACGCGCGCGCACCGCGCGCCGGAAATGCGCGAATGCGTCGTTTGTTGGCACGGCGCAAGAAAGGCCCGGGCACCGGACGGCCACCACCATCGGTCCAATGAATACCTTTGCGTTTTTCATCGTGAAACGGACGGTGCGCGCCAAAATAGTCGGTAGGAAAATCTTTGCGCACGAGGCTCTTGACCTCAATTGCAGTGTCCGCCCCCCAAATGTCAGGGTTATGGCTATGCAGGAATTGACTGATGACGGGTTGATCGGCAAATTTTTCGATCCCTCCATTGGCCATAAATTGAAACGTTAGAGAGATGGCTTGTGGGTTGCCACAGGCTTTGATCAGTGCAGGAAAGCTGTGATCGCCCACATGGATGTTTGGAAATTCATCAACATCCGCGATCCACACCCAATCGGCGCTTTTGACCAACTTGTGTTGCTTGGCGGCTTTTAATGCCTGCATCTGGTAATTGCGGTTCTTTGCGGGATTGGGGAGATGTGCAACGATGCCATGATCCTCCAGGCGATCCAGCAATGTATCCGTCGCATCCGTACAATCGTTTGAATAAAAAAGAAAATCGGTTACGCCAATGATGCGGTGAAAGGCAATCCACTCCAACAGGAAGGGCCCTTCGTTTTTGACGCAGGTTACTGCTGTGATGCGCAAATCGGTCATCACCGAGCCTCTGCATCAAGGGATCGTTTCTGTCTCATGTCCGCCTCTGGGTCCAGGATCATTTGTTGTCCGGCCTCTCTTTGTTATGCGGAATTATGCCATCCGCTCCGAATCACGTCAATCTGGCACAAGCATGAGGGACAAGGCGTGACAATTCCGCAAAGGTCTGCCTTGACCCGAGCCTGCGCAAATGCACCTTTGTCACATTGGGGAGAATTCCATGAGTGATATTTCGAGCATTGATGCGGTTCAGAAGATGTTGAGCGATCAGGGCTATATCTGCGGTCGGGCTTTGGGGACGGTGGTGTTTTTGAGCCTCAAGCTGGGCCGTCCGCTGTTTTTGGAAGGCGAAGCAGGCGTCGGCAAAACGGAGATCGCCAAGGCGCTGGCCGCTGGCCTGAACCGTCGGTTGATCCGGTTGCAATGTTATGAAGGGTTGGATGCGGCATCCGCAGTGTATGAATGGAATTTTCCCGCACAAATGGTCGCGATCAGGACCGCAGAAGCCGCCGGTGGGGCTGATCAAAAAGCCCTGACAGCGGAGCTGTTCAGTGACGACTTCCTGATCGAACGCCCCTTGCTAGAAGCGATGCGTCCGGATGAAAACGGTGCGCCAATATTGCTGATAGATGAACTGGACCGCACCGATGCCCCCTTTGAAGCCTTTCTGCTCGAAGCGCTAAGTGATTTTCAGGTCACTATTCCTGAGATGGGGACGATCAAAGCACCAGAGCCTCCCATCGTGATCCTGACCTCAAACCGCACCCGTGAAGTGCATGATGCGCTTAAACGAAGGTGCCTTTACCACTGGGTCGACTACCCGGCATTTGATCGCGAGATGGAAATCCTCACGGCCCGCGCACCGGAAGCCGCAGAAAACTTAAGCAGGGAAGTTGTGGCTTTTGTTCAACGTTTACGGACAGAAGACTTGTTCAAGAAACCAGGCGTTGCCGAGACCATCGACTGGGCAAAATGCCTGCTTGCACTGGATGTCATCACGCTCAGCCCAGAGGTGATCGCTGATACACTCGGGGCAATCCTGAAATATCAAGATGACATTGCCAAACTTCACGGATCTGAGGCGAAACGTATTTTGGACCAAGCCAAAGCATCTCTGGAACCAACGTGACTTTCTTTTTGGCCCTAAATACCGCGGAGGTTTGGAGGCAGAGCCTCCAAACAACCATTCATGGTTGAATTGCCCGACCTCGATCTACCGGATGATCCCAAATTGCCCGGCAATATTACGCATTTTGCCCGGGCTCTGCGTCGCGCAGGGCTGCCCATTGGGCCGGGGCGGATCATCGATGCAATTCACGCCGTAGAAGCGGCAGGGTTCACCGACAAGCGTGACTTTTACTGGACTTTGCATGCGTGTTTTGTAAACCGACCAGAGCATCGGCGTGTTTATGCACAATTGTTCCGGCTGTATTGGCGTGACCCGCGATACCTGGAACATATGATGGCAGCGATGTTGCCTGCTATTCGCGGTGTTCAAGAGGAACGGTCGGCGCAATCGGCTGAGAAACGCGCCGCAGAAGCGCTGCTGGATGGGGCCGAACCGCCTCCCCAGACCGAAGAAGAGCGGAGCACGGATGAGGATGCGCTGGTTGAAGTGGATGCCAGCCTGACAATGTCGAACACCGAACGGCTGAGGACATTGGATTTCGAGCAAATGTCCCTTGCTGAAATGGCCGAAGCAAAACGCATGTTGGCGCGGCTGGCTTTACCGGTCAAACCATTGCCCTCGCGGCGCGCCATGGTGGCGACGCAGGGGCGCATAGATGCGCGCCGGTCTCTGCGTGCAGCGCTCAGGAGGGGTGGGGAGATGGACGCGCTGGCGTTTCACAAGCCGCGTCCTCGGTTCCCTAGTCTGGTGGTATTGAGCGATATATCTGGATCAATGAGCCAATATTCCCGTGTCATCCTGCACTTTCTACATGCAGTCAGCAACGCGCGAGGCGCAGGATGGGCACAGGTGCATGCGTTTACATTTGGGACGCGCTTGACCAACATCACGCGGCATCTGGCAACCCGGGATGTGGATGCGGCCCTTGCGGCGGCAGGGGCTGAGGCGCAGGATTGGGAAGGTGGGACACGGATTGGCGCATGTATTGAAGCGTTTAACCGTGACTGGTCACGCCGGGTCATGGGGCAGGGGGCGGTTGTATTATTGATTACAGATGGGTTGGATCGGGATGCGCCAGAGGATCTGGGGCGGGCAATGCAACGCCTGCATCTGACGGCGCGCCGGGTGATATGGTTGAACCCTTTGTTGCGCTGGGATGGCTTCGCGCCAAAAGCCGCTGGAATCCGGGCAATGTTGCCCCATGTAGATAGTTTCCGCGCGGGGCATTCGATTGCCTCTCTGGAAGAGCTGGCTGCCGTGATCTCACGCGCTGACGACATGGGCGAGAAAGCCCGGCTGATGGCGGATATGGCGGCTCATCAGCCCTGACGGCCTTCTTCGCTATTATTGCCTGGCGGCGCTGTGGGGGCACCAATGCCAAAGGCTCAGGCGAAACTTGCCGCAAAGGTTGAGCGATAGAGGTTGCTGAGTTCCTCAAGCGGGGCATGGGTGCCACCGAAGGAGACGTCGGTTCCGCCAAACTTTCCCACAGATGTGAGTGAGAGACCTGAACGTGTTGCCGCGATCATGAGGGCTTCGGCTTGATCGAAGTTACAGGCGATTAGGTAGCGGGCTTGATCTTCGCCAAACAGGGTTGGAGTATCCGCAGCATCCAGAGTGACACCAACTTGTGCAGCTTCGGCCAGTTCGAAAGCGGCAAGCGCAAGCCCGCCGTCGCTGAGATCTGTGCAGGCTTTGATCAAGTCGCGGTTGTCTCGAATAAAATCACCGTGGGTTTTTTCCAGCTCAAGGTTGACGGCCGGCGCATCCCCTTCGATGCGTCCAAAGACACCTGCAAGCAAAGCGGATTGACCAAGGTGGCCTAAGGTCTCGCCCAGTACAAGCGCGACGTGGCCGTCGCGGACATCACAGCCGATGATGTGGTCGGGATGGTCGATCAGGCCGACTGCGCCGATTGTGGGCGTCGGCAGGATCGCGGCACCGTCGGTTTCGTTGTAAAGGGAGACGTTGCCAGAGACGATGGGCATATCGAGAGCCGAAACCGCTTCTCCAATTCCTTGGATCGCGCCAACAAATTGTCCCATAATGGTTGGTTTTTCTGGGTTGCCAAAATTCATGTTGTCGGTTGTGGCCAGCGGTTTGGCACCAACAGCGGTGAGATTGCGGTACGCTTCGGCAACCGCTTGTTTGCCGCCTTCAACCGGGTTGGCCTGTACATAGCGTGGCGTCACATCCGAGGTGAAGGCAACGGATTTATTGGTTCCGTGGATGCGAATGATGCCTGCGCCAATGCCGGGTGTGCGCGCGGAATCGGCCATGACCATTGTATCATATTGTTCAAACACCCAGTTTTTCGCAGCATAATTTGGATCAGAGATCAGAGCTTTGAGCCCATCAATCGGGTCCACGCCGGGCACATCACCCAGCGGTTCAGCTGCGGGCGTTGGCACCCAGGGGCGGTCATATTCTGGCGCGGTGGATGCAAGTTTGCTGAGGGGGAGATCGGCCTTCAACTCGCCGTTGAGCATAATCAAGAACCGGTCTTCGGGCAGGGTTTCTCCGACAATGGCAAAATCGAGATCCCATTTGTCAAACACAGCTTTGGCCTCGGCTTCCAGTTCCGGGCGCAGAACCATCAGCATACGTTCCTGAGATTCAGAAAGCATCATTTCATAGGCGGTCATATTTTCTTCGCGTACCGGAACCTTTTCAAGGTCGAGCCGCACGCCAAGGCCGCCTTTGTCCCCCATTTCAACCGCAGAGCATGTGAGGCCGGCGGCCCCCATATCCTGAATCGAAATCACAGCGCCGGTGGCCATCAGTTCAAGCGTGGCCTCCATCAGGCGTTTTTCGGTGAAGGGGTCGCCAACCTGAACGGTGGGACGTTTTTCTTCGATGGTGTCATCGAATTCGGCGGAGGCCATCGTGGCACCACCAACCCCGTCACGTCCGGTCTTGGCGCCCAGATAGACCACAGGCATGCCGACGCCAGAAGCCGCAGAATAGAAAATCTTGTCCGCATCAGCGAGTCCGGCGGCAAAAGCGTTCACAAGGCAATTGCCATCATAGGCTTTATCAAACCGAACTTCGCCGCCCACCGTGGGAACACCAAAGCAATTGCCGTATCCGCCAACACCGGCCACCACACCATGCACAAGCTGGCGTGTTTTGGGATGATCTGGGGTCCCGAAACTTAGGCTGTTCATGGCCGCAATCGGCCGCGCGCCCATGGTAAAGACGTCCCGTAGAATGCCGCCAACGCCGGTAGCCGCCCCTTGATACGGTTCGATGTAGGAGGGGTGGTTGTGGCTTTCCATCTTAAAGACCAGCGCCTGACCATCACCGATATCCACGATGCCTGCGTTTTCGCCGGGGCCACAGATGACCTGAGGGCCTTCTGTTGGCAGGGTACGCAGCCATTTCTTTGAAGATTTATACGAGCAATGTTCATTCCACATCGCCGAGAAGATACCCATTTCGGTGTAATTTGGATCACGGCCAAGGATCGTCTTGACCTCGGCATATTCTTCGGGCGTGAAGCCATGTGCGGCGATGATTTCTTTGGTAATGGCAGGCTCTTGCATGTGCCAAATTCCCCCATGGCAATGATTGCTCCGTCTCTTAGTGCAAGGCGCATGGAGGGGGAAGGGGGCAGAGGCGAAAAGGGCATGCCTGTTGTTTTGGGGCGTTTTGTTTTGGGTGCTGAGCTTAACGGCTGTCTTTGTCTTTCACGCCTTGTTGTTCTTGTGCGGCTTGGGTAGCTGCGGCAGAAATAGCGGCAGTGTCCTCAGCGGTCAGTTCATGGGCTGTTTCCATGCTGGGCAGCGCAACGCGGACCTCCCGGCGGGCAAATTCAATGCCATTTTCCGCGAAGGCGGCATTGACCCGGTTAAATATTTCTTTTCGGATCGTGAACTGTTTGCCGGGTTTGGCCATGAACTTACCACGGATTACCATGCCAACATCGTCGATCTCAAGCACACCCTGAGATTTGAAAGGTTGCAGAAAATCCTCTTGGAAGTCGGGCAATGCGATCATATCTTGGCCGATTTTCTTGAATATCTTGCGAATTTTTTCAGGGTTACTGTCAAAAGGCACGGTAAAGCGCAGCTTCATAATCACCCAATCTCTGGAAAAATTAGTGATCTTTGGGATTTCGCCGTAAGGAATTGTGTGGACTGGCCCTTTGTGATGTCGCAACTGCATGGAGCGTATCGAGATTTTCTCAACCGTGCCCATGGTGCCTTCAACTTCGACATATTCGCCGTTGCGGAATGCATCGTCGACCAAAAAGAAAATGCCTGAGACAACATCGGTCACCAGCTTTTGAGCGCCAAAACCGATGGCTAGACCCACAATGGATGCACCTGCGAGCAGGGGCGTGGTATCAACCCCGATATTGGAAAGCCCAAGCAGCAGGAACAAGGTGACAATAAAGGTGCGGGCGACCATGAGGATCAACGGCAGAACTGTTGAGAGGCGCGATCCGCCTGCACCGCCCCCATCGCCGCCGACTTCTTCTTCGTCAGGGTTATACCCCGCAGCGGTCTGTTCAGCGGCCAACTTGCGGTTGATGGTGAGAGAGACGGCCTCGTACAGCAGGTAGCCAATTGAGATGATGATCAGAAACTCGATAACCGAGGCCGCAAGACGCGCGCCAACACCAGCAGCAGCAATGGATGTCGCCGACATGCCCCAAAAACTTGCGATGGACAGAACCACAACGCCAAATATTACGACCCGGCCGATCCGGATATATGACCGTTTGGTTGCGTAGTGGGCGCGCTCCGCCACAGGCCCTTCGCCGGTCATCGCTGGTGTTAGATGGCGCACCAGTCCGCGAATGGCGGTGTCCATTGCGGGGGCGAACATCAAAAGGATCATGGTTTTGTAGTGTGGTACGTTCCCGAGCAACTCAAAATTTTCATAGCTGACGACAATGTTGATGACCCACCACACTGCGATGATGTTGACGATATTCGCATAAGGGTAAATACGGGCTGCGCGTTCTTCCATTGAGGTGACGTCCGGGTCAGCGCCTCGCATCATTGCAACGCCAGCGGCACGGTAGCGCCAAAAGAGCGCAACAAGATAGATGTGGAGCCCAAGGTTCAGCCAGAAGCCAATACGTGTTTCGCCCACCGGGATGCCGTTGTTCGCATTGAAAATCTGAATGGCGCCAGAGAATCCGATAAGGAAGGCGATCCAGAATTGGTGAAAACAAAACGCTTTGGCAATTGGGGTTTCGACGTTGAGCAACCGGTACGCGGGGTTCTGGGGGGCGAAAAAGAAGAATGCGACAGCAAGGATAAAGCGCGGAAAACCTATGAGATAGATGCCAAAAAGCTGAACGATGGGCAAAAGTTGTTCCGGCAGAATCAACCCACCGGTTGTCCGAGCCCCGACAACAAATACGACAACCGCGATCACCTGAGTGGTTAAACGTTGGGCAAGAAGTTGAAGCGTTTCGCGCAATGACATATTGTCAGGATCAGCCGGCGGCAGGATTTGCCATCCGCGCGTTGCCCTGCGAAAGAGCGTTTCAGCGATGGCACCGGCACCAAATACCAAGACCATATAGCCAAGCATCCGCAAGAGACCTGGACCGCCACCGATCTTTTGATAGAAATTGGAGAACGCCTTTGCCTGACCCGAAAACAGGTAAGGCAAACGTTCTATCGGGGTCACAACGGATTGCGTGGCACCCGTGGTGGCGTGATACAGGAAGTCGGACACGTCGGCGTCCGGATCGATGGCTGATTGCGATGCTTGGGCATTTAATTGATCCAACAACAATGCCCGAACGTCTTCGTCTGACAGTCGTGACATCAATGCATTTGCCGTTTCTGGGGTTAACGGATCGGGCAGTTCTGGTGTCGATTCTGTTGTTGTCGTCTGGGTAAGAGTAATCTGCGCCTGCGCGATGGGGGACATCAACATCAAGAATGCAAGGGCTGAAAAAAGAGCTGTCCTGAGGTGTGCGATATTCATTAGCAGATACTCCGTCAAAAGAGCGCTGTCAGGTTAACTGAAAGCAGGGATCGGTCATGCAGTGTGGTGTTACTTGTACACCGCGTCAAAAAGAAACTGCGAAAAACCAAAAAAAAGGCCGAGCGTGATGCTCGGCCAAGTCCAACAGGGAGGTATAAGGGGAGCGACCCATGGGCCGTCGTCCTTATACTGATGAGATATGCGGCAGTTTGCCTTCGTTCAAGTCAACGGCTTCGATTTTTTGTCATATCGGCTATGCGGTTTCCGCATGGCTGCTTGAATTTACAATGCTTTCAATTGCTTGCGATATGTAATGATCTCATCTTGGACAAAGTCCTTAAAGGCGGAAACCCGCTTGGATTGGCGCAGTTCCTCTGGATATGCCAGAAAAACCGGCACATCAGCTGATTGAGTGTTTGGCAAAACCTGAACAAGGTCGGGAAAGTCCTGAATCAGATAGTCAGGCAAGACACCCACGCCAAGATCATGCAGCACGCCTTGTAAGACCCCAAAGTAGTTGTTGACGGTGAGCAGGGAGCGCACATCATTGAGCATGAGTTGCTGTACAAGGTTTTGGCCCGCTGCGACCTGCGCGCTTTCGGTGTTCTGACATATGATCCGGTGATCGACCATGTCTTCGATGCTCTCTGGCGTACCATTTGCCTCAAGATAGGCTGGTGAGGCATAGAGGCACATTTTTATCATCAGCAATTTCTTGCGGATCAGATCAGCTTGCGATGGTTCTTTCATGCGGATGGCCACATCTGCCTCGCGCATTGGTAAATCCAGCACGCGTTCTTCGAGCATCAGATCGATTTTCAGGTCAGGGAATTGTTCATAAAGTTTCGGCAATCGTGGGGCGAGCCACAAGGTGCCGAAACCAATTGTGGTTGTCACCCGCAATTCGCCAAACACCTCTTCTTCGCTGTCGCGAATCCGGGCAGAGGCGGCTTCGACCCGTTTTGACATGGCCGCTGTTGCGTCAAACAACAGTTCACCTTGTTCTGTCAGGATCAGCCCACGGGCATGACGATGAAACAGGTTTGTGTTAAGCTGTTCTTCAAGGCCCCTGATTTGGCGGGACACTGCGGATTGCGACAGATTCAGTTTATCACCCGCATGGGTCAATGACCCTGCGTCAGCGACGGCGTGAAAAATTCTTAGCTTGTCCCAATCCATGGTCGTCTCTTTCTTCGTTCGGCGCTTACCTAGCCTAATTGTGAAGAATTAACAGTCCGCTGCATCTTATATTAGGGGCAAATGTCGATGTTGTCGTCAGTTTTGATCTATACAGGTCAGTATTAGTGACCTATCATCAGTGTAATTACGCGCCAGACTGTCGGAAGTAGGGAGACCGCCATGACCAGCCAAAAGATTTCACTTAATGATCGTTTTGATATGGAGAAATCGCCTGTTTTGCTGAATGGCACGCAGGCGCTTGTTCGGTTGATGCTGATGCAATCGGCACGGGATCGGGCGGCGGGGCTGAATACCGCTGGTTTGGTGACGGGATATCGCGGATCGCCGCTTGGCGCTGTAGATTTGCAGATGTCGAAGGCAGAGAAGTTTTTGACGCAACATAACGTGACGTTCCAGGCAGGGTTAAACGAAGACCTCGCGGCGACGGCACTTTGGGGCGCACAGCAAGCTGAGGTGCGCGGCGAAGGCAAATACGACGGCGTTTTTGGTCTGTGGTATGGCAAGGGCCCCGGTGTAGATCGGTCAGGTGATGTGATGCGGCATGCCAATATGGCCGGGACCTCTAAACACGGTGGGGTCCTGATGGCGATGGGGGATGACCACACCGGTGAATCCTCTACTGTTTTGCACCAGTCAGAATTTGCGATGATTGACGCCTATATGCCTGTGGTGTCTCCCGCTGGGGTTCAGGAAGTTCTGGATTACGGTCTGTATGGGTGGGCATTGTCCCGTTATGCGGGGCTTTGGGTTGGTCTAAAGACAATGAAAGACACGGTGGAGGTGACTTCTGTCGTGGATGGCGACCCGCACCGCCTGTCTTTTGTGACGCCAGATTACGCGCTGCCAGCGGATGGCGTGAATATACGGTTGGTGGATGACCGGATTGATCAAGAGGCCAGATTGATTGACCACAAACGCCATGCGGCTGAGGCGTTTTCCCATGCCAATAAGATGGACAAACGCATGTGGGGGAAACCGGGTGCCAAAATCGGTCTGGTTGCAGCGGGCAAGAACTGGCTTGATCTGATCCATGCGCTTAGCTTGCTGAACCTGAATGAGACCGAGGCAGAGCGGTTGGGTATTACCACATATAAGGTGGGTCAGACTTGGCCGCTGGATATGCGTGGATTTAATGATTGGGCGGATGGTCTGGAGCTGATCATTGTGGTTGAGGAAAAGCGCAAACTTATTGAAGTGCAGATCAAGGAGGCGCTGTTTGACAACCGTCAGGGACGCCGGGTTTTTGGGGGCACAAAAGACGGGGCAGAGTTCTTTTCCGCGCGATGGGCGCTTGATCCGGTTGATATTGCTGAAAAGCTTGGACAGGTGTTGTGTGAGGAAGGTCGGGATACAGACGGGGTAAAGGCAGGGTTAGCCGCATTGGACGACGCGCGCCGCGCAGACAACGCAGAAGAAATCGCAGCGCGCCTGCCGTATTTCTGTTCAGGTTGCCCGCATAATTCATCCACCAAAGTGCCAGACGGCAGTCGTGCTTATGCGGGGATCGGGTGCCATTTTATGGCGCAGTGGATGGACCGCGAAACGCTTGGTTTCACACAAATGGGCGGCGAGGGCGCGAATTGGATCGGCGAGGCGCCTTTTTCCACGCGTGCACATGTGTTTCAGAACCTTGGCGACGGGACCTACAATCATTCAGGGGTGCAAGCCATTCGCGCGGCAGTCGCTGCTGGCACGACGATGACCTATAAAATTCTTTATAACGATGCCGTTGCGATGACCGGCGGGCAGCACAACGAAGGTGATCTGGATGCACCGCGTATCGCGGCTGAGCTTCAGGCGATGGGGGTCAAGCATCTGGCCGTGGTGTATGATGAGAAAGAAGATGTAGATCCCGGCGCGTTCAAGGGTATCCCAATGCATGAACGGGCGCAGTTGGATGTTGTGCAGCGCGACTTTGCCACCAAGGAAGGTGTCAGCGCCATTGTTTATGTGCAGACCTGCGCAGCTGAAAAACGCCGCAGACGCAAACGCGGGTTGTTCCCGGACCCGGACAAACGGGTGTTTATCAACCCGGATGTCTGTGAAGGCTGCGGCGATTGCGGGGTGCAATCCAACTGTGTTTCTATCGTTCCCAAAGAGACAGATCTGGGCCGGAAACGGGCGATTGATCAATCTTCGTGCAACAAGGATTTTTCATGTGTCAAAGGGTTTTGCCCGTCGTTTGTGACCTTAACTGGTGCCAAGGTGCGCAAAGAGGCAACGGCAGACGTTAAGATCCCGGATTTGCCGGTACCTGAGCTGCCACAGATTGAGGGGACGCATAATGTTGTGATCACCGGGGTTGGCGGGACTGGTGTTGTTACCATTGGTGCGTTGCTGGCGCAGGCGGCGCAACTGGATGGCAAAGGGGCGGGCATGATGGAGATGGCAGGGCTCGCGCAGAAAGGCGGCGCTGTGCATATCCATTGTCGTTTGGCCAACGACCCCGGCGATATATCGGCCATTCGTGTTGCAACAGGAGAGGCGCATGCGTTGATCGGCGGCGATCTGGTGGTGTCAGCGGGGTCCAAGACCTTGGGGCTCACGCAGTCGGGGCGCACGGGGGCTGTGGTAAACAGTCATGAGATTGTGACAGGTGATTTCACGCGCGATACCGAATTTGCGATGCCCTATGATCGGCTGAGCCTCGCCCTTGAGGCGCGGCTGAAGGAGGATGTGGTGATGTTTGATGCCTCTGATTTGGCCAAGGCGACATTGGGGGATTCGATCTATTCCAATATGATGGTCTTTGGAGGGGCATGGCAGCGCGGTTTGTTGCCCTTAACGCTTGAGGCGTTGCAAGAGGCGATCCGCTTGAACGGTGCTGCGGTTGAAAACAATCTGCGTGCCTTTGAGATCGGGCGCTGGGCGGCTTTGTACCCCCAAGACGCAGCGTCGGTAAGCGCCCCCAAAATTATCCCACTTCCCAAGACATTGGACGAAAAAATCGCATCACGTATGGCGCATCTGACCGCCTATCAAGGCAAACGGCTTGCTAAACGATATGCTAAGTTGGTTCAGGATGTTGAGGACCCTCAGGTAAAGGCTGCGGTGGCTGTCGGTTACCATAAGCTTTTGTCCTATAAGGACGAATATGAAGTCGCGCGATTGTTGTTAAGTAGCAGAGAAAAGGCACAAGCCGAGTTTGAGGGCGACTTTAAGATGACCTTTAATCTTGCGCCACCTTTGTTTTCCAAGACCCGGACTGACGGGCGACCGATGAAACGGGAGTTTGGTCAATGGCTGGAACGACCTTTGCGGATGATGGCGCGTATGAAGGGGGTGCGGGGCACGCCGTTGGACATCTTTGGCTATACTGCTGAGCGCAAGATGGAACGCGCATTGATCAAGCAGTATGAGGGCGATATGTCTGAAATTCTAGGGATGGTGAGCGATGCGACCCGCGATGCGGTGGTTGCGCTGGCCGAATTACCCTTGCAAATCAGAGGGTTTGGGCCAGTGAAACAGATGAATGAGGCCAAAGCGGCGAAACGGCGAGAAGAGCTTTTGGCTGTGATACGTGCCGGGGGCACGCAGACTGCCAAGGCGGCCGAATAGGGGCGTGCAATCCCATCTGGTTGACTAAAAAACATCGCCAAGGAGAAAAAAATGCGGCGCGCTGATCGTAATGCTACCCGTGAGATTAGCTATGCACATTCCGCTGAAACCCGGTCAGGGCGTGCAGTGATCCGGCTTATGGAGAATACGACCGGGCGATTGGGGCTGATGAAGCGGGCGCGGGGATATGAAGCCGACGTAAATACAGGCGCTGGCTTTTTTGATGTAATGGCGGATCGTTATGGGTTGAGTTTGGATGTGGCCGTGGGGAGCCTTGAGTTCGTCCCCCGGGAGGGGCCGGTGATTTTTATCGCCAATCATCCTTATGGAATTCTGGATGGGTTGATGCTGGGTCATATCATGAGCCAGACGCGGGATGATTTTAAGATCATGGCGCATTCTGTCTTTCAGAGAAGCCCTGAGGTGAACCGCCATCTGTTGCCAATCAGCTTTGATCAGGATCGAAAAGCCGTGGCGCTGAATTTGCGCACACGGCGCGATGCGCTTGATTTTCTAGGGAAAGGCGGCGCGGTTGGGATATTTCCGGGGGGCACAGTAAGCACGGGTGCAAAACTCTTTTCCAAACCAATGGACCCGGGATGGCGCAGTTTTACAGCACGGATGATTGCCAAATCCCGCGCCAGTGTTGTGCCGATCTATTTTGATGGCCACACCAGCCGGATGTTCCAGATCGCGAGCCATATGCATGCCACGTTGCGCATGGGGCTGTTGATCAGAGAATTCCGAAAACGGGTCGATGACAGGGTGCGTGTGGCGATAGGTGCGCCCATCGGGCGTGATGTATTGGACCCAATGGCGGCTGATGGAAAAGCGATGATGGATTTCCTGCGCAAAGCCACGTATGAGCTGTCACCAGAGCCGCTGGGTGTTCCCGAGCTTGGCTTTGAATTTGAAGCGCAGCATCGCGTCTGAGAGGGCCAAGGGCGACATGGCAGTTGGAATTTTTGACAGTGGTTTGGGCGGGTTAACCGTCTGGCGTGCGGTGCAAGAACGGATGCCGGAACTGGATATCGTGTATCTGGCGGACAGCGCGCATGCGCCTTATGGGGTGCGCACGGCGGATGACATCTATGATCTGACCGTATCCGCGACACAACGTTTGTTTGATGCAGGGTGCGATCTGGTGATCTTGGCCTGCAACACGGCTTCGGCGGCTGCACTGCGCCGCATGCAAGAGGCTTGGGTGCCTTCTGACAAGCGGGTGCTGGGCGTGTTTGTGCCCTTGATCGAAGCATTGACGGAACGCCAGTGGGGCGACAATTCTCCGCCCCGTGAAGTTGCGGTGAAACATGTGGCGTTGTTCGCAACGCCTGCAACCGTCGCCAGCCGCGCCTTTCAACGAGAGTTGGCGTTTCGTGCGATCGGCGTCGACGTTGAAGCGCAGGCGTGCGGGGGTGTCGTTGATGCCATCGAAGACGGTGACTTTATTCTGGCCGAAGCTTTGGTGCGCAGCCATGTTGATGCGTTAAAGCGCAAGATGCCATTGCCACATGCGGCCATATTGGGCTGTACGCATTACCCGCTGATGGAAGAGATATTTCAGGCCGCATTAGGAGAGGATGTGACCGTCTATTCCCAAGCCAGCCTTGTTGCGGACAGCCTTGCCGATTATCTTGAGCGCCATCCCGATAAATTGGGCACAGGTGCACCCGCTTTCCTGACAACCGGTGATCCGGCGCAGGTAACCAACCGCGCGACCCAGTTTTTGCGACGACAGATCAGCTTTTCTGCCGCTTGATTTTCGCTTAAACGACACCCGAACAAGGGACATCCCACATGTATAATATCGCTATTCTGGGCGCCTCTGGTTACACTGGCGCTGAACTGATCCGGTTGATTTCCGGCCATTCCTCTATGACAATCAAGGCTTTGGGGGCCAATTCGAAGGCGGGTCAAAGCCTGGCCGATGTGTTTCCACATTTGCGTCATCTGGATTTGCCAACATTGGTCACCATTGATCAAATCGATTTTGCAGACATCGATCTGTGTTTTTGCGCACTGCCGCATAAAACCTCTCAGGACGTGATTTCAAAATTGCCAAAGGATCTTAAGATCGTCGATCTTTCGGCGGATTTCCGGTTGCGCTCTGCCGAGGCCTATGAGGCGTGGTATGGGAATCCGCATTCGGCTTTGGAGGAGCAGGCAGAGGCGGTTTATGGTCTGACGGAATTTTACCGCGACCAGATCACATCTGCACGCTTGGTTGCAGGCACAGGGTGCAACGCGGCGACGGGGCAATTTGCGCTGCGGCCTTTGATCGAACAGGGGTTGATCGATCTGGATGAGATCATTCTGGATCTAAAATGTGCAGTGTCTGGCGCCGGACGGGCGCTCAAGGAAAATCTGCTGCATGCTGAGTTGTCCGAAGGCTATCACGCCTATGCAATCGGAGGAACCCATCGGCATTTGGGGGAATTTGATCAAGAATTCTCTGCCATTGCAGGGCGCCCTGTACAGGTGCAATTTACGCCGCATTTGCTTCCTGCCAATCGTGGTATCCTTGCCACCTGTTATGTCAAAGGGGATGCCGCCGCTATTCATGCCGCTCTGACTGCGGCCTATCTGGATGAACCTTTCATCGACGTGATCCCGTTTGGCCAAACGCCAAGCACCCGGCATGTGCGTGGATCGAATTTTTGTCATGTCGGCGTGGCTGCGGACCGCATGGAAGGTCGCGCGATTATTACGGCAGCACTCGATAATTTGACCAAAGGAAGCAGCGGGCAGGCGTTGCAGAATGCCAATCTGATGCTAGGTATTGACGAGACCGAGGGGCTGATGATGGCTCCGCTCTTTCCCTGAGGGTGCTTTGACCAGATGAAAAGCCTTAAGAAACAGAGACGTATCCAAGTGATCGCAGTGGCGGTTGTGGCTTTGGTCGCATCCACCGCGCTGATTGGCTATGCAATGCGTGACGGGATCAACTTTTTCCGTGCGCCAAGCCAGATCATGGCAGAGCCACCCAGCCCAAATGAGGTGTTTCGCATTGGTGGGCTGGTGGAAGAAGGGTCATTGTTGCGTGGGGAAAGCGAAATCATCAGCTTTCGTGTGACAGATGGCGGTGCTTCTGTCCCGGTGACTTATGCGGGTGTGTTGCCTGATTTGTTTGAGGAAAACCAAGGTATGGTTGGGATGGGCCGTTATGTGGACGGGGTCTTTGAAGCCACTGAAATCCTTGCCAAACATGATGAAACCTACTTGCCAAAAGAAGTTGTTGACGCGTTGAAAGAGCAAGGTGTCTATGTTGAGCCTGAAAGCTAGGTCAACACCGCGCGACGTACGCACCGGCGATACTGTGTTAACCAATTTCTGAGCATCTGAGCCCTCACAAAGTGGAGGGCGAATACATGAAGTCGGTCGAAGACATTGCCGAAGAAATTGTAAAACGTGAAGGCGGGTTTGTGAACGACCCTGATGATCCGGGTGGGGCGACAAACTTTGGTGTGACAATCTATACGATGCGCCGTCTGGGCTTGGACTTGACAGGGGATGGGCGGGTCAGTGTGGCGGATGTGCGCAAATTAACGCGGGCACAGGCCACTGATATTTTTATCAAACATTACTTTGAGCAGCCGTTGATAGGGCAATTGCCCGAGCCACTGCAGCCATCGGTCTTCGACATGTATGTCAATGCGGGCGGCAACGCGATCAAGATATTGCAGCGACTATTGCTGGATATGGGCATTACTGTTGCGGTTGACGGTGTGCTTGGGCCGCAAAGCATCAAGGCTGCGGCGCAAGCGATGACCGCAGCGCCACAACATTTGGTGGATGCCTATGGTATCGCACGACGCAATTACTACTTTCAACTGGCTGACAAACGCGTGGCCAGCCGCAAATATGCGCGCAACCGAGCAGGCGGCAAAGGCGGGTGGATACGGCGCGCAGAAGAATTCATCGCGCCGATGTATCATCTGAGCGAAACGGCATTTCAAAAGAGGGTGGCAAAATGGGCTTGATGGAACGGATGTTCACGCTTGTGTTTGGCGGCGGCGGCAATGTCGTGCGTGACACGGTAGAAGTGTTTCGGGAAAACGCCGAGGCAGGTGCGCAACGCAATGCCACCATGCAAGGGCAGGCGATGGCGCAGTTTGGCGCGGAATTTGTCGCACCTCGAAAAGGCATGTTCGATCGATTTATGGATGGGCTTAATCGTTTACCACGGCCAGCATTGGCTTTGGGGACGTTAGGGTTGTTTGTGTCGGCGATGGTCAATCCATTGTGGTTTTCCGAACGGATGCAGGGCATCGCTTTGGTTCCAGAGCCGCTTTGGTGGTTGCTGGGTGTCATTGTATCCTTTTATTTTGGGGCACGCCATCAGCTTAAGGCGCAGGATTTTCAGCGCGAGATTGCCGGCACTGTCACCCGCGTTCCACAGGTTTTGCAAAACATTGAAGAGATCGAAAAGCTACGTTCAGGGAGTGTCGCGGTGGCGGATACGGGGCCTGATGCACCGCTTGCTATTGCCTCTGTGCAAACGGCCGAAAACCCGGCGCTGGCCGCCTGGAAATTGTCGCGCAGGTAACTGCGACGCTTTGCGCTTTCGCACACGTTGATTTGACGTGGCAACCATGAGCCCAAGGGTTATACTTGGGCCATGATTACAGAACTTGGACATTTCGCGCTCATCCTTGCCTTTGCAGTGGCAGTTGTGCAGATGGTTGTGCCGTTGATCGGTGCACATAAACGCTGGCACAGCTGGATGGCGGTGGCGGAACCTGCGGCGGGGGCGCAATTTGCGTTAACCGCGATGGCCTTTGGCGCGTTGATGTGGGCGTTTATTGTTTCTGATTTCTCATTAAGGATTGTCTGGGCCAATTCCCATTCTGCCAAACCGATGTTGTATAAGGTCAGTGGAACATGGGGCAATCACGAAGGTTCAATGTTGCTGTGGGTGCTGATTGTCACGCTCTTTGGGGCAATGGCAGCATGGTTTGGTAGCGGATTGCCACCTAGTTTGCGTGCACGCGTATTGTCTGTGCAGGCGGCCATAGCGGTGGCATTCTTTGCTTTTATCATTTTCACCTCCAATCCGTTCTTGCGGCTAGAGACCCCACCGTTTGATGGACAAGACCTTAACCCGCTGTTGCAGGACCCGGGTTTGGCGTTCCATCCCCCTTTTCTTTATCTTGGATATGTTGGCCTGAGCATGACGTTCAGCTTTGCCGTGGCGGCGTTGCTGGAAGGGCGTGTCGATGCGGCTTGGGGGCGCTGGGTGCGTCCCTGGACGCTTGCGGCATGGGTGTTTTTGACCATCGGCATCGCCTTGGGATCATGGTGGGCCTATTACGAATTGGGTTGGGGCGGTTTTTGGTTCTGGGACCCAGTCGAAAACGCGTCCTTTATGCCTTGGTTGTTGGCTGCGGCATTGCTGCATTCTGCAATTGTTGTGGAAAAACGCGAAGCGCTGAAAAGCTGGACAATTTTGCTGGCGATCCTAGCCTTTGGGTTCTCTTTGATCGGAACATTCATCGTGCGCTCTGGTTTGCTGACGTCGGTGCATGCCTTTGCCAATGATCCTGAGCGAGGCGTTTGGATCTTGATGATCCTTGGGTTTTTCACCGGCGGGGCGTTGATCCTGTTTTCGATTCGAGCGGGCGCGATGGAAGCAAAAGGTGTTTTTGCGCTTGCAAGCCGGGAATCCGCTTTGCTTGTCAACAACCTGTTGCTGGCGGTGGCCTGTTTCGTTGTCTTTGTCGGGACGATGTGGCCGCTGGTGGCCGAGATGTTCTTTGATCGTAAACTGAGTGTGGGGCCGCCGTTCTTCAACGCCGCCTTTACACCGTTTATGGTGGCCTTGGGGCTGATCCTGCCTATTGGTTCGGTGCTGCCCTGGAAACGTGCGCGCATCGCCAAGGCGTTGCGTCCCTTGCGTTATGTCTTTGTTCTGGCGGTGGCTGTTGGTGGATTGGCCTTTGCGATGCAAAGCGGGCGGAGCATGATAGGACCGGTGGGGCTGTTTCTTGGTGCGTGGCTTGTCATGGGGGTCGTTGTTGAACTGGCACAACGTTGTGGTCGGGGACCGGACAGGCTGCGACGTTTGATGCGCCTTCCACGTGCAGATTGGGGCAAGGCGGTTGCGCATGGTGGGCTTGGGCTGACCATGGCGGGCGTGGCAGGGCTGACAGCGTGGACCATTGATGACATCCGGGTGGCACAGATTGGTGAGCCTTGGACCGTTGGAGAATATCAACTCACATTGACAGATGTTCAGGACATTCAAGGACCTAACTATCTCTCCACGATGGGCGTGTTGACGTTGTCTCAGGACGGACAGGACATTGCAGAACTACGGCCTGAAAAACGTTTCTATCCGGTTGCACAGATGCCAACGACAGAAGCCGGGATTGATTACGATCTCAAACGGGATGTTTATGTTGTGATCGGTGATCAACAATCCAACGGTGGCTGGACAGTGCGCACCTATATCAAGCCATTGACGAACTGGATTTGGATCGGATCCGCGCTGATGGCCTTGGGCGGATTGTTGAGCCTGTCTGACAGACGTTTCCGTGTCGCAGCGGGGGCAACAAGACAGCGTGCCACGCCGGTGCCTGCGGAATGAAACGTCTGGTCTTGATCCTTATGTTATTGGCAACGCCGCTGATGGCGGTGGAGCCGGATGAGATCTTGGACGATCCGGTGCTCGAAAGCCGGGCACGCGACCTGTCCAAGGGCCTGCGATGTCTGGTCTGCCAGAATGAGAGCATTGACGAAAGCGACGCAACCTTGGCCCGCGATCTACGATTGCTGTTGCGTGAAAGGTTGGTTGCAGGGGACACGGATGAAGCGGCGGTGGCCTATATTGTGGCGCGGTATGGCGAATTTGTTCTGCTTAACCCAACGATTAAAGGCGCCAATTGGCTGCTTTGGGGGGCTGGGCCGCTGATGCTTTTGCTGGCAGGAGGCATGGGGTTGATGTATCTGCGCGGCCGCGCCAAAGCAGATCCTCAGCAAGAAGCACCGTTAAGCGTGGATGAACAGGCGCGTCTGGATGATATTTTGCGCGGCTGACGTCCGGTTTCGCTGGCTCCTTGGGCCGAGTTTGGCCAAACTGCGCCAAACCTTTTGGACACAGGATGCCTGATCATGGAATACCAAACCATTACTTATACCGTTGCGGACAATGTGGCGGTGATCACGTTGGCGCGTGCGGACAAGATGAACGCCCTGACGACACAGATGCGGGCCGAGATCGCACATGCAGCAACGCAGGCAGGTAAAGATGCACGGGTTCTGGTGTTGACCGGAGAGGGGCGGGCCTTCTGTTCGGGTCAAGACCTGGGAGACCGGGCGACGGGCACTTCTGTGGATATGGAACGGACATTGCGGGATGAATATGCGCCGATGTTGCGGGCTATCGTAAATTGCCCGATCCCCACGATCGCTGCGGTGAATGGTCCGGCGGCGGGGGCAGGGGCGAATCTTGCTTTGGCGGCAGACGTCGTGTTTGCATCCGAGTCAGCCTATTTTATGCAGGCTTTTACGCGCATTGGATTGATCCCCGATGCAGGGGGTACCTATGTTTTGCCGCGCTCTATGGGAACAGCCAAAGCAATGGGCGCGGCCCTTTTTGCGGACAAGATTTCGGCCCGTCAGGCGGACGATTGGGGCATGATCTGGGAAGCAGTCCCAGATGCAGAGTTTGACGCGCATTGGCGAGCGAAGGCTGCGCATTTGGCAGCAGGACCAACCGTGGCCTATGCCAGCGCCAAACAGGTGATCCGTGGTACTTGGGACAATTCTTACGAAGAACAACTGACGTTGGAAGCGCAGGAGCAAGGCATTTGCGGTAAATCGCGCGATTTCAAAGAGGGGGTCTTGGCCTTTACCGAAAAACGGAACGCGGCATTTGAAGGCCGCTAACGTTTAGAAATTGGGCGCGTCAAAGCGCCCGTTCCACAAGCAGCACATCGTCAACCTGAAGCGCCGGACCAGACGCTTTTGCGATGACTGCCACTGCAACACCATTGGCTAAAACGGTCTGCACTGAACCAGAGACATCATTGATGGTGATTTCGGGCGGTGTTTCGCCTTTGTTGTAGACCACGGCAACTTGATCGCAATCTTTGATGTTATCAGGGACCAAAGCCCCTTGCGGCGTTGTATCTTTGGTCACCGAAGACGTTGGCATGCCTGCGGCGCGGTCCCAGCTTAGGCGGGATGTCATGTTGCCGTCGCTCATCTTTTGAGCCCCTGACAAATACGCGTCATGCCTTTTGCTTTTGCCTGTGCCCCGCGGAGGGTTGAGAAGGCGGCGATACTGCTG
The DNA here is from genome assembly GCA_039986635.1 of Sulfitobacter sp. Lineage (GTDB taxonomy): Bacteria > Pseudomonadota > Alphaproteobacteria > Rhodobacterales > Rhodobacteraceae > Sulfitobacter. The sequence goes on from JBDWQI010000314.1 coordinate 94,326, forward strand.
ACCCCAAGAAGGACGAGACCAAGAATAGTGGCAAATTGAAAACTCATGACACACCTTTATTGACTTACTTTGGGCACGCTAAAGGCAGGTTCACGATACCGTCAAGCAGGAGAGTGCCATTGTAAGCCGAAGCGAAACAATGCCACTTTTGTGCCTTATTTCTGCCTTGCCTGTTTCGAAACGGGCAAAGACCGGCGAAACAATTTTAGTGAATCTTGCTTATTTTTCATACGGTACCGCATCGGCGAAGAATCTGATTCGGACAGGCGTGAGTAGGATTTTGCCTTTTTTGTCCGGTGCGGCGCTGCTTTGTTGACCATAGGTAAACAAAGAAAAGGAACGCAAAACGCCCCGGGATGATCCTCGGGGCGTTCCAATGTCAGGGCTGTAGATCAGCGGTTTTCGATATCCACATAGTCCCGGGCTGTTTCACCCAGATACAACTGGCGTGGGCGACCGATCTTGTTTTGTGGGTCTGCGATCATTTCTTTCCACTGCGAAATCCAACCAACTGTCCGGCTAAGCGCAAAGATCGGTGTGAACATCGATGTGGGGAAACCCATCGCTTCAAGAATGATACCGGAGTAGAAATCTACATTCGGGAACAGCTTCTTCTCTGAGAAGTATGGATCTTCCAAAGCGGCTTTCTCAAGCTCTTTGGCAACCTGAAGGATTGGATTATTATCCACTCCCAACAATTCCAGCACCTCATCGGCGCTTTCTTTCATGACGGTCGCACGCGGGTCAAAGTTCTTGTAGACCCGGTGGCCAAAGCCCATCAGGCGGAATGGATCACTTTTGTCTTTGGCACGGGCGATGAATTCAGGAATCCGATCTGGCGTCCCGATTTCTTTCAGCATTTCAAGGCAGGCCTGATTAGCACCACCATGTGCAGGGCCCCATAGACAGGCAATACCCGCCGCGATACAGGCAAAGGGGTTCGCGCCGGAGGAAGAAGCCAAACGCACTGTCGAAGTTGAAGCGTTTTGCTCATGGTCCGCGTGCAGAGTAAAGATACGGTCCATTGCACGGCTCAGGATCGGATCGACAACATATTCCTCAGCAGGGACAGCAAAGCACATGCGCAGGAAGTTTGAGGCGTAATCCAGATCATTGCGAGGATGCACAAACGGCTGACCAATTGTATATTTATAGGCCATGGCCGCGATTGTCGGCATCTTTGCAATCAATCGGATGGTCGCAACTTCGCGTTGGTGGTCATCAGTGATGTCGGTGCTGTCATGATAGAAAGCAGACATCGCCCCCACAACGCCGACCATAATGGCCATAGGATGTGCGTCCCGCCGGAAACCCCGGAAGAAATTCATCATCTGTTCGTGCAGCATGGTGTGGTTGGTCACCAGGCTTTCAAACTCTTCCAATTTCGCAGGGGAGGGCAGTTCACCATAGAGCAGCAAATAGCATACTTCTAGATAATGCGATTGGCCTGCCAATTGGTCAATCGGGTAGCCACGGTGCAAAAGCACCCCTTCGTCGCCGTCAATAAAGGTAATGGTGCTGTCGCAGGCAGCAGTTGAGGTAAAACCAGGATCATAGGTAAAGACACCAGCCTGTCCATAGAGCTTGCGAATGTCTATGACATCGGGCCCTTCGGTCGGCGAAAATATCGGAAGCTCAAAGTTCTTCCCGTCAATGGTTATCGTTGCTGATTTTGTGCTCTCTGTCATGCGGTCCCTTTCGTCCAATGGGCGGCCAAACGATTCTCGCAGGCCGTCTGGGGCGCGGCCCTTGCTTGCGGGCCGTTCCGTGGTGTTAGCGCAGGGTAAGTTGATAAGGTGTTAACCCTACCTCATGCACCGGCGTCTGTAAGTCGTGCGACAGTTTCATCACGCCCTAAGACAAGCATCATGTCGTAAACGGATGGTGTCACTGCACGCCCTGCAAGAGCCGCCCGAAGGGGTCCTGCAAGTTTGCCAAATTTGGTATCTTTGCTGGCTGCAAAGCCATTAAGCACCTCTTCTAGCGTTTGTCGCTCCCAGCTATCATTGTGCAAATGCGGCGTCAATTCATTCAGCATACCACGGGATACCGAATCAAGGTTCTTTGTGGCTTTTTCATCGGGCTGGATGGGGCGCGAAGCCAACACAAATTGAGCTTTTTCAATAAGTTCCGGGAAGGTTTTTGCCCGTTCTTTCAGGCAATACATTGCGCGTTGCAACCCTTCACTTTGTTGCGGGGTAAGGGGATTGAGGCCAGCAACAGCCAGATAGGCCTCGCATTCGCGGGTTAGATCTGTGTCATCAGCAATAGCGATATGTTGCCCGCAGATGTTTTCAAGTTTCTTGAGGTCAAATTGCGCGGGGCTTTTGCGGATGCCGTCAAGGTCAAACCACTCTTTCGCCTGCGCATCCGAAAAGAATTCATCGTCGCCGTGGCTCCAGCCAAGTCGGGCGAGGTAATTGCGCATTCCCGCCGCGGGATAGCCCATGCCCTGGTATTCCTGAGCGCCCAACGCGCCGTGACGTTTTGAAAGTTTTTTGCCATCATTGCCGTGGATCAATGGGATATGCGCCCAAACCGGCACATCCCAGCCCATCGCGTCATAGATCATCATCTGGCGCGCCGCGTTATTGAGATGATCGTCGCCGCGCACAACATGTGTCACCCCCATGTCATGGTCATCTACCACCACTGCTAGCATATAGACCGGCGTGCCGTCTGACCGTAACAGGATCATATCATCAAGAGTGCTGTTTTGGATCGTGACATCCCCCTGTACCTGATCCCGGATCACAGTGGTGCCGGTTTGGGGGGCCTTGATGCGAATGACATAGGGCGCATCAGGATGATTGTTTTCCTCTGCATCACGCCATGGAGAATGATACAACGTGCTTTTGCCCTCGGCCTTGGCGGCGTCTCGGAATGCTGTGATTTCTTCTTGTGTGGCAAAACACTTATAGGCCTTGCCCTGCGCCAGCAGCTCCAGCGCTACGTCTGCGTGTCGTGTTGCGTTCTCAAATTGGCTGACAATCTCACCATCATGGTCCAGCCCGAGCCACGCCATCCCTTGTAAAATGGCGGCTGTCGCTTCGGGGGTTGATCGGGCGCGGTCTGTGTCTTCGATCCGCAAAAGAAATTTACCGCCCCGGCCGCGGGCATAAAGCCAGTTGAAAAGTGCGGTGCGGGCCCCACCGATATGCAGAAAGCCCGTGGGCGAGGGGGCGAAACGGGTGACGACTGGCGCAGACATATTCGTGACTTTCTTAACAGATGAGAGCTGGGATTGGTCAGCGTTTACCTTTTGCTAACCATCTTCCCGGTAGATTTCAGCCTGTCTATCCAGTGTGCGCAATGGGGGCAAGCATGGGCCGATTTGGTCACGTATTTAAGCAGCTCTTGGCGCTGCCACAGGCCACGTTAATCTTGCAGCGGGGACACCTTCTGGGGTGGATACCTGTGTGTCTGGCGCTTGGGATTGGGCTCTACTTTGCGCTTAAATTCGAACCTGACGTGATCGTGTTAGCGGGCGTGATTGGGGCAAGCCTTATTTTTATCGGGGTGAGTCGATTGTTGTCCGAAGCCTATGCGCCGATATCGATGGCGCTTGCTCTTGTCTGTATCGGGTTTGTCATAGCGGGTGTTCGGGCGCATTCGGTCGGGGGGCCGGTGCTGGGATGGCGCTATTACGGCGCTGTTGAGGGGCGTATCGTTGCCATGGACCGCAGCCAATCTGATGCGGTGCGGTTGACGCTTGATCAAGTGCGGTTGGAAAGGGTTTCGCCGGAACGTACACCAAACCGGGTGCGAATTTCGCTTCATAGCAAGATAGAAGGCATCCCCCCTGAGCCGGGTTTGCGGGTGATGACCACCGCGCATCTGTCGCCGCCTTCCGGGCCGGTCGAATCCGGTGGTTTTAATTTTCAACGCCATGCCTGGTTTGCCGGGTTGGGTGCGGTTGGGTATAGCCGCGTGCCATTGATGGGGGTTGCAAAGGCGGATGAGGGTCACGCAGGCCTTGCGGTTTTTCGCACCCGAATGGCGGCTTCTGCGCATGTCCAACAGGCGATAGGCGGGGATACAGGCGGCTTTGCGGCGGCCATCACCACCGGGGACCGCAGCGCCATCAGTCAAAAGGCGTTGGACGCCTTGCGGGCCAGCAACCTTGCGCATCTCTTGGCGATTTCAGGGCTACACATGGGGCTGTTGACGGCGGTGGTGTTTACCGCGCTACGGCTAATATTGGCCGCCCATTCGCATGTTGCATTGCATTGGCCAACCAAGGGGTTGGCGGCGGTGGGCGCATTGATAGCGGCGAGCGGCTATCTGGCGTTGTCAGGGGGGAATGTTGCTACGCAGCGGGCGTTTATCATGGTGGCTGTGGCACTTGCCGCGTTGATCATCGGGCGGCGCGCGCTGTCCTTGCGCGCGGTTGCCATGGCCGCAACAATTGTCCTGGTCTTGCGACCCGAAGCGTTAATGGGCCCGGGTTTTCAGATGTCCTTTGCCGCGACAACTGCGCTGGTTGTGGTCTTTGGCTGGATACGCGACATGGAACATAACTTTGTGCCGCGTTGGGCCAAACCGATCTTTGCAACCTTTGTCTCTTCTGCTGTTGCAGGGCTCGCAACAGCTCCAATCGCGGCGGCGCATTTCAATGCAATTGCGCATTATGGGCTGATCGCAAATCTATTGTCTGTGCCGCTTATGGGGGTGCTGGTGATCCCGGCAGCGGTCTTGGCCCTTGTGTTGGTGCCAATTGGGCTGGATTGGATGGCCTTTTGGGTCATGGGGCTTGGGCTGAATTGGATATTGGGGGTGGCACATTGGGTTGCTGGCATCGACGGGGCGCGCGGCTATGTTATGGGGCCGGGACCTTGGGTTCTGCCTTTGCTTGCGCTGGGGTTTCTAACGTTGGTTTTGTGGCAGGGCCGTCTGCGGTTTGCGGGGATTGGCGGTATGGTCTTGAGCTTTGTGCTTTGGCAAGGGGCCACACGGCCTGACGTCTTGATCGCAGACAATGGTACCTTGGTGGGCGTGCTGACTGATCAGGGGCGGGCTCTGAGCAAGGCGAAAGGCGCCGGGTTTGTTGCACGTAACTGGTTGGAGAATGACGGCAATGGATCAGGTCAAGAGGCAGCAGCGGGTCTTTGGATGCCCGGTGATTTGGTGCATCTGTCAGGAAAACGCGCGGTTGCCGGGTTTGAGGGGTGCCACCCAGATCAGATTGTCGTGGCTTCAGTTGTTATGGAGCAGCCGACATCCTGCCCAACCTTTGATCCAGATCGCCTGAAACAAACCGGTTCAATTGCTTTGACGCACACTGATCAAGGTTGGTTGATGGTGACCGCACGCGCACAAGCAGGTGAACGGCTATGGAGCGCATGGCCAAAGGCGCGAAACGACCATGATCAATATGTGCGGATCAATCCGACCAAACGCCCCTGAACCTTAACCTGATCCGATGCAAGCACGCGTGTTTCATAGGCGGGATTTGCAGCCTCAAGTGCGATCGAGGTGCCTTTGCGACGGAAGGTCTTTAACGTGGCTTCGCTGTCTTCGACAAGCGCAACAACGATATCCCCATCATCAGCAACGGATGTTTCGCGGATCACGACCACATCACCGTCATTGATCCCCGCATCAATCATCGAGTCACCTTTGACTTCCAATGCATAATGTTCGCCTGATCCCGCAACCATACCGCCCGGGACAGCAACCGAATGTGTCACATGATTGATTGCCTCAATCGGAACACCAGCGGCGATTTTACCCATGACTGGCAGGTTCACTGCCGGTGCCGCAGATACATCCATTGCAGCGGCAGGGGGCGGCATATCGGGGCGATCCCCATCAATCACACGCGGCTTAAAACCGGGGTTAGGCGCGCCACCAAGGCTTTCAGGTAGCTTAACAACCTCAATCGCGCGAGCACGATGTGCCAAGCGACGGATGAAGCCACGTTCTTCTAAGGCGGTAATCAAACGGTGAATGCCCGATTTGGACCGTAAGTCCAGCGCCAACTTCATTTCATCAAAGCTTGGCGGGACGCCATCGCGCTGCACACGCTTGTGAATAAACGACAAAAGATCAAGTTGTTTCTTGGTGAGCACTGGTGCACCTCCGAAAGACAGGTTTCTTTTGTTCTATAGATGTTCTCGTTTTGTGTCAACGACGTTAAATATTGATAAAGCTGACGATGTCACCTTTTTGCTTTGGTGGGTCGCCAACAGGGCGGATCATCAGCGCATCAGAGGCGGCTAAAACCGACAAAAGAGAGCTGTCTTGTTTTGTGTCGGGAAACAGGGCGCCGTCCCGCAGTATTGCGCGCATGTAGTGGGTGCGCGGCCCATTTTCTGGCAGATCAATGCCCAAAGGAGCGTGGTATTGCGCGCTGTGAAGATCGTTGAGGCCCAGCATTTTACGCACGGTTGGCGCAACAAATATCGCGCCGCAAACCATGGCAGAGACCGGGTTGCCGGGAAGGCCAATCATCGCAGCTTTGCCCAAACGGCCCGCCATCAGAGGTTTGCCGGGCCGCATTGCGACCTTGTAAAAACTCTGCTCCATTCCAAGCTCAGCGGCGACAGGAGCGACAAGATCGTGATCTCCGACAGATGCGCCGCCAATGGTGATGATAAGGTCAGCGGTTTGGGCAAGAGAGAAAGCCTGTTTGAGGGAGCTGGCGGTGTCGCGCGCGATTGGCAGCATTTGAATGTCTGCGCCGAGGGCTTGCAACATGGCAGACAGGCCATAGCTGTTTGAGGCGACAATCTGATCCGGTCCGGGCTCTTCGCCTGGTTGCACCAGCTCATCGCCGGTTGCCATCACCGCGATGCGGGGTTTGCGTGTCACAGGGACCATTGACACATTCATTGCAGCCATCAAGGCGATATCGGCAGGGCGCAACCGCAAGGGTGCTTCGATGGGTTGTCCTTTGACAAAGTCAACGCCGGCGGGGCGGATGTTGTCTTTGGGGCCAATGGAATGCCCCAGCGTGATGAGATCGCCGCGCCGAGTGACGTCTTCTTGTATGACGACAAAATCAGCGCCCTTTGGGACGGGGGCGCCTGTGAAGATACGCACGGCCTGTCCGGGCCGCAGTGTTCCTTCAAACCGATGGCCAGCAGCGGCTTCTCCAACAACTTTGAAAAGCGCGTCTGGTTCGACTTCGTCCCGGCGCAAAGCATAGCCATCCATAGAAGAGGCGGCGAAGGGGGGCTGAGTGCGTGTGGCACGGACCGGCTTTGCGAGAACACGCCCGTTTGCATGGCGCAGTGGAACCGTCTCAACTTCCAGCGGAGAAACCAAGGCGAGCAGGGCATCCAATGCCTCAGTGACAGATATCATGTCGCTTCGTATCGGCCGGATTTGCCGCCATCCTTAAGAACCACCCGCAGGCCACCGATTTCCATACCTTTGTCGACAGCTTTGCTCATGTCATAGATGGTCAGGGCCGCAACTGAGGCCGCCGTCAGGGCTTCCATCTCAACCCCGGTCTGACCGGTTGTTTTAACCGTTGCGGTTATGCGAATGCCGGGCAGGGACGCGTCGGGTTCAAGCTCAATGCTGACCTTGGTAATTGGCAGCGGATGGCAGAGCGGGATCAGATCAGAGGTGCGTTTGGCGGCCATAATACCAGCAAGCCGCGCGACCCCCAACACATCCCCTTTCTTAGCCCGTCCTTGCGTAATGATATCAAATGTTTCCGGGCGCATCTTGATGTGATTTTCGGCTGTGGCAATGCGTGCGGTGATCTCTTTCTCAGAGACATCGACCATATGCGCATCGCCTTTGCCGTCAAAATGGGTCAGGGACATCACATGCCTCCGGGGGCCAAAGGGTTGGCCAGCAAAGTTGACGTGGCCTGTGCCACGTCATCCTGACGCATCAGGCTTTCGCCAATCAGGAAGGTACGGGACCCGTACATTGCCATATCGGCCAGATCTTGCGGCGTGTTCAGCCCCGATTCTGACACCATAATCCGATCTGCCGGTACTTGTTTCGACAATTGCCTCGTCACATCAAGAGAGGTCTCGAATGTCTTGAGGTTGCGATTGTTTATCCCAAGAAGGCGGCTCTTGAGACGGGTTGCGCGCTCCAGTTCTTCGCCATCATGCACTTCGATCAACGCATCCATGCCCCACTGGGTTGCGGCGTCTTCAAGTTCTTGGGCTTGGGCATCCGAAACAGAGGCCATGATGATCAAAATACAATCCGCCCCAAGGCTGCGCGCCTCAGCAACCTGATAGGTGTCATACATAAAGTCTTTGCGCAGAACCGGCAGGGTGCAGGCGCCGCGCGCTGCAACCAGAAAGGATTTGTCACCTTGAAAACTCGGCGTGTCTGTCAACACAGACAAGCAGGTCGCTCCACCCGCTGCATAGGCTTTGGCCAAGGGCGCCGGGTCAAAGTCTTCTCGGATCAACCCTTTGGACGGGCTTGCCTTTTTGATTTCAGCGATCAACGCATACCCTTCTCGGGCAGCATCAAACAAGGCATCGGCAAAAGGGCGAACTGCAGGTGCAGCGGCAGCAGCGGCTTCTATCTCTGCCAATGGGCGTGCCGCTTTGTCTGCGGCCACTTCTTCCAGCTTGTAGGCTTTGATTTTATCTAAGATCGTGTCGGTCATGGTCCCTCCGGGTCGCCCCAGTTTATGGTCTGGAAGCCCTTTGCCTGCAACCATGCATTGGTCTGAGAAAAGGGTCGGGAGCCGAAAAAACCTCGATAAGCGGAAAGTGGCGAGGGATGGGCGCTTTGCAGGATGAGGTTTTGACTGTCTGGCACAAGCTGCGCGTGTTTTTGTGCAGGCGCGCCCCAAAGCAGGTACACGCAAGGGTGGGGTGCCAGACGCTCAAGGACCTGTGCCACCAATCTGTCCCATCCAAGTTTGGCGTGGGCTTTGGGTTTGCCTTGCGGCACGCTTAATGCGGTGTTGAGCAATAGCACACCCTGATCCGCCCAATCTGATAGATCTGTGTTGCGTCGCGTGATGTGTAAATCGTTGCTGATTTCTTTGAAAATATTCCCCAGACTGTCGAGCCTGCCATGGAAATCTTGTGGAATGGAGAAGGCAAGACCATCTGCTTTGCCCGGCGTGTGATAGGGGTCTTGTCCTAAAAGAACGACACGGGTGTTTTCCGGTTGGGTCCGTTCCAAGGCGTGAAACATCCGGTCTGGGGGCGGGTAAACGGGACGTGTTTCCTGCGCCAGTTTCTCAGCGATCTGAGGCCAGACTTGTGTGAAAAACGGCAATGTGCCCCAGTGACCAAGCCGAGACAGGTCCGTCAGGCTCATTTTTCCTGAGAAACAGCGGCAACGCGGGTGATCTTGTCCTTTGCGGCACCGCTGTCGATGCTGGTGCGCGCGATCTCTACGCCGGCCTTAAGGTCAGGGGCGGCATCGGCCACCACCAAAGCAGCGGCGGCATTCAACAAGACCGCATCGCGATAGGCCGACGCCTTTCCTTCAAGTAAGGCGTTGAAATCGCGCGCGTTCTCTTCTGGCGTACCGCCAAGGATGTCCTCAAAAGGATGAACGGGCAGTCCTGCTTCTTCAGGATGGACTTCGAATTCCTGCACCGCGCTATCAGCCACCCCCGCGACCCAGCTAACGCCAGTGATGGTCAATTCGTCAGTCCCATCAGAACCATGGACCAGCCAGGCTTTTTCAGACCCCAGCGCCATCAACGTTTCAGCCATCGGGCGGATCAGGTCACGGCGATAGGTGCCAGTCAGCTGGCGTTTGACCCCGGCCGGATTGGTCAGGGGGCCAAGGATGTTAAATATCGTGCGCGTTCCAAGTTCAGAGCGAGTTGGCATGACATGTGCGATGGCGGGATGATGCATCGGGGCCATCATGAAACCAATGCCGGCTTCGGACAGTTCGCGTTCCACCACTTTGGGCCCAACCATAACGTTCAGGCCCATTTGGGTCAGCGCGTCCGCCGCGCCGGATTTTGAAGACAGGTTTCGGTTGCCATGTTTGGCCACCACAACCCCGGCACCCGCCACAACAAAGGCCGTCGCTGTTGAGATGTTCAACGTGCCTTTGCCGTCCCCACCTGTGCCGACAATATCCATGGCACCTTTGGGCGCGTTCACCGCATGGCATTTTGCCCGCATTACAGAGGCCGCAGCTGCGTATTCATCCACAGTTTCACCGCGGGTGCGCAACGCCATCAGAAAACCGCCAATCTGGCTAGGAGTTGCTTCACCGTTAAACAAAATCTCAAAGGCATCAGCCGCTTGATCACGGGTCAATGGTCCTTGCGCAGCGGCGTCAATCAGTGGTTTCAGCGCGTCACTCATGCGGGCACCTTCATGTCATTTAGGAAGTTTTGCAGCATGGCATGACCATGTTCGGAGCGAATTGATTCGGGATGGAATTGCACGCCATGTATCGGCAAGTCGCGGTGTTGTAGCCCCATAATGGTCCCGTCCTGCAAAGCGGCGGTGATGCGCAGGCAGTCTGGCAGGCTCTCGCGCTCAACGGTCAGGGAATGATATCGGGTTGCGGCAAATGGGGTGGGTAGGCCAGCGAACAGGCCGGTGGCATCATGATGCATCTGCCCCAGCTTGCCATGCACGATGTCATCCGCACGCACAACTTTGCCGCCAAAGGCCTGGCCTATCGTCTGATGACCCAGACACACACCCAGCAACGGGATCTGACGCTCAGCTGCGGCTCGTGTCAGGTCAAGACAAATGCCCGCCTGATCAGGGTCACAGGGCCCGGGGGACAACAAAATGCCCGCAGGGTTCATGGCAATCGCATCGGCGGTAGACAGCTTATCATTGCGATGGACCTGCACATCAGCGCCAAGTGCGCCCAAATAGTGTACAAGGTTATAGGTAAAGCTGTCGTAGTTATCGATTAGCAGCAACAATGGTCAATTCTTTGCATCAGGGGCGGCAGAGAGCTAGAGACAACCCCCGCCACCGGGGTATAGGTGGTGCATAGATGGTCAGGCTTGCCCCGCGCCGTCAAGAGTGCGGGCAGGTCTATTTCGGTCTTGGGGCAGTTGCATAGGCGCAATGGCCCCTGAAAGAGCAGGAGCAGGCAAATGATACGCGGATTTCTGGGGGGCGCACTGTCAGGTGGCGTACTGAGTTTTGGGGTGGCCATTGTCGCATCTGCCTTGGCCCCATCCCCGCAATCACCGCAGGTTGACGATGCCGCGCCGGGGGGCGGTGTCTTGCCTGTGGTCGCAAATACGTCGGGAACTACGGGGTCCACTGTGGACAGCAGTGTGCAGGTTGCGCAGGCCGCAACACAGGCCTCTGCCCCTGATCCCGATACATTGAGCGCTTTGGATGATCAGACAGTAGCGTCCACGCAGGCACCCCAAACAGGGCAGGTCAGCGGATTGGTTGCGCCGGAAACGGGTGCAGCTGAAGGAGGTGTCACGCTTGAAGGGGAAGAGCCGGTTTTGCCGAATCCACAGGCGCTGGCCCCGATGGTCCCACAAGAAGCGGATGACATTTCGATCAGCACCGAACCTGCGCAACCGCCACGGCCAGTAGTCACCCCTCAGGAAAACGTTGCTGGCGCGGCGGATCCGGAGCCTTCTGATGAGGTTGCGTTGGCAGAAACGGAAACATCAATCGACGCGCCAGTCGCCGAACCAACAGATGCCCCGGACAGGCAGATCACCGCAGAGACATCAATCGTAGCCCCGGAGGCACCTGCTGTTCCGGACATTCCAGAGGAAGAAACGGCAATTGAGGTCGGCGTTGCAGAAACATCTGCGCAAGAGAATGAAGTCGCATCAGCAGAACCCGACCCTTCCGAAGACGCAGCGCGTGCTGCGGATGAGGCTGCTGTAGCACCCCAGCAAACCCCGGCCGTTGTGGCACAAAGCCCAGAGCCACCTCAGCTGCCCGACGATACAGCCGAAAACACAGCGGAACCTGCCCCGGCTGCAACGCCTGCGAAAAGCGAACCAACACCGGATAATGCAGCCGACGACCTGCCAGATGTTGCAACGGCGCAAGGCAATGCAGAAGAAACTCCAGAACCATCCTTGGAAGTGCAAACCCCTGACACAGAGACACCCGACCCCTCAGCAGAGACCGCAGAGGCGCCTCAGGTTGCGGTGTTGACCCCAAGCGCGCGTCCGCAAATTGGCACCCCTGCGATCAGCCTGACGGAGCGCGACACTGGCGTGACTGTCAATCGATTGGTCCCATCAAATGACGACCCAAGTGATGTGCCCTCTGTCACTGTGATCACCGAAGAGGGGGCAAGCCCCTCCAGTCAAGACGCACGTCCCATTGTGCGGTATGCGCAATCCTTTGCAAATAGTGATGACAAGCCTTTGATGAGCATTGTGTTGATCGACACCGGGACCAGCCCGACAGCTGGGGCGGCGGGCATCGCAGCGTTGCGCAGTTTTCCCTATACGCTAAGTTTTGCGGTCGACAGCAATCTTGCGGATGCTGCTGAGCGGATGACGCTCTACCGCGAGGCGGGTTTCGAAGTCCTGGCCATGGTTGATCTGCCCCCCGGCGCGCAGGCGAGCGATGCGGAAACCACCTTGGGTGTCACGCTGTCGCAGATGGGTGATGTTGTTGGCGTCCTTGAGGGGATTGGTGCAGGGTTGCAAGGGTCACGTGTGGTCTCGGATCAGGTGACCGAGATTTTGCGTCAATCCGGGCATGGTCTGGTGACACAAGACAAAGGGCTCAATACGATGCCCAAGCTTGCGGTCAAAGAAGGAGTGCCCGCAGCCCCAATTTTCCGTGATTTTGACAGCAAGGACCAAACCGCGACCGTCATCCGCCGGTTTCTGGATCAGGCGGCCTTTAAGGCAGGGCAAGAAGGGGCGGTGATCATGCTGGGACGTTTGCGGCCTGACACGATTTCGGCGTTGTTGTTGTGGGGGTTGCAGGATCGCGCCGGGCAGGTCGCCTTGGCTCCGATTTCGGCGGTATTGCTGGCCACCCAAGAGGAATAGTGCCTCTGTTCAGAGGGTCTTGCAGCGAGATTTATCTCAGGATACCCGCATTTTTCAGATGATTTCATCTTCATCAAACAGTGGATCACTCTCCAATTGCATGGCCAGATCGTCCACGGTGTCTTCGGCGGCTTTGGGGTTCAATTGCGCCAGATGAAACACCGCATCGCCTTCGTTCACGATCGGTAAAATGGCGCGTCCGATCAGGATCCCTGTGTCAGGGGCCAAAAGATCTGTTTCCACATCCCCAAATGTGTCTGAGATGGTGGCGAGAAGATCGCCCTTGGCCACGGTTTCACCCTCGGCACGAAAGGTGCGCAACAGGCCGCCCGCAGGCGCGCGCAACCACCGTGATTCGTGACACACAAGGGGGGTGACTTTGGCCCGGGAAATGCCTTTGGCAGGCAACATGTCCTGTCCGCGCATTACCCGCAAAATGCCAGCCACACCCGCGCGTACAGCCATCTCATCAAAGCGCAACCCTTCGCCAGCCTCATAAAGCACCACGCTAGTGCCTTGTTTTGACGCAACCGCCCGCAAAGAACCGTCGCGCAAGGCTGATGTCAGCACCACAGGTGCGCCAAAATCCAGTGCCATCTGATGGGTGACTTTGTCGCCCGGGGAGACCCGGACCTGAGGTAGGTTCGTACGATGGACCGCCGCTGAGTGCAGATCGATACCAAAATCACACCGCATCACCACCTCATTGAGAAAGATATGAGCCAGTCGCGATCCCAATGACCCCGAAGGATGCCCCGGGAAACAGCGATTCAGATCGCGACGATCCGGCAGATAGCGTGAACGCGACAGAAAACCATAAGAATTGACCACAGGAATGACCAATAATGTGCCCCGCAATGATTTGAGCTGTGGTGTGCGCAGCAGGCGACGTACGATCTCAACGCCGATGACCTCATCCCCGTGCACGGCGGCACTGACAAACATGGTGGGGCCGGGGCGTTTGCCGTGATGCACCTGTACCTGCAAACCAACTGGAGTATGATCTGGCAAGGTTGAGACAGGTAATGTGATGGTCCGGGAGGTGCCCGGGGCGATGGTGTGTCCCGCTAGGTCAAACGCAAGGCGTTTAGGGGACATCAATCAATTCCGCCCGTTTCCGTCGAAACGGGCAGCATCTTGCGCCGCGCGTCGGATTGCGCCGGATTTATGAACGGTCTCCATAAATTCCGCCTCTGCGTCGCTGTCATAAACCACGCCGCCGCCTGCTTGGATATAAAGTGTTTCATCCTTGATCACAGCGGTACGCAAAGCGATGCACATGTCCATGTCGCCCCCCGCGCTGAAATATCCGACACCGCCGCCATAGACCCCACGTTTTTCTGGTTCCAACTCGTCGATGATTTCCATTGCGCGCACTTTGGGGGCGCCGGAGACGGTGCCTGCCGGCATCCCTGCAAAAAACGCATCAAGCGCATCGCAGCCTTCGTTCAACTCTCCCACCACGTTTGAAACGATATGCATGACATGCGAATACCGTTCCACGATGAACTCTTCGGTGGGACGCACCGTGCCGATCTTGGCCACGCGGCCAACATCATTGCGGCCCAGATCCAGCAACATCAGATGCTCGGCAAGTTCTTTTTCATCAGCAAGAAGATCGGCTTCCAAGGCGCGATCTTCTTCGGGTGTTTGTCCGCGTGGGCGGGTCCCAGCAATCGGGCGGATGGTGATTTCATTGCCAAACACCCGAACCAGGATTTCCGGGGATGCGCCCACAACATGGAAACCGCCAAAGTTGAAATAGAACATAAACGGCGACGGATTTGTCCGGCGTAAGGAACGGTAAAGCGCAAAGGGGGGCTGGGTGAAACCCTGTGCCCAACGTTGACTTGGCACCACCTGAAAAATGTCCCCTGCGACGATGTAGTCGCGGGCTTTCTCAACCGCTGACTTATAGCCTTCGCGGGTGAAATTGCTGACTGGTTCAGCGGGTTCCGTTGCATCACCCAAATCGCGAGAGGCACCGGGCATTGCGCGTTCCAGGTCACGAACAGCATCCATGACCCGTTCCGCCGCCTGTGCATAAGCGGCCCGGGCAGTTTGGCCATCAGAAACCCACGCCGGGGAGACAATTGTCACTTCGCCTTTGACACCGTCCAAAACCGCAATCACCGAAGGGCGCAGCATCACTGCGTCAGGCAGCCCCAAGGTATCAGGGTTCACATTTGGCAAATGTTCAACCAGTCGGATCATGTCATAGCCTAGATACCCAAAAAGGCCGGCAGCGGCCTGTGGCAGGTCGTCGGGCAGGTTAATCTTGCTTTCTGCGATAAGGCTGCGCAGGACATCAAGCGGATTGCCCAAGGCCTCTTCAAAGGCATCGCCGTCATAGCGCGCCGCGCGGTTGATTGCGGATGTATCCCCTTGGCATCGCCAGATCAGATCCGGTTTCATCCCGATGATCGAATAGCGGCCTCGCACTTCGCCACCGGTCACAGATTCCAGCACAAAAGCGTTTTCCGCCGCGCCAGTCAGCTTGAGCATCAGCGACACCGGAGTGTCGAGATCAGCGGCCAGTCGGGTATAGACAATCTGGTTGCGCCCTTCGGCATAACCATGAGCAAAGTCATCAAACGTAGGGGTCAGGGCCATTGGGTGCCTTTAGGGGAAATTGACGTGAACGGCCTGCAAGGCACGTTGATCGATCTGCGGTACCGCGCGCCGCACAACGTCATCGGCATAGATATTGAACAGGTCACGGGCCAAGGTCTGGTTCAACTGTTCGCTTAGCTGTTCCAACAATGCGGCGCTGCTGTCATCTTCGGAGGCTGCGGTGATGCTGTCGAGCCGCACAAGCAAGATACCATCGCTGTCAGGCAGGATGCTGACCTTACCCACGTCCATGTCAAAGATATCACTCATGAAATTGGCAGTCGTGCCGGCAATAAAGCCACCTCTGGTCTGGTTTTCTTCTACATTTGGGTCGAGACCTGCGTCCTCAAAAGAAGCGTCCCCGGCAAGTGAGGTCACCAAACCCTCAGCCTGAGCGCTCAAAGCTGTTACGATTTGCTGCGCCTCCCATGCTGCGCGCACATCCTCCACCGATTCTTCAAATGGGTTGGGGCGTTCAGCCAATTCTTCGTCAAGGCGCATGGCAAAGATGCTGCCATCGTCCAATTGTTCAATCTTGGGAAAATCGCCAGCCGCAAGGTCATTGGCCAATTGCCGGAAATCTGTATAGGCCGCGATGCCTTCGCTGCTGTTTGCGGTCCAGTTGATCTGGCCCAGCTCCATTTCGGTTTCTTCGGCAACCTGTTCCAAGGTCGCACCACCGGCCAGCTGATCATCCAGATCATTTGCCCGCACCTCAACAGCACGCACCGCGCGGCTGACCGCCAGCTCCTGTTGCAGCGCCTCGCGGGCGGCTTCGAAAGCTGTGTTTTGAGCAGGCAGGACACCGTTTACACGGAACAATGCGGGGCCAAGTGAGCTGGGCAGGGGCCCCACAACATCACCAACCTCTGCGGCAAACACGGCCTCACCTGCGCCATCAAGCTCCAGTCGACCAACATCCCCCAGATCTACATCTGCCAGCGCAAGTCCACGGTCTTCGACCAACGTGCGGAACGTCGTGCCCCCGACTTCCAACGCTGCGGCAGCCTGATCCGCGGTTTCCTGATCTGAAAAGACCAAACGTTCAACAAGGCGGCGCTCTGGCTGCACATATTGATTGATGCGCGCGTCATATTCAGCGCGCAGCTCCTCTTCGGGGACCTCAATCTCACCAAGGAGCGTGTCCGGGCTGAGGAGTGTGTAGGTGATCACCTTGGTGTCCGCCAACATAAAGCGGTCGATGTTTTCATCATAAAATGCGCGCAGCTGATCAGCGGAGGGCGTCGCAATGGGGGCCTCAAGGGCGTCAGCATTCAAACGGCTCCAGGTAAAGGCGCGCCGTTCGCCGACATAGTTGACCAGGGTTTCCGCATAGGTTGCCGGCATCTGCACGCCACCAAGGACCGCGCCTTGCAGCAACGTCCGGCTTGCTTCTTCGCGCAAGGACAGTTCAAATTCCGCTTCGGTCACGCCGCCTTGTTGCAGGGCATAGCGATATCCTTCGCGGTCAAATTCGCCATTCACCCCTTGAAAGGAACCGATCTGAAGGATTTCTTCGCGCAGAGCCTCATCACCAATCGACAGGCCCAATTCGCTGGTTTCGTGATCCAATGCCCGATTGCGCACGACACGTTGCAGAACCGCCCTGTCGATGCCGATTTCCTGTACCCGGGCAAAGTTTATATGTTGGCCCGATTGCTGGGAGATCGATTGAATTTCGGTCTGAAGTTGGCGGGCATAATCGTCAACCGGGATTGATTTGCTGCCAACTGTACCGATGGACCGGATGTTTCCCGACAGGTTGGCAGCGCCAAATCCACCCAAACCAAGGATAAGCAAGCCCATCAGAACCCACATCGCGTATTTGCCAATTCCAGTGCTTTTTGCCATGTCGCAGTATCCTTGTTTCACCTTGGTTTCAGTGTCTATGCGGTGGCGCGGGGCGGGGCAAGGGCATAGGGGGCCAAGGGTGTCGCCGAACGCCTTAGACCTGCGGGGGATCGAGGGCGCAGCCCGAGCGATTTTCAGGGAGAGTTGAGCAGGGCTTTATCTGTAGGGCAAGTCGGCGAGCCGGTCAAAAAGCTGTGAAATACCTGTTGCATCAAGGTTGGCAAAAGCGATGCGCAATTGCTTGGCCCCGCTGGGATCATCCTTGAGGCAGAACATTGTGCCCGGCAGACACAGCACCCCTGCATCTTTCACCAACAGCGGTGCAAGATCCCCCGATGAGGTGGCAAACGGGTGCTGCACATAGGCAAAGTAACCGCCCAAACCAAGCAGATGCCACCCTTGATCTGTCAACTTTGGCATGTTGGCAGTGATGGCGGCGCGGCGGGCAAGGATCTCGTCACGTTCCCCTGAGAGCCATTGGCCGAGGTTTTGTAATCCCCAAAGCGCCGCATATTGGCCCAGTTGCGCCGGGCAGATGGCAACCGTGTCCAGGAATTTTTCAACTTCACGCAGGCGGTGTTGACTTGCGATCATGGCACCAACCCTGTGACCCGTCAGGCGGTAGGCTTTGGAAAAGGAATAAAGATGGATCAGGGTGTTATCCCAATCTGGATCTTGAAACAGCGGATGCGGCGGTCCGGTCCGGCTGTCAAAATCGCGGTAGGTTTCATCCATGATCAACGCAATCTTGTGACGGCGCGCCAGATCAAAGAATGCCTGCACCAGATCGGCAGGGTATTCAGCGCCAGATGGGTTATTTGGCGTCACCAAGGCAATGGCGCGGGTGCGGTCTGTGATCAGCGCTGCGGCCCGGTCGGGATCAGGCAGCATTGATGCGTCGGTCTTTAACGGAACGGATGTCACACCTGACATGTCTAACCACATTTTGTGATTGAAATACCAAGGGGTTGGAAGGATCACTTCATCCCCCTCTGCACATAGTGTTGCGATGGCTGCAGCAAAGGCCTGGTTACATCCGGACGTGATACATACTTGTTCAGGCGAGATGATGCCGTGATAGTGCTGCGCGCTTTGGCTGGCCAGTTCTGCGCGCAATTCCGGCAGTCCCAAGACCGGTCCGTAAAGATGCGCATCATCTTTGGTCAGCGCGGCATCCGCCATGGCTTGCCGCAACGCTTGCGGAGGGGGATCAACCGGAGCGGCTTGACTGACGTTGATCAAAGGGCGGTGTTTGGGGTGGGACACGCCCACCAGCCAACGCCGCGCTTCCATCACGGGAGGGGAGAATGTGGTGGCGGTCCGGGGATGCGTCATCTGTCAGCCTGTGTTGAGGGTTTGGGACGGTATATAAGGCCAAAAAGAGGGGCGGCGTGGCGTTTTTTGAATGCTCAGTCCTTGCCGCGATAGGGTTCAACGTATTGCAAGGCCATATCCCAAGGAAAGAAAATCCAGGTATCTTGGCTCACACCGGTAATGAATGTATCGACCTGCGGTTCGCCTTCTGGTTTGGCATAAACGGTGGCGAAATGAGCGTTGGGATAAAGATCGCGCACCAGCTCAAGCGTTTTCCCGCTGTCCACAAGGTCATCCACGATCAGGATTCCTGTGCCGTCCCCCATAATTTCGTTGTCAGGAGATTTAAGGACTTTTGCCTCGCGTCGTTGATCAGATTTGCCACCGCCGGAATGATAGGACATGACCGAGATTGTATCGACTGTGCGAATATCGAGTTCGCGCGCGACGATCATAGCGGGGGCCATGCCACCACGTGTGATTGCCACAACTGCGCGCCAAGCGCCATCATCAGGGCCGTTCCCGTCCAAGCGCCAGGCCAACGCGCGGCTGTCTCGGTGGATTTGATCCCATGAGATGTGGAAGCCTTTTTCGTGGGGCAGGCGGGTGTCGGACATTCAGTTACCTTTCGATGAGCAGCCGCAGGCCAAATGCACCCAAGAGGGTTGCGGCGATGCGGTCGAAGATGGGATTAAGCGACAGATAGCCCCGTCTGGCGGGGGCTGCACTGAGCAGGGTGGCAAAAAGACTGTAAAAGAGCAATTCAAGTGTCAGGTGGTTCAGAACCACAAAGGCAACTTCTGTTGCACTGAGGGTTTTGGGAAAAACCACAAGAATGACCGCTGCCGCAAACAGCATTGATTTGGGGTTGCCAAAGTTGACCAGCATCCCGGACGCAAAACTACGGACCCGGGGACGCGCAACATCTGACAAAGGTGTATTGGCATGACGCCAAGTTTGGACCGCGATCCAGATCAGATATAGAGCACCGCCGATCTTAAGGGTGGTGTAAGCCCATGGAAACAGCTGGAATAATGTCTCAAGCCCAAGAAATGCCGCTAGCGTCCAGCATCCTGCCGCGCTCGCCAATCCAAAACCGGTCAGCACGCCAGCGGTGCGGCCAGAGGAGACTGTCGTTTTGATCATGAACAACATTGCCGCACCCGGGCTGGCAAGGGCGGCCAACAACACAAGATTAAAGGCAAGCATGCTTTCCCAAGACATAGCCTGTGATTTACCCTTTGGCCATGTCAGGAGCGTCCACAGCTTTCATGCCAACCACGTGATACCCTGCGTCCACATGCAGGTTTTCACCGGTTGTGCCGCTGCCCAGATCTGAGAGCAGGAAGAGCGCGGCCTTGCCGACATCTTCGATGGTCACATTGCGTCGCAGGGGAGAGTTGTATTCATTCCATTTCATGATGTAGCGGAAATCGCCGATGCCAGAGGCCGCCAAAGTTTTGATCGGTCCCGCAGAGATCGCGTTGACGCGAATCCCGTCTTTGCCAAGATCCTCGGCCAAATACTTTACCGAGGCTTCAAGTGCGGCTTTTGCCACGCCCATAACATTATAGTGAGGCATCACTTTTTCAGCGCCATAATACGTTAGCGTCACGGCGCTGCCACCGGGATTCATCATCTTTTCCGCGCGCTGCATCACAGCCGTGAACGAATAGACCGAAATATCCATAGACATCGCAAAATTTCCGCGGCTGGTATCAACGTAACGGCCACGCAATTCATTTTTGTCAGAAAAACCGATGGCGTGCACAATAAAGTCAAGGTGGCCCCAGCGTTCTTTTAGCGCGTCAAACAGCGCATCAATTGACGCTTCATCCCCAACGTCGCAAGGCAAAACGATATCACTGCCCAATTGCCCGGCCAGAGGATCAACCCGTTTTTTCAATGCATCCCCTTGATAAGAAAAAGCAAGTTCTGCACCTGCGTCGGCCAGGCTGCGGGCGACACCCCATGCGATGGATTTGTCATTGGCAAGGCCCATAATCAAACCACGTTTGCCCTGCATCAGATCGTTTGCCATGCCACGTCCATCATTTGTTTGTTACTGTTGGACTCGTTTAGGCCATTGCGTCCTAGCCATCAAGGCTGCTGAATGGGTGAAATCACAGAAGGGATCACATCACTTCTTAATGTAACGAATGAGAATGAATGTACTTTCGGTTGTTGCGGCAGTTCAATTCATGTACCGATATTATTGCGATAGGAATATTCCCTTTTGGGTTGAATATCCTGCTAATTGAATTGAGCTGGGCATCATGGCAAGGCAAGCGGATAAATTTGAAGGTGAAAACCCGTTTGAAATTGCGCAAGCTTGGCTGAAGGAAGCCGAAGCTGGCGAAATCAATGACCCCAATGCAATAGCGCTTTCTACTGTTGATGCAGATGGGATGCCAAATGTTCGGATGGTTTTGCTCAAAGAGATAGAGGCGGATTCCTTTGTCTTTTACACCAATTATGAGAGCCAAAAGGCGCAAGAATTAGAAGCAAGTGGTAAAGCGGCGTTTGTGATGCATTGGAAGTCTTTGCGACGCCAATTACGTGTGCGGGGGACGGTCGTACGAGAAGAAGGACCACAGGCAGACGCCTATTATGCCTCCCGGTCTTTGCCAAGCAGACTTGGGGCATGGGCTTCTAAACAATCTCAACCGCTCAAGAGCCGCGCGACCTTGATGGCGGAGGTTGCCAAAGTGACTGCAACCAAAGGGACGTCGCCGTCGCGGCCGCCATTTTGGGGGGGATATCGGATTACGCCGGTTGAAATCGAGTTTTGGGCAGACGGTGATCATCGCCTGCATGATCGGTTTCGCTGGACAAGACATGATCAAGGCTCAGCATGGGATGTGGTGCGGCTTAGTCCTTGAAGAATTGAACGACAGTATTTGACGATCAGGGGCGAATTGTTGCAGCCCAGATATATTTGACAGTAGCACGCAAGATAGAGAGATAAGGTGGCAGACGATTTTAAGAACACTCCTCAGAATGGAATAGAGCCGATTGCGGTGTCTGGGGTGGTGAAATGGTTCGATCCGGTAAAAGGGTTTGGTTTTGTTCTGGCTGATACCGGCGGGCCAGATATCTTGTTGCATATAAACGTGTTGCGAAACTTTGGCCAAAGTTCTGTTGCGGACGGGGCTGTGATTGATTTGTTGGTGCAAGAGACAGACCGCGGCGTGCAGGCGACCGAAGTTATTCAGGTCCAGGCTCCGGAAGCGGAGGATACACAGGCGCTGGCCGATCTGGCTGGATTGGACGAAGCAGAAATACGTGCAACACCGCTTGAACCGGCCCGGGTGAAATGGTTCGACAAGGCGAAAGGGTTTGGATTTGCAAATATTTTCGGCAAACCCGAAGATGTGTTTGTACATATCGAAGTATTGCGCCTGTCGGGGCTGTCGGATCTTCAACCCGGAGAGGCACTTGCCTTGCGGGTCATGACAGGCAAACGCGGCAACATGGCCGTAGAGGTACAGGCATGGGAAAACGTTCAATAACACAGATCATACGGCGGGGCATGTTTTCGGGTGCTTTGACGGTGTTGTTTGGTCTGCCGGTGGCGGCACAGGCGGCAGCAAGCTGCGCGGTCGAATCAATCTCGCTGAAAGGATCCTGGGGGACCGCGCAATTTAACGTTGAGGTTGCTGACGAACCCGAAGAGCAAGCGTTGGGTTTGATGCATCGCACAGAGATGGCATTGGCCTCTGGGATGTATTTCATCAACGACCGGCCCCGCCGCACCAGTTTTTGGATGCGAAATACGCTTATTCCGTTGGACATGTTGTTTATCGACGCCTCCGGGGTGGTCAAACACATCCATCATAATGCCATTCCTTTGGATGAAACTCCCATCAATGGGGGCAGGGGCATTCTGACGGTGCTGGAAATCAATGGCGGGCTTGCGGCTAAATTGGGCATAACTGTTGGCTCTCAGGTGCGTCATCCCGCGCATTCTGATTGGGATCCGGTCTGGCCTTGCTGATTATGTTTGGCAGAGAGTGATTTCTGTCATTCTAGGGCTTTTCATTCGACCCAACACTGTCTAAAGAAGCGGCAGTCGGAGCGTGGCGCAGCCTGGTAGCGCACCTGTTTTGGGTAGTATTACTCCCAAAAGATATACTATGTGTATTGATTCAGGTGGTTACGAGGATGTAGTATAACGCATCGTGTATAATAGTCGGGGTATAGCTCAGCATGGTAGAGCGGGCGCTTTGGGTGCGTCAGGTCAGGAGTTCGAATCCCCTTACCCCGACCAATTATACACTGCGTGAGGCTCTAATCGCCGCCTCCGACTGATTTCTTTTCCTTTTCGCACATCCGATAGCCCGCGCGTCGCGGGCATGGAGAAGGAGCTGGTCCTGGGATCGAGGAAGCGCGATCTTATTACACTAAAGGCACCGGGTCTCATTATGAGCGGGGGATGCAGTGTAGGATGGTGCTAAATCATTTTCTATCCTTATAAGATTGTGCGATCGGCCCAAAGTCTTGCGTTCTTATATTAGTTCACCGAACTGACCGCGACGGCTGATCTCAGGGCAACAACGCATTCAAAACGGTGCCAAATCGCCGACTACCGTGGACGTCAATCCGTCCACGCGCTCAAAGGCAAGGAGTTCAATTCTCGTCGGATTGTCCGCCATCGTGGGATTTCACGATCCAGCACCGCAGTGAACCGTTCATCATGCTTAGCTGAGATGAAGTGGCCAAGTTCATGCACGATGACATAGTCGATCATCCGCTCTGGTTTCTTGGCAAGTTCCGAGTTTAACCAAATGATGCCTCTGCTGGGATTGCAGCTGCCCCACTTGGTCTTCATGGGGCGGATGCCCCACTTCTGGGGGCGCACTCCCATTTGCGCTGACCAAGTTTCAATGCGCGTCGCGACGAATTTCCGAAGCTCTTTCTTTAGCCAAGCGTTCATCCATTGGCGTAGCATTTCAAGATGGCTGCCCACGGGCACCTCCATTCGCAACCGGTCGTTGGCCTGCCGCGTAATCCGATGTGACTTTCTATCCCATTCTCGAACTTCAAGGCGCATTGCCCGGCCAAACAGGAAGTGGGTTTCCCCAGAAATATATCGGCGAGGGGTCTGCCGTTGCTGAGCAATGAACTGTGCCTGTCTACGTCTTATCCAAGGCATTCTCCTCAAGACAGCAAGTCTGATGGCATCGGCGCTTACGTGCTCCGGGGCGGCGACTCTGACGCGCCCTTGGGGAGGATAACAGCCAATGTGCAGGTTCTTGATCTGCTTGCGCACGATCTCAACGTTGATGCCGCCAATCTCGGAAATCTCAGTATTCACTTTGGTTTTTCAGGACCTCGTAGATCCCCTCCACTGCGTCTGGGTCGTCCAGCACATGCTCAAGACAGCGTCGGACTTTCCTTTCTCGCATTTTGTTGCCGCGCCATCCAAACGGCGCCGTATCCCTGACTGCCTGATCAACCTCCAAGGTCAACGTCTCATTGCCGTCGAGGTTATCGAACAAGGCTTTCTGACCTACGGTCTTGATGGAGCACGGATAATCCCCGCCATGGCCCGCCTTTGCATCCCTCACAAGGGCCGCGATGCGTTCCAAGTATTCAGCGTATTCAATGGCCTCCTCGCGTCGCTTCCGCACCAGGTCCGTCAGTAGCTCGGACATTTTCTCGTAGAACCGCGGGTTGACGGGGGTTTCTTCGATGATCAGCCTGCGAACGTTGTTCTCGATCGCTTCAGCTACGTTCTCGCGCTTGCGCTTCGAAGCCGGTGGCAGATCTTCTTCGGCTGCGGCTCCTTTGCTCTCCACGAGGTCGATCAAACTGATGTCGTCGAGATGGGAGATGAGTTCGGAGTCATCGGCGCGGATGTAGTTGTCGATCAGGTGGCGCATGGCTGGCTCATAGAGCTTCATGTCTACGGCGTCACCACTATGCAGCCTGACAGCATCCCTGATCCCGATAGCGCGCTCCACCTCGCGACGGTATTCACTCAGCTCCAGGTCGTTGAAGCCTGAGCCTTCAGGCTCGGCCGCGATGTTCGCGTAAACGCGGGCGTAGCGCCCGGAGATCTTATAAAGCGCTTGGCGCCGCCGCGCCTTCTCCTCTGCCTCAGGGTCTTTCTCAATGCCTTGGGGGCTGGAGAAATAGGCAAAGATCTCGTCATCACCTTTCGGTTGCTCGACTGCATCCATGAGACCCAGCCAGACATCACGCGCGTCCCGCAAATCCTGGTCAGCCTGTTCCGCGCGATCTGTGATTAGACCTTCGACATCTTCTTTGTCGAAGGCGTCGAACGCCTCCGAGGTGTAGTCGTCAACTGCACTCTCGATGTTTCTGAAGAGGTCCTTGTAATCGACGATGTAGCCGAAATCCTTATCATCGCCATCCAAACGGTTCACGCGACAGATCGCTTGGAATAGGCTGTGGTCGCGCATCTGCTTATCAACGTAGATGTATGTTGCTGTAGGCGCGTCGAAACCGGTCAGCAGGCGGCTGACGACGATCAGTAGTTTCATCCGCCCCGGCTCTTTCTTGAACAGCCGCAGCGCCTCCTCCTCGTAGTCCTCTTCGGAGGTTTCCCCCAGAAGGTCGGTATAGACCCGATGGACATACTGTTTCTCGGTCTCGCCCATCCCGGTTTCTTCGCCTGTGATTTCGGATGCGACGCGCTTGTAAGAAGTCACGATGGCGCATTTGTCGGCAAGAACCGATCCAGATTTCCGGAATATCTCGAAGAACTTGCACGCCTCGGGGATCGAACCCGCCACGAGCATGGCGTTGCCCATGCCCGCGTTGAGCCGCGGCTTCATCTCCATGTCCATGATGATATCGTTGGCGATCTGCTCCAGCCGGTCGCGGCTGGATAGCACCCGCTGCAATGTGCCCCACCGCTGCTTCAACGTCGCCTTCGCGATCGGCGTCAGGCCCTTGGTTTTGACCTCGAACCAGGCGTCGATCTTGTCTGGGGCACTGATCCGCTGGTCGATGTCCCGCGCCTCATAGCGGAGGTCCAGAACCACGCCATCCTCAACCGCCTCGTCGAACCGGTAGGGCTTACCGATATACGGACCGAAGGTTTCCAGAGATGTTTCCTTGTCTGAGCGGAGTAGGGGAGTGCCAGTGAAGCCGATGAACATAGCCTCAGGTAGCACTTGGCGCATCGCTCGGGCGAGCTTCCCCGATTGGGTGCGGTGTGCCTCGTCGATGAAGACATAGAAATCACCGACCGGTGCGCCGATCTTGGCGTTCTGAATGTCCGAGATGAGCTCGGTCATTTCGTTTTCTTCGCGCTTGCCGAACTTGTGGACCAGTGAACAGACCACGCGGTCGGTCGGGTCAGCGAGTGCCGCCATGAGGTCGTTCCCGGACCGGGCCCGCCGAACCTTGTCGCCGGTGTTACCGAAAACGTCCTGGATCTGCCCATCCAGCTCCTTGCGGTCCGTCACGACCAAGATGCGTGCGTCGGGCAAAGTCTCCCTGAGCCAGCGAGCCAGCATCACCATGATCAGGCTTTTGCCCGAACCCTGTGTCTGCCAGATGATCCCCCCTTCGTGGCGTCTCACACGCTCCTGGGCGGCCTTCACGGCGAAATACTGGTTCGGCCGGGCAATCTTCTTGATGCCGCCATCGAACAGGGTGAAGTCGTGTATCAGCTCAAGGAACCGCGCGGGCGCCATCATCTGGTTCACGTCCCTGTCGAGGCGGGCCGTGATCTCACTCTCTTCCTTCCAAGCCAGCCAGTAGGGCTGCGGCGTCTGGATGGGCGCATAGCGCAGCCCCTCGCTGTCATTTCCGGCGAAGGTGATTTGCACCGTGGTGAAGAAGTGCCGGATGAACTCGGGCCGCTGGTTGTCGAGCGTCTGACGGATGCCTTCACCCACACCCACGGTGGATTTCTTCAGCTCCACGGTGCCGAGCGCGATGCCGTTGACATAGAGCACAAGGTCGGGTCGCTTGTTCCAGGCCTTGGCCTCCTTGCCCTTGATAGCGACCTCTTCGGCCACCCCGGCGTCATTGGCGGCTGGATCAGACCAGTCGATGAAGCGGACGGTGACGGGAGCCTCACCCGGGCCGGGGGCGACGGCCACGCCGTAGCGGAGCATCTCGTAGAAGCCTTGGTTGGCCTCGTAGAGCTTCGTCCCATCTATCCGCGCCTCGCGTTTGAGCCGCGTGATAGCCTGGGTAACGATCTCGGGCCCATACCCGCGTTTGAGGAGCCATGGCCGCAGGAGCTCCTCTTCGATGTTGGCGTTGCCCTCGCGCGTTTGCCAATCGCCAAGGTAGCGCCATCCAAGACCGCCCGGAGAGCCGGATTTGTCCCCGCATAACAGGTCGATGACCCGGATCTGCGCCCTACGTTCCGCCTCTCCAATAATGCTCATGGCTATCGCTCCGTCATTAAAATCGCACTTTGAAAAATGTCTTCAGTCCAACCTGATCCGCCCGGTCAAAAGGTTCTGCATCATGCCATCTTTCACCTGCCGCGCTTTTTCGAGGCGGGTTACGAGGGCATGGATTTCGGCACTCATGTCACGAAGTGTTTCTCCGATGGCCTCCCGCTCTGTTTCGTTGGGAATACTGATCTCCATGTTTCGGAACTTTCGCAAGGTAACTACATACCGTGTTCCACTTCCGTCCGCGTTTAGACGCGCCTGCCTGCGGAAGTCCTCAGTCTCAAAGATATGAGCCCAGAAATCCCGGCTATCTACTTTGTTCAATCTCAATTTGACGACATGATAGCTGTATGCAGCGTCCTCAATGTCCTCCAAGGCGACAGCGCTCCGCGCGATGTCGTCAGGTGTTTCAGACGTGGGCGTGAAAAAGATGTCGCCATTTCGAATACGGCAACGTCGGGCCTTTTGCTCGGATGCCGTAACCCAATGATGCAAGATTCTTCCGGTTATATACTGCTCACGATAGACATCGGTATAGTTAAGAAGTCGAATAGGCTGCTCACCTTCAACGATCTTTTTGTCAACTCCAGAGCCCGTAACCTCTCCAATCTCAGAGAGCCGGTATCGTTTCCACTCCCCCGAAAAGCCCGGAAGGCGGCGCTCGGCGGTCAGGAGGCTCTGCATCGCGCCCTGCTTGATGAGCCGCTTCTTGAGGATCAGGCGCTCCAGCTCCTCGATCAGCGCATCCGCATCCGAAAGCGCCTCGGCAATGGCTTCTTGTTCTTCATAGCTATCAGGGACGACTGCGGAGAAATGTGCGAGTTCTTGTCGATTGATCTTCGGCATGCCGCTTCTGACCGACACCGATGTCGCGAATTCGGTGAAGGGAGCCGATAGCATCAGATACTTCAAGAACAGCGCGGAAACGCCTTCTTTCGCTGCAACGGGATACATGTCCGCGCTGCACAGACAATCTTCGTCGGCGAGAGCGAGTTTTTGTAGGTTTGGACGGATTTTGCTATAGATAACCTCGCCTTTTTTTACGAGATATTTGCCGCTGATTGCGCCCTGTTGGATAGCTGTCAGCCTTTGGTCGATGCGCCCAGATCCGGTGCGTATATGGTCCGGGGCAACCAAGATCATGGAATTATACGGGGCCTTCCGGGGGTCCACTTGGCCGCTGGTAATCTTGGCAAGGTCATAAAAAGAATTTTCTGACCATTCACTTGGGGTAACCAACATTGGTGTCGCTTTTGGGCTGCTGCCATCCATCATGCGAACCCCATAGCCGCAAGATGCGCAGCAACACGGGCTTCGAAGGTTACCATCTGATCTGATACCTCCGGTAAGGTGTGCCCATACCGCTCCGTCAGCACCCGCACCCGGGCGGTTAGCTGTTCTGTCCTCGCCTCGACCTCCGCCTCGATCAGGCCTGCGATGTCGGTCAACCATTTGTCGTCCACGACCAGAACGCGGATCTCCTCGTCGATCAGTTCGGGGTATTTCCTCAGGGTAGCTTCAGTCAGCGCCTCTTCGGCTTCCTTTACCGCTTTTTTCGCCGCTGTCTCGGCCGACATCAGCTTCGCCGCCTGCTTCAGTAGTTTGGTCTCTTCCGGCTCGGCTTCACCGGACCTTGTGCGCGCCTTGACCGAGGCCGCGGTCAGCTTGCCTGCCTCGGTCAGCGCATCGGCCAGTAGGCCGCCCTCAGCCCCGTGTTCCTCGACCATCTCCTCGATTTCGCGGCCCAGTTCCTCGGCCTTGGCCTGCGCATCATCGACGGCCTGCTGCATCTCGGGGAAGAAGCGGGCGACGATTAGCCGGGGCGGGATGACATCGGCCACAAGGCGCACCTTGTTCACGGTGAGGTTGGCCTCCTCCAGCCATTTGACCTTGCCCTTGGCGTCGGTATCCTTGCGTGCCTCGCGCAGCTCCTTCGCCGCTTCCCAGCCGTCATGGGCGATGATAAAGACATCGTCCTGCATGGTGTCGGCCCAGTAGGTCATGAGCCGTTGATAGGCCTCATACTGGTCGATCAGCGGCGCCTCGGCGAAGCGGGACAGCATGTCGTCGGGAAT
>JBDWQI010000315.1:0-6074 GCA_039986635.1 Sulfitobacter sp.
CGCTGGACGAGAGGGTGTTCTACTCTGCCGTCCAGCCAGTATTTTACTCAAATCTGTGCAATGTATACTCTGATATTTTGCTCTCTGTACCATACTACTTCTGCTGCTGTACTCGTTTAAGTTAGTACTCCGTCCACAAAAAACTTGCCTTTTGGCACGTAGCAAGGAGCACGGGTCGTGTTACATAGCGACCCATCAACCCAATAACTCAAAAACGAGTTACCCTCATATAAAGATGTCAATGTGTGGAGGGATGCAAACAGACGTGTTGCTGTAGCTGACACAAGGGTTTAACACATACACCTCTTTTTACCGTATTTGCTCGGTTGTGCCAGCACCAAACCAACGCAATGCAAGACTCAGATATAGGATGGGTTTATCAATCTTTTTACGGTATATGGTACGTAATTACTTCGAAAAGGTGCACATGGGCGAAGGGTCTTCGTGCAGTCATTGACCTCATCATTCGCACGTATCTCAACTAAATTCTAGAGTCCCTGGTACCTTTACCGTTTTCATTTCACACGGGTACTCGCATCGATGCCCGGCCAGGGCGCTCAACCAGTCAATCATTAAACAGACAGACGTCATAGTCCTGCAGTGCGTCTACAGAATAACTCGAACTTCAGTGAGGGAAGCTATATACCGCAGCATCTCATTTCATTTCCAACATTCCCAAAATCTCAATCTCCAATGTTCGGAGATTATCTACCATCTTTAAATCGAGACACAATCAATAAAAAAACGTTTAAACTCACCGCAATCGAATCAACAACGTAAAATGTGCCTGGTGCGGATATAAGTCCTTGCTGGTGGCGCTTCGGTCTCTCCTCTTTCATCTTCTCTTTCTTGGGGCATCGCATACTATCGCGCCCGTGCGCTGATCCCGAACAGACGATTCAAACTGCTCACCCTCGCCCATCCTCGCTCTCTCCTCGTCTCCTTCCTCGGGGGCAACGTTTCCCCCATCACCCATCTGTGGGCGTGGTGTTTCAACAGTACAGGCAAACGATTCTGCCTAAACACTTTCAGCGTCGCCCCCGCGGTCTCCACGTCGCCCTCCGGCCCCTGCCGGCCAAACTCCCTATTTCATGCTCCTTTGTATTTTTACTTCATATCTCTACGTCGCAAGCGCTAAGCGAACCCACAAATTCAGGCAGATGGCTGCCTTTCTCGGGGTGTTGCAGCAGCGACGGTTGCGCGGCAGTCGAGACGACGGCTACGGCAGCGGCGGTACATAGACGGCGGTTGCGGCGGCGGTGGCCACGGCGGCGGCGGTGACGGTGGATAATGCATGCGCTTCATCGTCGTAACGGCAGTACAGAAATTCTCTGACTACTGACATTGCTGACGGTGTGTTGCTGGAGCTGCTTCTGCCCCGGCAACTGTTACTCTCCAGCGCCTTCGCCACCAGTGCTAAGCGAATCTACCAGTTCGGACCTAACTTGGCGCTGCTGGGATCACTGCTGCTTCTGGTGCGACATATACTGCCTCTCCTCTCACGTCCTTTCCTCCAGGACCTCGATCTCTTCAAAATTCACACGTTGGCTCGCTGACCATCGATACGCACATCATCTACAAACAGACATGCTGGAAGTAGATTCCCACCTGTCTAGGTTGACCTGGCTACGCTTGACAATAGAAGATCACCGGCTTTTACTAGTGTGTTGATTTTTCTCTAGAGGTATGGACGCAGCTGGCACGGGAACGCGTGGCTGACTCCAGATATAACACGGAACTCCTCTTATAATACATCTGAGCCGTCGAGTCGACTCGCCTCATAATGAGCTACATTTACCTAGTGGCATTGGTGAGCACACATTACCCCGATACCCCAATACCTTACTACCAAAATCCCTTTCCAGCATGGAACTCCTCAGTCTACTATGGATCTTATGTGTCGTTTCTGCGTACAATCAACAGGGTTAAATTCGACTTTCCCAACAACACTGTGTCTGAGCAAAAAGGAGTGGAGTGCGGTTGCCCGTGCTATAGCGAACAACCAGCCGATCAGCTGGGGAGCAACATACCTCGCAGCAAACAAAAAGCAGCAACACACCAACCATGCAAACGCTGCAGAGAAGAGAGGTTGTGTGTCATGACGTGTTGGTTTTAACAGGCAGCCGCGTTGTCGGAGAAAAACCAACCAATCTTGTAGCAGTCATTGACGCGAGCATATCGTGCATGCGTTGAACGACTGCACAGTACCTGCTTAAGCCTTCATGCATGCCATTAGTCGAGCACATACGATTTCGACACTCCGGGTTCATCTACGAACAGCTACGTGCATACCATCCCCAGAGAGAGGTGTATGTATCCTCAGCAGAGTCGTATTCGCAGCGTTCATGCAGCAGAGGTAGCTGGGCCATGTGCATAAACAATACTTCTACGTCTACTCTCAAACTAGACCTGCCCGCAGAAGAATGCAGCACAGCAGTACAAGCCACTGGTAAAAATTAGGCAAAGCTGTTAGCCCCTTTGAGGGTCGGAATGATCCGACCAGTGAATCCCTTTCACAAACGACTTACTTTGATCTCACTCTTTGAGCGTGCTCAGTTGGTACATCCCTGGCCTCTCAGAGCTCCCACTTGGAAATCGCCTCCTTTTATTCCTTGCCGGACCTTTCCAGCGGGTCTGTGTTTTCTGCATTTTTTTTCTGTACATTCAGTCCTTCCAATTTTCTTCTTTCGTTTCGTGTGCGTGCGTGTACTCAGAGCACGGAACCGCGGGCGAGCGCGGGTGTCAGCGGGTACTGGCGGGTAGAGGGGGAGTTGCAAGGAGCGCGGTCGCCGTTTTCGTGGCTGGGCGTCGTGTGTGCCTCGAGACACCAGAGAAGCATGAATGGGCTCTGTCTGGCCTCCGATTGTGATTTTTGATAGAGTATGAACGATTATTTAGGGGTCGTTCGGGATAGTAAGATAATGTTCAAGCAGTGTTTTTTGTGCGACCGGGATGAACACCACACCGGGAGGTACCCAGGCTGAGCACCAACATTGTTGATCTGGCGAACCACGGCCACGGTGAGCACCGGGCCTCACGCGAGGCGGGCGACGGGGCTTACTGTGTAAGAGAGAGAGGGAAGCATTGCCCGGACCGAATCGGTGGCGAGATCGTTGCGCGAGGAGCGGGCGGCGTACGAGGCTGAGAGAGAAGTTCTGCTGTTAGATTTTATTTTTTTTCCTTTTCGAACGGTGTGAGAATGTAAGGTGTTCCAATCGGGTAGTAAATTATTACACGGAAGGGGACGGGGATTTTTTGTCTTTCAGAATATGTCGGTTTAATTATCATTGTTTTTGCTGCGCTGCTCTGCCGTTGTGTGCTTTACCTTTCGTACATACGAGAACGAACACAGGGCATATCTAAACAAGAAAACAAGTACCCTACCGGGGGCATGTACGTACGTGTACGACATGTGAGCGAGCGTAGAGGAAAACCGCCAGCGACGCGAATCGTATGTGGCGTCCGAGTTGTTTTTTTCTGAAGCATGGCGGCGGGAATCTTGGCATTATCAAGTCGCCGGTTTGCAACTACTTAATAAGTCTAACTCACAGCTGACGTATTTCATAAATTTATAAAAAACTACCGCAGTCATGAAAAAATCAATATTCAATAATAATTGATCTCTGTCCGCTTCGCATAATTTGATGTACTTTTCCTTCCTGAGGGAAGCGCCGTGTATGAAAATATTAGAATGCGTGCTGTGAGAGTTCAACTGATTGAATGGTTGACACCGTCAATGGGGTCGGTGCCTATTCCGCTGGTACTACACTATTCCCTCAGAGTGTGGTGTTGGAGTTACGATTTACTACAGTTGGGGCAGTCGGTGGTCCTTGTTACAAGTTGTGGGGTAAGCCGTCCGCGCTCCCTCCTAAGTTTTGTCCTCGTTTGTGATACACAGTAGTTCCGTGCCTCCATGGATGCTACTCTGATCAACACGAGTGGACAAAAACGATGTCAGTCCGTTACCATCCTGCGCACTACTAATAGGTACTGGTAGCATATAACCCAAATATAGGACGATATAATAATGATACTGTTCCATGGTACGGTGTATTCAATACAACATATCTCAACAGCTGCTGGTAGCAATAACAGAGGCATTTTGAGGATAAAAGACAAGTAGGCAATTACAGTTCATCCACACGACGCACCCCTTACGAAGCAGCGAGCAGCGCAGCAGTTGGTGATTCTCATATTCCCGACAAGCAACGGTTATAGCCCCTCTAGGTCTTCGGAGGAAACGGTGAATATGGTTTAACCAGGAATACCCCTCACACATCTATACGTAGTGGACGACACATCAGTGGAGATGTACCAGCAACGGCGTGCATACAACCCTCAGTAAGAAGTGCATTTCTGTTGAAGAGGCAGCACGCTTGGCTTTCAGGTGGATGAACACCTCCACACTACATTCATCTAGTATTTTGCCGGTCTTTTTGTAGATATTAACTGTTCGAACAGTTGCAAGGGCTCTTACGTACCGAATCAATTGCAGGAGTACCAGTACTATCCACAGAGTTATAACGCAGCAGCACCAGAAGCATGTACAAATGTACCGTTGCTTTCACACCGCGAAAGCAAGCAATGTCGCAGGTAGCTCACGTCGGTAAAGGTTGAAATGTCTTATATTTTCCAGAATGCAGAGGTGTCGAACGTATAATGTATGGACATACATACTGTAGGTTCAACCATGACAGGTCGCCCACATGATGCAGACTGAATTTCTGGGCGAGGGGACCTTTACCAATCGCCACCTGAGAGATTGAGGCGCCCAGCAGAATGGTGCTATTGAACCGCCGCACGTCCTCTACGGAAGGTTGATGATCGCTAATCGTAAGTAGGTATACCGAGTTCCACATATGAGGGTGCATGCACCGATGCGATTGCGTTCTTAGCGAAGGTGTATAATGATACTGGTTACATGGAAACTTGGTCCTGCTTCGAGTTTGAAAACATATTTCATGTTGCCCATTTCTGTACGTCTATAGACGTTCGACAAAAGTGTGGCTGAACGGATTTTGAAGTATTTTCCTTTTTTTCCTCTCGGGTAGATATTTTATTTATCACCATTTTTGTCTCGGTTAGGGCACAGCAGCACCGACTAGCAGCCACAACAGCAGCATCGACTATTAATAGCAGCCACTACAGCAGATCATGGTTCAGGTGTGTTTGATCACGGGATTCGCAGCCGTAGCGGCGGCAAGCTACTGCAGGAAAACATCAGCGAGGTTGCTCAGGGGCCGGGACTGGGTGAAGACTGCAGCGCGAAGCAGCAACACAAATGAACAATATTTCCTCGCACGTTTATTGCCCAATACTCGACGCTGGTGAGTAAATGAAATATGTATATGGTGCCATTTTTGAACGCCTCAAAACTTATACCTAGTATGCGGTGGATCAATAAGAATACAGGTTTCCAACCGCACATTGTATACAGTATCAGCGTCACATCGGTAGAACGGTTTGTCGTCTTACTGGTGCCTGCGCGGACACGTCACGTTCTCCCGACGGTTGGTTGGGGCTGGCAGAGTCGCTATTTTTCTCATCACTGTCACGATCAATAGGCACACATTAGTCCGATGACATACAAACAACGCTGTGAATTAAGTTCGAGCTGGAACGGGGAACGGGAGCTACCGAGTAAGCTGTTAGAAGCACGGTAAACATATTCGAGGCAATTCATCTTCATACTTGGTTAACCTGTCTATTACCGGAAGGTGCCGCGGTGTATTATATGTTTCCCTCTAATATGAATAGAGTAAGTTTCCACCCCATGAGCATTTTGTTCTCCAAGCCACAGCAGCGGCGAGCAACCGCTGCAACAATGGCGGCAGAGGTCCTGTAATGGCGGTGGCTGCCTGACAACGGTTGCGCGCACCACGAATGCGAATGAAAGGCAAGATATATACTGCATCACACGTTTACGAACTGCATCCAATGCTTTACACTTTTTGATGAAACCAGTGCCTATTTGGGTGCTAAGGGCGACATTTCGCATGATAAAAAGAGAAAAACGCCGACTGTACGTGATATCTACTGTACGTCGGTACTCGACATCTCGATGCCTTGCGGCG
>JBDWQI010000316.1:0-2932 GCA_039986635.1 Sulfitobacter sp.
CCCGACACGCGAAGAACTCGCGATCCCTTCCACCCCGTCTGTCAACCACCCCCCTTCACCTGCGCTGCTCGAACGATTGAGCACAGACCAACGCACGAGCTCTCTACAAGTGTGGAACTGTTTGCCGTTGCACATGCGCGAAATCGCGTTTGACTTGCGCGGTCTCGGTTGGACGCCAACGATCATCACCCAGTTGGGCGATGTTCTCGTTGAGTTCTTCGACGTGTTCTCGAAGTATCCAACCGATTTTAGCTCCTGTGCTCTGCTCTCCTTCAAGATAAATGTTCCCCCGGATGGCTGTCCTGTCACGTCCCGGCACTACCGCATCAATCCCCCGACCGCAAAGCATGTGGACGTGGTTCTGGATAAATTCCTCGCCGCCAGCCTCATCCAACTCTCCACATCTCCCTGAGCGAGCCCAGGGGTTGTCATCCCGAAGACATCCGGCGGCATCCGCATCACGGTGAACTAAAAGAAGCTGAACAAACTCAACATCCCTCACCAACTCCCGCGCGTTGATGAGGTTCTCGACAAGCTTGACACCGGTCGAATCTTTTCACTCTTCGACCTCGCCTCTTGATCCATCAGATAACGGTGCGCAAGGACACGATCCCTCTCACTGCTTTCGGTACACTCACGCGCCTTTTCGAGATGCTGATTATGCGTCAAAGAAGCAGCGCTGCTCCAGGGTAGATCGTCAAAGTCATCAACGAGGTCGTCAAGGGCTTGGACCGCGTTGCCGCCTACGTCGACGACGCCATCGTCTTCGACATCCATCTCTCCCTCCACGTCGCCAACATGAAGGAATTGTTCTTGCGATTGCGACAGCACAACCTCAACTTGTCCCCTGTAAAGGCTACCATCGGCGTTACGGCTGCGAAGTTTCTCGGTCACGCCGTCTCTTCAGCCCGCGTTATGCCAAACGTGCAGAAAGTGGAAGCACTGACGAACCTGCCTATGCCGAAAGGCCTGAAACAGCCACGCTCCCATTTTTGGGTGCACTTTCCTAGGCGAAATCTCTAACGCGTTCTTTCTGCCCTCTTTTATGGGATCGGGTCTTGACCGTCTTGGGTTCTCCATTGCGTGATTTTCTGTTTTCCGACACTGTGCTTACTATTCGAGTGAGCCCCTTCGCGCCTGCACTTGGTTCTATTGCGTTACCACCCCGTTTGTTTTACTTCTCGAAGCACCCCGTGCCTTCGTAGTGGTTGGTGTTTGTGTTTCGCTCTCAGGCTAGCTTATGCCGCTCCTGGCTACGCGAGCCACACCGCCTCCTCGAGTTTAAGCCCCCGATTTAGCTTTCGGGTAGTTCTAGTTTTGTTTGCCTGCTTGCGCGTATCCGTACCTCGAGACCTGTTGTTGTCTCATTCGCAATGTCCACGTGTAATCGGCCACCGCCTTACAGGTTGGAAGTGTGGGAGTGGCTTGTGAACTGCCGCATCTTCGATCCATTCTCCGAATTTTCCGGATTGTTTTTGCTCTTGCCTGAGTTTTCTATGAACCTGCATATACGGCCCTTCAGAGTGGGCTAGTGTATGGTATCCCCTCTCCCCTGTTGCGGCGTTATGGTTTGTAGCAATCGTCCCCTCATCATACCTGGCAGGCGTTGTCGCCTGCTTTTCTGATGAGCGCCTCGCCCCTTCGTTCAGAAGACATCTGGCGAGGCAAACAGCAACTAATACAAGAGCTTATACCATCGCCAAGCACCTGGTGTGAGTGACCAGAACAGATACAAAGGCATCAACCGGCTAGCAATAGGCGGTCCCTCGGTCCATACTGCTTTACACTTAACATATTTATAGGAATGGTCAAGCGAAGCTTACATTTCTGAAGAAACGTCGTACTGTATGTACCCACAGCATTAAACTAATATTCATGGAAGACCATGGAAGACCTACAGACTTACTGCTATATTAGACTACTGCATTAGACCACGTTACGAGTACGTACCTTCTACCTGCTTTTTCAATATCTTCAGTACATTCCGACGATCGTTTCCTTCTCACGGAAAACCCATTACTTGCTGTTACTAGACTACGAACTATATTTGACTATAGCGCAAGTACGTACTTTCTACGTACTTTCTCGATACCTACATCGCGACAATAACGGCCAATGAATAACTAAAGTCAACCTATCCTGCTATCCGTCACCGTTGAGGTCGTGCCCGCGTTCGTTTCTTTGGCTCAGCTTGTTGCACGGCGCGTCGAGCCTTCGAGCTCTGCGCAACTGCAGTATATGTCATATATGTTTTGTCTACAGAGCTTTGTTTCACGGGCTGCATGTACGTAACGATAATTGGATTAAGGTCTCTCTTTACGCCTTTTGTATTCTAGGACTTTACTGCAGCGTCTTATTTGGTATGGGTGTGTTCACGCCACGTCGAAGCCATCGCAATCTGCGCCATTCGACTGTAATACTATTTTATGTTCCAGCTTTATATTTCGAATCTAAGTACCCATGAGACTCGCGAGGACTCAGTCATTTTAATCTGCGGTATTTTTGAGACGCACGAGGACTCGTTCGTTTCAGTACTTTGACGTAAGTTTGGACTCGGTACTTCAAAATGGCTGGAATTAGCGAGTCGACGACTGACTTGCGATGACTGGGGAAGGGTACCCTGCCGACATTTGTGTGCAGTATGTAGTTCTCGTGTTGCTGCTGCAAATTTTCGCTCCTACCAAAAATACACCTGACCTCTGCAGTATACATAGTACAGCACCGCATGTCGTCAGGGACCTTACATGTTGTACAGCAGTATGTAAGGATCAGTGCATGTGGGCACCAGACGCACATTCATGCTCATCTGCACATGCAGAGCTACGAGGACTCCGCGGTCAAGCAATTCCTGCATAGGGTACGTGCAAAAGTTGTACCAGACAGCAGTTTCCAGCAAATATGAGGAAGTCGCCTTTAGGAAGAGTGGCAGTAG
>JBDWQI010000317.1:0-1612 GCA_039986635.1 Sulfitobacter sp.
GTTGAGCAACAACAATGTTTGGGAAAAAAACAGAGTGTTACAAGTTTATACGGTCCCTGGTACAGGAATTGCACCACAGAAAACTTGCGACCCCGATCGAGGACAGGGCCAAGAATCGTGAGATTGTGCTGGAAGCGATGACCCTGTACCAGATCTGCAAGAAGAAGTACCTGCACTGGTACGCGAAGAGCGTGGCTTCGAGCGTTAGTCTCGGCGGGGGGGTAGCTGCCGGAGTATCCACGTTCGGAATATCTACCCTAGCGACTCTAGCGACGTGTAGGTCTCTTCACACCAATATCAACAAGAAACGTATGTGGCGAGCCCTCAAAAACCAATGCGAGCAGATCGGCGCGTCGGCTGCAGCGCACGCCGACTTGGAGTTCTTGCGGAAGAGGGCGCCTTTGTTTTCGTTCGTAAGGCCGCTCCTTTATGGGTTGGCCACGGTTGAGTTGGATGACGTTTTTGGCTTTCTAATCCGCAGTGATTGAGTTGCTCGAACATGCCCACGATTGCAAGAATACCGGCGAATATCACGTCTTGATTTGAAATCGCGCAGGATTGTAGGGGCCCTACGTACTATTAATAGTGTACTGTAGTAGCCCGCTGTAGAAAACTACCGTTCGAATCGCAATTATTGTGACTTGGAACAATGTCCGGCAATGAACCAGGCAATGGGCATCGACAGGGGAGGGGTGCAGTACTACTGTAGTGCATCGATCAGTGCTAACGGCAACTTTGCGTGGCGAAACAAATTTGCTTACGGAGAGATAAGTTGCTGAAAAACATGAGGATTCGACGACAGGGAAACTTAAGGCGAGTGTCATGACTTGCCGCTTGGAACCTTATCGACAAACAACCGGACAGTTCGAAACGAGCGTTCCGGAGTTGCATGTGGAGTAATGCATCCATCACTGTCCACAGCAACAAGAGGTCATCCTTTTAGAATGATTCATGTATTATTTTGCTTTTGAAATCGTGTCAAGAGGCGCAGCTTTAGCGGCTAACCCATGTATCGTGCTGGCGGGAGCTAGACGCAGCTAACGTGGTTGCCCCTGACATGAAAAAATGGCAATATATGTAAGTCAGGATTTCGGTTTGCGTCGGGTACGATTTTGGTCCACGGGGCTGATTTTCGCATGGCTGATGCCTCAGGAGTTGCGGCAGACCACCGCCTCCCTGTCGAGGGTTGCTCTCCGCACAGCCGCACAGGCCGCCTCATCGCCTCATTTTTCGGTCAGACGCTGGAGTAATTAACAGTGCGCGCTTACGCACTATCCATTTCCGAAGCCAACCGCCATTTTAAGGTAATGTTCTAGGCAGAACGGTATGGAAGCGACTACATAGAATTAACTGTACTACAGTATAGTACTGCTGATGACGTGTTCTTTTCGGCATATCCCGCGGAACACTGGATCTCCCGAGCTCCACCGGACCTCCTGCCGTCGCGCGATAGTGCCATGCCTGGTCCATACAGCAGCTCTCGGTGTCGCTGACGGAAGAGGGGGTGCCGCTGTCCAACTCGGCAGGCGGGGAGCGTCGAAAGGTGTCCTATCTGATATAGATTGCTTGATCCCCGGAATAAGGGAGAGGTCAAAATTCTAGGAGGCGTTTT
>JBDWQI010000318.1:0-3294 GCA_039986635.1 Sulfitobacter sp.
TTTCATTTGTTTTCTTTCTTTCACAGAAAATACATGTCGTGCCCGTCATATCCAGTATGACGAACATGGCATTGCATTGTCTACTCTGTTTACAGCATAAAAACAATGTATTAATAGTATTTATTGTGGCGTAGTTTTGTGACCACAGAACTTGCATCCCTCTATCGTCCATGCAAGACATTTTGTCCACAATTTCCCCAGCACCAAGGTACATTTTTCTCGCGGTGGGGGTAGTTGTTCCGAAATCCAAAGACACCGGCGAACGCCCTATCTCTATCTCTATTAATAGACGCAGGTCTCCTTGGAGATTATTTTTTTAATTTTTTTTCTTTGAACCTTTTCATCCTATATTTTTTGAAACAACGAACTGTCGACAAAAAAAACAAACGGATCAATCAATCGTTTTTAGAAGCCAAACCTTACCCTCTTACGTTTTCCAATATGTTTGGCCCATAATGACTGGTACCAGTGTATCAGTCACAATTCAGATTGTTCCATATTACGTCAAGACATCGTCATGCAATGGCCATAACGTTAGGTTTCTACCAGGTACCTTCGAGCCAACAAACAAAATGAGCCGCAGTTAAGGGGGCCGTACCGTTACGCATGAGAGAGGACACCTATTGATAACCTCGCCGAGACTCAATGCATGTTTTAATTTATGGAAAGGAAAACCAAGAACGGTCTGTGATATGAGTAAATCAGGTATGCGCTGTACATGAGTGACCGGGCAATCGAAATGTGAAGCATCGAGAGTGCTGCCGCTGTTACGCTGTTCGCGCCGTTGTGGGTTACAAACACCATTACAGACACGCCGGGACCACTACGCCAAGATAGCCATTCTCTTCCCCCTGAAACAAGTTCATCCATGAGCAGAAGACCTGCAAGGAAGAGAAAACAGATGCCAACGGACCCCGGGACAGAGACGTGTACCAGCACTACTACGTGTTTGCACAAGTTGACGACTGCACCTGCTGTGTTTAGATAGATAGCGCGCCCTTCGTTCTCGTTACCGCGCTGTTCGCGTATCGTAGTAAAACTAAGATGATTTACACGAAAAACCTGGCAATATTCCCACTCGTAGTTTATGTATGTGCGGTGATTCAACCTACACGATGTTCATCGAAGACGGGTGCACGGCATTGCCCATCATGCCAAAAATCATAACGTTCGATTTGTGCTTTCACTCCAGTGATAGCAATATCTGCTCTTTAGTCGTGTTCGTTTCTGCTTCGTGTACTGTAGGGCAGTTGCGATGCCGTGGAGACCGTGGCCGGGGTCGGCAGCACACAGAACGTGTCGTACTCGATCGGCGTCGTCGAAATTATGACTTGTGTTTGAAGACGGATTTCAGTGATCAAGCTACGAAGATGTTGACTGGCCGAGCACGGTTGTGACCGCCGGTTTCCCGTCGCGAACGAACCCTGGCCCAACCTTCCACCACGGTCTATGACTCGCCCACACACCGAGTGGGCTCCCATTGCAGGATGGTCATAGCATATTGGTTGACTAATTCGTACGAAACCGCCGGTTGTGTGTCAGAATCGGCCATACCGAGGAAGGCGCGGAGCTCTCGACCCGTACAACGAGTCCGATCACCTCATTCGAGGAGTGGTCTCCTGGAGCACATCTACGACAACAGGCGCCAGATGACAGATGCCGGCACACGTTCGTCATGCGGCGTATTATTTGATATGATTGGTCTTTGCGCCCGAGTTCGAGTGCGACCACAGAGCGCAATTTCTATCGATTTCCCGAGCTGGAGCATTCCTGTTCGACATGACACGGCCAGCCCTCATAACACCAGGATGAACACGAACTGTCATGCAGTGTACGATCATTTCCCTCCGTGGGGTTCTGCACATCACGATCTTGAAGGTTGGCATCTTTCACTCCCACAAGAACCCTGGCGGTGTTGACTATTTTGGCGGAGACACGGATGTTTGGGATCGATATATTCGCATACGATCCTCTCGCAAGAAACGAGACAGGATTTATCACAAAATCAAACGATTAGTCAGTGCCACACTTGAGATTGCTTCATGACTGGACTACCGCATTTGAGACACGAATAAAAATCAGGTTAAGATATTCGTTTCTGTACAGAGCCGACCTAAGGGAGTTATGTCATTCTGGGAAACGTTATTGTTGATGTCGAGGAACTGATTTTTATATCAATTACACCACAGGTCTACTCGGCTGGACTCTAAATCACAGCGTCATTGCAGCGGCCCTGAAGGCGCAACTGCCGAAATTCCTAAGCTTCCCGGGGCTACCGGTGACGACCCTCCAAAACACTGCAAGTATACTCAATAGTGTTTTTCGGAAAGTCTTGATCGTCAGAAGTATGTGGCCAAACATAAATATTTGCAGTTTTTGTGTAGAATATCATTATTACGTGACTCCTTGCCGAGCTTACCGAGCAGACCCACGAAACATTGGGGGCAGCGAGGAGAGACCCGGTCCGATTCCCGCCGCGAACGCGGGACCGTAGCTTGCAGGAGTGTGCAAGTTTTGATGGCAGTAAAAAAAAACGAAATCAAGAAACTGGTTCGAGAAACACAAGCTGAAAAACGTGCGGTC
Source organism: Sulfitobacter sp. (assembly GCA_039986635.1). Lineage (GTDB taxonomy): Bacteria > Pseudomonadota > Alphaproteobacteria > Rhodobacterales > Rhodobacteraceae > Sulfitobacter. The sequence continues at coordinate 2,584 of JBDWQI010000318.1, forward strand.
AAGAGAAGGGAATAGTTGAATTTTGTGGAAACAGACCCTACACTTTGAAGGGGCAACACACAACAAGGTTGCCTGGAAATACGACAAATCAGCCGGTGAATACAGTTTCGTGGTTCCTTTGATTGTGCAGTTCCTCCGATTGGTCTCAATCACCGCCACTTCGACGCCTGCGGAGTAGTCGGGCATCAAGGTCAAGATACAGGGTTTTCTGGTTTGCTTTGATGGCAATCAGGCCTTCGTTTGGAAACGTACACTATATGCACCAGGTACCACCGTCGTAGCACACATGAAATATTAATCGTACCTGGCAGCACGTTTCGTAATGAATCTATAAGGGTATGTATGTGTATTCGTGTCCTTGTACGTGCTTGGGATGCAAATATAGCTATGATGGTGCTCAGCCTTATCCGATCCGTCTTTTGCGGCGGATCTCTCCCTTCTGATAGTCGTTCCGCACGGTTTCTTCGCCGGGGCATTTCCCGGCCACACCTGAACCGCCCAGCGTCGGAAGACCCACCCGCTCAGCGATATGGCGCCTGCGCGAAGCATTGGCGTTGGTATATAGGAGGGAATCTACGAGAATCCCTGCACTGTCAGTGTTTTGGGCCGTTGTCTCTCCACAGGGTGTATGCATTCGCGTGGTTCACTTCTACACGTCCTTTCCGACGCCCGACCCATCTGAAGGGTCACGAACCCGGCCGGCGTCGCCAT
>JBDWQI010000319.1:0-6346 GCA_039986635.1 Sulfitobacter sp.
CCCCTCTATAGGAGTCGATACCTCATCTGACTGTCACATAAAATGTATAGATACCAGTATTTTACTCCATCTAAAATACTCCATTCCGGGACATCTACAACACTCGCACAGGAAACGGCTTGCGTGATGTTTGAGTGATAAACAGGATGTCCTTGTGCACGTAGGATGTCTAGCTGTGCTTACATTGATCGTCTGCTAGCACAGGCACTAAGGCCTTCTTTCAAGCGACATATATCAACTGCCTTTCAATTGGAACAGCGTGGGGACGAACAGCTGACCGCTAGCATTTTACGGATACAGCCAAGGGGGGTGTTTGAGTTGCGCTTTCTCACAAAAAACTCAAGACCAGGATAGAGCGCGAGAGCGCTGTCTATATTCTACGTTCAGCTCTCTACCCATCTTGCGTGCCTCTTTGTCTACCTCCTACCTGTACCGTTGACCGCACACAAGCGGTTACGTGGTTTGGGTCCTTGTGACCCTGTGAACAAAGTCCGACTACCGCATTTCACGAGGGTCAATCGTGAAACAAATCCTATACTGTAGCTCTTGCTTAGGTCGCTCTCACTCTGTAAACCTGACAAGCGTTAATTCATTTTTTGCGAAACCGACGTGTTCCAATCAGATTTCCCATGTAGGCAGACACTCTACAAGGTTCAAATTGGTGATAAGCCGGAGACTATCGCGAATCCCTTGTGTATGGTATAGGGGGCGAGCCAAGTTCTCTGAAGCGTTGTATACCCCACGTCGTCTACCTTGTCATAAATAGACGCGTCACTCGTTCTGTCCTTGAGGGCTGTGACCGTCCATGGCAAAAGCCGTACCCAGGGGTCCCTCAACAGCGTCTGTCAGTCCGCGGTACATTCACGTATTTGGGGGATGAGGGCCGAGTGATTAGTAAGTAGGTATACTACTGTGTATTCGGTTGGATATGCATGCACCACGGACTTCCCATCGTGGGGCGTAGCGGAGACTGTTGGGGGCAAACAGGCAAGACAATACCTTCAACCGCAAGTCCCTTGCTTCTACACTACACGCATGCAACAGGCGCCCGACACTTCTTTCGCAAGATAGGCCAGACGACAAACTCATGAGGTGTTGTTGTCCGTGCCCTATACCCGGTTTATAATGTTGCAATCTGTCGTGATTATTTCAAAAACTCCATGGAGCCGCTTATATACACGCAGCATATCCGACCCTCTTGGAGCGATTTTTCAAGTTGCCTCTCTCTCAACCACGAGGAGAGCAAAGCTGCCTACTGATGCGCCTAAGGAGACGTCTCGACGACAACAATCTAAGATCATTCCAAAGACGAGCGGTTTGCTGTGTGTTGTATGTAGTTTGTGCCCTCATGGTGGCAATCGGCGGGGAAATGTAGTCAAGGAAATAAGCAGGGCTACATGCTGCGGTAATATAGCATTAACAGTAGGCAGGCTTGCAGATGCAATATCTGAACACGCAGGCGTGAGTACTCACAGTCTTCCTGTCCCCCGCGGATTGCGTCCATCCCGTGCATGATCATGGCACCGTGGGCGTCGCGAGTAGGAACAACGGTCTCGCCAAGAATGCCCCTAGCGCTCTGGCTGGCATCGACTCGATCAATCCCCACGTTCATTTGCCAAGTCAAGTGGTCGGGGAGATCAAACAGGTCGGTAGGGTCCCGCATGGCGAGCTGGTGCAACCTACCGTGGCTGAGGCGAATCGTAATTTCTGGAGTAACGATTTGGAACGAAGCATGCTCCGACGGGTATGAGAACAAGCCGCCTTCCTCAGTCTCGGAGCGGGCGACGTACTCGGTGCATTCGATCATGTCAGTGACAGTAGGGTCAGCTAGAATCCATTCATCCATACCCATCATTTTGGTGTCGAAAAGCCTACGGCCAGATGCAGCCGATTCCTCTTTTTTCTTCTCCCAGTAGGTTTCGAACCCGAAGGACCTGCACTCGCCAGGAATATTAACCGCGCTCATCTCCACACCCGGAGCCAGTAGTATCGTCCCGGGTGACAGTAAGGCGTGCTCCCCGTCAACAACCACGCTGAGGGAACCGTCCGCGAGACAAGTGGGTAATTCCGGCGGACAGACGCTGTCCTGAATGTGCGGTTGTTTCACCGAAATGACGATAGTGTGCTCAAACCCGTCGAGGTCCATCGTAAGGAGCGACAGGCCGGTGATGTACGTGATGGCTGGTACGGAGGGGACAGGGGCTGTGACGCGCATGTTGAGATGCATCGTAGGGGAGTCCGAGATCAGAGCGTACCAGACACCGTCCTTGCCCGTGAAGTCGAACTTTTGGCCCAAGAAGCCAGTCATGTGAGGGTCACCTATGCATGGTAAATGGCACCGACGTACTATAAATTCAGCCGAATGTGAAACAGGCCACAAGGGAAATATGGGTGGGCTGGAAGATATGACCACCGTTAAATCGTTCACACCATGCATGAGTACTAGAAGCACGTTTATTCTCGTAGAAGAGGTAGCGCATCAATTTTGTTTTATCTAGCCTCGTCGTGATTGTTCCGTCGATAATGTTATCATGGCGTTTCGCACTCGGACAGGGTCGATCCATTTTGAGTGGAAAACACTTCTAGTTGCACGCAGGATACTTCTCACCACAGGCACCGCCAGTCGTAGCTCCTGGTGCCTCGCAGACAAATTTTGTCTGGCAGCAGATATCTCCGTTTGAGCAATGAAAATCACTTGAACATTCAACTGCAGCATCGGGGCAGGTAGAGGGTCACCGCGTCGTATTAGTAGTGGTAAATGCATTACAGACGTACGACTGGAACAGGAACTTGATGAGGACCAACGCCTCAGCGGGTAGGGTGGACCGCAACTGGGCCAAATCCGATGGGAAAGCTTCATAGCCTAGGTTTTTGTTAGTGGGCGAGCTTGCGCGAGTCCCACACTACCTGGAGGATATGACTCCTATATGGCTATCCCCACCGCGCCTGCCCCTCTCGGGGGTCAGGCCGGGTCAACGTGCTCTAGCGCCAGTGGCAACAGCAGACTGTGCTGATGTTGTAACGGGGACTATGGGTTAAATTGGCACACGACACGAATTGTGAACGTGGAAGTGTGGTGAGCTTAAGATTTAGTTTTACCAATCCGCCGGAGGATGAAGCTCCCGTGACCACGTGATGCAGTTAAAAAATCGAGGTGCATCGCCCGAGAACCATAACGGGCGAAGTTGAAGACGGGGGTTTTGATGTCCGAGACAATCGCATTTCAGGTGATCCTGCGTCCGTTGATAAAACGAGAGGGGGTTCTGACTGAACTTAGTCCTACTCACCGCATGTTCGTTGATCGTTAATAAGTACGGTGTCCGCGCCCCGGCAGACACACTCGCCGCCGAGAGGAAGTTCAGAATCCTCTGAACCAGGTTTTTGGAGAGGGAGAGAGAGAGAGAGACAGAGAGAGAGGAAATCTGTGACGGAATGCGGTCAGGATTGTCCACAGGGTGATACTGCTATTACGTGGGATAGATGTGGCGAGCATCCCTCTAAAACCGAACGACTAGCTACAGTTGTCTAGGTCTACCACAACGAAACGAAACGAAACGCAGCCACCAACAGAAGCAGTCAGCATACACTACCGCTGCTAGAGAGGAGCACATACCGTGTACAGGTAGAACGTTTCTAGCGGTGGAATAAAAATGAACTATGGATTCGACGTCTCCCCGAAATTTGCAACAGCGAATATAACTTGCAGTTGTCCGATCGACAGGGAACGTTCATGTCTCTGTATCTCGTTGGGAAGATGGTGGACGGCCAGAGGCCCAAACAAGTCAAAACCCAAGACGTGACCTGAGTACCTGAAATGTATGTGATGTACAAGAGACAAGTATTTCCCCTGGTGTTGCCGTAGCCCTACGCTGTTTCCCCGCAAGCGTTCCGCACTTACCTGAGCATGGGCCGTTTGTTTCGCAGCATGAGGGGAATTCGGGTGAGGTACATCCCACGTTGGTAAAGCAGTCTGTTTCAGAATTGGACGAGACATCCACAAACAGGGGCAGGAAGAACGATGGCGCGTTCGCGGAAAATTAGTGTCGGCTTTAGAGTATTATATTTTGATATTGCAGTACAAGATGATATATGGGGAATGATAGATATGTCCGCGGGGACATGATACTTAACGACGCCCGCGGGGGCTATTCACTTATTCTATCCCCGGAATGGGGAGCACATTGAACGGAAGTACCTCCGGAAACGGGGTTTCTTGTAGCTCGGGTGACAGCAGCGACCGCAGGATACCAGGCCTTCGTGAGGGTTGTCTACGTCATCTAATGTAGCGATGTGTGCAGTAGTTCCGCTAGTGATTGCTCCTCGCTCGATATAGAGATAGGTCCGTCCTGTCAATATTCATGATCTCTCCGGGCATTGTTTTGGGGGCACATTGAGCTAACTATGCCTCTAAAAAGAAAACTACATACATCATGCCACCACGAGCGATGACAGCGACCGTAGGATCGCAGACCTCTCTGAGGTTTGTCTACAGCATCGTTTGCCATGGTCTCGTGCAGCAGTTTTGCCGGCCAACGCTTTTCGTGCGGTATGCAGTGAGTTCGTGATATCAATATTAGTAATGATCCCTCCAGCAAGGAGAATTAGCGAAAGGTGCCTCCGACAGTAGACAGCACGAAGGGTGCCACCACGAGCGATCACAGATTACTAGGCCTCTCGGGGGATTATCTATACGGCATCTGTTGCAGGGGGTCTGTGCAGTAGTCTCGCCGGCCATTCTTCCTCTCCCGATGTACAGATGGAATAGGCTTCTCAATATTCGTCGCTTCCCCAAGCACTTACTGGGGGCGCAATACGCAAAACGTTCTTCCGAAAATAGACCAACCCAAGCACGCCACCACGAGCGATCACGATGGCCGCAGAATACTAGAGCTCTTTGGCGGTCGTCTATGGTATCTGCTACCGCGGTGGGTGCGGCAGCTCCGCCCGCCGTCTGTTGTTGCCAGACATACACACGTCATCGTGTTTTCAACAATAGTTATTTCTGCTAAACACACGTAGATTTGCGAGCATATGCGTAAAGAGATCGTCGATGCAGCTGAACGTTTCCGGGCCTGCAGGCACTAGAGCATTATTCTAATTTGCGCGAAATCCATGCCACAGGCAGTCACAAGGCAGATTAGGAATCATATGGCCGTCGTGTTCGCTCGTGGTGGCATGCTCATGATTCTATTTTCGGAGGCGGTGTTAGCTTGCAGTAATTGTGCCCCGCCAAAGTGTCTCGAGATATCATGACTTTGGAGAAAACAAACCCATCTGCATATCGGGCGAGCAGATAACCGGCGGAACTACTCCACAGACTGCTGTAAGAGACGCCGTAGGCAACCCCTAGAGAAGTATATAATATTGTATCTTACAGTCGCGGTCATCACGTGCGGCATCAGGTGTTGTATTTCCGTGTGCACTTTAGGCATGACCTCAACTCTGGTGGCAGAGTAAGCCGAAGTGCCCCTGGGGGCATCGTGAACTGAGTTACTTCCGGGTATCTGTATCGTCTCCGATTACACAATGTAGTACACATGCTGTCCGTCGTGTTGGGCCAAGACGAAACGGTTGCAAACCTAGGCGTCGAGTATTGCTTAAGTTAGCCTACTCTACCAGACGGTAGCGTCCGCTACTTTCAGTATACGCGCTTCCCTACTTCGGTAAGAGCAAGTATCGCCAGAAGGCCTTGGGTGCGATCGACCAGACGCTGCCTGTACAGTGCGTTCCATCGCAGACTTCGGGTCGAGTCACCCCTTGTGCGCCATACGTCGCTCAAAGCCACTTTCCCGATTCTCTTCCGCAGAGAGATATTTGGGTCATTGGCTACATTGCCGGTATACCCCACGGGCTGCAAAGTCCTCCATCAAGGCCTCAACGAACGGTGTAAGGTTGGAAGCGGCGGCTGAGTATGGTGCTCATCTGATACGTATATAGGCCTACGCGCTGGCTGCGAATTCTCAACGCGAATTTTGACCTTTTCAAATTCATTCGCCTACTGGAGTCAATTTTCGCGAACGCATATACGCACCAGCGACGTTCGGTAGATCGTATTTTGCGATGGCCTATGTTCTACTCTTCCGATTATATTTTACTTCAATTCAACGCGTTCGTATTTCAATCCCTAGGGCAGTAATTTCACAGCTGGTAGTTTCACCTACAACTACGATCATTATTGCCTACAGCAGCTGCAGTGTGGAATGGCGTCTTACGATGGATTGATACGCTGCGAGCATTTGCGGTGGATTCCACTCCACTCAGTGTGTAGAGTAGTATACAATGGCGTCTTACGATGGATTGATACGCTGCGAGCATTTGCGGTGGATTCCACTCCACTCAGTGTGTA
>JBDWQI010000320.1:0-4576 GCA_039986635.1 Sulfitobacter sp.
ACAATCCGCGCTTGGGGCAGGGGGGCGAGCAAGGCCTTTAGCCGTTCCAGATGGACAGGGGGAAAGCGATCGCCGACCAGCACGATCATCTCGAAATCCGGGTCTGTTTGCGCCATCAGGCAGGGCAGGGCGACGGTTTCGAACAGGCGGAACCTTTCCTCAAGCCGCGCGGGATCATAAAGGTAGGCGATGCGATCAGCGGTGGTGTCATGCCCGACCTGAAACCCGCCAAGCGCCGGATAGGAAAAGCGGCATAGCCCAAGTACCTGCATCGTGATCCGCCCTGTCCGAATAATGTGGCATAAATATGCGCGGTAGCCGGGGTGTCTTGCAAGGTGGAATACCCGTTTGGCGTGCCGTGGGCGGCTTGGGGGCGGGGGCTGTTGACAGCGTGGACGACTCTGCCTATACGCCCCTTATCTCGGATGCGGGGGTCGCCCTGCTTTGCCGACATCATATCTACTGTGGTCACGATCCGGTCTACTGCTGACTCGATCCTCTGTTACCCCACCGCTTCGTTTTCCTCGGTACGGGAACGCTGCGGTGATTTTGCTTTGCGCCAGTGGTGTAGGGCGAAAGATAGGCTTCGTGGACGTGCGAAGTGACCGAATTTGAAACCGCACTGGGGTCCGCCCCGCTGCACCACTTATGTGAGCTAAACGGGGATAAAACCGGAATGCCAACGATCCAACAGCTGATCCGCAAACCGCGCCAGCCTAAAATCAAACGTTCGAAATCCATGCACCTGCAAGAATGCCCGCAAAAGCGCGGCGTTTGTACACGTGTTTACACCACCACACCTAAGAAGCCGAACTCGGCCATGCGTAAGGTTGCCAAAGTGCGCCTGACCAACGGTTTCGAAGTCATCAGCTACATCCCGGGTGAATCGCACAACCTGCAAGAACACTCCGTTGTTCTGATCCGCGGCGGCCGTGTAAAAGACCTTCCCGGTGTGCGCTACCACATCCTGCGCGGTGTTCTCGATACGCAAGGCGTTAAAGACCGTAAGCAGCGTCGCTCCAAATATGGTGCAAAGAAGCCAAAGTAATTTGGGTCGGTATGGGATCGCGTATCGCGGATACACGATGCCGGATCCCGCCGCCCGCCATGTTTTCCCGTAAGGGAGTGAGCCGAGTAAGACTGAGCGCCGGACGATCGGGGTGCAATATGCACCAGACGCACTGGACCAAACCTGCCTCGGCAACTGACAATTAGGAGCTTTAAATGTCACGTCGTCACGCCGCTGAAAAACGCGAAGTACTGCCAGATGCCAAGTATGGTGATCTGGTTCTGACTAAATTCATGAACAACCTGATGATCGACGGCAAAAAATCTGTCGCTGAGCGTATCGTCTATAACGCGATGACCCGTGTTGAAGACAAGATCAAGCGCGCCCCGATTGAGGTTTTCCACGAAGCGCTGGAAAACATTCAGCCATCCGTCGAAGTCCGTTCCCGCCGCGTTGGTGGTGCAACATATCAGGTGCCTGTTGAAGTGCGCCCGGAGCGTCGTCAGGCGCTGGCCATCCGCTGGTTGATCAAAGCCGCACGTTCGCGCAACGAAAACACCATGGAAGAGCGCCTTGCCGGTGAGCTTTTGGATGCTGTCCAATCTCGCGGTACTGCCGTGAAAAAGCGCGAAGACACACACAAGATGGCCGATGCGAACAAAGCATTCAGCCATTACCGTTGGTAATAAACGAATTAAGATCAGGGCTCGGATCCGCCGGGCCCTTCCCTTTTCATGCATTCTTCTGAGGAAGCACTAAAATGGCACGCGACTATCCGCTAGACCGCTACCGCAACTTTGGCATCATGGCCCATATCGATGCGGGCAAAACGACATGTTCCGAACGTATTCTGTACTATACAGGTAAATCCCACAACATCGGTGAGGTGCACGATGGTGCGGCCACGATGGACTGGATGGAGCAGGAACAAGAGCGCGGTATCACCATCACCTCCGCGGCGACAACGACATTCTGGGAACGCACCGAAGATGGTACAACAGCGGACACGCCCAAGCACCGCATGAACATCATTGACACCCCCGGCCACGTTGACTTCACAATCGAAGTTGAACGTTCTTTGGCGGTTCTTGACGGCGCGGTTGCTGTTCTGGACGCCAACGCTGGTGTTGAGCCTCAGACAGAAACCGTGTGGCGTCAGGCTGACCGCTACAAGGTCCCACGTATCGTTTTTGTCAACAAAATGGACAAGATCGGCGCGGACTTCTTTAACTGCGTTCACATGATCCAAGACCGCACAGGTGCGACTCCTTGCCCGATCCAGATCCCAATCGGGGCCGAGACCGAGCTTGAAGGCATGATCGATCTGGTCACCATGGAAGAATGGGTCTGGGCCGGCGAAGACCTTGGTGCCTCATGGGAAAAACGCCCGATCCGTGACAGCCTGAAAGAACAGGCAGACGAATGGCGCGGTAAGATGATCGAAGTTGCCGTCGAAATGGACGACGACGCGATGGAAGCCTACCTTGAAGGCGAAGAGCCTGATGTGGACACGCTGCGCAAGCTGATCCGTAAGGGTACACTTGAGATCGCGTTCATCCCTGTTTTGTGTGGCTCTGCGTTCAAGAACAAAGGTGTTCAGCCACTGCTTAACGCTGTTATCGACTATCTGCCCAGCCCGCTGGACGTTGTTGATTACATGGGCTTTAAACCTGGTGATGAGACAGAAACGCGTGACATTGCGCGCCGTGCGGACGATGACATGGCCTTTTCTGCGCTGGCATTCAAAATCATGAACGACCCCTTTGTGGGCACGTTGACCTTCACACGTATCTATTCTGGTGTGCTGAACAAAGGTGATACGCTGATCAACTCCACCAAGGAGCGTAAAGAGCGTGTTGGCCGCATGATGATGATGCACTCAAACGATCGTGAGGAAATTACCGAAGCGTTCGCGGGTGACATTATTGCGTTGGCGGGTCTGAAAGACACCACAACAGGTGACACGCTTTGTGCGGTGAACGATCCGGTGGTTCTTGAAACGATGACCTTCCCTGATCCAGTGATCGAAATCGCGGTTGAGCCTAAAACAAAGGCTGACCAGGAAAAGATGGGTATTGGCCTCCAGCGTTTGGCTGCAGAAGATCCATCCTTCCGTGTCGAAACGGATCTGGAATCAGGTCAGACGATCATGAAGGGTATGGGCGAACTTCACCTCGATATCCTTGTTGACCGTTTGAAGCGTGAATTTAAGGTTGAGGCAAACATCGGTGCGCCACAGGTGGCTTACCGTGAGACGATCTCTCGTGAAGCTGAAATCACCTACACCCACAAGAAACAGTCCGGTGGTTCCGGTCAGTTTGCTGAGGTGAAGATGATCCTGATGCCAACGGAGCCTGGCGAAGGCTATTCATTCGAAAGCCGTATCGTTGGGGGTGCTGTGCCGAAAGAATACATTCCCGGTGTAGAAAAAGGCATCAACTCGGTCATGGACTCTGGTCCATTGGCGGGCTTCCCTGTGATCGACTTCAAAGTGGCGCTGATCGACGGTAAATTCCACGACGTTGACTCCTCCGTTCTGGCGTTTGAAATCGCGGCCCGTATGGGCATGCGTGAAGGCATGCGTAAAGCGGGTGCCAAGATGCTTGAGCCGATCATGAAAGTCGAAGTGGTAACACCTGAAGAATATACAGGTGGTATCATCGGTGATCTGACATCACGTCGCGGTCAGGTTCAGGGGCAGGACACTCGTGGTAACGCGATTGCCATCGACGCCTTTGTGCCACTGGCGAACATGTTCGGTTACATCAACACGCTGCGGTCGATGTCTTCGGGTCGTGCGAACTTTACCATGCAGTTCGACCACTACGACGGCGTGCCGCAGAACATCTCTGACGAGATTCAGGCGAAGTTTGCCTGATGTTAAATCGCCGCACATTTCTAGCAATGGCCGCACTTGCGGCCCTTGCTGCCTGCGCTGAACCGCTGTTGGATAGCCAAGTTGCGGGCAATTTGCAGGTAGTTGATGTTTCGGTAGATGTGGCCCAACTTGAAAAAGTACGGGGTCGGCAGAATTCGATCGCACCGTCACGTGTTCAATCTGATGTTCGCAACACTCTTCTTGCATACTTGAAAGAAGGGTCGCCTGGAACTCGGGCTGTTGATGCTGATGTTGTTATCACATCTGTAAATTTGGTGTCACCGGGGCAGTCTTTGGTTGTTGGCGGCACAAGTAACATTCAGGGCACTCTGACTGTGACGGATGCAACAACCGGCGAAGTGATCCTAGAAACGACTGAAGTCGCCGGGGCAGCAGAAGGGGGCTACCCCTTGGGTGGCTTGATAGGAGCTGCGGTCAAGGCAAGTGTCACGCCGGAAGATGACTACAAATCAACTGTTGTGGGCTTTTCTAAATCCGTCCGCAAAAGCCTTTTTGGCGAAGAAAACAAATAGAACACATAAGGAGCCACCACCATGGCAAAGGAAAAGTTTGAACGTAATAAGCCGCACGTTAACATTGGGACGATTGGCCATGTTGACCACGGCAAGACGACGCTGACGGCGGCGATCACGAAGTATTTCGGTGATTTTCAGGCGTATGACCAGATT
>JBDWQI010000321.1:0-2620 GCA_039986635.1 Sulfitobacter sp.
TGTCTTGGTGGCGCCATGCTAGTTACTTGGGTGCCAGAGAGGGTAGCGCAACGCCGAAGAACGTGAAAAGTAGCTGGCGTATTGGTACAGATATACGTTTTTTGGATCGTCTCCAACGCTAACACGGGGCGGTCACGTTATTGAGCCCGCGGGTGTGACGTCGAGTCGATGCGTCCAAGCCACCGGCAGTCTACGTCTTTTTTTGGCATATGTTTTCATGTAGCTATAGGACATCGAGCACGATGCTTTCCGACAATTATTTTACGATGTGTACCAAGGTGAGGAATGATGAATAATATAAAGTGTAGACACGTAGGTCGTGCATTAGAGGTTCAGCCACAACAGGGGAGCGCCACCTAGACGCGGCCCGCCACTGACAAGGGGAGATCGAGGGGGGCGCTGTCGGAGACGTCGAAATGCCGACGTGATAACCCATTCCTTGACGAGGAGCTAAATTGAAGCAAATAAGACAACCCGTCTTTTGTCGTGGATACGACGGCTTCTGAGTGCACATGATTACATTTGGGGTCAAGTTCACTACATGAAAGGCTAGATGGCATCCATGCTATGAGGCCTCCAATTGTTTGGCTTCGTATACTGGCGAAGGTCGGATAGGAACTAGTTGCTTTATTATCACATCGACTATTGCTGCTCCCAGATTAATTATGTAGTCGAGGTATGATGGCATCTTTCAGGTTTCATCGGCTTCATGCGTCATCTACAGTAGAACGACCAAGTTTCAACTACTACATCGTATACACGCGGGCGACATTTTGTCTACATCTCGCTACGACTCGAGATGGCTTGCAGCGCAACGTAGAATTCAAAAAACTTATTCAATTAAGAATTTTCATACAGAATAGACCATTGACCCACGGACATACTTCATTTCTCCGAAGGTACAACATACTGGCGTACTCAGTCACCACCCACTCTAGAATTCGTTTTAATACGCCTTTAGGTTGTTACGCGCTGGTAATCAGCCCGCGCCCACCACAACACCAGTAAGAAATCTTCTTTTCTTCTAACATTTGTAGAGCGTCGTATTCGAGAGTCTAGTACTGGTGTGCTGCCCTTTCAGGATACTAGAACCAGCCAGTTCCTGCCGACACTCTGTAAATTACATAATTATGACATTTAACGATATATGTGCAGGCAAAGAAGAAGAGTAGAGCACGTTTTTTTTGTTTTCAGATACCATATCTATTCAGAGTATCGAGAGCTTTTAAAGCTCCGCGGTACCAACCAACCTTACATAATCAAACGTATGTTGGCAAACGTAAGATGCAGCTTTATATCGATAAATATAATCTTTTCAAACGAATGTGATCGAGCATATCTACGACACATGGTGTGTACGACAGTTCCTGGCTATGATGCAGTGCCGGCTAATTGTTGCATTAGTTCATCCATGGCGAATGTAATCAGCCAAAGTTTTGCGCGCCAATATATGGCTGATTGACAACCCTGCGGATAGAATGTACCACCAGGGACATACGGCGTAAATGTATAGGTACATGTGTACGGTATGGCAAAAAGAAACCGCCCCTCGATCCACAAACTAATGCTCTTGCCCCATCGAGATGCATTTATCGAGGAGGTTATATCTCCCGTCCGCTCGTTCAAATTTTCAGAGGGCACGCATTCTTGTCTGCCATTTTTTCGCAACGAACGGGTTATTCTCCGAATCAACATAAAGCACACTTTTCACCTGTGGAATGTACTCACGGTATCCATGTACAGACTGAACACCTGAAACACGGATAACACAATTCGACCGTGGCATGTCCAACTTTTTGGGCTACGAGGAGCAGACGATAGGTAGACACAGACGCAAGAGATTGTTCCCCGAGAAAACATTGAGAAATATATCCCGACATTTCAATTTCCTGAATGCATCGAAACGAACGGAGTTTTGGTTAACCTCGAGCATCGGATATTTCCTGTTTTTGTGTTTCATTTTTCCTTCGACTAGGGAGGATCAGGACGGGATCAAGGCTGCAGTATGTGCTATCATATATCTAACGACAATCATGCCACGAAGACCACGCAGTATATTCGCTTGTCAAAGAATTAAGCTGGACGGTTTTGCGACAGACGAGGGGCACGAGATCGAGGCATCGGTTTCCCCAGTATTGTGTTGATGTTTGAGGTTTTCTTTGAGGTGAGGGACAAGAATGCATCCACTCATTGAACCCTACTACACGGTGCCTGCACGACATGTCTAGGAGCGCACCTGTTTGTGAACAAAGGTGTATCGCCCATCGGATTGTTTACGCCGAGGGAGTTTGCCATGGGCTTACAATGTGCGAAGCCAGCGCTAGAGGTTGACCCACAATTTTAAGCGTTCAGCCATTTATGGAGACAGTTGCGACAAGACCTGTGAGGATAGGTAAGCCGTGATGTTAGTGATATCGTATGAGAATCGTGCAGCACGGCTTATCGGAACTTGTCTTCAGGTCCACTTACCCGTTTGCTGAAGGTCAAATTTCCCATACCATCGACCTCCGAGGCACACATGTCCCCAACAAAGGTCGGATGACACCAAACCTATCACAAGGGCCTTCCGTTCATATCGAAGAGCAGTTGGCGTTGCATGATTATTTTCTCAAACGTTATC
>JBDWQI010000322.1:0-3398 GCA_039986635.1 Sulfitobacter sp.
GGTCTTATTTACAGTGGTCCCCCGGAATAGTCCCCCCTGGAGCACATTCTCGAACGCTTTGTGCTTTCGACTGTTTTGTTTGAACCAATAGACTTTATAATCGAACGGATATGCAACCTGTGAAATGTATACCTGCATACAGGTGTGTGATGCGCTTGCTATGACAGAGGGGTTGACCTGTGTACAGTACGTGGTTCCAGCGCTCCTCGTTGTATGAACTCCATTCTCTAAGGGTAAGTAGGTAGTAAATCTCCCAGATTCACATCTGAGATAAACATGACTAAACGTGCCACCCGATTGGCCGGTTGTATATATAAGTATCATGTACTAAATTATCGATCGTTCGACGATAATAAGTAGTGTTGGTCCGTTGAGAAGACCCATCAGTGGGAAACGGTACATCCAAAAAATGCCACGCGTATCCTAGCAGGAGTCGTATACAACCGCAAGGAGCGCTGCGTTCACACAGGGATTAATATTGTTTTCAGCTTGCTCTTTTTCTCGATGGCGTTCCTGTAAGGATGTTAAAGTCTAGTATTCTATTTCCGGACAGGCTTTCCGGCAGGATCTTTCCGAGGACAGCTTGTGAGGTTCGGCAACCTTCTTTTTCTGGCACAACCGAGAGCTGAGATAACCGATCGGACACCTGTGCTAAGGCAGCGCTCTTTGCGGCGGTTGTAGACCAGTGGAAACTTTTATAGTGGGGTGGCTTGCGCTCCAGTCCTAACGTGAGTAGGTCTAGTAGAGCTGATGGGCGGCCGACTCCCTGATTAACGCTAGACGAAACATTTTTCTGGCCAAACCATGTTATGACTGACGGGGAATCTCAGATGAGGAACTACGCGCGCATCCGATTCGCCGTAAACCCACTGTGCAAGCCGTGCGAATATTAAATAGATTATGTTTGAAACAATCCCGCGACTTCAGTTCATTAGCGAGGTAGGCTTTAGGCGAGAGGTAGAGAGTTCCTTGTAGGCGAAAGGAGCCTGAAGAGGAGGGTTGGTGCCACCTTGACGTTATCACGCGTCTTTAACTTTTCCAGAACTGCTGTCTCGGTTTGAGGACGAACAACTCAATTTAAAGGTAGTCTGTCTCCAAAATGGGACTGAAGCACTAGTAGGGCTCAGGACGGCCGACATCTTGCCCTTCGAGGCGTGCTACGATCGGGGGAACGCGTTTAGGCCAAGCATTTTCTGACGCACGAGCGGATTATTATGGCCACCCAGGAATCGCTGGGATGGCACTTGTGTTTAACGTTTGTTTTGTAGGGCACGCATACAAAGGTAGAGGAGCACCTATTTGGTCCTGAAGTTCCTCACTTGAAGGAGGTCTGCATTACTAGCAATTCACCCAACACCTGAGTTTCGAAAACAGGTGAAACTGCAACTCGATGGAACATCGCATGGTTCACAACGAGCAGGTGTGTAAGTACTACTATCGCATAACAACAGCGAAAACACAAGATGTTTTCCGACGACTCTGAGAAGAAGCCCCGTCATACCCCAATCGTACGACGTGTCACGGTCCTAGGCTATGACATTGTTCGTAGCCGCTCTCGTCGATCAAGGTCAGGGTACGATTGGGGTGTAAACGGTTCCTCAAAGATTGAACATCATCATAGTTGTAAGTGTATCGCCGGCGCCTATTCCAATCGTACCGTCCACATATAAAAAAATAATTGTAATTCATCGACGTAAAATACGAAAGGTGCCGTCAATCAGACCTGACTCCTCGACAGAAATAGTAGTTGTCATGGTTACTGACTCTACTGAGTCCTAACCGACTGCATGTACCAAATCAACACAAGATTTCTCACGGCACAAAGCGTACACCTTCATTGTGTAATCCGTTTATGGATGATACATATCTGGTAGCTCGTTTGAAGACGATGGAGCTCATCACCTTGAAGGTGCACTACCTCGACGTGCCAGAATGCATTTTACACTTTAACCGCCAGGATCACCTTCACGGAGCGGATTCGGTCGCGCCATGTATTGCCGGACTAAGGGATCGCGTGCTGGGAGATACACACGCGCCTGAACAAATAAGTCGCGATATCCAGCGACGAAAGTAGCCGTATTTTGGTTTAGTCCGCACACGTGTAGGCGAGGTGTCGTGCAGAAGGACGGGAGAAGTGACCCGACACTGACAGCTCATGGTGTTATCGATTGCAACTCTCAATCTACCCGTGATATTGTTATTCTATTTGCCTTCTGACAATTTGCCGCGCCTATTTCAGTCATGCCATCTGCGTACAAAATGGCTGACTAGAATCCAACGGTGTGGCTGGATCCGAGCTGTATTTCGTTTGTCATTGTTCGTTCGGAACCTACCTCATGAGATTATGTGTCGGGCATAGCTGAAAATTATGGAGGGCCTATGGTGAAGAGCCCCGGGAAAACTGGGTGCTGCCACGAGTGTGACGATCCCAGCGCAAAGAGTACATTGCGGGGCACACAGTATTGTAAATCTCTCTACCTTGCTTCTTGCCCCCTACGCGTTGATGTATACCTCCCATTCGTTGTCATTGCATTGCCCCATGCGTGATCAGGCAGTACACTAGAGCTACCGGCTGGCACCCTCGTTCTTACGTGGGTGCAATATCAGTGTCGGTCCAAAGCGCCAAGCTTATTGACCAGCTACTCACCCCTATTCATCGTATGTATCATGTGCCTACAGTAGCATCTGATGGATAGTCGGGATGGGGTCCCTGTGCAAGCCGACGACAGGTCTCGACGTGACTTAGGCTGGCGTGGTTGCGGAACGATTGGGTCCACAGTTCGGCCGGCAATCCGCGGTACATTTCCTGTCCTCGATTTCGCGTTCGTGTCGGAGCTTAGCACGGCCAAATTATACTCTGGAACGCCGATGAATGAGCGAAATCTTGCTATTTTTAAAAAAAATCATGCGATATGGCTGGTGGTACGGCAAGGGCGCTACCCCATTCTTCTCCCCCGCTTAGAGGTCACACTCGGGAGAGCCGTTTTGTACATTTTTAGCAAAGTAAACTTTTCCTTTTGTTGGTGCGGCGTAGTAAGAAATAGCCGTGTCGGTGCATACCCCAAGACCCCAAGAGCATACGTAAACGATTCAGACTGCAAAATAGCAGGAGTGATCACTCGGTGGGGTGGCCTTGGGCGTCTGACACAACGTACTCATACGTGACCCGCACCTACCGTAGCAAGACAAGGCGTCAAGGAGGATATTGGCTGCCACGAACTATCTGGGACCATGCAGGTCAACTACCGTGTAGTGGACCGCTACGTAGGTTGAGGGATCGACTGCGGCAATGCATCGGGTTTGTGCTTGGAGGCCGCGGGTATTTCCCACTATGGGTTGTGGCATACATCAATATTTTTTGCGTGACTCTGGGACACCGCCAGACGAGCGGTCATTTA
>JBDWQI010000323.1:0-4537 GCA_039986635.1 Sulfitobacter sp.
TTTGACGGCAGTCCCGTCGAGTTAATCGCACGTTGTCGGCAAAAAAAACAGTTCTGAGACCCCTCCAACGACTTCCCATGAATCTTGCGTGAACCCGAAACCGGAATTCACCGTGTCGAAATCCCAGGGTAGTGCCGTCGGTAGACATGAGCCATTTCCGATCACTGCCCTAAACACAAAACCTGCGCTTTTCAACACACAACACCTACCACCGCCGATGATTCCTCGCCTCACAGGGCACGATACGACTCCAAACCTTCGAGACCGTATGCTCCACTTCTCTGAAGATGCTCGCTACCAACTTTAAGGGTTCGTTGATGCTCTGTGGCCGGAGTTCCCGCTCGCGATATCGGAGCCTGACCCATTTCTGGCCGGTTTATTTTTTGCGAGTACTCCTGGAGTAGTGGAGCATACGGCCTCGACGGTTTGGCGTCAACTCGGGCCCTGTGACGCGAGGAATCATCAGCGGTGGGTGGTGGGTGTTGTGTGTTGAAAGCGCAGTTTTGGCCTACTGCGGCATATACCCAACCAATAATGTCTCCCATCGGCTGCGTGGGTTCCAACATCATGAAGGGGAAACCCTGTCCTGTCTCCGGTTTCGGCTCCCATAAATAAGAGTCAGCCTTAGCTCTTTGTGTCTGTTATGTTCTGGTCTTGTTGCCCTCCGTGGTCTGCTTGTCTTACGACGTCCTAATGTTGGTACACCAGGTGGAAATATAATAACACTGACCGCACCACCATCAAACAGAAACCTTGTCCTCGGGACTCGGCCTGCGCCCTGAGCACAACATTTTTGTTTCGATTTTCTTCCTTTCATTTTTTTTTACCCTTTTCTTTCTTTTTCTTGGGTATTTATGCTTAATTTTTCAACCCTCTTCGTGATTTTCCTTTTCCTTTTCTTTTTTCATGTAGAGTGTTTGAGTGCCCTTATAATACCATGATATTTCCCTGATGTTATTTGGTTAAGAGTTACACGGGATTGTTTTCCTTTTATATTTGTTGTCTTTCTCTTCTTTCTGTTCCCTGTTCGTTTTTATATTTTTCGAGCGTACATATAATACCATGGATATATGGTCCTGGTGTTATTTGGTTGCAAGTGATACGGGATGGTGTATCACTGCTCGTTCGCACCGTTTTCCTTACGGACTGGTATGATACTGCCGTGTGCGCACTATGTCGTACTTTTTTGTTTCCTGCCATCGAGATGCATTTCATTTTGTTACAGCCTGTTTCGTGATCACAGGCAGGACTTCAGGGAAGTGAGTTAATGCGAGAACATCGTCATCATCATCATCATCATCACAGATCGTTAGTACGGGGGAACATAGTAAACAGGACCAACTATTGTTAGTAAAAATACCTAAATATAAAGGTTTTTATGTACGCCATAGGTCCTGTTAACTACAGGCCCCCGTAATAGCACTGTTTTCCTTGCGAAATGGTATGGTACCAGGGTACTTGTTAGTTTTCTCTTCTCGAGATGCGTTTTTGGTACAGCCTGTTTCGTGACCACAGGATTTCAGAGAAGTGAGTTAATGTGGAATCATTATCATTACTACAATTACGAAAAATGAGAGTAACGCTAGGTGGGTATTGATGTTGAATGTATCGCCAACGGCGGACAATTCAATGCTTGCGGCGTGAACGTAAGTACATAAAAGTCGCGTGAAGTCGAGATTGCCATATAATTCTTCGTGACCGGTTGAGTAAAATAGGGCGTTAGGTGTGAAGCAGTAAGCGCCTAGTGACCAGCTAGTGCTAGCAGGTGTGCCTCTGGCTTTGCTCTGGTCACTCACGCAAGGTGCTTGACGATGTTGGAAGTTATAAACTCCTGTATTAGTTGCTCTTGGCCTCGCCGACTGTCTTCTGAACGAAAGGGCGAAGCATTCATCAGTCAGGCAGGCGATAACGCAAGCTGGGGAATGTGAGGGGGCGTTGTCTACAGTCAAAACGCCGCTGCAGAGAATTCAGGATACCTCAAGACTAGGCCATCCTGAAAGGCTGTATATATGCAGATTCACAGAAAACTCAGGCAGGAGTCAAATCCATCCGGAGAATTAATTTGGAGATTGGAGGGAACATGTTGTGCTTCACAACCTACTGCCACACCTCTAACTTGTAAGGCTGAAGCTGATCACACGTGTACACTGCGAATGAGACAGCGACACGTCCGACCATACGGGTACGCAAACGTAGGAAGAACAAGCTACTGTAGAACTACCCGGACCACAACTCGAGGAACAAAACTCGAAGAAGCGGCGTCGCTCAACTAAACTAGGAGGGAAATAAGTGAAAGATACGACATTATCCCCTGCAAAGGCACGGGGTGCTTCGAAGATATGACAAACAAACGGGGGAGTAACGCAACGGAGCATGTACTGGCACGATGAAGCTCACTGGTCTAGTGAGAACAGTGTAAAAAAAATGGAAATCGTGCGATGCGAGAACCCAACGCAGTCTAGACCCGATCTTACGGGAATAGGGTGGAAAGGACGCGTGCGAGATTTCACCGACACTGAGCGAACTACAACACAAAGTATACCAAGAACGGACATGGTCACGGCCTATGCAATATCACACGGGAGAGGGCGGAAAGCAAACTGTCGCTGAGCAACGATATCTTCCTCGACTTGCTTAGGTATACTAAGAAGGCGGAGGGGGGGACGCAGGAACGGTAAATGTGGTCAGACCTAAACCTAGGGCAAAACACAGGATTCGAATGAAACAGCTTGCCAACACGGCCTATGGAAAACAAGAGAAAATGCCAGGAAATAAACCAAATACTGGACACGACTGGTCACGCTGTTCCTAAATGATCGAAATAGGTCGTATGAGGGATTCAAGAAGCGGGCGAACGTTTGCGCCGCTCTCTAAAAGGGAGAAATCGTAGATAAGGAACGCAAGAGGCACGTAACCGAATGGCAAGAAGGCAGAGCTAACCCTGCCGTATGCCCAATCGGCAAAAGAACTCTGCAGCCGGTTGCCGTCAAAGCAGGGAAACGACTGGACAATTCGTGGACAGTCAAGCAAACAATACAACTACAGCATAACAAATCAAAGAACCATCCAAACAGTGACACGATACCAACCCAGCCCCGCCTACTACAGAAGACACGCATGCGGAAACTAAAATTGGCTACGGAGAGTGTTCAAGTTGGCAGAGCCAGTCATGTCAACTCCGTGGGACTCGTCGACGTTGCGAGTATACCGACGTTTAGGAGAGCTTTATGGGTGCACGTGTAGACACCACGAGCCGCGAACGTCTCTAAGAGCCGTAGTGCACCGAGCGGAAGATTCCGCGAGATTGACCGGTCCGGGGTCGTCCGAGAAGCGAACTACTTACCAGGTAGTTCCTTTCACCCATGTTCGACGCTGGCTCGAGTCTGCAGCCAGCTGCTAGGTCGGACACAGCGCCAAGCGCGGTGGCCCCAGGGCGGCACTCCGGGCAGCCGGTGCCGTTCTGAGCGCAGCAGGATAGTCGGTCGAGCCTCTCTCGGTAGTATGATGTCCGTCCCGCTAAACATCCGACTATACTCCTTCCGTGCCCTGCATTCAGCGCCCTCTATTTCTTTTATGAACACGGATAGTTTGCTCAGTGTAAGACTACTTGTTAGTGAGGTGGGACCCGAGGGCGTTCGGTCCTCGTACTCACCCCCTCCCTCTGCTCATGGCACCCGAGCCCGGCACAGTTGTACTACCTGTAACCGTGAGTGGCACTCGTACCCGCTGGAAGACAAAACGCGCTGCTGCGCTTTTGCAGTCACACAACGTGCACCCCTCGGGCGCTTGCCTGCCGCCTGAATCGTCTCACATCGATCATTTCGTCCATTCTGAAGCTACGGCTAGACTTCCTGTTTCTTCTTCGTCCGTGAGAGATGTACGACGTGCCCGAACCGCAGCGGATGCGTCGGCACACGCTACGCCTACTAGCAGAGAAAATTATGCCTGTGTCTGAAAAACAACATGATTTCACTACGCCCTCGTATGATGATATTTCGGTGGAGTCTAGTTCTTATAGTGCATCTTTTTCTGCGCTAGACTTCCAGCAAGCCGCCGATGTGTCGCGTAACCCCTGGAGCGCGTCAACCACACCATGGCTGAGATGCTAGCGACGGTCTGCAACGAACGACAGGACGACTGGGACATCCATTTTCCGCACGTGGAATTTACTTACAACAATTCCGTCAGCGCCGCCACCGGGTTGGCCCCCGATGAGGTGCATATGAACCGTCTCCCTCGCCTTCCCCTCACCATTTTCGAACAACACTACGCCCGAAGCCACCAAAGCCTCGTCCGCGACCAACTGGAACAATGCGACCTCGCCGTCGACCGCCAACGGCGTGCGTATGCGCTGGTGCATGAACACGCTATAACGGTCTCTCGCGTTGACCGCCGTAACTCAGCTCTCTCAGACCCCCTCGAACAACGCCCTACCTACACCATCGGTAACTAGGTATGGATCTACAACACCGCCGCCACCATTCGCCAAAAGGTGAAATCTGGCACAGACGCCAAGGTTCTCAAGGCAAAGCTATCG
>JBDWQI010000324.1:0-3925 GCA_039986635.1 Sulfitobacter sp.
CGAGTTGGACAAAGTCCCCGATTCGAATAACACGAAGAGCAAAATAAGTCCCAAAATACTTCTTGTTTTTATTCGTTTTGTTCGAATCCGTAGTCAATGCCTGCCTTGGTGATTCACTTTTTGACCAATCAGACGCAAATCACATCACCGGAATGAATATTGGCGGGGTATCACAAACCAATGATTCATGTTAAGATAGAATATTTACTGAAAATGAATTTGGTTAGTTAGCATTGAGAATACCTGTTTCGTGATTCACTCTTCGGCCAATCAGATGCAAATTAACTTTGAAAAAATATGTAAAACCCAATTAGAAAGAAAGGCCTCGATAAGATGGGCCCTGTTACTATAGACGACTACGGCGAGGGTAAGATGTTTCTGACTACTCGATATTATAGATAATAGTTACGACCACCTCCTTTATTAAAGAGTAATGTTTGGAATAGAACATAAAAAATGCATTTGATTTAGTTCGTCGAATAGAAATTCGTAAATAATATGGCTGTGGGTCTATAAGATTAACTTATTATCTTCAAAACATCGAATAGCGCACAAAAGTTGACAAACAATCGGGGGCAATCGACGAAGTGATCGACGGTCTGCATCTTCTTCCGGGCGGCGGGGCAGGCAGCTAATTTGTTTCTGCCGGCACAGCCAAAGATGCTATCGTTCTTGAATTCTGTTGACAGGCGCCCGAAGGCAGCAGCGACACCATTGTTTAGAGCGATCGAGCTTCTCAGCGAAGTCGTGACCCGGTTGCTACTTTGTGTGCTTTGTGTGAAGGAAGTGCAGAGACGCAATCTGGTAAGCGACACAGGGATGCCGATGTTAGATAAGGAACGCTGCTTGTGGTTCACGATCTTCCTGTTATTGCTCCTGAAGTGAGTTGAGAGGGAGAAATAAAGCTCGAGTGAGCGAGGGTGGACTCCATTGGGAACACAACTCAAACCAGATTT
This sequence comes from Sulfitobacter sp., assembly GCA_039986635.1. Lineage (GTDB taxonomy): Bacteria > Pseudomonadota > Alphaproteobacteria > Rhodobacterales > Rhodobacteraceae > Sulfitobacter. The sequence continues at coordinate 957 of JBDWQI010000324.1, forward strand.
TTTTACCAAAACTATTCGGGTAGAGTATTCCAATAAAGATGATACCGAAACAGCTAGGTATAGCCACATCAGATTCGCATACGGGAAAACTACTTAAGCACGACAAGCAGCCGTATACGATTCAGATGCGGATATGGACGTTCTTCTGCGATGGATAAGCTACTTCATCGCCTTAGCCCACGCTGAATATTTATCGATGCAGATCACATGACGACAAAAGGGTGATGACCATGTCATCTCAAAATCGTGACGGGATGTCGAAGATGCGGCAACTTCACAAACGTATGAGGTGATAGATCTACCCCACGCCTTGTATCAAGGCTTCAACGCCTGACATATGAAATAAACGACTTTCCACAAGCAGAGAAACCCCAACAGACAAAACAATCGGCTCGGGACTCCAAAATTAGAAAGCTTATCATCATGATGCTCACAGGGTACACAGGGGTCAGGGAGGGTTAAAGAATGATGAAAAAACCAGGTTCGCCTAACGTGGCGGTGACCCGTCTTGACCGATGTCGCCGAATATGAAAGGAGTGCAGAGCTAGAGGGTCCTAAGAAACAGAGAGATGTAGCCGCTGGATGGGGCACTCTGCTTGTAGATCATGATTTCCTATTAATGCTCCTCAAGTGTATTGAGAGGGAGCGAGACGTCTCGAGCAAGTGAGGGTAGCTTCGTCGGCAACACAACTCAGGCCAGACGTGGACAAAACCCACTGTAACCTGGTATGCAGGTACGGGTCTTCCCATGAATAATATTCTCGCAATGCTACGTGTAGCCACCTAAGATTCCCATACCTGCATGTCCGTTCCTATGCGATGGATGTGCTACTTTATCGCATTAGCCAACCTGAATACTTGTCGATGCAGATCACACGACGACAACAATATGATGACCATATCTTATCAAAAACGTGTAGGGAGATCGAAGACGCGGATATTCCACAAACATATGAGGTGATATATCTACCCCACACCTCACAGCGAGGATTCAACACCTGACGCAAGACTTAAGCAACTATCTGGAAGGAGAGCAAAACAAACAGGAGAAACCTGACAAGGTGAAAGGGCCCAAAAACAATTGACTAGGGACCCAAACAAAAGAAGACCTCTCATCATGATGTTCACAGGGTGAAAAGGAGTCGGGGAGGGTTAAAGAAGGCTGAAACAAAAACAGGTGCGCCTAACGTGACGGTGATCCGTCTTGACCGATATCGCCGACTATGAAAGAAGTGCAGAGATATAACGTCGTAAGAAACACAGGTATGCAGACGCTGGATAGAGCACGCTGCTTGTAGCTCACGATCGTCAGATTATCTCTCCTCAAGTATGATGAGAGGAAACGAGAAATCTGAAGTACAAATGCGACCCGGGACCCTAACTATTAGAACGCCTGTCCTTACGGTGCTCACAGGGTGCACAGGAGCCGAGCAGGGTAAAAGAAGGCTGAACAAAGTCAGGTGCGCGTGACGGTGACCCGTCTTGACCGATGTCGCCGAATATGAAGGGAGTGCACAGCTATAGGGTCGTAACAAACACATGGATGGATACGCTGGATAGGGCACTCTGACTTGTAGTTGACGATTTCCTTCCATTTCTCCTCAAGTGTATTGAGAGGGAGTGAGAAATCTCGAGTAAGTGAGGGTGAGCTTCGTCGGGAACACAACTCAGATCGGACGTGGACCAAGCCCACTGAAACCTGGTATGCAGGTACGAGTCTTCCCATGAATATTCTCACAACGCTACGTGTAGCCATCCAAGATTCGCATACTTGTATGTACGTTCTTCTAAGATGGACGTGCTCCTCCAACAAATTCGAGAGGCAAATAAAGTCGAAAAAGTCGGTTTTCGACGCGCTTGTATATTTTCGAGGCGCCGCTTGTGGTGCCGTGGGACCTTGCGCTGTCCATGCTCTGGTGGCCCTGCCTCTCGAGGATGGTGGGTGCCACCTCCCAAGCAGTAGATTACACGGCTCACACTTACGTGCCTTGCTTCGGGTGCAGGAACATGCCACGTCGAGTGGGACGAACGTCCCAAATGGAACCATACGGAGAGCAAGCCAAGTCCCAAACGACTTCTTGTCGACGATTTTTGTTTCGATTTTCTCTGATTTATGATCCAGACGGCTGCTCGGTAGTTCATGTTTCGATTAATCACATGCAAATCCAATCATACGCATTTTGTTTTGTAATATTGAAACCTTGTTCCACAGGCCCTTCGGTTTAACCATAGGCAGTGCTGTTGTGCTGTTACGCTCCTGCAGTCTTTCAGTTTATCCGTGTATTAGGAAGAGGTGAGATGAGATAATCAAGCAAATAAAAAATGATAGTATTCGATTTGGTCTAATAAGACCAACTATTATGGGAAATTATTTCTGAGCTCTCAGAACTGGGATTTTAGGCCGAATATACGCGTTTTACTCGGCGGGAAAGCCAAAAACACCGATGGACTCGTCAAAATGCTCCCCGCAGTTTTTTTGCGAGCTTTCAGGAACAATTGTCCGTTTCGCCAGAGTCCTGTTTCAAATTTTGAAACAGCCAATGATTGTCTCTGGAGGGTCAAAAATATGGCTGTTGGTCTGAATTGGGGCCAGAAATAGTGGATCTTCAAGGATTTTTTACGAAAAATCACGATGTCCTCAGAACTGGAAAGACGCACGAACAGTCCTTCTACGACTCTGGACAAACGGAAAAGTGCTCGCGAAAGCTCTCGGAAAACTAAGGGGAGCATCCTGACGAGTCTACCGGTTTTTTGACAGTCCCGTCGAGTAAATCGCCGGTTTTCGGCAAATAAAGCCGGTTCTGAGACCCCTTCAAACATTTTCTATAATGGTTGGTCTAAACGTGAACACGCACCGGGTTTCCGCGTATTGTAGCAACGATATACGCTTACGTCCGATAGTTGGTGTGCAGCAAGTCTTACAGATCTTACAAAAGTTCCGGGCACGGGAATGAATGTCCTACGGGGCT
>JBDWQI010000325.1:0-7119 GCA_039986635.1 Sulfitobacter sp.
CGCCCCCTATCACGGCTCGAGGAAAACCTTGACAGAAACATCCGTCGCAAAACGAATCGGCGGTGTTTGTTTAGAGGAAAACAGTAATTGCTAGTATTAAGAGTGATTACAGCTAGCTGGTGCGCAGGCAGCAAGAACGAACATCAACATCAGCATTGACAGCATCAACATCATCAACCTCATCAGTGCCATCAGTATCATCAATCGTCCAACATCAGCAGCAAGCAGTTGAGTGGCATCACGACCGGGAGGTACCGTAGCAGTGGTACAGTACATCGTTGGCAAACAGAAAGCGATACCGATACTGGGGGACAAGACATACCGGGACAGAACAGGACTATACACTACAGTAGAACTCACACAGTAGGAGAATGTGAAATGTACAAGGAGGAACGGGATGTGTTAAAGAGGAGAAGAGGGAAATAGACGAATGTGACATGGAGGAGTTTGACACACTAAATAGCAACGAGAAAACGATCGCTATCCTAGGAGATAGATGGTGGCCACAGGCGGCCAGACAGGAAGAGGATAGGACTAGCAAAACGTTTCTATGTGATATATGGAAACAACGTTACGAGCGCCCAATTGTTGGAGGTGTCTCTTTTAGGAGTAGGAACGGTGTTCCGCGTCGAAAGGGATACGTGGTCAATGGTCAAATGACTATGGCAAGCAACAAATGAGTACCCCCCCCCCTCCCCCCCCCTCTTCCTCTCTATTGGCAGTTTCGTCCCCTAAGGTGAACCTCATCTCGCGCTAGCACGAACAACCCAACCCAAACAAATACGTCTAAGAAACGCTGAGGAGCGCTGAGAGCACAGGCCCAACAATATCGTATATATCTATATATCTATTAATATGAACCCAACACGAACGAAAATTGCCAGAGTGAACTTTCACAGCAGTAGTCCGGCTTGCCCCATAATGCTGCTCAATCTCATGGTGATGCGGTAACCGTAAGGCCACGCGCCCGCACACAACGATGAGACTAACTGCTGTCGGGTAATTCCTATCGGGGAGTTTTTTTTCCATAACTTCCATGTTTTTTTTGGGCTATTTTTTTAATATTCCAGAATTCCTGGGTTTTGTTTCAAAATATTTGAAATTCAACAAGCATGATTTTTTTGCTTCTGGAGAATTTCACGAATAGTGACAGAACGCCTCCGTATATTGATACATATCTCCAATTATTTCCAAGCTTTGGAAATTGTGGAAAAAAGCTCTCCGATAAGCATGAACTCGTAGTCATCCTCTTAGATAAAATTCATCGGTGATGATGCCAGATGCGGTTGAAGAAGAGTCTACGTACTTTTTATGGCAAGTTCTTTCTTTCTCTCCCCATTTATGATCCTTCCCCTGCTTTTATTTCCTTCCTTTTTCAACCAATAGTCGTAACTCAGATCCGGGGACACATAGCAGGCTCTCCTCCCCCCTCCCAACTACTCGTACGGTAGTACTTTTGGTTTGAATACGAGCAGTACGTGCATACGTACTAACAGAGATGATGCAGCGATTGAAAGAACAAAAAAACAGCTACTCTAATCATACTTCCTGTTACTGCTGCTGAAGCTAACTTGAAGGCTGTCCGCCAAGAGGCAAGAAGAGCGCTGTCAACCAAAATCACCACTGCTCGTATTGATCGCTGATGGTGTGGTAGGCCTTCAGATTTTTAGTTTTCGTTTGCCTGTCTGTGTATATACAGCGCAACGTCGTCAGCAATAGCTGAACGTTCTGCGCCACGCAACAATTATGCTGCGTCTGGGCTTGCACCAGGCGAAAACGATGTTTCTGCTGCACCAGTGTTTGCATCTGACTCAAAGCCGGACCTACTCGTACTCATAAGCAATATCAGGTATACTTCAGCGGCAGCAAGCACGTAATGGCTTCAGGGCAAAATATGGGGTACATACTGCAGAGACGGCGGTAGAGACCCTCAATCCATCCCGCTGGAATTGATGGTGGCCATAAATAAGAGATGCAGAGATGGATGGGGCGGGCTATCGGTCCAGGGGTCTGGCGATATCGCGTATCGTGTATTGTGCGTCATGTGTCACGTGTTACGTCTCATGTCTCATGCCATGGGTACATGGCGATATAAAAGTATCCGCATGGGCACGTGTTTTTCAGAAAAGGGGGGGAACGGTAACATTTCCTCTGCTGGGAAGAGTCACAGGTTGATATCGTCCTCTGAAAGTAAACAACTGCTCACTTCACGATGTTTTTAATATTGTCAATAGCACAAGCAATTCATTCATGAAATGCCTTCACCCGCACATGTGCCCTCTTATCGTACCCGGTACGTTGGCATGCCTTGTGTATAATTCGTACGTATCCAATAAATCAGGAATATTGAGCTACCCCGGAAGACCTCATTCATATCAAGTATCGAATATCAGGGGTCTTATACTACTGCCGCCCCGAATTGTCTAGGGGATGAAAAGGGGATCTAATCTACCCGAATTTGTGATCTAACCCGTTCGCCATACCCAACTGGTGGAGGACCTTTCGATGCGTGGACAGGGGAGGTATGCTGACCGAGGCTGTGACTGATGATATCGTTTGGCTTCTTGCAGTCGGCAGCAGCAGTACAGTGTCAACTACATTGCACGAACACTCACTTATTGGGGGTGTACTCGATAGGAGAGACGTACTCGATCGCATGCATGGCCGTAGTTGTATGACCATAGACCCTCGCATCCCTACAATGCCGGGACGGAGCATGTCGGGTTTTCACCAACCAGGCAAACATTCCTTGCACCAAGCGCGAAGCGCCGTGAGGTGTCCGGCGAGTCGCATGAAGGGCGAGCTGCATCCTAGTAAGCACCGCTTGCGAGGCGGACTTGCATATGGATGACAGCTTCAATGAGTTAGTTTGACTTCCGGTGTAGCAATTTTGTGATTGGTGGGGGCGAAATCACCCCAGTCGTACCGTTCGTTCCACCGCTCCCCTGGGCAAGAAAACAGTATAAAAGGGACGATGAAACGACTACAGTACCAATATATGTATACCATGCGTATCTTCGTGGGATGACAATTTGGACTATAGCCGGTGGAAATTGGCAGTCGATACTACTGCGGCACTTTGTTTCTAGAGCGCGTTCATGTCCAGGCAGTTGTACCATCCTGACAGGGTCACAGGCGTGAAGCCCGGAGCCTAAGCTCGCGGCACGCACGTAAGCCGGGCCTTAGCTCGGAGGTCGGACGATCTCCCACATTATTCGACTTTTGAGCATACTTCCATGGAAGTTTCCGCGGGGCTAAAATTTACTTTCATGGACGTGAAAAACTTGGCATGGAAGCAATTTTACTTCCATTTGTTATACTTCCATTTTAATCCCATAGGAGGAGTAAAACAGTTTCCATGGAAGTAACGAATATGCTCTATGAACCCTTCCAGGAACTTCCATGGTAGAGGTCGTCAAAAAGTTGGATTTACGCTCATGGAAGTTGTGTGAGGTTTCATAAAATCGGCCTCCATAGGACACTCCACCAATTTCCCTACCGCCCTGCTTCTTCCTGGTATCTTGACTTGCAGTGGGTCCTTCGCATTGGGCACCCTGCTCCCACCCACAAGGTGCAGAGTAATTGGCTCTCCGCAAGATCCACCTTAGGCCTTTCAGTCACCCTGATCGCAAGAACCTTCGAGTTAAACATAGTTCCATGGGAGCAAAAAAGCTTCCATCGAAGTAAAATTTACCTCTACGGAAGTAAAACTACTTCCATGGAAGCAAGTAAGCTCCCATAGAAGAATGTTTTACTTCAATGGAAGTAACATAGTTATTTGGAGATAAAAACACTTGCATGGAGGCAAACAAACCTCCGAAAGAAGCAATGAAGTCTACGGAAGCTGGTGGAAGTAATGTAGGTCGGTGGACTATTGTAGAACTTTATGACAGCTCTCACCGGACGTGGTTGTGGAAGCTTCAGTTGGTGGAAGTGGGTGGAAGTTGGTGGAAGTTTCCACGTAAATGATTGGAAGTAAAATTACTTCCATGGAACTTCCATGAAGTTTTTTTTTTCATGGAAGTAAATTTACTTCCATTTACTTCAGCTGGAAAGTATTTTTTACTTCCATGGAGTACATGGCAACTTCCGTAGAAGTATATACAAATACGGGAAATACTGTGGCGGACCTAGTGCGGACGAGATTATTTCTTGAGGAGACGAGGCTCATACTCATAAAGGAATGTTCTCTTTGAACCGTGATACAGCAGCGGGTCCATACCTGGTATCATATACCTGGTCGGCTTAAACGTATGTCCTGCATAAATCTTCACTCAAACACCCCTGGGCAATACCGTGGCATGTACGGCCTCACTTCGCCTAAATCTTCGGTCATTGCGGGCGGGCATGAGCGGAGCCAACGCAGTCGTCGGCCCGCCGTGGCGAAGCGCCCCTTGAACACTACATAATATGCTATGAATATAATACTTACATAGGCGTCCCCGGTGGCTTGGTAGGTGGTCCGCGAGCCTATCAAGATCAATTTCGTGGGTTCGAGTCTCACCGAGTGCATGCTCGTAGGGACTTTTTCTTGCACCAAATTGATCAGCGGAAAGCGCGAGAGCGTGAGTTGGCCGTACATTCGATGAAAATCGACGAGCAGTGGGGATGCTGAACCCTATGCGCGATGAAAAATTAAGGTACGTACCGGTGGGGAGAAGGGACGACACCTGTGACCACGGCTTGTCCAGAAGATCGCTGAGGGTAAAACCTCCTACGAGTTAGGCCGGAAGTAAAAGTGATGATTAAAAAACAATAAAGTATATATATCAGGTATAATGCAGCAAGTATCAGAGTTATCACACGTAAAACGTATCATATGTAGAGCCGGAAGCGTCAACCTCAAAAACCTTGCATATAATAAACTCGATAATACGTGGACCGTTGCGCGCCGGTTAAGTTACACAGGGTTAAGAACCGAAAACGATCCATGGCTCGGTCGGTTTTTCGGGTTTTCACTGAAAATTCGGCCGGTTTCGCTTGTTTTTCTACAAGCAAACCGAAACCCAAACAGACGACCCAAAATACGAAAACGTCTCTAGGTTTCGGTCGGTTGTTCGTAAGTAAACAGGAAAAAGTAAATGTCGGTGCTCGGTCAGGAACAAACGAAAAAAACAAACAGAAGCTTTCATTTTCGGCTCACAACACACCCTGGCTGTACATGACGCAGTCAGACAGAGTATCGGCAACACGGTTAGTTGAGGATTGAAGATCATTATTTTACTCACTAGTGTACTACTGTACGTACCTGTTATGATATACGCCGAGTAATATCATGTTCACACCAAGACCACCAGTGTTTTATACCTGGTGTTGTAGTGTTTATAGTACGTACCTGGTACGGCGCTTTCCGTACATACACGTTACATGAATACCAGACGAACAAGGCGCGACAAACAAGGAATATTAGTATTTCTATAGCACACGTACTTGATTGACGTTGACGAAGTTGGTACTGGCATTACTGTACTTACTAGTGTTGCTGGCGTCACGTTACTGGCGTTACAGGCGTCATTGGCGTTACATCCTGATGGTAACTGACGTAACTGACGTAAATAGCATTACTAACGTTACTGATGATACTGGCGCTAGCGATTGACGTTACAAGCGTTACTGAGGTTGCTGATGTTACTGGCGCTACTGACGTTACTAACATTTCTGATGTTACTGGCGTGTCTGGCGTTTCTGGCTCTACTGATGTTTCCGACGTTACTGATTGTGCTGACGTTGCTGGCGTTTCGGACGCCACTGGCGGTACTGACGTTACTGACGTTTCGGGCGTTACTGTCGTTCCTGACGATACTTACGATGCATGACGTTTCCTCGGTCAATGTTTCGTGTTCGACGGTTTCGCCCTTGACCCCCCGTTCCCCCCACTCTATTCTCTATACCCCTCTCGGCGACGTCCACCTACTAGCGCTACTGACGTCACTGGTGTTTCGTTGGTTGACGCTTCGTGCTGGGCGGTTTCACCCTCCCGTTCTCCCCTCTCGAGCCACACTCCTCCCTTCGAGATCGACTCCCGACTTCCGATCAGCCGACCAGGTACTTACTGTGGAGTAAGGTGTTTCAACCGCTGGCCACTGGCCTGGAGATTGTTTTCCCGTGCGTACGGCGGTACTGCTGTATCATACCTATTGTCTGCGACCACCACATCACTATGTTATTGTACGTATCTTGTACAACAACAGCGAAGACGACGATAGGATCGACTGTAAACTGCAGGAACACCGCCCACCGCGGCCGTGAAACATTATATTCCTCACCAAACTGCATTGGAGTTGCTCGCCATCCCCGTCGCTGCAATTGGAGGCGCACCTCCTTCATTAAGCTCAGGGTCTGACGTCTCTGGGGTCGCTGCTTCGGGTATCATCTTCAACGAAGGACCTCTTTCTGTCGGCACTGTGAGCGCCGCATCAGACATCAGCAACAACAACCGTACTCACTCACCACGGCGACGGATGTTCTCTAACTTTGGAGTTAACACCACTGCTGGGCAGGTCTGACGAGGTCGACATGGTCAAGACCCACCTCAGGTAAGAGGCATCGTTCCGTCTCACGAAATGTAAACACATGTTCTTGTGTTTTTCTAGAAATAGCAGGCGCTCCCTGGACCTTCTTTGGTGTATCTATCTTGCAGTTACGAGCTGGGCCAGCTAAGGTGCTGCCAACTCGTTTGATTGCCCACGCCACGCTCAATTCTACGTATTTGGATGCGATTTTTTTTACATAGTGTTGATCATGCACCAACCCACAAGTAGGAAGCAAGCCCTTTTTTCGAGAGAGAGAGAGAGAGATAAGACCGATACAAAGATCCGGAAAATGCAAAAACGACCGTAACTTGTCTGAACAAAAATATAGAGGGCTCGCTTTCCGTTTGTTTTCATACGTCGTGCAAATACGAGGTTAATTTTTCAGGTCGCAACTCGCAAATTTGAACGTGGCATCGCAGAAGAACAAAAAATGATCGTAGCTAATTGTGCTATGTATGGAAATCGTGTTTGGCGATATCTCTTGATGGGTACCGAATTGGGCACTGAAACTAATATAGGTCTTCACGTAGGGTCTTCAGCTATGTCTCCACCAATTTTCGCCTTGATCGGGAAATGATGTTTTGTT
>JBDWQI010000326.1:0-1734 GCA_039986635.1 Sulfitobacter sp.
ATTGAATGATTTGATTTAGGTGTACAAAATTCTGCATTGTGAAAACGTATAATACTAGTGATTGCGCATGAACCTTCAAATAAAACTTCACGTGGTGCTCAGCTCTGTTTATATATATATTGAAAGTAAAACAGAGGTGAAATCGCCGAAAGCCTGTTTGTTATGGGTATTCCCAAGTAACGCAGGCAAATCACCTGGTCTTGAGGTGTATAGAGGTACAAATAGCTGGCCACCATGTTCCTTAGGTTATGTGTCATCCAGTTAACCAAACCCCGCTTCATCTTCCTACGTCAGAGCGGTGGGCTGTGTCTTTCAAAATCACGTAATATGGCGGAGATAGACTCGCATGGGCCACGGGAAAGACAGGCAGCCGCGAAACGAAATGCAACCGTTTACGAGAAGACAAGGTGGTGACACCTAAGAAAAGGGCAGCGGAGCGCGCAGCACACGCGGTGCGACACGGCGGCGTCGTGGTGTCCGAGGCATGCCCGGACAGAGCGTTGCAGGAGCGGGACAAAAGCCGTGGACAAGCATCTGTTCGGAATTGATGAGCCGCGATGCGGACCAAAATATTTCCGAGGTGGACTCGAGCGTGTCTTCGGAAAACAATCTCAGGCTTGCGGCTAAAGATGTTAAGATGAAGGTGGAAGAGGCAAGGCTAAAGGCGGAATTGGCACTGCGGACAGAGCGACAGCGTCGTGGGCATCCGTGTCGGTTTAGCTGCACGTTTCTACCCCGTCGCTTGCTGCTGCGGTGCTCTCGACGCACACAAGTAATTTTCCTTATACACTGCTGGTATTAGCTATACTGTGTGCAGTCGCAGCAGCAACAGCAGACAAAGTGTGACTCTTGGGCCTACGTTGGTGATGCGTGTGACATTCCGTTATATTTTGGTTGGTTTATCGATGATGATTTTGTTTAAACTATGAACGGCCAAAAACAACTTTTGTCGCCCCGAAAAATACGAAAGCGCATAGCTAACAGTGTAATTAAAAGTATGCATCAGGATTCTCCGGTTGCGCAAACCGCGCCGCGGTTCGGCACCACACTATACATACCGCAGAAAAACCTGAACGTATATCCCCTGCTACTTGTGGTGATGGCGGATCGTCGGACCGGCGTTCGAATGTCGAACATGAACGAACCACCACCACCCATACCACCATCACGAGTACCACCACTACTACAGTACAAACATGCACGTAGGTGCTTTTGACATTGACGCTTGCCTTCTGTTCGTCAGTTGGAAGCACATGTGGTAACTTATTAGAAAAAAAAAACTAAGGAGTTTTTTCGTGTTCCCGGTGTGTTCTCATTCAGTTTGATGGTGGGGGCGCTTGGTGCGGAAACGCTAGTAGTTACTCGAACCAGCGCCATTGACCGCATATCATGAGGGAGTCGTTTACCGGCAATAGCGCGGTACAGTGGATTTTGTAGACAGGACCTTGAAAATAAGCCAACGTCAAAGCCAGCGGTGGCGGTGTACGACAGGGAAATCCATCGCTCAGCGATAGCGGGCTCGAGATCTGTATATCCAATAATAACCCCACCAACGGATATGATGTCCGTCAACATACTCTGAAAACGGTGGACAATGCCCTGACGGCAAGATGAAACTCAGTAGAGGGGGGACGCCGGTGGGATCCGTTGAAAATTTGACATAGGAGTTGTCACACCATGAGGGCATCAGCAACTGACCAACGCCGAACTCGGCGTCACAGCAGTTACGAAACT